>NZ_JAINZZ010000130.1 GCF_019890725.1 Actinacidiphila acidipaludis
GAGTAACTGTCAATTCCTGTGGATCGCTTGGTTAGGGCGACGGGTTGGCGCCTTGGATGACCTGCCATCCGGAGGCCAGAGTGCCCGTCATGAGGTGCTGGACGCCTTCTCCTCGGAGCGTCACGAAGGCGGTCAGGCCTGTGTCGAGTTCTGCCACTCGATGCCCGTAGACGACGGCCTGTGTCAGTGTCAGGTCGAGTGCTTGTGCTGAACCGCGGAGGCGGTTGAAGCGGGCACCGCGACGGACTGGTCCCCGCAGGCAGCGCACATTGACGGTGGCCTGTTCGAGGGATGCGACGATGACCCGGGCGATCTGCAGTTCTACGCTGCTACGACAGCTGTCGGGGCTCGGGATCTCGCTCACGCGGCTTTACCCTCTCGCTCGACCAGGACGCCGTTCTCGAACGTGGCGCCCGCGCGGACCAGGGCGACGAGGTGGGCTCCGGTGACCGCGCGCCAGCGGGCCTGGGCGGACTCGATGAGCTTGAAGACCATGGCGAGGGCTGCGGCGGGGCTGCCGGCGCCGCGGGTGACCTTGGTGCGGAGCTTGACCGTGGAGAACGTCGACTCGATCGGGTTCGTCGTCCGCAGGTGGATCCAATGCTCGGCCGGGAAGTCGTAGAACGCCAGCAGTTCCTCGGCGTCGTCGGTGATCTTCGCGACGGCCTTGGGCCACTTAGCGCCGTAGGTACGGACGAACGCCTCGATCGCCTTCTCGGCGTGGGCCCGGTCCTCGGCGTTGTAGATCTCCTGCATAGCCTTCGTCGCACTCGGCTGAGCGGACTTCGGCAGGGCGTTCGAGACGTTGCGGACCTTGTGGACCCAGCAGCGCTGGTGGCGGGCGGCGGGGAACACCTCGGCCAGTGCCCTCCACAGTCCCATCGCGCCGTCGCCGACGACCAGTTCGGGGTCGCGCATGCCGCGTCGGCGGCAGTCGCGCAGCAGGTCGGCCCACGACTCCGTCGACTCCCGCAGGCCCTCGGCCAGCGCGATCAGCTCCTTGGTGCCGTCCATGCGCACGCCCATCAGGACCAGGACGCAGGAGTGGGCTTGGCCGAGGCGAACCTTGGGGTGGACGCCGTCGGCCCAGACGTAGACGTAGTCGGATTCGGCCAGGTCGCGGCGCTGGAACTCGGCGTGGTCGGCGGTCCACTGCTGCGTCAGCCGGGTCACCGTGGCCGGCGACAGCCCAGCCGAGGAGCCCAGGAACTGTTCCATCGCGGGCACGAAGTCGCCCGACGACAGGCCGTGGAGATAGAGCAGCGGCAGCACCTCGCTGATCTTCGGGGACTTCCGGCACCACGGCGCCAGGATCTTCGAGGAGAAACGCCGGCGTTCACCCGTCGTCTCGTCGACCCGCTTGTCGTTCACGCGCGGGACGGCCACCTCGATGGGCCCGGCAGCCGTGGTCACGGCCCGCGGCCGGTGCCGGCCGTTGCGGACCACCAGTCGGCGACCGGCCTCGTCACGCTGCCCTGCAAGTTCGGCTATGTACTGGTCCACCTCCGCCTCCAGGGCCGCGGCCAGCATCCGCCGAGCACCCTCGCGGACGATCTCGTCGATCAGGGAACCGGACTCGGTGGTGCCGTCTTCATTGACTACGCTGAGCACGGGCGTGCCTTCCCGACCCGCGTTCGCAGCGCGGGCCTACTCGGTGACTAGACGATCACTCACTCGGGAAGGTACGCCCTTCGCGCGTCCTCCAGAGGAGCTGATCCACAAGTCCTGAGCATTGCTC
>NZ_JAINZZ010000131.1 GCF_019890725.1 Actinacidiphila acidipaludis
GGAGTTCGCTGCGCCCTTGCCGTGACGGTCAGACGGGCCGCTTCTGGTTCTCGATGTACTGCTTGACCACGGTCAGCGGTGCGCCGCCGCAGGACCCGGCGAAGTAGGAGCCGGACCAGAAGTGCCCGCCCCACAGGTACCGGCGCACGTGCGCGTCGTACTCCTTGCGCAGCATCCGGGCCGACACTCCCTTGAGGGAGTTGACCAGCTTCGAGAGCTGGACCTTGGGCGGGTAGTGCACCAGGAGGTGCACGTGGTCGTCCTCGCCGTTGAACTGCTTCAGCTCGGCCTCGAAGTCCGCGCAGACCTCCCTCATGATCTCCTCGCACCGCGTCAGCATGGCGTCGGTCATGGCCTTGCGCCGGTACTTGGTGACAAAGACCAAGTGGACGTGAAGGTTGTAGACGACGTGACGGCCGGTACGTACATCGGGATTAGATTTCCACCGTGGTGACATAAACCAAAGGGTATAATGATCGACATGCAGCTTCGGTACAGCTTCCGCATGTACCCGAGTGCCGGTCAGCGCATGGCGTTGGCGCGGGCGTTCGGGTGTGCTCGGGTTGTCTTCAACGACGCCCTTCGGGCCCGTGAGACCGCCCGTT
The DNA here is from genome assembly GCF_019890725.1 of Actinacidiphila acidipaludis. GTDB lineage: Bacteria > Actinomycetota > Actinomycetes > Streptomycetales > Streptomycetaceae > Actinacidiphila > Actinacidiphila acidipaludis. Next base: position 606 of record NZ_JAINZZ010000131.1, read on the forward strand.
CCGCCGGGCTGCCCTTCATCCCGTCCGGCGAGCTGTCCAAGCAGCTCACCGCCTCTAAGAAGACCCCCGAGCGGGCATGGCTTGCCGAGGTGTCCTCGGTCGTGTTGCAGCAGTCTCTCCGGGACTTGGACACCGCCTACAAGAACTTCTTCGACGGCCTCAAGGGCAAGCGGCCGAAGATGGGGCCACCCCGGTTCAAGTCCCGCAAGGACACCCGGCCGTCGGTCCGGTTCACCGCCAATGCCGGATGGAAGATCACGACCGGCGGTAAGCTCCGGCTCCCGAAAGTCGGTGACGTAACGGTCAGGTGGTCGCGCTCCCTGCCGTCCACCCCGTCCACGGTGACCGTGGTCAAGGACAGCGCGGGACGGTACTTCGCCTCGTTCGTGGTCGAGACCGAGCCCGAGACGCTGCCCGCCACGGACATCGTGGCCGGCGTCGACCTGGGACTGACGCACTTCGCGATCCTCTCGGACGGCACGAAGATCGACAGCCCCCGCTTCCTGCGCCGGGCCGAGAAGAAACTGAGGAAGGCGCAGCAGGATCTCAGCCGCAAGGCCAAGGGGTCGAAGAATCGAGCGAAGGCCCGGGTCAATGTTGCGCGTGCCCACGCACGGACGGCCGATGCGCGGCGTGAGTTCCACCACCGGCTCTCCACCAAGCTGATCCGCGAAAACCAAGCGGTTGCAGTGGAAGACCTGGCGGTCAAAGGGCTCGCCCGCACCCGCCTCGCCAAGTCCGTGCACGATGCCGGATGGTCGGCGTTCACCACGATGCTGGAGTACAAAGCGGCGAAGTACGGCCGCACCCTCATCCGCATCGGACGCTTCGAGCCGACGTCTCAGGTGTGCTCGCAGTGCGGCGTTAAGGACGGCCCCAAGCCCCTAAACGTCCGTACATGGACATGCGGAGCCTGCGGCGCCCATCTGGACCGGGACATCAACGCGGCGATCAACGTCGCCAGGGCGGCCGGACTGGCCGTATCAGCCTGCGGAGCGCGGGTAAGACCGGGACTCGTCCCGGCACAGCGCGAAGAAACAGGAACCCACCCGAAGCCCCAGCCGGTGACCACCGACAGGCAGGCGGGAATCTCCGTCCTTTAGGGCGGAGAGGATGTCAA
>NZ_JAINZZ010000132.1 GCF_019890725.1 Actinacidiphila acidipaludis
AATGCTGTCAAGTTTGGCGTTTTGGCTGGTGGGAGTTGGGGTGGTTGGGGTTGATCGTGGTGGTGAGGGTGGCTGTGCCGGTGGGGAGGGGCTGGCGTTTCTTGCCGTTTCTGGTCTTTCCGGCTGCGTATTTCGACAGTGACCGCTTGGCCAGGCGGTTGTAGATGCGTAGGCGGCGTTCGGGCAGGGGGTGATCGCGTAGGTAGGTGGCGATGGTGCCGAGCAGGTCGCTGTCGGTGGGTCCGGTGATGTCGGTCGCGGTGATCAGGCCGTTGCGGGCCTGTTCCAGGGCGAGGGTGAAGCCGATGCGGGTGCAGCGCAGTCCGGCTGCGGTTCCGGCCTGGGCCATGACCAGCCGCAGAAGTTGGTAGGCGATCAGCAGTGCGTGGATCTCCTGGGCCAGCCCGGGCGGGTTGCCGCAGCGCAGGACCCTGCCGCCGAGCATGGTCGATTTGATCGAGCAGAACGTCTCTTCCACCTCCCAGCGGTCGTGGTAGCACTCGACCAGGGCCGGGGCGGGGTGGGTGCGCCAGTTGAGCAGGGTGGTGGCGAACAGCCAGGTGGTCGTGCGGGTGCCCTGCGGGGTGTCGATGGCCACGTCCACCGCGATCGCCCGGATGGTGCGGCCGGCCCGCACGGTCAGCCAGGAGCCGTCCGGGTAGCGTTCGAGGGCTGCCAGGCGGGCGGTGCGGGGCAGCCGGACCATGAAGTCGGCTTCGGTGGCGGCCAGTGCGGCCAGGAAGACGGCGGCGTCGAAACCGGCGTCCAGGAGGACGAGCATCCCGGTGTGCAGGCTGCGCAGGAGACGGGTGGCGGGCACGAATTCCCGGCCGTGGACCGGTCCGAAGACCGTGTCGATCAGGGTGCGGGTGGTGCAGTGGACCAGGCAGATCAGCTGGACTTGCGGGTATCCGGCCAGACCGTGGCGGTGCTTGTGTTTGCCCAGCCAGGCCCGCGTCGAGGCGGTGTCGGGGACATCCAGCACGGTGCCGTCGATCGCGCAGACCTCAAGCCCGCGCCACAGTGGCGGGCACGCGTCGGGATGCCGGCACAGCGAGCGCAGCAACACCCGCAGCGGGCGTGAGCCCAGCCGGGCCCGGGCGGCATGCAGGGCCTGCCGAGTCGGATCGGGCAGTGGCATCCCGGACATCGCGGCGACCGCTTTGCGATAGACGCCCTGCAAGCTGACCTGCCCGAACAATCCCTGAGCGATCAGCAGGTAGACCACCACCCGCGCGGGCAGGTCCCGCACTCGCCGCTGCACAAGACCCGTCCGGGTGAGCGCGTCATCGACCACAGAGAACGGCAGCAGAGCCGTCAACGGCCCCAGATGACCCGGCGCGAACCGGCCAACAGCTGTGACGATGACACGGGTGATGACACACTGAACCACGGCGGAGTCCTGTAGTGAGATGCGGCGTCGACAACCACATCCTCAACAGGACTCCGCCACTTTCATGCCAAAACCCCAAAGACCACAGGCCACCACCACACCAGCCACTAACTTGACGGCATTGGGGGCACCTCC
>NZ_JAINZZ010000133.1 GCF_019890725.1 Actinacidiphila acidipaludis
GTGTCTAGTCCCAGTTGATGGTTGACGGGTTGGCGTCGGGTGATGCTTGACGTCTGTCCTAGACGATCTTCCGGCGGTTGTGTTCGCCGGATTTGCGGATCACGACCTCCTTGCTGGTGACGCGGGGGACGGTGGTGATCAGCTCGTCACCGTGGAAGACCCTGATGGTTTCCTCGCCCAGGTGGGCGGTGACGACCTGGTGGGCATAGCCGCGGCCGATCTGGATCCGTTGGCCGGCGACGGTGAAGCCGCCGACGGTGCTCACGGTGCGTTCGGCGATCTGGTCGGCAGGCGGTGGCAGTTGGGGAGGCGGTCCTGCGGGCCGGGCTCCTTGCAGGCGTCCGCAGGCCGAGGCCGGCAGCGGGCTGGGCAGGGTGGCCTGCAGGACGCGCTGCTCGTCCAGGACCTGCAGGAGACGGCCGTCGAGGCGAAGGGTGACCCGCTGCCCGGCGAACGGCCAGCCGATCAGGACCTTGTCGCCGCCCAGGCCGACGTAGCCGACCGCGTTGACGGTGCGGTCGACCTCCACCGCCCCGCTCGCCTGCGCCGCAGGTCCGGGATCGTCTGCCCACGGCCGGGCGGGACGGGCCTCTCCGCTGGCCAGCAGGGCCCGCAGGTCCCGGCCGGTCAGCTTCGAGGGCAGCGTCTTGTGGCGGCCGCCGCCGATCAGCACGTGCAGCCGGTTCACGTCGATCCGCAAGGTCACCGTGATGCCGGCCAGAGCGGGACCGAACCAGATCTGTTGCCCGCGCAGACTCAGGTTCCCTGACGCGGGAACCACCCGTTCCACCTCCACCGCACCGACCTCGCCCTCAGGAAGCGGCCAGGCCTCGGCCACCGGCTCGCGCCCGGCCACCGGCTCGCGCTCAGGTCCGGGCTCGCTGGTTGCCGGGGCGGGGATCGGGGCGAGCCGTGCGGGCAGCACCACCGGCAGTGCCTGCTGCTCTGTGCGCGGCCGGGGAACGAACCGGCTGGCGGGCACCGCCATGTCCAGGGACTGGTGCGGCCGCATCCGGTTGTAGTCCTCCAGCCACCCGTCCACCGCATCCTGCGCGGACTCCAGGTCCGCGAACGGATCACGCAGGTCGAGGAGTTCACGCCGAAGCGTCTGGTGGAACCGTTCGATCTTGCCCGTCGTGGTCGGGGACTGCGGCTTGGTCAGCCGATGGGTGATGCCGTTCTCCCGGCAGATCCGGTCGAACATCGTCTCTCCGGGCTTGCCGGGGCCGAAGCGGGCGGTGAACTGCTTGCCGTTGTCGGTCAGTACCTCCTCGGGCACTCCGAACCGCAGCAGTGCGTCCCCGAAGGCCAGACACACCGCACGGGCCGTGGCCCGCTGCACCACCTTCGCGATCACCACGAACCGCGAATGGTCGTCGATCCCGGTGACCATCTTGCACTCGCCGCCGTCCGCGAGCAGGACTCCGCCGACGATGTCCATCTGCCACAGTTCCATCGCCGCAGACCGCTCCCACCTGCGGTAATCAGACCGGCGTCGCTTCCGCACCCCCGGCTCGACCAGCC
>NZ_JAINZZ010000134.1 GCF_019890725.1 Actinacidiphila acidipaludis
CAGGTCAGCGAAGCAGCGCACCTTCGGTGCGCGCCGGGGGCGTGGTAAATCCTGTGGCGCGCGCTGGGGGTGCTTCTGTCTGCCCTGACGGGGGTCGACGGTGGTGCGGGACGCTGGTGGGGTTCGTTCCGGCCGAAACCGATGCCTCTGTGATGCCGGTGAGCTCGCAGGTCAGCGTGGTGCTGAGGGCCGTCCACGGGAACCGTGGAGTGTTGCTGTGAAGCACGTGCGTCAGAATTCCTGATTCACCCTGGCCCTCCCGGAACGGCGTAGTGCTCGACCACCGAGGGAGGGATCGGGACATGGACGTGCTGCACGAACGCTGCGCCGGCCTGGACATCAGCAAGAGGGACGCCAAGGCATGCGTTCGCACCCCGAGCACGAAGCGGCGGGGATCGTTCACGACCGAGACCACCACGTGGGGATCGACGACGAACGCGGTCCTCGCACTGCGCGATCACCTGCTGGCCGCCGAGGTCACACTCGTGGTGATCGAGGCGACCTCGGATTACTGGAAGCCCTTCTACTACCTGCTGGCCGACGAGTTGAACGTGATCCTGGTCAACGCGCGGCAGGTCAAGAACCTGCCCGGCCGCAAGACGGACGTCTCGGACGCGGCCTGGCTGGCCCAGCTCGGCGCGCACGGCCTGGTCCGTCCCTCGTTCGTGCCACCCCAGCAGGTGCGCGAGCTGCGGGACCTGACCCGCGCCCGCACCCAGATGACCCGCGAGCGCGGACAGATCGTCCAGCGCCTGGAGAAGCTGCTGGAGGACACCGGGATCAAACTGGCCGCGGTTGCCTCCGACATCATGGGCGTCTCCGGCAGGGCCATGCTGGAAGCCCTCATCGCGGGTGAGCGTGACCCGCACATCCTTGCGGAGCTGGCCAAACGCAAGCTCCGCAACAAGATCCCCGAGCTCACCGAGGCGCTGACCGGGCGGTTCCGCGCCCACCACGCCTTCCTCACCCGGCTGCACCTGGACCACTACGACCAGCTCACCGCGGCGATCGGGCAGCTGGACGAACGGATCGAGGAGGCGATGGCCCCCTTTCGCCCCGCCCTCGACCTGCTCGACACCATCCCCGGGATCAACCGGGCCGTCGCCGAGGTGATCATCGCGGAGACCGGTGGCGACATGACCCGGTTCGCCTCCGCCAACCACCTCGCCTCCTGGGCCGGGGTCTGCCCCGGCCACCACGAGTCCGCCGGCCGCACCAAGAACACCAAGGTCCGCCCCGGCAATCCGTATCTCAAAGGAGCCCTCGGCCTGGCCGCCTTCGGTGCGGCAAGGACCAAGGACACCTACCTTCAGGCCCGCTACAAACGGCTGACCGCCCGCCGCGGACCGATGAAGGCCCTGGTCGCCGTCGAGCACTCGATCATCACGGCGATCTGGCACATGCTCACCGACAACGTCCCCTACCACGAGCTCGGCGGCACCTACTTCGTCCGGCGCGACCCCGAACGCGCCACCCGCCGAGCGGTCACCGCGCTCAACCAGCTCGGCTACAC
>NZ_JAINZZ010000135.1 GCF_019890725.1 Actinacidiphila acidipaludis
TACGAATGACACGACTTCGGCGGTACGCTTGAGCCCCGCTACATTGTCGGCGCGGAATCACTTGACCAGTGAGCTATTACGCACTCTTTCAAGGGTGGCTGCTTCTAAGCCAACCTCCTGGTTGTCTCTGCGACTCCACATCCTTTCCCACTTAGCGTACGCTTAGGGGCCTTAGTCGATGCTCTGGGCTGTTTCCCTCTCGACCATGGAGCTTATCCCCCACAGTCTCACTGCCGCGCTCTCACTTACCGGCATTCGGAGTTTGGCTAAGGTCAGTAACCCGGTAGGGCCCATCGCCTATCCAGTGCTCTACCTCCGGCAAGAAACACACGACGCTGCACCTAAATGCATTTCGGGGAGAACCAGCTATCACGGAGTTTGATTGGCCTTTCACCCCTAACCACAGGTCATCCCCCAGGTTTTCAACCCTGGTGGGTTCGGTCCTCCACGAAGTCTTACCTCCGCTTCAACCTGCCCATGGCTAGATCACTCCGCTTCGGGTCTTGAGCGTGCTACTCAACCGCCCTATTCGGACTCGCTTTCGCTACGGCTACCCCACACGGGTTAACCTCGCAACACACCGCAAACTCGCAGGCTCATTCTTCAAAAGGCACGCAGTCACGAGGACAAGCACAAGGCCTGCCCCGACGCTCCCACGGCTTGTAGGCACACGGTTTCAGGTACTATTTCACTCCGCTCCCGCGGTACTTTTCACCATTCCCTCACGGTACTATCCGCTATCGGTCACCAGGGAATATTTAGGCTTAACGGGTGGTCCCGCCAGATTCACACAGGATTTCTCGGGCCCTGTGCTACTTGGGAGATGAGCAAGCAAGCCGCTGACGTTTCAGCTACGGGGGTCTTACCCTCTACGCCGGACCTTTCGCATGTCCTTCGCCTACATCAACGGTTTCTGACTCGCCGACCGGCCGGCAGACCGATCAAGCTCATTCCCACAACCCCGCATACGCAACCCCTGCCGGGTATCACACGCATACGGTTTGGCCTCATCCGGTTTCGCTCGCCACTACTCCCGGAATCACGGTTGTTTTCTCTTCCTGCGGGTACTGAGATGTTTCACTTCCCCGCGTTCCCTCCACGCACCCTATGTGTTCAGATGCGGGTGACAGCCCATGACGACTGCCGGGTTTCCCCATTCGGACACCCCCGGATCACAGCTCGGTTGACAGCTCCCCGGGGCCTATCGCGGCCTCCCACGTCCTTCATCGGTTCCTGGTGCCAAGGCATCCACCGTGCGCCCTTAAAAACTTGGCCACAGATGCTCGCGTCCACTATGCAGTTCTCAAACAACCAGCCATCACCCACACCCA
>NZ_JAINZZ010000136.1 GCF_019890725.1 Actinacidiphila acidipaludis
TGAGCTTGTTCCGGTTTGACGGACACCCTCGGTGTGGTGGTCAGGCTGCGAGGGCGGTCTCGTAGTCGGCGGGGCTGCGGTAGCCGAGGCTGCTGTGCAGCCTGCGTATGTTGTACCAGCCCTCGATCCATTCGAAGATCGCGGTGTGGGCGGTGGCCCGGCTGGGCCAGCGACGATCGTCGCCCAGTTCGTTCTTCAACGTGGAGAAGAACGACTCTGCGAGTGCGTTGTCCCAACACTGTCCGGTGCGGCCGACCGACAGCCGGATGTCGAACTCATCAGCCAGGACAGCCAGTTCGCGACTGGTGTATTGACAGCCGCGATCGGAATGGAAGATTACCGACGTGGGAGGTCGGCGGCTTCGGCAGGCAGCCCGAAGGGCGTCGGCGACCAGCTCGGCGCGCAGGTGGTCAGCAGTTGCCCAGCCGACCACACGGCGCGAGGCGATGTCGATGACCGTGGCCAGGTAGAGCCAGCCCTCGTCGGTGGCAATGTAGGTGATGTCGCCGCACCAACGGCTGTCGAGCGCGGCAGGGTCGGGCCGAAAGTCGCGACCGACCAGGTCGGGGCGGGCGGACGCGTGCGGATCGGGAATCGTCGTGCGGTGCCGACGTCTGCGGTGCCGGCCCTCGATCCCGGCCTGCCGCATCAGCCGGGCGACCCGCCGGCGGCCGCAGCGCTCACCGCCTTGCCGGAGCACGGCATGGACACGAGGGGCTCCGTAGCTTCCACGCGAGTCGGTGTGGATTTCGGTGATCTTGTCGGTCAGCTCGGCATCGCGGACGGCACGGGGACCGAGTTCGCCGCTGCGGCGGGCGTAGAAGGCGGCACGGGAGACCTCCAGCAGTCCACACGCCCGTTTGACGCTGTGGCCTGCTTGCTTCTCCGCCTCGATGAACGGGTGCACCGTCACCGGGTCTCCTTTGCGAAGAAAGCCGTCGCACGCTTGAGGATCTCCACGTCCTCCCGCAGTCGGCGGTTCTCCCGCCGCAACTGGGCCAACTCCTCACGCTCGTCGCTGGTCAGTCCGTCCCGCTCACCAGCATCGACCTCGGCCTGCCTGACCCAGTCGCGCACCGCGGTCTCGGTCAGATCGAAGTCCTTGGCGACCTGGCCGACAGAACGGTCACCGCGTCGGCACAGCTCGACGATCTCGGCCTTGAACTCCGGCGTGAACGAGCGCCTGGGACGCGGCTTCTTCTTCCCCATGCTCTCCATGATGGACATCATCCTTCCGGGGCCGAAGCCCCTGATCAGGAGTGTCCGTCAAAGCGGATCAAGCCCA
>NZ_JAINZZ010000137.1 GCF_019890725.1 Actinacidiphila acidipaludis
GCGTCGAGGATCGCGGTGATGGCCGCCAGCAGTTCGGTCCGGGTCCGTGCGTGGGTGATCTCACCCGATTCGATCATCGCGAGCAGGGTGTCGAGCATGCCGTTCTTGGTGGCGATCCAGTCTCCGAACAGGTCCATCCAGCGCCGCATCGCCGCGGGCGGGGGCAGGTGGCCGAGCAGTTCGCGGGCGCCGGTCGTCAGACGCACGACCTGGTCCTGGTAGACCGCGTCGACGAGCGCCTGGCGGGTCGGGAAGTGCCGGTAGAGGGTGGCGATGCCGACCCCGGCCTCACGGGCGATCTCGCGCATCGAGGGCTCGGCGGCGGCCGACATGAAGACGCGCATGGCCACGGCGAGCAGCTGGTCGCGGTTGCGGACGGCATCGGCCCGCGGTGTCCGGGCGTCTGCCCCACCAGAAACGGATCGTGTTCCGTTTGTGCTACGGTCGCTCATGGAAACGGAGCGTAGTCCGTTTCGATGGGACGCGAGGAGGCGGGCCTTCATGCAGACACCGAGCAAGCAGTCGAACCCGGGCGGCGGCAGGGCGGTCCGGCTGGATTCCTTCGGCGGTCCCGAGGTCCTGGACGTCCGTGAGGTTCCCGCGCCGCAGGCCGGTCCGGGGCAGGTCCGGGTGCGGGTGACCGCGGCCGGCCTGAATCCGATGGACTGGATCATGACCGCCGACGCGGACACCGCCGCCAGGTTCGGCCTGGCCCTGCCGGCCGGGTTCGGGACCGACTACGCGGGAGTGGTCGACCAGGTCGGTGACGGCGTGAGCGGTTTCGCGCCCGGTGACCGGGTGTTCGGGGGAGCCCTGTCCCGCGCGGTCGCCGACTTCGTGGTGGTGGACGTGGCCGGGGGGATCGCGGCGAACGAGGCCCACCACACGCCCGACGGCGTCGACGACCGCACCGCCGCCACTCTCACGATCGCCGGCCGCACGGCATCCGCGGCCCTCGCCGCGGTCGCGCCGGGTCCGGACGACACCGTGCTGATCGGCGGCGCCGGGGGCGGGGTCGGAGTGTTCGCCGTCCAGTTGGCGCGGATCGCGGGAGCGCGTGTGATCGGCACCGGATCGGCGACGTCCGCCGGCTTCCTGCGCGATCTCGGAGCCGAACCGGTCGCCTACGGCGACGGCCTGGCCGACCGGGTCCGGGCCCTGGCCCCCGGCGGCGTCACCGCCGCCCTCGACCTGCACGGGACCGAGACCGTGCGCGTCGCGCGGGAACTCGGCGTTCCTGACAGCCGCA
>NZ_JAINZZ010000138.1 GCF_019890725.1 Actinacidiphila acidipaludis
CCGAGTTCGATGCGGAAGCCGCGGATTTTGACTTGGTGGTCGGCGCGGCCGACGAATTCGAGGGTGCCGTGGGGGGTCCATTGGGCGATGTCGCCGGTGCGGTACATGCGGGTGCCGGCGGGGCCGTAGGGGTCGGCGGGGAAGCGTTCGGCGGTCAGCGCCGGGCGGTTGAGGTAGCCGCGGGCGAGGCCGTTGCCGGCGATGTAGAGCTCGCCGGGGGTGCCGGGGGGTACGGGGCGCAGGGCGTTGTCGAGGATGTAGGCGCGCAGGTCGGGGATGGTCTGGCCGATGGTGCTGGCGGTGGCGTGTGCGGTTGTTTGGTGGGTGAGGGGTGCGTGGCTGACGTGGACGGTGGTTTCGGTGATTCCGTACATGTTGACGAGTACGGGGTGGGTGTCGGGGTGGTGGTGGTACCAGGTGGTGAGGCGGGGGAGGTCGAGTGCTTCGCCGCCGAAGATGACGTGGCGTAGGGAGAGTTGGGGGCGGGGGTGGGGGTGGTCGTGGTCGGCTTGCATGAGTTGGTAGAAGGCGGAGGGGGTCTGGTTGAGGATGGTGACTTTTTCTTCGGCGAGGAGGGTGAGGAAGTGGGTGGGGGAGCGGCTGGTGTCGAAGGGGACGATGATCAGGCGGCCGCCGTGCAGGAGTGCGCCCCATAGTTCCCAGACGGAGAAGTCGAAGGCGTAGGAGTGGAAGAGGGTCCAGGTGTCGTGGGGTCCGAAGTGGAACCAGTGCTGGGTGGCGGTGAACAGGCGGGCGATGTTGGTGTGGGGGATCAGGACGCCTTTGGGCCGGCCGGTGGAGCCGGAGGTGTAGATGACGTAGGCGGTGTTGTGCGGGGTGAGGGTGGTGGTGGGGTTGGTGTCGGGGTGGGTGGTGAGGTCGGTGGGGAGTGTGGTGGTGTCGAGGGTGAGGACGGGTTGGGCGTCGTGGAGGATGGTGGTGATGCGGTCGGCGGGGTATTCGGGGTCGATGGGGACGTAGGCGGCGCCGGTTTTGAGGACGGCGAGGATGGCGACGACGAGGTCGGGTGAGCGGGGCAGCAGGAGGGCGACGAGGGTTTCGGGTCCTGCTCCCTGGCCGGTGAGCCAGTGCGCGAGTCGGTTGGCGCGGGTGTTGAGTTCGGCGTAGGTGAGGGTGTCCGTGCCGTGGGCCACCGCGGTGTTCTGCGGGGTGCGTCGCACCTGCGCCTCGAACAACTCCGGCAC
>NZ_JAINZZ010000139.1 GCF_019890725.1 Actinacidiphila acidipaludis
TATTTCCACATGCTCGCCGTCGACTTGATGGCGCACAGCCTGCGGACCCAGACTCCGGCCGACCTCCGGGTGGGGCGCGAGATGACGATCGTGGTGAACAAACGGAACCGGCCCGAGCCGGACGTCACGGTCGTGCGCCGGGACGCGGTGTCCGAGGCGGGCAACGAGACAGCGTTCCACGCCGAGGACGTCGTGCTGGCGATCGAGGTGGTGTCGCCGGAGTCGGAGGCCCGGGACACCCATCGGAAGCCGCAGCTCTATGCGGAGGCGGGCATCCGGCACTTCTGGCGTGTCGAACAGGGCAACGGTCGTCGGCCGATCGTCTACGCCTATGAACTGGACCCGGTGACGGCGGCCTACGTGCCGGTCGGCATCTTCCACGACCGCCTCAAGCTCCCCGCCCCCTTCACCATCGACATCGACCTCGCCGCGATCGACGACATGTAGCCCGCGTCCGGGCGCCGCCCGCCTCCGAAGGCCGTCCGGCTACAGCCGGGCGGCCTTCAGTGCCATGTGGAGCAGCAGGCGGGAGCGGCCGTCGGCGAGGTCGAGACCGGTGAGCTCCTCGATGCGGGAGAGCCGGTAGTAGAGGGTCTGCCGGTGGATGGCCAGGGCTGCGGCGGTGCGGGCCGCCTGGCCCGCGAGGTCGAGGTAGACCTCCGCGGTGCGGGCGAGATCGCGGCGGTCGGGGGTGAGCAGCGGCGCGACCGCGGGGTCGGGCGCCGAGGCGGCGGGCAGGCCGGTGAGCAGGCGGTACGCGCCGAGGTCGGCCCAGCCGGCGACCGGCCCGAGATCGGGCTGGGCCCGCGCCGCCCGGGCGGCGTCGCGCGCCTCCCGCCAGGCCTCCGGCAGCGCGCCCAGCCCCTCCCGTCCGCCGCTCACCCCGGCCACCGCCCCGGCCGCCGCCCCGGCCGCCGGCGGACCGCCGGCCGGGGAACCGTCCCCGCCGGGCGCCACGGACCGGCCGTCCTTCGCGTCGGATCCTGCCCCGCCGGAGGCTCCGCTGCCCGGTGCCAGCGCCTCCAGCAGCCGGACCGCGGCGGCCCGCGCGGGGGCCACGTGCTGCGGCGAGCGGAGCCGCACCAGCAGAGCGACCGGGTCGGTCCGGCCCGCGGCCGCCGCCCGGTACGGAGCCGCCGGCCCGTGCGAGCCGTCCGGGACGAGGACGAGGGCCGCCGCCCCCGGCACGGCCCGT
>NZ_JAINZZ010000014.1 GCF_019890725.1 Actinacidiphila acidipaludis
ACAACCACGGCGAACCGGTGGACGGCGACGGGGGGCCGGGGCAGGCCGGAGGCCGAGGGGGCGCGGGCAGCGCATCAGGGGGTGGAGGACGGCAGGCAAAGCCGCGGGGGCAGCCCGAAGCCGTACCGCTCTACCGGGCTGGAAGCCTGACCTCAGGGGACGGGGTGGCGCGCGTCGTAGCGGGTGAAGCCGCGCTGGAGGACGGCGATCAGGGAGATGGCCAGCACACAGGCCACGCCACCGCCCACCACGGCCGCCGCGGGCGACACCGCGTCGGCGGCGGAGCCCGCGAGGAAGTCCCCGAGGCGGGGGCCGCCGACGACCACCACCAGGAACACCCCCTGGAGCCGCCCCCGCATGTCGTCCGGCGCGGCCGCCTGCAGCATGGTGTTGCGGAACACCATGCTGACGGTGTCGGCGCACCCGGCCAGCGCCAGGAACAGCAGGCCGAGCCACAGGTTGCGGGTGAGCCCGAAGACGGCGACGGCCGCGCCCCATGAGGCGACGGCGACCAGGACGGCCCGGCCCTGCCGGTGGATCCGGCCGAGCCAGCCGGAGAACACGCTGCCCAGCAGTGCTCCCGCCGCGGGCGCCGCGGCCAGCAGTCCGACGGTGCGGGTGTCCCCGCCGTACCAGAGCCCGGCGATCGCCGGGAACAGCACGCGCGGCTGGGCCAGCACCATCGCGCACATGTCGGAGACGAACGTGGTCCGCAGGTTGGGCCGGGAGCCCAGGTACCGCAGGCCCTCCATGACCGAGGGCCGGCGCCGCGCCGCGGGAGCGGCGGCCGGCTCCCCGTCGGCCGGCTCCGGGGCGGCCCCCGCGTCGGACTCGGGCAGCATCGCCGGCAGCCGCCACATCGCGTAGAGGGACGCGGTGAACGCGGCGACGTCGATGAGGTAGGCCGCCTGGTAGCCCCAGAGGCCGACGAAGACACCGCCGAGCATCGGTCCGGCCATCTGCCCGACGCCTCCGGCCAGCGAGGCCAGCGCGTTGGCCGCGGGCAGCTGCTCGGCCGGCAGCAGCCGCGGGATCATCGACGAGCGGGCCGGGGAGTTCATCGCGAAGCAGACCGCCTGCAGGGCGACGATCGCGTACAGCAGCCACACCGAGCGGACGTCGGCGATGGCCGCCGCCGCGAGCGCCGCGGACAGCAGGGTCGCCCCGCATGCGGTGATCAGGCCGAGCCTGCGCCGGTCGACGACGTCCGCGACGGCCCCGCCGTACAGGCCGAAGGCGATGAGCGGGACGAGCGAGCAGAGGCCGACCAGGCCGACATGGAAACTGGATCCGGTGATCGCGTAGACCTGCAGGGCGACGGCCATCGCCGTCATCTGCTGGCCTATGTAGGACACGGTGTTGCCGAACCACAGGCGCCGGAAGTCGGGGTTCACCCGCAGGGGGGTGACGTCGGCGAGCATCCGGGTGAGCCGGGAACGGGACTGCTTCCGCTCGGCTCCGGACGCCGGCCCTGACCCGGATGGCCGAACGCGGTCGTGGCGGACCTTCTCACTGTTGAGCACGGGAAACCGTAGCAATCACGCCTGTGAGGCAGGCTCCCGGGTCGCCCGGGACCGCGACCCGTGTGAGGTAAACCGGCTGGTGAAGGGGGGCGCGGCGGCATACGCTGTGCGGGACGAGCAGGCTTCCCGGGGAAGTACCTGGCCCCGCAGCCCGTCCCGGAACGAGTCGCCACCTCGGCCGCGCTTCCGGTCCTGCCCCGCCGACGTCCGGCAGGGGCACACCAAGGCGCCACCGCGTCCGTACCGCCCGAAGGATCAGTCATGCCGGGCGCCGACGCGAGGGAAACGGCCGCGTCCGGCGTATCCGGCCCACGCGACGCTAAGGAGTGCGCGGTGTCAGCTGAACAGGTCAAGCCATCGGAGAAGCGGGCCGAGCACGGACGCGACGGTGCCTCACTGAGGGACGAGGAGCGCCCGCTGGACACGTGGTCGCGATGCGCGCCGATCAGGCTCGCCGGCTACGAGGACGATCCGTCCGAGACGCACATCCTGCGCGGCATCGACTGACCTGAGCCGGAGGGGAGTTCACCGCGCGCCCCGGCACGCGAGGGCCCGCCCGGACGGTGTCCGGGCGGGCCCTCCCTGCCTGTTGCGCCGGCTCGCGGCTCCCCTCCGCAGCCGCGGCCCCCCTCGGGCGGACCGCTCAGCCGGCTGCGAAGAAGAAGCCGGGCCCGCCGTTGCCCTGCCCGATCGTCGTCCACTGCGGGTCCGGCCCGGGGACCGGTCCGTGGAAGTGCCAGAAGAAGGGCGGCGGGGTGCCGCAGTACCAGTCGTCCCAGTCCGCGCCGCCGTACGAACCGACCTGTGAACCGGGGGCGAAGGAACCGGCCTTGCCGACGCCGTCGGTCCGCTGCCAGTCACCCGTGAGGGTCAGCGCGGCCACGGTGAAGGTCCCGTCGCCCGCGACGTAGCCGACCGCGAGTCCGCCGCCCTGCGGTGCGGCGGTGAGCGGGGCTCCGTCGGGGACGGCGGTGGGCGCGGTCGGGTTCGCCTTGGGGGTGTCGGCCAGGCCGCCGCCCTCCGCCGGGTGCGCGACGTAGACCTGTCCGTCGTGTCCGGTGAAGAAGAGCGTCACGCCGCTCGCGCCGGGGACGGCCGCCAGACCGCCGCCCGGAGTCGCGGTACCCGCGGGGGTGAGCTCCTTCTCGGTGACCTTGCCGCCGGGCAGCCGCCACTGGGCGTCGACCGCGCCGGACGTGTCCACCCAGAACAGCCCCCAGCCGCCGTCGGCGGTGCCGGCGGAGGCCATCGCGCCGCCCGAGACGTAGGACGGGCTGACGTTGGAGACGATCCGGACCGACGGCGGCGAGCAGGGGTTGCTGATCTCCGCCGGGCGGACCGTCGCCCGGGCCCGGGCCGGCTGCGGCGTGGGGATGCCGTCGGCCGCGACGGCGTACTGCCCGGCCACCACCGCGGCGGTGACGACGGAACCGGAGGTGGCGAAGCCGGGTTTGGTGACGGCGACCGGCTTCACCGCCTGCGGGCAGGACTGGAAGACCGTTCCGTCGGTGCCGACGAAGAAGGCCGACGGCGAGCCGCCCGGCAGCCGGACGGCCGCGACGTGCGCCCCGGGTGCCGCCTGGCCGGCGGGACCGAGCGGCACCGCCTGGCTGCCGCCGTCCGGAACGCCCCACAGGGCGCCGTCGGCGGCCACGTAGTAGAAGGACGGGCCGGTGGGCCCGGAGGCGGCGTCCGCCACCGGGCCGAGCGCCAGGCCCGCCGCGGCGAGTACGCCCGCGGCCGCGCCGGCCGCCCATGCCCTGCGTGCGCGCCGCCCCGAACGGCGCGAGATCGGATTCGGGAGCCCGCTTCCCACCATCACTCTCCTGACGTCCCAGCTTCCGTGAACTGCCTGTCGCGGGCATCCTGGCAGCGGGCTCTGGACACGGTCTGGATGCGGTGGGGACCGCGGTCCTGACGCGGCCGGAGCCGAGGGGGCGGGCGAGCGGGCCGGGGGGCTGCCGTGGACGACAGAGCGGGTGCCGGTGACGGGATCACCGGGGGGACGGATGCCGGCGGCACGGGGAGCGCCGGTGCGGGGAGCGGCGGGGGCGGATCGGCCGCGGGGCAGGGGGTGTTGTCGGTCCGCCTGCTCGGGCCGGTGCGGGCGTCGGTGGACGCCCGGGAGATCGCCCTCGGACCGCCGCTGCAGCGCGCGGTGTTCACCGTGCTCGCGGTGCGGCGCGACCAGGTGGTGGACCGCGGCGAGCTGATCGACGCGGTGTGGGGCGAGGCGCTGCCGGGCAACCCGGAGGGCGCCGTGCACACGTATGTCGCGGGTCTGCGGCGGGCGCTGGAGCCGGTCCGGGCCCGCCGCTCCCCCGGCCGCTTCCTGGAGTCGCACCCGTCCGGGTACCGGCTGCGGCTGCCCGATCCCGAGGCGACCGATCTGGCGCGGTTCGAGCGGCTCGCCGACGAGGGCCGTGCCGCGTCCGGAGCCGGGCGGCTGCCGCTCGCCGAGCGGCTGTTGGATGAGGCCCTGGCGCTGTTCGACGGCAGTGTGCTCGGCGGGGTCCCGGGGCCCTTCGCGCAGGCGCGGCGGGAGTGGCTGGCTGCGGCGCGGCAGTCGCTCGCCGAGGACCGCGCCGAGGTGCTGCTCGCCCGGCGCCGTTTCGGTGCGGCCGCCGCGGAGGCCCGGAGGCTGGCGGACGCCGAGCCGTTGCGGGAGCGGCCGTGGGCGCTGCTGATGACGGCCCTGTACCGCGACGGACGGCAGGCCGAGGCGCTGGCCGCGTACGACCGGGCGCGCGCGGTGTCCGCGGAGCAGCTCGGGCTGGATCCGGGGCCGCTGCTGGGCGAGTTGCGGCAGCGGATCGTGGTGGCCGACCCCTCGTTGCTGCCGGGCGGGCCGCGGGAGGCGGAGCCGGGCGAGCGCTGGGTCGATCTGCCGCGGGACAGCGACCATTTCACCGGCCGGACGGCGGAGGCCGCCCGGGTGGTGGCCGCGGCGGGGCGCGGGGTGTGCGCCATCGACGGCATGGCGGGGGTGGGCAAGACGACGCTGGCCGTACACGTGGCGCAGCGGCTGGCCGGACGGTGCCCGGACGTCCGGCTGTACATCGACCTGCACGGGCACACCCCGGGCCGGCGGCCGGTGACCGCCGCGGCCGCGCTGGAGCGGCTGCTGCTGGCGGTGGGCGTACCGGGTGAGCGGATCCCGGCGGGCGCGGAGGACCGGGCCGCCCTGTGGCGGTCCCGGCTGGCCGGGCGCAGGGCGCTGCTGGTCCTCGACAACGCCGTGGACACCGGGCAGGTGCGGCCGCTGCTGCCGGGTTCGGCGTCCTGCCTGGTGGTCATCACCTCGCGGCGCCGGCTCACCGGCCTGGACGCGGGCGAGTCGGTCAGTCTGGACGTCCTGCCGTTCACCGACGCGCTGGCGCTGTTCGCGGCGGTGGCCGGGCCCGACCGGGTGGCGGCCGAGCCGGCCGCCACCGAGGCGGTGCTGCGGGCCTGCGGCCTGCTGCCGCTGGCCGTGCAGATCTCGGCGGCGCGGTTGCGGCACCGGCCGGCGTGGACGGTGGCGCATCTGCGGGACCGGCTGGCGGTGGAGGAGCGGCGGCTGGACGAACTCGCCGCCGAGGACCGCAGTGTGGAGGCCGCGTTCGCGCTGTCGTACCGGTCGCTGGCCACGGGGGCGCGGCGGATGTTCCGGCTGCTGGGTCTGTTCCCGGGGGCCGAGCTCGGTCTGGCGGCCGCGGCGGCGCTGTGCGGTGTGGACGTGGTGGCCGCCGACCGGCTGCTGGAGGGCCTGGTGGACTGCCAGTTGCTCGACGAGCCGCGCCCCGGGAGGTACCGGCTGCACGACCTGCTGCGGGCGTACGCGGCCCGGGAGTGCTGCCGGACGGAGAGCGCGGACGAGCGGGCGGCCGCGCTGGCCCGGCTGGCGGACTTCTATCTGGCGACGGTCGACGGTGCGGAACAGCTGCTGCGACCGCAGCGCCTGGACCGGGCGGATCCGTCGGCGCCCAGGACGGGGGCGGAGTTCGGGGACCGGGCGGCGGCGCTGGCCTGGCTGGACGCCGAGCGCGGGGTGTTCGCGCCGCTGGTCGAGACGGCCGCGCGGATCGGACGGCACCGTCAGGCCTGGCAGCTCGCCCGCTGCCTGTGGGGCTTCTTCGAGGCCAGGGGCCACTGGACGGACTGGATCTGCTGCCACGAACTCGCCCTGCCCAGTGCCCGGTTGCTCGGCGACCGGCTGGCGGAGGCGCGGCTGCTGGTGGGTCTGGGCGTCGCGGAGCACCGTCTGCGGAACTACCCGGCCGCCGTCAGCCACTACCGGAACGCGCTGGCCCTGATGCGCGAGGCGGGCTTCCGCAGCGGCGAGGCCGGGGTGCTCACCAATCTGGGCAACACCCTGCGCCGGATGGGCCGAACGGCGGAGGCCATCGAGTGCCAGGAGCAGTCGCTGGCGGGCTGCCAGGCGATCCCGGACCAGGCGGGTGAGGCCATCGCGCTGGCCAACCTGGGCGATCTGTACCGGGACGCGGGCCGGCTGCGCAAGAGTCTGGCCGCGCAGGAGCAGGCGCTGGCGATGTTCCGCAAGTGGGGTGAGCGCCGGTGGGAGGGCAGTGTCCTGGACGGGCTGGCCCGCACGCATCTCGCGGCCGGCGCCACAGAGCCGGCGCTCGTCCACTGCCGAGAGGCCCTGGAGTGCCGGCGCGCCTGCGGGGA
This sequence comes from Actinacidiphila acidipaludis, assembly GCF_019890725.1. Classification (GTDB taxonomy): domain Bacteria; phylum Actinomycetota; class Actinomycetes; order Streptomycetales; family Streptomycetaceae; genus Actinacidiphila; species Actinacidiphila acidipaludis. The sequence continues at coordinate 6,195 of NZ_JAINZZ010000014.1, forward strand.
CCGGGCGGGTGAGGCGGAGACCCTCGACACGCTCGGCCGGATCCACCTCCGGCGCGGCGACCTCGCTCCCGCCCGCTCCGCGCTGACCCGGGCCCTCGCGGTGGCCCAGGCGCTCGACACCCCGCTGGCGGACGACATCCGGCGCCGCCTGGCCCGGATCTCCGGCGGTCCGCCCTCCGATGCGGAGAACAACACCCCCGACCCATAACGCCGTTGACCAGCTACGCCGTGCTCCGGAGGAGGCTGTTTCCGAAGATGCGTCAGAGAAAGGTGCATACGGTCGGGAAATCCGGGCAGACGCGCCTCGACTTCGCCGAACACTGAGGAGTACGACGATGCTGATGGCCCACCCGACGGTGCTGCGCAACCTGATGGAACGCTACGAGGCGCTGAGCGCCCTCACGGGCCGCCGGGAAGTTCCAGCAGCGACGGACGGCGGCGAGAGCCTCGACCCGCATGTCCGGCGCCAACTGCTGGACACCGTCTACACGTTGTGCGTGTCGACCGGTACGCGGGAGATCGGCCCGGCGCTGGCCGCGGCCCGCGCGCACATCGAGCGGCACACGTTCAAGGGCTCGGCGGCGCTGGGCGAGAACGCGGCCTGACCGAACCCGGCAACGGGTCTGCCGGGTGCCGGGTGCCGGGTGCACCGTACGGTGGACGGCATGGAGGACACGCCGCAGGCAGGGAAGTACGCGCGGGTGGAGCGGGAGCGCCGCTTCCTGCTCGCCGCTTCACCCCCGGCACCGCCGGCGACGGCGTTCCGGATCGTGGACCGGTATCTGACGGGTACCCGGATGCGGTTGCGCCGGGTCGAACAGCCGGGCGCCGAACCGGTGTTCAAGCTCACGCAGAAGATCCCCGCGCGGCATCCGGGCGCCATGCAGGGACTGATCACCAACACCTATCTGTCGGCCGCCGAGTACGAGGTCTTCGCCGGTCTCCCGGCCAGGGTGCTGTCGAAGACGCGGTACAGCGTGCCGCCGCTGGGCGTCGACGTGTTCGAGCAGCCGCTTCACGGACTGGTGCTGGCCGAGGCGGAGTTCGACTCCGACGCGTCGGCACGGGTGTTCGCCGTGCCGTCCTCCGCCGTCGCGGAGGTGACCGCCGACCCGCGGTTCACCGGCGGGCGGCTGGTCACCGCGACCCGCGCGGAACTGCTGGAATGGCTCGCCGGGTACGGCGTCGCCCCGGAGTGACCCGGCCCGCCCGCACGGGTTCGGGCGCCATGACGCACGGTCACCCGTTGGGATGAAATGGCGGTCCGGCATGACCCGAATGGCTCTCTGGCGCGTTGTGCCCGGTGCGGACATCCGGTCCGTGCGGGTATTCCGGAAGGCAGGGAGCGTATGGACAGGGTCGCCCGAAAGGGGCTCGTCACCGCGATGGTCGCCGGTGGCGTACTGGCCTCGGCAGGCTACGCCCAGGCGGACGCGGCGGCGGGCGGCGACACCGCGGGCTCGCCGGGAGTCCTGTCGGGCAATTCCGTGCAGATCCCGGTGCACGTGCCGGTCGACGTCTGCGGCAACACCATCAACGTGATCGGCCTGCTCGACCCGGCGTCGGGCAACTCGTGCGCCGGCGGCTCGGACTCCACGTGGTGCCCGCCGGAAGTCCCCGGTCACGCCCACCCCGGTCGGCAGGCGACGGACCGCGGCCGCGGGCGGCACGCGGGCGCGTCCGCGGACGAGTCCTCGTCCGGCACACGGACCGGTTCGGGCGGCGGCGCCCACGCCTCCGGTGCGGCCCACGGCTCCCCCGGCGTGCTGTCGGGCAACGCGGTGCAGGTTCCGATCGACCTGCCGGTCAACATCGTCGGCAACTCGGTGAACGCGGTCGGCGTGGGCAACCCGGCCATCGGCAACACCGGCGTGGACACCGCCACCCCGCCGCAGCAGCACGAGAGCGCGACGCCCGCGCCGCTGCCGGTGGCGGCACCGGCCGCCGCACTCCCCCAGGCCGGCCCCACGCTGGCGCACACCGGAGCCGACGGGCTCGGCTGGGCCGGGGCGGGGAGCGTCAGCACCCTGATCGCCGGCGCTTCGCTGTACCGGCGGTTCCGTCCGGGCCGCGGCTGACGTCGCCCGGGAACCGGAGAACCGTTCCGCCTCCGAACGGCGCTCCGCTCCCGCCACGTCGGCAGCCGCTCACGAGGGGCCGGGTGACCTGTCACCCGGCCCCTCGTCACGCCTAGGATTCATGCGCGCGCATGAGCACGGCGGCCCCTCTCAGCGCCGAGGCGGGCCGACGGCGCGCATCTTCCCCGCCGTACCGCGAAGACGTGATTCGAGGAGCCCCGCAATGGCGTTGCCGCAAGGCACGCTCAGCCACCGCTACCGTGGCGAGCACCCCGTACGAACCCTCCTCTACCTCTTCCATCCCGACCGCGGCCGCCTCGTGCTGTCCGTCCTGGCGTTCTTCGGCAAGCACACCCCGGTCTGGCTGCTGCCGCTGATCACCGCGAACGTCGTCGACGTCGTCGTCCAGCACCAGCACATATCCGTGCTGTGGTGGAACGCCGCGGTGCTGCTGGTCATCCTGGTCCTCAACCTGCCGCTGCATCTGGCCTATGTGCGCTGCATGCAGGGCTCCATCCGGCGGACCGGGACCCGGCTGCGCAGCGGGCTGTGCCACCGGATGCAGCAGTTGTCCATCGGCTACCACTCCCGGGTGAGCGCCGGCGTGCTGCAGGCCAAGGTCATCCGGGACGTCGAGACCATAGAGACCGCGGCCCAGCAGACCGCCGACAACGGCCTGGCCGCCATCGCCACCCTCACCGGCGGGCTGGTGGTCATCGGCATCCAGGCGCCCGCGTTCCTGCCGGTGTACCTGGTGGTCGTGCCGGCCTCCGCGCTGCTGGTGGTCAAGCTGCGCCGGCGGCTGCGCAGCCGCAACGAGATGTTCCGCCAGCAGGTCGAGCAACTCTCCTCGCGCGTCAGCGAGATGACGACGCTGATTCCGATCACGCGGGCCCACGGCCTGGAGAACACCGCGCTCGTGCGGATGGACCGCACGCTCGGCGAGGTGCTGCACGCCGGGCTGCGCCTGGACCGGCTCAACGGCTGGTTCGGCTCGCTCGCCTGGATCCTGCTGAACGCGATCGGCGTGGCCTGCCTCGCGGGTTCGGCGCTGGTGGCGTACTACGGCTGGCTCGACGTCAGCGCCGGCACGGTGGTGATGCTGAGCGCCTACTTCTCCAGCCTCACCGGGTCGGTGACCACGCTGCTCACCCTGACCCCGCAGATCGGCAAGGGCCTGGAGTCGGTGCGCTCCATCGGCGAGGTGCTTCAGGCGCCCGACCTGGAGCAGAACGACGGCAAGGCGCCGGTGCACGGCGTGGTCGGCCGGTTCGAGTTCCGCGGGGTCGGCCACACCTGCCCCGAGAGCGACCGTCCCTCGGTCACCGGTTTCGACCTGGACGTGCGGCCCGGCGAGACCATCGCCCTGGTGGGCGGTTCGGGCGCGGGCAAGTCGACGGTGCTCAACCTGGTGATCGGCTTCCTGCGGCCGACCCGCGGCCAGATCCTGCTGGACGGCGTCGACATGGAGGGCCTGGACCTGCGCGACTACCGCAACTACCTGTCGGTGGTACCGCAGGAGTCCATCCTGTTCGAGGGCAGCGTCCGCGAGAACGTCACCTACGGGCTCGAGGACGTCCCCGAGGAGACGGTGCGTGCCGCGCTGCGGGACGCCAACGCGCTGGAGTTCATCGACCGGATGCCGCAGGGCCTGGACACGGTGGTCGGCGAGCGGGGGGCCCGGCTGTCGGGCGGGCAGAAGCAGCGGCTGGCGATCGCCCGGGCGCTGATCCGCGACCCGCGCGTGCTGGTGCTGGACGAGGCCACGTCGGCGCTCGACTCGCGTTCGGAGGCGCTGGTGCAGCAGGCGCTGAGCCGCCTGGTGCGCGGCCGGACGGTGTTCGTGGTCGCGCACCGCCTGTCCACGATCAAGAACGCCGACCGGATCGTGGTGATGGACGAGGGCCGGATCGTGGAGGTCGGCTCGCACGCCGAACTGCTGCGCAGCGGTGGTGCGTACGCGGGACTGCAGTCGGCGCAGCTCGCGTAGGCGGCGGCCGCCCCGGCCGGTGCTCCCGGCCGGGACGGCGCCGCCTTCGGCGGCCGCCCGGTGATCGGCCGGACGTCCCCGGCCGGCTCTCGGCCGGCGCCCGGGTCAGCTCCCGCCGAGGGCGCCGTCCACGATCGCCTTGGCCTCCTCCTGGACGCGCGCCAGGTGCTCGTCGCCGAGGAAGGACTCCGCGTAGATCTTGTAGACGTCCTCGGTGCCCGACGGCCGCGCGGCGAACCAGGCGCTGTCGGTGCACACCTTGATGCCGCCGATCGGGGCGCCGTTGCCGGGGGCCTCGGTGAGTACGGCGGTGACCCGCTCGCCCGCCAGTTCCTCGGCCGGCACCTGCTCCGGGGACAGCTTGGCGAGGACCGCCTTCTGCTCACGGGTGGCCGGGGCGTCGATGCGGGCGTAGGAGGGCGCGCCGAACTCCTCGGTCAGGTCGGCGTAGTGCTCGGAGGGCGTGCGGCCGGTGACCGCGGTGATCTCCGCAGCCAGCAGTGCCAGCAGGATGCCGTCCTTGTCGGTGGTCCACACGCTGCCGTCGCGCCGCAGGAACGACGCGCCCGCGGACTCCTCGCCGCCGAACGCCAGCGTGCCGCCGAGCAGCCCGTCGACGAACCACTTGAAGCCGACCGGGACTTCGGTGAGCGTGCGGCCCAGGCCCGCGACCACCTTGTCGATCATCGAGGACGACACCAGCGTCTTGCCGATGGCCAGTTCGGGGCCCCAGTGCTCGCGGTTGCGGGCGAGGTACGAAATGGCCACCGCCAGGTAGTGGTTGGGGTTCATCAGACCGGCGTCCGGGGTGACGATGCCGTGCCGGTCGGCGTCCGCGTCGTTGCCGGTGGCGATCCGGTACTCGTCCTTGCGGGCGATGAGCGAGGCCATCGCGTACGGCGACGAGCAGTCCATCCGGATCTTGCCGTCCCAGTCCAGGGTCATGAACCGCCAGGTGGGATCGGTGTGCGGGTTGACGACCGTCAGGTCCAGGCCGTGCCACTCGGCGATGCGGCCCCAGTAGTCCACCGAGGCGCCGCCGAGCGGGTCGGCGCCGACGGTGACCCCGGCCCGCCGCACGGCCTCCAGGTCGAGCACTGCCGGCAGGTCGTCGACGTAGCGGCCGAGGAAGTCGTAGCGCCCGGTGGTGTCGGCGGCCAGCGCGCGCCGGTAGGGGATGCGCCGGACGCCCTTCATGCCCTCGGCGATGAGGGTGTTGGCGCGGTCCTGGATCCAGCCGGTGGCGTCCGACCCGGCCGGTCCCCCGTTCGGCGGGTTGTACTTGAAGCCGCCGTCGGTGGGCGGGTTGTGCGAGGGAGTGACCACCACGCCGTCGGACAGCCGGCTGGTGCGGCCCCGGTTGTGCGCCAGGATGGCGTGCGAGACGGCGGGCGTCGGGGTCCAGCCGTCGTGCTCGTCGATGAGGACGGTCACCTCGTTGGCGGCGAACACCTCCAGCGCGGTGACCCGGGCGGGCTCGGACAGCGCGTGGGTGTCGGCGCCGAGGTAGAGCGGCCCGGTCGTCCCCTGCCGGGCACGGTAGTCGCAGATGGCCTGGCTGGTGGCGGCGATGTGGTGCTCGTTGAACGCCGTGGCCAGGGAGGAGCCGCGGTGTCCGGAGGTGCCGAAGGCGACGGCCTGGGCCGGGTCGCCGGGGTCCGGGTGCAGAGCGTAGTAGGCGGTCACCAGGCGGGGTACGTCCACCAGGTCCTCGGGCCTGGCCGGTGTTCCGGCACGCTCGTGCGGCATCCGCGTCTCCTTCGCTGGTGCTGGTCTCTCGTGGTGGTGCTGCGGGCGGGTGTGCGGCCGTGCTGGTCCGGGCGCGGTGATGACCTTCCCGGTGCGCCCATTCTCACGCCTGCCCGGCGCGGTCCGCGGTCGGCGGGCCGTCGACGCGGGCGCCCGCGCAGGAAAGGTGGCGGCGCCCGGGCGGCGATAGGGTGAGGACCGGCCGGCGGGTGCGCGGGCGCGGCGGGACCGCCGGATGGGAGGCGCGTGAATGAGCACCACGGCCGGGGTGCCGGCCCCGCAGGGGCTGCCGCTGTCGTCCGCGAAGGGACGGTGGGTGCTGGCCTCTTCGGTCCTGGGTTCGGGCATGGCGCTGCTGGACGGCACCTCCGTCAACATCGCGCTGCCACGCCTGGGCCGGGATCTCGGGGCCTCGCTGGCCGCGCTGCAGTGGACCGTCAACGGCTATCTCCTGACGCTGGCCGGGCTGATCCTGCTGGGCGGCGGTCTCGGCGACCGCTACGGGCGGCGCAAGGTCTTCCTGACGGGCGCGGTGTGGTTCGCACTGGCCTCCGCGCTGTGCGGCCTGGCGCAGAGTCCGGGCCTGCTGATCACCGCCCGTGCGCTGCAGGGGGTGGGCGGGGCGCTGCTCACCCCGGGCTCGCTGGCGCTGGTGCAGTCGACGTTCCGTGAGGAGGACCGGGCGAAGGCCGTCGGCGCGTGGTCGGGTCTGGGGGGCGTGGCGGCCGCGATCGGGCCGTTCCTCGGCGGGTACCTGGTCGACGGGCCGGGCTGGCGCTGGATCTTCTTCATCAACCTGCCGGTCGCGGCGCTCGTGGTCCTCATCGCGATGCGGCACGTGCCGGAGAGCCGGGACCGCAACGCCACCGGCCGCTTCGACGTGCCGGGCGCCGCGCTGGCCGCGCTCTTCCTCGCCGGGGTCACCTATGCCCTGATCGCCGCGTCCGGTCACTCCTCCTGGTCGTCCGTCGTGGTGGCGGCGGCCCTGGGCGTCGCCTGCGGGGTGGCGTTCCTCCGCACGGAGCGGCGCCGGCCCAACCCGATGCTGCCGCTGTCGGTGTTCCGGTCCCGTCTGTTCACCTCGATGAACGTGGTGACGCTGTGCCTGTACGCGGCGATCGGCGGGGTGTTCTTCGTGCTGCCGGTCCAGTTGCAGGTGGCCGCCGGCTACAGCGCGGTCCGGGCCGGGCTGGCGACCCTGCCGTCGACGGCGCTGATGCTGGTGCTGTCGGCGCCCGCGGGCGCGATGGCCCAGCGGATCGGGCCGCGGTGGCCGCTCACCGCAGGGCCGCTGGTCGCCGCCTGCGGCCTGCTGCTGCTGACCCGGATCTCCCCGGGCTCCTCCGGCTATCTCGCGGACGTGCTGCCCGGTGTGCTGGTCCAGGGCCTGGGGCTGAGCATGTTCGTCGCGCCGCTCACGGCGACGGTGCTGGCGTCGGTCGACGTGGACCACGCGGGGATCGCCAGCGGGGTGAACAACGCGGCGGCCCGGGTCGCCCAGTTGCTGATCGTCGCCGCGCTGCCGCTGGCCGTGGGCCTGTCCGGAGAGGCGTACCGCGATCCGCAGCGGCTGAACTCCGCGTTCGGCAAGTCGATGATCATCTGCGCGGTGCTGTGCGTCCTGGCCTCGCTGCTGGCGTTCCTGCTCGTGCCCGGCGGGGCGCTGCAGGAGGCGACCGGCCGGCCGGACTGCGCCCATCCGGAGTGCCGCGCGCACTGCGGGTTCTCGGCGCCGCCGCTGGAACCGGGCCCCGGCCGGGAGAGGGCCGCGAGCTGACGGACCGTGTGCCGGGGCCGCGCGGAGGGCCTGCGGGCCCCCGTCGGCGCGGCCCCGGCCGCGTCCCTCTCCCGCCCCCAGGGCCGACGCGGCTCACCCCTCGGCAGGCGGCGCCGGCGGGGCTTCCTCGGGGTGCGCGTCCTGTTCCGGCCGCGGTTCCGGCTCGGTGAGCAGCTGCTCCAGGACGGGCAGCGCCGCCATCAGGGTGCTCGTCTGCTCGGCGGTGAGCCGGGCCATCCGCCGGGCCAGCAACTCCGAGCGCTCACGCCGGATGCGGACCAGCAGGTCCTCGCCGTCCGCGGTGATGCTGACCAGCAGCGAGCGGCCGTCCAGGGGGTCGGGCTCCTTGCTGAGCAGACCGGCCGCAGCCAGCGGCCGCAGGGTCCGGGTCAGGGTGGGGGCGGCGACCTGCTCGCGCGCGGCCAGTTCACCCAGCCGCAGCGGCCCGTACTCCTGGACGCGGGCCAGTGCCGACAGTTGCGCGTAGGTGAGGTTGAGGTCGTCGCCCGAGGCCTGGGCGAGCTGCCGGTAGAGCCGCGCCACGATCAGCCGCAGCCGGGCCACCGCCGACGACGACGGCGGTGCCGGGTGCCCGGGAGGCGCCCCGCGCCCGTCGGTTGGGGTCATGGCGGGGCGCCTCCTCGTGCGTGGTGTCAGTCCCGCGCGGCGGTGCGGGACGTGCGGCTGCGGATCAAGGATGCCGCAGCGGCCACCAAGGACATCACGATGGCCAGGGTGAACACCACGACGAGTCCGTCGTGGAAGGGCCCGGAGATCAGGTGGGGGAAGAACTCCCGCCCGATGAGGTTGTGGGCGTTGGCGGCCGGCAGCTTGCCCAGCAGGTCGGGGCCGAGGAGCTGCTGGATCGGGTTGTAGCCGAGGAAGGCGGCGAAGAGCGTGCCGACCGGCGGGAGCTGGGCGATCTGGTGGGCGTTCGCGGCGGGCACGCCCTGGGCGGTGAGCCCGGAGCTGAGGGTGCCCGGCAGCGAGCCGGCCAGGCCGGCGACCATCAGGGAGAAGAAGACGCCGATGGACAGCACCATGCCGGCGTTCTGGAAGGTGGCCCGCATGCCGGAGGCGGCGCCGCGGGCCTCGGCGGGCACGCTCGCCATGATGATCGAGGTGTTGGGCGCGGCGAACAGGCCGCCGCCGAGGCCGTTGAGGAAGACCACCACGGCGAACACCCAGTAGCTGAAGTCGGTGGGGATGAGCAGCAGGCCCGCGAAGGACCCGGCCATCACCACGAACCCTGCGGCGGCGAAGAGCCGGGCGCCGTAGCGGTCGGACAGGGCGCCCGCGATGGGGCCGGCCGCCAGGAAGCCGACGGTCAGCGGCAGCAGGTAGATGCCGGCCCACAGCGGGGTGTCGGCGTAGTCGTAGCCGTGCAGCGGCAGCCAGATGCCCTGGAGCCAGATGATCAGCATGAACTGCAGGCCGCCGCGGGCGATCGAGCCGAGCAGGGTGGCCGCGTTGCCGCCGGCGAACGAGGCGTTGCGGAAGAGCTTGAGCGGGAACATCGGCTCGGCGACCCGCGACTCGATCACGCAGAAGATCACCAGCATCGCGACGCCGCCGATGAGTCCGGCCAGCACCCAGGGGTTGGTCCATCCCATCGTGTGGCCGCCGTAGGGCTGGATGCCGTAGGTGATGCCGGCCAGCAGGGCGGTCAGGCCGACGGCGAAGGTGATGTTGCCCCACCAGTCCATCCGGGCCGGGCGCCGCACGCCGGTGTCGTGCAGCGACCGGTACGCCCAGACGGTGCCGATCAGGCCGATGGGCACGTTGACCCAGAAGATGGAGCGCCAGTTCCACTCGGCGAGCAGGCCGCCGAGCACCAGTCCGATGAAGGAGCCGGCGATGCCGGCGACCATGTTGACGCCGAGCGCCATGCCGCGCTGGCGGGCCGGGAAGGCGTCGGTGATGATCGCCGCCGAGTTGGCCATCAGCATGGATCCGCCGACGGCCTGGGCGACACGCCACCCGATCAGCCAGAGCGCCCCGCCGCCGCCGTGCATGGGGTCGACCGACAGGATCACCGAGGTGATCGTGAAGATCAGGAAGCCCATGTTGTAGATCTTGACGCGGCCCACGATGTCGCCGAGACGGCCGAGCGTCACCACCAGGACGGCGGTGACCAGCATGTAACCCATCAGCATCCACAGCAGGTAGCTGACGTTGCCGGGCTGCAGGGGGTCGAGTCCGATGCCGTTGAAGATGGCCGGCAGCGAGATCAGGACGATCGAGGAGTTGATCGTCGCGATGAGCATGCCGAGCGTGGTGTTGGACAGCGCCACCCACTTGTAGTGCGGGTGGTCGGCGGAGAAGCGGGAGGGACGTCCCGGTATTCGTGTCGCCGCGTCTTGTTCAGTGGACATGTGGCCGGTGCTCCCCACCCGTGCAGTTGACCCGCGTAACCCGTGCAGTTACTTAACTTAGGCTAAGTAACTCTATCATCGCAGGCCGGGACCGGCAGGCGTGCACCGAGGCGCGGCGGGCGTGCGGGGGCGCGCGTCAGCCGGGGGCCACGGCGGCGGCGGGTCGCGTCACCTGCGGCGCAGCAGCACTCCGCGGATGAAGGCGGCCTGACCGGCGTGCTGGGTGTCGTCGTTGATCACGCTGACCAGCCGCGCCCCGAGGGAGACCGGCGGGTCCCAGCGCTCGTCGACGATCCGGTCGAGGTCGGCGTTGCGCAGTCCCTTGACGTACTCCAGGGTGGCCGCGTGGACCGCGTCGAAGTAGCCGGTGAGCAGGGCCGGGTCGTCCACCCTGACCTGGGCGACCTGCTGGGGGCCGTGGCCGAAGCCGGTGGCCGCGGGGCGGAAGGGCAGGCCCAGGCGGCCGTGCCAGCCGTCGGCGGTCCACACCTGTTCGCGGCCGGCGACCTCGGCGACGTGGTCGTCCTGTACCCGGGTGAGGTGCCAGACCAGCCAGGCGACGGTGTTCGCGCCGGGTTCGACCGGTTCGGCGAGTTCGTCGGCGGTCAGCCGGTCGACGGCGCCGTGCACGTCCTCCTGGACGCGGCCGAAGGCGTCGGCGAGCAGTTCGGCGGTGTTCATGGTGGCTCCCGGTCATGGCTCGGTGTGGGTGATCCCGTGATCACCCACACCGATACCCGCCGGAACGCCGGAGCGATCCTGCCGCGCTAGTTGTTGACGGTGATCGTGAAGGTCGACGTGGTGTTCTGGATGTCGACGGCGTTGTCGCTCTCGTGCAGTCCGTTGAAGGTCACGGAACCGACGGCCGGTCCCTGACCGGACTCCGGCTGCGGGTTGGCCCACAGTCCGAATCCGGACTTGGCGTCGTAGGTGTCACCGCTCTTGTGGGCACCGGTGACGCTGATGTTGGTGAAGACCGTGTCCTGGATCGGGTTGAGCGAGGTGGAGCCGTTCCACTTGGTCTGGAACATGATCCCGGAGTAGGTCGGGCTGCTGATGTCGACGTTGCTGATCCGCAGGCCCTGGAGCTTGAACTCGGCGGAGTAGATCCACAGCGCGGGGAAGGTCTGCGCTCCCCAGAAGTGGCCGCCGTCCCTGACCAGCGAGATGTTGTCGAAGGTCGTCTGGGGCGAGGACTCGAAACCGAGGGCGGGGATGCCGCCGAACTGCAGCGAGCCGACGGTGATGCCGGGGTACGTGAGGATATCGGCGATGTACAGGTTGCTGAAGGTGTTGCCGCCACCGCCGTAGACCGCGAGCCCGGCGGCGCGCCAGGTGGTCTGCACGGTCAGGTTCTGGAAGGTGTTGCCGGTCTCCTGCTCGTTGTGGTTGTCGATGGCCGGGAACAGCGCGAAGCTGTCGTCGCCGGTGCTGCGGGCCTCGTCGTTGCTGACGAGGTTGCCCGTGCTGCCGTTGGTGAGGTTGATGCCGTCCGCGAAGGTGTCGCGGATGCGCATGTTGGTGAACGTGGAGTTGTCGACGTTGGTCGCCCACACCGCGCAGATGGTGTGCTCGATCCAGACGTTGTCGACGGTCAGGTTCGCGATGCCGTTGAGGTCGAAGACCTTGCCCGGGCCGTCGATCCGGCTGGTGTAGTTCCCGAAGAAGCCGAACCCGGTGAAGGTGGAGCCGTTGGCGCTGGACTGCACCGTGAAGCCGCCGTCGGTGTTCTCCTGGCCCTGCGGGGTGAAGAAGCGGGTGAACCAGGGGCCCGCGCCGATCACCTTGATCGCGCGGCCGTAGACGGTGAACTTGTTGGCCGTCTGGTAGTCGCCCGCCGGCAGGTAGACGCCGAGCTTGGTGGTGTCCTGGCGGGCGGCGTCCAGGGCGTTCTGCACGTCCTGCTGGGTGAGGCCGGCCGGCACGACGTACTTGGTCGGGTCCGGGTTGGGGACCGCGGTGGCCTGCTCGGTGTTGATGTAGTCGATGTTGTAGTAGGCCGCGGAGTTGGCCGCGTCCTTCTGCAGGGTGATGGTGTGGCCGGCCGGGACGGTCGTCCCGAGCAGCATGTCGGCCTCGTCGTAGATGTGCCGCGGGGCGCCGGAGCCGGCCGAGTTGTTCGGGCTGGTCTCGTCGCCGTACAGCCACTCGTACTTGGCGCTGAGCGGCATCGCCTTGAGGAAGGCGCCGTCGACGTAGACGTTCAGGGTGGTGTCCGGGCCGTCCGGGATGTTGAAGCGGACGACGAGGGTGTTGGTGGCGGACCGGGTGGTGAAGGAGATCTTGTCCCCGTTGCCGGCCAGGTGCACCGCCTTGCGGCCGGAGGCCTCACCGGCCGGGTCGCCGACGGTGCGGTTGGGGCCGAGCACCGTGGCGCCGCCGCCCAGGACGCCGTCCTCGGCCTCGTAGGAGTCGTACGGCATGTTCGCGCCGCGGCCGACGAAGAACGGCTGGCTGGTGGTGTTGTTGGCCTGCTTGGTGGCCACCTCGTTGCCGTCCACCGCGATCACCGTCTTGACGGTGTACTTGCCGTTGGCGGCGGTCCAGCTCCCGAGGCCGACCGGGGCGGTGGTGGCCCCCGGTGCGATGGAGCCGGAGTAGGACCCGGTGAGCGTCTTGACGACGCTGCCGGACGTGGCGTCGAGGATGGACAGGGTGATGCCGTGGGCGCCGCTCGCCGACGCGACCGTGCCCTGGTTCTTGAGCGCGACCGTGAAGGTGACGTTCTGGCCCGCGGACGGGTTGCCCGGCGACCAGGCCACCGGCGAGGCGACCAGGTCGGAGGTGTCCACCGGCTTGACCACCAGGGAGGTGGTGGTGCTGTTGTTGGTCTCGTTCTGCTCGACCACCGCGTTGGACTCGTCCACCTTGGCGGTGAGCTGGTAGGTGGCCGCGTCCTTGGCGCCGATGCTCGCCGTCACGTTGGTGCTCGCGCCGGCCGCCAGGGCGCCCACGGACGCCGTGCCGACCTTGGTGGCGCCCAGGTAGAAGTTGACGTTGGTGGCGCCCGACGCGCTGGTGCCGATGTTCTTCACGGTGGCGTTCACCGTGATCGGGTCGGTCTCCACCGGCGCGGCCGGGGTGGTGCTCAGGCTGCTCACGGTCAGGTCGGGGTTGGGGCCCGGCACGCCGATCACCTGCAGTTCGGCCGCCTGGCCGCCGCCGGCGCCGGAGTTGGCCGAGAAGATCACCTTCACGTCGGCGATGCGGGCCGACACCGGGATCGTCACCGAGTTGCCGCTGTTCGGGTCGAAGGAGTAGCTCTTGGGCGCCACGAGCTGGGTGAAGCCGCTCGCGCTCTGCTCACGGCCCTGGACCTCGATGGTCTGGGTGCGCGCGCCCCAGATCGGGTCCGGGTTGAGCTTGACGACGACCGAGCTGGTGTCGACGTCGGCGCCCATCTGAACGGTCAGCGAGCTGGTGCCGGTGCCCTCCCAGTACGTCGTCAGGTCGCCGTCGACGGCGTTGCCCGCGACGAAGTTCTGCACGGTGGAGGACGCGGTGACCGGCTTGCCCAGCGCCTGGTTGGTGCCGGTGGGCGTGGTGCCGTTGCGGGTGACCGTGTTGCTGTTCGCCGACTCGTTGCCCGCCGCGTCCTTGGCCCGCACGAAGTACGAGACGGTGGCGCTGTCGGGCTGGTTGTCGGTGTAGGTCAGCGTGGCGGCCGCGGTGGTGCCGATCTGGGCGCCGTTGGCGAAGACCTCGTACCCGGTCACGCCGACGTTGTCGCTCGCCGCGTTCCAGGTCAGCTTGATCTGGCCGGATCCGGGCTGGCTGTAGGCCAGGCCGGTGGGCGCGGTCGGCGCCTGCGTGTCGCCCGACGAGCCGGTGCGGGTCACGCTGTTGCTGGCCGGCGACTGGTTGCCCGCCGCGTCCTTGGCCTTGACGTAGTACGTCACGGTCGCGGTGTCGGGCTGGCTGTCGGTGTACGTCAGCACGGTGCCCGCCACCGAGGTGCGCAGGGTGCCGTTGGCGTAGATGTCGTACCCGGTGACCCCGACGTTGTCGGTGGCCGCGTTCCAGGTCAGCTTGACCTGGCCGGAGGCGGGCTGGCTGTAGGCCAGGCCGGAGGGCGCGGTCGGCGCCTGGGTGTCGCCGGTGGCGGGGCCGTAGACCTCGAACTCCGAGATCTGGCCGGCCGGCCAGCCGGTGTTGCCGGTGACGTTCAGCCGGACGTAACGGGTCGTGGCCTGGTTGAAGTTGATGGTGACGGTGTTGCCGGTGGCCGGGTCGAAGGTGTACCCGGCGGACGCCACGAGGTCGGAGAACGTCGAACCGTCGGTGCTGCCCTGGACCGCCAGCGTCTCGGTGCGCGTCGCCCAGGCGGAGGAAGGCGGCAGCTTCAGGACCACCTGGTTGACCGCCACGGCGCTGCCGAGGTCGACCCGCAGCCACTGCGGGAAGGCGTTGTTGGTGCTCTCCCAGTAGGTGCTGGCGTTGCCGTCGACGGCGTTGCCGGACGGGTAGACGTCGGCGTGACCGGACTCGGCGGTGGGCTTGCCCGCGGCCAGGTTGACGGTGGAGGCGGCGGCCGCCCGCACGGTCATCTCCGAGAGCTGGGCGGCCTTCCCTGCGGAGTTGCCGGTCACCTCGGCGCGGACGTAGCGCGCCAGCGTGGCCGGGAAGGAGACGGTCACCGTGTTGCCCGAGGAGGGCGCGAAGTAGTACGCCTTCGAGGGCACCACGGTGCTGAAGCCGCTGCCGTCGTCACTGGCCTGCAGGGCGAGGGTCTCGGTACGGCCCTTCCACCCGGCCGGCACCTTGAGGCGGACCTGGTCGATGCGGGTACTGCGGCCGAGGTCGATCTGTGCCCACTGGGGCAGCGCCCCGCCCTTGCTCTGCCAGTAGGAGTTCTGGTTCCCGTCGTCGAGCTGGGCGGCGGTGTGCCCCGAGTCGGCGGAGCTGGCCGAGGCCGGCGTCGCGGTCCCGGGGTGCGGCGCCGAGGCCGCGGCGGGGAGGACCTGGCCGCCGAGGTACAGCAGGCTGGTCGCGATCACCCCCGCTATCAGGCGTGGGATGGAGCGCTTCGATCTCATGGCGTCCCTCGAAGTCGTGGGGTCAGGAGGATGGCGATCTTGAGGCGCACTACTCGACTTATCCGAAACGTGCGGGGTTCAACTGGGTAAGTTGCACTGTTCCATGCGGATCCATCGTCGATCTGCTCATATTTTGCGTGCGTGTTGGCGCAGTGTTACAGACGCGCTACAGCGGCGTCTATGCCTGTGACGGCAACGATTCACGCGCGGTCAGCGGGACCCGCCCACGCGCGGCGCCCGGAACACGCCGGCTCCCGGCGCGACCGGCGGTTTCCGGCCACGGCGGGAGCCACGGGGCGAGGACGCGCGCCGCAGCGGCGCGCGAGGCGGGATCAGTCGCCGCGCGACGGCCTGCGGAACGCCTCGCGCACCGGCGCGGAGGTCCGCTGCACCACGGTGGACTTGGTCAGCCGGCGCTTGATCAGCTGAAGCCGCGGGTGCCGCTGACTGGCCTCGGAGGAGTAGCGGTCCAGCTCCTCGACGAGCCGCTCGGAGCGCTTCTCGACGGCGAGTTCGTCGAGGATGCGGTCCACCTCGGCGAGCACCGCACCGTGCAGCTGCCACTGGCGCGGATGCTGCTGCACGGCGTGCAGCAGCAGGTCGGCGGTGCGGTCACGGATCACCGCGCTGTCCGCGAGCGCCTGCGACAGCCGCTCCTCCGCCGACTCCGCGCTGGCCGCGACCTGGGTGGTGATGAGCACAGCGAAGCTCTCGATGGCGTTGGCCACCTGGTTGAGCAGTTCTTCCAGGGCCGCCGCGATGTCCTCGGGGAACAGCCGCTCCTGGGTCCTGGCCTTGGCCAGATCGGTCAGGGTCCGCGACAGCACACGCATCACCACCGCGCAGATCTCCAGGGTGTCCAGACCGGTGCGCAGCACGATCCGGGACAGCACCCCCTCGCGCACCCGCGGGTTCCAGCGCAGGCTGTCCTCGGCCTGCCGCAGGGACGCGTCCACCTCGACGATGTCGTGGTCGACCCGGCGGGCCTCGTGCAGGCGGGAGGCGGCCCGTTCGACCGGCAGGTGCCCGGCCACCTCGCCGGCCATGTCGCGGAAGAGTCCGGCCATCCGGTGGGACAGCTCCTCGATGGAGCCCCCGGCCGTCTGCACCCACACCGGGGGCGCGAAGAGCAGGTTGAACAGCAGTCCGACGGCGGCGCCGATGAGCGTCTCCAGGATCCGGTCCCAGGCCGTGTTGGCCACCCGGGCGACACCGAGGACGAGCATCGCGCTGATCGCCACCTCCACCTCGAACTCGCCGACCCGCACGAACCGGCCGACGAGCAGCGCGGTGAAGATGATCAGGCCCAGACTCCACCACGTCAGGCCCACCCCGGCACTGAAGCCGATCGCGATGAGCACGCCGACGACGACGGAGTTCACCCGTCGCACACCGGTGGTGAAGGTCGAGTAGAGGGTCACCTGGACCACCAGGAGGGCGGTCAGCGGTGCGGTCAGCGGGGCCGGTTGCGGGGTGAGCCAGAGGGCGACGACATAGGCGATGACGGCGGCGGCGGTCGAGCGGACGACTTGGGCGGCGGCCGGTTCGGTGCTCCACCGGACCAGCTTGACCACGGGTTCTGGTACGTCGGGCATTCCCGGACCTTTCCCGCTCTCGGCGATCTTACGGCCCCGGACGTCCCGCCCTCCCGGCTCGGCCCGGGGCTGCGGTCAGCCTAGGTTCGGCCGCACCGGGTGAGCGGCGCCGCCACGGCGGGGCCCGGCGGGTTCACACCTTCACCTCACGCGAACCCGCGGCGCCCGCCGTGGCGGCGTTCCCTGTGGTCCCTTCCGTTCGAACGCGTTCGACCGCTCAGCGGCCGTACCAGAGCGTGGTGACGTTGCAGAACGCCCGGATGCCCTGGGCGGACAGTTCCCGGCCGTACCCGGAGCGCTTGACCCCGCCGAAGGGCAGCGCGGGGTGGGAGGCGGTCATGCCGTTGAAGAAGACGCCGCCCGCCTGCAGATCGGCGGCGAAGCGGCGCTGTTCGTCCTCGTCGCGCGTCCAGACGTTGGAACTCAGGCCGAAGGGCGTGTCGTTGGCGAGTTCGACGGCCGCGTCCAGGTCCGGCACCCGGTACAGGGTGGCGACCGGTCCGAACGCCTCCTCGCGGTGGATCCGCATCCGCGGGGTGACGTCGGTCAGCACGGTCGGCTCGTAGAACCACCCGGCCTGCCGCGACTCGGGCCGCCGGGCGCCGCACAGCGCCCGGGCGCCCTGGCCGAGCGCGTCCTGGACGAGTTCCTCGAGGTCGGCGCGGCCCTGCTCGGTGGAGAGCGGGCCGATGTCGGTGGACTCCTCCATCGGGTCCCCTACCGTCAGCCCGCCCATCGCCCGGCCGAAGCGCTCCGCGAACGCGTCGTAGACGTCGGCGTGGACGATGAACCGCTTGGCGGCGATGCACGACTGCCCGTTGTTCTGCACCCGGGCGGTGACGGCGGTGGAGACCGCCTGGTCCAGTTCGCCGGCCGCGGACGGCATGACCACGAAGGGGTCGCTGCCGCCGAGTTCGAGCACCGTCGGCTTGATCGCGTCGCCGGCGACGGCGGCGACCGCGCGCCCGGCGCCCTCGCTGCCGGTGAGGGTGGCCGCGGCCACCCGCGGGTCGCGCAGCACCGCGTCGACGGCGGAGGACTGGATGAGCAGGGTCTGGAAACAGCCCTCGGGGAAACCCGCCCGCCGGAACAGCTCGCCGAGGTAGAGCGCGGTCTGCGGGACGTTGGAGGCGTGCTTGAGCAGGCCGGTGTTGCCGGCCATCAGCGCGGGAGCGGCGAACCTGACGACCTGCCAGAGCGGGAAGTTCCACGGCATCACGGCCAGCACCACGCCGAGCGGGCGGTAGCGGACCACGGCGCGGTGGGCGCCGCTGTCCTCGACGTCGGACTGCGCGGGGTGCTCGTCGGCGAGGAGGCGTTCGCCGTTGGCGGCGTACCAGCGCATCGCCTTGGCGCATTTGGCGGCCTCGGCGCGGGCGGCGGCCAGCGTCTTGCCCATCTCCGTGGTCATGGTCCGGGCGATCTCGTCGCGTTCCTTGTCCAGGAGGTCGGCGGCCGAGGCGAGGAGCGCGGACCGGGAGGCGAAGTCGGTGCCGCGGTAGGCGCGGAAGGCGCGGTCGGCCTTGGCGACGCGCTCCTCGATCCCGTCCGGCCCGAGGGGTTCGAAGGTCTTGAGGGTCTCCCCCGTCGTGGGGTTCACGGTGGCGATGGGCATGCTGCTCCTCCTCGGGCGGACGCCTTGGCGGCGAGTGACACGGCGAGACCCACGCACCGGGCCGGCGGTACGGCCCGACCCGCACGACACGCCCCGGCGTCCGGGCACGTGCGGCGGCTCACGCCCCCGCTCCATCCTGCTCCCCGCCGTGAGGTCCCGCGAGAGCGCGCGCCCGGGCGGCAGGCCGGGGCACCCGCTCGGCGGAACACCTGCCCACGGCCGCCCCAGCCACTCCGCCCAGTCTCCTGGTTCACGGGCCTATCCCCGACGGGTACCGTTCATCCATCCTTAACTCCTGGCACATACATGTCATGTTCTACGCGCGCAGACTCTGACCGCACGGCACCGAGCCCTGTCCCTGCGTCACCGGTCCTTTCGATCCCCCCACGTCCCCACGCCCCCCACTCCCCCACCCTCACTGGAGGTTGACGGATGCCTGGATCCCGTTCCCCCCGCCGCCACGCGCTGATCGCGGCGGCCGCCGCGGCGGGCGCCATCGGTCTGGCGGTGGCCGGCGTCGCCACCGGCGACGCGCAGGCCGCACCGGCCCGCTCCGCGTCGCCGGCGGCCGCCACCACCCACCGCGTGCTGTTCGACAACACCAAGGCGGAGACCGCCGGCAACGCGGACTGGATCATCAGCACCAGCCAGCCCGACCCGCTCGCCCAGAACCCGTCCCCGCAGTCCGAGACCGACTGGACCGGCGCCCTGTCGGCCTGGGGCGTCGCCCTGCAGAAGTCCGGCGGTTACACCCTGAACACGCTGCCGTCGGGGAAGACCATCACCTACGGCAACTCCTCGAACCCGCAGGACCTCGCGAACTTCGACACGTTCGTCGTCGACGAACCGAACGTGAAGCTCACCGCCGCCGAGAAGACCGCGGTGATGAACTTCGTGAAGAACGGCGGCGGTCTGTTCCTCATCTCGGACCACAACAACAGCGACCGGAACAACGACGGTTGCGACTCGCCGTGCGTCATCAACGACCTGCTCACCAACAACGGCGTCGACAACACCGACCCGTTCGGCTTCTCCGTCGACCTGCTCGACGTCAGCACCGACAACCCCCGGGCGATCAGCGACAGTTCGGACCCGGTGCTGCACGGCCCGTTCGGCACGGTCACCGGCAGCATCCTGCGCGACGGCACCACCTTCACCCTCAAGCCGGCCGACAACCCGAACGTCAAGGGGCTGCTGTACCGCACGGGGTACTCCGGCAACACCGGGGCGTTCTTCGTCACCAGCAGCTTCGGCAGCGGGCGCGTGGCCATCTGGGGTGACAGCTCGCCCGTCGACGACGGCACCGGCCAGTCCGGCAACACGCTGTACAACGGCTGGGACGACCCGGCCGGCACCGACGCGGCCCTCGCGCTGAACGCCACGGCGTGGCTGGCCGGCAGCGGCTCCGGCACCACGACCCCGCCGACCACCCCGCCCACCACGCCGCCGACCGGTGGTTCGTGCACCCCGCGCCAACTGCTGGCCAACCCCGGCTTCGAGTCGGGCAACACCTCCTGGTCCGCGTCGAGCAGCGTCATCACCAACGCCTCGGCCGAACCGGCGCACAGCGGCTCGTACAAGGCGTGGCTCGACGGCTACGGCACGGCGACCACCGACACCCTGTCCCAGACGGTGGCCGTCCCGGCCGGCTGCGCGGCGTCCTTCTCGTACTGGCTGCACATCGACACCGCGGAGACCGGCTCGACCGCCTACGACACGCTGAAGGTGCAGGTGCTGAACTCCTCGGGCACGGTGCTCGGCACCGTCGGGTCGTACTCCAACGTCAACGCCAATTCGGGGTACGCCCAGCACACGGTGGACCTCAGCGCGTACGCCGGGCAGACGGTGACGATCAAGTACACCGGTGTGGAGGGTTCCAAGCTGCAGACGTCGTTCGTGGTCGACGACACCGCGCTCAACGTCAGCTGACCCGCGAGGGTCCGTGCGAGCCGCGGGCGCGGCGTTCAGGTCCCCGTGACGTCCTCGGCGTCCGGCCCTGACGCGGCGCCCGGGGCGGCGCCGTCCGGTGAGCCGAACTCGCACCACACGGCCTTGCCGTCGCCCCGCGGCTCGACGCCCCACCGGGCGGCGAGCGCGTCGATCATCAGCAGTCCGCGGCCGGAGGTGGCCGCCTCGCCGGGCGACCGGCGGCGCGGCCACACGCTGGAGCGGTCCTGGACCGACAGGCGCACCCGGCGTACCGGCTCCGGCAGCACCTCCAGGGTGAGCACCGCGCCGCCCTCGGTGTGCAGCAGGACGTTGACCAGCAGCTCGCCCGCTGCGAGTTCGACGTCGTCGGCGAGGGCGCCCATCCGCCACGCGGTGAGTGCCTGGCGCAGGACGCCGCGCGCGTCGGCCAGGCCCTCGGGGTCGGCCTGGTGGACGTACTGGTGGATGCGCGGTGCGTGCCGGGAACCCGGGTCGGGGGCGCGGCGCAGGATGAGCAGGGCGACGTCGTCGGTGGAGCCCCAGCGCTCCCAGAGGGTGTCGGCCAGGTGGTCGGCGAGCTCCTCGGCGCGCTCCGGCCCGTTGTGGACGGCCTCCGCCAGCGCGTCCATGCCGAGGGTGATGTCCCCGCCGCGCTCCTCCACCAGGCCGTCCGTGCAGTACACCAGCGTCTCGCCGGGAACGAGGTCCAGCCGGGTCTCCGGGAACTCCTGCAGATCGAGCGTGGTGGCCAGGCCCAGTGGGAGACCGCCGCGGACGTTCGGCCAGCCGGTGCGTCCGTCGGTGTGCCGGATCAGCGGGCCCAGGTGCCCGGCGCGGGCGGTGCGCACCGTGCCGCTCACCAGGTCGACCTCGGCGTAACCGCAGGTCGCGAAGCGTTCGGTGTCGAGCTCGGCGAGGAAGCCGGAGGCGCGGGCGAGCACCGTGGAGGGCGGGTGGCCCTCGGCGGCGTACGCGCGCAGGGCGATGCGGAGCTGGCCCATGACGGCCGCCGCGTGCGTGTCGTGGCCCTGGACGTCGCCGACCACCAGCCCCACCCGGTTCTGGGGCAGCGCCACCACGTCGTACCAGTCCCCGCCGACCTCCCGGCCGCTCCACGCGCTGTGGTAGCGGACGGCGATCTCGGCGCCCTCGAACCGCGGGATGTGCCGGGGCAGCATCGACTCCTGCAGCCCGGTGGCGAACTCCCGCTCCTGGTCGAAGAGGATCGCCCGCTGCAGGGACTGGCCCAGGACGCCGGCCAGCGCGCCGTAGGTCTCGCGGTCCTCCCGGGTGAACCGGTCGCGCCGGCGGTAGAACAGCCCCATCGCCCCGATCGCCCGGGCCTGCGCGATCAGCGGCAGGAAGGCGGCGGCGTGCAGCCCGGACCGCTCCAGGTAGGGGCGCAGCAGCGGGAAGCGGGTGAGCAGGTCGGCGGAGGACGTCACGAACCGCGCCTGCTGGGTGATGACCGCCTGGGACAGCGGCAGCGAGTCGTCGAGGCGGCGCAGCTCCAGGTCCCTGAAGCCTGCCATCGGCTCGCCGGTGACGGCGACGAACCGCAGGTTCCCGCCCTCGATCAGGCCGAGGATCAGCCCGTCGGCGCTGAAGCGCTGCAGCGCGCCGGCGCCGGTGAGCACCGCGGTCACGTCGTCGACGGTGACGGCGTGGGAGAGCGCCTCGGTGGTGTGGCGCACCAGCGAGGACAGACTGCGACCGTCCCCCTCCCCGTCCCCGTCCCCGTCCCCGGTCGCGTCGCGGAACGCGTCGCCCGTCCCGTCCGCCGCCGCGGTCCGGCTCCGGGCGCCGGACGCGTCCGCCGCGCCGACCGCCTGTCCGTCCATGCCTGGGAAGGGCGGCGCCTGGCCGAGTTCCTCGGTGGCGTTCCGGACGACACCGACCACCCGGCGGGCCGTCCCGCCGTCGTCACGCAGGATGGTGCCCTGTGTGTGGGTCCACTGCTTCACGCCGTCGCGCCGGGTGACCTGGAAGTACCCGCTGTAGCTGCGGTGGCCGGACTGCAGGGCCCTGCGGAGCGCCACGTCCAGCCGTGCGCCCTCCTCGGGGGTCACCCGCATCACCAGCGAGTCGGGGCGCCGGTCGTACTCCTCGGGGCGCAGGTCGAAGACGTCGAGAGCGGTCTCGTCCAGGTCGAAGGTGCCCTGGTCGAGGTCCCAGTCGAAGCTGCCCACGCCGTTGATGGCCAGCCGCTCGCCGGGGCCGATGTCGGACGGCGGCACCCTGCGGACCGAGCCGTGCGGTCCCACGCGCGGGTCGTACCACCCGCGCCCCGGCCGTCGTCCCGTGCTCACGGCCGCGCTCCGCAGCCGCCCTCCCGCTCAGGGCCCGCACGGCCCCCGAGCGGGACGACCACGGCTGCTTCCTCCGTTTTCGTCCGCATCCCTGCCATTATCTCCGCACTCGCCGGAAGTGACGCGTCGCCCTGTTCCGGGCTCCGCGGAACCGGCCGGGCGCACGGGCGGCCGGTCAGTGGCGCGGCGAACGCAACCGGTGGAGGACGAGCCCGCCGGCCACCGCGACGAGGACGGCGCCGACGGTGACCTCGGCGCTGCCCGGGCCGGACGAGCCGCCGAGCGCGTTCTGCACCGAGCGCCGGGAGGGCGACGGGGTCGCCGCGCCGCCGCTGCCGATCGTGAGCGGAGTGCTGCCCTGCTCCGTGCCGCAGGTGAAGGCCACCTCGTACCGCGTGCCCGGGGTGGCGTCGGCCCGGAGCGTGACGGTGGCGGACTGGCCAGCGCCGCGCCCCTTGCCCAGGCGCACGTCCTCCAGGAGCGCGGGCGCCGAGGCCGTGGCCTGCGTGGCGCAGCCGGTGGCCCGCAGGGTGACGGTGCCGCCCGGGCCGACGGTCGACGGGGTGACGCTGAAGCCGAACGAGGTGACCAGGCCGCCGAACTCGCCGGGCGCGGTGATCGAGTCGGCGTTCACGGCGGGCGCCTCCGGCCGGGGCGGCGCTGCGAACGCCGTTGGTGCGGTCGGCCTGGGCGAGCCCGGCGTCGCCTCCGGGGCATCGGGGCCGGGGAGAGCAGGGACGGGGACAGTGGGGAGCGGTGCGGCCGAGCGGGCGGCGAGCGAGGAGGAAGCGAGCGCGGGTGGGGCCGCGACGGCCAGCACGGATCCGGTGAGGAGGGCGGCGGCGGTTATGCGTCCAGCGCGCATGGCGTTCTCCGGGTGCCGGGGCGATCCCGTGACCGCTCGGAGGATGACCGGCACACAGTCCGCATGGAACGCCGTCCGGGCCCGGGCCGCCCGGCCGGCGCGCCACCCACGCGCCGTCCGGACGAGCCGCCGGCCATTGCCTCCGGCCGTCAACTCGACGATGGCTGGGAGACGTTGACCGGACGCATGCGCGGCGCGCGGCTACGGCCGCTCCGCTGAACCGTTCGGGTGACGACGGCGCTGCGCCGGAATCGCGTCCGCGGTGGGGGCGACGACCGCGAGCACCACCGTGCCGGGACGTGCGGGAGGGCGGGTCGGCGGCTCGACACCCGGGAAACGGTCGACCAGCGCGTCGAAGATCCGGTACGCGCTCGTCTCGTCTCCCGCGGTGATGAGGACGTGCGCCAGACCGGGTGTCCACCGGGGATCCCACTCGTCGGTCACGGCCGGCTCCTTCCGTGTCGCGGTTGTGGCTGCTGATCCGTGGGACTGGTGTGCGCCGGGGCGCGGTTGCCGCGCGCGGCGCGGTTCACCCGCACGGGAGCGCACGCGGGGGCGTGTGCCGAGCGGGCGGCATGGCACGGCGATCATCGGGTACGTGTGGGGACGTCCAGCCGCGGGACGCAACCGTTCCGCGCCGAACCGCCGGAGGTCACCATGACCGAGCCGTTCCCCGCACCCACTCCCCCGGGCCGCCCGGGTGAACCCGCCCCCGGCCCCGACCCGGTGCCGGCCCCGGAGCCCCGTCCGGTGCCCGGGCCGTCTCCCGACCCGATTCCGCCGTCCCCGCCGGGGCCCGAGCCCACTCCCCCGGGGCCCGCTCCCGATCCGGTCCCGCCGACACCCACCCCGTCGCCGATGCCGGCCCCGCCGCCGCTGGACTGACCGTCCGATGGCCGGGGTGCCGACGTCGCGTCAGGGACTCCGCACACACGCGGCGTTGCCGGCGAGCATGAGCTGAACGCCCCAGTCTGCCCTGCCCGGGGCACGGTTGTCGGGCGAACCGTGATGGCCGCGGGCATCCCCTCCGGTGGTGGTAGGACGGGATCCGGCGGACGCACGTGGCCGACACGGTGGGAGCGGTGCAGCGGTGAGCGACTGGCAGCACGACAGGGGGACGCCGCGCAGGGACGTCGTACGGGCGCCGCTCGGGGCGGGAGCGGAACCGCCCGACGTCATCGAGGTGGTGTTCCCCGAGGCGGTACCGTCCGTGCCCCCGGACCCGTCCGCCACCGGGGCTGCGGACCGCGCGTCGTCCGGCTCGTCCCGTCCGCGCTCACGCCGCCGCGCCTCGCCCGCGGCGTCCCGGTCCTGGCCGGAGCGGCCGCTGCTGTTCGGCGGCCTGGCGATCGCGGTGGCCGGGCTGACGCTGCTGCTCGCCTGGGTCCTCTGGCCGGATGCGCCGGCCGGCGCGACCGGGTACCCGCCACTGCCCGGGCCGGCCTCGTCCGGCTCGTCCTTCGCGACCCTGCCGCTGCCGCGGACGGCCCCGCCGGCGCGGAAGGGTCCTCCCTCCGCGTCTGCCGGAGCGCCCCGCCACCCCACGGCCGGGCCGCGCGGGAGCCACGGGGCTCCGCCGCCGGCGGTCACGACGACCTCCTCCCCGCGCACGGCGTCGGGCGTCCCCACCGCGTCCTCGGCGTCGCCCACGGCCGGGCCGCGCACGCTGCGCTCGGGGGACGGCGGACCGGACGTGCGGGATCTGCAACAACTGCTGTTCCAGCAGGGGTTCACCTATGTGTCGGTGTCCGGCGTGTACGACGAGCCGACGGTCCGCGGGGTCACCCAGTTGCAGGAGGACCGCGGCCTCACCTGCGATCCGCCGGGCGTCTACGGCCCGTGCACCCGCGCCGCGCTCACCGCGTGACGCCGCTGTCCCGGCGCGAGGCGGCCTTCTCGGGCGAAGCCGTCGTGCACGGGGTCCGAGCCGTCGTCCCCGTCGTCGGAACGGGGCGGCGTACCTGCTGAAGCCGTCAGGTACGCCGCCTCGCCCTCTGCCGCGGGCGGCGCGCGCCCACTCGCGCCACCCGCGGAGTCATGCCGCCGGCCGGCCCCCCACGGGCAGCCGGCGACGGCTCACAGGAGCTGCCAGAGGTGGTCGGCGGTCCCGTTGTCGTCGAACTGCACCACGGGCGCGCTGTTCGCGGTGGACATCAGGTCGACGCCGAGCACCTTGCCGGAGTTCTGGTTGCGGATCCGGTACCACCCGTCACCGTTGTCGATCAGCTGCCAGAGGTGGTCGGAGGTGCCGTTGTCGTCGAACTGCACGACCTGGGCGCTGTTGGCCTTGGACATCAGGTCGACGCCCAGCACCTTCTGGGAGTTGAGGTTCCGGATCCGGTACCAGCCGTCACCGTTCGGGATGAACTGCCACAGGTGGTCGGCGGTGCCGTTGTCGTCGAACTGCACCACGTGGGCGCTGTTGGCCGTCGACATCACGTCGACGCCCATCAGCTTGCCGGAGTTCTTGTTGCGGATCTTCAGGTAGTCCAGCGTCCTGGTCCACAGGTGGCCGGTCGGGCTCACGGTGGGGAACGCGGAGATCCGCAGCCGGGCGGCCCCCATCGGGATGAGGTCGACGTTCTGCACCGCGGCGGTGCTGCGCGCGGGCGCGGCCTGCAGCGGGCTGACCACGTGCTGGCTGTCGGACTGCCACTCGCCGATCGGGCGCACGGGCGCGGAGATGGTGAACGGCGTGCCCTGGTGGGTGAACGGGTTGGCGGCGAGCGGTCCGCCGCTTCTGCGGAACGTCCAGCTGCCGTCGTTCGGGGCCAGCCCGTAGTTCCACGGGGTCGTGGCGTGCACCGCGTACTCGGGGAACTGCGAGGTCCCCGCGTACTGCACGTAGTTCTCGCCGATGGACAGCGCGTAGGTGAGCGGACCCCGGTCCACGGCGGTGGCGCCGTTGTTGCCCGGCCAGCTCCGCAGCACGATGTTCTGCGGCAGGCGCAGCACGACGGTGTCGCCGTCGTGCCAGGCGCGTTGCAGCGTCACGAAGGAGGGTCCCGCGGTGGCGCTCACCGCCTGGCCGTTGACGGTCAGCTGCGGCGCGGAGCACCAGCCCGGGATGCGCAGCAGCAAGGGGAACTCCACCGCGTGCGGTGCGCTCACGGTGAGGGTGACGGTGTCGTCGAACGGGTAGTCGGTCGTTTCGGTCACCGTGACCCTGGTGCCGTCGCCGACCGCGGCGGTCACCGTGCTGGGCGCGTACATCGCGGCCGCCAGGCCGTTGCCGGGCGTGGCCAGCCACAGTTCCTCGGTGAAGTAGGGCCATCCCATGCCGTAGTTGTGCGGGCAGCAGCGGTACTGGTCGACGCCGGGCATGTAGGCCTGCATGGCGAAGCCGTTCTGGAACTGCCCCTGCGACTTGACGGTGTCGTCCAGGTCGATGCTGTTGGCACTGGTGATGTAGTGCACGGCCTTGCCGTCGGGATCGAGCGCGGCGGGCAGCGAGTTGAAGGCGAGGTCCTCGCAGCGGTCGGCCCACACCGGGTCACCGGTGATCCGGGTCAGCAACTGGTGGCTGGCCATGAACTCGACGATGCCGCAGGTCTCGAAGCCCTGCCGGGGGTCGCCGAAGCCCGGCCGCGCGTTCTCGTCGCCGGCGAAGCCGCCGCCCGGGAACTGCCCGTAACTCGACATCACCGAGGTGTAGTTGCGGTAGGCGGCCTGGGTGAGCGTGCTGGACGGCGAGCGCAGGGCGTACTGCGCGGGCTCGCGGAAGCCCTGCGCGACGTTGACGTTGTGCAGGGTCGGCAGGTTGTCGACCCAGTTGGCGCCGTTGGCGTGGATCTTGTCGGCGAGGTCGAGCAGGAAGGACGCGCCGGTGCGGTTGTAGACCCAGTAGACCGTGTCCAGTCCGTCGCCCCAGCGCACCGACACCCAGCTCTGGTTGAAGGCGCTCGGGCCCTGCGCGTTCATGTACCGCAGGAAGTTGGTGAGCATCGGCACGATGCGGGTGTCGCCGCTGTACTCCTGCCAGGACCGCAGGGCCCAGGTCAGCGGCAGGAAGGGCCAGAAGTCCGGGCCGCCGCCGAGCGAGGTGCGCAGGGAGGCCGGTCCGAAGAAGCCGTCGGGCTGCTGCGTGGCGACGATCGCGTCGATCCAGCTGCGCACGGCCGCGAGCGCCGTCGCGTCCTGCGTGAGCACGGCGAGGTCGACGTAGCCGCGCAGCCAGTACGGCACCTCCTCCCAGCCGGTGTGGTCCGGGTGCACCCAGCCGGTGTTCGCCATCACCAGGAAGTGCGAGATGGAGGCGTACTGCCCGCACAGACCGGCGAGCTGGCGGCGGAGCTGGCCGTCGAGCCAGCCGCGTGCGGTGACCGCGCCGGGCGGCAGGCGGAGGAACGCGGTGGGGGCGAGCGGCGCCGCGTTGGGGGTGTACAGGCCGCCGGCCGCCGGGGCGACCCGGGGCGCGGACGTGATGTGGGTGCGGCCGCGGCTGCCGGCGGCGGCCTGGGCCGTACCGGCCGCGGACAGCGGAAGTGCGGCGGCCGCCGCGGCGGTTGCCGCAGTGCCGACGAAGTGCCTGCGGTTCAGGGGCATGGGGGGTGGCCTCCTGGCGCCTCGGTCGCATTCCAACGTTGCAAAGACTGATGACAACCGGCATGACAGCACGGGCGTGGCGGTTGTGTCCAGAGGGTGCGCACAACTTGCCCAAGTCCCGGATGAATCCCGGCTGAGAGCGATCTCTCGGCTCCCGCCTGGTCCGGCGGCAGGACTGGCCGCAGCCCTCTTGCGGGAGGGCCTACGGCTCTTCTAACGTTGCAAATACCGGCCGTCGGGCCTGATGTGTACTCAGCGAAGTCGACAGCGGACGCCGCCGCGCCCGCGCGATCCGTGCGAGCGCACGCGTCGTGACGGACCGTCGCCAGGAGGGCGCCTGGGCGGCGTTCCCGGGCGGCGGGCAGGATGGGACCGTGACCGGCTACTGGAACCCGCTGCCGACGGCCCGGCGCCTCGTCGAGAGCCTCGCGGAGCCCCCGCACCAGTTGTTCACCGGCGTCTGGGAGCAGCGGAACTGGCGCAACGTGCCGGGTCCGTTCTACGCGGGCGAGACGGACAGCCTCGCCATCGGGCGTCGGGACGCCCCTGAGCACATCGCCTACGACGACGACCTCGGCGACGGGTTCGGCTTCGAGTTCGTCTACCGCCAACCGGTGGACCCGGACGAGACGGAGGCGATGATCCACGGCTGCCGGCTCGAGCTGTACCGGGGCTACAACTGGGACGGCGACGAGCACTGGACCGTGGAGACCGTCCGCGACTGGTGGCGGGACCGGGCCAGGGTCAGGGAGTGGGCCGTCGCCATAGCCGCCGACTGGGGCGCCGACACCCACCCCCAGTGGGGGTTCAACGCCGATCCCGTCTACCAGCCCCACTACCACGACGCGGCCCGGGGCCACCGGGACTTCGTCGCCCATATCGACGACGGCCTGGAGGGGTACCTGCGCGGCTACCTGTTCTGGCTCGAACAGCGACGCGAGCCACGCCCCGGCGAGGCGCTGCCCCGCCTTTAGGACGGCGGCGGCACCGGCGTGGGGCAGACTGGCGGCGGTGCGCCCCGGCCGCGCGAGTGCGGACCGACGTGCCGATCGGCGGCGAGCGAAGGGAAGGGCCCGTGACGGACGACGACCGGCCGATGGTGATCGTGGACGGCGCGAACGTCGTCGGCTCCGTGCCGGACGGCTGGTGGCACGACCGGCACGGTGCGGCGGAACGTCTGCGGGACGCGCTGGCGCCGCTGGCCGCGGAAGGGCTCCCGGCCGGCGGCGACGCCCCGCCGTGGGCCGTCGGCCGCCCGGTCGAGGTGGTGCTGGTGGTCGAGGGAGCCGCCCGCGGCGTCGCCCCGGTCACCGGAGTCCGCGTGGAGCGGGCCACCGGCAGCGGCGACGACCTGATCGTCCGGCTCGCCGAGGAGGCGCACGAGGAGGCCCCCGGCCGCCCCTGCCTGGTCGTCACCGCCGACCGTGGCCTGCGCGCCCGGGTCGCCGCGGCCGGTGCGGTCTTCGTCGGGCCCCGGACCGTCCGCCGCCGCTGATCTCCGGCGGGGCCGGACCGGCGGCGCGCGAGCGGGCGCCGCGGCGTCAGGCGGGCCGTCGCATGCAGACCCGCGGCCACCGGTCCAGGCCGTGCGCCGCCTCCCGTTCCCGAACCGCCCGCAGGCCGGGCGTCAGCGAGCCCTCGTCCAGCACCCGGAAACCACAGCGCGCGTAGTACGGGGCGTTCCACGGCACCCGGCTGAAGGTGGTGAGCGTCAACGCGGGCGCGCCCTGACGCGCGGCGTGCGCCGCCGCATGTTCCAGCAGGCTCCGGCCGAGCCCTCGGCGCGCGCTGCCGGGGTGCACCGATACCTGCTCGACGTGCAGGTCGCCGTCGAGGCGGTCGGCGAGCAGGTAGCCGACCGGGAGGCCGGTCGGGGCGGCCGCGTCGGTCACCACCCAGGCGAGCCCGGCGTCCCGGTAGCGGCCGAGTACGTCGAGCGGAAGCGGCTCGTCCTCGGCGATCTCGGGCATGCCGATGTCCCGGAAGATCCGGCCGGCCGCCCTCTCGATGTCCTGCAGCATGGGCAGTTCGGCCGGACGCACGGCACGGATGGGCATGCCGGTATTCTCCCGGCCGCCCCCCGGGACGCCACCGGATTTCGGACGCCGGCCCGTCCGCCGAGCCGGGGTCACGATCGGCCGGGACCCGGGACGTGGCGTCCGAAATCCGCCAGCCGAGAGAAGGGGGCCGCGCCCATACTGGACGCATGATGACCGAGGACAGCAGGTACGAGGCGGTGCGCAGCCGCGACGCGCGCTTCGACGGCGTGTTCTTCTTCGCCGTGGCGACCACCGGTATCTACTGCCGTCCGAGCTGCCCGGCGGTGACGCCGAAGCGGGTCAACGTCTCGTTCTTCGCGACGGCCGCGGCCGCGCAGGGCGCCGGCTTCCGGGCCTGCCGCCGCTGCCGCCCGGACGCGGTGCCGGGGTCGGCGGACTGGAACGTGCGGGCCGACGTGGTCGGCCGCGCCGTCCGGCTGATCGGCGACGGCGTGGTCGACCGTGAGGGCGTCGCCGGGCTGGCCTCCCGGCTCGGGTACAGCGCCCGGCAGGTGCAGCGCCAGCTCAACGCCGAGTTGGGCGCCGGGCCGATCGCGCTGGCCCGCGCCCAGCGCGGGCACACCGCACGGGTCCTCCTGCAGACCACGTCCCTGCAGGCAGCGGAGATCGCCTTCGCGGCCGGCTTCGCCAGCGTGCGGCAGTTCAACGAGACGATCAGGGAGATCTACGCGGCCACGCCCACGGAACTGCGCGCGGCGCGGCCCGGCCGGGGCGTGCGGGCCGTCACGGACGGGGCGTCGGGGGTGCCGTTGCGGCTGGCGTACCGCGGGCCGTACGACAGCGGTCAGGTCTTCGACTTCCTCGCGGACCGCGCGGTGCCGGGAGTCGAGGAGGTCGCGGGCGAGCCGGGCGCCCGTACGTACCGGCGCACGCTGCGGCTGCCGCACGCCCCGGCCGTGGCAGAGGTCGACGAACGGCCGTCCGCGGGAGCCTGGTTGGACTGCCGGCTGCATCTCGGCGACCTCCGTGACCTCACCACGGCCACGCAGCGCGTCCGGCGCCTGTTCGACCTGGACGCCGACCCGTACGCGGTCGCCGAACGGCTCGGCGCCGACCCGGAGTTGGCGCCGCTGGTCGCCGCGCGGCCGGGTCTGCGGGCGCCGGGCGCCGCCGATCCCGAGGAGTTCGCGGTGGCCGAGGTCCTGGGCGCGGGGGCGGCCCCTGAGGTGGCGCGGCGGCTGGCCGGTGCCCTGGTGACGGCATTCGGCGAGCCGCTCGCCGCGCCCGGCGGGGGCCTCACGCATCTCTTCCCCCGGCCCGCCGACCTGGTGGAGGCCGACCTCTCCGGCCTGGACGGCGTGCCGCCGGAGCAGCGGGAGACGGTGCGGATGGTCGCCGCGGCGCTGGCCTCGGGGACCGTCCGGCTGGACCCGGGCACGGACCGGGAGCAGGCGGAACGGGATCTGCTGGCGCTGCCCGGGGTCACGCCGTGGACGGCGGCGCTCATCCGCATGCGGGGGCTCGGCGATCCCGATGTGCTGCCGTCGCCTGACGCCCCCGGGGCGGCTGCGGCCTGGCGGCCCTGGAGCTCCTACGCCACCCACCACCTCTGGGCCGCCCCATCCCTTGCGGCGCCTTGATCCCCCCCATCCGCCCGGGCAGCCCCTGGCCCGAAGGCCCTCCTGCGCTGGGCTTGCTCGGTTTCCGGGTACGGGGAGACAGGGGCGGCGGTACGTGCCGGGGGGCGGCTGAGTCGGGGTGCGAGGATGGCGGCATGAGTGAGCGGGACGAGGTCACGGTCGTGCGGTGGGCGGGGCACGACGGGGACGGGCCGGCGCAGTTGCTGGCGGCCTACCATCTGCGGACCGAGGCCGAGAAGGGGGCGGCCGTCGCGGATGTGACAGCGCTGCCGGAGCGTTACCGGGCCGAAGTCAGCGACCCGCAGGCCGCGTTCGCCGACGACTTCGTCCTCATCGCCAAGCGGGCCGACACCCCGCTCGGCTGCCTGGTGGTCACCGCACCCGCCGGCGGGCACTCCGAGATCAAGCGCCTCTGGACGGACCCCGCGTTCCGCGGCCAGGGGGTCGCGTCCGCCCTCATCCGTGCCGCGCTCGCCCACACCGCCGACACCGGCGTGGAATCCGTCCGCCTCTCGGTCTGGGCCTGGCGCACCGATGCCATCGCCCTCTACGAACGGTTCGGCTTCGGCGTCACCACCTCATGGGACGAACGGAACCAGTTGGTCTGCATGGAGCGCGTGACCGCCTGAGCACTCCCGCCTACCCCCGGCAGCCAGGGACCCGCCGGAGGGGATGGGGAGGGAGTGCGCCCGCAGGACGTGTGCATCCGCCCGGGCACTTCCTGCGGAGAGACCGTGCACGCACACGTCCGAGGAGGCTGCTCCCGGACTGGCCCCGCCACCACAAACCGATTCAAGCCCCGCCAGGGGCACGACGTCCCCCGGGCTCCGCCCCGGAGGAGCCCCAGCGCGACCAGCCACGGCGAACCGTCAGACGGCAACAGCGGCCGAGGGGCACCCCGGAGCCGTACCGTCTACCGGGCCGGAGGCCACACCTCAGCGGGCAGCGAGAATCCGCGCGATCCCCTCGGGAGAGAGCAGATGCTGCACGGCCCGCCGCCGCGCCCCCTCGATCCCCGCCCGGCGCCCCAGGATCGTCGCCTCGATCGCCACCGTGCGGGTCGCCAGGGGCAGGGCGCGCCGGTAGACGGCCGCCCGGATGTCGGCCAGCAGATCGTCGTGGAGGCTGGCGATGCTGCCGCCGAGCACGATCGCGTCGGGGTTCCAGAAGCTGACGAGGGACGCGAGGACGTCGCCGATGCGCTGGGCGGCGAGCCGCACCTGGCGGCGGGCGGTGGGGTCGCCGGCCTGGACGAGGCGCACCACGTCGGCGACGTGCTCGACGGGCAGTCCGGCCTCGCGGAGGGTGGCCGTCACCGCCGCGCCGGAGGCGACCGCCTCGACGCAGCCGGTGTTGCCGCAGTGGCAGAGGACGTCGTCGTGCCCGGGGACCCGGATGTGGCCGATGTCGCCGGCGGCGCCCGTCGCGCCGCGGTGCACGCTGCCGCCGGAGACGATGCCG
Organism: Actinacidiphila acidipaludis; assembly: GCF_019890725.1. Taxonomy (GTDB): domain Bacteria; phylum Actinomycetota; class Actinomycetes; order Streptomycetales; family Streptomycetaceae; genus Actinacidiphila; species Actinacidiphila acidipaludis. The sequence goes on from NZ_JAINZZ010000014.1 coordinate 39,159, forward strand.
CAGCCGATGCCGGTGCCGACCTTGACGTAGAGCAGGTGCGCGGTCGCCGGCCGGTGCGCGTACTCGCCCAGCGCCATCATGTTCACGTCGTTGTCGACGAGGACGGGCGCGTCGTAGCGGCCCTCGAAGAAGGCGGGGACGCGGTAGCCGTCCCAGCCGCGCATGATCGGCGGGCGGATCACCGTTCCGGTGCTGGCCTCGACGGGTCCGGGCACGCCGATGCCGATCGCCCGGACGTGGGAGGCGGGGTGCCCTGCCTCGGCGAGCAGCCGGCCGAGCTGTTCGTGCAGCCGGCTGAGCACCGCCTCGGGCCCGTCGTCGATGTCGATCTCCTCGGTGGCCTCGGCGAGCACGGTGCCGCCGAGCCCGGCGACCGCGACCGTGCTGTGGGTGGCGCCCAGGTCGACCGCGCAGACGACCGAGGCGTCGGAGGCGAGTTGCAGGGCGAGCGGCGGCCGGCCCCGCTCGGTCGCCACCGTGCCGGTCTCGACCAGCAGGCCCTTGGTGATGAGCAGGTCCACGCGCTGGGCGACGGCCGCCCGGGACAGACCGGTCGCGGTGACGAGCTGGCTGCGCCGGGTGGCGCCGCCGGCGACGAGTCCGGCCAGTTCGCTCAGTGCCGTCAACTGCCGTTCGCCTGCTGCGCTCACGCGATCCTCGTCCCTCCACCGGCCCCTATTTATGACAGAAGTTAGCCGAAATCTTGCCATTGTCAACCGAAACCCGGATGGCTAGCGTCATTGGTGAACCGAAAGGGAGGGCCACGTTGGCAACTTCGGGCCGCGACTCGCACGCAGCACCGCACGCATCACCACCGCATGCGTCGCCGCACGCATCGCCGCAGGGACCGCCGACGGCACCGCTGCGCACGGCCATCGCGGGCGCCGGCATGATCGGCCGGGTGCACCTGGACGCGGTCCGCCGCACCGGCGCCCCCGTGGTCGGCATCAGCGCCTCCACGCCCGCCCGGGCCAAGGAGGCCGCCGCCGCGCTCGGCGTGGACCGGGCCTTCGACTCGTCGGAGGAGCTGGTCACCAGCGACGAGGTCGACGTGGTCCATCTCTGCACGCCCAACGACGTCCACGCCCGGCTGGCCGAACTGGCCCTGCGCGCCGGCAAGCACGTGGTGTGCGAGAAGCCGCTGACGACGTCGCCGGCCACCGCGGACGCACTGGCGGAACTGGCCGCGAGCAGCGGGCGGGTGGCCGCCGTGCCGTTCGTCTACCGCTACCACCCGATGGCGGCGGAGGCGCGGGCCCGGGTCCGGGACGGCCGGGCCGGCGAGGTGCGGCTGGTGCACGGGCACTACCTCCAGGACTGGCTCTCGGAGCCCGGCGACACCAACTGGCGGGTGGACGCGGTGGCCGGCGGCCCCTCGCGGGCGTTCGCCGACATCGGCTCGCACTGGTGCGACCTGGTGGAGTGGGTGACCGGGCACCGGATCTCCGAACTGACCGCCGTCACCCAGACGGTGCCGCGCGACGGCGGCCGGCCGGCCACCGAGGACGCGGTGCAGCTGCTGTTCCGCACCGACCTCGGCGCGACCGGGTCGGTGACCGTCTCCCAGATCTCGCCCGGCCGCAAGAACCGGCTGTGGTTCGAGGTGGACGGCGCCCGCACGGCGCTCGCCTTCGACCAGGAGAACCCGGAGTCGCTGTTCGTCGGCAGCCGCGGTGAGAACGCGACCGTGCTGCGCGATCCGGCTCTGCTGTCGCCGGAGGCGGCGCGGCTGTCGGTGGTGCCGGGCGGCCACCCCATGGGGTATCTCGACTGCTTCGCCGCCTTCGTCCGCGACGTGCACGCCGCGATCCGCGGCGACGGCGCCGGGGGCGCGTTCCCCACCTTCGACGACGCCGCGCGCATGGTGCGCCTCACCGAGGCGGTCCTGCGATCCGCGGCCGACCGGTCCTGGAAAGAGGTCTCCTGAGATGAAGCTGGGCTTCCTGACCGCCTGCCTTCCGCAACTGCCGCTGGACGAGATCGCCGCCTGGGCGGCCGCGCACGACTACGAGGCGCTCGAGGTGGCGACCTGGCCGTCCACCGGGTCCCGGGAGTTCGAGGCCAGCCACATCGACGTGGCCCACTTCGGGGAGCGCGAGGCCGAGGAGGTCCGCGGGCTCTTCGACAAGCACGGCCTGACGCTGTCGTCGCTGGCGTACTACGAGAACAACCTGCACCCCGACGAGGCCCGCAGGGCCGAGATCGCGGCGCACGTGCGGGCCAACGTCGACGCCGCGCAGCTGCTCGGAGTGGAGTTCGTGGGCACCTTCATCGGCCGCCACCCGGGTCTGTCGGTGAAGGAGAACATCGCGCTGGCCGAGCGCGAACTGCCGCCGCTGGTCGCCTACGCGGCCGAGCGGGGCGTGAAGATCATCATCGAGAACTGCGTGATGGAGGGGTGGCACCCGGACGGCTACCCCGGCAACCTCGCCTACTCCCCCGAGCTGTGGGAGTGGATGTTCGGACTCGGCCTGTACCTCAACTACGACCCCTCGCACCTGCTGTGGCTGGGCATCGACCCGGTCGCGGCGCTCAAGCCCTACCTGGACCGCATCCCGCACGCCCAGGCCAAGGACGCCCAGCTGGATCCTGCCGCCAGGAACCGGTACGGCTTCTTCGGCAGGACCGTCGAGCGCAACGACGGCTGGGACAGCGGCTGGTGGCGGTACCGCGTGCCGGGGCTCGGCGACGTGGACTGGCGCCGCGTCGTCGACACCCTGTACGAGGGCGGCTTCACCGGCGTGCTGTCCGTGGAGCACGAGGACCCCGTCTGGAGCGGTGACGTCCAGCGGGTCACCCAGGGCCTGGAGATCGCGCACCGCACGCTCCGGCCTCTCATCGTCGGCTGACTCCCACCACCCGGCATCCTGCACACCCCCGCACCGACGCCGTAGTGCCGCAGCGCCGAACTGCCGCACTGCTGTACTCCCGAGGAGGCTTCCGTTCGATGACCCACCCCCTGAGCATCCAGCTCTACACCCTCCGGGACCAGATCGCCGCCGACCGTGACGGCACCCTGACCCGGCTCGCCGAGATCGGCTACCGCTCGGTGGAGACGTACGACCCGACCGCGGACCCCGCCGGATTCCGCAAGGTCGCGGACGAGTTGGGCATCAGCGTGGCGAGCACCCACGCCTACGCCCTGTTCGACAAGGACGCCGGCGAGGTGTTCGACGCTGTCGCCACGGTGGGAACCGACCTGGCGATCATCCCCGGCGGCATCGACCACGACGAGTTCACCACGCTCGAGGGCCTGCGGCGCACCGCCGACCTGCTGAACGGCTTCGCCGCCAAGGCCGCCGAACGCGGCATCCGCATCGGCTACCACAACCACTGGTGGGAGATCGAGCCGCGCTTCGAGGACCGCACCGCCCTGGAGGTGCTGGCGGACCTGCTGGCGCCCGAGGTGTTCCTGGAGGTCGACACGTACTGGGCGGCCGTGGGCGGCGCGGACGTGCCCGAGCTGCTGCGCACGCTGGGCGACCGGGTGCTGGCCCTGCACGTGAAGGACGGTCCCGGGGTGAAGGACGAGCCGCACACCGCGGTCGGCAAGGGCACCATCGACGTCCCGTCCATCCTGGCGGCCGCGCCCGAGGCGGTGCGCATCGTCGAACTCGACTCGTGCGCCGGCGACATCTTCGAGGCCGTCGCCGAGTCGCACTCCTACCTGACCGCGCTGGAGGGGCGTTCATGAGCGGAGGCCCGGTGGGCGTGGCGCTGGTGGGCGCCGGCGTCATCAGCACGCAGTACCTGACGGCGCTGGCCTCGTTCCCGGACGTCGCGGTGCTGTCGGTGGCGGACCTCGACCTGGAGCGGGCCCGCGCGCAGGCGGAGGCGTTCGGGGTGCCCTCGTACGGTGACCTGGCCTCGGCACTGGCCGTCCCCGAGGTGGAGATCGTCGTCAACCTGACGATCCCGGCGGCGCACGCCGAGGTCGCGACCGCCGCGCTGCGGGCGGGCAAGCACGTCTACGGCGAGAAGCCGCTGGCGCTGGCGCCGTCCGACGGTGCGAAGATCCTCGCCGAGGCGCAGACGCGGGGCCTGCGGGTCGGCAGCGCGCCGGACACGTTCCTCGGCGCGGGCCTGCAGTCAGCGGCGCGGGCGGTGCGGTCCGGGCTGATCGGTGAGCCGGTCAGCGCGACCGCGGTCACCCAGGGGCCGGGCCCCGAGAGCTGGCACCCGAGCCCGGAGTTCCTGTTCCAGTACGGCGCGGGGCCGCTGTTCGACATCGGCCCGTACTATCTGACGGCGCTGGTCGCGCTGTTCGGCTCGGTGACGCGGGTCGCGGGCACCGCCCGGCAGGCGCGGGCCCAGCGGGTGATCGGCTCGGGGCCGAAGGCGGGTACCGCCTTCGACGTCGAAGTGCCCACGCACGTCCACGCGCTGCTGGACTTCGCGAGCGGTCCGAGCGCGTCGGCGACGTTCAGTTTCGACGCCTCGGTGCCGCGCAGGATGATCGAGATCACCGGCACCGAGGGCACCCTGTCGCTGCCCGACCCGAACACCTTCGACGGCCCGCTCCGTGTACAGGCGTTCGGCGACCAGGACTGGCGGGATCTGCCGGTGGAGGGCAGCACGGCCGGTCGCGGCCTGGGCGTGCTGGACATGGCGCGGGCCATCCGCGGCGGCGGCGACCACCGGGCGTCGGGGGAACTGGCGCAGCACGTGCTGGAGTTGATGGCGACGATCACCGAGTCGGCGGAGCAGCACGGCTTCGTGGAGCTGGAGTCGGGCGCCCCGGCGGTGGAGACGCTGCCGGCGGACTGGGACCCGGTGGCGGCGACGCTCGCCTGACCGGCGTCGCCGCGCCGAGCGGCCGGGGTGCGAACCCCGGCCACCTGGCCGGCCCACCCGTGGGGGGATGGGTCGGCCAGGTCTTCTTCCCGGTCCGAGGCCGTTCTAGGGGTAGTTGGTCCAGGTCTCGTGGTTGTGGCTGGCGGTCACCTGGGCGCCGGTGTTGTCGATGATGTGGTTGATGGTGCCCGCGCCGCCCAGCACGGTGGTGACCATGCTGTGGAACTTCACGCCGGCGCCGGTGGGCGTCTCGATGGCGTGGCCGAGGACCAGGGACGGGTTGTCGCGGAGGTAGGCGTAGATGCCCAGACCCCACGCCTCGTGCGACGTCACGGAGTTGGCGACCTTGTAGGAGGCGTAGCCGAGGTCGCCGCCGCTGGTGGTCCAGCTCCCCTGGTCGGGCACGTCGTAGGGCGTCTCGCTCTGGTAGAAGTACAACCGCCCGCCGTTGGCGTTCCACGTGGTCTGGTACTTCTCGTAGTGCTCGACGGCCAGGCCGTACATGGTGACGTTCGCGCCGTTGACGACCAGGCCCTGCATCGCCGGGTTGGTGTTCCAGCCGACGCCGTTGGAGTGGTCGCCGCGCCACAGCCACAGGTCGTCGCCGATGACGTCGGCGCTGTTGACCACCAGGGTGGTCGTGGCCTTGCCGGCGATGTCGCCGCCGACGCGGAAGAACACGTCCTGCAGCACCGTCGGGTCCGCCGCGTGGCTCGCGGTGGAGCCGGCCGGGCCGACCTGCATGAGGGTCGCTGAGTTGGTGGTGTTGGCGCTGATCAGCAGGCCCGCGATGTCGATGCCGTCGACGTCGGCGGTGGTGATGGCGGTGACGCCGTTGTCCGGCACCAGCGTGGCCATGCCCATGCCGAGCACCACGGTGTCGGGCCGGGTGACGTTCAGCGGCGCGGACAGGTGGTAGACGCCTGGGGTCACGAGCAGGTTCTTGCCCGAGGCGAGCGCGTTGTTCATCGTCGTTGCGGTGTCACCGGGCTTGACGATGGCGAAGTCGCTGATCGGGATCGAGGTGCCGGCCGGGGTGCCGTCGACCCAGTCGGGACCCTGGGCGTTGGTGCGCAACGCCGGGTCGAACACCTGCCAGTTGCCCGCCGAGTCGACGTAGAGGAACGGCTTCTCCTTGGTCGTGGGGCTCTGCGCGACCGTGGTGTAGGGCGGGTTGGGGAACGCGTTGCCTGGCGCGCCGTTGTCGCCGACGAAGACCATGTTCCAGTTGCTGCCGCTCCAGCCGCCCATGGACGTGTCCTTGGTGATGAACTGCTGCTGGGTGCCGGAGCTGATGGTCCCGGAGATCCGCGAGTCGCCGATGTAGCCGCCGCTGGACCAGTTGCCCGAGGTGCCGTGGGTGTTGTCGTACAGCAGCATGCCGCCGTGCACGTCCATCCGGCGGAAGGGGTCGGCCTGGGAGACGGCGTACATGGTGCTGCCCGAGCTGGGGCTCAGCGACATGTTCTCGACGTCGCGCCAGAAGTTCTGGGTGGCGTTGCCGTCGCTGGTGTGGCCCTCGACCCGGATGCCGCTGCCGGTGATGTCGACCTGGTCGGGCGACAGGCCCAGTCCGGAGACCTGGGTGTTGTAGCCGACCGGGATGCTCACGTTGTAGCTGCCCGGCATGAACAGCATGGCGTTGCGCTGGCTGCCGAACTCGTTCCCGACCTGCGCGTTGTAGACCGACGTGATCTTCGACTGGATGGCGGAAGTCGACATCGACGGGTCGAACACGGTGACGTTGGGGCCGAAGTCCGGGGTGCCGGGCGGCGGGGTCGTCGTGCCGCCGCCGCTGCCGCTGACGTTGAAGGACTGCGCGGCGGTGCCGTTGCAGGTGTACTGCTGGAGCTGGACGCTGTCGGCGGTGGAGGCGCTGGGCACGTCCAGGCACTTGCCGCTGTTGCGGTTGACGAAGTGGAAGGCGCCGGAGGACTCGGCGACGGGCAGCCACTGCTGGTTGAGGCCGCCGCCGTACAGCCACAGCTGGGTCAGGGCGCCGTCCGCGGTGGACACGCCCGTCTCGTCCCAGACCTGGTCGGGCGCGGTGGACACGCCGATCCGGTAGTAGCCGCTGTCGGTGGCGGTGAACTGCCAGGACTGCGCGGCGGTGCCGTTGCAGGTGTACTGCTGCACCGCGGTGCCGTTGCCGGTGGCCGCGGCGCGGGCGTCGACACACTTGCCGCTGCCGGCGTTGGTGACGGTGGCCGGCGCGGTGGGCAGCGTGGCGGCGCCGGCGTCGCGGGCGGTGACCAGGGCGATCCCGGCCGAGACCGGGAGCAGGAGTGCCGCCGCGAGGGCGGCCGTCCGTCTGCGGCGACGGCTTCGGGGGGCGGGCGTGCCGGGCACGGCAAGGACCTGGGTCACAGGTGTCTCCTTGGTCGCGTTGTGGGGTTCGCGATGCGCTGTGGACGCTAGGGGCCTGCGCGCTCAGGAGTCAATACACATCAAAAAATAAGTCGTGAACTATGCACGGGGGCAGGGGCTCCGGACATGCGAAGAGGCGATCCGGCCCCGGTGCCGGGGCCGGACCGCTGGTCGTGCGGCCGGGCGGTTCAGCAGGCGCCGAGGTCCTGCCAGACACCCCATTCACCGGTGGTTCCGGGCTCCTCGCCCGTCGTCCACCACTTGGCCTTCCAGGTGTGGCCCTTCCACGACACGGTGTTGCCGCCGACGTAGACCGCCGACGAGCTCCACTGGGCCGCGGTGCAGGTGGTCGTGCCGCCGGTCACCGTCAGGCTGTAGGTGGCCGAGTGCACGGCCGAACCCTCGGTCCCGGTGACGGTGAGGGTGTAGGTGCCGCTGGCCGCCGCGGCCGTGGTGGACACCGACAGGGTGGCGCTGCCGCCCGCGGTGACCGAGCCGGGGCTGACGGAGGCGGTGACGCCCGCGGGCGCGCCGCTGACCGCCAGTGCGACGGACTGCGCCGAACCGGCCGTGACGGCCGTCTTGACGCTCGCGCTGCTCGACGAGCCGGCGGCGACCGAGGCCGACGACGGCGTCAGCGACAGGGAGAAGTCGTTCGTGGGCGGCGGCGGGGTGGTGCCGCCGCTGGTGAACGGCTCGAAGGTGTGGCTGAACTGCCAGGTGCTCTGCGTGGTGCCGGAGCAGGTGTCGGACCCGCCGGTGCCGGGGCAGCCGCCGTTGTCACGCTGCAGCGCCCAGAAGGACAGGGTGTTGATGCCCTTGCTGACCGCCCAGTTGTAGACGGTCGTGGCGTTGGCGGTGGTGAAGGTCTCGGCGGCGCCGTAGTCGTCGATGCCGGGCATCTCGGTGACGCCGATGGAACCCCACAGCTGCGCGTCGGTCTTGGCCGGGTACAGCGTCTTCAGCTGGTCGTGCAGGCCCTGCGCGGCGGTCTGCGTGTCGGTGGCCATGTTGTGCGTGGCACCGTCGTAGTAGTCGAACGTCATGAGGTTCACGACGTCGATCCGGGCGTTGTTGGAGACCGCGTTCTGCAGCACCTTCAGCCCGCTGGCGGCCAGGCCCGTGGTGGTGGTCGGCAGGGTGTAGGAGAACTGGATGGAGCGGCCGTTGGCCGCGGCCCAGTCCTCGACCGCCTTCACGGCCTTGTTGCGGCGGTCGATGCCGGCCGAGTTGGTGAGCGAGTTGTCCTCGGTGTCGAGGTCGATGCGGCTGATGTCGTAGGTCGTGATGACCTTCTCGTAGGCCGCCGCGATGGAGTTGACGTCGGTGCAGCTGTCCGCGATCTCGGTGCCGGTGTTGTCGGCCGTGTAGCCGCCGAACGACGGGATCACGTCGCCGCCGGAGGCCCGCAGCGCGCTGATGTCGCTGCCGAAGTTCGCCGAGGAGATGGGCATGCCGCTGTCGCCGTTCCAGTACGGCGTGCAGGAGCCCTTGGTGGCGGCCTGGATGAAGGCCATGGTCAGGTACTTGTTGCCGGACTGCGAGGCGAGGCCGGAGAGGCTGTCGCCGTTCCACGCCTCGAAGTACGGGGCGAAGACGTGCGCGGGCAGTGGGGTGGCCGCGTGGGCGGTGCCGGCACCGGTCAGCGCCAGGCCGGCCGAGGCGACGGCGGTGACGACTCCGGTGAGCAGCGTGCGGAGGACGGGTCTGCGAACGGGTCCGGTCATGGACCGCGCTCCCTTCGACGGTGGGGGGCTTCAGCATCCGGAAGCACGTGGTTGGTCTGGACCAATACTGTTGGTCTGGACCACCCAACTGTCAAGGGTCCTAACAGACAAGGTTGTTGACAGATCCGGTCCGGTACGGAAAACCGGCCACCGCCGCACCCCCGTGGGGGCACGGCGACGGCCGGCCGGTGACCGCCCGGTCCTGACGGGCGGTCAGGTGATCAGTGCCGCCGACTCGTCAGCGCCAGGGCGGGGACGAAACGCGCGGCGTCCAGCGTGCCGACACCGGTCGCCATGTCGTACCCCTTCACCGCGGTGTAACCGGTGACGCCGTCGTAGCTGTTGTTCGTGCCGTCCGCGACGTCCACGATGCCGCTGAACTTCGGGCTGCCCTTGGCCAGCGCGTAGAGGGCCTGGTGGATGTCGCCGACCCGGTGGCCGGCGAGCTGGTCGGCCAGGGCGACGATGCCCGAGAACAGCGGACTGGCCTCGCTGGTGCCGCCGTAGACGTCCCAGCCGACCGCGGTCGGGTCGAAGCTGGAGTACACCCAGGCGCCGCCGTCCACCGCCGCCGACATCGAGATGTCGGGGGTACCGCGCCGCTCGCCCACGACCTGCCGGACGCCGTTCTGGTACAACGGCCGGGAGAAGACGTGCGACTGGCCGCCGCCGCCGGCGCCGTAGTCGTTGTACACGCTGTCCGGCGCCAGGCGGTTGCCCGCGTCGTCCAGGTGGAGCTGGGTGCCGCCGATGGAGGTGACCAGCGGGTCGGACGACGGCCAGGAGTTCACCGGGTACGGGTAGTCGGTGCTGCCGTCCGCCATGGCGTCCGTCGCCCCGCCGTCGCCCGAGGACGCCAGCACGGTCACGCCGTGCCGCTGCGCGTCCTTGAACGCGTACCGCAGGTTCTGGATGCTGGAGAAGTCCCCCTGGCCGAAGCCCGGGAAGGTGTTCTCCGTCGCGCCGAAGCTCTGCGTGATGACGTCGCCCGTGCCGTGGTCGACCATGTACTTCTCGGCGTCCATCATCTCCGGCAGGCCGGTGACGCCCTCGGTCTCGGCCACGCCCGTCTCCACCAGCACGATGTGCGCGTCGGGCGCCATCGCGTGGGCCATCTCCACGTCGAGCGTGGTCTCACCGGCCCATCCGGTGTGGTCGGGGTTGGTCGGGTCGAACGGCGGGACGTCGCCCCACTTGACCACCTGGACGTGGGTGCTGGCCATGCCGAACTGCGCGCTGTAGACGTCCAGGTCGTGCTGGATCGTCGGCGAGCCGAACGAGTCCACGATCACGATCGTGCGGCCCTTGCCGGTCACGCCGGCGCGGTAGAGCGGCTTCAGGTCGTACGCCTGCCGGTACTGCAGGGGCGTGTAGCAGTTGATGCCCCACTTCGCCTGGCACTGCGCGATGGTCAGCGGGCTGCCGGCGCCCTTGATCAAGTGGTGCCCGGCCACCGCGGGCAGCACCTTCACGGCGGCCCCGGGGTGGCCGGCGGCGGTGGCCGCGCCACTGATCGGCGCGGCGATCAGCGCGGCGGCGGTGAGGGCGGTGGCCCCGGCCGCGGCGGCCACGACACGAGGCCGCGGGCGAGTTCTGCGCATGGACCCTCCTTGAGTGGTGCTCTCCGGTGGGTGGTGCGACCGCACAACAGGCGGCTGCGATGATCACATCTGCAGATCATGCGCAGAACAAGCGAATTCGCCGTTTACTACCCCGCGCTTTACCCGAACGGCCGAAATCTTTGCTCACTCCTCGTCAGAAAATGGGCCGACAGGGGATGGACAAGGGTTGGCCTTACGCCGGATCCCCGGGATCGCACCCGGTCCCTTCAGGAGACCCCGCCCGCGAGACCACGCTCAGGACACGATGTCCTTGGTCCGGAAGCCGCGGAACGCCAGAGCCGCCAGCACCACGGCGTACGACACCGACACCGAGGTGCCCTGCAGCATCCCCGTCCACTCCATGCTGGGCTGCAGCGCGTCGGCCCAGGAGAACTGCCAGTGCGCGGGCAGCACGTCCCGCCACGAGCCGAGCGCGGTCACCGCGTCCAGCACGTTGCCCACGATGGTCAGGCCCACGGCGCCGCCGACCGCGCCGAGCGGGGCGTCGGTGACCGTCGACAGCCAGAAGGCCAGCGCGGCGGTGACCAGTTGGCTGACGAAGATGTAGGCGACCGCGATCGCCAGCCGGGGCAGCGCGCTGCCCGAGGACAGCGCGCCGCCGGTGGGCAGTTCCAGGTCGCCCCAACCGTAGGCGACGGTCCCCGCCACCAGCGCGACGGCCGGCAGCAGCACGATGGCCACCGCGGAGAATCCCAGCGCCACCGCCAGCTTGACGCCCAGCAGCCGCGCCCGCGGCACGGGAGCGGCCAGCAGGTAGCGCAGGCTCGACCAGCCGGCCTCGGAGGCGACGGTGTCCCCGCAGAACAGGGCGACCGGCACCACCAGCACGAACCCGGCGGAGACGAACAGGCAGGTGGCCGCGAAGTTGGCGCCGGAAGCGGTGGCCGTGTCCATCAGCGTCGGGCCGTTGCGGCCCTCGCCGTCCGGCGTCCCGCCGATCGCGAAGGCAGCGATGAGGATGAACGGCAGCGCGGCCAGCAGGGCGGCCACGATCATCGTGCGGCGGCGGCGCAACTGGCGGCGCGCCTCCACCCGCAGCCGCAGCGTCCGCCCGGGCCGGTAGCCGGGCGCGGTGGCGCCGCCGGGGCCGGAGGGAGCCGGGGCCGGTGCGGGCACGGACGCGGCGGGTGCGGTGCTCATGCCGAGCCTCCGATCAGCGTGAGGAAGGCGTCCTCGAGGCGGCGGTGCGGCCCGACCTGGGCCACCGGGATGTCGAGCCGGACGAGTTCGGCGACCAGCCGGGACGCGGTCATCCCGTCGAGCACGGCCAGCAGGCCGTCCTCCTCGCGGACGACCGTCGCCACGCCCGGCAGCGCCGCGACCTTGTCCACCACCGACTGCGGCACCTCGCCGTCGACCCCGACGAGCACGGTGTCGGCGGAGCCCACGATGGCGGCGACCGGACCGGCGGTGACGAGCCGTCCGCGGTCCATCACCACCAGGTGGGTGCAGCTCTGCTCCACCTCGGCGAGCAGATGGCTGGAGACGATCACGGTGCGGCCGGAGCCGGCGTAACGGATCATCACCTCGCGCATCTCACGGATCTGCGGCGGGTCGAGACCGTTGGTGGGCTCGTCGAGGATCAGCAGGTCCGGCAGGCCCAGCATGGCCTGCGCGATGGCCAGGCGCTGCCGCATGCCCTGCGAGTAGGTGCGCACCGCGCGGTCCAGGGCGTCGCCGAGTCCGGCGATCTCCAGCGCCTCCGCCAGGTGCGCGTGCTCCGCGGGGCGTCCGGTGGCCTGCCAGTACAGGTCGAGGTTGGCGCGCCCGGTCAGGTGCGGCAGGAAACCGGCGCCCTCGACGAAGGCGCCGACCCGCGACAGCACGGGCGCCCCGGGCCGCACGGCCTCGCCGAAGACGCGGATCTCGCCCTCGTCCGGCCGGATCAGGCCCATCAGCATCCGCAGCGTGGTGGTCTTGCCGGCGCCGTTGGGCCCGAGCAGGCCGAGCACCTGGCCGGGTTCGACGCGGAACGACAGGTCGCGCACCGCGTACCGGTCGGCCGACTTCGCGTACCGCTTGCTGAGACCGGTGATCTGCAGCGGCACCGTCGCCAGCGCCGGGTCGGCGGGCCGCGGCCGGACGCGGCGGCGGCCGGTCAGCAGCAGGGCGACGGCGATCGCGAGGGCCAGCGGCGGCAGCGCCCAGACCCACCACGGCAGCGCGTTCGCGTCGGCGGTCAGTCCGGGGTCGGTCGGCACCACCAGACGCGGGTCGGCGAGCGAGACGGTCAGCACGGAGGGGGCGGCCGGGGAGGCGTAGCCCAGGTCGGTGGTGGACAGCACCAGCCGCAGCCGGTGCCCGGCCGCGAACTGGTGGTCGACGGGGGGGAGCCGGATCCGGACCGTCGTGCCCTTTGGCGAACCCGCGACGCGCAGCGGCGTGGCCAGCGACTCCGGCAGCGACTCCTTGCCGCCGCGGGCCACGTCGTACAGCTTCGCGAACAGCACCGCGTCCGGCGCGGTGGTGGCCACCGTGACCGACACCGAGGAGGCGCCGGTCACGGTGACCGGGCGGCTCAGCTCGGCCGAGTCGAAGGCGGCGAACTGGCCGGGGAAGTCGAGGGAGAGGCCGGCGCCCAGTTGCGAGAGCTGGCTGAGGGCGCCGGCGCCGGGCACCGCGGAGATCGACGGCGGCGCGCCGCCCGCCGGACTGGTGATCCGCTGCTGCCCGCCGGTCAGCGTGTAGCGGCGGGTGGCCGTGCCGTTCAGACCCGGGTAGGCGGTGCCGCTCGCGCCGCGCAGCACCACGCTGCCGTCGGTGGAGTTCAGGCCGCCGGTACGGGTGACGCGGAACGCCGGCCCGGTGCCGGTGGCGGTCTCGCCCTTGAGGTAGTGGTCGAACCAGGCGGTGACCCGCCCGTCGACCCGGCTGTCCTCGGTGTCGCCGCCGTCGTGACCGCCGGCGATCCAGTCGACCTTCACCGGGGCGCCGTTGGCCCGCAGCGCCTCGGCCATCGCGTCGGCCTGGCCGAGGGTGAACAGCGAGTCGGTCTGGCCCTGCACGATGAGCGCCGGCACCTTGATGCGGGCGGCCACCGCCGACGGGCTGAGCGCGGCGAGCTGGGCCTCCGCGGCCGCGTCGGGCCGGCCGGCCTCGGCGACGCGCTTGTACAGGGCGCAGATCGACGCCGTGAAACGGCCGCAGACCGGGTCGGCCGCGGGTGCGGACGCGGACCCGATCCCGCCGGGCGCCGCCCCCGACGCCGCGACGCCGGGCTGGGGTCCGGTGCCGGCCGGCGACTGCGTCCCGGACGTGCCGGGCGACGTCCCGAGCCCGCCGGAGAGCGGCGTGGACCCGCTGGAGAAGAAGATGCCGGCCCACAGCTTCTTGTAGACGTCGCCGGGGAACAGCGCGTCGCTGAGGTTCCAGTACGTCTCGCGGGGCGCGATCGCGTCGATGCGGTGGTCGTAGCCGGCGGCGAGCAGCGAGATCGCGCCTCCGTACGACACGCCGGTGATGCCGACCCGCGGGTCGCCGGGCGCGTCCAGGCGGACCTCGGGGCGGGTGGCGAGCCAGTCGACGAGCTTGCGCACGTCGCCGACCTCGCCGTCGGGCGCGTTCAGCCCGATCCGGCCGCCGGAGCGGCCGAACCCGCGGGCCGACCAGGTGAGCACCGCGTACCCGTGCCGGGCCAGCGCCTCGGCCTGGCCGCGGACCTCGTCCTTGCTGCCGCCGAATCCGTGGCCGAGCAGCACGGCGGGCCGGCGGCCGGGACCGCCGGCCGTGAAGTACGAGGTGTCCAGGCGCACTCCCCCGGCGCCGGACAGCATGGCGTCGCTGCGGTGCACCGCCGGGCCGCCGCCGGCGGCCGCGCTGCCCACGGCGAACGCTCCCCCGCCGGCCACGAGCAGGGCGAGCACACCCGCCACGGCGGCCCGCCTCGTCCATCGCGGCCGGCGCAGCGCCCTTCGAAGATCCATCCCCCGATCCTAGGCGGCCCGCCCGGCCGCCCCCGCGCACCCGCTTCTTTCCCCGGCATTTCCCAGACACCCGCGCACCGTGCGGTGCGGGCGGCCGGACGCGGGCGGTACGCGGCGCACACGGTCCCACCCCGCACGGACGTACCGCCGCCCGCGGTCCGCCCCCTGCCGCGGCGCCGGCAGCCCGACCCGCGACGACCCGGCGCAGCTGCGACCCAGCGACCCTGCGACCCGGCGGCGGACGGCACCGTCAGTGGCTGCGCCTACAGTCGGAGTCATGGGCAAGGGGTTGGGGGCTGCGGGACGCAGGGCGGTGTGCGGGTCGGATCCGGCGACCGGCCGGGTGCAGGCGCCCCCGGCGGTGTGCGCGGCGCTGGTCGCGGCCGGGCTCGCCGTGCCGCACGGCCGTGGCGGCCACCACAGTTACTACCTGACCACCGCGGGGCGACGGCTGCGCGAGGAACTGGAGCAGTCCCCCGGCACGTCGGCGCAACAGCCCGCGGAGCCGGCCGCGCCCGCCCCGGCGTCCGGCTCGTTCACCGCGGACGACGGCTCGGGCATGCTGCCGCCCGCCGATCCCGGGCGGCGCGCCGCCGAGGTCGCCGCCGCCTGGGAGGGCCTGCTGCAGATCCGCGCGGTGCTGCTGGACGGCCGGACGGCAGTGCCCGCGCCATGGGAGCGCGAACGCGTCGTGCACGCCGTGGCGTTGGCGCTGGAGGCGGCGGGCTGTCCGCCGGGCCGTCCGGCCTCCGCGGGCAGCGCCGGTGTGCCGGGCTACCGGGTGGCCGCCTCCCCGCATCCCGGGGCCGCTGAGGTCGCCTGGTCCCCCGGGCCGTCCCCCGGGCCGTCCTCCGGCCCGTCCCCGGGGGCCGCCGGCCGGGGCGCGGAGCTCCTCGACCGGTGCGCCGAGGTGCTCGCCGCCCGCGGCTGGCAGTCCACCCGGCACCGCACGCGGGCCGGCGAGGCGTATCTGCTCACCACCCCCGCCAACCGCTGAGGCCGCCTCGGGGCGCGTCGGCGCTGCCCGGGAGGGGTGCACCTGGCAGGCCCGCGGAAGGACGATCTACAGTCGGGCATCATGGAATACCGTCACCTCGGCCGCAGCGGCCTGATCATCAGCGAGATCGCCTACGGCAACTGGCTCACCCACGGCTCCCAGGTGGAGGAGGACGCGGCGACGGCGTGCGTCCGCGCGGCCCTGGACGCCGGGATCACCACCTTCGACACGGCCGACGTCTACGCCCAGACCCGTGCCGAGTCGGTCCTCGGCCGGGCCCTGAAGGGCGAGCGCCGCGAGGGACTGGAGATCTTCACCAAGGTGTTCTGGCCGACCGGCCCCGGCCACAACGACCGCGGCCTGTCCCGCAAGCACCTGAGGGAGTCGATCGACAACTCCCTGCGCCGACTGCAGACCGACTACGTCGACCTGTACCAGGCCCACCGGTTCGACCGGTTCACGCCGCTGGAGGAGACGATGGAGGCGTTCGCCGACATCGTGCACTCCGGCAAGGCGCATTACATCGGCGTCTCCGAGTGGACCGCCGACCAGATCCGCCGGGCCCACGCGCTGGCCCGCGAGCTGCGCATCCCGCTGGTCTCCAACCAGCCGCAGTACTCGGCGCTGTGGCGGATCATCGAGGGCGAGGTCGTCCCGGCCTGCGAGGAGCTCGGCATCGGGCAGGTCGTGTTCTCGCCGATCGCACAGGGCGTGCTGACCGGCAAGTACCGTCCCGGGCAGGAGCCGCCGGCCGGTTCGCGCGCCACCGACGACAAGGGCGGCGCCTCCATGATCGGCCGCTACATGGGCGACGAGGTGCTGGAGCGGGTGCAGCTGCTGGAGCCGCTGGCCGCCGACGCGGGTCTGAGCATGGCTCAGCTCGCGGTCGCCTGGGTGCTGCAGAACCCGAACGTGTCCGCCGCGATCGTCGGCGCCTCCCGTCCCGAGCAGGTCGCGGAGAACGCCAAGGCCGCGGGCGTACGGCTGGGTGCGGACGTGATGGCGGCGATCGACGAGGCGCTCGCGCCCGTCGCGATCACCGACCCCAAGCGCGTCCAGGACAACGTGCCGCCGCAGCGCCCGTAGCGGGGGGCCCACGCCGCGCCGTCGCCGGGGGCCGCACCGCTGGTGGGTGCGGCCCCCGGCCGGCGCCGTTCAGACCGACACGCCGTGCGCGCGCAGGTAGCGCAGCGGGTCGATGTCGTCGCCGTACTCCGGACCGGTCCTGATCTCGAAGTGCAGGTGCGGTCCGGTCACGTTGCCGGTGGCGCCGGAACGCGCTATCCGCTGGCCCTCGTTGACCTGCTGGCCGGCCTTCACCGAGATCTGCGAGAGGTGGGCGTACTGGCTGTAGCGGCCGTCGGCGTGGCGGATGACGATCTGGTACCCGTACGACCCGCCCCAGCCCGCGGTGACGACCCGGCCGGCGGCGACCGCGTGGACGGCGGTGCCGGTGGAGACCAGGAAGTCCACCCCGGTGTGGTAGCCGCTCGCCCAGTGGCTGCCGGAGGCGTGGTACGCCGTACCGATCGGCGCGTGGGAGACGGGGAGCGTGTACCCGCTACGCACGGGGGCGGTGTGCTGCTCCTGGGTGTGCGCCCCGCCGGGCTTCGCCGCGGGCCTGGCCGCCGCCGGCTTGGGCTTGGCCGCCGGGTGCGCCGCAGGCTTCGGCGTGGTCCTGGGCGGGGCGCCCTTCTTCGGCGGCGTCCGGTGCGGCGCGGTCACGCCCGCGGACTCCGCGGGCAGCGGCTTGGCCTCCGCCCCGGGCACCCTCAGGCGCTGACCGGGGAAGATGAGGTCCGGGTCGTCGCCGACGACCGTCCGGTTGTCGGCGTACAACTGCGGCCAGCCGCCGGAGACATGACGCTGTTCCGCGATGCCGGACAGGGTGTCGCCCGTCACGACGGTGTAGTGGCCGTTCTCCCCCGGATGCGCCGACGCCGGGTGGGCGGGCGCGGGATGTGTGGTCCTCGCCGTCGTCCTGGACGCGTGGTGCGTGGCGGGACGCGCGGTGCCGGTCGCCACCTGCACCGTGTGCGAGGAGGTGGCGGCCTCCCTGGTCAGCCCGGCCCGCAGCGAGCACACCGGCCAGGCGCCGGGGCCCTGGCTGCGCAGCACGCGCTCGGCGACCGCGATCTGCTGGTTCCGGGTGGCGAGGTCGGCACGCGGGGCGTATGCGCTGCCGCCGAAGGACTTCCAGGTGCTGCTCGCGAACTGCAGTCCGCCGTAGAAGCCGTTGCCGGTGTTGATCTGCCAGTTCCCGGAGGACTCGCAGGTGGCGACCTTGTCCCACACACCCGGCGAGGCGGCGTGCGCGGTGCTGAGGCCGACGAGCGGCAGGGCCAGTCCCGCACCGCTCGCGGTGACGGTCAGCGATGCCTGCGACACCCGGCTGGGACGGTAACGGCGGTGGCGTCCGCGTAAGGGCATGATTGCGCGTCCTCTCCAGGACCGGCCCCTTGGTCAGTGGGGCTGCCGAACACCCGTGTGCCGGGCGCGCCAAAGATAGGCCTGCCCCCTCTCCTGCCACAAGAGTGCTCCCTTGCGTACGGACGGTGACGGGGAATGAGCGAGTGCGGCCGGTGTTGACCAGGAGGTGAGCTCCGTACTGCGCGACACCCCGTTCTCCGTACTGGACCGGTCCCGCACCCGCGAGATGCCGGGCGGCGGCGCGGACCCCGGTCCGCGGGGGCGGCGGGAGGCCCGGGGGCCGCAGCCGGGCGGGCCGCAGGCGCTGCGTGACACCGTGGCCTTCGCCCGGGAGATCGAGGCACTGGGCTACCACCGGTTCTGGGTCTCCGAGCACCACAGCGTCCCGGGCGTCGCGGGCTCGGCGCCGACCGTGCTGGCCGCGGCGGTGGCCGCCGTCACCTCGCGGATCCGGGTGGGCACCGGCGGGGTGATGCTGCCCAACCACCGGCCGCTGGTGGTCGCCGAGCAGTTCGGCGTCCTGGAGTCGCTCCACCCCGGCCGCATCGACATGGGCCTGGGCCGCTCGGTCGGCTTCACGGGCGGGATCAGGAAGGCGCTGGGCGCCGGCAAGGAGGAGGCGGCGGAGTTCGGCAAGCGGCTCACGGAGCTGCTGGGCTGGTTCACCGGCGCCCAGGACGCGTATCCCCAGGTCCACGCCTGGCCGGCCGAGGGGCTGCGGCCGCAGCCGTTCCTGCTGGCCGTCGGCAGCGGCGCGGAGCTGGCGGCCGCGCACGGCCTGCCGCTGGTGATCGGCGGCCGCGGCGAGGACGCGGTGCTGCGGGCCGTCGACCGCTACCGGGAGACCTTCCGGCCCTCCGCGTGGTGCGCCGAGCCGTACGTGGTGCTGTCCGGAACCGTCGCCGTCGCGGCGACCGGCGAGGAGGCCCGGCGACTGCTGGTGCCGGAGGCGTGGTCGACCGCCTACTCGCGCACCCGCGGCGTCTTCCCCGCGCTCGCGCCCGCGGAGGCGATCGCCGCCCGCACCATGAGCGGGCCCGAGCGGGAGCGCTTCGAGGCGGCGATGGAGGGGCATGTGCACGGCACCCCGGAGGACGTGGCGAAGGCGCTGGAGTCGCTGCTGACCCGCAGCGCGGCGGACGAGTACCTGGTCACGACCAGCACCTACGACCGCGCCGCACTGCTGGAGTCCTACCGCCTGCTCGCCGAAGTGCTCGGAGGAGCACCCGGTACTGTCGTCGGATGACCGCACTCAAGCCGGCCGGGCTCGACGTGCGCTGGCATGCGGGCTGGCCGTCAGCCAAGCACGATCCGGCGCCCGAGATCCAGGTCCACGCCTTCGACGAGAGCACCCTGATCCTGCGGCAGAACATGTCGGTGCACTTCGAAGCGCCCTTCCTCTTCCTGCTGTTCGGGTCCGAGCGGGCCCTGCTGATCGACACCGGCGCGACCGAGGACCCCGCGTACTTCCCGCTGCGCCGGGTGGTCGACGAGGCGGTAACGGACTGGCTGGAGCTGCACCCGCGGCCCGGGTACGGGCTGGTGGTGGCGCACACCCACGGCCACGGCGACCACATCGCGGGCGACGGGCAGTTCACGGACCGGCCGGACACCGTGGTGGTCGGCCCGTCACCGGAGGCGGTGCGGGACTTCTACGGGCTGGCCGCCTGGCCGGAGGGCAGCGCCGAGGTGGACCTCGGCGGCCGGGTCGTCGACGTGCTCCCCGGGCCGGGCCACGAGCCGGCCGCGACCGTGTTCCACGACCGCCGCACGGGTCTGCTGTTCACCGGGGACACCCTGTACCCGGGCCACCTCTACATCCGCGACCTGCCGGCCTACTCCGCGACCGTCGACCGGCTGCTGGCGTTCTGCGAGCGCCACCCGGTGAGCCATCTGCTCGGCTGCCACGTGGAGATGACGACCACGCCGGGGGACGACTACCCGCGCGGCACCACCCACCAGCCCGACGAGCCGCCGTTGCAGATGTCCGCCGGACGGCTCCGCGACCTGCGCCGGGCGCTCGCCGAGACCGGCGGACGCCCCGGCGTCCACCGGTTCGACCACTTCCTGCTGCACATCGAGGGGGACGTATGACGAACGGGCCGGACCGCAGCACCGCGGACGGCCGGGCCGTCCCGGCGGCCGGCACCGGGCCGGACGCCGCCGGCACGACCGGACACGGCACGGTCAACGTCGGCATCGTCGGCGTCGGCAACTGCGCCTCCTCTCTGGTGCAGGGCGTGGAGTTCTACCGGGACGCGCCGGAGGGCACCCCGGGACTGCGGCAGGCGGTGTGCGCCGGATACGCGATCGGCGACGTGCGTTTCACCGCCGCGTTCGACGTCGACACCGGCAAGACCGGACGGGACCTGTCCGAGGCGATCTGGGCGCCGCCGAACAACGCGCGCGCCTTCGCCGCGGTGCCGCGGCTGGACGTCCAGGTGACCGAGGGCGCGCTCGGCGACGGCGTCGGCCGCAGCGCCTCGGGGCGGCTCGACGCCCGCGGGGACGCCACGGCCGAGGAGATCGCCGGGCGGCTGCGCGCGTCCGGCACCCATGTGCTGGTCAACTTCCTGCCGGTGGGCAGCCAGGCGGCATCCGAGGTGTACGCGCGGGCGGCGCTGCTCGCCGGCTGCGGCTTCGTCAACTGCATGCCCGCGGTGATCGCGCGCTCGCCGCAGTGGGCGCGGGCCTTCGCGGACGCCGGGCTGCCGCTCGCCGGCGACGACCTCAAGAGCCAGTTCGGGGCGACGCTGGTGCACCGGGCGCTCATGGACGCCCTCCAGCTCAACGGCGTCGCGCTGCACAGCACTTACCAGTTGCTGGGCGGCGGCAACATGGACTTCCTGAACATGCAGGACCCCGAGCGCATGGCCGGCAAGAAGGCCACCAAGGCGCAGGGGGCGCTGGCGGGCGCGGCGCCCGGCGGCCCGGGGCCGCGGATGCACGTGGGGGCGGACTTCATCCCGTTCCTCGGCGACCGCAAGGTGGCCTTCATCCGCGTCCAGGGCGAGGCGTTCGGCGGGACGCCGGTGGAGGTCGACCTGCGCATGGAGGTGGACGACTCCCCGAGCGCCGCGGGCAACGTGCTGGACGCCGTCCGCCATCTGAAGGCGGCGCTGGACCAGGGCGCCGGGGGTGTGGTGGACCCGGTCTCGGCCGAGCTGATGAAGGCCGCTCCGGCTCCCCGGGACGCGGCCCCCGGCCCCCAGGACCCGGCCGTCGCGCCGGTGGACGCCTGACGGGGATTCACCCGGGTGCGGGGCACTCCGCCCCCGCACCCGGAGGCGCGTTTCCCGTGCCGATGTGACGGCGTGTCGGCTTGCCCCGACGACCCGTCACGGTTCGCCGAGCCGGGGCTCATCCGGATGGCGCTCGCCACCGCGCCATCCCGCGGGGGCGTTCATACGGTGATCGCATGACTGCCATCCGTCCCCCTTTCCACCGATCTGTCCGTGCCCTGACCAGGCCGCTTCCCCGTACCGCGGCGACCCTGGCCGCCGCCTGCGGCCTGTGTGCGCTGTCCCTGGTTCCCGCCACGGGACCGGCCGCCGCCACCGGCGACGGTCACGGTTCCGAGGGGTCGTCGTCGTCCGTCGCGATGGCCGGGGGCGGCGCACTGCTCGCCGAACCGGGCGTGCACGCCCTCCCCCACGACGGGGTACCCGACGTGCCGTCCGGCCTGTCCGCCCTGTCGTGGCTGGTGTCGGACGCGACGACCGGCCAGGTGCTGGCGGCCAAGGACGCCCACCGGCAACTGCCACCCGCCTCGACTCTGAAGACGCTCTTCGCCGACACCGTCCTGCCCCGCTTCTCCCGGGACACCACCCACAAGGTGACCGACTCCGACCTCGCGGACATCGGCCCGGGCAGCAGCCTCGTCGGCATCCAGGCCGGCCAGACCTACTCCGTCGGCGACCTGTGGCGCGGGGTGTTCCTGGCATCCGGCAACGACGCCGTGCACGTCCTCGCGCACATGAACGGCTCCGTGGCGCAGACGGTCAGCGAGATGCAGGCCAAGGCCAGGATGCTCGGCGCCGACGACACCCATGTGGTGTCCCCCGACGGCTACGACCAGCCCGGGCAGGTGTCCTCCGCCTACGATCTGGCCGTGTTCGCCCGGGCCGGCCTGCAGAACTCCGACTTCGCGGAGTACTGCTCCACCAAGTCCGCCGACTTCCCCGGCGGTTACGACGCCCACGGCAACTACATCGACTCCTTCGGCATCCAGAACACCAACCGGCTGCTGACCGGCGCCAAGGGCGTCACCCCCTACCCCGGGCTGGTCGGGGTGAAGAACGGCTACACCACCAACGCCGGCAACACGCTGATCGCCGCGGCCCGCCGCGACGGCCGGACGCTGATCGCCACGGTGATGAACCCGCAGTCCGGTGTGGCGAACGCCGTCTACAACGAGGCGACGAAGCTGCTCGACTGGGGCTTCGAGGCGGCCGGCCAGACCACCTCGGTGGGCACGCTCAACAGCATGCAGCCGGCCACGGTGCAGGGCTCCTCGGCCAGCGCGCCGCTGCCCGGCCGGGAGCTGGGCGAGAACGCGGGCCAGGCGGCCGGGCGGGCGGCGAACCGGGCCGGGAAGGCCGGCGACGCCTCGCCCGCGGTGGGCCACCCCGCCTCCCCCGCGTCCGCGCGCGGTACGTCGGCCTCGGCCACGGCGTGGTACGTCGGCGGCGGACTGGCCGTGGCGGCCGGCCTGTCGGTGCTGGTGCTGCGCCGCAGGGGGGCGGGCAAGGCCCGCTGAGCGGGCCGCCGGAGCACCGGAGACCGGTCGCCGTCCCGAGGGGCGGCGACCGGTCGGCTTTGTCTGGGCCTGCCGGGGCCGGCAGAGATCGCCAGTGACGGACAGCGATCGCCGGCCGGCCGCCGGCGTCACGGCACCTGGAACTGCCGCCGTGACGTGGGCGTTCACCCGGCGATAAGGTCGGATGCCCGGCTGACCTCCGGGCCTCGGGGGGCCGCCGGGCCACCGCGTCCGCACGGAGAGGAAGCCGCCAGCGCATGAGCCGTCGTTCGACCGGGGTGGGGTCCGCGTGGGCGGAGGTCCAGCGTCAGCAGCAGCGCCAGGCGGAGGCGCAGCACCGGGCGCGGGTGCAGCAGCAGCGGGAGGCGGAGCGGCAGCAGCGCGCGGCCGAGCGCGCCCTGGCCCGCAGCCGCCGCGAGCAGCAGGCGGAGTACCGCGCTCGCCGGGAGGAGGACGCCCGCCGCCGTAGCGGTGAACTCGACGACCGGATGGCCGAGTTGGCGAACCTGCTGCGTACGGGATGCGCGGTCCCCGCGTTGACGCCCGCGGACCTGTTCACGCCGGAGGACCTGGAGCCGTTCGCGCCGGGCTCGCTCGCCGAGCCGATACCGGCGCCCCGGCCGGAGCAGTACATGCCGCGGCAGCCCGCCGGTTGGGGCAGCCGCAGGGCGCAGGAGCAGGCCGCGCAGGCGCGGTACGCGAGCGACCTGCGGGCCGCGGAGGCGGCCGAGGCGCAGCGCAGACGCCAACTGGCCGCCTACCAGGAGCAGTACCGCCACTGGGCCGCGCGGCGGATGGCGGAGATCCAGCAGCACAACGCGGGTGTACGGGAGTTGCTCGACGCGGTGGGCCGCGGAGAGCCCGACGCGGTACAGGAGTACATCACCGCGGTCCTGTACGCCTCGCGGGCGTGGCCGCAGGGTCTGCCGCGGCAGGTGTCGGCGTCCTTCGAGGGGCCGGAGCGGCGGCTGGTGCTCAACTGGGAGCTGCCGGGGCCGGGGATCGTCCCGGAGGCCGCCCTGGTGCGGTACATGCCCGGTGCCGATCGGGACAAGGAAGTGGCGCGGCCGGTGGCCGAGCGCCGGGCGGCCTACCGGGACGTGCTGGCGCAGTGCGTGCTGCTGGTGCTGCGGGAGGTGTTCGGCGCCGATCCGTCCGGGCTGCTGGAGTCGGTGGCGCTCAACGGCTTCGTGGACGAGACCGATCCGGCGACCGGGCACCGCACCCAGGTCTTCCTGGCCTCGGTGCTGGTGACCCGGCAGGACTTCACCGCGCTCAACCTGTCCCAGGTGAACGCGGTGGACTGCCTGGAGCAGGCGCTGGCAGGGCAGTTGTCACCGCGGCCGGACAAACGGGCGGCGGTGGCGCCCGCGCGGCTGCCGGGCGCGGCCGGGCGGCAGGTCGCCTCGCAGGGCGGGGACGAGGAGCCGGACCTGCTGACGATGGATCCGCTGGAGTTCGAGGAGCTGGTCGCCGAGCTGTTCCGGGCGATGGGCATGCAGGCGGTCACCACCGTGCGTTCCGGCGACGGCGGCGTCGACGTGGACGCGCTGGACCCCGACCCGATCCGCGGCGGCACGATCGTGGTGCAGGTCAAGCGATACCGCAACACGGTCTCGCCGAGCGCCGTGCGCGACCTCTTCGGCACCGTGCAGAGCATCGGCGCCAACAAGGGCGTCCTGATCACCACGTCGGGGTTCGGTCCGACGTCCCACACCTTCGCGCACGGCAAACCGCTGACCCTGGTGTCGGGGACCGATCTGGTCGAGCTGCTGCACCAGCACGGGCTGCGCGGGCGCCTGGGACCGCGCACGGCCTCCCCCGCCGCGTCCTCCCCGGCCGGCCCGGACGACGAGCCCGACGCGAGCGTGCTCGGGCTCAGGTGGGACGGAGAGGTGGTGCTGGACGTGTGCGCTGTGGTGTGCCGCGGCGGCCGGGCGCTGGACGACGACCGCTTCGTCTTCTACAACAACCCGCGCACGCCGGACGGCACCGTGCGGATGATGCCGGGGCTGGGCGAGGACAAGGCCGCGATCTGGGTGGACTTCGACCGGCTGCCCGCCGAGGCCGACCGGGTGGTGCTGGTCGCCGCGGTCGACCCGGAGGCGAACCCGGACGCCGATCTGACGGGCTTCACGAACGCCCGTATCCGGCTGACCGACCCCACCGGCCGGGAGGCGGACCGTCTGGAGGTGTCCGACGGCCGCCCGGGCGAGACGGCCCTGGTGCTCGGCTCGTTCCGCCGCCGCCCGTCGGGCGACTGGACCTTCGTGAGCGGCGGCAAGGGCTACGGCGGCCCGGCCGCGCTGACCGCGCTGCTCCACGACCACGGGATCGAGGTGGAGTAGCGCGGGCGGCCGGGCGGCGGCGTCAGCGGTCGACGAGGACCGCCGATCCCTGACCGACGCCGACGCACATGGTGGCCAGCCCCCGTCGGGCGCCGGTGCGGCGCATGCGGTGCAGCAGGGTGGTGAGGATGCGCGCGCCGGAGCAGCCCAGGGGGTGGCCGAGGGCGATCGCGCCGCCGGTGGGGTTGACCAGTTCCGGGTCGATGCCCAGTTCGCGGACGCTCGCCAGGGCCTGGGCGGCGAACGCCTCGTTGAACTCGGCCTCCTCCACGGAGCCGATGTCGCGGCCGAGCCGGGCGAGGACCCGCCGGGTCGCCGGGACGGGCCCGAGGCCCATCACGTCGGGGTGCACGCCCGCGCTCGCTCCGGCCGCGTACCGGCCGAGGGACTCCAGCCCGAGCTCCTCCAGGGCCTCCTCGCTGACCAGCAGCAGCGCGGCGGCACCGTCGTTCATCGGAGAGGCGTTGCCCGCGGTGACGGTTCCGCCTGCCCGGAACACCGGCTTCAGCGCGGCCAGCCGCTCGGCCGTGGTGTCCTCCCTGATGCACTCGTCCTCGGTGACCACCACACCGTCGGGCCGGGTCACCGGGAGGATCTCGGCGTCGAAGAGACCGTCCTTGCGGGCCGCGGCGGCGAGCCGGTGCGAGCGCAGTGCGAAGGCGTCCTGGTCCTCGCGGCCGATCCCGTGGCGTTCGGCGACCTCCTCGGCCGTCTCGCCCATCGACAGCACGCCGTGCAGTTGGCTCATCCGCGGGTTGGTCAGCCGCCAGCCGAGCCGGGTGTCGAACGTCTCGATGGCCCGCGGCAGCGCCTCGTCGGGGCGGGGCAGCACGAAGGGCGCGCGGCTCATCGACTCCGATCCGCCGGCCACCACGATGTCGGCCTCGCCGGCGGCGATCATGCGGGCGGCACTGGTCACCGCCTCCATGCCGGAGGCGCACAGGCGGTTGACGGTGGCGCCGGGCACGCTGTCGGGGAGGCCGGCGAGCAGGACGGCCATCCGCGCCACGTTGCGGTTGTCCTCGCCGGCCTGGTTGGCGGCGCCCCAGTAGACGTCGTCGACGCGGGCGGGGTCCAGACCGGGTACGCCGGCCAGCAGGCCGCGCAGGGCGGTGGCGGCCAGGTCGTCCGGGCGCACGGCGGACAGCGAGCCACGCAGGCGCCCGATCGGGGTCCGGCGGGCGGCGGCGAAGTGGACGGGGCGCATCGGGGCTCCTCGGGTGGCGTGGTCCTCTGCGGTGATGCCTGCGGCGGTGTCCGCGGTCGTGCCGCGCCGTCGCACCCATAAACTAGCACTGCAAGTTTATGGGGTCGAGAGCCCGTCCAGACCGGCGAAGACCCGGCTGAGCAGGGCATGGAGGGTGGCCCGCTCGGCCGGGTCGAGCGGCGCGAGGACCGCGTCCCGCACGGCCGCCGCCTGGTCGCTGAGCCCGGCCAGTGCCGTACGCCCGGCGGGGGTGAGGGTCACCACGACCCGCCGGCGGTCGCCGGGGTCGCGGGCGCGCTCGACGTACCCGGGCCCGGCGAGTTCGTCGACCACCTTCACGACGTCGCTGGGGTCGATGGACAGCCGCACGGCCAGCTCCCGCTGGGCGTGCGGCCCGAAGTCGGCGAGCGCCGCGAGCACCGCCATGTGCCAGAGCCGCAGCCCCTGTTCGGCCAGCCGGGCGGCGAGCGCCCCGCGGGCGGCCTTGCCGGTCCTGGACAGCAGGTAGGGGGTGAGGCCGGTCAGTGTCGGCGGTGTCGTCCGGTCCAGCGCATCCATGGGCATATCATAGGTTCGTACCTATCATTGGTGCTCACCTATCATGCGATGAACGCCGGAGGTCCTCATGGACGCGCTCCATCCGCGCCTGCTGGTGCACAACTTCGCCGCGGTCTTCCGCTTCTATGACGCCGTGCTGCCGGAGCTGATCGGCGCCTCCCGGACCCGCGGTGACGTCCAGGGGCCGTACGCCAGTTGGGACGTCGGCGCCCAGGGCGCGCTGATGCTGTTCGACCGGTCGGCGATGGCCGCCGTGCTGGGGACCGAAGAGCTTCCCGCCCACGCGCCCGCCACCCAGGACCGGGCGATGCTGGTCAGCCGGGTGGGGGACGTGGACGCCGGCTACCGGCTGTGCATGACCCACGGCGCGGCCTCGGTGGTCCCGCCGACGGACCGTCCGGACTGGGGGCCGACGATGCGCACCGCGCACCTGCGCGATCCGGAGGGGCACCTCATCGAACTGCAGTCGTACTGACGCGCGCCGGGCCGCGGGCTTCGCCGGACCGACCCGCGGCCCGAGTCGCGTGACCTCTCGGCCCGGCGGCCGCCCGGACCGGGCGGGTTCTCCGGAGGAACCGGGTGCCGGAGCCGGCCGCCGCTCAGCCCGCCGACGGGCGCTGCGGCCGGGCCGGCCGCCCGTGCAGCCGGTCCATCTCCCGCCGGTCCCGCTTGGTCGGGCGTCCGGCGCCCCGGTCCCGGACGCCGAGCGCGAACACGTCCTCGCGCGGGGGCGGCGGCGGGCTGTTGTCCACGAAGCACTCGGCGGCCACCGGCGCGCCCACGCGCTTGGCGATCACCCGGGAGACGACCACGATCCGCTCGCGCCCGGCGTGGTAGAGCCGCACCTCGTCGCCGGCCCGGACGGCCTGCGCGGGCTTGGCCCGCTCGCCGTTGACCCGGACGTGCCCGGCCCGGCACGCCGCGGCGGCCGCCGACCGGGTCTTGGTCAGGCGCACGCACCAGATCCAGCTGTCGACGCGGGCGGTGCCGCCGGTCTCCTCATGACCTGCCATGGGACCGAGCCTACGGCCTGCCCGCCCCGGACCGGCAGCGCATTTCCGCGCGCCGGCCCGGGGACGGTCAGCGGCCCAGGACCGTGCCGCCGTTGATGTGCAGGACCTGACCGGTCACATAGGCGGCGGCCGGCGAGGCCAGGTACTGGATGGCCGCGGCGATCTCCTCGGGGCGGCCCGGCCGGCCGGTGAGGGTGGCGTCGACCCGGGAGGCGACGAACTCGGGCGTGGCGCGGTCGCCGAAGAACTCGGTCTCGCCGACGAACCCGGGCGCGACCGCGTTCGCG
Source organism: Actinacidiphila acidipaludis (assembly GCF_019890725.1). Classification (GTDB taxonomy): domain Bacteria; phylum Actinomycetota; class Actinomycetes; order Streptomycetales; family Streptomycetaceae; genus Actinacidiphila; species Actinacidiphila acidipaludis. The sequence continues at coordinate 67,191 of NZ_JAINZZ010000014.1, forward strand.
GTGACGCCGTCCGCGCCGAGCCGGGCGGCCAGTTCGTAGGTGTAGGCGTGCAGCGCCGCCTTCGCGCCGCCGTACGAGCCGGGCCCGCGGACCGCGGCGATCGACGAGAGGTGGACGATGCGGCCGCCGGGACGCCGCAGGTGCGGGATCAGGGCCTCGGTGAGCAGGACCGCGGTCAGCACGTTGGCGTCGAAGTTGCGCCGGTAGCCGTCGGCGATGCCCTCCAGGGAGCCGTCGGTGGTGAAGGCCACGTTGCCGCCGGCGTTGGTGACGACCACGTCGACCTCGCCGTCCTCGGCGACGGAGGCGACCGCGCGGCGTACCTGCTCCGGCTCGGCGAGGTCCGCGGCCAGCCAGGCGATCGTGTCCTTCCCGTGCCGTTCGCCGATCTCGTCCGCGGCGGCCCTCAGCACCTCCTCGCGGCGGCCGAGGATCACCACCTGGTCGCCGGCGGCGGCGAACGCCGCCGCCGTGGCCTTGCCGATGCCGGTGCCGCCGCCGGACACCACGACACGTCGCTGCTGTGTGTTGGCTGTTGTCACCCGGTCAGCCTATGCGCCGGCGATCACCGGCGGGGGGCGGCGGCTGCCTCAACGGGCGTACACGGCGACGAAGTCGCGGGTGGCCTGGACGTAGTACCGGTCCGGCGGGTCCTCGAAGTCGAGGATGTTGGTGGGCTTGGGGTCGGCCGGGTCCTTGCTCCCGTCGTACGACATGAACGACGGCCAGGCGCGGTTCATGTCCAGCGGCATCGCGCGCACCGCGCCGGCGCGCTGCATCAGGGCGGCGAGGCTGCGGGCGTCGAGCGCCTGGCCCACCACCATGACGATGTCGCCCTGCGCGGTGACGCCGACGCCCGAGCGGGGCACGAACATCTTGCTCTGGTCGCTGACCCCCCACTTCGAGGCGTCGTCGATGTCGGGCACCACGCGGCCGTTGTCGACCATCAGCTCCAGGCACTGGCGGACGCCGACCACGTCCGGGGTCATCCGCACGTCACGGCCCCAGACGCCGAGCTTCATCGAGCCGTCGCGGTAGAAGACCTCGGACGCGGCGCCGTCCCGCAGTTCGCCCGCGGTCCGGCCGTCGAGGTAGAAGCCGCCGCGCGAGCCGCCGTCGGTGATCCGGAAGCCGCCGTTCCAGGTGGCGACCAGACCGGTCCGCTGCCCCTTCGGGATGGTCGGCGGCACGTCGAAGGTGCCGCCGGGCTCCCGGAAGCCGGGGTGCAGCTGGAAGCGCGCGTACTTGCCGCTGATCCAGGCGACCGCCGCCTCGTACGAGGTGTGCTCGCTGTCGGGGCGGACGTAGGTGCCCTGCACCACCGGCTCGCCGTGCGCGCTTGCCAGGGTGCGGTACACGCCCTCACCCGGCAGTCCGGGGCTGACCATGGGCGTCATGGGCGCTCGCAGCGGGATCAGCGGCTGCGCGGCGATGTGGGCGGGCGACGGTGTGGCCGGGGCGGTGTCGTTCATCCGGGCCAGGGCGTCCGGGGACAGCGTGCCGCCGACCTTGGGCGGGTTCATGCGGTACTGCCAGTCCTCCAGCTTGTCGACCACGAAGCCGAGTTCGTGGTCGCGGGCCCACTCGGCGAGGCGGGCGGTGGTGCTGTCCTTGCCCGGGTAGGTCAGGGCCCGGCCCACCGACCAGCCGAGCGTGCCGAGACACACCAGGGTCACCGCGAGCAGGCTGCGCACGGTGATCCGCCGGCGGCGGAGCTGCGCGGGGTCCAGGTCGCGCCGGTGCTTCCACGGCAGCAGCCTGCGGCGGCGCCGCCGCGTCCCGTCCCGGCCGCCGCCGGAACCGCCGGCGCCGGTCTCCTCCTGCGGCTCCGCGATCTGCCCGCCCTGGGTCATGGCGCTCCTTCCGGGACCGGGCCGCCGCCGCTCGTGCGGTCCGACGCCGCCGTGCGACGAGTCCCTTGTCTGAGTCCTCTCTACGGAGGCGGCGGGCACTCCGCCACAGCCGTTAGGCCGGCTGGCGGGCGCCCGGCCGGGGAGCGGCGGGCCGGGCGCCGGGGTCCCGTCCACGGCGCGATCCCGCGTCGTGGCTGGCCTCGTCCCCGCGGGCGTTCGGCCCGCGGCGCGCGGCGAGCGGCTAAGGTGTCCGCCCGGACGAGGCGGGGAGGCCGGGCGATGACAGTCGCGGACGAACGGATCAGCACGTTCCTCGCGCGGGCGGCGGCGGCCGGCGCGCGGGAGGCCGGGGCGGGCGCGGTACGGCGGGTGACGGCGCTGACCGGTGGCACCTACAACGGCCTGTACGCCGTCGAACTCGACGGCGGCGAGCGGCTGGTGCTGAAGGTGCCGCCCCCGTTTGGCCGGCCGCGCCTGACCTACGAGCGCGAACTGCTGTACGGCGAGGCGCTCTTCCACCGCTCGGCGGTCGGGGCCGGGGTGCCCGCCCCGCGGGTGGTGCACGCCGAACCGGCCGAGGGCCCGGGCCGGGAGCCGTACCTGCTGATGACGCATGTGGACGGCGTGCCGTGGTGGGACGTGGCCGAGGGGATGGCGGCGGCCGAGCGGGACCGGCTCAGGACCGGCCTGGGCGCGCTGGTGGCCCGCCTGCACGCGGTGACCGGGCCCGGCTTCGGCTACCCGGCGCCGGGCGGCATCCCGCGGGCCCCGCGCTGGTCGGCGGCCTTCACGGCGATGACCGGCGCGGTCCTGGACGACGCCGAGCGCTACGGCTCCTGGCTCCCGCTGCCGGTCCCTGAGGTCCGGGCCCGGCTGGCCGCCGCGCGCGAGGTGCTGGACGAGGTGACCGTCCCGGCGCTGGTCCACTTCGACCTGTGGCCGGGCAACGTCCTGCTCGACGGGCCGGAGGGTGAGCGCACGATCAGCGGGATCATCGACGGGGAGCGGATGTTCTGGGGCGACCCGCTGGCGGACTTCGCCTCGCTGTCGCTGTTCCTCGGCGACGCGGAGAGCGACCCGGCGTTCCTGGCGGGCTACCGCGCCGCGGGCGGCACCGCGGACCTCGACGGCCCGGCCGCGCTGCGCCGGATCGCCCTCTACCGCTGCTATCTGTACCTGATCATGCTGACCGAGGCGGTTCCGCGCGGGTACGACGCCGAACACACCGCGTGGGTCCGCGATTTCGCCGCGCCCCGACTGGAGGCCGCCCTCGCGTCCGCCGGCTGACCCGAACCGGCGGACGCGACGGCGAGCCAACGGGTCGCCCGGGTCCGCTCGCAGCGACGCGCGGCCGGACCGGACCGAACCGGACCGAACCGGCCGGCGAGGGTGAGGCGCGGCCCGAGTGGCGCCCTGACCGGGGATGACCGGCAGGACGGCCCCCAGGCCGCCGCCGGAGGCACGTCAACCGCGCGGGCAGCCGACGGGCCGCGCAGGGCCGGGGTCCGGCCGGAGGCTGCGGCGATGCGTGCGCCGGGGCGGCAGGGGCCGCACCGGGCCAACCCGGCCACGGGGTCCGGCAAGCGGCGGTTTCAGGCCATCACGCCTCCGTGGCGGCGCGCCTCGCCCGGGTCACGGCCACCCGGCCGCACCAGGCCCGCGTGACGGAGCCGCGGCCGGCCGCGCCGGACCCGCGCCGCCAGCCGGCTGAGAGCGCGATCACCGTGGCCGGTTCTCATCTCCTCCTCAGAAGCCTCTGAGACGATTCCCGCGCGGTGCCCGTCCCGCGCCGGCGATCCGTTGCCGGCCGCGTGTCCCGCGCCGGTGAACGACCCGGGCGAGCCCGGGATCCCCGCCGGCCGGCGGCCTGACAGCGCCGGCCCGCGCCGGAGTCCCGTTCCTCCGGGTGAACACACCAGGCGGCGGTGGTCCCAGGATCACCGCCGCCTCGTGCTGTCCGCGCCCCGTCCGCGGCCGGGCGGCGATCCGGGCTCCGGCGACGGCGGCAGGCCGCGCCGAGACGCGGCCGGCGGCGGGGTTCACGTCACGGCAGGACCGCGGTCACCGCGGCGTAGGAGAGCCCGGCGCCGTAGCCCAGCAGCAGGGCGGTGCCGCCCGAGACCGCGGCGCCGGAGGACAGCACGGCCTCCATGGCCAGCGGGATGGAGGCGCCGGAGGTGTTGCCGCTGGTGACGATGTCCTTGGCGACGGTCACCCCGGCGGGCAGGCCCATCGACCGGGTCATGCTGTCGATGATGCGGACGTTCGCCTGGTGCGGGATGAAGGCGTCCAGTTCCCCGAGTTCCACACCGGCGGCCTCGAGTGCCCGCCCGGCGACCTTGGCCATCTCGTAGACGGCCCAGCGGAAGACCCGCTGGCCGTCCTGGCGCAGGGCGGGGAAGGGGTGGCCCGGCTCCTTCTTCAGGGTGTCCCAGGGCACGCTCTGCCGGATCGCGTCCGCCTGCGACCCGTCGGCGCCCCACACCGCCGGGCCGATCCCGGGGGTCCGCGAGGGTCCGACGACGACCGCGCCGGCGCCGTCGCCGAAGATGAAGGCGGTGGAGCGGTCGGTCAGGTCGAGGATGTCCGACATCCGTTCCACGCCGACCACCAGGACGTTGCCGCCGCGGGCGCGGACGGCGTCGGACGCCAGCACCACGCCGTGGACGAAGCCGGCGCAGCCCGCGGAGATGTCGAAGCCGGGTGCGCCGCCCGCGCCGATGCGGTGGGCGATCTCGGTGGCGATGGCCGGGGTCTGCATGAGGTGGGTGAAGGTCGCCGCGATGACGCAGGTGATGTCGGCCGGGCTCAGACCGGCGGCGGCGACGGCCTTGTTCGCCGCGTGTTCCGCCATGACGCCCAGCGTCTCGTCCGGTCCGGCCCAGCGGCGCGACACGATGCCCGTGCGCGAGCGGATCCATGCGTCGGAGGAGTCGATGTGCCGGCACACCTCGGCGTTGTCGACGACGCGGCGGGGGCGGTAGGCGCCGACCCCGAGGATCCGGGTGTACGGGGCATCCGCGGGCGGGCGGAACTCAGCTTTCATCGGAGCCTTCCGGGTGTCGGCCGTACGTCGGCCGGCATCCGTGGACGGGACGGCGGGGCAGCCGTCTCGTCCAGGGGTGTCGGCCCTGTCCATGATCTCTTCCTCGTCTCTCCTTCCACCGCGATTCTGTCTCCGGCGGTCCCGTCAACCGGGGATGGACACGGTTGTGCCGGTTCGCCGGGGGCGCGGATCAGGCCACGGCCCGCACCGCGAAAGGGCAGGCGTCGGTGCCTGGAGAGGCGGCCGGTACGTTGGTGAGCCCACGGCCGGGAAGCCTCCGACCGGAAGCAAACATGTTCCAACACAGGCCGCACATCACGGTCCGGCAACTCATCCGGATCAGGGCGTTGACGACCTTGTGCATGTGGCGTAGAACTACCCCTGCAGTTGCGATGGCGTTTCATCTTGGTGACTTCTGTTGGAAACGGATCGGTGCTGGAGCCGCCAGAAACCTCCGCTCCGCCAGCATTCGCCGTCGGCCCCCTAGATACGCCCACACACACATGGAGGCACCATGTCGGACGTCGAGTCGTCGGGTAGCACTGAGGCCGCGGCCTCCCCGACCCGCAGGAACCTGCTGCGAGGAGTCGCCGGAGCGGCCGGTCTCGCCGCGGTGTCCGGGGGCCTGCTGACGGCCTGCAGCAGCTCCAGCTCGGACGACAAGAAGAAGTCCGGCGGATCCACGCCGGTGGCCGGCAGCACCGTGACGTTCGGGTCGAACTACTCCGACCCCGCGGCCAAGTCCGCGTTCGCCGCGCTGACCGCGGGCGCCACGGCGGCGACCAAGGTGAACGTCAAGATCAACACGGTCGACCACAACACGTTCCAGCAGAACATCACCAGCTATCTGCAGGGCACCCCGGACGACCTGTTCACCTGGTTCGCCGGTTACCGCATGCAGTACTTCGCGGCCCAGGGCCTCGCCGAGCCGATCGACGACGTCTGGCAGGAGATCGGGAGCAGCTTCGGCCCCGCCGCCAAGCAGCTCTCCACCGGTCTGGACGGCCACCAGTACCTGGTGCCGATCTACAACTACCCGTGGGTCGTCTTCTACAACAAGAGCGTCTTCAAGGCCAAGGGCTACACCGTCCCCACCACCTGGGACCAGTACGTCCAGCTCGCCAAGAAGATGAAGTCGGACGGCATCATCCCGATCGCGTTCGCGGACAAGGACGGCTGGCCCGCGCTCGGCACGTTCGACATCCTGAACATGCGGATCAACGGGTACGACTACCACATCAAGCTGATGAAGCACCAGATCCCCTGGACCGACCAGGGCGTGCACACGGTGTTCCAGCACTGGGCCGAGATCATGCCGTACCTGCAGACCGGCGCCAACGGCCGCATCTGGCAGGACGCGGCGAAGGCGCTGGAGACCAAGCAGGCCGGCATGATGTTCCAGGGCACCAACCAGGTCGCCGCGCAGTACGTGACGGACAAGGCCAACCTGGACGACCTGGACTTCTTCGTCTTCCCGGAGATCAACCCGCAGTGGGGCCAGGACTACATGGACGCCCCCACCGACGGCTTCATGCTCTCCAAGAAGGCCAAGAACCCGGACGCCGCCAAGGCGATCCTGAAGTACATCGGCACCGGCGGCGCCGAGTCGGCCTACCTCAAGACCGACCAGTGGGACGTCGGCCTGGTCAACGGCCTCCAGGTGCCGACCTACAACGCGATCCAGAAGAAGTCGGTGGCCGAGATCGCCAAGTGCAAGTCGGTCGCCCAGTTCATGGACCGTGACTCGGACCCGGCGATGGCCAACGCGATGATCTCGATCATCCAGAAGTTCATCGACGACCCGAGCACCGGCAACATCGCGAGCCTGCAGAAGAGCGCGGAGGCCCAGGCGAAGGCGATCTACTCCTGATGAGTTCCGCCTCCCAGGTGCATGACCCGGCGGCGGCGGAGGCCAGGACGGAAGTCCCGGCCCGCCGCCGTCGGCGCATGCGCAAGATGACCCCCCGCGACCGCATCGTGGTCGCGGTGCTGCTCGGCATACCGCTGCTGCTCGACCTGGCCTTCGTGTGGTTCCCCGCCATCGGCACCGTGCTGCTGTCGTTCACCAAGTGGAACGGCGTCGGCAGCCTGCACACCAAGTCCTGCGTGCCGAACATGCCCTCGATCCTCAACAACGGCTGTGTCTACGGCATCCAGAACTACCACCAGGCCGCCACCATCTACCCGGAGTTCTGGCCCGCGGTCCGGCACAACCTCATCTGGCTGGCCGTGTTCGTGGTCATCGCCACGCCGCTGGGCATGCTCTTCGCCGTGCTGATCGACCGCGGCATCCGCGGCAGCCGGATGTACCAGAGCATCCTGTTCCTGCCGGTGATGCTCTCGCTCGCCCTGGTCGGCATCATCTGGGAGTTCGTCTACTCCCAGAACTACGGCCTGATCAACACCGTCATCGGCCGCAACGGCAACGACAACGCCATCGACTGGCTCGGCAATCCGCACCTGAACCTGTGGGCGGTGCTGCTGGAGGCGACCTGGCGGCAGGCCGGTTACGTCATGGTGCTCTACCTGGCCGGCCTCAAGGCCGTCGACCCCTCGCTGCGCGAGGCCGCGCTGGTCGACGGCGCCAACGCCTGGCAGACCTTCTGGAAGATCGTCTTCCCGGTGATGCGGCCGATCAACATCGTGATCATGGTGGTCACGGTCATCGAGTCGCTGCGCGCGTTCGACCTGGTCTACATCACGAACAAGGGCATCAACGGCCTCGAACTGCTGTCGGTCCTCGTCACGACGAACATCGTGGGCGAGACCCAGCGGGTCGGCTTCGGCTCGGCGCTCGGCGTGGTGCTGCTGGTCATCTCCCTCGTGCCCATCAGCATCTTCCTCTACCAGACCTTCCGCCGGGAGGAACAGTCATGAGCGCCGACACCCTTCCGCGGATCGAGGCGCCCGCGCGGCGCACCGGCGGCCCGGGCGCCAAGCCCAAGGCGTGGGGCCAGATCGCCTCCCAGGTGTTCCTGATCGTCGCCTCGGTGCTGTGGCTGCTGCCGATCGCCTTCGCGCTGTACGTGGCGATCCGGCCGTACTCCGACACCCGCAAGTACGGCTACGTGTCGATGCCGCACCACATCACGTTCCAGAACTTCCGTGACGCGTGGACCCAGTCGGACATGCTGCACTTCTTCTGGAACTCGGTGCTCATCACCGTGCCGGCCGTGATCATCGTGCTCTGCCTGGCCTCGGGCGTGGCGTTCGTGCTCACCCGGGTCAACGTCAAGGTCAATGTCGCGCTGCTGATCCTCTTCACGGCCGGCAACCTGCTCCCGCAGCAGGTCATCATCACCCCGCTGTACCGGATCTACCTGAAGATCACGCTGCCGCACTTCCTGTCCAGCAGCGGTCTGATGTACAACTCGATCTTCGGCCTGGTCGTCATCAACGTGGCCTTCCAGCTGGGCTTCTGCGTCTTCGTGCTGAGCAACTACATGAAGTCGATCCCCGGCGAGATGTACGAGGCCGCGCTGGTGGACGGCGCGTCGCTGTGGACCCGGTTCTGGCGGCTGACCGTGCCGCTGTGCCGGCCCGCGCTCGCGGCGCTCGCCACGCTGCTGACGACGTGGATCTACAACGACTTCTTCTGGGCCATCACCCTGATGTCGTCCGGCAACAAGCGCCCGGTGACCTCGGCGCTCGCCAACCTGCAGGGCCAGTTCGTCAGCAACCAGAACCTGATCGCGGCCGCGGCCATGATCGCGGCGGTGCCGACGCTGGTGGTCTACATCCTGCTGCAGAAGCAGTTCATCGCCGGCCTCTCGCTCGGTTCCAGCAAGGGCTGAACCGGCCGCACGGCGGCGGAGGCCCATCGGGGGCGGCGGGCCGTGGCCCGCCGCCCCCGCGGGCTTTCCACCGGGCCGTCCCGCTGTGATGATGGGAGCGCTCCCATACCCCCACCTCTGGAGGAGCGCCATGAGAACACACCACTGGCACCCCCTGCTCACCTCGTTACGCCGACGGCCCTGGCTCCTGCTGCTCGCCGCCATAGCCCTGGTCGTCCCGGCCGCGCTGGCCGTGCCCGCCAGCGGCGCGGCGGCCGGCTGCTCGGTCACCTACACCGACAACCCGTGGTCCGGCGGCTACACCGCCCAGATCCACGTCACCAACCTCGGCGCGCCGCTGAGCAGTTGGCAGGTCGCCTGGACCTACGCGGGCGACCAGCAGGTCACCTCGGCCTGGAACGCCCAGGTGACGCAGACCGGGAAACAGGTCGTGGCGGCGAGTCTGGCCTACAACGGCACGCTCGGCGCCGGCGCCTCGACCGACTTCGGACTGCAGGGCACCTGGCACACCGCCGACCCGGCGCCGGCCGCCTTCACCCTCAACGGGACGGCCTGCGACGGCTCGACGACACCCCCCACGACCCCGCCGACCACTCCCACGACACCCCCCACCACTCCCCCGACGACACCGCCGGCCGGCTGCGCGGGAGCCGCGATCTGCTCCGGCTTCGAGGACCAGGCCGGCAGCGCGCCGAGCGGCGACTGGCAGGCCGCGGCGCCGGACTGCCAGGGAACCGGCACGGTGGCCGTGGACTCCACGGTGGCCCACACCGGCACCAAGTCGCTGCGCGTGGACGGCAGGGCGGGCTACTGCAACCACGCGTTCGCGGTCAGCACCCGGGACCTGTCCGGGGTCGGGCCGGTCGTCTACCTGCGGATGTGGGTCCGGCACACCACCGCGCTGCCGGCCTCCCACGTGGCCTTCGTGTCGATGCCCGACGCGTCCCAGAACGGCCGGGCGCTGCGGATCGGCGGGCAGAACGGCGCCCTGCAGTGGAACCGGGAGTCCGACGACGCCACCCTGCCCGCGCAGAGTCCCGCCGGGGTGGCGCTGAGCACCCCGCTGCCGGTGAACCGCTGGGTGTGCCTGCGGTTCATGGTCGACACCTCGGCGCCGCGCCTGGACACCTGGCTGGACGACCAGCAGGTGCCGGGGCTGCACGTGGACGGCGTGCCGACCCAGGACGTCGACCAGCAGTGGCTGAGCCGGACGACGCCGCCGCGGCCGACCGCGCTGCGGCTGGGCTGGGAGAGCTACGCGACCGGTGACGACACCCTGTGGTTCGACGACGTGGCCGTGGGCTCCTCGCCGATCGGCTGCTGAGAGCGCCCGGCACCGCGGCACGCCGGCGGGGCCGGACCGCCACCTGCCAGGTGGCGGTCCGGCCCCGCCCTTTCCGTCACGGCCGCGGCGGACTCCCGCGATCAGCGGCTGGGACGGGCGGGGACCGGCGGCGTGCGGGTCAGGCCGAGGTGCAGACGGGCAGGCCCAGGTTCTGGTCGGAGCCGTTCAGCGTCATGCCGAACGACGCAGAACCGCCGGGCGCGACCGTCCCGTTCCAGGCCGCGTTGCGCACGGTGGTCGGCGGGTCCGACGAACTCACGGTCGCGTTCCAGATGTTCGCGACGCTCACCCCGGAGGGCAGGGCGAGCCGCACGGCCCACGAACGGATCGCCGCCGTTCCGGGGTTGAGCACCGTCACGTCGGCCTGGTAGCCGCCGGGCCAGGAGTTCGTGACGTGCGCCGTCACCGAGCAGCCGCCGGAGGCGGGCGGGGTCGTGGGAGGGGTGGTCGGCGGCGTCGTGGGGGGCGTGGTCGGCGGGGTGGTGGGCGGGGTCGTGGGCGGGGTGCCGCCGTCGCCGCCCTGTGTGGTGTAGGTGACGCCGGTGTACGCCGGTCCGCAGGTGTTCGAGCAGGAGGAGGGGAGCGAGAAGTCGTAGGTGCGGCCGCCGAAGAGGTAGGCGTCCGACGCGTCCCGGACCCGGATGGTGAACTCGGCGCCGCCCGAGGTGGTCGGCGCCAGGACGAACGCCTGCCCCATGTCGCTGTCCATCTGGGCGTCGTGCCAGGTGCCGCCGGACAGGTACTCCACTCCGTGCACTCCGTTGGGCAGGTGCGAGACGGAGATCGCCGGCCACCACCGCTGCGCCCCCTGGAGGAAGCCGATGCGGATGTCGCCGGTGTAGTCCGGCGCGGGGACGTAACTCCACGAGACGTGGCGGTTGTTCCAGTGGTCCGGCAGGCCGGTGACCGGAGTGCCGTTCCGGGTGAAGCGGTTGAGCGACGCGGTCGCCAGGTCGAGGTGGTTCGGGTCGTCACGGCACCAGGCGTTGGCGTCGGCGCAGCTGTCGGCGACCAGCATCGTCAGCGTGGCGCCGTTGTAGGTGTCGGCGGTCCAGGACCCGTTGCGGCAGAACGGCTGCCCGGGGGCGCCGTCGTTGGTGCCGGTGCAGTAGTCGCCGATGGTGACCCTCACCCAGCGGCCGCAGTTGTGCCCGTTGTTCCAGGCGCCGATCCTGGCGCTCTGGTCGGGCGGCACCGGACGCGGGTACATCGTGTAGTCGCCCGGGGTGTCGAAGACGTTGAGGGCGACGAAGTCCTGGGTCTCCAGCTCGGACTGGGGCATGCCGCAGCCGCCGTAGGGCTGGCCGAGGCCGTCGAAGTGGGTGGCGTTGCCCGTCACATCGGCCGCCGCGGCGGCAGCGTCGGTCCTGGGGGCCGCGCCTTTGGGCGTCGCGGCGGGCGCCGGAAGCATCGTCAGCGCGCAGACCAGTGCGGCGCCGGCGAGTGCGGCCAGGGCGGCGGGCAGCCGCCGTGCGCCCCGGCGGCGCGGTGGCGGGGCGGGGCGCCGGGTAAGGCTCATCTCGCGAGGACTCATGGTGCGTCTCCGGAAAGGTGGGGGGAACGGAGCACTATGGGAGCGCTCCCATAGTGGGGTCCGCCCGCGACGGCTGTCCAGCACCCGGCACTTCACCCGGACAGGGGTGCGTGTCAGGCGCCCCGCCCGGCTGAACCACAGGGAGGCGGACGTAGGCTGACCGGACGGCACTCCCGCGACAACAAGGACAGAGGGGACATATCCATGCCCACCGTTCCGGTCCACTCCCTCAACGACGGCACCACCCTGCCCGGCATCGGCCTCGGCACCTATCCGATGGACGACGCGGAGGCCGAGCGTGCGGTCGCCGAGGCCGTCGGATCGGGATACCGGCTGGTCGACACCGCGGCCAACTACGGCAACGAGAGCGGCACCGGACGCGGGATCGCGCACAGCGGAGTCGCCCGCGGGGAACTGGTGGTGACCACCAAACTGCCCGGCCGCCACCACGGTCACGACGAGACGCTGGCGTCGTTCGAGGAGTCGCGCAAGCGCCTCGGCCTCGACTACGTGGACCTGTACCTCATCCACTGGCCGTTGCCGCGCGTCGAAAAGTACGTCGAGTCGTGGAAGGCGATGATCAAGCTCCGCGAGGAGGGCGTGGTCCGCTCGATCGGCGTCTCCAACTTCACCGCGGAGCACGTCGACCGGCTGGAGCGGGAGACCGGAGTGCTGCCCTCGGTGAACCAGATCGAGATGCATCCGCTGTTCCCGCAGGAGGAGTTGCGCACCTACCTGGCCGGCAAGGGGGTGGCGGTGGAGAGCTGGAGTCCGCTCGGCCGGGGCAGCGACCTGCTCTCCGATCCGGCGATCGCGAAGGTCGCGGAGGCCCACGGACGCACTCCCGGGCAGGTGGTGCTGCGCTGGCACACCCAGCTCGGGGTGGTGCCGATCCCCAAGTCCTCCGATCCCGCCCGCCGTCGGGAGAACCTCGATGTCTTCGACTTCGCCCTGGACCCGCAGGAGATGGCGGGCATCGCCTCGCGCACCCATCGGCGGCTGGGCGGCGACCCGCGCCACCACGAGGAGTTCTGACCCGACCCGGGCGCGGACGGCGGCGGCCCTGGCGCCGGACGCGCGGCCACCGGTAGGGTCCTGGTAACCCCATGGGGGGTTACTTGAACGGTGGGCACGAAGGGACAGGGGTCGCCATGCGCATTGCCGTCGTCGGAGCGGGAGGCGTCGGGGGGTTCTTCGGCGCGCGCCTCGCGGCCGCCGGGGACGAGGTCACGTTCGTCGCCCGGGGCCGCCACCTCGAGGCGATCCGGGCCGACGGCCTGAGCGTGCGCAGCGCCCTGGGCGACCTCCGGGTGGCGCCCGAGGCCGTGGTGCCCTCGATCGCGGACGTCCCGGCGGCCGACGTCGTCCTGGTCGCGGTGAAGCTCTGGGACACCGAGGACGTCGCCAAGCAGCTGCGGCCGCTGGCCGAGGCCGGCGCCACCGTCATCTCGCTGCAGAACGGCGTGCAGAAGGACGACGTGCTGCGCGAGCACCTGCCCGCGCGTTCCGTCATGGGCGGCGCCTGCTACATCTCCGCGTTCATCGAGGAACCCGGCGTGGTGCGCCACAACGGCACGCTGCAGAAGCTGGTCTTCGGGGAGTTCGGCGCGCACGGCGCCGAGCCGTCGCGGCGCGCGGGCGCGCTGCTCGACCGGTGCGCGGCGGCGGGCATCGAGGCCGAGGTGAGCCCGGCCGTCGAGCGCGTGATCTGGGAGAAGTTCGTGTTCCTGACCGGCCTGTCCGGGACGACTTCCGCGGTCCGGCAGCCGATCGGCGTGGTCCGCGGCACCCCCGGCTCCCGGGCGCTGCTGCGCGACGTGATGCGCGAGGCGGCCGCGGTCGGCCGGGCCCGCGGCGTGGACCTGGACGCCGGTCTGGCGGACGAGCGGCTGGCGTTCTGCGACACCCTCCCGGCCGACATGACGTCCTCGATGCACAACGACCTGAAGAACGGCAACCGTCTCGAACTGCCCTGGCTCAGCGGCGCGGTGGCCGATCTCGGCCGCGAACTCGGAGTGCCGGCGCCCCGCAACCAGGCCATCGCGGACGTGCTCTCCCCGTACGTCATGGGCGCACCCGCGACCGGTGCCGAGTAACTGTCGCAGCGGTTACCGGGGACGTGGTGAGGAGGCGTTCGTGACGGAGACCGGGACACCCGCGCCGGAGGGGGCGGGCGGGGCCGGGGGCGGTCCGCGTCCCCGGGTGAGCGCGCTGACGCGCAGCCTGCGGTTCGACGGCGGTGGTCTGGCCCTCGACCTCGTCGCGACCCTCGGCCGCCGTCACGGCGATCCGGTCGAGCGCCTGGACGGTCCCGGCCGCCTCGGCGCGTGGTGCGAGGGCGTGTCCGTGCGGCTGGAGGAGGGCGAGGCGACCGAGGCCCTGGTGGCAGAGCTGCGGCTGCTGCGCGAGGCCGCGTACGACGTGGCGTCCGCGGGCCTGCGCGGTACCGTGCCCGCCCTGACGTCGGTGGCACTGGTCAACGAGTGCGCCCACCACGAACCGCCCGCCCCGCGCCTGGAGTCCGGGCCGGAGGGTGTCGTCGTGGCCCGGCCCGCGCTGACCGGACGGCAGTTGCGGTCGCTGGTGGCGCGCGACCTGATCGCCCTGATGGCGGACCCGGTGCGCCGCGCCGGTCTGCGGGAGTGCGCCGGACCGCACTGCCGGATGCTCTACCTCGACGGCACGCCAGGACGCCGCCGCGTCTGGTGCTCGATGCGGCGCTGCGGCAACAGCGCGAAGGCCGCACGGCACCGCGGACGCGCGGCCGCGGACCCGGCCTGACGACCGCACGTCAGCCCTGCGCGCAGCCCCGGCACGCAACCGTCGCCCGCCACCACCCCCGTGTCGTCGTCCGGCGGGAAACCGGGTGGCCGCGGCCCGCACCGAGGCCCGACACTGTGGGGTCACCCTGTCGCCGCCCCGGAGGGACCAGCCATGCACATCCGCGCCACGCGCGAGGCCGACCGCGAGACCTTTGTGACCACGCTGCTCGCCGCCTTCGGCCAGGTCCCCGAGACACCGGCCGCGGGCGAGGGCGCCTGGTGGTCCGGGTTCGAGATGGACCGCTGCCTGATCGCCGAGGACGACGGGCGGGCGGTGGCCACCGCCGGTGCGTACAGCTTCGAGCTGACCATGCCCGGCGGGAATCTGCTGCCGGTCGCCGGGATCACGGCCGTGGGGGTGCTGCCCTCGCACCGCAGGCGGGGCATCCTCACCTCCCTGATGCGCCGGCAGCTCGACGACGTCGCGGACCGCGGGGAGTGCCTGGCCGTGCTGCTGGCCTCCGAGGCGGTCATCTACCGGCGGTTCGGGTACGGCCCGGCCACCTTCACGCAGCGCCTGACCGTGGCGCGCCACCGCGCCGCCCTGGCGGGACCGGCGCCGGCCGGGTCGGTGGTGGTGCGGCAGCGCTCCGAGTGCGGCGACGACCTGGCGGCGGTGTACGACGCCTACCGCCGTACCCAGCCCGGCGCCCTGTCGCGGCCGGCCAAGTCCTGGCAGACCGGCGCCGGCCAGCCTCCGGTGGCCCTCACCCAGCGTCTGGTCGCCTTCCACCACGACGCGCAGGGACGGCCGAACGGGTACGCGAGCTACCTGGTCGGCGCGGTGGACCCGGTGACCGGCGCCCGCCCGCTGAACGTGGACGAGTTCGTCGCCGCCGACCGCGACGCCTACGCCGGGCTGTTCCACTTCTTCGCCGGACACGACCTGGTGACCGAGATCGTCCTCAAGTCGGTGCCGCGGGCAGGGTGGCTGCGCTGGCTGCTGACGGACCACCGCGCGGCGACGGTCTCGAAGGACACGGACTGGCTGTGGGTGCGGGTGCTGGACGTACCGCGCGCGCTGGCCGCCCGCGGCTACCGGATGGACGGGCGGCTGGTCCTCGACGTCGCCGACTCCGTCCGCCCGGAGGTCGCCGGCCGTTACGCGCTCACCGTCAGCGGCGGAACGGCCGCCTGCGAGCGGACCGACGAGGCGGCCGACCTCAGCCTGGACGTCAGCGACCTCGGCTCGGTCCTGCTCGGCGGCGTCGCGCCCTCGGCCCTGGCGGACGCCGGACGTGTCCGTGCCGGCGACCCCCGGGTGCTGCCGCTCGCCGACGCCCTGTTCGGCGCCGAGCGGACGCCGCACACCGTCCACTGGTTCTGACCACCGGCCGTGGTACTTCCGACTTTGACCCAATCCCCCGTGCGTCATCCGGACACTCCGGCGCACTATTTGACGAACCACCCTCGTCAGGACCCGGAGTCCACCGCTGGGAGCGCACCCAACTCCGGCTAGGAGCAATTCTCTTGGTGTCGGCTTATTGACGCACGACCCACGGTCCGAGTTGACTCACGGTCACTTGGGCCGCGGTGTTGCGGCCCCTCCGGGGAGGCAGTGTTCGATGACCGCGATGAGGCGTCGGGTGATCGTGGGGACGGCCGTCGTGTCGATGGCCCTGGCGTTGGCCGCGTGCGGCAAGGCCGGAGACAAGAAGTCGGACAACGCGTCCGGTTCGGGCAAGTCGATCGGCATCCTGCTGCCGGACACCGTCACCGCCCGCTACGAGCGGTTCGACAAGCCGCTGATGGTGGCGAAGATCAAGGAGCTGTGCCCGGACTGCACGGTGACGTACGACAACGCCGCCGGTGACGCGTCCAAGCAGGCGCAGCAGGTGAACACCATGGTCACCAAGGGCGTGAAGGTGCTCATCCTGGACGCCCAGGACTCGGTGGGCATCCGCTCCTCGGTGCAGTCCGCCGTCGACAAGGGCATCAAGGTCGTGGCGTACGACCGGCTCGCGCAGGGTCCGGTCTCGGCCTACGTGTCGTACGACAACGAGAAGGTCGGCGAACTGCAGGGCCAGGCGCTGCTCGACGCGCTCGGCCCCAAGGCGACCCCGCAGGCGAAGATCGTGATGATCAACGGCGACGACGCCGACCCGAACGCCGCCCAGTTCAAGGCGGGCGCGCACAAGGTGCTCGACGGCAAGGTGGCCGTCGCCTACGAGCAGAGCGGTCTGTGGAAGGACACCGTCGCCAACCAGAAGGTGACGGCGGCCATCACCCAGATCGGCGCGAAGAACATCG
Source organism: Actinacidiphila acidipaludis (assembly GCF_019890725.1). Classification (GTDB taxonomy): domain Bacteria; phylum Actinomycetota; class Actinomycetes; order Streptomycetales; family Streptomycetaceae; genus Actinacidiphila; species Actinacidiphila acidipaludis. The sequence continues at coordinate 83,835 of NZ_JAINZZ010000014.1, forward strand.
TCGGCGTCTACTCGGCGAACGACACCATGGCCGGCGGTATCGCCACCGCCCTCAAGGGCGCCGGGATGCACGTGCCGCTCACCGGGCAGGACGCGGACCTGACCGCGATCCAGCGGATCCTGGCCGGCGCCCAGTCCGCGACCGTCTACAAGGCGTACAAGCCGGAGGCCGACGCGACCGCCGAGATCGCCGTGGACCTGCTGCAGGGCAAGGCCGTCACGTCCGTCGCGGACACCACGGCCACCAGCGGCTCCGGCCAGAGCGTGCCGGCCAAACTGCTGACCGCGGTCTCGGTGACGAAGGCGAACATCAAGGACACCGTGGTCAAGGACGGCATGTACACCACCGCCCAGATCTGCACCGCCGAGTTCGCCCAGGCGTGCAAGGAGAACGGCATCCAGTAGCCGCCGCGTTCCTCCGTTCGGACGCGCCCAACCGATGGGCCGTCCGGGCACCGTTCCCCCGGCCCGGGGCCCGCCGCCACGGCGGTTCCCGGGCCGTCGCACGCCCGCGCACGGCCCCCGCGGGCCGCGGACGGGGTCTTTTGCGCGGCCCACCGGGCCCGTAAGGTGCGGCAGACCACATCCACTGCTCCTTGTGCTGTGCGGGGCGCTCCTCCACTGTCTGGGGATGCATCGCAGGGCAGTCCGTTGTTCCCGCCCGCTGCCCGTCCGTACCGATGCCTTGTCCGATGTTCCTTTTCGTCGTCCCATCGCCAGGTGAGAGGGGAGCGCGATGTCCGAAACCGCGGCACAACAGATCGGGGTCGTGGCCGAGTCGAGCACCGGGGAGACCCGGGTGGCGGCCACGCCCCAGACCGTCCGTCAGCTCCTCGGCCTCGGCTACGAGGTCGTCGTCGAGTCGGGGGCCGGCACCGCGTCGGGCTTCTCCGACGACGCCTACACCGACGCCGGGGCCCGGGTCGGCGACGCCTGGCGGGCGGACGTCGTCCTGAAGGTCAACGCGCCCTCGCCCGAGGAGATCGCGCGGCTGCGCGAGGGCGCGACCCTGATCGGGCTGCTCGCCCCGGGGCAGTCGCCGGAGCTGCTGGACGAGCTGGCCGCGCGGCCCATCACCGCGCTCGCGATGGACGCGGTACCGCGTATCTCGCGTGCGCAGTCGATGGACGTCCTCAGCTCGATGGCCAACATCGCCGGCTACCGGGCGGTCATCGAGGCCGCCCATGTCTTCGGGCGCTTCTTCACCGGCCAGGTGACGGCCGCGGGCAAGGTGCCCCCGGCGAAGGTGCTGGTGGCGGGCGCCGGGGTGGCCGGTCTCGCGGCGATCGGCGCGGCCGGGAGCCTGGGCGCGGTGGTGCGCGCCACCGACCCGCGTCCCGAGGTCGCCGACCAGGTGCGCTCGCTGGGGGGCGAGTTCCTCGCCGTGGAGGTCGAGCAGGAGGCCGGGACGGACGGTTACGCCAAGGCGACCTCGGAGGAGTACGACCGGCGGGCCGCGGAGATCTACTCCGAGCAGGCCGCCGACGTCGACGTCATCATCACCACGGCCCTCATCCCGGGCCGGCCGGCTCCGCGGCTGATCACCGCGGCGGACGTGGCCGCGATGAAACCGGGCAGCGTCATCGTGGACATGGCCGCCGCCCAGGGCGGCAACGTCGCGGGCACGGTCGCCGGGCGGGCGGTGGTCACCGAGAACGGCGTGACGATCATCGGCTACACCGACCTGGCGGGCCGGCTGCCGGCCCAGGCGTCCCAGCTCTACGGCACCAACCTGGTCAACCTGCTGAAACTGCTGACCCCGGAGAAGGACGGCCGGCTCGCCCTCGACTTCGACGACGTGGTGCAGCGCTCGGTGACGGTGGCCCGCGACGGCGAGAAGACCTGGCCGCCACCGCCGGTCCAGGTGTCGGCCGCGCCCGCGGCCGCCCCGGCGCCCGTCCCCGCGGCGCCGGCCCAGGAGAAACGGCGCCTGTCGCCCGCCGGCCGGTACGGGCTGATCGCCCTGGGCATGCTCGCCCTGTTCCTGCTGATCGCCTTCTCCCCGACGCAACTCGTAGGGAACTTCACGGTGTTCGTGCTGGCCGTCGTCATCGGCTACTACGTCATCGGCAAGGTCCACCACGCACTGCACACCCCGCTGATGTCGGTGACCAACGCGATCTCCGGCATCGTGATCATCGGGGCGCTGCTGCAGTTCGGCCACGACCGGGTGGCCGTGTCCGTGCTGTCGTTCGCGGCGATCCTGCTCACCAGCATCAACATCTTCGGTGGGTTCGCCGTCACCCGTCGCATGCTCAGCATGTTCACGAAAGGCTGAGGTCGAAGCATGAACGCCAGTACAGCCATGCAGTCCGCGGACGTCGTCGCCGCGCTGCTGTTCATTCTCAGCCTGGCCGGGCTCTCCCAGCACCGCACCTCCCGCGCCGGCGTGGTCTTCGGCATCGGCGGGATGGCGCTCGCGCTGGTCGCCACCATCGTGTTCGCCGGGCGGCACATCTCCGGTGGCGCGGTGCTGCTCGTCCTGGTCGCGATGGCCGTCGGCGCGGGTATCGGCCTGTGGCGGGCCCGCGTGGTGGAGATGACCGGGATGCCGGAACTCATCGCCATGCTGCACAGCTTCGTCGGCCTCTCCGCGGTCCTGGTGGGCTGGAACAGCTACCTGGACGTGGAGGCGCGCGGCTCCGCGCAGACCGAGATCGCCTCGAACCTGCTGCGCATCCACCACGCCGAGGTGTTCATCGGCATCTTCATCGGCGCCGTCACCTTCACCGGCTCGATCATCGCGTTCCTGAAGCTGTCCGCCAGGATCAAGTCGCGTCCGCTGATGCTGCCCGGCAAGAACCTCCTCAACGTCGGCGCCCTGGCGGTCTTCGTGGGGCTGACGGTCTGGTTCGTGGCGAGTCCCGGGCTGGGGCTGATCATCGCCGTCACGGTCGTGGCGCTGGCCCTGGGCTGGCACCTGGTCGCGTCGATCGGCGGCGGTGACATGCCGGTCGTGGTGTCGATGCTCAACAGCTACTCGGGCTGGGCGGCGGCCGCGGCCGGGTTCCTGCTCGACAACAACTTGCTGATCGTCACGGGCGCGCTGGTCGGCTCCTCCGGTGCGTACCTGTCGTACATCATGTGCAAGGCGATGAACCGCTCGTTCATCTCCGTCATCGCGGGCGGCTTCGGCATCGAGGCGCCCAGCCACGGCGAGGCGGAGACCGGCGAGCACCGGGAGACCACCGCCGAGGAGACCGCCGAGCTGCTGCAGAACGCCACCTCGGTGATCATCACGCCCGGCTACGGGATGGCGGTGGCCCAGGCGCAGCATCCGGTGGCCGAGCTGACGCGGGTGCTGCGGGAGCGCGGCGTCGAGGTCAGGTTCGGGGTCCACCCGGTGGCCGGCCGGCTGCCGGGGCACATGAACGTGCTCCTCGCCGAGGCCAATGTGCCCTACGACGTGGTGCTGGAGATGGACGAGATCAACGACGACTTCGCCGCGACCTCGGTGGTGCTCGTCATCGGCGCCAACGACACGGTGAACCCGGCGGCCACCGAGGATCCGTCGAGCCCGATCGCGGGCATGCCGGTGCTGCGGGTGTGGGAGTCGGAGAACGTCATCGTCTTCAAGCGGTCGATGGCCTCGGGGTACGCGGGGGTGCAGAACCCGCTGTTCTTCCGGGAGAACAGCCGGATGCTGTTCGGCGACGCGAAGCAGAGCGTCGAGGGCATCCTGCGCGCGCTGCACCTGCCGGAGCGGAGCCTGGCCTCCTCCTGAGCCGGGAGCACCCCGGCGCCCCCGGGCCGGCGACGGCCGGCCCGGGGGCGCGCCCTTTCCACCGGACGAACCCCGGCGGCGGCCTGTGCGCCAATTCTTGACCGGACATGGACAACGGTGTCCTGCGTGTCGTACAACGTTGGAAATCAACGGAGTTGACGGCGCGAAGGGGAACCCGTGCGGACACCGGTGTTACGGAAGTTGCCTGCGTTACCCACCTCATCCCCGTCGGCGGCGCTGTGGTGCGCGCTCCTGACGGCTCTGCTGCTGCTCGTGACGCCCGCCTGGGCGGCCTCGGCGAGCACCCCGGCCGCGGCATCCGCGCCGCAGGCCGCCACCACCGTCTGCGCGCTGGCGTGCGACACCCTCGACCCGTCGAAGGCCGCGCAGGAGACCTTCCCGGTCCCGAACGTGACGGTCAACGGGCGGCTGCTGGAACTGCACGTGGACGACGTGACCGGCATGGCCTGGGCGAGCATCGACCACGGCCAGGTCGACGACTCGGTCTGGCTCGACCGGTCCTGGGACGGCGGCAGCACCTGGGACGGCCTGCTCGGCAAGGCGTGGATCCCGTCCGCGTGGACCGGGACCCGGACCCTGATGTACAACCTCTACGACCCCTCGAACCACCGCCGCGCGGTGCTGCGGGCCTGCGGTGACGCGCAGGGCGTGAGCTGCACGCAGTGGGCGCACCTGAAGGTGTGCGCGGCAGTCTGCGACGGCAGCGACGCCGCCGGCGGCGACAGCCGTCCGGTCGCGCCGGCCACCCTGTCGGGGCGGACCATCGCCCTGCACACCGACTCCTCCGGCATGGCCTGGGCCACGATCGCCTCCGGCAAGGCGGGCGACGAGGTGTGGATGGACCGGTCCTGGGACAGCGGCGCCGACTGGCCCGACGGCTCCTCGATGGGCCGCACCAGCGTCCCGGCGGGCGGCACCGGCACCCGCACCGTGAAGATCAACACCAGCGACCCGCTGGGCCGGCTCTACGGCGGCGCGGTCCGGGCCTGCGGGCGCGCGGTGGAGGGCCAGAACGGCAGCTGCACCGCCTGGGCCCGTCCCGCGGTCAGCCGCGACGCCGCCGCGGCGGACGCCCTGATGTATTCCTATGACCCCAACACCGCCTACTGGCCGTCGAGTTGGTGGAACTCGGCGGTCGCCCTGGCCACCGTGATCGACTACATGCGGCAGACCGGGGACACCCGGCACGCCTGGATCGTCGACCGCACCTACCAGGTCGACCGCGTGTCCTTCCCGGCCGGCGCCCGCAGTTCCGACCCGATCGAGGGCGACTTCATCAGCCGCTCCACCGACGACTCCGAGTGGTGGGCGCTGGCCTGGCTCGACGCGTACGACCTCACCCACGACAGCCGCTACCTCGACGAGGCCGTGACCATCGCGAACTACGTCAACGGCCTGTGGGACACGAGCACCTGCGGCGGCGGGGTGTGGTGGGACCGGGAGCGCACCTACAAGAACGCCGTGACCAACGGCCTGTGGGTGCGGATCACCGCCGAACTGCACAACCGCATCAGCGGCGACACCCTCTGGCTGGGCCGGGCGACCACGGCCTGGCACTGGTTCACCGCCAGCGGGCTGATCAACGGCTCCGGCCTGGTGAACGACGGGCTGACCAGCGGATGCGCCAACAACGCCCAGACGGTGTGGAGTTACAACCAGGGCCTGGCCATCGGCGCGGGCGTGGAGATCTGGCGGGCGACCGGGGACGCCAGCGCGCTGGCCACCGCCCGGCGGCTGGCCGACGCCGCCGTGGCCTCCCCGGCGCTGGTCAGCGGGGGCGTGCTCACCGAGTCGTGCGACACCGCGACCGGCGGCTGCGACGACAACGGCAAGCAGTTCAAGGGGGTCTTCATGCGCTACCTGCAGGATCTGGACTCCGTCACCGGCAACGCGTACGGCGCCTTCGCCGCCACCCAGGCGGACACTGTATGGAACGCCGACCGCGACAGCCTCAACCGGCTGGGCGAGCGATGGGCGGGCGGCGGCACGTCGTCGGCCCCGAACGTGCGCGACTGGCGGACGCAGGCGTCCGCTCTCAGCGCCCTGCTGGCCGCCGGATAGTCCCCCTGTCCCCGACGATCCCGATCCGCCCCCGCACCGGTTCCTCGTCGCCCCTGTCGTCCGTACGGCGCAGCAGCGCGCGCCAGGACACGGCGCCACGTGTTTCGGTGTGAGGGCGGAGCGCATTCCAGCGAACCGCAGCCGGGCGGAAACGACCGGCAGGAAGCAGGAACCCATGGTGAAACGTGTACGCGCAGCAGGACTGACGGGCGAGCTGTCGGCGGAGTTCACCGGCACGCTCATCCTCATCCTGTTCGGCGTCGGCGTGGTGGCCCAGGTCGTCGCCGGCGGTGCACTGACCGATCCGAAAGGCGGACTGGGCAACCACGACAGCATCGCCTGGGCGTGGGGGCTGGGCGTCACGCTCGGCGTCTACGTCGCGGCACGGCTCAGCGGCGCCCACCTGAACCCGGCGGTGACCCTGGCACTGGCGGCGTTCAAAGGGTTTCCGTGGCGGAAGGTGCTGCCGTACTGGGTGGCGCAGTTCCTCGGCGCGTTCGCGGCGCCAACCTGGCGCCCTTCGTCATCGGCCTGGTCGTGGCGGCGATCGGGATGGCCTTCGGCACCAACGCCGGGTACGCGATCAACCCGGCGCGTGGCCTCGGTCCCCGGCTCGCCAGCTTCATCACCGGCCATCACCATGCCTGGCGTGATCAGTGGGGCAACCTCTACTGGTGGGTGCCCATCGCCGGCCCGCTCATCGGGGGGCTCGTCGGCGCTGTGGCCTACAAGCTGTTCATCGGGCGCTTCCTGCCCACCGCCGAACCCGAGCCCCCCGGCCGCGTTCCGGCGCCCGAGGCCTGACCGACCAGGCGCAACCGATCCCAGGAGCGCGGCCGCACCCCTCGGGGCGCGCTCCACGCACGAGAGGCAGCAGGCATGGCGGACTTCGTCGGCGCGGTGGACCAAGGCACCACCAGCAGCCGCTTCATGATCTTCGACCACGACGGCAACGAGGTGGCCAAACACCAGTTGGAGCACACTCAGTACCTGCCGAAGCCCGGTTGGGTCGAGCACGACCCGATCGAGATCTGGGAGCGCACCAACGTCGCGATCCAGAACGCGGTGCGGACCGCCGGCATCTCGGCGACCGACCTCGCCGCGATCGGCATCACCAACCAGCGCGAGACCACCGTCGTGTGGGACCCGCGCAACGGCCGTCCGTACTGCAACGCGATCGTCTGGCAGGACACCAGGACCGACTCCATCGCCAAGGCGCTGGAGCGCGACGGCCACGGCGACCTGATCAGGCGCCGGGCCGGCCTGCCGCCCGCGACCTACTTCTCCGGCGGCAAGATCAAGTGGATCCTGGAGAACGTCGAGGGCGTGCGGGAGGCGGCCGAGCAGGGCAACGCCGTGTTCGGCACCACCGACTGCTGGGTGCTGTGGAACCTCACCGGCGGCCCCAACGGCGGCATCCACGCCACCGACGTCACCAACGCCAGCCGCACCATGCTGATGGACCTGGAGACGCTGGACTGGGACGACGAACTGCTGGGCATCTTCGGCATCCCGCGCGCGATGCTGCCGAAGATCTACCCGTCCTCGCACCCCGAGGCGTTCGGCAAGACCCGCACCTCGCGCCCGCTGAACGCCCCCATCCCCATCGCGGGTGTGCTCGGCGACCAGCAGGCCGCCACGGTCGGCCAGGTCTGCTTCACCCCCGGCGAGGCCAAGAACACCTACGGCACCGGTAACTTCCTCCTGCTCAACACCGGTACCGAGGCGGTGCGTTCGGAGCACGGGCTGATCACCACCGTGGCCTACAAGTTCGGCGACCAGCCGGCCGTCTACGCGCTCGAGGGCTCCATCGCCGTCACCGGATCCGCGGTGCAGTGGCTGCGGGACCAGCTCCACGCCATCACCGACGCCGCGGAGAGCGAGCGGCTGGCCAAGACCGTCGACGGCAGCGACGGCATCTACTTCGTGCCGGCCTTCTCCGGCCTCTTCGCGCCCTACTGGCGCTCGGACGCCCGCGGCGCCATCGTCGGCCTCGCCCGGTTCCACAACAACGGGCACCTGGCGCGGGCGACCCTGGAGTCCATCTGCTACCAGAGCCGCGACGTCGTCGTGGCCATGGAGCAGGACTCCGGGGTGCACCTGGACGTGCTCAAGGTCGACGGCGGCGTGACCGCCAACGACCTGTGCATGCAGACGCAGGCGGACGTCCTCGGCGTCCCGGTCAGCCGTCCCGTCGTCGCCGAGACCACCGCGCTGGGCGCCGCGTACGCCGCGGGTCTGGCCGTGGGCTTCTGGCGGGACACCGACGAACTGCGCGAGCACTGGCACGAGTCGAAGCGCTGGGAGCCCAGGTGGTCCGAGGAGCAGCGCGAGGAGGGCTACAAGGGCTGGAAGAAGGCGGTCGACCGGACCCTGGACTGGGTGGAGGTCGAGTAGCCGACCGGCGACCCGGAGCCCGGCGGCACGCCGGGCACCGCGCCCCGCCCCCACTGCACCGAAACCGGCCCCTGACCGGCACCGTCGCCTCCCGGCGACGGGCCGGCCGGGGGCCGCGGCCGTTGGCGGATCGTGACTGTACGAGCGCCGGACCGGATGCGAGACTGCCACCGCACCGGAAGTTGCGCGATACACGTATGCTCCGGCGAACCGGCGGGGATCCCGCCGGGCGGCACTCGGACAGGAGAACCATGGCGGATCCGCTGATCATCGGCAGTGAGCGCAGCGAGGCCGGCATACCGGCCGGCATGGAGGTGCTCAGGCGCGGCGGCTCCGCGCTGGACGCAGTCGAGGCCGCGATGCGCCGGTGCGAGGACAACCCGGCGGACCACTACGTGGGCACCGCGGGACTGCCCAACGCGCGGGGCGAGGTGGAGCTCGACGCGTCCCTGATGCTGGGCTCCGGACGGCAGTTCGGCGCGGTGGCGGCCCTGAAGAACTACCCGAACCCGATCTCGGTGGCCCGCGCGGTCCTCGAGAAGCTGCCGCAGCACAGCCTGCTCGTCGGCGAGGGCGCCGCGCTGTTCGCCGAGGAGTGCGGCTTCACCACCGCGGACCTGCTCACCGACGCCTCGCGCGAGCAGTGGCGCAAGCAGGTCACCGACTCCCGGGAGGCGGTGGAGGGCGAGAACACCGCCGCGACCGACGGCGACCAGCGGTACCGGGAGAGCGCGCTCGCCCTGATCCGCCGCCTCGCGCCTCACGAGGGCCTGTGGGGAACGATCAACATCATCGCCCTGGACGCGACCGGGGAGATGTGCGTCGGGGTCTCGACCTCCGGTTATCCGTACAAGTACCCCGGCCGCGTGGGCGATTCGGCGCTGCCCGGCGCCGGCAACTGGTGCGACCTGCGGGCCGGGGGCGCCGCGTGCACCGGCCGCGGCGAGCTGAGCATGCGCGGCGGCACCGCCCGCTCGATCGTCGACCTGATGGCGGCGGGCCAGGACCCGGCCTCGGCGTGCCGGACGGCCCTCGCCGACGCCGCGACCCTCCCGGACGACTACCGCTCCGAGCTGCGCGCCCTCGCTCTCACCCCGGACGGGCGCCACGGCGGCGCCGCCGGTCAGGAGGGCAGCGTCTACGTCCTGATGACCGAGTCGTCGACCGAGCCCGAGTTCCGGCCCCGGGTGGTGCTGTGAGCGACACACGAGAGACGGGAGCCGGCGCGGTGACCGACGCGCGCGAGACCGCCGGACCGAAGATCTTCATCTCCTCGGACATGGAAGGGACGGCGGGTGTCGTCGACTGGGGGCAGTGCCGCCCGGGGCAGCCCGAGTACACGTACTACCGCACGCTGCTCCAGGAGGAGGTCAACGCCGCCATCGAGGGCGCGCAGGCCGGCGGCGCGAGCCGCTTCCTGGTCAACGACTCGCACTCCACCATGGCCAACCTGCGGCCGGACGCGCTGGCCGGCCGGGCCCGCTACCTGTCGGGCCGGCACAAGCCGCTGTACATGATGCAGGGCCTGGACAGCTCGTTCGACGGCATCTTCTTCGTGTCCTACCACGGGTCGATGTCGGGCCCGCGGGCCACGCTGTCGCACACCTACAACCCGCTGGCGATCAGCGAGGTGCGGCTCAACGACGTCCTGGCCGGCGAGAGCGGCATCAACGCCCTGGTCGCGCTCGCGCACGGGGTGCCGGTGGTGCTGATCACCGGGGACGAGACGACCGCGGCCGAGGCCGAGCCCTTCTGCCCGGGTGTCGTCCCCGCCGTGGTGAAGTCCTCGGTGTCCCGGTTCTCGGCCGACAGCCTGCACCCGGAGGACGCCCGCGAGGTGATCCGGGACGCCGCGCGCCGGGCGGTGGAGGGGCTGGCCGCGGCGCGGCCGCCGCGGATCGAGCTGCCCGCGACGCTCACCGTGCGGATGCGCAACCCCGACCTGGCCGAGATGGCCACCTGGATCGCGGGCGTCGAGACCGTTCCCGGCGACGCGGTGACCGTGCGGATGACGGACAGCGACCCGCTGCGGCTGTACCGCACGTTCATCACCGTCGTCCTGCTCACCCGCGGCATCGCGGAGTGACGCGCACGGGCGGGCCGCGGTGATCCCCGGCCCGCCCGCCACGCCGGCCGCCCCTCCGCCGCGGCCGCGCGGCTACAGGCTGAACGACGCGTTCACGTTGAACGTGCACTCCGTGTAGATGTAGCCGTACTGGAGCTTGACGGTGTCGCCGCCGGGCGTGTTGCGGCTCGACTTCTCGCCGGAGGTGTACATGAAGTACGTGGTGCCCGCCGGGAGGTTGAGCGTCTTCTTCGGGTAGTTCTTGCCGCTCTTGCACGCCGAGGTCCGGCCCGCGGCCGCGTCGGTGTACGCGTGGCAGCTGCCGCAGGCGCTCAGCGTGAAGCTACCGGTGACCGGGCCGGTGAAGAACACCTCCGTCGCCTCCGGGCTGTCGTTGCTGACGGTGATCGGGATGCTGCCGCCGGACGCGGTGGTCGGGAGGCGGTGCCCGGCGGCGGGCTCCACCTGGGCGACCCGGGCCGCGATGGAGATCTTCTGGGCCAGCGCCCGGTTCCGGTCGTGCGGGTACTTCTGCGCGAAGCCGTTCATGGTCTCCACCGCGCCGGGGAAGTCCCCGCTGCGGTACTGGTGCACGCCGCAGGCGTAGGTGCCGGACTCGACGTACCCGTCGGCCTGCCGCGAGTCCTTGGTCAGGGCCGCGGTCAGCCCGGCGTTGTCGCCGGGGAGCGCCGCGGCCCGCTTGCCGAGCTGCCGCAGCCGCTCGGTGGCCGAGCACGGGTCCTTGCCGTGCAGGCCCGCGGCGGCGCCGCCGATGGTGGACCGGACGGCCGGTTCGACCTTCGCGGCCTGCGGGGACGCCGGGAAGAGGGTGAGCAGTTCGCTGAGGTGGTCGCCGCTGCCGCCGGACGCCGACGGGTCCTTGGCCAGGTCGGCCACCCCGCACTCGTAGAGCGACGTCGCCAGCCGGTCGTCGGGCCAGGTGGCGAGCGCGCCGACGCCGGGCTTGCCGTAGGAGGCGGGCACCGTGCGCAGATAGGTCAGCGGGGCGATCGCGTCGCAGTACCTCTTCTGCGCGAAGGGCGCGCCGACGGCCGTGTAGTAGGCGGCCAGCCGGTCCGGGACGCGCCGCGCCGCACGGGAGCCCGGGTGGTTCTGGCTAAGGTCCCGGTAGGCGGCCAGCGCCGTGCGGTAGTCGGGCTGGGCCGCGGCGAAGGGCTTGGCCTTGGCGGCCCGCACCAGCCGGTCGGCGTGGTCGAGGTGTTCCAGCAGCATCTTCTGGGTGGCCTCGTCCTGGGCCCCGCCGTAGGCGGCGACGGCCCCGGCCGGCACCGCGAGCATCACCAGGCCCAGCAGCAGCGCGATCGGCGCGCGGGGAGGCCGGCTCAGCGGAGTGCGCAGACCGCGCCTGGCACCGTGCACGGCCGCCAGCGCCAGGAACGCCAGGTAGGCGGCCAGGACGCCGCGTGACACCCCCTCGGCGTCCGCGGGCAGCGCCGCCACCAGCAGCGCGGCGGTCGCGGCCCAGCACACCACCATGGCGAACCAGCGGCGCAGCAGCGCGTAGCCCAGCCCGAGCCCGCTGAGGTTGAGCACGGCCACGGCGAGGGCCCGCACGCGGTCGGCGGGGCCGGCCGGGACCACGGGCGGCCCCGGCGGCGGCGCCGGCGGGAAGGGCGGCAGGGTGAAGCCCCCGGGCGGGCCGGCGTCCCCGCCGCCCGCTCCCCCGGCCATGTCGTACTGATCCCAGGACACGCAGCCCCCTCGACTCCCGGCGCTCGGCCGGTCCCGCCCCCGGGCGCGTGTGCCGCGTTCATGGCACCGGGCCCAACAAATGTCAGATGCGAGAAGGTTGCCTCGGGTTCCCTCCTCACGCATCACTGTATCGGTGCCCGGGGACACGAAAACCGCCGCACCGGGGGCGGGTTGTGCCCCCGGTGCGGCGGTTCCGTGACGTGGGGGGGTTCAGCTCCCCTGGCAGGTCACGATCGGGTTGCCCCAGTCGCCGTGGTCGTTGCCGTTGCCGTCCCCGCCGTCGCCCACGGACAGGTCGAGGACCTGACCGCCGCTGACGGGGACGTCGAGGGCGACCGGCGCCGACTTCCCGTTGAGGACGGGCGTGGTGGTGAGCACCTTGCCGTCCAGGATCACGGAGAAGGTGACGGTCCCCGGGTCGCCGTTGTCGACTCCGACGGTCGCGGTGAAGCGGCTGCAGCCGCCGGCCAGATAGACCTGGACGTCGCTGGGCGAGTTGGTGCCCAGCCCCTTGGCGTAGGTGGTGCCGCCGAGCTTCAGCGGGGTGCCGTCGTTCGCCGCGGTGTTGCCGACGCTCTGGTCACGTTCGACCGGCCCCCACCCGTTGGTCGCCGACAGCCATGTCAGGTCGCTGACCTGGTCCGCGCCCGCGGGCGGCGGCGCCGGCACGGAGCCGGTGAACCGCGTGTCGGCGGGTGTGGCGGTGCGGCCGGCCTGCCGCAGGGTCGCGGTGGCCGTCAGCGGGCTCGCCTTGGCCGGGTTCTGGGGCGCGGTGACGTCCCAGCTGAAGGTGGCCGAGCCGCCGCCGTCGATCCGGGCGACCGACGGCGGTGTGGACGCGGCGCCGACCGTCCACCCGTCGGGCGCGGCGAGTGCCGCGGTGACCGACGTGGCGGGCGGCGCGCCGGCCGGGACGCTGACCGTCGCGGTGGCGGTGAAGTGCTGCCCGCCGCTCACCGATCCGGGCACCGCGAGACTGACCGAGGAGCGCGGTGCGGCCGGCATCCGGTAGGCGGCCGGGTCGTACCGGGGACTGTCGTTCTGGGCGACGGTGAGCGAGGAGGCGTAGCTGCCGTAGTTCGTCAGCGCGACCTTGCCGAGCCCGCCCGTGGAGCCGTCCAGGTTCCAGACCGCGATGGCCACGGTGTTGCTGCCGTTGGGGTTCAGGATGCCGTCGGGCACCGGGAAGCTGTGCTGCGGGCCGAGGTAGTTGACGTAGTTGCCGACGTCCCAGCCGTTGACGTACAGCTCGGCGCGGTACTCGCGGGACGGGTCGTCGGTGATGCTCAGGCCCAGCGAGGTGTCCTGGCCCTTGGGCAGGTCCAGGGCGACCGTGGTGCTGTACCAGGAGACGCCGGGCGTGGTGTCGGTGGCCGGCAGGGTGACCGGCTGCCAGCCGCCGGTCGGGTACCCGGGCAGCATGTAGCCGGCGCGCTCGCCGTACAGGCCGCCGGTGTTGAGCGGTCCGCGCACGGTGTCGACCGGGGTCTCGCCGCCGCGGACGCCCTGCAGGCGCCAGGTGACCGTGCCCAGCGGGTTGCCGGTGAGCGTGGCCCCGGTCAGGCCGCGGGCGGCCTTGTTGCCGTTGGACTCGTTGTAGTCCTCCTCGTGGCCCATGTTGACGGTCAGCACCGAGATCACGTTGTCGTTCGCGTCCGCACCGGTCTTCACCAGGCCGGCCGGGAAGGTGTAGGTCTTCTGGCCGTCGGCGGTGGAGCTGCCGAGGAAGGTGCCGTTGAGCCACACCGAGGAGGCAGCGGCACGGCCGCCGCTCTGCGCGGACAGGGTGATGCCGGTCTCCTTGCCGGTGCCGGTGAACCGGCCGCGGTACCAGGTGCTCCCGGTGTGGAAGCCGTAGTCGTCGGCGAAGAGCACCGGCAGGCTGCCGGGGGTGGTCGTGCTGTTGGAGGTCATCTTGCCGGCGACCTGCCAGCCGGAGTCGTCGAAGCCCGGCTGGGACTCGGGCGACTCCTGGACGTGCTTCCAGCCGGTGAGGGCGGGCAGGGTGACCGGCGCGGCGGTGGCGACGGAGCCGGTGAGGCTGCCGGTGGGCGTGGCCGTGGTGTGCACGGTGTGCCCGTTCCAGGTGACCGCGGCCGCGGTGCCGAAGACCTCGATGGCCGGGTCGGTGCCGTTGTCGCCGGTGAGCGCCAGGGTCCCGGCCTGGGCGGTCGCGCCGCGCAGCAGGTGCGTGCCGCGGACCAGGACCGGGCCGGCCGCGGTGTCCTGCCGCCAGAAGGTCTTGGCGGTGGCGGTGTCGGCGAGCAGCAGCAGGAGCGGGTGGCCGCCGCCGGTGATCTGCACGCGGGTCAGTCCGGTGTGGCTGTAGTTGAGCCGCAGGTCGCCGGTGGCCGGGTCCCAGGTCGAGGTGACGCTGCCGCCGGTGGCGGTGACCGTGGGCCGCGCCGCGTACTTCAGCACGGTCTCGCCGTCGGAGCCGTGGTCGCCGTAGAGCACGGCGACGTCGCGGCCGCCGATGGTGGCGTTGGTCATGATCTCCGAGGTGGAGTACTGCAGGTGGTTGCCGCCGAGGTCGTATCCGGCCACGATGATCTTGCTCTGCCGGCCGTTCAGCGCGAGCGAGGTGCCCGGCTGCTGCGGCACGGTGTAGACGGGCGCGGTGGAGGCCGAGCCGGTGGCCACGTCGATGGCGTCGACGGTCACGAAGGTGCCGCTCGCCGCGGAGTTCTTGTTCCCGGTGACGACGATCTTCAGCGTGTGCGCGCCGGCCGCCAGGCCGCTCGCCTGGTAGGCCACGTACTGGTTCTGCTTGTTCGCGCCGTACAGGTCGACGGTCTTGACCTTGGCGCCGTCCAGATAGACGTCCGCGGTGCCGTGGTTGCCGTCGAGGTTGCTGATCCACTTCACACCGGTGCCGGTGAAGCCGACGCTCATGCTGTCGCCCGCGGTGCTGCTGAAGGACTCGGTGTGCTGGTAGTCGCCGCCGGTGTAGTTCTGCTCGGAGCCGACGTGGGACCAGCCGCCGGTGTACGCCAGGGCGCTGTCCCGGTCGTCGTAGGTGTACCCGGGGTGGGCGCCGAGGTCGATGGTGACGTGGGCGCTGTCGGTGCCGGTCGACGTGGAGTCTGCGTGCCGCAGGACGTGGAACTGGGTGCCGGTGTCGGGGTTGAGCCGCGCGGTGTCCACGATCGCGGCGTTGTCCGTGGGCGTCGCCGGGAGCGCGTCGGTCTTGGTGAGCGGGGCGACCGCCTGGGTGAAGTAGCCGATCAGCTTGTCCTGGTCGTACTTCGGGTCGAGCTGCCGGGTCTCACGGATCGCGGCGCCGTAGTCGTACGAGGTGTAGTTCTGCGGCTCGCCCAGCCAGCCCCAGTTGGTGCCGCCGTACGTCATGTAGAAGCTCTGCGAGGTCGCGCCGACCGCGATGTTCTGCTTGTAGAAGACGTCCGCGAACTGGTCGTTGATCAGCTGCGCGCACTTGTCGTAGCCGGGGCCGCCCCACGGGTCGAAGGCGCCGCCCTGGAACTCGGCGGTCTCCAGCGGCTTCCCGGCCGGGTGGTCGTAGCTGATGTCCGGGACGCCGTTCCACTTGGTGGGGCTGCTGCAGTTGAAGCCCTGCGGGTAGGAGTCGGCGCCGTCCACGGCCAGCGCCGCGTCACCGGAGTTGAAGGTGCCGTTGTTGTTGCCGACCAGGGGCACGGTGATGCCGTCGGCGGTGGCCTTGTCCTCCAGGTGCTTCATGTAGGTGCGGCCGGCGGCGCTGCCGTTGTAGTACTCGTTCTCGACCTGGTACTCGATGACCGAGCCGGTGCCGTCGGTGAGCTGGTGGCGGGCCAGGATGCGGTCGATCTGGGTCTGCCACTCGTCGCTGTACTTCAGGTACTGCGGGTCGCTGGTGCGGGTGTTGCCCGCCTTCGTCGACAGCCAGCCGGGGAAACCGCCGCCGTCCACCTCGGCGTTGATGTACGGGCCGGGGCGGGCGATGACGTAGAGGCCGACCTGGTCGGCGATGTCGAGCAGCTTGTCGACGTCCCGCACGCCGGTGAAGTCGTAGACGCCCGGCGCCGGGGAGTGGTAGCCCCAGTCGAAGTACAGGGAGACGGAGTTGAAGCCCGCCGCCTTCATCTTCTGCAGCACGTCGCGCCACAGGTCCTGGTTGGGCAGCCGGAAGTAGTGGAACTCCCCCGACCACAGGTAGGTGCGCTTGCCGTCGATCATGAACGAGTAGCCGTCGTAGGTGACGGAGTGGCTGCCGGCCGCCGCGGGAGCGGCGGAGGTGACGGCGGCCGGCCGCGGCGAGGCGGCGAACGAACCGGCCGTCGAGCCCAGGCCCAGGACGAGGGCGAGGGTGGCACCGATCGCCAGGCAGCGCCGGAGTATCCGGCCGCCTGTGCGGTGAGCTGTCATTCGGGGACCTCCACGTCGGTGTCCCGTTCACCGTGGGGGCCGTGCGCTCGCCCACGGATCACCGGAACACTCAGGCTTCAGGGTGGGGGGTGCTGCGCGAATTCGTTGGTTTGCGTCTGGGAGTGTTGCATCGGGCCTTGTCGTACGCAACCATTCGGACACAAATCATCGGTCATGCGTCTCACCCCCCAGCCCATTAGGCTGAACCGGGGACGTGCGTGGACGACATCCGCGCAGGCCACAACCGGGGACGGGGATGCCCATGACTACAGCGGACAGCTCTCGCCGAGCCGTGCTCCTGACCGTCGACGACGACCCGGGCGTCTCACGCGCGGTGGCCCGTGACCTGCGCCGCCGCTACGGCGAGCGCTACCGGGTGGTACGCGCCGAGTCCGGGGACTCGGCGCTGGACGCGCTCAAGGAGATCAAGCTGCGCGGCGACCTGGTCGCGGTGATCCTGGCCGACTACCGGATGCCGGAGATGAACGGCATCGAGTTCCTCGAACGTGCCATGGACATCCACCCGGGCGCCCGCCGGATCCTGCTGACCGCCTACGCCGACACCGGCGCCGCGATCGACGCGATCAACGTCGTCGACCTCGACCACTATCTGCTCAAGCCGTGGGACCCGCCGGAGGAGAAGCTCTACCCGGTGCTGGACGACCTGCTGGACGCGTGGCTGAGCTCGGACCACCGCCCGGTGCCCGAGACCAAGGTCGTCGGCCATCGCTGGTCGGCCCGCTCCACCGGCGTCCGCGAGTTCCTCGCCCGCAACCAGGTGCCCTACCGCTGGTACCTGTCCGACCAGCCCGAGGGGCAGCGGCTGCTGGCGGCGGCCGGGCACGACGGGATGCGTCTGCCGGTCGTGGTCGCGCCCGGCGGCGAGGTGCTGGTCGAGCCCTCGGACCAGGACCTGGCCTCCCAGGTGGGCCTGGCCACCAGCCCGGCCGAGGAGTTCTACGACCTGGTGGTGATCGGCGCCGGGCCGGCCGGACTCGGCGCGGCCGTCTACGGCGCCTCGGAGGGGCTGCGCACGGTCCTGATCGAGCGCACCGCGACCGGCGGCCAGGCCGGGCAGAGCGCCCGCATCGAGAACTACCTGGGCTTCCCCGACGGCGTCTCCGGCGCGCAGCTGACCGACCGGGCCCGGCGCCAGGCCGGCCGGTTCGGCGCCGAGATGCTCACCGCGTGCGAGGTCACCGCCCTGGAGGTCAGCGGGCCGACGCGGACCGTGCGGTTCGCCGACGGCTCCTCGGTCGCGGCGCACAGCGTCATCCTCACCACCGGCGTCAACTACCGGCTGCTGGACGTCCCCGGCATGACCGAGTTCACCGGGCGCGGCGTCTACTACGGCTCGGCGCTCACCGAGGCCGCGGGCTGCGAGGGCCAGGACGTCTTCATCGTCGGCGGTGCCAACTCCGCGGGGCAGGCGGCCGTGTACCTGTCGCGCACCGCCAAGTCCGTGACCCTGCTGGTGCGCGCGCCCTCGCTGGAGGCGTCGATGTCGCACTACCTCATCCAGCAGATCGCGGCCGTCCCCACCATCCACGTCCGGACCGGCACCGAGGTGTCCGGGGTGCACGGCAGCGACCACCTGGAGGGCCTGGCGCTGCGCGACCGCGCCTCCGGCCGCACCGAACTGGTCGACTGCCAGCGGATGTTCGTCTTCATCGGCGCCGCGCCCCGCACCGACTGGCTGGACGGCGTCGTCCGCCGTGACGACCACGGGTTCGTGCTGACCGGTCCCGACCTGACCGCGGAGGGCCGCCGGCCCCCCGGCTGGGAACCGGACCGGCTGCCCTACCACCTGGAGACCAGTGTGCCCGGGGTGTTCGCCGCCGGCGACGTCCGCTCCGAGTCCGCCAAGCGGGTCGCGTCCGCGGTCGGCGAGGGCGCGATGGCCGTGATGCTCGTGCACCGCTACCTGGAGGGCCTGTGACCCCGCAAACGCTGCCCTGCGACCCGTCCGAGCTGCAGACGCTGTTCCTCTTCGAGAAGCTCACCGACGACCAGCTCGGGCAGCTCTGCGCGTCCGGCCGGGTGGAGTGCGTGGACCCCGGGCCGGTGTACGCCGAGGGCGACCCGGCGACGTGCTTCTACGTGCTGCTGGAGGGCACCGTCGTCACCTCGCGCCGGGTCGGCGACGACGACGTGGAGATCACCCGCACCTCCCAGCGCGGGGTGTACGCCGGGGCGTTCCAGGCCTACCTGGGCGACCGCGTGCCGCAGCTCTACACCAACTCGATGCGGGTGACCGTCCCCTCCCGGTTCTTCGTGCTGGCCGCCGACGAGTTCTCGCGCATCGTGCACGACTGGTTCCCGATGGCCGTGCACCTGCTGGAGGGGCTGTTCTTCGGCAACCAGGCGTTCCAGCAGCGGGTGAGCCAGCGTGAGCGGCTGCTCGCCCTCGGCTCGCTGTCGGCGGGCCTGACCCACGAGCTCAACAACCCGGCCGCGGCCGCGCTGCGGGCCACCGCGGCGCTGCGCGAGCGCGTCGCCGGGATGCGGCACAAACTGAAGATCCTGGCCGGCGGCTCGTACCGGCAGGCGGACCTGGACACCCTGGTGGGCATCCAGGAGCGCGCGGCCGACCGGGTCGCCAAGGCGGAGGACCTGAGCCCGCTGGAAGCCTCCGACCGCGAGGACGTCGTCGCGGACTGGCTGGACGACCACGGCATCCGCGGCGGCTGGGACCTGGCGCCGGTCTTCGTCCAGGCCGGCCTCGACGAGGAGTGGCTCGACCAGGTGGCTGCGGCGGTCGACGCCGAACTGCTGGAGAGCGCGCTGCGCTGGCTGAACTACACGGTCGAGACCGAACTGCTGATGAACGAGATCGAGGACTCCACCACCCGGATCTCCGGACTGGTGAACGCCGCCCGCCAGTACTCCCAGCTGGACCGGGCGCCGTACCAGGTCGTCGACATCCACGAACTGCTCGGCAGCACCCTGCAGATGCTCGCGGGGAAGATCGGCGACGGAGTGAAGGTGGTCAAGGAGTTCGACACCTCCCTGCCGCGCGTCCCCGCCTACCCGGGCGAGCTCAACCAGGTGTGGACGAACCTGATCGACAACGCGGTGTCGGCCATGGACGGCACCGGGACGCTCACCGTGCGCACCTCGTCCGAGCACGGCAGGCTTGCCGTGGAGTTCCGGGACACCGGTCCCGGGGTCCCGGCGGAGATCCGCGAACGGATCTTCGAGCCCTTCTTCACGACCAAACCGGTGGGACAGGGCACCGGTCTCGGCCTCGACATCTCGTGGCGGATCGTGGTCAACAAGCACCACGGGGACCTGCAGGTCGAGTCCGAACCGGGTGACACCCGCTTCCGGGTGCTGCTGCCGCTGACCGCCGCGGAGTCCGACACCGAGGAGGCTTCTCCCGTATGACCACTTCCGACATCCCGGGGATCGACCCGACCGTGCCGCCGAGCGGTGAGGGCTGCCTGGACTGCGACGCGGCCGGCGGCTGGTGGTTCCACCTGCGCCGGTGCGCCACCTGCGGCCACATCGGGTGCTGTGACAGCTCCCCGTCCCAGCACGCGGACGCGCACGCCAGGACGACCGGCCACGACGTGGTCCGCAGCTACGAGCCGGGCGAGGACTGGTACTGGAACTACCGGACGCAGTCCTACGTCGACGGGCCCGACCTCGCCCCGCCGGTCAGCCACCCGGAGGGGCAGTCGGCTCCGGGTCCGGCCGAGCGGGTCCCGGCGGACTGGCAGACCCATCTGAACTACTGAACCGCTGAACCGCTGAACCGCCGCAACGCCGTAGCGCCGGTCGACGGACGACGGTGGGCCGGTCCCGGAGGACCGGCCCACCGCGCTGCCGGGCCCCGCGGGGTGTTCCGCGGAGCCCGGGCCTGTGCGGCACCTAGCGGGCGAGGAGTTCCATCTCCGCCAGCGAGGTGGTGGTGGCACCGCTGTTGGCGGTCACCACCAGCCGGTAGGTGGTGTACGTGCCCGGCGTGGCGATCTCGAACGGACGGGTCTGCAGGCGGTCGCTGAAGGTCTCACCGGACCTGCTGTCCAGCGTCTTCCAGCTCTGGCCGTCGTTCGAACCCTGGAGCCGCCAGCTCGTCGGGTCCTGCCCCGCGGTGGTGGCCGAGGTCAGGGTGTAGAAGGTCGCCTTCTGCCCGGCGGCCGGCTGGCCGTCCTTGCCGGAGTAGGCGTAGTCGATCACCGGGGTCGCGGAGGAGAAGCTCACCCGGGTGGCCGAGGTGTTGTCGAACAGGCCGGAGACGTCGGTGCCGTCGGAGGCCTTGCCGGTGCCGAGCCCGGAACCGGTGGTGTCGGTCAGCGGGTCGGGGGTGCTGCCGGCCGGGGTGAGCGACGGCGGCAGGGCGTTCTTGCCGGTCCCCCAGTCGGACGGCTTGGAGCCCATGGTGAAGTCGAGCACCGCACCGTTCCTGAGCTGGTCGCCGGTGAGGTAGACCTTGTTCCACGGCTGGCCGTCGACCTTCAGCGACTGCACGTAGACGTTGCTCCGGCTGTTGTCCGGCGCGTTGACCACGATGCTGCGGCCGTTGTCCAGGTGAACCGTCGCGCGGGTGAACAGCGGGGAGCCGATCACGTAGTTGTCGTTGCCGACCTGCAGCGGGTAGAAGCCCAGCGCGCTGAAGATCTGCCAGGTCGAGGTGGCGCCGTTGTCCTCGTCGCCGGGGTAGCCCTGGCCGATCTGGCTGCCGGTGAACAGCCGCTGCTGGATCTCCCGGATGACCGCCTGGGTCTTGGCGGGGGCGCCGGCGTAGTCGTACATGTACGGGATGCCGAACGAGGGCTGGTTGCTCAGGCCCAGCTCGCCCATGCGGACGTCCCGCGCCTCGATCATCTCGTGGATGGTGCCGCCGTAGCCGCCCGCGTCGCCGTCAGCGGTCTCCTGGGTGGAGAAGAACGTGTCGAGCTTCTGCTCCAGCTTCTGCTGGCCGCCGTAGAGGGCGGCGACGCCGTTCGGGTCCTGCGGAACGGTGAAGGCGTAGTTCCACGCGTTGGTCTCGGTGTACTCGTTGCCCCACTGCTGCGGGTCGTAGCTCGCGTCGGGCACCCGCCACGAGCCGTCGGCCTTGCGGCCCTCGAAGAAGCCGACGTTCTTGTTGAAGATGGTGGTGTAGTTGAGCGCCCTGGCCAGGAAGTAGTCGGACTCCTCCTGGTAGCGCTGGCGGTCGGCCTTCGATGTCTTCGGGTCCTGGGCGAGCTTGGCGGCCATGGTGCCGATGCCGTAGTCGTTGATGTAGCCGTCCAGCGACCAGGAGACGCTGCCGCCCTGGGCGGTGTTGGTGTAACCGGTGAACTCCGAGGTGTCCAGGCCCTTGCGGCCGACGCCGGAGCTGGTCGGCACCACGGTGGCGTTCTTCACCGCGGCGGCGTAGGCGGCCTTGACGTCGAAGTTGTCGACGCCCTTGGCGAAGGCGTCGGCGAAGGCCACGTCGGAGCTGGTGCCGGTCATCAGGTCGGCGTAGCCGGGCGAGGACCAGCGCGAGGTCCAGCCGCCGTCCTTGTACTGCTGGACGAACCCGTCGGCGAGCTCACCGGCGGTCTTGGACTCCAGCAGGGAGTAGGCGGGCCACTCGCTGCGGTAGGTGTCCCAGAAGCCGTTGTTGACGTAGACCTTGCCGTCCTTCACCTGGGCGCCGGTCTCGGTGGCCGAGCTGGGGCCCTGCTTGGAGAACGGGCTGGCGTACCGGTAGACCGGCTTGTCCGCGGAACCGGTGTTCTCCGAGGCGGAGTTCGGGTACAGGTTCATCCGGTACAGGTTCGAGTACAGCGTGGTGAGCTGGTTCTGGCTCGCGCCCTGCACCTGTACCTTGCCGAGCTTGGCGTTCCACGCCTGGGCGGCCCGGTTCTTCACCGTGTCGAAGGACGTGCCGGCCGGAATCTCCAGGTCGAGGTTCTTCTTGGCCTGGGCGGCACTGATGAACGACGTGGCGATGCGCATCGTCACCGTCTTGGTCTTCGAGGTGTCGAACCGGGCGTAGCCGGTGACGTTGTCGCGGCCCTGCCCGGTGGTCTTGGCCGCGGTGGCCGGCGCCTGGTCGAACTCGGCGTGCACGAACATCCGGCTGGCCCCGGTGGACAGGCCGCTGCGGTGCTCCGACCAGCCGTCCAGGGTGCCGTCGGCCGCGTCGAAGGTCAGGCCGCCGTTGTTGTCGATGTTGTCGAAGAGCAGGTTGCCGGTGTCACCGGTGAAGGTGAACCGGAACTCCGCGGCGTGGTCGGTGGGCGCGATCTCGGCCTTGATGCCGTTGGTGAACGTCACGCCGTAGTAGTCCGGCTCGGCCGTCTCGTCGGCGTGGCGGAACGGCAGCGCGCGGGCGCTGCGGCTGAGGTCCGGTGTGCCGGTCGCGCCGGACGGCATCACCTGGAACAGGTCGCGGTCGCCCATCCAGGGGCTGGGCTCGTGGCTGATGCCGAGCGCCTGCAGCGTCGGCAGGTTGTCCGCGTTGTTCTGGGCCGCGTAGCTGTACTCCCAACTGTCGGAGCCCGCGTCGGTGACCGGGGTGAAGAAGTTGAAGCCGTTGGGCACCGCGGTCAGCGGCAGGTTGTTGCCGCGCGAGAACGAGCCCGAGGAGTTGGTGCCGCGCCGGGTGTCGACCGCGTTCACGTAGTCGGCGTTGGGGTGGCTCGCCGGCACGGTGCCGACGGCCAGGTCGTCGATCCAGCCCTTGAACTGGGTCGAACCGCCCTCGCCCGACGTCCCCTTGGGGTCGTCGTAGCCGAGCAGGATCCGGTCGATGGTCTTGCCCGCGGCGACCTTGCCGACCTCGGCGGAGACCTGGTTCCACTGCGAGGCGTAGAGCACCTTGGCGTCGCCCTGGCCGCGCGGGGACAGCTCGTTGCCGTACTCGTCCTGCGCCGTGCGCTGCAGCCGGCTGAGGTAGGTGCCGTCGGTGAAGTGCAGGTCGACCGAGGCGTAGGTGCTGGGGTAGTTGAGGTCGCCGCCGGTCAGCTCGGGGAAGATCTCGTACGAGAGCCGGGTGTTCGGGTTGACCTTGATGTGCACGTCGTACAGCTTGTTGTACGCGTGCACCGCACCCGCCTGGGTGTGGGTGCCCGCGTACTCCAGGGCCTTCAGACCGGTGAAGCCCACGTTGGGCTTCACGTCGGGGCCGGAGGACGGGCCCTTGCCGATGTCGGTGGTCATCCCGGCGGTGGGCGGCGGTGCGGCCGAGCCGTCGGAGAGGATCAGGTCGGCGAGCTGCACGATCGGGTCCCCGTGGTTGGCGCTGACGTTCAGCCGGTAGTAGCGGTACGCACCGGGCGTGGCGACGTCGTAGACCTTGGACTTGAAGCGGCCGGGGAAGTCCTGGCCGGTCCTGCTGTCCACCGTGGTCCAGTCGGTGCCGTTGGCCGACCCCTGGAGCTGGAAGTCCTTGGGGTCGCGGCCCGGGGAGTCGTTCGCCGAGGTCAGGGCGTACTTCTTGACCGTGACGTCACCGCTGAGCTGGTACTGCACCCACCCGGTGGAGTTGAACGTCAGCCACTTGGTGTTGGGGTCCTCGTCGGCGGCGTTGGCCGCGACCTCGTTCGGCGGGTTGTCCGAGTTGGCGGTGACGGCGGTGATCTTGTCCTTGATGCTGCCGGCGAGCACGGGCAGGGTGCCCGCGGTCACACCGGAGACCATGGGCTTGCCGTCCGGGCCGTTCTCCGCGGTGCTGGTCCAGTCGGGCTGCGGCTGGCCGGACTCGAACGACGTGGTGAAGGCGGGCGCGTCGTCCGCTCCCGGGGTGTCCGCGTGGGCGAGCGCGGACAGGGGGGCGGTCAGGGCCAGGGATACCGCTCCTGCCAGCAGGGATCTGGCGAGGGTACGGCGGGCACGGCCATGGGTCATGGGGTGCTGCCTCTCTGCTTCGTGGTGGGGCCGGCTGTGCGTGCCGGTCGCCGCGCCCGTCCCGTGGGGCGCGGCGACCGGCCGCATGACTGGACGACGGAGGTGTGACGGTCCGTCAGGCGTTGCGTCCGCTCAGCGCGTACAGCGCCATGCGGGTGTCGTCGGGCAGGGTGATCGAGACAGCGGTCCTGCCGCTGTCCAGCGGCACCGTCAGGTGCCAGATGTTGACCGCCACGCCGTCGGGCTGCCCCTGGGCGTTGTAGCGGCTGTCGGCGTGGATCGCGGGATCCTCGCCGAGCCGCGGGGAGCCCGACGCCCAGTCGGTGGCGTTCAGGGGCACGGAGGCCGAGCTGCCGTCGGAGTAGTGGACGGTCGCGGTGCCCTGCACGTCGCCGTGGTGGGCGGTGAGCAGCACGTCCAGGGCGGAGTAGTTCCGCTGCACGAGGGCGACGGTCTGGCCGTGCGCGGTCGCGAAGTTGGGCGCGCTGCCGGTGGTGTCCGGGAACCGGTATGCGTGGCCGCCGAGGACCCCGGGGCCGGGGGCGGGCAGCTGCTCGGCCGGGAAGCTGGTCCCCGTGCCGTCGAAGTCGGCACCGGTGGCGCCGGACGCGCTGACCCCGTCCACGTTGTACTGGCCGGACAGGTCCTGCGGGCAGGATCCCGTGGCGCCGGTGCAGGTGGCGGTGGTCACCGAGACCGGGAGGGTCCGGGTGACCGAGGGCCCGCCGGTCTGCGTCACCTTGACGGTGACCTGGTACGTGCCGTCGGGCGTGCCGGCCGGCGCGGTGATGTGCACCGGCACGGTGTGCGTGGCGGGCACCGTCCCCGAACGCACCTGGAACGAGGCCTGCTCGGGCTCCACGGTGAGCGGCGCCGGGGCGCTGATGCTCACGGTGCCGGACGCCGTGCCGGGCGCGGTCAGCACCGCGGAGACCGTCACGTCGGTGGCGGTGCCGCCGCCGAGCACGCCCACGGCGGACGGCGAGACCGCCGCCGCGGTGTGACGCTGGGTGTCGGGCGCCTTGTCCAGTGTGGGCGGCGCGTCGGACTTCAGAGTCCCCCAGGCCGACGGGCTGGTGCCCAGGGTCAGGTCGATGTCCCGCCCGGCCCGGATGTCACCGGTGGTGAGGTAGGTGTGGGCGAGCTGCTTGCCGCCCAGCCGCGCGGACTGGATGTACCGGTTGCTGTCCGAGCTGCCCGGCGCGGTGATGGTGAGGTGGCCCTTGGGGTAGTACCGCTTGTCCAGGGTCACGTCCACCCGGTCGAACAGCGGCGTGGACAGGCCCCACAGGTCGGTGCCCGGCGTCATCGGGTAGACGCCGATCGCCGAGAGCACCTGCCACGAGGACATGGTGCCCAGGTCGTCGTTGCCGGTCACGCCGTTGGGCGCGTCGGTGAACAGGGTCAGCGCGGCGTGCACGACGTCGGTGGTCTTCCACGGCTGCCCGGTGGACAGGTACGTGTACGGCGCGCCGAGGTCGGGCTCGTTCTGCGGGTTGTACTTGTCCTGGTTGTAGTACGAGTACGGGCCGTTGACCCACACGTTGCGGGCGGTGCCGGCCGGGTCCTTCAGCAGCTGGTCGTAGGCGAAGAACGAGTCCAGCCGGGAGTTGGCGGTGTCCGTCCCGCCGATCAGGCCGACCAGGTCGGGCACGTCCTGCGGCACCAGCCACATGTACTGCCACGAGGTGCCCTCGTGGAAGCCGACGCTGGAAGCGGGGTCGGACGGGCCGACGAACGCGCCGTCGTTGTCACGGGCACGGAAGAAGCCGGTGGCCGGGTCCAGGATGTTCCGGTAGTTCTGGCCGCGGGCCAGGTACCTGCGGGCGTCGGCGCCGTGACCGAGGTCCTTGGCCATCCCGCCCAGCGCGGCGTCGGCGAGCGCGTACTCCAGCGTGGCGGACGGCCCGTGCTGGTAGTCGTCGTCGCCGGGCTTGGTCTGCGGGCGCGTCGGGTCGTAGGGGACGTACCCGTTGGCCAGGTACTCCGGGTCGGCCTGACGGACCGCGGACGGCGAGGAGTCGGGCGCCGCGCTGTCCACGTGCTTCTTCAGGATCCGGTACGCCTCCTCCTCGTGGCCCTTCAGCAGGCCCTGGCGGTAGGCGTCGACGAGCCACGGGGTCACCGGGTCGCCGGTCATGATGTTGGTCTCGGCCGTGGCGTAGCCCCAGCGCGGCAGCTGGCCGCTCTGCTCGGCGATCTTCAGCAGCGACAGCGCCATGTCCCGGGACTCGGCCGGAGCCAGCAGCGACAGCAGCTGCTGCTGCGTGCGGTAGGTGTCCCACAGGGACCAGTTCTGGTAGTACGTCGAGCCGTCCCCGGCGTGCACCTTGTCGTCCCAGCCGGTGTAGCGGCCGTCGACGTCGCTGCCGATGTTCGGCGCGAGGAAGGACCGGTAGAGCGAGGAGTAGAAGGTGCGCTGCTGCTCGTCGGTACCGCCCTGGACACGGATCTGGCTCAGCCGGTCCTGCCAGGCCTGCGTCGCCGCGGCCTTGGTGGTGTCGAACGTGCCGCCGCCCTCGGCGGCGAGGTTCTTGGCGGCGCCCGCCGCGTCCACCCAGGACAGCGAGGTGACGGCCGTGACGCTGTGGTTCTGCGTCGCGTCGAACCGCACATAGGCGCCGCCGCGCCCGGTGGAGGTGGACGTGTGGCTGCCCGCGGTGACGGCAGCGCCGTTCCACGTGCCGAACGAGGCGAAGGGCCGGTCGAACTTCGTCTCGGTGTAGAGGGTGTACGGCTGGGTGTCCTGGCAGAAGCCGCGCCCGGTGATGGCCGTGACGACCGTGCGGTCGTCCAGCACGGTCACCGTGCTGGAGGTGACCTTGTGCAGCGCCTGCCCGGTGTTGAGCAGGACGTTGGCCTGGTCGGTCGACGGGAACGTGTAGCGCTGCCAGCCGGTGCGGGCGGTGGCGCTGAGCTCCGCGGTGATGCCCGTGCCGAGCTTCACCTTGTAGTAGCCGGGGGAGGCGGTCTCGTCGCTGTGGCTGAACGGCGCGGCGTACACGGCGTCGTCGGTGGACGTGACCGCACCGGTCGTCGGCAGCACCGGCAGGTCGCCGCCGAGGCCGCAGCCCACACCGGACAGGTGCACGGAGCTGAAGCCGAGGATGTGGTCCTGGTTGTAGTCGTATCCCGTGTTGTGGCCCGTGTCCGGCGACAGTTGCACCATGCCGAACGGCACCGCCGCACCGGGGTAGGTGTTGCCGTCGTTCTGGGTGCCGATGAACGAGTTGACCAGGTGGGTGAGATCCCCTGTGGTGTCGCCGGCCGCCAGCGCGGACTGCGCCGGCAGCATTGCCGCGGCGGCCGCGGCGAAGGCGGCGACCGCCACCACCGCCGTACCTCTGCGACGTTGCTTGCTTCCAGCCATGCTTTCCTCTCTCTCCTCCCGTGACAACGTTGTCAGAGAGCCGGGCGCACCTGGCGCCCAGGTGGTGGGGGCACGGGACATGCCAATGAGACGTCAGGAATCTTGTCCTCAGTGCCGACCGGCGTCAATGGGGCGAGGTGAAAGGATTTGGGCGCGGGGGCGGGGTCGGTGGTCCCCGCGGACCTGCCTGGGTGTCAATCGTGGCTGGTCAGAGCTGGTTTCGGACGGGGGGCCGAGATCGTTCCCCGTGGGCCCCGGGGAGCCGGTGAACCGTTTCATGATGCGGACGGGGCGGGTGGAGCGGACGGGGCGTGCCCGGGGGGCCGGGTGGGCCCGGACTGGGGTCGCCCGGGTAGCCCGGGTGGGCCCGGACCGGGGCGGCAGGCACCGGGTCGGCACGCGCGGGCCGGGCAGGCAGCGGGGACTGGGACCGGCGGGCGTCACCTGGCCTGTGGCTCTGCCCGAGGGGCGAGTGCGGGCCCCGCCCGCACCGTCCCGCCTCGGCTACTCCCCCGTCGAGCCGTCCACGGCCTCACGGATGAGGTCCGCGTGGCCGTTGTGGCGCGCGTACTCCTCGATCATGTGGCAGACGATCCAGCGCAGGCTCGGGTTGAAGCCGTTCTTTCCGGTCCGCCGGGCCAACTGACCCATGTCGCCGGTCGCGAGGGCCGCCTCGACGCGCTCGCGGGAGCGGCCGACCGCGTCCTGCCAGATACCGAGGAGCTGCCCGGGCGTGTCGTCCTTGGCGGAGTGCCACTCCCAGTCGGGGTCGGCGTCCCAGTCCACGGTGTCCCAGGGCGCGGCCTGCTCCCTGCCGTCGAGCCACTCGCTGAACCACCAGTCCTCCACCAGGGCGAGGTGCTTGAGCATCCCGCCGAGCGTCATGGTGGAGGCCGCAGCGGTGGCCGCCATGCCCGCGGCGTCCAGGCCCTCGCACTTCCAGGCCAGGGTCGCTCGCTGGAACTCCAGGAAACCCAGCAGGGTCGCGGCCTCGTCGGCGGCGGCGGGCGGCTCGGGACGGCCCTGCTCGTCCAGTTGTGTCATGGGCGGTGAGTGTAGGGGCCCGGGGGCCGCGCGTCGCGGGAGTTGTCGGGCCGTCGGCGTGGCGGGGCAGGGAGCCCGGCGGCGTTCCGCACGCGGGTGCGGGTGAAGGTGCGGGCGCGGGTGCCACAATCGGGACATGATCGGTCGCTTGGAGAAGACGGTGCTCGACTGCCCCGATCCCCGCGCCCTCGCCGCGTTCTACGCCGCCGTCCTGGGGATGCGCGTCAACGAGGACGGCGACGACTGGGTGGTCATCGGAACGGAGCCGGGCGCACGGCAGTCGGCCTTCCAGCGCGTCACCGACTGGACGGCTCCCGACCGGCCCGACCCGCGGCGCCCGCAGCAACTGCACCTGGACATCCGGGTGGACGACGTCGAGACCGCCGAACACGAGGTGCTGGCCCTCGGCGCCCGGCGTCTGCCCGGCGAACTCGAAGGCCGCTACCGGGTGTTCGCCGACCCCGCGGACCACCCTTTCTGCCTCGTCTTCGGCCGCCGCGCCGCTTAGCCGGCCCTCCGACCGCAGCGCTCACGCCCCGCACGAGCCCAGTGCTTGACCCTCACGTGGCGTCATGCCGCATCGTCGGTGGCATGGAGGAACACCTGACCGTGGGACGCGTTGCCGAGCTGGCCGGCGTGAGCGTGCGCACGCTGCACCACTACGACGAGATCGCCCTCGTACGGCCGTCCGCGCGGACCGCGGGCGGCTACCGGGCCTACTCGGCGGGTGACGTGGAGCGCCTGCGGGAGGTACTCGCCTACCGGCGGCTGGGCTTCGGCCTGCGCGAGATCGCGGATCTGGTCGACGACCCGGCCACCGACGCGGTCGCGCACCTGCACCGGCTGCGCGGCCTCCTGCAGGAACAGCGCGACCGCGCTGCCGCCATGGTGACGGCCATCGACAGGGAACTGGAGGCACGGGCGATGGGGATGAGGACACCGCCGGAGGACCAACTGAAGGTGTTCGGAGCGCAGTTGTACGAAGCCATCGGGTCCGCCTACCCGGCGACGCGACGCACGGAGCCCAGGATCGCCGCGAGGGTCTGGGACGCGCTCGGCGACGCGCGGACGGTGCTCAACGTCGGCGCCGGGACCGGCTCCTACGAACCCCCGGACCGCGACGTCACGGCGGTCGAACCGTCGGCGGTGATGCGGGCGCAGCGTCCGGCGGGCGCGGCGCCGTGCGTGGCCGCCACCGCGGAGCAGCTGCCGTTCGAGGACGGGTCGTTCGACGCCGCGATGGCCTTCAGCACCCTCCATCACTGGCACGACCCGATCGCCGGGCTGCGCGAGATGCGACGCGTGGCGCGCCGCGTGGTGGTGTTCACGCACGACGCCAGTGACACCGGCTGGCGTCACCGGTTCTGGCTCTCCCGCGACTACCTGCCCGAAGTCGCCCGGCTCGTCGCCGGACGGCCCTCGGTGGAGGAGGCGGCCCGCGCGATCGGGGCCCGCATCGAGCCGGTGCTCATCCCCTGGGACTGCGCCGACGGCTTCTTCGAGGCGTACTGGCGCAGGCCCGGGGCGTACCTGGAGGAGCACGTGCGCCGCGCGGTGTCGGTGTGGACCCGAGTCGGTCCGGAGGCCGAACAGCGGGCGGTCGGCAGGCTCCGCGACGACCTGTCCTCGGGCCGGTGGGCCGAACGCAACCGCGAACTCGTCGACCTCGACGCGGCGGAGCTCGGCCTGCGCCTCCTCGTCGCCTGACCGGACTCGCCGGCCGGGTGATGTGCCGCGACCGGCGCCTCGGGCCTACGGGTGCCGGTCCGGTTCGGGGGCCGTCGCGGCGTCCCGCAAGCCGTCCTCGGCGTGGCGGATGGCCGCCGGGTGGCCGAACAGGCCGGGCAGTCCGCCGGTGTGCAGGAACACCGTGGCGCGGCCGGGGAGGACGGTCCCGTCCGCGACCGCCGCGGCCAGCCCGGCGAGGGCCCGTCCCGTGTAGACCGGGTCCAGCACCAGTCCCTCGGTCCGGGCGGCGAGGGTCAGGGCGTCGGCGATCGGCGGGGTGAGGACCCCGTAGTCGCCCGGCTGGTCGCGGATCAGCAGTTCGCCGGGCGTGACGGCGCGCTCGCCTGCCCCGGTCGCCATCGCGGCCACCGCGGCGGCGGGTTCGGCCATGGCCCGGGTGTCGACGCCGAGCACACGCTCCGGTCCCAGGGCGGCGACGAGCCCGGCCATGGTGCCGCCGGAGCCCAGCGCGACCACGACGGTGGCCAGGTCCGGCAGTTGGGCGAGCAGTTCACGCCCGCACTCCGCGTAGCCCTGGGCGCCAAGGGCGTTGGAGCCGCCGAAGGGGATGAGGGCCGGACGCCGGCCGTCCCCGGCCAGCCGCTCCACCGTCCGGGCCGCCACCTCGGCCAGCCCGTCGGCGTCGACGTCGCCCGCCCAGACGATCCTGGCGCCGAACAGGCCGTCCAGCGCCAGGTTCCCGGACGCGGACCCGCCCGGAGCGCCGGGGAACACGAGCACCGCCGTCAGACCCAGCCGGGCCGCGGCCGCCGCCGTCAGCCGCGCGTGGTTGCTCTGGGGGGCGCCGGTGGTCACCAGGGTGTCGGCGCCGTCGGTGAGGGCGGCGCCGACCGTCCACTCCAGCTTGCGGACCTTGTTCCCGCCGCCGCCGAGCCCGGTGAGGTCGTCCCGCTTCACCCACAGGTCCGCGCTGCCCAGGCCGAGCGCGGCCGCGAGGCGCGGCGCCGGTTCGAGCGGCGTCGGCCATGTCCCCAGCTGTACCCGGCCGTTGGTGCTCATGGGGGTCTCCTCCTGAGAGATCTGGGGCCCGTCGGCGGGCGGCCCGCGCTCGGTGGTCGTGCGCCGAGGCTAACCGCTGAACGCGTCCCCGAGCACCCGCGCCCCCGTTCGATCCCCAGGTCAGACCCGTTCCGCCCGGCCTGACCGCACACGTCACCGGTACGGTACGGCCGGCGGACGGACGGACGGGCAGGCGAACACGCCCATCGGCGGCAGGGTCAGAGGGCGGGCGGACCCGCCTCGACACGGCGCAGGACCGGCTCGAGCCGGTGGAGGTCGGGACCGGTCTGGATCTGGCGCTCGTCCCACCAGGTGGCGCCCGCGTCGTGCAGCGGACCGATGACGTCCTTGGCCTTGGCCGCGTCAGCGGGCGTGGCACCGCCGAGGACGAACTCGAAATGCTGCTCGGCCCCGGCCGACCGGTGCTGCCGTACGTAGCCGATGAGTTCGGTCACCTCCGCGACGTCGGGCACATGGCCGTGCTTGGCGGTCTCGAAGAGCGGCACCGCGCCGTCCCACCGCGCCGCGCGGCGCATCGGGCGGCGCCGCGGCCAGAAGCCGCCGACCCAGATCGGCGGGCCGGGCTGCTGCACGGTGGGCGGCAGCAGCGTCACGTCCCGCGCCTCGTAGTGCGCGCCGCGGTGGTCCACCGGCTCGCCGGACCAGTAGCGCCGCAGGAGTTCGAGCCCTTCGTCCAGGCGCTCGGCGAGGACGGGGGGTTCAGCGGTGTCGCCGAAGCTGCGGTACTCGTCCTCGACCGGACCGCCGAGGCCGGCGCCGAAGACCACCCGGCCGCCGCTGAGCTGGTCGAGAGTGGCCACCTGGCGGGCGAGTTGCTGCGGGAGGTACCGCGGGACCGGGGTCAGCAGGGTGCCGAGCCGGATGCGGGAGGTCGCCAGGGCGGCGGCCGTCAGCAGCATCCACGGGTCACCGAAGGGGCGGCCCTGGTGGTAGCGGTGCAGGATGTGGTCCCAGACGAAGAGCCCGTCCCAGCCGGCCCCCTCGGCGGCGGCCGCCACGGTCGCGACGTTGCTGGGGTCCGCGAAATCCCCGAAGTTCGGAATGTTGATGGAGAAGCGCACCCGCGCATGGTGCGCACGCCGCCTCCGGCAAGGCAATCCGATTCCCCGGCCGCGCTCCGATCCGCGCCACGGCCCGCAGCCGCCGGCCGTCTCGTCATCCTGGCCGCGGCGTCGCACTTCCCGCGAGGCAGGGCGACGGTGCGCCGCCGACGTGCGCACGGGCGCCGGCCCGGACAGACCCGCGTCCCGGCCGGGCCGCGGCCCCCTCAGGCGTTCTCCTCCGGGGCGAACCCCTCGACCACGACTCCGTTCCAGAAGGCCACGTAGTTCTTGATCTTGCGGGCCAGCGGGCTGGGGTGCCGGTAGTACCAGGCGGCGTCCACGTTGGTCTCGCCGTCCACGGTCACCGTGTAGTAGTGCGCCAGGCCCTTCCAGGGGCACACCGTCCTGGTCTGGCTCTCGGCGAAGTACTCGCGGTTCAGGGAGTCGGGCGGGAAGTAGTGGCGGCCCTCCACCACGATCGCGTCCTCGGCCTCGGCGAGCACGGTGCCGTTCCACACGGCGCGGATCATGGCCGTTCACCTCCGACCGGCGCGTACGGTTCCGTTCTCCCGGACAGATCCAGTGTCCTCCTCCCCGGCCCGCCGGGCGTCCGGGCCGCACTCGGCCGGCCACCGCCCAGGCCTCGGGCAGGCGGAACCCATCCCGGCACCCGTCCACTCCCCCGCCGGCGACGGACACCCGCACCGGCCCCGGCGGCCGACCGCCCGAGCACCGGCACCGGCTTGCGCACCCGCACCCACACCCGCCCAGACGCCCGCCGGAACCAGCCTCCCGCACCCCACGCACCCCACTCGCACGAACCGCCCCACACCCGGCCCGCACGCCCCCGGCAAGGCCCCCGCGCGACGGCCCCCGCCCCGGCAGGATCCGCCAATCCCCTTGACGCACCCGCATTTACGGCCCAAAATGGACCAACTTTTGACAACGTTGTCAGACCCGCCGAACCTACAGGAGCCCTCACTGTGCACGACGAACCCCCCACCTTGGCTGTCCCGGCCGTTTCCGCCAGCCATGTCCTCCCGGTCCCGGCGCGGGCCATGGCGGGCGTCGACCTGGAGGGGGCCGATCTGACCGGCTGCGATCTGAGCGGCGCCGACCTGGAGTCGGCGCATCTGGGAAGCGCGGACCTGACCGGTGCACGGCTCGTCGCGACGGTGCTGCGCGACGCCGACCTGTCCGGCGCGGACCTCACGCGGGCCCTGCTGCGCCAGGCCGATCTGCGCGGCGCGGACCTCTACGGTGCGAACCTGTCCGGCGCCGACCTGCGCGGCGCACGCCTCGACGGCGCCCTGCTGGACGGCGCGGACCTGCACGGCGCGCTGCTCGACGGCGCCGGGCTGGACGGGACGGACCTGCGCACGGCGCTGCGGCTGGACGAGCGCCAGCTGATGACGGCCCACCCGACGCCCCGCACCCTGCTGCCCACGCCCCAGGCCGGCGACCCCGCGCTGCGCGGCTGACAAGCCGCCCCGGGTCAGCCGGCCTCGGCCGGCACCGTGCGGACCGTGACGCCCGCCGCGGTGAGCGCGTCCACTTCCTCGCGCGGGGCCCGCTCGTCGGTGACGACGGTGTGCAGCGCGCCGGCCGGCACGACGTGCGCGAGCGCCGTCCGGGAGAACTTCGCGGCGTCGGCGACCGCGATCACCCGGCGCGCGGAGGCGATGGCGGCCCGCTTCACCGCGGCCTCGGCGAGGTCGTAGGCGGTCAGGCCGTCGGCGGCGGTCAGGCCGCAGCAGCCGAGCACGGCGGTGTCGAAGCGGAGGGCGGCGAGGGCCGACTCGGTGAGCGGGCCGGTCAGGGCGAGTTCGCCGGGACGCGGTTCACCCCCGGGGATGATGAGCCGCAGCCGGGGCGCGCCGGTCAGCGCGTTGGCCGCGTGGAGGGACAGCGGCATGACGGTGAGCCGCCGCTGCTCCAGGGCGCGGGCGACCTCCAGGCAGGTGGTGCCGCTGTCGAGCACGACGGTCTCGCCGTCGGCCACGAGCGCCGCGACCTCCGCCGCGATCCGCTGTTTGGCCGCGCGGCCCTCGGTGACCCGGAGGGCGAACGGCGGCTCCTCGCCGCGCAGCAGCAGGCTGCGCGCCCCGCCGCGGTAGCGCTCGAGGACGCCCTGCCCGGCCAGGATCTCCAGGTCGCGGCGGACCGTCATCTCCGACGCGCCGGTCAGCGCGGCGAGTTCGGCGACGCCCAGCCGGCCTTCGGCGCGGACGGCCTCGACGATCTGCCGGTGTCGCTCGGTGCTTGCCATGACCGCCATTGAACACCACGAACAGGCTGCTTGAGCGATTCTGGCTCTAACAAACATGTCAAATGTTTGTTATGTTCGCGCCCATGCAGCGAACCCTTCGCGCCGCCCGGGCGGCCACCTTCGCGTACTTCGCCCTGAACGGGTTCGTCCTCGGCATGTGGATCGTCCACATCCCGGCGGTCGAGCGGCGGGCGGGGATCAGTCACGCCGTGCTGGGCTCCCTGCTGCTCCTGCTGGGCGCGGGGGCCTTCGCGGGCATGCAGCTCGCCGGCCCGCTCGCCGACCGGTTCGGGGCGCGCCGGGTGGTCCCGGTGAGTGCCGCGCTGTGCTCGGCGGCGGTCGTGCTGCCCGGGCTGGCGACCAGCGGCTGGGCGCTCGGGGCCGCGCTGTGCGTGCTCGGCTTCGGCAACGGCTGCCTGGACGTGAGCATGAACGCCCATGCCGTGCAGGTGGAGCGGGGGTACGCGCGGCCGGTGATGTCGACGTTCCACGCGGTGTTCTCCCTCGGCGGGGTGGCCGCGTCCCTGGTCGGCGCCCGGACCCTGAGCTGGGGCTGGAGCGCCGCGGTCACGCTCGGCGGCACAGCCGCGGTGTGCCTGGCCGCCTCGCTGCTGGCCGGACCCGCGCTGCTCCCCCGGGATGCGGACCGACCTGCCGAGCAGGCGCCGGCCGACGCCCTCGTGGTGTCCGCGGACGGAGGCGGGGACGGCGGCGGGGTCGGCGGCGGCCCCGCGCGGACGGGCCGCCGGACGCCGGGCCGGATCTGGGCGCTGGCCGCGATCTGCCTGATGGTGATGCTGAGCGAGGGCGTCGCGAACGACTGGAGTGTGCTGGCGACCCGCGACGTGCTGCACGCCCCCGCGGCCACCGCCGCGTTCGCCTACGGTTCCTTCGCCACGGCGATGACCGTCGGACGGCTGCTCACCGACCGGATCTCGGGGAGGTTCGGGCCGGTCGCCGTGGTGCGGTGGGGCGCGGGCACGGCGGCGGTGGGCATGACGGCGGTCGTCTGCTCGCCGTGGATCCCGCTGGCGCTGGTCGGCTGGACGGTGTTCGGCATCGGCCTCTCCGGCTGCGTGCCGCAGCTCTTCAGCGCGGCCGGTCACGCGGACCGGGAGGCGGCCGGCGCCAACGTCTCCAAGGTCGCAGGCCTGGGCTACCTCGGCATGCTCGCCGGACCGGCGGCCATCGGCGCACTGACCCGGGTCGTCCCGCTCAACGCGGCGTTCCTGCTGCCGCTGGCGTTCTGCGCCGTGGCCGCCGCGGCGGCGGGCATCCTGCGCGGTCCTGACGACACGGCGGCGGCCGGCGAGCCGGCGGTCACGGTGGACGCCGCCGCCTCGTAGGCGGCCCTGGACCCCGGGCCCACCGGGGGACACCCCTCGGGACGCTCGCGAGTGCACCCCACCGGCGAACGAGACCCGCCCGCCGCCCCGGCATCACACGCGGACACCCCTCGGGACGCTCGCGAGTGCACCCCACCGGCGAACGAGACCCGCCCGCCGCCCCGGCATCACACCCGGACACCCCTCCGGGCACTCGCGGGTGCACTCCACCGGCGAACGAGGCCCGTCCGCCGCCCCGCCTTCACGCGGGGACGAGCGCGGGCCGGCCCGGCAGCGGGAGCACCGCCCGCAGCCGGGCGCCGCCGTGGTCGTGCGGGACCACCGTGAGAGTGCCGCCGTGCTCGGTGGCGATGTCCCGGGCGATGGGCAGGCCGAGCCCGGCGCCGCCGGTATCGCGCGGGCGGGCGTGGTCGAGTCGGGTGAAGCGGTCGAAGACCGTGCGCCGGTGTTCGGGCGGGATGCCCGGGCCGTCGTCCGCGACCTCCAGGACGGCCTGCCGTCCGCCGCGGTCGTGGCCGGCCGCGAGGCTGACCGTCACGGAGGTGGCCGCGTGCCGGACGGCGTTGTCCACGAGGTTCGCCACCAGCCGGCGCAGGTGCTCGGGCGAGCCGTGCACGGTGACGTCGGGATCGAGGTGCAGGGCGACCGCGACGTCGGGCCGCGGGCGCGGCCGGGCCGCTTCCTCCGCGACGACCTGCGCCAGGTCCACCTCCCGTGCCCGCAGCGGTTCGTGGGCGTCGAGGCGGGCGAGCAGCAGCAGGTCGGAGGTCAGCGACTGGAGCCGCGCCACGTCGTCGAGCGCCTCGGCCGCCAGCGCCTTCTCGGCGGGCCCGGCGAGTTCCAGCCGGGTGCGCAGGACCGCCATCGGGCTGCGCAGTTCGTGCGCGGCGTCGGCGACGAACTGCCGGTGGGCGTCGACGGCGGTCCGCAGCCGGTCGAGGGTGGCGTTGACGGTGCGGGCCAGGGCGGCGATCTCGTCGCGGGTGTCCGGCTCCGGCACCCGTTCGTGCAGCCCGTGCGCGGTGATCTCGGCGACCTTCGCCCGGATCGCCGAGACCGGCCGCAGCACCCGGCCGACCGCGAGCCAGGTGAGCAGCGCGACCAGGGCCAGGAGCGCGGGCACACCGGGCACCAGCACGTCGGTGAGGGTGTTCATCGCGGCGCGGGCGGGCGCCAGCGAAGCGGTCCCCCGCACGGTCACCGCGCCCTGGCGGGTGGCCACCACCTGGGTGACGACGAGCTGCCCGTTCGCGCCCTCGGTGGTCACGACGGACTCCCCCGGATCCGGCCGGTCCTGCGTGCCGCCCTGGCCGCCGCCGCTCTCACCGGCGACGAGCGCGGGCGGCCCGGGCAGGCCGCTGCCGGGAGGCGGCGCGCCGCCCGCCGCCCGCAACTGCTCCGCGGCGCGGGCCTTCGCGTCCTGCAGCGCCGTCGCCTTGGTGGACGCGGCAAGGCTGGCGTCCAGGGCGGCGAACAGCGCGACGGACGCCAGGCAGAGGGCCACCGCCACGGCGGCGGTCGCGGTCAGCGTGGTGCGCAGGCGTACGCCCATGTCAGGCCTCCAGCCGGTAGCCGGCACCGCGGACGGTGCCGAGCGTGCTGCGCCCGAAGGGCTTGTCGATCTTGCGGCGCAGCGCGCTGATGTAGACCTCGACGACGTTGGAGTCGCCGTCGAAGGCGAAGTCCCAGGCCCGGGCCAGGAGTTCGGATTTCGGCACCACCTCGCCCGCGCGCCGCGCCAGGCAGTGCAGCACGGCGAACTCCTTCGGCGTCAGCGCGATCCGGACGTCACCCCGACTGCAGGTCAGCCCCGCCGGGTCGATCCGCAGATCGCCCACCGTGAGCACCGCGGGCCGCTCGCGGGCGCCGCGGCGGACCAGCGCCCGCAGCCGTGCGAGCAGCACCACGTAGGAGAACGGCTTGCTGAGCCAGTCGTCGGCGCCGGTGTCCAGCGCCTCGGCCTCGTCGTACTCACCGTCCTTGGCGGTCAGCATGAGGATCGGAGTCCAGTTGCCCGCCTCGCGCAGCCGGGCGCAGACGCCGTAGCCGTGCAGGCCCGGCAGCATGACGTCCAGCACGATGACGTCGTACGGCTGCTCGGTCGCCAGCCACAGGCCCTCGGGGCCGTCATGGGCGACGTCGACCGCGAAACCCTCCCTGGTCAGGCCGTCCTTGAGGAGTCCGGCCAGCCGGTGTTCGTCCTCCACCACGAGTATGCGCACGCGGCCAGGGTGCACGCGCCCGCCTAAGGCGAACATGAAGATCCACAACGGACTCCTCAGGCCGGCTTCAGGCACGTCCGGTGAGGCTGCGAGGCGTCAGATCGTCCGATCTGCGCAACCGAGCGATGGCTGGTCCATCAACGGGAGTGACCACAGCATGAAGAAGAACAGGATGGTGGTGGGTGCCGTCCTCACCGCCGGCCTAGGCCTGAGCGGGGTGGTGGCCGCGTCGTCCAGCGGCGCCGCCACGCCCGCCCCGACCGCCTCGACCGCCTCGACCGCGGGAGCCTCGTCGGCGACCGCTCAGCTGCCGGCCCAGAACGGAAAGCCGGCCAGCGGGCCGATCGTCGTGTGCGCCTTCGTCCGGGACCCGGCCGGCGTCCGGCCCGGGAAGCCCGGCAAGGCGGCTCGGCCCGCGAAGCCCGGCGCGCCGGGCACGGCGCTGCCGTTTCCGGCGCCCGGGGAGGGGCTGCCCCTGCCGAAGCCGGGCGGGAAGCCGGCGCGGATCACCGTCGAGGTGGCCGGCGGCAAGGTCTACGTCAACGGCAAGGAGGTGAAGGGCGCCAAGCTGAACAAGGGCTGCCCGAAGCCGCCCGCGCTGCCGCCAGCCGGAAAGGGCAAGGGCGGCCGCGTCGTCATCGTCACGCGCGGCACGGGCGGCACGGGCGCGAGGACGGTGCGGGTCCCGGGCGTGCCGGGCCTCCCCGGCGGCAAGGACGCCGGCGGGGTGAGCGTGCGGGGCGTGCCGGGCGGCGCGGAAGCCGGCCTGACCACGGGCACGCTGCCCGGCTGAACACGCCGGGGCGCACCACGGACCGGACGGGGGTCGCCGGTCCGGGGTGCGCCCCGGGTCCTGCGGGTGGCCACCGCCTCGGACGGTCACCGGCCCCGCGAGGGACCGGCGCCGCGTCGGCGGTGGCCGCCATGCTCATCTCATCAGGCGGTGGCCACCGCGAAGACGTGCATGTCGCCGCCCTGCGTGGTGGCCGGCAGGGTCACGCTCGCCAGCTGCTTGCCGGCCTGCAGCGCGATCGGCGCGGTGGCGAACACCTCGGTGCCCACCGGGTCCACGCTGTCGCCCATCACGTCGCGGTACGTGGTGTGCACGGCCACGACGTTGCCGAACGACGGCTGCTGGGAACCGCCGCCGAGCGTCCAGTCGCTGAAGCCGATATCCGCCTGCTGTGTGGTGCCGTCGGTGTACGTCAGGGTGACGGTGCCGGTGCTGGTGCCGTCGCTGGCGCTGCCGAGCAGGCTCAGCTGGGTCGCACCCGACGACGTCGCGCTCAGGTCGAGGACCTGGTCGCCGCCGCCGACCTGGATGTTGTCCGGGGCGCCGGGGGTGACCTGCGGCCAGGTGAAGTCGAAGCCACCGGACTTGATGGTCCCGCCGGGCACCGCGCCCGCCGCGGCCAGCGCC
Source organism: Actinacidiphila acidipaludis (assembly GCF_019890725.1). Lineage (GTDB taxonomy): Bacteria > Actinomycetota > Actinomycetes > Streptomycetales > Streptomycetaceae > Actinacidiphila > Actinacidiphila acidipaludis. The sequence goes on from NZ_JAINZZ010000014.1 coordinate 123,490, forward strand.
TTGGCGGAGTAACTCCAGCCGCCGCCGTCGAAGTTGGCCGCCGGGTTGGTGTCGTCGGCGGAGATGCCGGCGTTGTTGACGTACCAGGTGATGGTGCCGCGCACGCCCACCGTCACCGACAGCCACGCCTTCGGCACGGTGCTGCCGTTGGCGGATGCCAGGGTCAGCGGAATCGTGTAGACACCGGCCTTGGTGTCCGCCGCGGCCGAGACCGCCAGCGGCACGGTCGCGCTGCCGCCCGCGCGGAGCGTCTGCTCACCGGAGGCCGGGGAGACGGTGACGCCGGCCGGGGCCGCCGCGCTCCAGCGGACGGTGGTCTTCTCGTCCCCCAGCGTGGACAGTTCGATCGAGGTGGAGGCCGAGTGGCCCGGCTCGATCTTGACCTGACCGGGGTCGGTGGCCGCGAAGAACGGCGCCTCACCGTCGCGGAAGGACGGCGGCGCGTTCTTGGCGGCGCTGCCCCAGGCGGTGTTGGGCGTGCTGCCCAGGGTGAAGTCCAGGGTGCCGCCGTGCGTGACGAACGACGCCGGGACCCACGGCTGCTGCGACGTGGCGCCGTCGGTGCGCAGGCTCTGGACGTAGATGTTCTGCGTGGACGCACCCGGCGCGTTGACCGTGATCTTCTTGCCCAGCCCGGTGTTGATCACCGCGTGCGGGAAGATCGGGGCGGACAGCACCAGTTCGGCCCGGCTGGGGACCTGCGGGTACATGCCGAGCGCGGAGAAGACGTACCAGGACGACATGGTGCCGGCGTCGTCGTTGCCCGGGATGCCGCCCGGGGTGTTGGTCCACAGGCCGTCGGTCTCGGCACGGACGGTCTGCTGCGTCTTGTACGGTGCGCCGAAGTAGTCGTACAGGTACGGCGCGTTGATGTCGGGCTCGTTGGTCGGGTCGTACTTCGTCGCGTCGTTCGCGGAGAAGTCGAACGTGCCGTCGGGCTTCTGGAAGAAGTCGTCGAGGCGCGCGACGGCCGCCTTGTTCCCGCCCATCGCCTGGGCCAGGCCCGCGATGTCGGAGTACACCATCCACGTGTAGCGCGCGCTGGTGCCCTCGACGAAGCCGCTGCCGGTGCCCGGGCTGAACGTCGCGCCCGACCACGAACCGTCGGACTTGCGGTCGCGCATGTAGCCGCCCTGCGCGGTGGCGTGCGGATCGAAGACGTTGGTCCAGTTGCCCGAACGGTCACGGAACTGCTTCTCCACCGCGTGGTCACCGGTCTGGCGGGCCAGTTCGGAGATGCCGAAGTCGGCCGCGGCGTCCTCCAGGGTCTCCGCGGCGCCGGCCCAGCAGTGGCAGTTGTCGGCCGGGACGTAGCCCAGCTGCAGGTACTTGTCGAGCGCGGGGCGCTGGCCCACGCACTCCACGTTGCAGCCCGAGCTGTCGGAGTCGTTGGCGGTCGGCACGGTCGCGGCCTTGACCAGCGACGCCAGGGCGCCCTTGACGTCGAAGTCGCGTCCACCGAAGGCGTAGATGCCGGCCAGGGCCGCGTCCGACGGGTCGCCGGACATGATGCTGGTCTTGCCGTTCTCCAGCAGCCAGCGGTCCCACTCCCCGCCGCGCTGGTCGGCGTAGTTGAAGAGGGACTGGGCGTAGTCGCTGCCGACGTCCGGCTGCAGCATCGTCAGCAGCTGCACCTGGGCGCGGTACTGGTCCCAGCCGGAGAAGGTGCCGTACTGGGCGTGCTGGCCCTTGGCGAGCTGGTGGACCTTGCGGTCGCCGCCCAGGTAACGGCCGTCCACGTCACTGGTGAGCGTCGGCTCCAGCATCGAGTGGTACAGCGCGGTGTAGAAGGTGGCGCGCTGGTCGTCGGTGCCACCGCCGACCTGGATGCGGCCCAGGTCGCGGTTCCACTCGGCGGCGGCCTGCGCCCGCACCGAGTCGAACGAGCGCTGCGGCGGGTTCTCCGCACGGAGGTTGGCCTCCGCGTTGGCCGCGCTGACGTAGCTGATCGCGACCTTGGCCTGCACGTGCTGCGTGCCGGACGCGAAGGTCACGTAGGCGCCGGAGCCCTTGCCCGCCACCGGGTTGCCGCTGGACGAGTAGCCCGTGCCGCCGGAAGCACTGGTCGACCCGGCGTTCAGCGTGCCGTCCGTCCAGGTGCCGACCTTCGCGAAGGGCGTGTCGAAGTGGGCGGTGAAGTACAGGGTGTAGACGTCGTGGCGGTTGTTCGCACTCTGCGGGCCGCAGAAGTTGCCCGCGCTCACCGAACCGGTGACCGTCTGGGCGGCCGCGTCGATCGAGACGTCGGCGGCGGTGCTGCCGCTCTCGGAGTTCGAGGTGCGGAAGAGCATGCTGGCGGGCTTGGCGGCGGGGAAGCCGAACTCGCCCGTGCCCGTGCGCGCGGTGGTGGTCAGCTCGGCGGTCGCGCCGCTGTCCAGACCGACCTTGTAGTAGCCCGCCTGGGCCGTCTCGTTGGCGTGCGAGAAGGTGCTGGCGTACTTGGCGTCCGAGGAGTCGGAGGTCGGCGAGGAGTCGACGTCGCCGACGTACGGCATGATCGGGATGTCGCCGTTGGCGCCCGAGCAGCCCACGCCGTTGAGGTGGGTGAGGCTGAACCCGCGGATCTTCGTGGCGTCGTAGCGGTAGCCGCCCGGCGCCGGGGTGGAGGTCTGCCGGCCCGTGGAGTTCTGCGGGCTCCAGGCGAGCATGCCGAACGGGGTGACGGCACCGGGGTAGGTGTTGCCCGCGTTCGACGTCCCGATGAGCGGGTTGACGTACGAGGCGGGGTCGTTGACGGCGCCGGAGGCGGCGCTGTCCGTGGTTCCGGCCGAAGCGGGAGCGGCTCCCACTCCCAGCCCCAGCAGCGCGGTGGCCGCCGCCACGGCCGCGGCGACGGCGCCCCGCCTGATGCGGGTGCGGCCCGGCCGCCGCGAGGATCTGTCTGACACTGAATCTGCCCTTCATGCCCGACAACGTTGTCAAGAATCAGCATCCGATGTTTTCTCTTCGGACTGTTGGGTGTCAAGAGCCTGCGCCACTCATGTGGTTGGCCCTCCGTGCCGGGTGGCGGTGTGGGGAGGGAGGGGGGACGGGGTGGCGAGCAGAGCGGGGGCGGGGGCGCGGGCAGGGCGGAGGCGGTGCCGCGCGCGGGTCGGGCCCGGGTGGAAAACCCGGTGCGGCCGGATCGCATCGCGTGGTACTCCTCCGTGCCATGGGTGAACTGGTGACAGCGCGGCTCGTCCTTCATCCGATGACCGCGGACGAGGCCGAGCGCGTGGTGGCGGGCGAACCGGGCGACGGCGCCGGTTGGGCGCCCGGATACCCCACCGAGGGCGATGTGCTGGCCGCCAAGCGCTTGCTGGGCGCCTGCGCGGACAGCGGTGATCCCGGGCCCTTCGGCAACTACGAGATCCGCGGCCGTGACGACGGCCGGGCGATCGGCGGCGTGGGCTTCCACGGCCCCGCGGACGCGAGCGGCAGTGTCACGATCGGCTACGGCCTCGTGGCATCGCAACGCGGCAAGGGCTACGCCTCCGAAGCCCTGCGCGCACTGCTGGACTTCGCCCGGGCCCAGGGCGTCAGCCGCGTGAAGGGCGACGCCGATCTCGACAACGTCGCCTCGCACCGCGTCATGACGGCCGCCGGCATGCGGCCGGCCGGACAGGACGAACGCGTCCGCTACTTCGAGATCACCTGGACGGAGTGAGGTCGCGTATGCGGCGCCCCGCGTGGTCGGCGGCGGCGGACCGAAGGAGTCCGAGAAGGGCGCAGCCCGGGTAATCCCGGTAATTCGGGTACGCGGCGCGGTCCCATGTCCCTCGCGGCCGGCCGCGGGCGTGCTCCGCGATGGCCGGCTGGTGACAGAGAGCATGGGGGCAGGCAGAATGGGCGGCTGTCGAGGAGGGGGTACGGCCCGGGTTCCGGGCCCGCGACGGGGGAGGAAGAAGCGATGACGCAGCCGGAGACCGGCCCGGAGATCACCGCGCTGCTGGCGGTCCTGAACGCGCAGCGGCGGCACATCCGGACCATTCTCGAGGGACTCGACGAGGAGGCACTGCACCGGCCGGTACTGCCGTCGGGCTGGAACTGCCTCGGCCTGGTCCGTCACCTGGCCCTGGACGTCGAGCAGTTCTGGTTCCGCGGGGTCGTGGCCGGCGAGGCCGACGTCGTCACCTGGGCGACCACGGACCACGAAGAACCGTGGCACGTCGGCCCCGAGGTGAAGGCCGACGAGGTCCTCGGCCTCTACCAGCGCGAAACGGCCCTCGCCGACGCCGTCGTCGCCTCCGCGTCGCCGGAGTCCCCGCTCGCCTGGTGGCCCGCCGACCTCTTCGGCCCGGCCTTCCTGGACAACCTGCGGGACGTGCTCCTCCACGTCATCACCGAGACCGCCTGCCACGCGGGCCACCTCGACGCCGTCCGGGAGCTGATCGACGGCCGCAAGTGGCTGGTCCTCACCGAGTGACCCGGTCGCCCTCCGCGCCCGCGTCGGCCTGCGGCAGCGGCAGGGGCCCGACGAAGTGCGGCCGGGTGGCCGAGGGCCGCGAAAGCCCCCGGCCCCCGGTCACCGGCCGTGAACCGACGCGTCAGGCCCGGCTCACCGGCGCCTGCAGCTCCGTGACCCACGCGTCACGGTCCTCCGGGCACTCCAGGGTGATCTCTCTCGGGTATCCGGCCGATCGGTAACCGTTCCCGTCGATCCAGCGGGCCAGCGCCTGCGCCGTGGGCACCACCGCGTCCATCGAGCCGCGGTGCACGATGGTCGCCGCCTGGTCGAGGAGCGGCAGATCGAGCACGGTGACGTCGCCGTCCTGGAGGGGCGCGGAGACCTGGACGGCGGCGTGCACGGTGATCCGGCCGTCCCCCGCCGCGTCGTCCTCGTAGTACGCGATGCCGGGACCGGTCACGGCGACGCCCGCCGCGCCGAGCAGCCGGAAGAGCTCGTCGTACAGAGGCCCGATGACGGGGCTGATGTGCTCGGGCGCGAAACTCGCGGCGGTCGCACGCAGCTCCGCCACCCGCACGGCCGGGACCTTCTTGATGATGACGTCGTCGGTGGGCATGTGCCCCTCACTCTCGATCGCTCGGAGCCTCGCCTCGACCTGCGCCAGCCGCGACGCCGCCGCGGTCATCGCCGTCTCCAGCTCGGACCGCCGCAGCCGCAGCATGCCCCGCAGCTCCTCCGTGGTGACCTTCTCCTCCACGATGTCCCGCACCTGCCGGAGGCCGAAGCCGAGGTCCTTGAGCGCGATGACGCGGTTGAGCCGGGTGAGCTGGTCCGCGGTGTAGGAGCGGTAGCCGGTGGCGGGGTCGACGTGGGCGGGCCGCAGCAGTCCGATCGCGTCGTAGTGACGCAGCATGCGGACCGAGACGCGGCCGTGCCGGGCGAAGTCTCCGATGGTGAACATGATGGCTCCGAGTCCAGCGCCTGACACGGTGTGAGGGTCAAGACGGTAGTCTCCCGGCGGGATGCGGGACGCGGGACGCGGTTGTCCCCTCTCCCGCCGGGCGGTAGCCCCCGTGCACGGCCGGGGAGGCCCGCAGGCCGCGGCTCCGGGACCTCACCGTGCGTACCCGACCGCTTCGGGCCGGGCGGGCACGCTGCCCGCATGCGACGAGGGGTTGCACGTCGCCGGGCTCGTGCACGGCATCGGGCACGTGCCGCGACCCGGTGACGAGGCCGGCCGCTTCGAGTTCTGGAACTGGCCGGAGTTCACTCCCGCGTTCGTGGAATGGTTCGCCCAGGCGCTGGACGGCCGCCCGGTCCGGCTGGTGGCGGGCACGTTCTGACCCGCACGGGCCTTCGATCCCGCCCGGCGGCCGCTCCGCCCGCGGGCAACCTCCTGCGGCTACGGCGTGACTTCGAGGTTCCTGGCCAGCACCTCCTCCGCGGTGGCCCACAGTTCGGGCAGATATCGGGTGACAGCGGCCGCCCGGGTCCGCAGGTCGTGCGGTGAGGTGATCCCGAGGTCGGCGACGGCGGAGAGGAAGGCGGGTTCGAAGGTCTCGTGCAGCGCGGGTGCGTCCGTCGCCAGGACGGTGTGGCAGCGGGCGAAGGTGGCGACGATCCAGAACACCGCCTCACGGTGGTCTCCGGAGTCGATCAGCGCCTGACTGCCGTCGATCGCGACGGCGCGGGCACCGGCCGTGATGTCGCCGCGCCAGAAGAACGGCGTCCTGGCCACCTCGGCGGCGGCGTCGAACGTCACGGCGAGCGCGCGCAGATGGCGCCGGACGCGCTGCGCGGACAGGTCCGCACAGCCCAGCAGACCGAGCAGGTCCTCGTAGGTGTCCAGGTGCCCGTAGTCCGCGCAGACCTCGCGGGCGGCGCGGTACCGGAGGCGGACGGTGGGGTTGCGGAGCGCCGCGACGAGCAGCACGTGACAGGTGACGCCCGTCGGGAACAGCCAGGCGTTGACCTGCTCGTGGAAGGGCGCCGCCGGGTCGAGTGCCGCGAGCCGGGTCTCGACGCGCCGGCGCGCGTCCTCGCATCGGCGGCGCACCCAGGGGCGTCGGGCGAAGCGCGGCGCGACCGACGCGTGCAGAGCGTGCAGGTGACCGGTGGGATCGGCGATGACGGCCCCTGCGTGCCGGAAGCTCCCGGCGAGGTGGTACGACGCCAGGACGTCCTCGGCGCAGGCGAGTTCGGCCCACGGCAGGTGGCTGACCTCCAGCAGGACGCCGTCGTGGCGGAACTTGCCGGGCTTGGCCGGCAGATTCTCCCGCGCGGTCACGACGACCACGTCGACGTCGGAAGACGGTGCCAGTTCGGCGTCGTCCGGCATGCCGACGGTCGATCCGCTGAAGTACGCGCCCCGGAAGCCGGGTTCGTGCCGGGCGTGCCGAGCGACCCAGTCGGCCGCGGCGGCCCGGGCCGGTCCGATCCTCACAGCCGGACTCCTCCCAGGAAGGCCTCGGATCCCCCGTCTGGCGCACCCGCGAGCGCGGCGCCCCCCACCACGGCAGCCGCGAACAGCGTCCACTGGTCCGCGACCCGGCCATGATCGTTGTCGGCGACGGAGGGGTGGGGATGGACGAGGATCCGATCGTGGTCCAAGTCGTGCGCTACACGGAGAGGTGCCCCGACTGCGGGGCGGACACGCGGTGCTCCGGCGTCCAGGCCCTGGCGGACGGCCGTCTGCGCTGGGACGTCGAAGCGGCCTGCGCCGCCTGCGGGTTCGCGGTCGCCGCCTGCGGCCCCGGGCAGCCACCGCCCGAACGGCGCGAGCAGTCGCTCACCGGGCACGGGCCGACGCTCCTGCGGGTGGACGGCACCGGGCCGGCTCCGCGTGTGGCGGTCATGCGCGTGCTCCGCGAAGAGATGGCGCTGGACCTGGAGGGCGCCCGGACGGCGGCCCGCAGCGTGCCCGACCGGACGTACGCCGGGACACGACCCGAGGTCGAGCGGCTGGCCCGCCGATTGCGGGCTCGCGGGATCGCGGCGGAGTCGGTTCCCGCCCCGGAGGCACGAAGCGCCTGACGCACCGGACGACCCACCGAACCGCCGGACCTGAAGCACCGCAAGACCCACCCAACGCCCAGACATGACGCACCAAAGGACCCACCGAACGGCCAGACCTGGCGCACCGGAGGGCGTGACGCGCCGGAGCGCATGCGGCCGGGCCGGGCGCGGCGGCTTGCAGAATGGGGGCATGACCCGTTCCCGCTTCGGTTCTGCTTCGGGCTCCTCCCTCTCGCTGTGGTCGAAGGACTCGTTCCTGTCGATCGGCTCCGTGGGCTCCGTCCTCTCCATCGGTTCGGTGGGCAGCGCGCTGTCGATCGGGTCGGTCGGATCCTGGCTGTCGGCAGGTTCCGTCGGCTCGTCGCTGTCACTGCTGTCGCTGGCCTCGCACCGCAGCCTGGTCTCGGCCTTCTCCAGCGAGTCCCGCTGTGCCGTCGGGGTGTACCGCTCGCGCGGCACGGCGCTGGTGCTGCTGGGCCTCGGCAGTGCGGCGGTGGCGGGTGCGGTCGCCTTACGCACCCACCGTCGGCCCTGAGGACTCAGCCGAACAGCCGCTCCCACGCGGTTCCGGCGGGCCGGGTGGCCGGAGCAGCGGCGAAGTCGGCGAACAGCGACACGACCTGTTCCGTGCCGGAAAGTTCCGCTCGGTAGTGCCGCTCCGGGGCGCCGTCGCGGTACTCGACCGCGAAGCCGCCCTCCGCGACCCCGGCGGACGCACCGACCCCGGCCTGGACGAAACGGCCGGCCCCGGCCTCCAGGATGACGAACCAGTTGTCGTCCGCGAGCCCGCGCACCGCGCCCTCGACCGTCTCCAGGTCGGGGTCGGCCACCGGAAGCCCCGCGCAGGACTGCAGCCGCAGCGCGTTCGGCGCGCGCAGGGCCGGCGGTGCGTGGACGACGCCGGCCTGCGGATCGAAGCACAGCAGCCCGTGTTCGCCGGCCAGTTCGACCACCCGGGGCGCCACCTCGTCCACGTGGCCGAAGCCCATGGCCATCAGGACGTACCCGTCCCCCGCGGACAGACCCGCCGACCAGGGCGACGCCCCCGCCGCGTCGTCGTCGGCCGGCTCCGGGAAGGCCGCGACCAGTGCCGCGTGGAACTCCGCGACGCCGGCCGCGGGTTGGACGGCGCCTGCCTCTCCCTCGCACAGCCGCCGGTAGGTCTCCGCGGCCGCGGCCCGCTCCGGGCGCACCTCCTCGAACCACACCCCGAGGTCGAAACTCATGACGTCCCCCTTGTGACAGCAACAGCAGCGGCTCAGTTGATCGCCGAGCGTAGAGGTCCGCTCGGACACCGTCACCGTCACGGCCCGTCCGGGCGTGGCACACCGTCGGACATCCGCCGGGCAGCAGGCGCGGAGACGCGAGGGCCCCGGGCGGCGCGGCGGTACGGCCCGCGTCGCCCGGGGCCTTCAGGGCCTCCGGGAGTACCGGTGGTCAGTGCGTCTGCTGGAGCGTCAGGGCGAACAGCTTGAGGCGGCTCTGGTCCGGGAGGGTGATGGACCGGACGGTCCGGGCGGGGTCGAGGGGGATCGTCCGGGCGTAGACGTCGACCGCCGGCCCGTCGCGGCCGGCTCCGGCGCGGTAGCGGTAGGGCGCCGCCACCGCCACGTCCTCGCCGGCCTGGGGACCGGCGGCCCAGTCGCTGAAGTGCACGGGCACGGAGGCGGTGGAGCCGTCGGTGTACGTCACGGTCGCCACGTCGTCCACCGCGCCGCCGCTCGCCGCTCCCAGCACGCGCAGTCCGCCGGCGCGCAGGCCCGGCAGGGGCAGCGACTGGCCGTGCGCGGTCACCGAGTTGAGCGCCCCGTCGGCACCCGTCGGGAAGGTGAACGGGGTGCCGGCCAGCACCGCGGGCCCGGCGGCCGGGAGGGTCTCCGCGGCGTAACTCCAGCCGAGACCGTCGAAGTTGCCGTCGTCCGGGTGCGCGGCGGAGGCGATGGAGTCGCGGTCGTAGGCGCCGCCGAGGTCCAGGGCACAGGCGTCGTCGGCCTGCGCGCAGCCCATGCGTTCGACGTCGAGAGTGGCGACGGCCGTGGCGGTGCGTCCGTCGTCGGTGCGGATCGTGAAGGTCACGTCGTGCGTTCCCGGGGCGGTGGAGGCGGGCACGGGCACGTCGTCGGTGAGGTCGAGCTGCGCGTAACGGCCCTGGCTGATCACGCTGAAGGCCTTCTGCCGGTGGACGCCGTCGAGGGCCACGTCGAGGGTGCCGTGAACCGTGCCGGGGGCCTGGACGAAGGCGCGGGAGGTGAAGGCCACGTCGGCCGCGCGCCCGGCGATCGCCACCGTCTGCTGGGGTGCGACGGCGACGGTCAGCGAGCGCCGCGGCGGAACCGGCGGCGCCGGGTGGACGGGGCCCGGGTGGCCGAGGGCGGCCAGGTCGACGGTGTCCGCCATGGCCTGGTAGCCGACGTCCCCGGGGTGCAGGTGGTCCCCGCTGTCGTAGCGGGGCAGCATGCGGTGGGGATCCGCGGGGTCCCGGATGGCGGCGTCGAAGTCGACGACCGCGTCGAAGACGCCGCTGGTCCTGATCCAGTCGTTGACGCCCTGGCGCGCGGCCTCCTCCGAGGCGTCGTACGTGCCCCAGCCCTCGAAGGGCAGGATCGTGCCGCCGAGGACGCGCAGTCCGGCGGCGTGGGCGCGGTCGGCGATCTGGTGGAGGCCGGCGATGATCTGGTTCGGGTCGAGCTGGTGCGGCGTCTGCTGGATGTCGTTGATTCCCTCCAGCACGATCACCGTGCGGGCGCCGGCCCGTTGGAGGACGTCGCGGTCGAGCCGGGCGGTGGCGCGGACGCCCGCGCCGTCGAGCAGCACGCGGTTGCCGCTGATGCCGGCGTTGAGGACTCCGAAGCCGGCGGCCGGCCCCTCGTGCGCGCGCAGCCGGGCCGACAGCAGGTCCGGCCAGCGGTGGTCGGCGCCGGGCGTGGACTGGTAGCCGTCGGTGATGGAGTCGCCGAGGGTGACGACCGCACCGGCCTGGGCACTGGCCGGTGCGACGTCGACCTCGGTGACGTAGTGCCACGCCCCGGTGGTCGACGGCAGGCCGCCCGCGGTGAGATCGGCGGCGTGGTCGGTCCCGTCGGTGGAGTAGTACGAGGTGGTCACGCCGAGGTCGTGGTAGGTGACCGGCCCCGACGGGTCGGGCGTGAAGGTGGTGACGAAGAGATCGGCGCTGTCGCCGAGCGGCAGGTCGACGGGATCGCTGTAGATCTCGGCGCCGGCCGGGACCGTGACGGCACGGCTGCCGCCGAACGTCAGGTCGCGCAGGGTGCCGGGGGCGATCGCGGCGTTCCCGGGCAGGCGCTGGAGGCCGACGGTGGAGTGCGCGAACAGCACGGGCTTGGTGCCGAAGGCGTTGGACAGCTTCACCCGCACGCGGCCGCCGCCGAGGCTGGTGTGGACGAGGTTGCGGATGGTGTAGCCCGCGTAACCGCTGTCGCTCACACCGCCGTTGGCGGCGGCCGACCAGGTGCCCACCCAACTGGCGCCGTCCTGTGCCGCCGTGGCCCCGCTCTCCGCCGGGCCGGCCGCTGTGGCCGTCGCGGGCATGCCGAGGCATGCCATCGCCCCCAGTAACAGCCCGATCAGCGTTGCGTGTCTGCGCATGGACGCTCTCCCCTCCGAGCTCAGAGCTCGTCGTCTTCGGCTGGTCCGTCACGCGAAACGTGCCTCGGCAGCGGCGGCAGCGCTGCCAGCTCTGGCAACGTTGTCATCCCAACTGCCGGGGTGAAGGTAGCAGCGGGGACGGGAAGCGCCAAGGTCTCCGGCAGCAGGTGGCCGGTAACGGTCGCACGTTCCGCCGCCGTCCTCGGACGGATGTCAGTGCCGGCCGGCAGCATGCGGACCATGGAGACGGCAGAGGTGGTGCGGCGGTTGTGGGCGCGGATGCAGGCGCGGGACTGGGACGGGGTGGGCGAGGTGCTGGCTCCTGACCTGGTGGTGGAGTGGCCGGTCAGCGGCGAGCGGATCGTGGGCCGGGAGAACTACCTGCGGATCAACGCGGAGTATCCGGAGGGGTGGTCGATCCGGGTCCTGCGGGTGGTCGCGGAGGGGAATGAGGTGGTGTCGGAGGTCGAGGTGCCGCACGAGACGATGGGCGTGCACCGGGTGGCGTCGTTCTGGACGGTCCGGGACGGCAGGATCGCCGCCGGGCGCGAGTACTGGAGCGAGCTCGGATCGGACCCCGCGCCGGAGTGGCGGGCCGGGCTCGTCGAGACGATGTGACGCAGGCCGGCCCGCGGCGGCTCAGACGCCGAGGCGGGCCGCGAGGCGGGACAGGACGGCGCCCAGGGGGTGCGGGACGCGGAGCGCGGCCAGGTCGTCGCCGCGGGTCGGGCCCTGGTTGACGATGGCGACCGGCTTGCCCTGCTTGGCCGCGTACCGCACGAACCGCAGCCCGGACATCACGGTCAGCGACGAGCCGAGGACGAGTACCGCGGACGCGGCGTCGACCAGCTCGAAGCAGCGGGCCACCCGGTTCTTGGGAACGCTCTCGCCGAAGAAGACGACGTCCGGCTTGAGTGTGCCCGTGCGGCACACCTGGCAGGCGACCGTGCGGAACGCCGCGACGCGCTCCAGCGGGAGGTCCGCGTCACCGTCGGGATTGACCTGGGCGGAGGCGCCGCGGAAGCCGGGGTTGGCCTGGTCGAGCAGCTCGTCCAGGTGGCGCCGCGAGGTGCGGTCGCCGCAGCCCAGGCACACCACCCGGTGCAGGCTGCCGTGCAGCTCGACCGCGTCGGGCGTCCCGGCCGCGCCGTGCAGCCCGTCGACGTTCTGGGTGATGATCCCGGTCAGGAACCCCGCGTGGGCCAGGCGCGCCACGGCCTGGTGACCCGGGTTCGGCGAGGCTCCCGCGATGGTGGTCCAGCCGAGGTGGCTGCGGGCCCAGTACCGCCGGCGGTCGGCCGCGCTGCCGGTGAACTGCTGGTAGGTCATCGGCACGCCCTTGCGGCTGCGGCCGGTCTCTCCCCGGTAGTCCGGAATCCCGGACTCCGTGGACAGGCCCGCGCCGCTCAGCACGACGACCCCGCCCCTGCCCACGAGCCCGACCACACCCTCGAACGCCTCGGTGGCGGCGAGGGGCGCACTGGTCTCCATACAAGCAGCGTACGACGGCCGTCCACCATGCCGGTGTGCGCCGGGGTGCGCCGGGACCAGGGCCTCCGCCCGCGGCCGGTCACGGCCCGCGCAGTCCCAGGGCCGCACTCTCGTCCGGGTGGGCTCCACGGTCCACGCCGAGCCGGCGCAAGGCGTGGTTGACCGGGCCGTCCGGCCCCGAATGCGCCCGGGCGAAGGAGGCGACGACCCTGCGGTCGGCGAACAGCACGCTCGACTGGAGGTCGCCCTGGATCTCGATGAACAGCACGGGCGCCGCGTAGCTCTCGGGGAACCCGGCCGAACGCATCACGGCCGCCATGAAGCGGTCCAGGCTGGTGGCCGAGTCCGGTGCGTCCGCCAGGGACCGTCCGATCAGATCCCAGTCGGCCGCGGTCAGCGTGATGAGGGCCAGCCCCTGGTTCAGCGCTCGGCGCTGACGGCCCGGCAGGTGGGCGGCGGCCTCCTGGTCCACCGTCACCAGGGCGGTCCACGCGTCGGGCCGCGCGGTGTCCGTCGTGCCCGGTGCCGTGTCCTGCATCCCGCACCCGCCCTTCCCGCCGGACATCTCACCGCGGACGGTACGGCCCGGCCGGTGCAGGGGCAACGACCGGAGCGCGTACCGGCGCGCCCCCGGGCGCCGGCCTCGTCCCGGTCATCGCGGCCTCGCCCGGGAGCAGCGGTACCGCTGAACGGTCCGACGGCCCACGGGGTACGGAATCAACTCCCGTTCCATGGCGGACGGCACGAATCTCGCCCATAAGCTGGGCGGGGCGGCCTGGCACCCGGTCGGGCAGGAGCGCGTTCCGGGCCCGCACGGCGAGGTGACACCTCCAGCGGGCACCGAAGTCCGGTGCGGACCGCCCACCGGTGGACGACCGAGCCCGTGCCCGCGGCCCGACCGCGCGAGGCCCCGGCCCGGCCAAGCGCACGGTTAGGCTGAGCCCGTGCACCTCTGCTTCGTCTGCACCGGGAACATCTGCCGCTCGCCGACCGCGGCCCTGGTCTTCGCCGAGTACCTGCGCCGCGCGGGCCTCGACGACACCGTCCGGGTCACCAGCGCCGGCACCGGGCCGTGGCACGTCGGCGAAGGCATCGACGAGCGGGCCGGCGCGCTGCTGGCCCGTCGCGGGTACCCCGTCGAGCACGTCGCCGCCCAGGTCGGCCCGGACCACCTGGCCGCCGACCTGCTGCTGGCCATGGACCACAGCCATCTCGCGGCCCTGCGCCGGATGGTCGACGACCCGTCACGCGTCCGGCTGCTGCGGTCCTTCGACCCCGCCGCCGGCGACCTCGACGTGCCCGACCCGTACTACGGCGGCCCCGACGGCTTCGACGAGGTGCTGGACCAGGTCGAGGCGGCCATGCCGGGCCTGATCGCCCGGGTCCGCGAGCAGTCCCCGTCATGACGCCGGGCCGGGCGGCCGGAGACGGAGACGACGCGGGAACCGCGGCGGCCCGGCTCACCGGGCGAACGGTCACCCACGTGCGAGCGCTGTCCGGCGCCCTCGCGGAGGCCGGGCTCGACGACGGGCGGACCGTCATGGTCAAGCGGGGGCGCGACGCCCGCGAGGTAGGGGCCGAGGCGGCGGGGCTGCGCTGGCTGGCCGACGCCGGCGCGGTGGCCGTGCCTCAGGTGCACGGCCACGACACCTCGTGGCTGGTCACCGAGCGGGTCCCCGGCGGCCGCCCCACGCGGGAGTCCGCGACCGCGTTCGGCGCCGGTCTGGCCGCCCTGCACGCCGCGGGCGCACCGGCGTTCGGCGCCGCACCTCCCGGCGGCTCCGAGGACGCGTACATCGGGCTGGCCCCGTTGCGCAACGTCCCCGGCGACAGCTGGCCGCGATGGTTCGCCGAGCAGCGGATCCTGCCCTACCTGCGCGGTTCCGTCGACGCGGGCACGCTGCGCCGCGTCGAGGCCGCCGTCGTGGAGGAGGTCTGCGCGCGGCTCCCCGATCTCGCCGGGCCCGCGGAACCTCCGGCCCGGCTGCACGGCGACCTGTGGAACGGCAACGTGCTGTGGGGCGACGACCACCGCGCCTGGCTCATCGACCCCGCGGCGCACGGCGGGCACCGCGAGAGCGACCTGGCGATGCTGCGGCTGTTCGGCTGCCCCTACCTGGACGAGATCGTGGACGGCTACCAGTCGGTCGCACCGCTCGCCCCCGGCTGGCGGGAGAGGGTCGGGCTGCACCAGCTCTTCCCGCTGCTGGTCCACACCGTGCTCTTCGGCCGCGGCTACGGCGAGCAGGCGATCGCGACCGCCCGGGCCGTCCTGAGCCGCTGACCACGTCCTTCCGCCGTCCGCCCGTGCTTCCGCGGCGGGCCGCGGACGGCCGTCAGGCAAGTGGGCGACCCCCGTCCGCGGCGCTGAACACGTGCCCGGTCCCGGCCGTAGTGTGTGCCGGGGCGCGTCCCCGCGCCGCCCCGGCGGCCGCCCAGGCCCGAACGAGACGAAGCCCCAGCGACCGAGGGAACATGCCGTGGAAATCTGGATCAACCCGCAGTGCTCGAAGTGCCGCGCGGCCCTGTCGATCCTGGACGGGGACGGCGCCGAGTACACCGTGCGGCGCTACCTGGACGACCCGCCGACGGTCCGGGAACTCGAGGAGGTCCTGACCAGGCTCGGTCTGGAGCCCTGGGACATCGCCCGGACCGGCGAGGAGACCGCCGAGCGCCTCGGCATGAGCACATGGGAGCGCGACGCGCGGGCCCGCGCCCGGTGGATCGAGGCGCTCGCCGACCATCCGATCCTCATCCAGCGCCCGATCATCACGGCCGACGACAACACAGCCGTGGTGGGCCGCACCGAGGAGGCCGTGCGCGAGGCCCAGCAGCGCAGTGCGCGCGGCCTCGGCCCGCAGGGAGGCGGTGTCCGGGACCGGGCCGCCCAGGTCTGAGGGCCCGCGCCGCGCGTCCGTCGCCAGCAGCCCCGCCGCACGGGTGATGTGACAGCATGTCACTTCTTGCGGCGGCCGGTGGGCCGCTCCACCTCGCGAGCGGCGTCCCGCGCCGTGCGCTCGGCCCCCGCGAGACCGTCCGCCGCGGCCCGGTGCCGCTCCTCGGCCTCCCGCAGATCCTGGTCCGCCTGGTCGAGGTCGGCCCGCGTCTGCCGCAGCCGCTCCTCGGCGGCGTCGGCCTGCCGCTGTCCGCGCTCCCGCCCGGACCGGGTGCGCTCGAGCGCCCGCTCGGCCGCCGACACCTCCTTGCGCTGCCCGCGCACCTCGTCGTCGGCGGCCTTCGCCTCCTCGCGGGCCCGTGCCAGCCGCTCCTCCCGGGCGCGGCGGCGCTCGGCGAGGTCGTCCCGCGCCGCGGGGGCGGCGGCGTCCTGCCGGGACGTCGCGGCCTTCGGCCCGGCACCGGTGGTCCTGCCACGGGGACGGCCGGCGGCGTCCGGTGCCGCGTCCGGGGGGACGGCCGAGCCCGGCAGCGTCGACGGCGGGGTGAGGGTGCTCTGCAGGCGCCCGGCCGCCCAGCGCTCGGCCGCGTCCGGGTCGGCGAGCACCGCGCGCAGGGTGGACTCCACCTCGCGCTGCACCGCCGTCGAGAGCCGGTTCCCCGCCTCTCCTGCGAGCTGCACGGCCTGCGCCGCCAGGGCCGCGATGATGCGCCACTGCCGGGCGGACAGCTCCTTGAGCTGGGCCCGGTCCAGCGTGCGGTGGGCCTCGCGGAGCGCCCGGCCCAGTTCGAGGAACTGGCGGCTCTCCTCCGGGCGGGACAGGGCGAGCAGGTTCGCGGCCCAGGCGCCGAGCGTCGGCCGGCGGGTCCCGGTGATCCGCCGGGCGTCGTCCTCGTTGCCGGCGTCCCTGGCCTCGGCGGCGAGGTCCGTCCGGCGGGCGGTGAAGGCGGACGGCGGGGTCGTGTAGAGGTCGTCCAGCGCGGCCTCGACGTCCGGAGCGCCGTTCGGCCCGCGCGCCTTCCCCTTCTTACCCGGCGGCACCTTCTTACCGGGCGGCACCGGCACCTCCGGAGGGCGGTGGTGCCGGGGCGGGCGGGCCCGGGACGGGGGCGGGCGGCGAGACGGCGGGAGGGGCGGCGCGGCGCATGCCCTCAGGCTCCCCCGGCCCGGCCGGCCCCGCACGACGGGCCGCTCCACGGTGTCCCCCGGATGCTGCGGCGGAGTCGCCGCCGCAGCACCGACCGCACAGGCTGGATGTCACGGTCCGAGGCACTTCGGGACGCCGGCCAGCCGCGAGGAGAGGGACGTTGATCGAGTCAGCACTCGCAGAGGACGAAGGCCGCACGCCGCTGCCGGCCGATTTGCGGCGCGTCGGCATCGATCCGGACTTCTGGTACCCCGTCGTCCCGTCCAGGACCGTCCCCGAGGGCAAGGTGGTCGCCGCCTCGTTCGCCGGCCGGCGGATCGCGGTGTTCCGCGCCGCGTCCGGCACGGTCTCCGCGCTGGAGGACCGGTGCGCCCACCGGCAGGTGCCGCTGAGCATGGGCGTCGTCGAGGGTGAGTCGCTGCGCTGCTGCTACCACGCGTGGGCCTACCGCGGGGACGGCCGCATCTCGCAGATCCCCTACCTCAGCAAGGAGACCGGCCGGCCGCCGCGGAGCGTGCGCGCCTACCCCACGCGCGAGGCCGCCGGCCTGGTGTTCGTCTTTCCCGGCGATCCGGCGAGGGCCGCCACGACCCCGATGCCGGACCTGGCGCTGGCGCACTCGGCCACCCACAAGGTGATGCGCTACTCCCGCACGGTGCGCTGCCACTACACCTTCATGCACGAGAACCTCCTCGACATGAACCACCAGTTCCTGCACCGCGGCGTCCTCGGCAAGATCCAGCCCGAGCTGCTGGGCTACGAGAGCGGCCCGGGGTTCGTGCAGGCGCGGTACCGGTTCACCTCCGGCGGCGGGCGCAAGGACCGCGGCGCCGGACTGCTGTCGGCGGAGGGCCTCGGCGGTGGCGGCGGTGCTCCGGACGTCCTCACCATCCGCACCGGCTACCCGTACCAGACGCTGGAGCTGCTCCCCGACGGCGCGACCGAGCCCGCGTTCTCGCTGTGGGCGGCGTACGTGCCGGTGGACGCGGCGCAGCGAGTGTGCCATGTGCACGGGATGCTGATGATCCGCAAGCCGCGGTTCACGGCGGCGCTGAACCTGGCCTGGCCGGTCATCCGGCGCTTCACCGAGCGGGTCTTCGCCGAGGACCGGATGGCCGTCGAGGCGGAGCAGCGCGCCTGGGACGAGCAGGGCGAGGACCAGAACCGGGAGATCTTCCCGCTGATCCTGGACCTGCGCGAGGTGCTGCGGAACAACGGCGTGGCTCTCGGGCAGACCGCTTCCGTGTGCGAGGGCGCGGCCGCCTGCGGCGTCGCCACGCCCTCCTGAACCCCCACCCGGTCCGCCGGTCCGCCGGCCGGCCGGCGGACCCGGGC
>NZ_JAINZZ010000140.1 GCF_019890725.1 Actinacidiphila acidipaludis
GGCGGTGGTGGTTCAGAGGAGGCGGAGGAGGGCGCAGGCGAGGACGCCGTCGCGGTCGACGGCGGTGATGAGGGCGATGCGTCCGGGGGGTGCGGGGTGGTGGTGGGCGTGGGTGAGGAGGGTGATGATCTGGAAGGTTGCGGTGGCGGCTGCGGTGTCGCCGATGGGTCCGGGTGCGGGGATGCGGTGGGGGGTGTGGTGGTGGAAGACGGTGTTGAGGGCGTGGCGTTCGTGGTCGCCTGGGGTGCCGGCGGGGGTGGAGGGGCTGATGGCGTAGATGTCGGCGGGGGTGAGGCCGGCTTGGTGGAGGGTGGTGGTGATGGCTTGGGTGAGGGAGGGGGTGGTGCCGGTGGGTCCGGTGATGGTGGAGGTGACGGTGATGAGTTCGGCGAGGGGGGTGTGGGTGGTGGTGTGGGGGTGGTCGAGGCGGAGGACGGCGCAGCCTTCGCCGAGGACGGTGGCGCTTTCGTCGGGTCGGCGGGTGTGCCATTCGAGCCAGGAGCGGGCGGTGGAGTATTCCTCGGCGGCGCCGCACAGGACGGTGGTGGCGCGTCCTGCGTTCAGGAGGCGGCGGGCGTAGTTGAGGGCGAGCAGGCCGGAGGCGCGTCCTGCGGCGACGGTGGTGTTGGGGCCTTTGAGGCCGTACCAGATCGCGCACTGCCCCGCCGCACAGTTCATCACCGTGTTGGGGAACTGCGAGGGGTCGATGTAGAACGGCTTCTCGTTGACGAAGGTGTCGCGCGTCAGGTCCATCATGCTCTGCGCGCTGCCGGTAGTCGTTCCCAGCACCAGCGCCGCGTTCTCGTCGGCGGTGTACGGGCCGTCCTGGCCGCGCTCCTCCCGCAGCAGTTCGCGGACGGTGGCGACGGCGAGGCCGGTGACCCGGTCCATGGACCGGGTGCCCTTCTTGCCGAGAACCTCGCGGGGGGTGAAGCCGGGGACGAGGCAGGCGAGTTCGTCGGGGCCGTCCCATTGTTCGGGGTCGAGTCGGGAGACGGTCGCGCGGCCGGTGCGGGCGCCTTCGAGGTAGGCCTCGCGTCCGATGCCGTAGGGCGAGACCGCCGACCAGCCGGTGATGACCGGCCCGCGCACCCGGCCCGGCTCCGCACCGGCGGGA
>NZ_JAINZZ010000141.1 GCF_019890725.1 Actinacidiphila acidipaludis
CGCCGAAGACGTAGACGAAGAGCAGCAGCAGCATGATCGGTGTGAGCAGGAGGTTGAGGGTGAGGGAGGGGTAGCGGCGGGCGTGCAGGAGGTTGCGGCGCAGCATGGTGGAGGAGTCGCGCACGGCCAGGGACAGTGAACTCATCGGACAGCCTCCTTCGGCTGGTCGGGGGTGGCGCCGGCGGTGGTGCCGGTGCTGGTGTCGGTGAGGGCGAAGAAGACGTCGTCGAGGTCGGGTGTGTGGACGGTGAGTTCGTCGGCTTCGATGCCGGCGGTGTCCAGCCGGTCGAGGAGGGTGCGTAGTTCGTGTTGGCTGCCGTCGCCGGCGATGCGCAGGGTCAGGGCCTGGTCGTCGGGGGTGGCCTGGGGCAGGGCGGTGGTGGCGGTGCGGTAGGTGGCGGGGTCGGTGAAGCGCAGGCGGATGTGGCCGCCGGGGATGAGGCGTTTGAGTTCGTCGGGGGTGCCTTGCGCGGCGATCCTCCCGTTGTGCAGGACGGCGATGCGGTCGGCGAGTTCGTCGGCTTCTTCGAGGTACTGGGTGGTGAGCAGGACGGTGACGCCGCCGGTGACCAGTTCGCGGATGATCTGCCACATGGTGTGGCGGGCGCGGGGGTCCAGGCCGGTGGTGGGTTCGTCGAGGAAGATGATCTGGGGGTTGCCGACCAGGGTCATGGCGATGTCCAGGCGGCGTTTCATGCCGCCGGAGTAGGTGGAGGCGGGTTTGCCTGCGGCGTCGGCGAGGTCGAAGCGTTCGAGCAGTTCGGCTGTGACGCGGCGGCCTTCGCGTGTGGGCAGGTGGTGCAGGTCGGCCATGAGGAGCATGTTCTCCTCGCCGGTGATCAGGCCGTCCACCGCGGAGAACTGCCCGGTCACCCCGATCACGCCCCGCACGCCCTGGGGGTCGCCGGCGACGTCCCGGCCGCCGACGGTGGCCGTGCCGCCGTCGGCGCGGACGAGGGTGGAGAGGATCTTGACGGTGGTGGTCTTGCCGGCGCCGTTCGGGCCGAGCAGCGCGAACACCGAACCGGCCGGAATGCGCAGGTCGATGCCGTCGAGGACGGTCGT
>NZ_JAINZZ010000142.1 GCF_019890725.1 Actinacidiphila acidipaludis
GTTTCTCTACCTCATCAAGCTCCCGGCGTCGCTGGCGCTCCGCCGGGCGCGCGTCCGGCGCCCGGCCGCGCCGTCGCTCATGTCTCCGCCCCGCTCGGCACGGCCGACGCCGCGCGCGCCCACGAGGGGGGAAGCCGATGGCATGAGGCGAGACCGCACAGACCGGTCAAAGAGATGCCTCCGGCGGGGGCGCTCCGGCTCCGAGATGGACCAGGCCCGGCCGGCGCCAGCGGGATCGTCGTGGGAGGGGTGCGGGAGCTCCCATCCCACCTGCCATCGACCCGGGCAAGCCGAGCAGACGCGGCCCCTGGCGTCCAGGTCGTTCGTACAGTGGCGCGCTCCACCTGGACGCCAGGAACCACGCCCGCTCCACATACGTGCGGGCCGACGGCAGACGGGATGGGAAACCGGGAGTGTGGCGGTCGAAATGGGTGCTGTGGCCCGCGTGGACTACGGCACGGTACGGGACGGCTTTGCCGGGGGAAGGGTTGGACATGGATCGGGGAGCACCGCGCCGCGAGCACGCGCGATGTGTGCTTCGATCAGCCGAACTGCAGGTCCGTGGCCGTAGTGAAAGGCGTACAGCCGAGGGATCTCTCCCCGCGGCCCGCAGCGCTCCGGATCAGCACCGTAGGCCAGCAGCACCGCCGTGCTTGCGGCATCCAGCGGCTCGTTGTTCTGGCATGCCCCGTCTGCTTCGATATCGATCGCGTGCAACAGCAGAGTCATGTTGTTCCACACTTCATTTGGATCGACACCAGTGTTGAGCAACCGGGTCAGCTCGGCGATGTCCCCGTTCACGAGTGCTTCGTGGGCTGGCGTAATCGGCTCGTAGGCACCATGGTGGTCCGTCATCTCGTCTCCCAGGCAGCTTGAGCCGACGCGTCGTACAGCAGCCGAGTACAGCAACCCCACTGAACGCGGTCAACCGGATTCGACCCTCGCCACTTCGCCGAGCAGTACGGATGACCTCAGCGACCGTCACGCACATAGTTCGCATCGAGG
>NZ_JAINZZ010000143.1 GCF_019890725.1 Actinacidiphila acidipaludis
CTAGACGAGTAGTTCCGATGTGGGGCGGTCAGTGGTCGTAGGCGATCAGTGAGCGGGTGATGGGTTGGCCTGTGGTGCGGTTGTGCCAGATCGCGCAGGTCATGGCGAGGATCCGTTGGCCGACCCGCGCGGCGACGCCTTCGATGGTGCGGCCGCCGTGTTGTTCGAGGCCGAGTTGGCCCTTGAGGGTGTCGTTGACGGACTCGATCAGCTGCCGGATGGGTTTGAGCAGGGCTTGTCCGGGCCGGGGCCGGCAGTTGCGGTAGGAGGGTCGGAGCAAGGCGATGTCGTGCTGGTCCAGGAAGCGGTCCAGTTCGGCGGAGACGTAGCCCTTGTCGGCGAGGATCAGCAGGCCGGGCCGTTCCCGGGCCAGGTCGGGTTCGTTGTCGATCAGCGCGGCCAGGACCTCGCGTTCGTCGACCTTGGGTGTGGCCAGGGCCCAGGTGATCGGCAGGCCGGCGGGGGTGCAGACCAGGTGCAGGCGCAGTCCCCAGAACCAGCGGGAGTGGGAGGCGCAGTAGCCGTAGCCGGCCCATCCGGCCAGGGCGGAGCGGCGGGCGGTGTCACGGGAGCGGCCGCATTCCACCGGGGTGGAGTCGGTGATCCATACCGGGTCCTGCCACAGGTCAGTGTGCCGGGCCAGGAGGCGTATCGCCTGCTGGATCTGCGGCCGGGCTGCCCGTAACCGCTTGTTGTAGGCCGGTCGCTGGGGCAGATGCGGGAACATCGGGCGCAGGTGGGCGTGGGCGAAGCGGATCCAGCGGGCCTCGGAGTGGAAGCCGAGCAGCACCTGCGCGACGGACAGGCACACCAGCTCTGAGTCGGACAGGCGTGGTGGACGGCCCAGCCACCGCGTTTTCGGCAGATGATCATCGATGAGCACATACAGTGCCGTCAGGAGGGTGTTCAGTTCTTCGGTCGTCACAACCCGATGCTGAACACCCTCCCTGCCGCCCAGACCCGAAACCGCAGAACCCGAGACATCGGAACTACTCGTCTAG
>NZ_JAINZZ010000144.1 GCF_019890725.1 Actinacidiphila acidipaludis
CGGTGCGGTGGTGGAGTCTCGAAGCCGGAGAGGTTGCCTGATGGCGACGGGACTGGCCGCCGGGCCGGGTGGCCCGCGGTTCAGGGGCTGCCATGTGCAGGACCGCAGGTGTTCTATGCGGTCGGCAGTGATCAGGTAGTGAAGTCCGCAGTACCCAGCAGCGAGTCAGTGAGCAGGACCTCGGTAAAGGCGTCGGCTGCGGGCGCGCGTACCGGGAGCTTCGGCAGCAGGGGTTCTGAGCCAGAGCTGGTGCAGGACGGGCGAGGAGACCGGCTGTCGGGAGGTGGCGCTTCCGCAGGTCACCGATTGGTTGGCATCACCGGCAGAACGAAACACCAGAGGAAAGAACGGAGGATTTGAGCGCCATCGGGATCGCCCGGGCGGCACCATCAGCCCGGGTACCGCAGGACATCGATAGTGAGGTGGTCTCCGGTCAGGCAATCGCGATCCCCGCACACGCCGTCACCCCCCCGCGGCAGTGCGGACACAGTAGGCCGGCGCAGTACAGCCGGTAGATGGTGTGACATTCCTTCGGGGCCCTGGTGCCGGATGGCGCCAGGGCCCCTCGACACGTTCCGCAGAGAGGCGCTATGACAGCAGGCGACACGAACGACCGGCTCGACGACGAGGACTATCCCGCCTACAGCATGGGCCGGGCCGCCGAGATACTCGGCACCACCCAGGGCTTCCTGCGCGCCATCGGCGAAGCCCGCCTGATCACACCACTGCGCTCGGCCGGCGGCCACCGCCGCTACTCCCGCTACCAGTTGCGCATCGCCGCCCGCGCCCGGGAACTCGTGGACCAGGGCACCCCGATCGAAGCCGCCTGCCGCATCATCATCCT
>NZ_JAINZZ010000145.1 GCF_019890725.1 Actinacidiphila acidipaludis
ACGATCTGGGGTTCGGCCTGGACGACTTGCCGGGGGATGCCGTCGATCTCGGGGAACGTCGTGCGCAGCGCTTCGTGCCGGTCGGTGACGTCCCGCAAAGCCGCCTCCAGCGCCCCCGCGTCCACGTTTCCGTGCAGCCGCAGCTCGAAGGCGAGGTTGTAGGAGGCGTCACCCTCCCCGAAACGGTTGAGGAACCACTGCCCGCGCTGGGCGAACGACAGCGGCACCACCTCGGGCCGGGCGTACGCCGTCAGTCCCGCCCGCGCCCGCGCCGCTCCGGCCACCTGCTCGGCCAGCAACTCCGGTGTCGGCGCCTCGAAAAGGCTGCGCACCGTCAGCTCCACGCCCATCTCGGAGCGCACCCGGGAGACCAGCCGGGTCGCGAGCAGCGAGTGGCCGCCCAGGTCGAAGAAGCTGTCCTCCGCGCCCACCCGGTCCGCACCGAGCACCTCGGCGAAGAGGGTGCAGAGGATCTCTTCCTGCGGGGTGCGGGGGCCGCGGCTGTCGGCGGCGGTGGCCGGTGTCTGGGGTGCGGGCAGGGCTTTGGTGTCGAGTTTGCCGTTGACGGTGAGCGGGAGGCGGTCGAGGGTGACGAAGGCGGCCGGGACCATGTAGTCCGGCAGCGCCTGGGCGACGTGGGCGCGCACGGCGGCGGTGCCGGGCGCGGCCGTCCCGGACGCGGGCACGAGGTAGGCGACGAGCCGCTGGTCGCCGGGGGTGTCCTCGCGCGCGATCACGGTGGCCTGCGCGATGTCGTCACGCGTCAGCAGCGTGTTCTCGATCTCG
>NZ_JAINZZ010000146.1 GCF_019890725.1 Actinacidiphila acidipaludis
CGACAAGACCGGCACCATCACCCTCGGCAACCGGCAGGCCGCCGAGTTCCTGCCGGTCAGCGGGGTCGGAATCGACGAACTCGCCGACGCCGCACAGCTCTCCTCGATCGCGGACGAGACCCCCGAGGGCCGCTCCATCGTGGTCCTGGCCAAGGAGCGGCACGCCCTGCGCGGCCGCACCGAGGGCGAACTCGCCCACGCCACCTTCGTTCCCTTCACGGCCCAGAGCCGGATGAGCGGCGTCGACCTCGATGATCCGCAGGACGGACGCGCTCTGCGCAAGGGCGCCGCGAACTCCGTGATGGCCTGGGTGCGCCAGGCGGGCGGGTCGCCCACGGCCGACGTCGGCGGGATCGTCGACGGCGTCTCGGCCGGCGGCGGCACCCCGCTCGTCGTCGGCGAGGTGCTGCACCGGCACGGCGAGCGGACGGCCCGTGTGCTCGGCGTCATCCATCTCAAGGACGTCGTCAAGTCCGGTATGCGGGAACGGTTCGACGAACTGCGCCGGATGGGCATCAAGACCGTCATGATCACCGGCGACAACCCGCTCACCGCCCGGGCGATCGCCGACGAGGCGGGCGTCGACGACTTCCTCGCCGAGGCCACGCCCGAGGACAAGATGGCGCTCATCCGCAAGGAGCAGGAGGGCGGCAAACTCGTGGCGATGACCGGCGACGGCACCAACGACGCCCCCGCCCTCGCCCT
>NZ_JAINZZ010000147.1 GCF_019890725.1 Actinacidiphila acidipaludis
GGACAAGACCGGCACCATCACCCTCGGCAACCGGCAGGCCGCCGAGTTCCTGCCCGTCCCCGGTGTCACCGTGGAGGAGCTGGCGGACGCGGCGCAGCTCTCGTCGCTGTCCGACGAGACCCCAGAGGGCCGATCCATCGTGGTCCTGGCCAAGGAGCGGTACGGCCTGCGCGGCCGCGCCGAGGGGCAGCTGCCGGACGCCGAGTTCGTCCCCTTCACCGCGCAGACCCGGATGAGCGGCGTCGACCTCGTCGAGGACGGCGACCACCGCTCCCTGCGCAAGGGCGCGGCCACCGCCGTCATGAAGTGGATCCGCGACAACGGCGGCCACCCCACCGAGGCGGTCGGCCCGATGGTCGACTCCATCGCAGCGGGCGGTGGCACGCCGCTCGTCGTCGGTGAGGTCGTCCGGCGCGACGGCGAGGTGACCGCGACCGTCCTGGGCGTGATCAACCTCAAGGACGTCGTGAAGGCCGGCATGCGGGAGCGGTTCGACGAGCTGCGCCGGATGGGCATCAAGACCGTGATGATCACCGGTGACAACCCGCTCACCGCGAAGGCCATCGCGGACGAGGCCGGCGTCGACGACTTCCTCGCCGAGGCCACGCCCGAGGACAAGATGGCGCTGATCAAGCAGGAGCAGGAGGGCGGCAAGCTCGTCGCGATGACCGGCGACGGCACCAACGACGCCCCCGCCCTCGCGCA
>NZ_JAINZZ010000148.1 GCF_019890725.1 Actinacidiphila acidipaludis
AGGTCGCTGAGGAGGTCGCCGATGAGTTTGATGAGGTCGGCGTGGTCTTTGACCCATTGGACGGTGTCGTTCCAGGCGTTTTCGACGCCGTGGACGATGCGGCTGAACAGGCCGGGTTTGTCGGGGGCGATGTCGCCGGCTTTGTCGAGGTCGTGGCTGATGGCGCTCGCGGCGTTGGTGTAGCGGGTGTGGAGTTCGTCGGCGCGGTTGCGGACGCCGTCGAGTGCGGTGCTGGCGTCGGTGACGGCCTGCTGTTTCTTTTTGGCGTCGGCTTGGGCTTGGGGGTCGGGGTTGGGGGAGGCTTCGGGGCTGGGGTGGGGGGTGGTGTGGTCGGTGGGTGGTTGGCCGGCGGCGGTTTTGGCGTGGTCCAGGGCGCCTTGTTTGGTGGCGGCCTCGCGTTCGAGGGCGTCGGCTTCGTCCTGGAAGCCGTGGAGTTGGTCCGCCCAGCGGGACAGGGCGTCGGAGGCGCGGCCGAAGGAGTCGTGGGCTTTTTTGATCAGCGGGGTGACGTCGCTGTCGATGTGGGCGATGAAGGCCTTGGCGGCCTCGCCTTTCCAGTAGCCGCAGTCGATGCGGTCCAGTTCGTTGACGGTGGTCGTCAACTCGGTGTGCAGGTCGCCGATCTGCCGCGCCAGCGACCGGGTGCGGTCCACGTCGCCCGG
>NZ_JAINZZ010000149.1 GCF_019890725.1 Actinacidiphila acidipaludis
TACGCGCGGGCCGACCGGCCCGAGCGGATGCTCCGCGTCCCCAAATACCGCGCCAGCCTCGTCGACCCCTACCGCGAGCACCTGCGCAAACGCCGGGCCGAGGACCCGGCCGTCCCCGTTCAGCACCTGCTCGAAGAGATCAAGGCCCTCGGGTTCACCGGCTGCCTGAACCTCCTGCACAAGTACATCAATCAGGGCCGCGCGGACGCCGACCGCAGCCACATCTACCCGCGCCGGCTCGCCCGGACGATCCTCACCAGGCCCGACAACCTCAAGGCCGAACATCACGATCTTCTGGCACGGCTCACCGCCGCATGCCCCGAGATGACCCAACTGGCCGCCGCTGTCAGGGGCTTCGCCACACTCCTGACGCCTTGCGCAAGAAATGCTGACGGGCTCTCGCGCTGGATCGTCGAGGTTCGCTCAGCCGATCTGCCCCATCTGCACGCCTTCACCCGGGGCCTGGACCGAGACCGCGACGCTGTGAACGCCGCGCTCACACTTCCGTACAGCAACGGACCCACCGAAGGCGTCAACACCAAGACCAAGCGAATCGCGCGCCAGATGCACGGCCGAGCAGGCTTCACCCTCCTCCGCCACCGCATCCTCCTCGGATAACGTCACCCGCCGCTACCACCGAATGTGAGACAGGGCCG
>NZ_JAINZZ010000015.1 GCF_019890725.1 Actinacidiphila acidipaludis
GCGCGCCGCCCACCGCCACCCTGCCGCGCACCGGCAGCGGGCCGAGGGACGAGCGGACCGCCGCGCGGGGCGTCCTGACAATGGGACTCATGCACAACTCCTTGCGTGCTGTTCCGTCGATGAGCCTGGGGAGGCGTTGGGTCCTGCCTCCTCGCCCATTTATGGGTTGGCACGTGATGCCACTACCGCACCGCCACGCGTCGTGATCACTTTGGCGGAACGCGACCGCGCCGATGGCCTACGCGGCAGCTTGGCCAGCGCGAACTCCCGGTTCGCGAGGGTCTGCTCGCGATAGGCGGCCGGTAGGTCCTTCCGGGCGAGCAGCTCGTCGCAGGCCCTCAGTGATGCCGCGAAGTCGCCGGTCCAGTACGCGGTGATGGAGAACTCGAACAGCAGGCCGTACCGGTAGATCCACGGCTGGACGAACAACAGGTCGTCCGGGAGACCGCTCCTGGCCGCGGTGAGACCGGCGCGGGCGAAGACGTGGGCGGCGTGGTAGCGGCCGGCCACGCGCAGCCGCGAGGTCAGTTCGTAGCAGGCCTCCAGACGCTGCGGGCGGGCGTCCCACGCGCGGATCAGGGCGTCCATGGCGGCGGGCCACGTCAGGTCCACGGTGCCGCCGCTTCCACCGTTCGCGGCACCCTGGTGGGGAACGGCAACCTTGGGCCCGGGCTCCGGCGAAGCCGTGGCGTCCACCGCGTCCACCGCGTCCACCGAAGCCGCCGAGGCGGCCCGCGCCCGCAGGACACCCGACTGGTACAGCGCGAAGTACACCTCCTCGGGCCAGCCGCCCATCGCCGCGCGTCGCTCGTACAGCTCCACGGACTCGGCGGTCCTGCCCATGTCGCGCAGCGTCTGCGCCAGGTAGAAGACGGTTCTCCCGTTACCGGGGTCGCGGGCGAACTCGGCCCGCAGCAGCCGCTCGTCGCGTTCGAACTTGTCGTGTTTGGACCCGCCGTCGGCGTGGTCCACGATGACCAGGGCGTCGAGGCTGGCCTGGTCGTCCGTGCGGTCGCAGGTCAGGTACTCGTGGGTGACGCCCTCGTAGCGCCACGGCAGGTCGCCGCGGACCAGGCGCTTGATGCGGTACTCGGTCACGCCCTCGTGCCGCAGCATGTACGCCTCCCGCGTGAGCGGCGGCAGGGCGGCGTCCTGGCGGAGTTCGAGGTCGGCGTCGAGCAGCAGCAGGTAGTCCGCGCGGCCGCGGGCGTGCCGCAGGTTGAGGCTGCGGTTGTGCCCGAAGTCCACCCACGGCTCCTCGTGGAGCTCGCCGGGGATGCCGTCGAGGGCCTGTCTGATGAGGTCCTGGGTGCCGTCGGTCGACCCGGTGTCCGAGATCACCCAGTAGTCGATGAGCCCGCGGGCCGCGGCCAGGCACCGCCCGATGACCGCGGACTCGTTCTTCACGATCATGCACAAACACACCGAAGGTTTCACGCGCGCATCCCACCACCGCCGTCACGCGCGCACCGTGCGCCACGCCTCCCACGTGCACGGAATCGCCCCCGTGCCGCACACACCCCCGCGGCCGAACGGGGCAGGGGCGCCGCGGGGCAGTCGGGGTTGCCGGAACGGACCTAGCGCGGCGCCTGGTACTTGCGGCGGCGCAGGCCGGCGGCGGTGAGGCGGGCGACGAGTTCCTTGCTGCCGATCTCGACCGCGCCCAGCCGCACGGCGTCGCGGTAGCGGTGCGCGGGGATGTCGTAGTGGTCCCGCTCGA
This sequence comes from Actinacidiphila acidipaludis, assembly GCF_019890725.1. Classification (GTDB taxonomy): domain Bacteria; phylum Actinomycetota; class Actinomycetes; order Streptomycetales; family Streptomycetaceae; genus Actinacidiphila; species Actinacidiphila acidipaludis. Next base: position 1,721 of record NZ_JAINZZ010000015.1, read on the forward strand.
AGGCGCGCGGCGGAGCGCCCAACCGCTCGGCGAAGGCGTGCAGTTCGGCGTAGGAGACGTCGCTCACGAGGTGCGACCAGTAGCGGCCGTGGCCGGGCCAGGTCGGCGGGTCGATGTAGACGGCCATCTCAGGCGGTCCCGAGCGATCCCACCGCGGCGACCGCCTCGCCGCGCGCCTCGCAGACCCAGTGCGGGTCCTCGCCGAGCTCCGGCTCGACGGCCAGCGCGTGCGGCTCCTCGCAGTGCGGGCACAGCGGCCAGCGGCCGTGCGTCTCCATCAGCGCGTCCTGGACGTCCTGGGCGAGCAGCCCGGGCACGAACGCGGCGCCGTCGGGCCACTGCTGCAGCCACCAGCGCCGCTTGCTGACCGCGTCCTCCAGCAGCGAGACGATGCCCGCCTCGGCCACGTCGCGGGCGGCCAGGTCGGCGAGGACCAGGGCGCGGGCGGCGTGCATGACCGCTTCGAGGCTGCGGGGGTCGGGCTCGTGGCCGGCTGCGTCCATGCCCCCATTGTCGCCCGTCCGGCGACGCCCTTCCGCGGCGGTGCTCCCGGGGCATCCCTCTTCCGTGGTCTTGACGGTGAGCCCCCCTGAAAATAGCTTTCACAAGGTGACCTACAGCGTGAAGGAAACTTTCTCCCCGAGCGTCCGCGCCCTCCGCGGCGTGCCCGGCGCGCCCCTCCCTGTCGCGCCCCCCGATCCGGGGGCCCTCGCCGCCAAGGTCCGCACCCTCGCCCCCTCGATGACGCGCTCGATGCAGCGCGTCGCCGAGGCCGTGGCGGGAGACCCGGCCGGCTGTTCCCACCTCACCGTCACCGCCCTCGCCGTCCGCACCGGCACCAGTGAGGCCACGGTCGTGCGGACCGCCCGGCTGCTGGGGTACCCGGGCTACCGCGACCTGCGGCTCGCACTGGCCGCGCTCGCCGCCCAGCAGGCCACCGGGGCGCCGCCCGCCGTGACCGCCGACATCGCGGTCGACGACCCGCTGGGCGACGTCGTCACCAAGCTCGCCCTGGAGGAGCAGCAGACCCTCGCCGACACCGCGGCCCAGCTCGACACCGCCCAGCTCGAGGCGGCGGTCGGCGCGCTGGCCGCGGCCCGGCGGATCGACGTGTACGGGATCGCCGCGTCCGGTCTGGTCGCCCAGGACCTGGCGCAGAAGCTGCTGCGGATCGGGCTGATCGCGCACGCGCACGCCGACCCGCACCTGGCGGTCACCAACGCCGTCCAACTGCGGCCCGGAGACGTGGCATTGGCCATCACGCACTCCGGCGGCACCCACGACGTGATCGAGCCGCTGCGGGCGGCCTTCGACCGCGGGGCGACCACCATCGCCATCTCCGGCCGGGCCGACGGCCCGGTGACGCAGTACGCCGACCTGGTGCTCACCACGGCCAGTTCGCGCGAGAGCGAGCTGCGGCCGGCCGCGATGTCCAGCCGCACCAGCCAGCTCCTGGTCGTCGACTGCCTGTTCATAGGCGTCGCGCAGCGCACCTACGAGGACGCCGCGCCAGCCCTGTCCGCGTCGTACGAGGCGCTGGCCCACCGGCACAGCCCGCGGGCCAACCGCGGCTGAGCACCGTCACGGCCCCGGGCCTCGCGGCCCCAGGCCCTGGAAGAACCTCATCCCCCCACCGGCACCTCACGTCATGCGAGAAGGATGAACGAGCCGCATATGACCCACCAGTACACCGAGCTGCGCCGCGAGTTGGAGACGCTGACCACCGAGGCGTTCCGGCCCGAACTCGCCGAGATCGACCGCATGCCGACGCTGGAGATCGCCCGGATCATGAACGGTGAGGACGCGACGGTGCCGGCCGCCGTCGCGGGGCAACTGCCCGCGATCGCCGCGGCGATCGACGGCATCGCGGAGCGGATGGCGCGCGGCGGCCGCCTGGTCTACGCGGGCGCGGGCACCGCCGGGCGCCTCGGCGTGCTCGACGCCAGCGAGTGCCCGCCGACGTTCAACACCACGCCCGGGCGCGAGGTGGTCGGCCTGATCGCCGGCGGCCCGGACGCGATGGTCACCTCCATCGAGGGCGCCGAGGACAGCAAGGAGCTGGCCGCGGACGACCTCTCGGCGCTGCGGCTGACCGCGGCGGACGCCGTGGTGGGCGTCTCGGCGTCGGGCCGCACCCCCTACGCGGTGGGCGCGGTGGAGTACGCCCGGCGGGCGGGCGCGCTGACGATCGGGCTGTCCTGCAACGCCGGTTCGCAGCTCGCGGCGGCCGCCGACCACGGGATCGAGGTGGTGGTCGGGCCCGAGCTGGTCTCGGGGTCGACGCGACTGAAGTCCGGCACCGCGCAGAAGCTCGTGCTCAACATGCTGTCGACGATCACGATGATCCGGCTCGGCAAGACCTTCGGGAACCTGATGGTCGACGTCCGGGCGTCCAACGAGAAGCTGCGGGCGCGCTCGCGCCGGATCGTGGCGCTCGCGACGGGCGCCGGGGACGCGGCGATCGAGGAGGCGCTGACCGCCACCGACGGCGAGGTCAAGCCCGCGATCCTGACGCTGCTGGCCCGGGTGGACGCGGCGACCGCGGCCCGCCTGCTCACCGAGTCCCAGGGGCACCTGCGCACCGCCATCGACACGGCCGCCGGCACCGCCTGACCCCGCGGGCACCCCAGGACGGGCCCACCGCACAGGCACTCCGGACGGGTGCCCCGCGCGGGCACGACGAACGGCGCCCCCCTCCCGGCCGGGAGGGGGGCGCCGTGTTCCGTTCGCAGGACCGGACTCAGAAGTCCATGTCGCCGCCGGGCATGCCGCCCGGAGCCGCGGCAGCGGCCTTCTCCGGCTTGTCGGCGATGACGGCCTCGGTGGTCAGGAACAGCGCGGCGATGGACGCCGCGTTCTGCAGCGCGGAGCGGGTGACCTTGGCCGGGTCGATGATGCCCTCGGCCACGAGGTCCACGTACTCGCCGGTGGCGGCGTTCAGGCCGTGACCCGGGGTCAGGTTGCGGACCTTCTCCACCACGACGCCGCCCTCGAGGCCGGCGTTGACGGCGATCTGCTTCAGCGGGGCCTCCAGGGCGAGCTTGACGGCGGCAGCGCCGGTCGCCTCGTCACCCTCGAGCTCCAGCTTCTCGAACACCGCGGAGGCCTGCAGCAGGGCCACGCCACCACCGGCGACGATGCCCTCCTCGACGGCGGCCTTGGCGTTGCGCACCGCGTCCTCGATGCGGTGCTTGCGCTCCTTGAGCTCCACCTCGGTGGCCGCGCCGGCCTTGATGACGGCCACGCCGCCGGCCAGCTTGGCGAGGCGCTCCTGGAGCTTCTCGCGGTCGTAGTCGGAGTCGCTGTTCTCGATCTCCGCACGGATCTGGTTGACCCGGCCGTTGACCTGGTCGGTGTCGCCGGCGCCGTCGACGATGGTCGTCTCGTCCTTGGTGATGACCACCTTGCGGGCGCGGCCGAGCAGGTCCAGGCCCGCGTTCTCCAGCTTCAGGCCGACCTCCTCGGAGATGACCGTGCCGCCGGTGAGGATGGCGATGTCGCCGAGCATGGCCTTGCGGCGGTCACCGAAGCCCGGGGCCTTGACGGCGACGGACTTGAAGGTGCCGCGGATCTTGTTGACCACCAGGGTCGACAGGGCCTCGCCCTCGACGTCCTCGGCGATGATCAGCAGCGGCTTGCCGGACTGCATGACCTTCTCCAGCAGCGGGAGCAGGTCCTTCACCGCGGAGACCTTGGAGTTGACGATCAGGATGTAGGGGTCGTCCAGCGACGCCTCCATCCGCTCCAGGTCGGTGGCGAAGTAGGCGGAGATGAAGCCCTTGTCGAAGCGCATGCCCTCGGTGAGCTCCAGCTCGAGCCCGAAGGTCTGCGACTCCTCGACGGTGATGACGCCTTCCTTGCCGACCTTGTCCATGGCCTCGGCGATGAGCTCGCCGATCTGGGTGTCGGCGGCGGAGATGGAGGCGGTGGAGGCGATCTGCTCCTTGGTCTCCACGTCCTTGGCCTGCTCCAGCAGGGCGGCGGAGACGGCCTCGACGGCCTTCTCGATGCCGCGCTTGAGGGCCATCGGGTTGGCGCCGGCGGCGACGTTCCGCAGGCCTTCCTTGACCAGGGCCTGCGCCAGGACGGTCGCGGTCGTCGTGCCGTCACCGGCGACGTCGTCGGTCTTCTTCGCGACTTCCTTGACCAGCTCGGCGCCGATCTTCTCGTACGGGTCCTCGAGCTCGATCTCCTTGGCGATGGAGACACCGTCGTTGGTGATCGTGGGGGCGCCCCACTTCTTCTCGAGGACGACGTTCCGGCCCTTGGGGCCGAGGGTGACCTTGACGGCGTCGGCGAGCTGGTTCATCCCGCGCTCGAGACCGCGCCGCGCCTCCTCGTCGAACGCGATGATCTTGGCCATGTGAAGTGGTCCTCCCGGACAGGGGGTGAGTTGCGCTCGGGACCGCGTGGCGCCCGCGACGGACGGCCGACCGGTCACCGGTTCCGTCCCGGTTCCCGGCGGGCCTCACCGACCCGGTCCTGCTGTCACTCTCACTCGTAGAGTGCTAACGCCAATGATTAGCACTCACCCCTATCGAGTGCAAGCGAGTCCGGGTCGCGGCGGCCCGCCGACCGCGGCTTCACGGGTACCGGCGGCCGGGGCGCGGGCGCCGGCGTCCGGGTCGGGTGCACGCCGTCGCACGCGGGCGCACGAAAGGCCCGCCTCCTGGACGGAAGCGGGCCCTTCTGCGTGCGAGCGTCGCGTCGATGGCCGAACGCGCCGGGATGTTCAGCCTGCGAGACGGACCATGTCCGCCTGCGGCCCCTTCTGACCCTGCGAGATCTCGAACTCGACCCGCTGGCCTTCCTCGAGGGTGCGGTAGCCGTCCATCTGAATCGCGCTGTAGTGGACGAACACATCCGCACCACCGTCGACCGCGATGAAGCCGTAGCCCTTCTCCGCGTTGAACCACTTGACGGTGCCCTGAGCCATTCCTAACTCCCCTATTGCTGGCCCTATCGCGGCCCCGCACTCCGCGGGCCCGGGTCAGACCTCACCTCCCTGAGCACCCCTTACCGAGAACGGGTGGGGACCCTGGGGGGCGTGCGCCGGAACGCGTCGACCGCGGCTGAATGTATCTGCACGGATGCCCAGTGCAACAGGTCAATCGGACGAGAATTCTCGGCGAGACCGATCCGAAATACCCCAGGAAAAGGCGATAAGGCAGGGCATCTCGGGCCGGACATAAGGGATCCGAAGGACAATTCGCGCATGAATTTGGCGATAAATCGCCGCAGCGACCGAAGGAGCTCACTTGCCAGTGGCAACAGTACCGTTCTTCAACTACCGGACGGTCATACGGGTGCCCCGTCCACCCTCGGGGGTGAACGGGGCACAAACCGCCAGATGTCCGCAGGATCTCCGCCGGATCCCGCGGAGAGGGTTCAGCCGCCGGCGACCGCGGGAATGATGGAGACGCTGGCACCGTCCGGCACCGCGGTGGCGAGGCCTTCGGAAAAGCGGACGTCGTCGTCGTTCACATAAACGTTCACGAAACGACGGAGCTTTCCGGTGTCGTCGAGAACGCGCGCGGAAATACCGGCGTGATTCTTCTCCAGCGAGTCGATGACCTCGGCGAGCGTGGCGCCCTCGGCCGGGACCTCGGCCTGGCCGCCGGTGTACGTGCGGAGGATCGTGGGGATGCGGACGGAAGCACTCATGCGAGGCCAGCCTCTCGGAACGCGGCAAGGGTGGGACGGATGGTGGCGGTCGGGCGGGCGGTGGCCTCCACCGCGTTGAGGGTCTTCAGGCCGTCGCCGGTGTTGAGCACGACGGTCTCGCCGGCCGGGTCGAGCTGCCCGGACTCGACCAGCTTGCGCAGCACGCCGACGGTCACGCCGCCCGCGGTCTCCGCGAAGATCCCCTCGGTGCGGGCCAGCAGGGTGATGGCGTCGACGATCTCCGCGTCGGTCACGTCCTCCACCGCGCCGCCGGTGCGGCGGGCGATGTCCAGGACGTAGGGGCCGTCCGCGGGGTTGCCGATGGCCAGCGACTTGGCGATGGTGTCGGGCTTCACCGGGCGGACCACGTCGTGCCCGGCCTTGAACGCCGCGGACACCGGCGAGCAGCCCTCGGCCTGCGCGCCGAAGATCTTGTACGGCTTGTCCTCGACCAGTCCGAGCTTGATCAGCTCCTGCAGACCCTTGTCGATCTTGGTGAGCTGGGAGCCGGAGGCGATCGGGATGACCAGGTTGTCCGGCAGCCGCCAGCCGAGCTGCTCGGCGATCTCGTACGCGAGGGTCTTGGAGCCCTCGCCGTAGTACGGGCGGAGGTTGACGTTCACGAAGCCCCAGCCCTCGCCGACCGGGTCGCCGATGAGTTCGGAGCAGAAACGGTTCACGTCGTCGTAGCCGCCCTCGATGGCGACCAGCTCGCCGCCGTAGACCGCGGCCATGACGACCTTCGCCTGCTCCAGGTCGTGCGGGATGAACACGCACGAGCGGAAACCGGCCCGGGCCGCCGCCGCGCCCACCGCGCCGGCCAGGTTGCCGGTGGAGGAGCAGGACAGCGTGGTGAGGCCGAAGGTGCGGGCGGCCTCCAGGGCGATGGCGACGACGCGGTCCTTGAAGGAGTGCGTCGGGTTGCCGGAGTCGTCCTTGACGTGCAGGCCACCGGTGATGCCCAGTTCACGGGCGAGGTTGTCGGCCTTGACGAGCTTGGTCCAGCCCGGGTGGAGGTTCCGCTTGGTCGCCACGTCGGCGGGGACGGGCAGCAGCGGGGCGTAGCGCCAGATGCTGGCGGGGCCGGCCTCGATCTGCCGGCGCAGCGCCTCCGGGTCACCGGTCGGCAGGTCGTAGGCGACCTCCAGGGGACCGAAGCACTCCTGGCACGCGAAGATCGGGCTGAGCGGGAACCGGGTGCCGCACTCGCGACAGGACAGCGCGGCGGCGGGGCCGAACGCGGTCGCATACGGCGAGTCGGTGCGGTCGGCGGTGTACACAGCCATGATGGCGAGGCCCTTTCTCCTCATCTTCCTCGCGCCGCAGGTCGCGTCGCGAGACGGAATTGGCACCTTCCCCACCGTGGTGACCTCGCGGTCGGCGGGAGGGTTGCCGGGGCTTCAACGGGCCGTTCCCTCTGCCCCTCTGGATGAGCGGTATGCAGTTGTGCGTACGTGGACGTACACGAACGTACGTGGTCGTACGGGGTGTCGCACTCGCGCGACCCCGACATGCGATCGCCGTACGCGTTGTTCAAGACTGTAACCGACGACCCCGGCGGCCGAGAGCGTCGTCCGTACCGCGAGATGGATCACACAGGGAGTTGCGCACGTGCTCGATGAGGTGGAGCGCTGGCTGGAGCGGCGGTCGTGGTCGGCGGCCGAGCGGCCGGTCGAGCGGCTGGTCGCGGCCAAACGGGCGGCCGGCGCACAGGGCACGGTGAGCGTGGTGCTGCCCGCGCTGAACGAGGAGGAGACCGTCGGCGACATCGTCGCCACCGTGCGGCGTGAGCTGATGACGCCGGAGGTGCCGCTCGTCGACGAGCTGGTCGTGGTGGACTCCGGCTCCCGCGACCGCACCGCGGAGATCGCCGCCCGGGCCGGGGCCCGGGTGGTGCGGCGCGACGCGATCCTGCCGCGGCTTCCGGCGCTGCCGGGCAAGGGCGAGGTGCTGTGGCGCTCGCTGCTGGTCACCAGCGGGCAGATCGTCTGCTTCGTGGACGCGGACCTGCGGCAGTTCGACGCGCGGTTCGTCTCCGGGATCGTCGGGCCGCTGCTCACCGAGCCGTCGGTGCAGCTCGTCAAGGCGATGTACGACCGGCCGCTGGAGACGGGCGGCACGGTGCTGCCGGCCGGCGGCGGCCGGGTGACCGAACTCGTCGCGCGGCCGCTGCTGAACCTCAACTGGCCGCGGCTGGCCGGGTTCGTGCAGCCGCTGGGCGGCGAGTACGCGGCGCGGCGCTCCCTGCTGGAGCGCCTGCCGTTCCCCGTCGGGTACGGCGTGGAGCTGGGGATGCTGATCGACGCGCTGAACCTGGTGGGACTGGACGCGCTGGGGCAGGTCGACGTCGGGGTGCGGCACCACCGGCATCAGGGCGGGCAGGCCCTCGGGCGGATGGCCGCGGCCATCTACCGCACGGCGCAGCAGCGGCTGGCGCGGGCGCCGATGGTGCGGCCGCAGCTCACCCAGTTCGAGCGGGGCGCGGACGGTTTCGTCCCCACCACGCATCCGGTCGACACCGCCGAGCGGCCCCCGATCCTGACGCTGCCGGAGTACCGCCGGCCCGCCGCCTGAGGCGCCCCGGGGGCCGCGTGGCGCAGGACACGCGCCGCCCGTGGCGCGGCGGCGTTTGAGGGACGCGTGGGGTGGCTAGGCTCGCCGCATGGCGCATTCTGCGAGGATCCTCGTCGCCTCGAACCGCGGTCCGGTGTCGTACAGCGTTTCCCCCGACGGCACCCTGACCAGCAGGCGCGGCGGCGGCGGTCTGGTCTCCGGTCTCAGTGCGATCGGCCCGGACGCCGGCGCGCTCTGGGTGTGCGCCGCCCTCTCCGACGCCGACCGCGAGGCCGTCGCGCAGGGCGTCACCGAGCCCGGCTCGCGCATGATCGCCGTGCCGCCGGAGGTGTTCCACGCGGCGTACAACGACATCGCCAACTCCGTGCTGTGGTTCGTCCACCACATGCTGTACCAGACGCCGCTGGAGCCCGTCTTCGACGAGGAGTTCCGCGGCCAGTGGGCGGGCTACGAGACGTACAACGCCGCGTTCGCGGACGCCATCGCCGAGGAGGCGGCCGAGGGCGCGGCGGTCCTGGTGCAGGACTACCACCTCGCCCTGGTCCCGGCGCTGCTGCGGGAACGCCGCCCCGACCTGCGGATCGGCCACTTCTCCCACACCCCGTGGGCGCCGCCGGACTACTTCCGGCTGCTGCCGGACGACGTGGCGGCCCGGCTGCTGACCGGCATCCTGGGCGCGGACCGCGCCGGGTTCCTGACCCGCCGCTGGGCCGACGCCTTCGCCGCGTGCTGCGTTTCCGTGCTGGGCGCGACGGTCAGCGACGACGGCTCGGAGGTGACCTACCAGGGCCGCACGACCCGGCTGGGCGTGCACGGCCTGGGCGCCGACGGGGACTTCCTGCGGGAGCGGGCGCACCGCGAGGACGTCGACGAACGCATCGGCCTGCTGCGGTCCGAGGCCGGCCCCGGCCGGCGACTGATCGTCCGGGTCGACCGGGCGGAACTGTCGAAGAACATCGTCCGCGGCCTGCTGGCCTACCGGCAGCTGCTCCAGGACCACCCGGGCTGGCGGGAACGCGTCGTGCACGTCGCCTTCGCCTACCCCTCCCGGCAGGACCTCGCGCTGTACCGGGCGTACACCGAGGAGGTCACCCGGGTCGCCGGGGAGATCAACGAGGAGTTCGGCACCCGGGACTGGCAGCCGGTGATGCTGAAGGTGGACGACGACTTCGCGCGCTCGCTGGCCGCCTACCGGCTGGCGGACGTCGCCCTGGTCAACCCGATCCGCGACGGCATGAACCTGGTGGCCAAGGAGGTCCCGGTCGCCTCGGACGGCGGTGTGGCCCTGGTGCTGTCCCGGGAGGCGGGCGCCTACGAGGAGCTGGCCGAGGACGCGATCACGGTCAACCCGTACGACATCCGGCAGACGGCCGCCGCGCTCAACACGGCGCTGACCATGCCGGAGGCCGAGCGGGCGGACCGCACCAAGCGTCTCGCCGACGCGGCGACCGCCCTGCCGCCGTCGCGGTGGTTCCTCGACCAGCTCACCGCGCTCGGCGGCTGACGCCGGTCAGGCGGCGGGACCCCGCAGGTCGATCATGCAGAACACCTTGTCGTACCGGTCGGGCCCGACGGCGACGAAGTCCGGCAGCCGGCCGTACTCGCGGAAGCCCAGCGACCGGTAGAGGTCCAGCGCGCGGGTGTTGTCGCCGCGGGCGTCCAGCGTCAGCACCTCGATGCCGGCCTGCCGGGCGTCCTCGACCAGGGCGGCGGTGAGCGCCCGTCCGACGCCGTGCCCGTGCACCGCGCCGTCCACCGCGATCTTCTCCAGGTCGGCGTGCGGACGGTGGGTGGGCCGGGCGTACCGCAGCCAGTACCCGAACCCGGCGAGCCGGTCCCCGAGGTAGGCCGCGCGCAGCGCCGCGTCGCCCTGCCGGGCCGCGGTCAGGACGCGGTCGACCAGGTCGTCCACCTCGGCGCGCGTGGGCGGGTCGACCCAGCCGAGGGCGGCGCCGCCGCGCACCAGCCCGTCCAGGACGCGGTGCGCGGACTCCGCGAAGGCCCCGGGCAGCCCGTCGCGGGCGGTGAGCCGGGCGGCGTCCAGGAGTTCGGGGCTCACCGCCGCGCGTCCAGCAGGTGCGGGGCGCGCTCGCGGACGGCGGCGAGCAGCGCGCGCCGCGACGGGTTGACCATGGCGTGTCCGGCGACGACGACGGTGGGCACCGTCTCGTTCCCGTCGGCCACGGACCGCACGAAGGCCTTGGCCTCCTTGTCCCCGATGATGGTGCGCGTGCGGTAGCGCAGCCCGCTGAACAGCAGACTCAGCCGCAGCTTGAGGCAGTACACGCAGTCCGGACGCCAGTACATGACGACCCCGTCGTGCCCTTCCAGCATGGCCCCTCCCCGTGTCCGGCCAGGCGTTGTGCCTGGTCGCACCCTACTCGGCGGCGGAGCCGGGCATGCCCGGCTCCGCCTCACCACGGGGGTACGACCACCCGGTCCGCGCCGCGGTCGAGGCCCAGCCGCAGGCGCCCCGCGACGGCCGCCCGTCCGAGGTAGGACGCCACGGCCTCGGCGGACGCGCGTCTGGGCAGCGGCGCCAGGCCGACGACGAGGGCCACCGGACCGCCGCCCCGCACGAACGCGCACCAGCGGTCGCCGGCCGGCACGCGGATGAGGTGGTCCGACCCGTCGAGCCGCACGGCCGCGTGCCCCGCACCGGCGACCGTCACACGCTCCCCGACGTCCGGCAGGCGCCGCGCCGGCGGCGCCAACCGCAGCGACCTCGCGAGGAGTTCACCGCAGGCCGGGTCCGGGTGGACGAGCAGCAGGAACGCCACCGGCCCCCATCCCGTCCGGTCGATCCACGACCACGCGGCCGTCGTGTTGATCAGCGGCACCGTCGTCATCGCAGCTCCGCCCACACCTGCTTGCCGTCCGCCGTCAGGGTCGTCCCCCACCGGTCCGCGACGGCGGCGATCAGCAGCAGCCCGCGCCCGCGCTCCTCGCACGCACCGGGCGGCGGCCCGGCCACCGGCACGACGTGCGAACGGTCGGCGACGGCCACCCGCACGCCCCCGCCGGGCAGCCGGGTCAGCGTCAGCACACACGCGGGCGAGGGCACGTGCCGGTGCACGTTGGTCAACAGCTCGGTGACGCACAGTGCCGCCGCGTCGGCCAGTTCCGTGCGCCCCCAGGCGCATAACTGCTCACGAATGCGCCGGCGTACGCCGGTGAAAGACGCGGGGTCGGCGATCATTTCGCGCACCACCGCGCCGGGTGGAGATTTCAAGGTCATGCCCACCACGGTCGCGGCCCGTGGCTACCGTGACCAGGGACGACCTGACCACGCGTCAGGTGGGCCGGGCGACGTTCCCGGTGTGTATCGGGTGTGTACGGGGAGGCGGGGCGCGTGCCCACGAAGAGCGAGGGTTCCGCGAGCATGCGGATGTTCGGTGCGGTGGCGCGCGGACTGCGGGAGAACGCCGGCGTCACCACGGACGCGCTGGCCGAGCGCGTCGGTTACTCGAAGTCGCTGATCATCAAGGTCGAACGGGGTGAGCGGATGCCGCCGCCGATGTTCGTGGAGAAGGCGACGGAACTCCTGGGCGGAGGGGCGTTGCTGGCGCAGGCCGCGGCCCATCTGGAACGGCGGAGCGACTTTCCGGAGTGGTTCGAGCCGTATGCCGACCTGGAGCGGTCGGCGATCAGCCTCTACAAGTACGACAACTTCGTCGTCAATGGCCTGCTCCAGACCGTGGATTACGCGAGGGCTCTGCTCAGCGACAGCTCAGCCCTGGTGGAAGCCGATGAGATCGAACGGCGAGTGGAGGCACGGCTGGCGCGTCAGAACTTGCTCACCCGCACGCCGCTGGCTCAACTCGCCTTCCTGGTCGAAGAGTCGGCACTGAAACGCCCGCTGGGCGGCCCAGACGTGCACAAGGCCCAGCTCACACGTCTGCTGGGGATCGGCCAGCTACGTAACGTGACGATCCAGGTGGTAGCGACCAGCGCTGAAGCCCATGCCGGGTTCGACGGCCCCATGACGCTGATCGAGACAGAAGCCCGTCGCCAGTTCGGCTACCTGGAGGTCCAGGGCCGTAGCTTCCTTCTAGAGGACCGTGACGAGGTGAGTACGCTCAACCAGCGCTATGCGATGATCCGTTCGCAGGCCCTCAGCGTGAGGGAGTCCGCGAAGGTGATCGAGCAGATAGCAGGGGAGCTATGACCTCCGAACTCACCTGGTTCAAGAGCAGCTACAGCGGCACCCAGGGCGGCGACTGCGTCGAGGTCGCCCTGGAATGGCGGAAGTCCAGCCACAGCGGCAACGAGGGCGGCGACTGCGTCGAGGTCGCGGCGTGCCCCGCGACCGTCCACGTGCGGGACTCCAAGGACCCGGAGGGCCCGGTCCTCACGTTCTCCGCCGCCGCGTGGTCGGCGTTCCTGACGTACGCGGCGGCGGAGAGGGCGCGCGGCTAGAAGAGGCCGTCGCCGTCGGCCAGGTAGTCGTTCGTACCGTTGTAGGCGATGGTGCCGCCGGCCCGACCGGCATAGAAGCGGACCTCGCCGAACGCCTCGGTCTGGGCGGCCAGCAGGTCGGGATGTCCGTCCCGCGTGATGTCACCGACGCCACGCAGGGTGGTGAACGGGCCCCACCCGCCGCTGCCGATGATCTTGCGGGTGCCGAACCAGCCCTTGCCGTTGCCCGGGTAGAGCCACAGCTTGCCCGACGAGTCGCTGACGACCAGGTCGTTGTGTCCGTCGCCGCTGAGGTCGCCGATGCCGGCGAACGCCCGCATGACGTTCCAGCCGCCGCCGATGAGCTTGCGCGCGCCGAACCAGCCCTTGCCGTTGCCCGGATACATCCACAACTTGCCCGCGGTGTCCCGCGCCACGAGATCGCCCTTGCCGTCACCGTTGAGGTCGCCGAGGGCCTGGATCGCGGTCATCGTGTTCCAGCCGCCCCCGATCAGCTTGCGCGCGCCGAACCAGCCCTTGCCGTTGCCCGGGTACATCCACAACTTGCCCGCGGTGTCCCGCGCGAGGAGGTCCTCCGCACCGTCACCGTTGAGGTCGCCGTGCCGGGTGAGCGCGGTCATGGAGTTCCAGCCCGCACCGATCAGGGTGCCCGTGCCGTCACCACGCAGGAAGTACAGCCGCCCAGCGTACGTACGGTTCAGCAGGTCCGGATTGCCGTCCCCGTTCAGGTCCCCGAAGGAGGCCGGAGTCCCCGGGTCCCCGACGTCCGGGCTGTCCCACGGCAGGTACTCGGGGCCGCCCTCGCACTGCCGCGCGGTGTGCGCCCAGCGGATGGACCCGACGTTGTTGTCCAGGTGGCTGTTGGCGTCGTGGTAGTAGTACAGGTCGTCCCCGACGTTGGTTCCGCTGTCCAGCAGCTCGACGTCGTGGACCGGGTCGATGTACTGGTAGTTCGTCCGGCTGTACAGGCAGAAGTACTGGTAGCTCGTGTGGTTGTAGACCGAGGACACCTTGGTCCGCCAGGCGCCCAGGTCGGCCTGGGGCGTGCTGAACGACGCCATCGCACCCTGGCCGTCCTGGCCGTCGAAGACGCAGAACTTGCCCGACGCGCAGCGCGCGTAGCCGGTGGCGGCCTGCGCCGGTGCCACCGACGTGGCGATCAGCCCCAGCGCGGCCGCAGCCGTCACCAGGGCGGCACGGAACGAAATCCGCATGTCTGGTTCCCCTAAGGAACTTCAGGCCCGCACACCCGTGCGGGCGACGTTTTGTCCCGACGTTCTCCGCAGCCGCTGGTCCGGGTTCCCGACGTGCGCGGCTGCGGAGATGACGGGCGGCTAGAAGAGGGCGTCGCCGTCTTCGAGGTGGCCGTAGTAGCCACCGTCGTTGGCGATGGCCCCGGCGGTCCGGCCGTAGTAGATGCGGATCTCGCCGCCGGTCGCGACGCTCTGGGCCGCGAGCAGGTCGGGGTGGGCGTCCCGGGCCATCTGGCCGACACCGAGCAGCGTGGTGAACGGCCCCCACCCTCCGGTGCCGATCATCTTCCGGGCGCCGAACCAGCCCTTGCCGTTGCCCGGGTAGAGCCACAGCTTCCCGGACGAGTCACTGACCACCAGGTCGTTGCGCCCGTCACCGCTCAGGTCGCCGACGCCGGCGAACGCCCGCATGACCTGCCATCCGCCACCGATCAGCTTGCGCGCGCCGAACCACCCCTTGCCGTTGCCCGGGTACATCCACAGCTTCCCCGCGGTGTCCCGGGCCACCAGGTCGCCCTTGCCGTCACCGTTCAGGTCGCCGACCGCCTGGATCGCGGTCATCGTGTTCCAGCCGCCACCGATCAACTGCCGCGCGCCGAAGGCCCCCTTGCCGTTACCCGGGTACATCCACAACTTGCCCGCGGTGTCCCGCGCGAGCAGGTCCTCCGCACCGTCGCCGTTGAGGTCGCCGTGCCGGGTGAGGGCCGTCATGGAGTTCCAGCCCGCACCGATGAGGCTGGCCCTGCCGTCACCGCCGAGGAAGTAGAGCCTTCCCGCGTACGTGCGGGTCAGCAGGTCGGGCATGCCGTCCCGGTTGAGGTCGGAGAAGGCAGCCGGGGAGAGCGGGTACGACGCGGCGGTGTCGGACCAGTCCACGTACTCGTTGCCGCCCTCGCACTGCCTGACGGTGTGCGCCCATCGGACGGACCCCAGGTTGTTGTCGAGATGGCTGTTACTGTCCTGGAAATCGGCGAGGTCGACCTGCGCGGCCCCGGCGGTCACGACCTCGACCTCGTGGACCGCGTCGTCGTAGACATAGTTCGTCCTGCTGTACAGGCAGGCGTACTTGTAGCCGGTGCGGTTGTAGACCGAGGACGCCTTGCTCCGCCAGGTGCCCAGGTCGGCCTGCGGCGAAGTGTAGGACGTCATCGCGCCCTGGCCCCCGGCGCCGTCGAAGACGCAGAACTTGCCCGACGCGCAGCGCGCGTAGCCGGTGGCGGCCTGCGCCGGAGCCACCGACGTGGCGATCAGCCCCAGCGCGGCCGCGGCCGTCACCAGGGCAGCACGGAACGAAATCCGCATAAGTGTGTTCCCCCCCAGGGAAGTTGACGCCCGCACCTCGTACGGGACGGACACATGCTAGACCCCGACACGGCGCAGGGGTTGTGCGGCGATCGGGATGGCCCGGCCCCGTCAGCCCGTGAGCACGTCGACGAACTGCCAGACGCTCGGGCAGCACCGAGGTCACCGCCGCGACGAAGGCCGTCACCACCGCCGGGGAGGACCCCCGCTCAGCCCCCCGCGCGGAGCCGGTCGCGCTGGAGGGCGCGGGCGAGGGTGCGGCGCAGGGAGGGCGAACCGGGGGGCGCGGACCGGGACTTGGCGGGGACGTCGAGGGCGCGGCTGATCACGTCGTAGGCGTCGCGGCACCCCGCGGGCAGTGCCGCCGACCGCAGGCGCAGGTCCTCCTCGACCAGGCGCCGGAGTGCGTCCACATCCTGCGGGGTGAACCGCCGCCGCCCGCGGGCGAGGGCATGGACGTGGCGCGAGCAGGCGGCCGTGTCGTCGAGCCGCTCGGAGATCTCCTCGGCGAGGCCCCACAGGCGGCCGTCCAGCCAGGGCCCGTCGCGCTGGTCGAGCACGAGCGGCACCACGGGCGCCGGCTCGGCCCTGCGGGCCTTGACCATCTGCTTGGAGACGGCGGGCTGGCTCATCCCGGCCAGGCGGGCGATGGCGTCCTGCGTCCAGCCGAGGGCGGCCAGCGCCTCGATCATCTCGGCGCGCACCCGGCGCATCTCCTCACCCGCACGGATGACCTCGTTCATGCCGGCGAGGATGCGCCCGGCCTGCTCCTCGGTCAGCGTCTCAGGGTCCACACCGCGGTTATACACCCCGCGGCACCAGCGATCATAACCGGGTTGTACAACCGGGTTATGCGTGGCAGGCTCCCTGACCGTGCCCACCTTCACCGCTCCCGACGGAACCCGCCTCGCCTATCGCGAGGCCGGCCGCGGCGACCTACTCGTCTGCCTCCCCGGCGGCCCGGCCGACGCCGCCTACCTCGGCGATCTCGGCGGCCTGTCCGCGCACCGCCGCCTGGTCCTCCTGGACCCGCGCGGCACCGGCGGCTCGCAGGTCCCCGCCGACCCCTCCTCGTACCGCTGCGACCGCATGGTGGACGACGTCGAGGCGCTGCGCGCGCACCTGGGCCTCGCCCGGCTCGACATCCTCGCCCACTCCGGCGGCGCCAACCTCGCGCTGCGGTACGCCGCCGATCACCCGGAACGCATCGGCGCACTCGCGCTGATCACCCCGGGCAGCCGGGCCGCCGGCATCGCCATCACCGGTGAGCAGCGGCTGGCCGTGGCCCGGCTGCGTTCGGCCGAGCCCTGGTACCCGGCCGCGTTCGCCGCGCTGGAGGCGATCACCGAGGGCACCGGAGGCGACTGGGACGCCATCGCGCCCTTCTTCCACGCCCGTTGGGACGCGGAGACGCGGGAGCACCACGCGGCGTCCCAGCCGCGCAACCAGGAGGCCGTCGCGCACTTCGCCGCCGAGGGGGCATTCGACCCGGAGGCCACCCGGGCGGCCCTGGCCGCCGTGACGGCTCCCGTGCTGCTGCTCGCCGGAGAGTTCGACGTCAACAGCCCCGCGACGTCCGTGACGGACCTCGCGGGGCTGTTCCCCCGTACGTCGGTGGTCGTGCAGCCGGGCGCCTCCCACTACCCCTGGCGGGACGACGCCGAGCGGTTCGTGGCGGCCACCGCGGCCTTCCTGGCGTAGGGCCCTGGCCCCCACGGCTCCCGCGCCAGGAACTTCCGCTCTCTCAGGCGGCGTTGCGGCGCCGGCGGGCGACCGAGGCCATGACCAGCGCGCCCGCGGCGGCGAACAGCGCGGCCAGGCCGGCGAGCAGGCCCGCGTTGCCCGAACCCGTCTTCGCGAGCTGCCGGCCCGAACCGGTGTCGGTGGACGGCGCGTCGGTCGCCGGCGCGTCGGTGGACGCCGCGACCGTCGTGGACGCCGACGGGGCCGGGGTGGCGGCCGCGGAGCTCGACGCGCTCGGCGACGGGCCGGCGGTGGCCGTGACCACCGGGGTCGGGTCGTAGCGCAGCACGCCGTCCAGGTCGACGATCGGCGCGCGGTTGCCCTCGGTCATCCCGGTGGTCATGTTGAGGTGCAGGTCGCGGGCCTTGCCGTCGCCCTGGCCGTTCGGGACGGTGAACCGCAGGTCGTAGTGGTGCTTGTCGCCGCCCTTGAAGCCCGTGGCGATCTGCGGCAGCGTCCACTCCCACGGGCTGAGGGAGGGGGCGTCGGTCCACGTGCCGTTGGTGAGGACCTGGAGCTTCATGCCCTTGGGGGCGTCCGCGACGGTCACCAGGGTCCGCAGCGGGCTCTGGAACGCGCCGCCGGCGCTGTCGGCGACGTCGTACGAGGTCCGGCCGGGCCGGCCGGGCGCGACGGTGGCCTTGGCGCCGAGCGCGCCGGTGAGCTTCCCGTCGGCCTGCGCCGGCGGCAGGTCGACGTGGACGCTCTTGGAGCCGTGGCCGGTGTCGAAGGCGAGCGTGATGCCGTCGTCGTTGGACGGGTAGTCCTTGGCGAAGCCGAAGGTGATCTTCCAGCTCATGCTGCCGTGCGCCGGGACGGAGAACGGAGCGAACGGCTTCCCACCGTGCGGGGCGAGCGTGACCAGGGCCGACGCGTCCTCCTGGCCCAGCGTGACGTCGGTGGCCGGGGCCGTCACGGGGGCCGCCTGGAGGAGGATCTGGCTGCCGAGGATCGGGCTCGGGCCGTCCGGGATGCCGAACACGCTGCTGGCGTAGTCCTGGGCGGTGCCGGTGGTGTTGGTGACGGTCAGGGTGAGCGTCTGGCTGCCCTGGCCGCGGGCGACGGCGTTGTGGCTGACGTCGCTGAGGACGACGGCGAGCGGCTCGTCGGACGCGGCGTGCGCGGCGGGCGCCAGCAGGGTGCCGCAGACGGCGGCGGCGACGACGGCGGTCGCGGCGACGGACAGGCGGCGGACGGACTTCGCGGACATGGTGATTCCCCCCCGGGAACATGGCTGTGGTGTGGAAGCGCTGCCCGCTTGCGTCCG
The DNA here is from genome assembly GCF_019890725.1 of Actinacidiphila acidipaludis. GTDB lineage: Bacteria > Actinomycetota > Actinomycetes > Streptomycetales > Streptomycetaceae > Actinacidiphila > Actinacidiphila acidipaludis. The sequence continues at coordinate 19,943 of NZ_JAINZZ010000015.1, forward strand.
GTGACCTTCGTCCGTGCTCGACCTCAGCGGCTGGCGATGCGGGAATCTTCGCGCACCGGTGATCCCCGGGGGGTGGGGGAATCGTCACCGCACGGCAACAGTGCCCCGGCCGTTCGTAACAGCGCCGGGGCCCCCGGACGTCACTCCAGCGCGTCCGCCAGCGCGTCGAGCAGTGCCACCACGCCGTCGGGGCCGGTGACCGTGACGTCCGCCTGCTCGGCCACCTCGGGCGGCGACTCGGCGGTGCCGGCGCTGGCCACCAGCAGGCCCGGCATGCCGTTCTTGCGCAGGTCGTCGACGGCCGCGAAGGCCGCGAGGTCACCCAGGTCGTCCCCGGCGTAGAGGACGCACCCGGCGCCGACCTCCCGCAGGTACGCGGCCAGCGCCACACCCTTGTCCATGCCCGGCGGCCGCAACTCCAGGACGTAACGCCCGGGTTCGACCATCAGCCCGTGGGTCTCGGCGAGTTCGTGCAGGGGTCCGCGCAGCGCCTCGAAGGCGGCGTCGGGGTCCTCGGTACGGCGGGTGTGGACGGCGACCGCCCGGCCGCCCTTGTCCTCGATCCAGGTTCCCGACCAGGCTCCGATGCGGTCGAGGTGGCCGGGCAGTTCGGCGCGCACGGCGGTGACGCCGGGGTGGGCGCCGGGGGTGTGCACCTGGCCGCTGACCGCGTCCCAGCGCTCGGCGCCGTAGTGGCCGAGGACCACCAGGTGCTCCAGGCCGCGGACGCCCGCGAAGCCGCCGTAGCGGACCGCGACGCCGGCCGGCCGGCCGGTCACGACCGCCACCGCGGCCAGGCGCGGGGCAAGACGGGCGAGCGCGGCCGGGGCGCCGGGATGGGCGCGGGCCTGGTCGGGGTCGGCCACGATGGGGGCCAGCGTGCCGTCGAAGTCCAGCGCGACGACGGCGCGTTCGGGGTGGGCCAGGAGGGCGGCGAGGCCGTCCCTGCCCTCGGGCGTGCGGGGGGTGGGGAGGTCGGCGGAGGCCATGGTGCCGACCCTACCCGCGGCGGACGGGCGCACGCCCGGCGTACGGTCGCACGTCGCGGGACGTCCCCGTTCCGGCCGCTAGCGCTCGGCGCGGTGCCGCTCGCGTTCGGCGCGCAGCCGGTTGACGGTCACCGGGGCGTGGCGCAGGGCCCGCGGGTCGTCCAGCAGGGCGTTGAGCACCTGGAAGTAGGCGGTCGGCGAGATGTCGAGCCGTTCGCGTATCGCCCGCTCGCGCGGGCCGGGGCCGGTCCAGGTGCGGCCGGCGATGTCCAGCACCGCGCGGTCGCGCTCGGAGAGCTCACCCCCACCGGGGCCGCCGTCACCGCCGGTGTGCCCGCTCGCGGCGGCGCCGGTGTCCTCGCCCGGCGCCGCGCCGCTGTCCTCGCTCATGCCGTTCACCCTACGGGCCCGGCCGGCCCGTAGCTCGGGCTTCCTGCTCACTCGCTCCGCGGACGGCCTCGTTCCTCGGCCGGCCACTTCACGAGCTCGGGCGTCAGCCCTCGGCCGTCCGGGCCCGGCGTCAGGACTTCTGCGCGTTGTCCAGGCCCTGGGCCGTGACCTGCAGCTTCGACAGCACCGTCTTCGGGTCGCCGGTGACCGCCTTGCCGATGTCGGCCTTCACGGCGTCGCTGACCGGGCCCCAGGACGTCTTGTTGACGGGGTAGAAGACCGCCTCCGGCAGCAGGTCGAGGAACTTCCGCAGGTCCGCGTACTTCGGGTCGTTCTTCATGGTCGTCAGCGCCGTGGTGGTCACCGGCAGCAGGCCGTACTCGTCGAGGAACTTGACCGCGTTCTTCTCCTGGTACACGAACTGCAGGAACTTGCCGGACGCGTCCTTGTTGCCGTTCTGCTTGAAGGCCATCATCCAGTCGGCGACGCCCAGGGTGTCGCTGGACGGGCCCGTCCTGCCGGGCAGCGGCGCCACGCCCACGTCGATGTGCGCGGCCTTGGCCTGGGCGAGCAGCGTCGGGTGGCCCATGATCATGCCGGCCTTGCCGGACAGGAAGTCGGCGAAGACGTCACGGCGGTTGGTCTTGCCCGGGGCCGAGGCCTGCACCAGACCGGGCTGCACCAGGTGGGTCTTGAGCCACTGGAAGGTCTCGATGTTGGCGGCGGAGTCGAAGGTGTAGCTGCCGACGCTGTCGGTGAAGCCGCCGTCGTCGCCCAGCATCCACAGCAGCGACTCGGCCTGCGCCTCCTCGGTGCCGAGCGGCAGGCCGTAGGGGTCCTTGACGCCGTTCGCCTTCAGCAGCTTGGCGTCCTTCTCCACGTCGTCCCAGGACTTCGGGGCCTTGGTGATGCCGGCCTGCTCGAAGAGGTGCTTGTTGTAGAAGAACATCCGGGAGCTGGACACCCACGGTATGCCGTACTGGACGCGGTTGACCGAGCCCGCGTCGGCGAGGGCCGGCAGGAAGTCGGACTGCTCGCTGACCGTGAACAGGTCGTCGGCGCTGTACAGCTGGCCGGCCGAGGCGTAGGCCGCGTAGGAGCCGATCTGGGCGATGTCGGGCGCGTGGCCCGCCTTCACCATCTGGGCGACCTTGTCGTCGACGACGTCCCAGCTCAGAACCTGGACGTCCACCTTGATGTGCGAGTTCTGCTTCTCGAAGGCGGCGACGACGTCGTCCCAGTACTTCGTGGAACTGTTGTGCGTCTTGGGGTCGCCGTAGTCGGCGGCCACCATGTGCAGCGTGACGTCCTTGCTCAGCGGGCTGCTGCCGCCGCACGCGCTGAGGGTGGTGGCCGCCAGGACGGACGCGGCTCCCATCGCCGCAAGTCCGAGAAGTCGTCGCCGCTGCACCGTTCCTACCGCCTTTGACTGACTACGGGCGTTCTTCGTGTCCACACGCCCACGGAAGCGTCGAGTCTTCCCCACACCTTGAGCCAAGGTCTACACCATGAGTGATATCGCTTCCGCAACGGGTCCCGCCCAGTGCCCACGACCCGCCTCCGGACGGGCTTCGATCGATCTTTGCCCCGGAGTGGACTAGACCTGTCCAGGGGTGAGACGGGAGACTGTCTCCCGTGAGACATGTCATCGCCCTCGATGTGGGCGGCACCGGGATGAAGGCCGCCCTGGTCGCCGCGGACGGCACGCTGCTGCACCAGGCACGCCGTCCCACCGGCCGCGAGCGCGGTCCTGACGCGGTCGTCACCGCGATCCTCGACTTCGCCGCCGACCTGCGCGACCACGGCCTGCGGGAGTACGGGGAGCCGGCCGTCGCGGCGGGCGTCGCCGTGCCCGGCATCGTCGACGACGTCCGCGGCGTGGCGGCCTACTCCGCCAACCTCGGCTGGAAGGACGTGCCGCTGCGCGACCTGCTGTCCGAACGGCTCGACGGCGTCCCGGTGGCCCTGGGCCACGACGTGCGCACCGGCGGCCTGGCCGAGGGCCGGATCGGCGCCGGCAACGGCGCCACCCGCTTCCTCTTCCTGCCGCTGGGCACCGGCATCGCCGGCGCCATCGGCATCAACGGGCACATCGAGGCGGGCGCCCACGGCTACGCCGGCGAGATCGGCCACATCGTGGTCCGCCCGGACGGACCGCGGTGCAACTGCGGGCAGCGCGGCTGCCTGGAGGTCCTGGCCTCGGCCGGCGCGGTCTCCCGGGCGTGGGCCGCCGCCAGCGGCGATCCGGACGCCGACGCCGCGGCCTGCGCGCGGGCCGTCGAGGCGGGCGACCCGGCGGCGCTGGAGGTCTGGCGCGACGCCGTGGAGGCGCTCGCCGCCGGCCTGGTGACCGGCCTCACCCTGCTGGACCCCGAGGTGCTGATCATCGGCGGGGGTCTCGCCGAAGCCGGGGACACCCTCTTCGGTCCGCTGCGCGCGGCCGTCGAGGCCCGCATCACGTTCCAGAAACTCCCCCTCATCGTCCCCGCCGCCCTCGGGGACACCGCCGGATGCCTGGGTGCGGGCCTGCTCGCCTGGGATCTGATCTCCGTGGAGGTAAGCGCCTGATGGCCCCCGTATCGACAACGCAGCGCACCGTGCTGACCGGTGCCCGTGTGGTCCTGCCGTCCGGAGTGGTGGAAGGCGGCCGGCTGACCGTCGAGGGCACCCGGTTCGCGGCCGCAGACCCCTCGGGCACGGCAGGCGCCCCCACCGAGGGGGAGACCACCGTCGACCTGTCCGGACGCGGCTGGACGGTCGTGCCCGGCTTCGTGGACATCCACAACCACGGCGGCGGCGGCGCGTCCTTCACCTCCGGCACCGCCGAGGAGATCCTCACCGGCGTCCGCACCCACCGGGAGCACGGCACCACCACGGTGGTGGCCTCCACCGTCACCGAGAACCTCGACACCCTCGCCCGCCAGGCGGGCCTGCTGGCCGAACTGGTGGAGCAGGGCGACCTGGCCGGCATCCACTACGAGGGCCCGTTCATCTCGCCGTGCCGCAAGGGCGCGCACGACGAGGGCCTGCTGCGCCACCCGGACCCGGCCGACGTGCGCAAGCTCGTCGAGGCCGGCCGCGGCGCGGTGCGCATGGTGACCCTGGCCGCCGAACTGCCCGGCGGCATCGAGTCGGTGCGGCTGCTCGCCGAGCTCGGCGTGATCGCCGCGATCGGCCACACCGACGCCACCTACGAGCAGACCCGCGAGGCCATCGACGCGGGCGCGACCGTCGCCACCCACCTGTTCAACGCGATGCCGCCGCTGCAGCACCGCCAGCCGGGCCCGATCGCGGCGCTGCTGGAGGACGAGCGGGTCACCGTCGAGCTGATCAACGACGGCACCCACCTGCACCCCGCGGTCCTCGAACTCGCCTTCGGCAGCGTGGGCGCGGGCCGGGTCGCGTTCATCACCGACGCGATGGACGCGGCGGGCTTCGGCGACGGCATGTACGACCTCGGCCCGATGAAGGTCGAGGTGCGCGAGGGCGTGGCACGCCTGGTGGAGGGCGGCTCCATCGCCGGCTCCACGCTCACCCTCGACACCGCCTTCAAGCGGGCCGTGACGGTCGACGGCCTGGCCCTGACAGACGCCGTGCAGGCGCTCTCCGCCAACCCCGCCCGCCTGCTGGGCCTGTCCGACCGGGTCGGAGGTCTGGAGCCCGGCAAGGACGCCGACCTGGTGGTGCTGGACGAGGCCTACGACCTGGTGGGCGTCATGCGCAAGGGCGAGTGGGTCGTCGCGCCGGCCGCGAGCGCATAACGGGGCACAGGGAGCACCCCCGCCCATCCCGCGGAACCGCCGGGAAACGTGTGGGTAAAGGCGGCCGGCCCGGTCTGGGCTGGCCGCCTCGGTTTTGCCATCATCACATGGTGATCATCACCGTCACGCTGAACGCGGCACTCGATGTGACCTACCGGGTCCCGTCGCTGCGCCCGCACACCACCCACCGGGTCCTCGACATCGCGGAGCGGCCCGGCGGCAAGGGACTCAACGTCGCGCGGGTGCTGGCCGACCTGGGCCACCACACGGTCGTCACCGGTTTCGCCGGCGGGCCCGCGGGCGACGAGCTGCGCCGCCGTCTGGCGGCCGTCACACGGGCGGACCTGCTCACCGACGCCCTGGTGCCGACCGCTGGGCCGACGCGCAGGACGGTGGGCGTGGTGGACGCCGCCAGCGGCGACACCACGATGTTCAACGAGCCCGGCCCGACGGTCAGCCCCGCCGAGTGGGCGTCCTTCGTGGAGGTCTACCGCAGCCTGCTGGCGTCCGGCGAGGCGGGCGCGGTGGCGCTGTGCGGCAGCCTGCCGCCGGGCGTGCCGGTGGGCGCGTACGCCGAACTCGTCCGGGAGGCGCGGTCGGCGGGGGTGTTCGCGCTGCTGGACACCAGCGGGGAGCCGCTGCGGCGGGGGCTCGCCGCGCGGCCCGACCTGATCAAGCCGAACGCCGACGAGCTGGCCGGGCTCACCGGCTTCTCCGAGCCCGCCAGGGCCGCCCGGGACGCCCGGCGGCGCGGGGCGCGGGCCGTGGCCGCGTCCCTGGGCGCGGAGGGCATGCTGGCGGTCACCGAGGAGGGCCTGTGGCGGGCGCTGCCGCCCGGCCGCCTCACCGGCAACCCGACGGGCGCCGGCGACTCGGCGGTGGCCGGTCTGCTGTCCGGCGTGGTGGAGGAACTGCCGTGGCCCCGCCGGCTGGCCCGCGCGGTCGCCCTGTCCGCGGCGACGGTGGTCGCCCCCGCGGCCGGCGAGTACGACCGCGCGGTCTACGAGGAGCTGCTCCCCCAGGTGAAGGTGGACGCCGCCGGCTGATCCGGGCGCGGGCCGGGCGGGGAGGCGGGGCCGGCCGGTGCGGGCCCGCTCCGTCGCCCGGGCCTACTTCTTGACCTGGCCCTGCTTCAGCCACACCTGGTCGAGGTTGACGCCGCAGTTCGTGTTCGGCATGCAGGTCAGCGTGAGGGTGTTGGCGCCCTTCTTCAGGTCGACCCACTGGTAGGTGGTGTTGTCCCACGCCTTCGACCAGTCGGTGTAGTTGCCGTAGTTGGGCAGGTTGACCGGGTTGGAGCGGGGCTTGCCGTTGACCGCGAGGCCGAGGTTGGCGGTCTGGCCGGCGTTGCCGTAGTCGATGAAGTACGTGTACGGGCCGTCCTCGGGCACCGTGACCGTCCATGTCACCGTCGCGCCGGCCGTGCCCAGGCCGTCCACGTAGGTGCCGCCGGAGGCGGCGGCGCCGGGCCACTGGGTGCTCTTCTCGGCGCCGCCGCCCAGCGTCAGCGTCGAGGCGTCGGTCTTGCCGGAGTCGAACTGCGTCGGCGTGGCCGAGGGGCTGGGGTCGCTGCTCGGCGCGGTCGAGGCGACCGACGGCGGCGTGGTTGCGGCCTTGTCGTTGCTGCCCTTGTCCCCGCCGGAGCCGTTGGTCATGGCGAAGGCGATGCCGATCGCGACGGCCGCGACGACCGCGACGGCCCCGATGAGCAGGCCCTTGCGGTTGGGCGTGCCACCGCCCCCGCCGCCCTGCTGGCCCGCGCCGCGGTGCCCGCCCGGAGGCGGCGACCCGAACTCGCGCGTGCCCTGCCCGCCGTACTGCTGGCCGCCCTGCCCGCCGTACTGCTGCTGCGGGTACTGCTGGGTGGCGCCGGTGTACTGCTGCTGCGGGTACTGCTGGGTGGCGCCGCCGTACTGCTGCTGGGGCGGGTAGCCGTAGCCGCCGGTCGCCGGCGGCTGCTGCTGCGGGCTGCGCCGCTCACCGACGCGCTGCACCTGGTTGTACGAGGTGCGCGGCTGCGGATAGGCAGGGCGCTGCGCCCCCGCCGGGTCCTGCTCCTCGCCGCCCTCGGACCGGTAGAGATACGCGAACGGGTCGTCGTTCTCCGGGGTGCCCTCGTGTCCGGCCGTCATCCGCTGTCCACTCCCTCGTACTGCCGTGCCGCACGAAACCCTACCGGGCTCGGGCGGCACAGCGCTCGGACGTTGGACGCTCCACGCAGGCGTGAAGGTTCCCTCACACATCCCCTGTGATCCGTCCCACGTCCGCCGTCACATACGGTAGGCGCCGTGGACGAAGAGTGGCTGCCCTGGCGGACCGCGACGGAGCGCGCGCTGTACGGGCCCGGCGGCTTCTTCGTGCGGCACGCCCCCGCCGGGCACTTCCGCACCTCGGTGCACGCCTCCCCGCACTTCGCCGGGGCCGTCGCCTCGCTCCTGGAGCGGGTCGACGCGGCCCTCGGGCGCCCCCCTGAGCTGGACTTCGTCGACATGGGCGCCGGGCGCGGCGAACTGGCCGCGGGCGTGCTGGCCGCGCTGCCCGCCGCGGTGACGGATCGGCTGCGGGTCCACGCGGTGGAACGCGCCGCGCGGCCGGACGGGCTGGACCCGCGGGTCGTCTGGACCCCGGAGCCGCCGCCGGGCGCCCGGGGACTGCTCTTCGCCAACGAGTGGCTGGACAACGTGCCGCTGGACGTCGCGATCGTCACACCCACGGGTGACGCGCGCTACCTGGAGGTCCGGACGGCCGACGGCCGGGAGCGGCCGGGCGCCGAGGTGCGCGGTGAGGACGCGGAGTGGCTGCGGCGGTGGTGGCCGCCCGGCCCCGAGGAGAGCCGCGCCGAGATCGGGCTGCCCCGGGAGGAGGCGTGGGCCGGGGCCGTGGGGACGCTCGCCGCGGGGCTGGCGGTGGCAGTCGACTACGGGCACACGCTGGCGTCCCGGCCGGCCGAGGGCACCCTGACGGGTTACCGGGACGGACGGCAGGTGCCGCCCGTCCCGGACGGGAGCTGCGACATCACGGCCCACGTGGCCTGGGACGCCCTGCCGGGGACGACGTGCCCGCAGCGCGCCGCGCTGCGGGCCCTGGGGCTCTCCGGCGCCCGCCCACCGCTGTCGCTGGCCTCCACCGACCCCGCCGCCTACGTCCGCCGCCTGGCGGCCGCCTCCCACGTCGCCGAGCTGCTCTCCCCCACCGGCCTGGGCTCCTTCACCTGGCTCAGCACACCCGTGGGCCTGGAGTGCGCCGGCCTGCTGCCCGCGGACGCCGCCCCCGGACCGCTGCCCGAGGGCAGGACCTAGGAGGCGCCGAGCAGCGCCAGGGCCGCCGCCTCGCGTGCGGCCGGCAGTCCCGCGGCCGGCCGGTCGGGGCGCTGCGGGGGCGGGCCGGGCAGGGACCGGAGCCAGGCCCAGGTGTCCGCCACGGTGTCCGCCACCGGCCGGCAGCGCAGGCCCGCCGCGAGGGCCTTGCTCACGTCCCCGCGGTGCAGCGTGTCGTACAGCTCGCCCGGCGGCAGCCACACCGGCAGCTCCGTCCACGGCTCGATGCCCGCCGCCTCGACGACCTCCGGCGGGATCCACCGCAGCACCGCCGAGGACCCGGTGACGGCCACGCACTCCTCCAGCAGCTCGCCCATGGTGGTGTGGCCGGGCTCGCTCACCACGTTGTACGGGCCGCCCAGCCCCGCGGCGAGGGCGTCCAGCATCCAGGCGGCGAGGTCCCGCGCGTCGACGTACTGCAGCCCGAGGTCGCGCGGCCCGGGTGCCAGCACCTCACCGCCGCGGGCGATCCGGTTCAGCCACCACGGCAGCCGGCCGATGTTCTCCCACGGACCGAGGACCAGGCCCGCCCGGGCCAGCAGCGCCCGGTCCCCGAACGCCTTCAGCGCGGCGAGCTCCCCGCCGCGCTTGACCGCCGCGTAGTCGGCGTCCTCGGCGTCCTCGGCGCCCTCGACAACGGGTGCGCTCTCGTCCAGCCCGGCCGGCGTCGGATACGCGTACACCGACCGGCTGGAGACGTACGCGTAGCCGCCCACTCGCCCCTTCAGCAGTTCCGCCGACGCCCGCACCGCGCCCGGCGCGCCCGACCAGGTGTCGACCACGGCGTCCCAGCGGCCCTCGGCGAGCGCGCCCAGGTCCCCCTCCCGGTCCCCCGTCAGCACCCGCACGCCCGCGGGCGCCGGATGCCGGCCGCGGTGGAAGACCGTGACCTGCCAGCCCCGTCCCACCGCCTCCTCGACGACCGCACGCCCGACGAATTCCGTCCCACCCAGTACCAGCAGTTCCATGCCCTCACTCTCGGGGCCGTCCGGGGCCGTCCGCCAGCGATCACGCCGAGAGCGATTCCGCCGTCGGCGTACCGGGCCGGGACTGAGAGGATGGGGGCATGACGGAGACCACGATCGGGATCGGCGGGGCGGCCGAAGGCACCGACATGGTGCTGAACATCGGGCCGCAACACCCCTCCACACACGGCGTGCTGCGGCTGCGCATGGTGCTGGACGGCGAGCGGATCCAGAGCTGCGAGCCGATCGTGGGCTACATGCACCGGGGCGCGGAGAAGCTCTTCGAGGCCCGGGACTACCGGCAGATCATCATGCTCGCCAACCGGCACGACTGGCTCTCGGCGTTCTCCAACGAACTGGGCGTGGTGCTCGCGGTCGAGCGGATGCTCGGCATGGAGGTGCCCGAGCGCGCGGTGTGGACGCGCACCCTGCTCGCCGAGCTCAACCGGGTCCTCAACCACCTGATGTTCCTGGGGTCCTACCCGCTGGAGCTGGGCGGGATCACCCCGATCTTCTACGCGTTCACCGAACGCGAGGAGCTCCAGTACGTGCTGGAGGAGGTCTCCGGCGGGCGCATGCACTACATGTTCAACCGCGTCGGCGGCCTCAAGGAGGACCTGCCGAACGGCTGGACCGAACGCGCCCGGCACGCGGTGGCCTCGGTCCGCTCGCGGATGGACCGGTTCGACGACCTGGTGCTCGGCAACGAGATCTTCCGCGGCCGCACCCGCGGCGTCGGCGTGCTGTCGCGGCAGGACGTGCACGCGTTCGGCATCAGCGGCCCCATCGCCCGCGCGTCGGGCGTGGACTTCGACCTGCGGCGGGACGAGCCCTACCTGGCGTACGGCGAACTCGGCGACGTGCTGGACGTCGTGACGCGGACCGAGGGCGACTGCCTGGCCCGGTTCGAGGTGCTGCTGCGGCAGACCCACAACGCGCTGGACCTCGCCGACGCCTGCCTGGACCGGCTCGCCGAACTCAAGCCGGGCCCGATCAACCAGCGGCTGCCGAAGGTGCTGAAGGCCCCCGAGGGCCACACCTACGCGTGGACCGAGAACCCGCTCGGCCTCAACGGCTACTACCTGGTGTCCAAGGGCGAGAAGACGCCCTACCGGCTCAAGCTGCGCTCGGCGTCCTTCAACAACATCCAGGCGCTGACCGTGCTGCTGCCGGGCACGCTGGTGGCCGACATGGTGGCGATCCTCGGGTCGATGTTCTTCGTCGTGGGCGACATCGACAAGTAGGGCGGACCGCCCGGGACGGCCCGCCCGGGACGGGCCGGTCAGACCTGGGCGCGCAGCTCCGTGACGTCGAGCTGCTCGGTCTCGTCGTGCGCGGTCAGGTCGATGACCTCGGGGTCTGCCGGGGTCTCCGCCGCCTGCTCGTGCTCGCGGGCCGGGTCCTGGCCGGCGTCGGCCGACTCCAGGGCCTTGCGCGACTGCGTGCCGAAGAAGTCGAACCCGCCGATGGCGCGGTTGCCCGAGGCCGAGGCGGTCGCGGACGAGCCGCGCTGCGCGTACGGGAGGACCGCGGCGGCGGCCGGCACCAGGCGGTGCTCGCGCACCGGCAGGGCCGTGGGGGCGCCGGAGGCGTGCTTGCCCTGCCGGTCGTCGGTGACCGCGGCCGCCTCGCGGCGGCGGGCCTCCTCCACCGTGCGCTGGGCCTGCTGACTGGCCGCGTTGCGCGGCAGGTCCCGCAGCGCCTGGAACGCCTTGAGGTAGGCGGCCGGGCCGACCGGCGGGGCCCCCGTGGTGAGGGCGAGCGGCTGCGGGGCGTTCGTGCCCTCGACCTGGAGCCGGCGCTTGGCCTCCAGGGCGCGGGCGCGCTCGGACTCGGCCGTGGCGTACCGGCGCAGCAGCTCGGCGTGCTCGGTGCGCAGCCGGGCGAGTTCGGCCCGCTTGCTGCGCAGCTTCTTCTCCAGCCGGGTGCGGATCTCGCGGGACTCCTCGAGGTCCGTCTCGACCTCGGCGATCCGCTCGTCGGTGTGCCACTCGTCCCGGACCCGGGCCGCGGTCAGCTCGGCGACCTCACGGCCGGCGGACCGGTCCCAGTTGCGGGCGAGCAGGGCGCCGGCGCAGGCGGTGAGGGCCGTGGCCCCGGCGATCGCCCGCAGAACGGCCGGATCGCCGGCGAACAGGGAGGCCGCGGCGAGTACCGCGGCGCAGCACGCGACAGTCAGCGGCGGCAGCAGCCGGTGCAGCGGCTGCGAATGGCGGTGGCGTCCACGGGGCATGGCCAGAAATTTAGCGTGCGCGGTGGCGTCGTGGGGCGCCGGGTCCCTTAATTTTCGGGGGGTTTGGGCCCCGGATTCCCCCGGGGGACACGGAGAGCGTTCAGCTGGGCACGATGTGTCCGCAAATGCCTTCCGCATCCCCCGGTTCAAGATCATTCTTCAAGATCGAATCCGGCCGAAGTGGCATTGTGCGGAGTTGGTGAAGAACCGATGTGCGGGGTCGGCACGGAGGGGATTCCGCCGGGCGCGGTGACCGGCAGGCCGGCCGCCCGCCACGCCTGGAAGCCGCCGACCAGATCGGTCGCCCGGTGCAGTCCGAGCTCCCGCAGCGAGGCCGCGGCCAGGGAGGAGGCGTAGCCCTCGTTGCAGAAGACCACCACCAGCCGGTCGTGGCCGGTGGCCTGCGGCAGGCGGTGCGAGCCGACGGGGTCCAGCCGCCATTCCAGTTCGTTGCGCTCGACCACCACCGCACCCGGCACGGTGCCGTCGCGGTCGCGCAGTGCGGCGTACCGGATGTCCACCAGCAGGGCGTCCTCCCGGGCGGCGGCCGTCGCGGCCTGACGCGGCGTCAGCCGGACCAGCCCGGCACGCACCCGGGCGAGGTGCTCCTCGACCGAACGGGCGGCCATCACCACTCCTCGGGGCGCTCGACGAGTTCCAGCCGCAGCGTGCTGCCCTTGCGGCTGTACCGGCGGATCAGCGGAAGCGGCGGGTAGTAGGCGTGCACCGAGACGGCGTGCAGATTGCCCGAACGGTTCTCCACCTGGTGCAGGTGGTTGCGGCCGAAAGCCCGGCCGCGGCCCTCGGGCAGCACCCGCAGCCGGTCCAGGCCGTCGGCCAGTTCCAGCGAGCGCCAGCCCTCGGAGGGCAGCGGGACGGACAGCGACCGCTCGGTGAGCTCACCGGCGGCGGTCACGAAGGCGCCGTGCGAGCCGCCGTGGTCGTGCCAGCCGGTCTCGGCGCCCGGCGGCCAGCCGATCAGCCAGGCCTCGGCGCCGCCGGGGCCCTCCAGGCGGGTCCAGGTGCGGCCCTCGGGGTCCAGCGGGAGGGCGCCGACGACGGCGGGGTCGGCGGCCACGCGCCGGGCGAAGTCGAGCAGGTCGGCGGGGCTGGGCGCGAGGCCCTCACGGGAAACCTGACGGGAAAAGGGTGTGCGGGAGGGCACGGGCATGGGTCACCAAGCCTGGGACGTGGGTGAACGGCGGGCCTGAGGCGCGCTTCAGCGCGCGGCCGTACACACGCAGCCCGCGTAGCGGAGGAGGTCCAGGTGGACCCTCCGATGCAGGCGCAGCGTGAACGCGTTCACGCTGCGGACCCAACCATGACCGGCCGCCCCCGGTCAAGCACCCTCCCCTCACCCAGGACCGGGTACACCCTCCCCGGGAGGTGCCCCCAGCGCGAGCAACCGGCCACCGGCCGGTGGTCCGGACACGGCAGCAACAGCCCCTTCGGGGCGGTGACGAACTGCGGCGCCGTCGTGGCTGGTCGCGCAGTTCCCCGCGCCCCTGGATGGTTGCCCTCTGCGCAGACAGAGTCCGTGCCTGCCCGGGCGGGCTGACCCTCAGCGGGAGGCGTTGCGGCGTTGGTCGGGGGGAGTCGTGGACTTGTCGTCGTCCTCGGGGAGCTTGCAGACGCGCTCGAGGAAGATCGCCGCGGCCACCACCGCGATCCCGGCCAGCACCGCGGTCCCCGCGTAGATCGCCTGGTCGCGCCGCGGCGCCATGTCCAGCTTGTACATGATCAGATAGACGCACGCCCCGCCGTAGATCCCCGCCACCAGCGAAGCGACCAACGCGCTGGCCTGCCCGAAGACCACCGCCCGGGCCGCGGCCAGCGGGTCGACGCCCTTGGCGCCGGGCCGCCGCTCACGCTGGGCCCGCAGCCGGGACCGCAGCGACAGCGCCGTGGCGAACAGGGCCACGGCGATCAGCGCCAGCACGATGGGGGCCGCGACCGGCACCCCGGGGAGCGTCCCCACGGTGTCCCACAGCCGGGAACCCGCCCAGGAGACCACCGCCGCGACCACGAAGAGTCCCGCCAGTGTCCTGATCCGCAGCGTCCTCACCGAGTTGCCCGCCTCCACCGTTCCTTGGTCCTCGTTGCTGCCAACGCTTACTCGGGCAGCCGGAGTTCCACGTCGGGCCGCAGCCGCACACCCTCCTGGCCGACGGCCGCCATCAGGTCGGCGACCGCGCCGTGGCCGGGCAGCTCCGCGGCCGGATCCACGTCGTACCACGGTACGAGCACGAAGCCCCGCTCGTGCGCCCGCGGATGCGGAAGTGTCAGCACCGGGTCGGCCGAGACCACGCCCTGGTAGGCGACGATGTCGACGTCGATGGTGCGCGGCCCCCAGCGTTCGGCGCGCACCCGCAGGTACGCCTCCTCGATGGCGTGGGCGCGCTCCAGCAGCGACGCGGGCGGCAGGGTGGTGCGGACCAGCACGACCGCGTTGAAGTACGCGGACTGGGTGCCGGGCTCGACACCCCACGGCTCGGTCTCGTACACCGGCGAGACGGCCTTGACCCGGACACCGGGGGTGTCCTCGAGCGCGTCGACGGCTCCCTGCAGCGTCTCCAGGCGGTTGCCCAGATTGCTGCCGAGGGCGATCACCGCGCTCCGGGGATTCTGCAGCGTGCTGTCGGCGGCGTCGACCGTGGCGGTGACGGCCGCCGGCACGGGCTGCACGGTCGGATCGACGGGCTGCTGCTCGGACGGGTACTCGGGGCTCGGGGAAGTCACGGGCGCCTCCGCGTGATGGTGACGGTCACGTCGTCGAAGGGCACGGTGATCGGCGCGTCCGGTTTGTGCACGGTCACCTCCACCTCCTCGACCACTTCATGCCCGAGGCACGTGTCGGCGATGCGCTGAGCGAGGGTTTCGATGAGGTCGACCGGCTCGCCGGCGACGATCGCCGCGACCTGCTCGGCCAGCACACCGTAGTGCACGGTCAGCGCGAGGTCGTCGGTGGCCGCCGCGGGGGCGGTGTCCAGGCCGAGCACGAGGTCGACCACGAACGTCTGGCCGTCCTCGCGTTCGTGCGCGAACACTCCGTGGTGTCCGCGGACGCTCAGTCCCCGCAAGGTGACTCGATCCACGACTTCACTACTCCTGCCGGTCGGTGCGGTGGGCGGCGGGTCCGTCGCTGCGTGGGCGGGCCCGGCGGGAAGAATCTACGTCACGCGTCCGGACCACCGGCGGGCCCGTCCGGCCCGAAGGACGATCCGCCCTCCCCCGCCGAGCCGGTGTCGCCGTCGTCGTCGAGGCCGCGGCCGATGCCGAGGTCGTCGTCCCCGTCGTCCCCCTCGTAAGCGTCGTCCCCCTCGTAAGCGTCGTCCCCCTCGTAAGCGTCGTCGGCGTCGTCACTGTCGTCGGCCAGGACCGGGGAGGCGTGGTGGACCCAGAGCTGCCAGCCGTCCGTGCCGCGGCGGAAGACGTTGGTGGCCACCACCCGGCCGCCGACCAGGGAGCCGGCGGAGCCGTCCTCCTCGGCCGGGCCGCCGCTGAGGATGTTCTCCGTGCAGGTGACCAGCGCGGTCTCGCCGTCGACGGCGATCTCGACGTCGGTGAGGAAGAACTGGATGTACTCGGTGTTGGCCATGATCAGCGCGTAGGAGCGCATGACCTCGCGGCGGCCGCGCAGCACCGGCCAGCCGGGATGGACGACGCTGACCGACTCGGCGAGCGGGCCGGTGAGCACGAGGGCCTCCAGCGCGTCCAGGTCGGAGTTCTCGACCGCGTCGTAGAAGGCCTGGTTGGCCGCCTCCACGGCGCGCGCCTCGGCGGTGGTGGGGGTCACCTGGCCGTCCCGTCCGGTCCGGCCGGCCCGTTCCCGGCGTTCTCGATGGCCCGGGCGACCCGGACCGCGTCCGCGCTGGCGTGCACCTCGTGGACGCGGACCGCCCAGGCGCCCTCGCGGGCGGCGATGGCGGTGACCGCGGCGGTCGCGGCGTCGCGCTCGCGGGCCGGCGGCGGCGCGCCGGTGCCGCCGGCCAGGATCCGGCCGAGGAACCGCTTGCGGGAGGCGGCGACCAGCAGCGGACGGCCGAGCGACCGCAGGTCGGCGAGGTGGGCGAGCAGCGTCAGGTCGTGGCCGGCGTCCTTGGCGAAGCCCAGGCCGGGATCGACCACGATCCGTTCGGGATCCACGCCCCCGGCGACGGCCCGGTCCAGGCTGGTCCGCAGCTCGGCGACGACCTCGCCGAGCACGTCGCCGTAGACCGCTCGGTTGTTCATGTCGATGCTCTGGCCGCGCCAGTGCATGACCACGAAGGGCGTCCCGGCGGCGGCCACCACGGGGATCATGGCCGGGTCGGCCTGTCCGCCGCTGACGTCGTTCACCAGCCGGGCGCCGGCGGCCAGCGCCCGCTCGGCCACCTCCGCGCGCATGGTGTCGACGCTGACCAGCACCCCCGCGGCCGTCAGCTCGCGCACCACGGGGACGACACGGCGCAGCTCCTCGGCCGCGTCGACCCGGGCGGCGCCGGGGCGGGTGGACTCGCCGCCGACGTCCACCAGGTCGGCGCCCTGGGCCACGAGGTCCAGGCCGTGCTTGACCGCCAGCTCCGGGTCGAACCACTGGCCGCCGTCGGAGAACGAGTCGGGTGTGACGTTCACGACGCCCATGACCGCGCACCGGTCCCAGGTGGGGAGACCGAGGGGCCCGCTGCGGCCCTGTGACGTACTCATGGGGCCCAGCCTACGGTTCCTCCCCCGCCGGTCTCCCCGGGCCGTCGCCGTCCCGCCGGCGGATCGCGGCGCCGCCCGTCAGGCGACGGCGTCGTGGCCGGCGTCGTCCGAGCCGTCCGACGCCCCCGACGCGCCGGACCGGGAGCCGGCCGAGGCGGCGGCCGGTGCCGTGCCGGGCGCGGCGTAGCCGGTCTGGTGGCGGTGCGGCGCCCGCTTGGCCCGGCCCGGCAGGAACCGCTGGACGGCCGCGGGCAGCGGCAGCGCCAGGGTGACGAACCCCTCCGCCTGCATGATCGCGAAGCCGATGCGCGGCAGGTCGCGCGAGTTCGGGAAGACCAGGAACCGCGGCACCCACTCGGGCTGGAACTTCGCGTTGAACTTGTACAGCGACTCGATCTGGAACCAGCGGGAGAGGAAGACCAGCAGGCCGCGCCAGCCCCGCAGCACCGGCCCGGCGCCGATCCGCTCACCGCGCGCCAGCGCCGAGCGGAACATCGCGAAGTTCAGCGAGACCCGGGCGACGCCCATCTCGGACGCCTGCTGCAGGGCGGCGACGATGAGCAGTTCGTTCAGTCCGGGGTCGGCGGCCCGGTCGCGCCGCATCAGCTCCAGCGACATCCCGTCCTTGCCCCACGGCACGAAGTGCAGGACGGCCCGCAGGTCGCCCAGCTCCGGGTGCGGGGCGCCGGGCTCGCGCTCCTTGTGGGCGGTGACGACGACGCAGTCGCCGTCCTCGTCCTCGCCGAACCGGCCGAGCGCCATGGAGAAGCCGCGCTCGGTGTCGGTGCCGCGCCAGGCGTCGGCGGCCAGCCGCACCCGCTGCCTCTCGTCCTCGGTCAGATCCCGCACGCGGCGGACCCGGCACTCGTAGCCCGAGCGCTCGATCCGCTTGACCATCTGCCGCACGTTGCGCATCGCGCGGCCCTGCAGGGTGAACTCGGAGGTGGTGACGATCGCCTCGTCGCCCAGTTCCAGGGCGTCCAGACCGGTCTCCCGGGTCCACACCTCACCGCCGGTCTCGCTGCAGCCGACGACGGCCGGCAGCCACGCGTAGGCGCGGGTGAGGTCCATGAACCGCTCGATCGCGCCGGGCCACGCCTCGACGTCGCCGATCGGGTCCCCGCTGGCCAGGGCGACGCCGGAGACGACGCGGTAGCAGACGGCCGCCTTGCCGCTGGGCGAGAAGACCACCGACTTGTCGCGGCGCAGGGCGAAGTGGCCGAGCGAGTCGCGGTGGCCGTGGCGGACCAGCAGGGCCCGCAGCCGCTCCTCGTCCTCCTCGCTGAGCTCGGCGACCGGGCGGGCCGGGCGCAGCAGCAGGTAGACGGTGGAGCAGGCGATGAGCAGGCCGAGGCCGCCGAGGGAGTAGGCGACGACGTCGCCGACCCGGTCGCTGGTGTAGGCCACCGGTCCCTCGAAGCCGAAGAGGCCGAGCAGCACGTGCTCGCAGCGCGCGGTGAAGCCGGGGTTGCCGCGTTCGGAGGCGGGGTGGGCGCTGGTGATGATCAGACCGAGGGCGAAGGCCAGGGCGCTGAGGCCGACGAAGTTGACCGCCGCCCGCCATCGGGTCCGCGGGTCGGAGAGCGCGGTGAACTCGTCGCGGTGCCGGATCAGCAGCACCAGCAGGCCCAGCGACACCGCGGCGCCGAAGATCGAGTGCCGGTAGACGAGCTGGGTCGCGGCGCCGACGGGCAGCAGCAGCACCGCCGCCCACCAGGCGCGCTGCTTTCCGCGCTTGAGGGCGTGCGCGAGCATCAGCAGAAGGATGCCGGTGACCACCGAGGTCGCGGCGGCCAGCGAGCTCACGGTGCCGGGGAAGACCGCGGCCATGTGGTGCATCCGCCCGTTGCGGAACGCCGGGAACACCGCGGAGATCACGTCGAGGAAGCCGATGACGGCCGCTCCCGAGCCCATGATCTTCGGTACCGCCGAGGGGCGCAGGTGCCAGCGGGGACGCCTGGGGTCCACGCGTTCAGTGGACATCCGACACCGCCCACGGAACCCGGACCGGGCTTTCACCCTCTAGCTGTACAGACATGGGTCACCAAACCCCAACATCACCGGGAATCACGGGACATGGCCCGCAATCTGCGCCACTACGACCAATGTGCGCCCTCTAGGACGGAAACCGGAGCCTCCGGGTTCCGTCCGGGGCGGACGCGTTTGGGCCGACACGGAAAGTACACCTGCCGACATGGGTCTCACGAGTAAGAAGGTCCTGCTCCTCTCCGTCGTGCTCGCGGTCATCCTGTTCGCGGTGACCGTGTGGCTGTGGCCGCGGCTCTCCCGCAAGGGTGTCGTGCCGGTCCTCGGCCGGGTGGGGATGCTCATGGCGACCCAGCTCTCGCTGATCGCCGCGCTGGCGCTCGCCGCGAACTACAACTTCGGCTTCTACGCCTCCTGGGCCGACCTGTTCGGCCAGGAGACCGCGCCCGGGGTCGTCGTCGACCAGGCGGCGAACGGCGACGGCGGCCAGCTGCGGGTGCTGAACACCCTGGCCGTCAACGTGCCCGGCGGCGCGGTGCCGACGGTCGGCGGCCAGATCCAGAAGATCGCGGTGGCCGGCGGCCGCTCCAGGATCAGCACCACAGCCTACGTGTACCTGCCGCCGGAGTACTTCCGCCAGCCACAGCGTGTCTTCCCGGCCACCGTGGTGCTCACCGGGTACCCGGGGATCGCCGAGTCGCTCTACAAGAAGCTGAAGTACCCGGCGATCGAGGCCTCCCTGGTCCACAAGGGTCAGGCCCAGCCGATGGTCCTGGTGATGCTGCGGCCCACCGTCGCACCGCCGCGGGACACCGAGTGCATGAACGTGCCGCACGGGCCGCAGACCGAGACGTTCTTCGCGCAGGATCTGCGGGCCGGCCTGCTGGGCCACTACCGGATCGGCGCGGGCGCCGGGAGCTGGGGCGTCATCGGCGACTCCACGGGCGGCTACTGCGCCCTCAAGCTGGCCCTGGAGGACCCGGGGTCCTACTCGGCGGCCGTCGGCCTGTCCGCGGACTACGCGGCGCCCAAGGACCCCACGACGGGCGATCTGTTCGGCGGGAGCACGAAGGTGCGGGAGGACAACAACCTGAGCTGGCGGCTGCAGCACCTTCCGCAGCCCCCGGTGAGCCTGCTGGTGACCAGCAGCCGGCAGGGAGAGAAGAACTACCGCGCCACCGTGCACTTCATGAGCCTGGTGAAGGGCCCGACCAAGCTGTCGTCGATCATCCTGCCGAGCGGCGGTCACAACTTCACGACGTGGGGGCGGGAGATACCGCCCGCGCTGCAGTGGCTGTCCGGCCGCCTGGTGCCGGACGCGCCCGCCAGGAGCCTGCCGGCCTCCGGACGGACGCCGCACCCGCCGGCGCACCACGGCAAGGCCCCGCACGGGCCGTCGCCGGGCGCGCCGGCGACGAACGGCCCGGGGCCGATGGTGATCAGCCGCGTCCGATGATCAGGCTCATCGCCTC
Organism: Actinacidiphila acidipaludis; assembly: GCF_019890725.1. GTDB lineage: Bacteria > Actinomycetota > Actinomycetes > Streptomycetales > Streptomycetaceae > Actinacidiphila > Actinacidiphila acidipaludis. Next base: position 39,742 of record NZ_JAINZZ010000015.1, read on the forward strand.
GGAGCGGGTCGCGGGGTCACGGAGCTGACCCCGCACCGCCGAGGTGAGGGTCTTCGCGCCGGGCTTGCGCACGCCCCGCATGGTCATGCACATGTGCTCGCACTCCACGACCACGATCACGCCGCGCGGCTCCAGGATGCGCATCAGGGCGTCCGCGACCTGCGTGGTCAGACGTTCCTGCACCTGCGGGCGGCGGGCGTAGACGTCGACCAGCCGGGCCAGCTTGGACAGGCCGGTGATCTTGCCGCTGGTGGACGGGATGTAGCCGATGTGGGCGACCCCGACGAAGGGCACGAGGTGGTGTTCGCAGGACGACATCACCTCGATGTCCTTGACCAGCACCATCTCGTCGTGGCCCAGGTCGAAGGTGGTGGTGAGCACGTCCTCCGGCTGCTGCCAGAGCCCGGCGAATATCTCCCGGTAGGCACGGGCCACCCGGGCCGGGGTCTCACGCAGACCCTCGCGATCCGGGTCCTCGCCGACTGCGATCAGCAGCTCACGCACTGCGGCCTCGGCCCGCTTCTCGTCGAACTCGCCGGCGGGGGTCTCCCCGAGGAGGGTTACGGGATCGGTCATCAGTGTCTCGTTCCTTTGCTGAGTGCGACGGCCCGAGGGCGGACGCGGCGAGCACCGCGTACGCGGCCGGAAACGACCCGGGCGTGGCGTGACGCCACTGCCGCGACGGACGCTCCGGACAAAGGCCGCGGCCCCAAGGTTAGAACCCTGGGGCCGCGACCTGCATTCCTCCCCCATCGGGGAGGGGCGTCCGAGCGTGCTCGGCTCTCCGGCTCAGCTCTCCGGACTTCAGTCGAGCTTCCTCCTCACTCCCCTCGCGGACGGCCTCGTACCTCGGCCGGCCACTCCGGGAGCTCGAGCGTCAGCTCTCGGTAGAGCCGTCCTCGGGGAGGTCCACCGGCTCGGCCGGCTTGGTGGTGGAGATCTGCGACGGGCCGTTGCCGTTGGCGGGCTGGGCGCCGTTGGTGAGCGCCAGCTCCTTCGGCGAGAGCACCGGCGGGCGGGTGGAGGGGGTCCGCCGGGAGGAGCCGGTCCAGGCCGGACGCGACGGGCGCTTGATCACCGGAGCGAAGATCTCGGCGAGCTCCTCCTTGTTCAGCGTCTCCTTCTCCAGCAGCGACAGCACCAGGTTGTCCAGGACGTCCCGGTTCTCGACCAGGATCTCCCAGGCCTCGTTGTGCGCCGTCTCGATGAGCTTCTTGACCTCCTCGTCGACCAGCCCGGCGACCTCCTCGGAGTAGTCGCGCTGGTGACCCATCTCACGGCCCAGGAACGGCTCGGAGTTGTCGGAGCCGAACTTGATCGCCCCGAGGCGCTCGGTCATGCCGTACTGCGTGACCATGGCGCGGGCGGTGGCGGTGGCCTTCTCGATGTCGTTGGAGGCGCCGGTGGTCGGGTCGTGGAAGACCAGTTCCTCCGCGGCCCGGCCGCCCATCATGTAGGCGAGCTGGTCCAGCATCTCGTTGCGCGTGGTGGAGTACTTGTCCTCGTCGGGCAGCACCATGGTGTAACCCAGGGCGCGGCCGCGGGACAGGATCGTCACCTTGTGGACCGGGTCGGAGCTGGGCGAGGCCGCCGCGACCAGGGCGTGTCCGCCCTCGTGGTACGCGGTGATCTTCTTCTCCTTGTCCGACATGATCCGGGTGCGCTTCTGCGGACCGGCCACGACGCGGTCGATGGCCTCGTCCAGCATGCTGTTGTCGATCAGCTTCTTGTCGCTGCGGGCGGTCAGCAGGGCGGCCTCGTTGAGCACGTTGCTCAGGTCGGCGCCGGTGAAGCCGGGGGTGCGGCGGGCGACGGCCATCAGGTCGACGTCCGGAGCGATCGGCTTGCCCTTCTGGTGCACCTTGAGGATCTCCAGCCGGCCCTGCAGGTCCGGCGGGTCCACCGCGATCTGGCGGTCGAAGCGGCCCGGGCGCAGCAGCGCCGGGTCGAGGATGTCCGGCCGGTTGGTGGCGGCGATCAGGATCACGCCGCCCTTCACGTCGAAGCCGTCCATCTCGACGAGCAGCTGGTTCAGGGTCTGCTCGCGCTCGTCGTGGCCGCCGCCGAGGCCCGCACCGCGGTGCCGGCCGACGGCGTCGATCTCGTCGACGAACACGATCGCCGGGGCGTTCGCCTTGGCCTGCTCGAACAGGTCGCGGACGCGGGAGGCGCCCACACCGACGAACATCTCGACGAAGTCGGAACCGGAGATCGAGTAGAACGGCACGCCCGCCTCACCGGCGACGGCCCGCGCGAGCAGGGTCTTACCGGTACCGGGACGGCCGTAGAGCAGCACGCCCTTGGGGATCTTGGCGCCGACGGCCTGGAACTTGGCGGGCTCCTGCAGGAACTCCTTGATCTCCTGGAGCTCCTCCACGGCCTCGTCGCAGCCCGCGACGTCGGCGAACGTGGTCTTCGGCGTGTCCTTGGTGATCAGCTTGGCCTTGGACTTGCCGAACTGCATGACGCGCGAGCCGCCGCCCTGCATCTGGTTCATCAGGAACAGGAAGACCACCACGATCAGTACGAACGGCAGCAGCGACAGCAGGATGCCGACGAAGGCGTTCTGCTTGGACTGCGAGACCGTGTACTTGTCGGGCAGGCTGACGCCCTTGACCTTGCCGTCGACGATGTCCTGCAGGTGGTTGGCCAGGTCGGAACCCTGGTTGCCGACGTAGCTGCCCCTGACCTTGCTGCTGCCGTCGATCTTGAAGCCGTCCCTGAGCTGGACCTTGATCGAGTTGTCGTCCCCAGTGGTCAGCTCGGCGGATTTGGCCTGATTGGTGTTGATCGCGTGCACGACCGCGCCGGTGTCGACCGTCTTGTAGCCGCCGCCGGACCCGACGACCTGCATCAACACGACCACGACGAGGACAGCCAGCACGATCCACATGACTGGCCCACGGAAATAGCGCTTCACGTCCATCCATGCGGGGCGGAATCGCCCCGTCCCTCCTGCCGCAGTGAGGCACCGCCGCCTGTTGGCGCCGCGTGCATCCGGTGTATGTACCCGACCTTCGGACGGTACCCCAGCATTGTCCCCCGAGGTTGCCGCCGCCCGTTAACAATCGCGCTTTCCCCTGCTCCAACGGCGGAAAACCGGCAGGGGTTCCCGCCCGCGGTCAGCCGCCGTAAACGTGCGGGGCGAGCGTTCCGACGAAGGGAAGGTTGCGGTACTTCTCGGCGTAGTCCAGGCCGTACCCGACGACGAACTCGTTCGGGATGTCGAATCCAGTGTATTTGACATCGATCTGGACCTTGGCGGCCTCGGGCTTGCGCAGCAGCGTGCACACCTGCAGGGAGGCCGGGCCGCGCGAGCCCAGGTTGCTGATCAGCCAGGACAGCGTCAGACCGGAGTCGATGATGTCCTCGACGATCAGCACGTCACGGCCGGCGATGTCGGTGTCGAGGTCCTTGAGGATCCGGACCACGCCCGAGGACTTGGTGCCGGCGCCGTAGGACGACACCGCCATCCAGTCCATCGTCACGTTGGCCGACAGGGCCCGGGCGAGGTCCGCCATCACCATGACGGCGCCCTTGAGCACACCGACGATCAGCAGGTCCTTGCCCGCGTAGTCCCGGTCGATCTCGGCGGCCAGCTCCTTCAGCTTCGCGTCGATCTCTGCCTTGGAGATGAGCACCTTTTCGAGGTCGGCGCCCATGTCGTTCTCGTTCACTGCGCGGTACGTCCCTAGGTCTGCGGCTCTGCGCCTCTACGCCTGCGAGAAGAACAGTCTGCCATTCGCCCTGCGCACGGCGACGGCGCCCGGCAGGTTGAGCGCCTTCTGGCCGTGCCAGCCGGTCACCAGGCGGTCCACCTCCTCGATGTGCCGGGCGAACAGGAAGCCGGGGGGCGAGCCGGCCGCGATCGCCGCCCGCCGCAGCACCCGGCGCCGGACGGCCGCGGGCAGCGCGTGCAGCCGCTTGGCGTCCAGGCTGCCGTCGTCACCCGCCGCGTCGGCCTCCGCGTCCGCGGCCCACTGGTCGAGCGCGTCCGCGTCGTCGCGGGAGAGCTGGGCGGTGCGGGCCAGCGCCTCGACGACGCCCTTGCCGAGAGACTTCTCCAGGATCGGCAGCGCCTCGTGCCGCACCCGGGACCGGGTGTAGGCGGGGTCGTGGTTGTGCGGGTCCTCCCAGACCGTGATGCCCTGGGCCAGGCAGCCCTGGCGCACGGTGTCGCGGTCGAGCAGCAGGAAGGGACGGCGGTAGCGGCCGCCGGTGCCGGAGACCGCGGCCATGCCGGACAGCGAGCGGATGCCCGAGCCGCGGGCGAGCCCGAGCAGCACCGTTTCTGCCTGGTCGTCGCGGGTGTGGCCGAGCAGCACGGCGGAGGCGCCGCGGCGTTCGGCGGTGGCGTCGAGGGCGGCGTAGCGCGCGTCGCGCGCGGCGGCCTCGGGACCGCCCTGGCGGCCGACCTTGACGCCGACGGCGTCCACCGGGTCCAGGCCGAGCGCGCGCAGCCGCCCGGCAACCTCCTCGGCGCGGACGGCCGAGCCGGCCTGCAGGCCGTGGTCGACGGTGACGGCTCCGGCGCGTACGCCGAGCCGGGGGGCTTCGAAGGCGAGGGCGGCGGCCAGCGCCATGGAGTCGGCACCGCCGCTGCACGCCGCGAGGACGAGCGGGTGCGGGTCCTCGGACGTGCCGAGGACGTCGTGCAGGACGCGGCGGACCGCCAGGCGTATCGCCGCGACCGTGGGATGGGGTCCCATGTCCGGATCCCTCCTGGGGAGGCTGTGAGGGGCTGCAGTGAGCAAGGGAGATGACGCAGGGTGTTCAGATGGTGACAGAAGCTGGGGCATTACCCGAGCATCGCACGCGCCACCCCACCGCTACGGTCCCTCGGACGGGTGAACCCGGAGCCCGGAACGGCCCTGCGGGCCCCCCGGGATCAGCCGTCGCCGCGGCCGTGCACCCGGGAGATCCACTCCGCGGGCTTGGCGATCTCCGCCTTCGTCGGCAGCGTGTTGGGCGAGGTCCACACGCGGTTGAAGCCCTCCATGCCGGTCTCCTCGACCACGGCCCGCACGAAGCGCTCCCCGTCGCGGTACTGCCGCAGCTTGGCGTCCAGCCCGAGCAGCCGGCGCAGCGCCTGGTCCAGGCGGCCCGCGCCGCTCGCCCGGCGCTGGGTGAACTTCTCCCGGATCTCCGCCACGGTCGGCACCACCTCGGGGCCGACACCGTCCATCACGAAGTCGGCGTGCCCCTCCAGCAGCGACATCACCGCGGTGATCCGGCCGAGGATCTCCCGCTGCGTCGGCGTCTGCACCAGGTCCACCAGGCTGCGGCCGTCGTCGTGCGGCTCGTCCTCGGCGGACGGGGAGCCGGTGAACGACTGCACGGCCTCGCGGACGCGCCCGACGACCGCGGAGGCGTCCAGGTCGGTCTCGCCGAGGAAGCCCTGGATCTCGCCCTCGATGTGGTCGCGCAGCCACGGCACGGCGGAGAACTGCGTGCGGTGGGTCTCCTCGTGCAGGCACACCCACAGCCGGAAGTCGTGCGGGTCCACGTCCAGCTCCCGCTCGACGTGGACGATGTTCGGTGCGACCAGCAGCAGCCGGCCCGCCTTGGACGTCCCCGGCGCGGGCTTCACGGGCCCCGCGGGCATGTCGCGGCTCGCCGGGGCGAAGGTCTCGTACTGGCCGAGCACCCGGGAGGACAGGAAGCTCAGCAGCATCCCGACCTCGACGCCGGTCACCTTGCCGCCGACGGTCCCCAGCACGGCGCCGCCCGCGCCGCCCGGCCGGCGTGCCTGCATCTTGCCGAGCAGGGGCTTGAGGATCTCGCGGAAGCCGGCGACGTTGGCCTTCACCCAGCCAGGGCGGTCCACGATCAGCACGGGGGTGCCGTGCGGGGTGGGCCTGCCGTCCGCGTCCAGGTCCCCTTCGCCGTACATCCGGGTGAAGGCGCGGACGTGCGCTTCCGAGTCCTGGGCGTGGCTGCGCAGCTCGGCGACGATCTGCCGGGCTTCTTCACGGCTGACGTCCGGGCCCGGCCGGGTGAGGCGCTGTGCGGTCGCCACGGCGAGGTTCCAGTCGACCATCTCGCTTGCACCGATGCTCGTCATGCCTTCACGGTACGTTGCCGCTCCCGCTTTGGGGGTTCCCACCGCCCTTTCCCCGCCCCGGGGGGCCGCTCTGCCCTGCCCGAGCCGGGGGGGAGCTCTGCCCGAGCCGGGGCCGGCTGGCGCCGGAGGGGCGGTTACCTGTCGCTGAGGGGCACCCCGTATTCGCCCGGGGGGTGTCCCCAGCGCGACCAGCCAGCACGCGTGCCGCACTCCGCCGACCGCCCCGGAGGGGGGTCACGTCCGCCCCGGACCACCCGCCGGTGGCCGGTTGCCCGCGCCCCTGGATGGTTGCCCTCTGCCAGAGGTGGGGTCAGGTGAGGGTGGTGGCGAGGTGGTCGAGGGTGGATTCGGCGGGGAGGGGGGCCGGGGCGCCCTGGGTCATGAAGCAGAAGGCCACGAGGCGGCCGTCCGCCAGGACGGTGGTGCCGGCGATCGTGTTCGTCCCGGTCAGCGTCCCCGTCTTGGCCCGTATCAGCCCCGCCGCAGGCGACCCGTGGAACCGGGACGCCAGGGTCCCGGTGAACGCCGCCACCGGCAGCCCCGTCAGCACGGACCTCAGCTCGGGATGCCCCGCCGCCCCGGCCAGCGCCAGCACCCGCGCCACCGTCTCCGGCGACAGCCGGTCCGCGTGGTCCAGCCCGCTGCCGTCGGCGAACACCGCGCCGCCGATCGGCACCCCGTACCGGCTCAGCGCCGCCCGCACCGCCGCCGCGCCCCCCGCGAAGGTGGCGGGCCGCCCGGTGGCCCGGGCGACCTGCCGGGCCAGGGCCTCTGCGAGGTCGTTGTCGGAGTTCGTCAGCATCCGCTCGACGAGGTCGGACAGCGGCGCCGACACGTGGGCGGCCAGCCGGGTGCCGCCGGCCCCGGAGCCCTCCGCCGGCGCGCCGGTGACGGCGATCCCGCGGGCCCGGAGCAGCTGCGCGAAGCTCTGCGCCGCCTCGCCCGCGGGGTCGTCGTACCGGTCCGCGGGCCCGCTGGAGCTGTCGTTCTCACGTCCTTCGCGGACCATCAGCGCGGTGACCGGCGCGAGGTTCTCGTTCGTGCCGATGGGGTGCAGCGCGGGCCCGGCGAAGTACGAGGTGTCGTAGGCCAGCCGCACGCTGCGGGTGCCGCGGGCCTTGAGCGCGGCGGCGGTGTCGTCGGCGAGCCCGCCGAGCTCCAGGGTGGGGTCGCCGCCGCCGACCAGCACGACGCGGCCGGGCGCGGTCGTGACGACGGTGGTGGTGAGCCGGTGCTGCGGCCCCAGCGTGCCCAGCGCGGCGACGGCGGTCGCCAGCTTGGTGATCGACGCGGGCGTCGTCGCCGTCGTCGGCCGGTGCCCGTACAGCAGCCGCCCGGTCGTGACGTCGATCACGGCGCCGGTGCGCACCGGGCCGAGGTCCGGCCCGGCCATCAGCTGGTCGAGGCGCGCGGCGAGCGGGTCGCCCGCGCCCGCGGCCTGCGACGGCGCCGGCCCGACGGGCTCCAGCACCGGGGCCGCGGACGGCGGCGCGGGGGCCGCGTGCCGGGTGGGCACGGGGTGCGCCGCGGCCGCCAGTTGACGGTCCCGGGCAGCGGCGTACGACCGCTCCGCCGTACGCTGACCTGACTCCCACGGACCTGCCGCGGCCACCGCCGCGACGGCCACCGCCAGACCTGTCGCGGCCGACCCCGCCACGACCTGCCACGTCCTGCCGAGCGGCGCCACCGACCAGCCCCTTTCGCGACCACCCCAATGCGTGGGAGACACTTAATCACCCGCACTGTGCGCTGAATCATGGAGGAGTAGGGCCTTGGAGTTCGACGTCACGATCGAGATCCCGAAGGGTTCGCGGAACAAGTACGAGGTGGACCACGAGACCGGTCGTATCCGCCTGGACCGCCGGCTCTTCACCTCGACCAGCTACCCGGCCGACTACGGCTTCGTCGAGAACACGCTCGGCGAGGACGGCGACCCGCTGGACGCGCTGGTGCTGCTGGACGAGCCGACGTTCCCCGGCTGCCTGATCACCTGCCGGGCGATCGGCATGTTCCGGATGACGGACGAGGCCGGCGGCGACGACAAGGTGCTGTGCGTGCCGGCGTCCGACCCGCGCATGGAGCACCTGCGGGACATCCACCACGTCAGCGAGTTCGACCGCCTGGAGATCCAGCACTTCTTCGAGGTCTACAAGGACCTGGAGCCCGGCAAGTCCGTCGAGGGCGCGGACTGGGTCGGCCGCGCCGAGGCCGAGGCGGAGATCGAGGAGTCCTTCCGCCGTCTCAAGGAGCACGGCAACGGCCACTGAGGCCCGCCGAACGCTGAGCCGCCGGGCGACGGGCGGTCCGGGAGAGGATCCCGGACCGCCCGTCGCCGCGTTCCCGGCGGCCGGTACGGCGTTCCCGGTGCCCGTACCGCGCCGGGTCCCGGCCGGTCCCGCGGCCGGCACGGGTGGTCAGCCCGCCCCGGCCGCCCGCACCGCCTCGACGAAGTCCCGGGTGGGCCCGGACCGCTCGGTGACGGGCCAGGCGAGCACGACGGTGCCCGGCGGGACGCCGGACACCGGCACATAGGCGATGTGGGGCCGCCGGAAGGCCGCGGTGACCGGCTGCGGCAGGAACGCGACCCCGCGCCCGGCCCGCACGTACGCCAGGATCTCCTCCATGTCCCGCACCTCCGGCCCGGAGGCCGGCTGGGTGCCGTCGGGGCGCGGGTCGACGGTCCAGAAGGCGTTCCACGCGGACCCGGCGTCGGCGTACCGCAGCACGGGCTCGCCGGACAGCGCGCCGACCGGCACGGACGCCTCGCCGGCGAGCGGGTGGCCGGCGGGCAGCGCGACGACCAGGCGCTCCTGATCGAGCGTCAGCATCCGCAGGCCCTCGTCGGACCGGACCGGCAGCCGGATCGCCGCGACGTCCACGCGGCCGTCCTGCAGTGACTCACCGTGGTTCCACCAGCGCAGCCGCTCCAGACGGACGGTGACGTCCGGGCGGGCGGCGGCGAACGCCGCCAGCAGCGGGTCGACCTGGACACCCAGCATGAACCCGACGGTCAGCCGGTCCTGGCCGGCGGCCCGCCGGGCGCGTTCCCCGGCCCGCCGCGCGGCCGCCAGCAGGTGGCGGCCGTCCTCCAGCAGTTGCTCCCCGGCGGGCGTGAGCGTCACCTCGCGGCTGGTGCGGACGAACAGGTCGGTGCCGATGTCGTGCTCGAGCTGCCGCACCTGGCGGGAGAGCGCCGGCTGACTGATCCTGAGGTCGAGCGCCGCCCGCCCGAAGTGCAGCCGTTCCGCCACGGCGAGGAAGTACCGCAGTTTCCGCAGGTCGAGCAGCGGCTCGTGCATGGGTCCCCTCTCTGCGGCTCCCCTGCTCTCTCCGGCCCCCCTGCCGCGCAGGCGGGAGGGCATTGATGCCGGCAGGGCATCGATGGCGCCGGGACAAGCCTTGGACAGGCGCGGACGCCGCGAGAATACTCAGCGGTGGAGCAGTTCTCATTCCCGGGCAGACCACCACAATTCAACGCCCCAATCCAACACCACCATCGATTACCGAAATCCATCACCGCAGTCCACCCACCAGGAGGTGTGTGATGCGTGCCGGACTCGCCACCGCGGCGAAGGAGCCGCTGAGCCTGACCGACCTGGACGTCCCCGAGGCGGGCCCCGACGAGGTCCTCGTCAAGATCATCGCCTGCGGCGTCTGCTACACCGACCTCGGCCTCCTCCAGGGCCACTATCCCTTCGCCCGCTTCCCCGTCGTGCCCGGCCACGAGGTCACCGGCACGGTCGTGGCGACCGGCCCCGGAGCGACCTGGCCGCCGGTGGGCACCACGGTCGGCGCGCAGTTCCTGCACGACTCCTGCGGCCACTGCGAGTACTGCCGCCGGGGCGACCAGATCCTGTGCCGCGAGAAGCGGATCACCGGGATCATGACCGACGGCGGCTACGCGGAGTACGCGGTGTTCAAGGCCGGTTTCGTCACCGAGCTGCCGGCCGGGCTCGACCCGGTGGCCGCGGCGCCGTTGATGTGCGCGGGCATCACCGCCTTCAACGGCCTGCGGCAGGCCGGGATGACCCCGGGCTCGCGGGTCGCGGTGATCGGCACCGGCGGTGTCGGCGCCCTCGCGATCCGCTACGCGGCGGCCGTGGGCGCCCGGGTGGCGGCGATCGGCCGCTCCCGGCACGGCGAGGACCGCGCCAAGGAGCTCGGCGCGGAGATCTTCGTGGCCACCGACGAGGGCGACCCCGGTGAGGCCCTGCAGAAGTGGGCCCAGGGCGCGGACGTCATCCTGAGCGCCGCGCCCTCGACCGCCGCCGCGCAGGCCGCCTTCGGCGGACTCGCCCCCGACGGCACCTTGGTGCTGTGCGGCTACGGCCCGGAGCCGCTCACCCTGCCCACGCAGCCGATGGTGCTGAACCGGCTGCACGCCATGGCGAACCCGTCGGGTTCGCCGCACGACCTGCGCGACACGCTGGAGTTCTCCGCGGCGCGGGGCATCCTGCCGGAGTTCAAGCCGATCACCCTCGACGAGGCGCCGGCCGCGCTGGACGCGATGGCCCAGGGCCACGGCGGCGTCCGCTCGGTGATCACCTTCGGCTGATCCCGGCACCGCGATCCGGCCGGGAGTACCGGACCAGGAGTACGAGAAGTACGCGACCAGGAGGCAGACATGTCAACGATCCTCGTCACGGGCGCCTCCAGCGGGTTCGGCGCCCTGGCCGCCCGGGCCCTGGCCCAGGCCGGCCACATCGTCTACGCGAGCATGCGCGACACCGCCGGGCGCAACGCGCCCAAGGTGGCCGAGGCCGCCGCCTGGGCCAAGGAGAACGGCCGCGACCTGCGGACGGTCGAACTCGACGTGCAGTCCGAGGAGTCCGCGCGCGCCGCGATCGCCTCCGTCCTCGACGAGCAGCCCGCGCTGGACGTCGTGGTCCACAACGCCGGGCACATGGTGACCGGCCCCGCGGAGGCGTTCTCACCCGAGCAGTACGTTCAGCTCTACGACATCAACGTGCTCGGCGCGCAGCGCGTCAACCGCGCGGCCCTGCCGCACATGCGCGGCCGCAGGGACGGGCTGCTGGTGTGGGTGGGCAGTTCCAGCACCCGCGGCGGCACGCCCCCGTACCTCGGGCCGTACTTCGCCGCGAAGGCCGCCATGGACGCCCTCGCCGCCAGCTACGCGCTGGAGGTCTCCCGCTTCGGCATCGAGACCACCATCGTGGTGCCCGGCTCGTTCACCAGCGGCACCAACCACTACGCCAACGCCGGTCATCCGGAGGACGAGGAGGTCGTCAAGGAGTACGAGGAGCTCTACGGCGGCCTGATGGAGCAGATCGGTCAGCGGATGCACGAACTCGAGCCGCCGGACGCGGACGTCTCCGAGGTGGCCCGGGCGATCGTGGCGGTGGTGGACGCCGACAAGGGCAGCCGGCCGTTCCGGGTGCACGTCGACCCCACCGACGACGGCGCGGTGGTCGTCAACGCGGTCGCCGACCGGATGCGGCTGGAGTTCATGCGCCGGCTCGGCCTGACGGACCTGCTGCGTCCGGCCCGGTGACGCCGCCGCCCGGGCCGCGGGTCAGAAGCCGCGGGTGCGCTTGGCGGCGCGGCGCGGTCCGGGCGGTCCGGGCGTCTTGAGGACCAGCCGGGCGATCTCGTTGCCGAGGTTCACGCCGATGGCGATGGCCATGGCGAGCGCCGCCGCCTTGGTGAGCTGGGTCAGGCCCTGGCTCAGGTGGTGCTGGGTGACCGCCAGCAGGCCGAAGTAGGTGGCGGAACCGGGCAGCAGCGGGCCGATGGCCGCGGTGACGTACGGGAGCACCGAGACGTACCGGTAACGCGCCATCAACTGCCCGAACAGGCCGACGAGTCCGGCCGCCGCGGCGGTCGAGGCCACCTGGTTGCCGCCGGCCTGCTGGTGCAGCACGCCGTAGACCGTCCAGGCGACGCCGCCGTTGAGGGTGGCGAGCACCAGCACCCCGCGTTCGCACTGCAGCAGCACCGCGAACGCCAGCGTCAGCACCATGGCCGCGACGAGCTGCACCCACGGGTGGTCGTAGGCGCGCAGCGCCTGGTCCGGGTTGAGGTCGGCGCCCAGGCCGACACCCGCGTAGAGGATCAGGGTGACGCCGATGACGATGCCGACCACCAGGTACACCACCTCCAGCAGACGTGCCGAGGCGGTGATGTAGAAGCCGGTGAGGCCGTCCTGGACGGCGGCCACGAGCGCGCGGCCCGGCAGCAGCGCGAAGAGCCCACCGGTGATCACCGCGGAGGACTGCACCCCGGTGGCCCCGGGGATCCAGTGCGCGTACCGGTCGACGACCACGCCCATCGCGGCGGCGGGCATCGCCGCCACCGCGAACTGGTAGAACTCCGGCAGCCCGCGCCCGGCCAGCAGCCAGGCAAGCCGGTCGCCGAGCATCGCGGCGACCGCGGCGGCCACGAAGATGATCAGGTTGCCGCCGACCAGGATGCTCGCCGCGCCCGCCAGCAGCCCGGCCGCGCCGGTCAGCGCCCAGCTCCCGTACGGATGCCGGTTGCGGCGGATGTCCGCCAGCCGGCGGTAGGCGTCCTCCAGGCTGACCTCGTGCGCGGTGATGCCGTCGACCAGGTGGAAGACCGCGGCCAGCCGGGTGTAGTCGGTGCCGCGCCGCCGGACCGTGCGGCTCATGGTGACCGGCGGCTCGGTGAGCGCGGGCTGGTACGAGATGCCGAGCAGCGTGAACGTGGCGGTCGGCTCGACCCGCGCGAGGCCGTACGCGAAGGCGACGCCGAACATCGCGGCCTCGACGTCCTCCGCGCCCTCGCCGCCGGCCAGCAGCAGCTCGCCGATGCGTAGGGTCAGGTCCAGCACGCGCGGCACGGAGACGGTGGTGGCCGGGTGGCGTACGGCGGGCGCGGGACGCTCGGTGGACGGCATCCGCAGCATCGTGCGCATCCGGTCCTGCCACAGGGCGCCCTCCGGCGGGAGGACGACCATGGGCACGCCCTCGGGCGGGGTGAAGGCCGAGCCCATCACCGGCTCGCCGCCGGCCCGGCCCTGCTCGCCGCGCCGGCCCGGCTCCTTGTGCTCGCCCTGCTCGTCTGTCAACGGGTGCTCAGCGCTTCTGCGCCCGGTGCCGTCCGCCGCGCGACGCCGAGAACGCCTCCGGGCCGCCCGGCGTCCCCTCGCCCTGCGGCCCGGCGGCCTTCGCCTTGCGCTTGGACCGCAGGTACTCGATGCCGATCGGCACCACGGAGATCAGCACCACGAGGACGAGCATCGCCTCGATGTTCTTGTGCACGAATTCGATCTGGCCGAGCCAGTAACCCAAGAGCGTGACACCCGCGCCCCACATCGTGCCGCCGATGAGGTTGAAGGTGAGAAAGGTGCGGTAGTTCATTCGGCTGACGCCCGCGACGATCGGTGTGAACGTGCGCACGATCGGCACGAAGCACGCCATGACGATCGCTTTCGGCCCGTGGTGCTCGAAGAACGCGTGCGCCTTCTCGATGTTCTCCATCTTGAACAGGCGTGAATCCGGCCGGCTGAACAGCGACGGCCCGACCTTGCGCCCGAAGAGGTAACCGACCTGCTCACCGGCGACGGCGGCCACCGCGATGGCCGCGGCCACCAGGGCGAGCGGCTGGTGCAGCGTGCCCGACGCCACCAGCAGACCGGTCGTGAACAGCAGCGAGTCGCCGGGCAGGAAGAAACCGATCAGCAGCCCTGACTCGGCGAACACGATCAGCAGCACGCCCCACAGGCCGTAGGTGTTGATCAGGTGGTCGGGGTCGAGCCAGCTCGGGCCCAGCGCGAGGTTCATCACGATCCAAAACTATCAATGCAGTGTTGATACAAACGTTCCGCAACTGACCGGTAGTGCACTACCTTCTCCGCAGCGTCATCCGAGTGTCACGCAAGGCTTCCCCCCACGTGCCCCGTCACCAAGTCCGACCAACCTGGCGGCTCCCGTTATGACTCGCGCCATCACTCTGCACGAAGTTTCCAAGTACTACCCGAAGCAGCCCGCGCCGGCCGTGGACAGGTTCTCCCTGGACATCGCGCCCGGCGAGTTCCTGGTGCTGCTCGGGCCCTCGGGCTGCGGCAAGTCGACCGTGCTCCGCATGATCGCCGGTCTGGAGGACATCACCACCGGCGAACTCCTGCTGGACGGCGAGTACTCGAACGATCTCGCCCCCGGCGACCGCAAGATGGCGATGGTCTTCCAGAACTTCGCCCTGTACCCCAGCATGACCAGCCGCGAGAACATCGGTTTCCCGCTGCGGTTCGAGATGCCGGGTGAGGAGCACGGGCCCCGCGTCGACGAGACGGCCCGCATCCTCGGCATCGAGGAGATCCTGGACCGCTACCCCGGACAGCTGTCCGGCGGCGAGCGGCAGCGCGTGGCGATGGGCCGCGCGATCTCCCGGCACCCGTCCGTCTTCCTGATGGACGAGCCGCTGTCCAACCTGGACGCCAAACTGCGCGCACATCTGCGCGCCGAGATCGCCCGCCTCACCCACGGCATGGGCGTCACCACCGTGTACGTCACGCACGACCAGGCCGAGGCGATGTCCCTCGGCGACCGCGTCGCGATCATGCGCAGCGGCGTGCTGCAGCAGATCAGCTCGCCCCGCGAGGCCTACCACCTGCCGGCGAACGTGTTCGTCGCGGCGTTCGTCGGCACACCGCGGATCAACCTGCTGCAGGCCACCGTCATCGCGCCGCTCGGCGGCGGCATGTGGATCGACTTCGGGCGGCAGCGCCTCGGGCTCCCCGAGCCGCTCAGCCTGGACCACCAGATGCTCCGCATCCAGCAGGGCCGCCCGATCATCGTCGGGCTCCGCTCGGAGGCCGTACGGATCGCACAGCCCAGCCAGGCACACGCCGGCGAGGTCGTGATCAGCGGCATCGTCGAGCACGTGGAGTACCAGGGCCACGAGTCGCTGGTGCACCTCAACACCGGTTCGCGGCCCGCGGTCGTGCCCGAGCTGGAGGCGCCGCGGCCCGCGGTCTCCAGCGGCCGGGGCGCCTCCCGGCGCGCCGCGAACGGCTCCGGCGGCATCGGCCGGCTCGCCCAGAAAGCGGCCCGGCGCATCCAGTCGTCCGTGCTGGACGGCAAGGGCTCCACGGTGCCGGGCGGCGTGCCGCCGCGGCCCGACCACGCCCCCGGCCACGCGCCGGTGTCCGTGATGGACCGCCCGGCGGCGGCGCCCGAGACGCAGACCGGCGACCTGGTCGTGCGCACCGGGCCGGACATCCGGCTCCGCCGCGGCGACCGGGTCCCGCTGCTGGTCGACCTGGCGCACCTGTACGTCTTCGACCACGAGGGCCGGCGGATCTGCCCGGCGCCCAACGAGCAGCCGCGACTGGAGTAGCAGCACATGCGGGACGTCCGGGCCCCGGGCAGGCTGCCGCCATGAGCATCGACGAATACGGCGGCGGCCCGGCCCAGGGCTCGGACTTCCTCGTGGTGACCACGAACGACGCCCCCGGGTTCCGGGTGCAGCAGGTGATCGGTGAGGTCTTCGGCCTCACCGTACGCTCCCGCCACCTGGGCAGCCAGATCGGCGCCGGCCTGAAGTCGATGGTCGGCGGCGAGCTGAAGGGGCTGACCAAGACGCTGGTGGAGACCCGCAACCAGGCCATGGAGCGCCTGGTCGAGCAGGCGCGGGCGCGCGGCGCCAACGCGGTGCTCACGATGCGGTTCGACGTCACCGAGGCGGCCGACATCGGCACCGAGGTCTGCGCCTACGGCACCGCGGTCGTGCTGACGCCCGCGGACGCCGCCTGACGCCGGGCGCACTCCCGCCCGGCCGGCTCCCCTCCCGGACACCTCGGACTTCTCCTCGTGCGTCGGGTCGATGCCCGTCGTGCGCGCCTCCAGGCCTCCGGACGCCCCATCGCCCGCTGCGGGGTGGGCGGAATGCCCTTATCGTCACGAATGGTGTCCCTGAACACGGCACCGATGGCTTCGGATCCACATCGGCCAGGAGGCCCCCATGCCCCTGCACAAGGGCACCAACGCCCCGCACCACGTCGCCGTCAACCCCTTCGTCGGCGTGGCTGACCCGGTCGGCGGCATGGAGACGGCACCGCCCAAACACCGCCTGGCGGACGGGCCGATGGCGCCCGCGGCGGCGTACCAGCTGGTGCACGACGAGCTGATGCTCGACGGCAACTCGCGGCTGAACCTGGCCACCTTCGTGACCACCTGGATGGAGCCGCAGGCCAACCTCCTGATGACCGAGTGCGCCGACAAGAACATGATCGACAAGGACGAGTACCCGCGCACCGCCGAACTGGAACGGCGCTGCGTGGCGATCCTCGCCGCCCTGTGGAACGCCCCCGACCCGGACAAGACCATCGGTTGCTCCACCACCGGCTCCTCCGAGGCGTGCATGCTCGCCGGGATGGCGCTCAAGCGCCGCTGGTCCAAGCGCACCCCCGGCTATCCGGCGACCGCCCGCCCCAACCTGGTGATGGGCGCCAACGTGCAGGTGTGCTGGGAGAAGTTCTGCACCTTCTGGGAGGTCGAGGCGCGGCTGGCGCCGATGCGCGGCGACCGGCTGCACCTGGACGCCGAAGCCGCGATGGAGCTCGTCGACGAGAACACCATCGGCGTGGTGGCGGTGCTCGGCTCGACGTTCGACGGCTCCTACGAGCCGGTCCAGGAGATCTGCGCGGCCCTGGACGACTACGAGAAGCGCACCGGCGTGCACATCCCGGTGCACGTCGACGGAGCCTCCGGCGGGATGATCGCGCCCTTCCTCGACCCGGACCTGGTCTGGGACTTCCGGCTGCCGCGGGTCACCTCGATCAACACCTCGGGCCACAAGTACGGCCTGGTCTACCCGGGTGTCGGCTGGGCGCTGTGGCGCGAGCCCGACGACCTGCCCGAGGAGCTGGTGTTCCGGGTGAACTACCTCGGCGGCGACATGCCGACCTTCGCGCTGAACTTCTCCCGGCCGGGCGCGCAGGTCGTCGCGCAGTACTACAGCTTCCTGCGGCTGGGCTTCGAGGGCTACCGCGCGGTGCAGCAGACCAGCCGCGACGTGGCCATGAAGGTGGCCGCGCAGTTCGCGGCGCACGAGGAGTTCCGGCTGATCACCCGCGGCGACCAGCTCCCGGTGTTCGCCCTCACCACCACCCCCGAGGTGAAGAACTTCGACGTCTTCGACGTCTCCCGGCGGCTGCGCGAGCACGGATGGCTGGTGCCGGCCTACACCTATCCCGCCGACCGCGAGGACCTGGCCGTGCTGCGGGTGGTCTGCCGCAACGGCTTCTCCGAGGACCTCGCGAGCCTGCTGATGGACGACGTCGAGCGGCTGATCCCGGAGATGTGCGCCCAGCCCCACCCGCTGGGACGCCCGAAGAACGTCGCGACCGCCTTCCACCACTGACCCGAGCCGACCCGAGAGGACCCGCCATGGCCGAGCACACCTACCGCGTGACCGAGATCGTGGGCACCGCGCACGACGGCGTGGACGCCGCCGTCCGCAACGGCCTCAGCCGTGCCGCACAGACCCTGCGCGGCCTGGACTGGTTCGAGATCACCCAGGTCCGCGGACACATCGTGGACGGCGAGGTGGAGCACTACCAGGTGGGCCTGAAGGTCGGCTTCCGGCTGGAGGAGGCCGAGTAGCCACCGAACAGCCGCCGACCAGCCGCCGACGGGAGGGGCGCCCGCGCCGGACCCGACCGGACCGGCCGGGCGGGTCCCGCCGGCCCCGCGTTGCGCCGAACGGGGGCGTTTCCCCCGATGGCGGCTCCCCGAACGGCGCAACAACGGTCGCAAAATCCGACCATCCGTCAAAGCCTCTGTCGTCAGCACCGACGAGCTTCGGACCACGACGCCCTCGTAGTCCCCCCGGGAGCCCCGCCATGAGTCATCAGGACACCCCCTGCCCGCCTCTCCCGCCCGGGTCCGAGCCACCGGGTCCGACCGGTCCCACCCCGTCCGGTCACGCCGACAGCCGAAGCGGAGGTGTCCTTCTGTGAACCCGCACCTGGCGGCAGGTCCGCTGACCCCCACCCTGGAGCACCTCAGGCGCTGCTCGATCGCGGTGGACATCGGGGCCGCCCGCACCCGCGTCTACCTGCGCAACAACGGGCTCGTCGTGGACGAGCCGAGCGTCGCGGCGGTCGACGTCCGCAGCGGCGCCCTCATCGCGGTCGGCTCCCGGGCCGAGACGATGGCCGGGCGCACCCCCCAGCACATCCGTGTGGTGCGGCCGGTGGCCAGCGGCGCGGTGGTCGACGTCACCATGGCCCAGCGCATGCTGCGGCACGTCCTGGGCGACAAGCTGGGCCGGCGCTGGATGCGGATGTCGATGGTCCGGGGCATGCCGATGCCCGTGATGCGGGCCGCGGTGTGCATGCCGCACGGCAGCGAGCCGATCGCGCTGCGGGCCGCGGTCGAGACGATGTACGGGCTCGGCGCGCGGAAGGTGGAGCTGGTCGACACGCTCATCGCGGCCGCGGTGGGCTGCGGGCTGCCTGTCGAACAGCCCGAGGCGACGATGATCGTGGTGTGCGGCGCGGGCACCACACACGTCGCCGTGCTGTCGCTGGGCGCCATCGTCTCCGCGGAGACCGTGCCGGTGGGCGGCGACGCCATCGACCGCGCGGTCGTCGAACACCTGCGCAGTCAGCACGAGTTGCTGCTGCCCAGCCAGTCGGTGCGACCGCTGCACCAGATGCTGGGCGGCACCTCGACCGCGGAGGTGCACGGCCGGGACGTCATCAGCGGCCTGGCCAGGACCGTCACCGTCGAGACGGAGAACGTCCGGCACGCCATGCGGGCGCCGCTGACCGGCGTGCTCGACGCGATCACGTCGGTCCTGCGCACCTGCCCGCCGGACCTGGTCGCCGACCTGGCCGACCGCGGCATCATGCTGGCCGGCGGCAGCGCCCACATGCCGGGACTGGACCTGATGCTCCGCCAGGAGACGCACATGCCGGTGCACATCGCACCGCACCCGGACACGGTGGCGGTGCGCGGCCTCGGCGCGATGATCGAGGGCAAGGTCCGGCCCGCGCCCAAGGACCCGCTGGCCCCCTGAGCCGGTGGCCCCTGCGCCGGTGGCCCCTGAGCCGGGCGGTCCGGCCGGATCGGGAACGGGTGGGCCCGGGAGGCGGGCCGGATCGGGAACGGGCCGGATCGGGAACGGGTGGGCCCGGGAGGCGGGCCGGCTCAGGAGCGCCGGTCGGCGAGCAGTTCCCGGGCCGCGCGGGCGCCGGAGGCCATCGCGCCCTGGACCGACCCGGTAGCCCGGTGGTCGCCGCAGACATAGCGGCCCGGGGCGTGTCGGGTACCGCGGCTGAGCGGCCACGGTGGGGTCATCGCGGGCAGCGCCTCCGCCACCGGGTACTCGGCCACCGGCTCCCAGCCCCCGGTGTCCGTCCCGTACAGCTCCGCGAGCACCGCGCGGACCTCGGCCTCCTTGCCCGGCCCGTGGTCCGCGCCGAGCACCGAGGTGGACACCAGCGCCCGGCCGCGCGGCGCGTACACCGGGCTGACCTCGCTCACCACCACGGTGTTCAGCACCCGCCGCGCGGTGTCGACGAGCAGCGTCGGCTCGTCCAGCGGCGTCTCGGGGGCGGCGTGGTAGTAGGTCGTGACCGAGCGGACCGGCGGCACGTCCAGGCCGGGCAGCAGGGCGGCGGCCGCCGCCGGTCCCGCGGCGACGACCACCGCGGGCGCCGCCGTCTCCCGTCCGTAGGCGGTCAGCACGCCCTCGTCGGTGAGCTGTTCGACCGGCGTGCCCAGGCTCACCGTGCCCTCGGGCAGCGTGGCGGCCAGCTGCTCGGGCACCTCCGCGACGCCGTCGGCGGGCAGGCACAGCGTGCCGCGCAGCATCGAACGCCACACCAGGTGGAAGAACCGGCTGGAGGTCTCCAGCTCGTCCTCCAGGAACACCCCCGACAGGAACGGCCGGAACAGCGTCTCCACCAGCGCCTCGCCGATGGCCGCGTCCGCCAGCGCCGTCCGGGTGGTGCGGTCCTCCGCCCGCTTGATCAGCCGCGGCGGCGTCAGCAGGTCCCGCCCGGTGAGCATGGCCAGGCCCGCGAGGTCCCGCAGCGACCCCAGCCGCCCGGGCCGCAGGTCGGCGGCCAGCTTCGGGGTCCTGGTCGGGTCGGCGAAGCGCAGCCGGCCGTGCGGGGTGCACAGCAGCACGCCCGGGCTGAACGGCCGCAGGCGCAGCCCGCGCAGATCCATCCGGCGCTTCATCTGCGGATAGGACGTGTTGACCACCTGGAACCCGCGGTCGAAGCGGAAGCCGTCCCGTACGTCGGTCCGCATCCGGCCGCCCACCCGGTCGGACGCCTCCAGGACCCGCACCCGCAGCCCGGCCGCGACCAGGTCCTGCGCGCACACCAGCCCCGCGACACCGGCACCGACCACCACGGCGTCCACGTCACCTGTCCGAGCGCTCATTTCCCGCACCCTCCGTCCTGCGACCGGCGGCGCACGCGGCCGCGCGCTCACTTCCGTGGATCGTGCCCCCAGTTCATCAAGGAGTACCGCCATGTGCTGTCCGTGATGTCGCCACCGGGCCGCTGGGCGAGGTGGCGGTGCACATATCCGCTGACCTTGCGCATGTGAGCGAGGTCGTCGTCGTCCAGATCGTCCTTGCGGGTGCGCAGCAGGGTGACGATGCGCCGCCCGGAGGCGTGGCCGACGCTCTCGCCGCCGCCCTTTTGCTGCCCGGCGTCACGCGAGTCCTCGGTGCCGAGCCAGTCCTCCAGCTCGCGCGGGGTCATGTTCACGGCCTCGTGGAAGTCGCGCAGGACGTCTTCGCGGTCACCGCGGCCGTCCTGTCCGCGGGCCGTCACGAGCCGCCGCCCCGGCCCCGCAGGGCGCCTGGCCGGTGCACCGCGCGACCCCCGGACTTCTCACTGCGCACCTCGTACTGGGGGTCGTCGGGCGAGGCCTCGACGGTCCGGCCGCCCGCCTTGGTACGCCCGGTGATCCGGCGCGTGACCCGCCCCACGGCCGTGCCGCCGTGACTCCGCCACGAGACCCGTTCGCCCTTGCTCGGCTTCGCGTGCTTCGCCATGACCTGCCGCCTTTCCGTCGTCCTCGCGTCCCCGAGATCTCTGCGGACGGGGTTCGGCTACCCGATTCCACACGGACATTCCGCCGAAAGGGCGCATTACCGGATATCTCACCCCGAGAGGTGAGGCGCGGGCGGCGTCAGGCGGGGCGGGCGGCGGGCTGGTTCAGAGACGCGCCTCGGATGCGGTGGTGCGGCCGGCGGCCCAGCCCGCGGCGTCACGGCCCTTGAGGCGGGCCGTCCTGGTCGACGGGAAGAGCCGCTCCCGGGTCTCGCGCACCGCGAGGTCCCGCGCGGCGAGCGCGGGCAGCAGCAGGTCGGCGGGGCGTGCGGCCACTTCCGCGGCGGCCGCGGCGCTCAGCCGCTCCCTGATCCCCGCCGCGTAGGCGATGAGGAAGCTCTCGCGGTAGTCACGGGACCGGGACTTCCCCCGGTGCAGCGCCCGGTCCGCCTGGACCAGCAGCGAGGTGAACAGCAGCTCGACCGCGTCGAGGTTCGCCGGATGCCCGACCACCGTCGAGAAGCCGAAGTCCGACGCCCACACCGCCTCGCACCGGTTCGCCGCCGCCACCGCGTCGAGCAGCAGCGCCTTCGCCCCCTCGTACGGCCGGTCGACGCCGATCCTGCGGGCGGCCGGCCCGTCGCCCCGCCGGCCGAGCAGCGCCTCGTCGATGCTGTGCGCGGCCATGAGCTGCTGCGCCTTCGCCGAGAGCGCCTCGGCCTCCTCGGGGAAACCGGTGGACTCCGCCTTGGCCAGCAGCGCCCGGATCCGCCCGAGCATCTTCGACGCGGGGCCCGTGGGCCGGGCGGGCACGGCCAGCACCGGGATGCGGGGCAGGCGGGCGCACAGGCACAGCACCTCGACGAACTCGGCGGCCGCCGAGAAACGGTCGAGGCGTTCGGCGGCCACGAACGCGGTGAGGCCGCCTTCGCCGGGCAGCACGGCCTCGGCGAGGCGCTGGTGGCGGGCGGTGAGTTCGCGTCCGGTCATACGGACCAGGTCCGGGACCGTCCAGCCGCGCGCCCCGGCCTCCCGCACGATCCGCGCCGCGGCCTCGGCGGCCACCGTGTCCCAGCCGTCGCCGGCCGCCGCCAGCAGCGAGGCCGCCGTGTCCAGCTCCCGCTCGCGCCCCCCGGCCCCGACCGCCGCCCCCAGCGCCACCTCAAACCCGTCCACACTCCACCTTCCACTCCCACCCGCCCCCCAAGCCTCGCACGCCGGCAACGCACTCCCAGGGCACAGCCCAAGCCCCGTCAGGGGCGCGGGGTCCCCCAGGCTCCGCCCGGGAGGTGCCCCCAGCGCGAGCAACCACAGCGAACCGTTCGCCGGCAAGACACCCCAGGGGGCACCCCAAGCCCCGCAGGGGCTCGGGGTCCCCCAGGCTCCGCCCGGGAGGTGCCTCCAGCGCGAGCAACCGAGGCGAACCGTTCCGCCGGCAACGCACCCCCGGGGCAGGGCCCACCCCGAGGCGGCCCCCCGCCAGGGACACCCCGTACTCAGGCCGAGCCCGGCCCAAAACCTCTCAGCGCTGAGGCCCGCTTCATGCGCGCTCCCCCTGGGCCACCTCGATCGACCCGTGCAGATCATGCGCAGCCTCCAACGCGCAGGCCGCGGACAGCGCCAGGCACCCGACGAGCACCGCGGCGATCGCGCGGGGCGCCCGGGCGCGCAGGAGCGGGACGGGCGCGGCGGCGAGCAGGGCCGCGACCCGGCGGGGGACGGGCCCCGTGGTCGCGGACAGCGCGACGTGGGCCCGGTGGTGGGGCCCGGCGGCCAGCGCGGCGCGGCCGATCGCCCGGGCGGCCAGCCGCCGGTCGCCGACCGCGTCGGCGGCCGACTCGTCGGCCCAGCGTTCGAGCGCGTAGGACAGCGGCGCGGCCAGCGTCCGCAGGGCCGGGTGGCAGGCGGCTGAGAGCGCGCAGGCGGCGAGGAAGAGGTGGTGGCGTCCGGCCAGGTGGGCGCGCTCGTGGGCGAGCAGCGCCTCGCGCTCCTCCGCGTTCAGCGCCCGCAGCATGCCGGTGGTGACGACGATCCGGCCGGGCCTCCCGGGCAGCGCGTACGCGTCGGCGTCGGCGTCCTGGAGGACGGTGAGGTCGCCCGCGGCGCTGCCGGCCCGGGTGGCCGCCCTGCGGGCCCGCGCGGTGATCACCGTGTGCCGCCGGGCGGTCCGCACCACGGCGACCGCGACGGAAGCGAGGAGGACGGCCGCCGCGCACGCGGCCGGCACCGTCACCTCGTCGCCGACGAGGGGCAGCCGCAGGTCTCCCAGCGCGGCGATCGGCGGCAGCCGCAGCGCGCCGGCGCCGGCCAGCAGCACGAGGGCGGCGGTGCTGGAGCCGGCGAGGACCACGGCGGAGCCGGCCAGCAGCCATGCCGCGGCCCGCGGCGGGAGCGCGTCGGCCAGGCGGCGGGCGGCCGGCCCGGCCACCAGCGGCAGCAGCAGGGGGAGCCACACGGCCACGTTCATCCGGCGAGGCCTCCGTCCGGACCCGCGGAGCGGCCCGCCGTCTCGGCGCGGTCGGCCTGGGCGAGCAGCGTGCGCAGCAGCGCCTCGTCGTCGGGGGCGAGTTCGGAGACGAACCGGGCCAGGACGGTGTGGCGGTCGTCCTCACCGGACTTGTCGAGTTCGGTGCGCATCCGCCGCGCGGCCAGTCCCGGGGAGTCCTGGACCGGCAGGTAGGCGTATCCGCGGCCGGAGCGGGTGCGGCTGACCGTACCCTTGTCGTGCAGGCGGGCCAGGATCGTCGTCACCGTGGTGCGGGCGAGCGACGAGCCCAGCTCGCGCTGGACGTCGGCCGGCGTCATCGCGTGCCCGTCCGCCGCCCACAGGGCGGCGAGCACGCTCGCCTCCAACTCCCCCGAAGGGCGGCGTCCCGCGCTGGCGTCCGGCATCGCTCGATCGCCCCTTCCCGCTGGTTCGTCTACAGTGCTGTAGACCGACTACATCACTGTAGACGGTAGCGGCGCCCCCGACGCGCCTCCGGACCCATTATGGGAGGGCCCCACCGCCATGCCCCTGCCCGTGCTCGATCAGGCCGTGAACGTGCTGGACGCGACCTCGCTGCTGTCGTCCTTCGGGGCGCTCGGCATCGCGGTCGTGATGTTCGCCGAGACCGGCCTGCTCGTCGGCTTCTTCCTGCCCGGCGACTCGCTGCTCTTCACCGCCGGACTGCTGAGCGTGTCCGGCGCCTCGGACGTGGTGCACCTCTCGTTGTGGCAGGTGCTGATCGCCGCCGCGGCCGGTGCGCTGCTCGGTGCGCAGACCGGGTACGTCATCGGCCGCCGCGGGGGCCCGGCACTGCTGGCCAGGACGCGGAACCGCAAGCTGCACGAGGGAGCGGCCCGGGCGTCGGAGCTGCTGGAGCGGTACGGGCACGCCAAGGCGGTGGTGCTGGCCCGGTTCATCCCGGTGGTCCGCACGGTGCTCAACCCGCTGGCCGGGGCGCTGGGCGTGCCGGCCCGCGCCTTCACGCTGTGGCAGGTCGCCGGCGGCCTGGTGTGGTCGGTGGGCCTGGTGCTCGCCGGGTACGGCCTGGGCTCGTCGGTCCCGCACGTCGACACCTACCTGCTGCCGATCGTCGCGCTGATCGTCGTCGTCTCGCTGCTGCCGCTCGCGCTCGAACTGCGGCGCGGCCGCGCGAACCGTGCGGCCGGCAACCAGCCCGGCACCGGGCCGGCCGGAGCGACCGGGCCGGCCGGGACGACCGGAGCGACCGGGGCGGCCGGAGGCGCGGCCTCCCGGCCCGGGGCGCCCGGCGACGCGGCGGGCACCCCCGGGGGAGCTCACCGTGCCGACCGGAGGGCGAGCCGTCCGGCGGACCCGGAGCGCCTGTGACCTCCCAGTTCGACGCCGGTCTCTACCGCTGGGTGACCGACCTGGCCCAGCGCACCCCCGGGCCGCTCGACGAGACCGTCCGCTTCTTCAGCGACTACGGCCTCGCCGTCTTCGCGGTGCTGATGCTGGTGGCCTGGTGGCGGGCGCGGCCCGCGAACGCCGCCAGAATGGCCACCGCGCTGTCCGTCCCGCTGGTCGTGGTCGTGGCCTATCTGGTGAACGACGTGATCAAGTCGCTGTTCGACGAGCAGCGGCCCTGCCAGACCCTGCACACCGTCACGGTCGAGACGTGCCCGGGGCTCGGCGACTGGTCCTTCCCCAGCAACCACACGGCGATCGCCGTCGCGGCCGCCGTGGCCCTGCTGATCGCCGACCGGCGGCTGGGCTGGACGGCGGTGCCCGTCGCGGTGCTGCTGGCGGCCTCGCGGGTGTGGATCGGCGTGCACTACCCGCACGACGTCCTGGCGGGCGTCGTGGTGGGCGTGGCCGTGGCCTGGCCGCTGACGGTGGCCGCCCGGCGGGCCGCGCCGGCCGTGGAGCAGCTCCGCGGCTCGCGACGGCTGGGCCCGCTGTTCGGCCGGGCGCCGGCCGGCACGGCGACGGGCGGCGCGCCACCACTCAGGTGAAAGAGGGACATACGGGCGCGACGGGTGGAACTGTCTGATTGTCGTCTTTGCGATCTTTCCGACCGTTCTGTGAACCGTGAACCCAGAGGAGCGTCATGCGCATCCGTACCGTCCTGGCCGCCGTCGGTCTCGCCGCCGCGGTGATCACCGGCACCGCCGGGACCGCCGTCGCGGCGCCGGCCAACGACCACGACACCATCACCCTCGACGGCAACAACTCCAGCGAGTCGTTCGGCAACACGACGACCGGCGGCAACGAGAGCCCCGAGCTGGGCCTCGTCCAGGGCTCGCTGAACAAGCCGTGCGTGGGGCTGGACGGCCACGCCGACCTCGGCTCGCTGATCGGCCTGATCCCGATCACCGTGCAGGACGTCAACGTCCTGGACTCGCCGGAGAACCAGCAGTGCGACGACAACTCCAGCCAGATCCAGGGTGACGAGCCGCTGTCGCACCTCCTCAGCGACGACGAGGTGCTGTCCGCGAACGGCTGACCGCGACGCCCGCCGCCGTGCCCGCCACGGCTGTGGGCGCCACGACCGCGAAGGCGGCGTACCGACCGGTCCGCCGCCTTCACACCCCCGTTGTGGTGCGGCCCCCCGGCTTCCCCGGGCGGGGCCCCCAGGATCAGGCCCGCCGGGCGCGCCCGGCCACTAGATTGAGCCGCAGCGAAAACACCACGGCCGGGGCTGCGGAACGGTGGTCAACTTTGGCGCTGCGGATCCACTTCACGGCCGAGGACCTGGCCCGCGTCGCCCTCGTGCGGTGCGCGGACATGCTGTGGGAGCTGGTGCTGAGCCTGGCGGTGCTGCAGAACCCCCAGGTGCCGGCGGTGTTCCGCCCCTGGCGCAGCCGCGCGAGCGGCGCCCTCGCCGCCCCCGGCCTCAGCCGCCCGACCCGCCTGCTGACCACGCTCGTCGGCCCGGTCGGCGACTTCCCCGACTTCCTCACACCGCACCACCACACCGCCGGCCTCCCGCAGGCCGTCGACGCCGTGCGGTCCACGCCCGGCGAGGCGCTGCGGGCCGACCTGGCGGGCGTCTTCCGCGACCGCCGGCCGCCCTCCTGGGTGCGGGAGCTGGCCGGCGGGCAGCCCCGGCGGCTGGCGGCGGTGGCCGACGCGATGCGCGCCTACGGGCGGACCGTGCTGCTGCCCCAGCAGCGGGCGATCGACACGGCCGTGGACGCCGACCGGTCGCTGCGCGCCCACGACCTGCTGCACGGTGGGGTGCACGCGCTGCTGCGCGGCCTGCCGCCGCCCCTGCGCTGGTCGCCGCCGGTGCTGGAGAGCGACTATCCGGCCGACCGCGACCTGTACCTGGCCGGCCGCGGGCTGACGCTGGTCCCGGCGTACTTCTGCTGGGGCGCGCCGGTCACCTTCATCGACCCCGAGCTGCCGCCGGTGCTGGTCTATCCGGTGGCCCGCGCCGAGCCCCACGCCCGCCAGGCGCCCGGCCGGCTGGCCGAACTGCTCGGCCGTACCCGGGCCGAGGCGCTGCAGGAGCTGGTGGTCCCGCTGTCCACCACCGAACTCGCGTGCCGGCTCGGGGTGTCCGTGCCGTCGGCGAGCCGGCACGCCGCCGTGCTGCGGGAGGCCGGGCTGATCACCAGCACCCGCCACGGCAACACGGTCGTGCACGTCGCGTCCGCGCTGGGCCGCGGGCTGCTCGGCCGCGTCCCAGGGGACGACGGCCCGCCCGCGGCCGGGCGGTGGCCGTGACGCCCGCCGCCGGACGGTGGCCGTGACCTGCGTGGTCAGCCGGTGGCCGTCCTGACCGTCTCCTCCTTCAGGGCGGCCCAGCGCGCGGCCTGCCGGCCGGTGAGGGCGCCGCGCAGCTCGGCGAGCTTGAGCAGCGACGCCTCGGCGCCGGCCGCCAGGGTCTGCGCCTCGGCCCGGTAGTGGTCACCGACCAGGGCGTCGAGTTCGGCGTCGTCCATGGCGGGCACGATCCGCGCGGCGATCGCCGTCATCGTCCGGTAGGAGCCCTGCAGCAGGAACGGCGGCTCGGTGCGGGTGCGCGGCGACTGCGCGGCCGACGCGATGTAGGCGGCGTTGACGGCGAGCAGGGTGCGGCGGGCCCGCAGCAGGTGGCGCAGCACCGCGGTGATCTCGGCGCGGTCCGCCGCCGGACAGGGGTGCCGCAGGTCCTCCGGGCGGGCCGTCGGGTCGCCCTCGGCGAGCCGGACCAGCAGTTCCAGGTCCGCCCGGTCGCGGCCGGCGAGCGGTGCCAGGACCGGGTTGGCGGTCAGCGCGTTCTCCACGTAGCTGAACGCGAACAGGTCCTCGCGGCCGGACAGCACGTCACCGAGGTTCCACACGTCGGCGCGGTTGGCGAGCATGTCCGGCACCCGGAAGACCGTGCCCGAGCCGGTGTAGGGGTTGCCGGCCATGCACACCGCGAACCGGCGCCCGCGCAGGTCGTACGTGCCGTGCGCGCCCTCGATCCGCCGCTGGGCGTCGCACAGCGGGATGAACTTCTGGAGCAGTTCGGGCGAGGTGTGCTGGATGTCGTCGAGGTAGAGCAGGACGTTGGAGCCGAGCCGCAGGGCGAGGTCGATCTTCTCCACCTCGCGGCGGGCCGCCGCGTCGGGCGCCGCCGCCGGGTCGAGGGACGTCACGCCGCTGCCCAGCGCGGGCCCGGACACCTGCACCAGCGCCAGGCCGAGCCGTGACGCCACGTACTCGACCAGGGACGTCTTGCCGTAGCCGGGCGGGGACATGAGCATCAGCAGGCCGCCCGACGGGCCGAACTGCTTGGCCAGGCTGTCGCCGACCAGCGGCAGGTACACCTCGTCCAGCAGCCGGTTGCGGACGAACCCGGTGAGCGGGCGCGGGCGGTGGGCGTCCAGGTCCAGGCGGCGGCGTTCGGCCTCCAGCACGGCCGTCCGGTGCCGCTGGTACGCCGCGTACGCGGGCACCTCCTCGGCCCTGAACCGCCGCACCCGGGGCAGCAGTTCGTCCAGGCGCAGGGTCAGCCGGCGGCCGGCCGTGCGCGGGTGCGCGCCGAGCAGGCCGTCCACGCGGGCCTCGACGGGCGCGTCCACGGGGTAGTGGTCGGCCGCGGCGCCGCAGACCAGGACGGCCGCGGCCTCGGCCCGGTCGCCCGGTTCGCCGCCGAGTCCGGCCAGCCACGCCTCCGCCAGTTGCCGGCCCGCCGCGGGGTCCGCGCCGAGCGCCTCCAGGTCGGCGGCCAGCTCCTTGAAGGGCACGCCCTCCGGGCCGCCGAGCGCCGCGGTCAGGCGTTCGCGCAGTTCCCGCGCGCCCGGGCCCTCGGCGAACCCCGGCCGCTCGTCGGCCAGTTCGGCCACCAGGTACTCGCCCACCAGCCGCCCGTCCGCCGGCTCCTCCCCCACCGGGTGCGCGTCCGGGCCCAGGGCGGCGCGCGCGGGCCCCAGGCCGCGCGGCTCCAGGAAATCCGCCGCGGCCGCCCCGATCTCCCGCGCCAGCTCCGCCAGTGCCGGACCGCCGCCGAAGGACGCGGCCGCGCGGGTCAGCGAGCGCGCGCGGGTGGTCCACCCGGCGCGGGCCGCGGCGGGGACGCCGTGGACCCAGAACAGCTGCGCCGCGGCCCGCACGGCGGCCGGGTGGCGCAGCAGTCCGGCGCCGGCGGCCAGCCGGGACAACGCGGCCAGGATCAGCGCCGCGTCGTGGTCGTGCACCCCGCGCTCGTACCCCTCCCCCGGGCGCGCGGCGACCGCCTCCCGCACCAGCCGCTCGGCCTCGTCGGCGTCCTGCGGCAGCGGCCGTGCCGCGGCCTGCGCGTCCAGCAGCAGGCAGGCGGCCAGGTACTCGGCCCGGTACAGCTCGGGGGTCTCGGACGGCAGCGGCCGGTCCCAGAAGCGCCGGGTCGCGGCGAACTCCGGGTCGGTGACCGGCACGAGGTAGTCGGTGGCGCTGACGGTGAAGGCCAGGCCGTCGCCGTGCGGGACGAGCGCGAGGGCGAACGGGTGCGGGTTGACGGGGAAGCGGTGGCGGCCCAGCCGCAGGGTGGCGCCGCCGTCCTCGTACAGGTCGAGACGGTCGCGCAGCGCGCGGCCCGCGTCCTGACGTGCCGCGGCCAGCGCCGCGTCGAGCTCGGCGGCCCGCGACGGCTCGCCCATGGCCCGCAACCGGTCCGCGATCCGGCGGTGTTCGGCGGCCATCGGGTCGGCGGCGAGATAGGTGTTGAGCGCGTCGAGGGAGTCCGCGGCCGCGGCGCGTCGCCGCACGCCGTCCAGAACCCGCGCCGCGGAACCGGTCAGCTGCCGTACGCGCAGGGCCCGTTCGTCGGCGAGCGCCTGGCGGCGGCCGGAGAACGCCTGCTGGATCTCGTCGCGGCGGACGTCGAGCGCGGCGAGCCGCTCCGGGTCGGCGGTGAACCGCGTGGTGAGGTTCTCGACCCTGACCAGCAGCCGGCCGAGCTGCTCGTCGCACGCCTCGGGCGTGGCGGCCGCGGCCAGCGCCCCGCTCACCTCCTGCGCCAGCAGGGCGGACTGGGCGGCGAACTCGGCGTCCGACTCGGCCGCGGTCAGCTCGCGGCGGCGCGCGTCCAGCAGGGCGCGGGCCTGGTTGACCTCGGCGAGGACGGCGGAGGCCAGGTCCAGGATCCGGGTGCGCACGGTCGCGTCGGCCAGGCCGAGACCGGCGACGGTCTCGGTGACCGTGGCCAGGCCGGCGGCCTGCTCCGCCAGCCGCTCGGCGACCGGCCCGGCGGCCGCGGCGGTCGCGATCGCCCCGGCCGCGGCGGCCGTCTCCGCCACGCGCTGCCGGTAGCCGTCGAAGGCGTGCTCCTCGGCGAGGCACGCGGCCGCCCGCCCGGCCGCCTCGGCCAGGTGCCCGCCCAGGCCGGCGCCGAGCGCGTCCAGCCGGGCCGGATCGGCGTACCGCATCTCCCGCAGCGAGGCCAGCCGGCCCTGGGCGGCGCGCAGTTCGGTGAGGCGGGCGACCCACTCGTCGGCGCTCGCGGTCGCCTCGCCGCGGACCCGGCGGCCCAGCCCGGCGATGCGCGCCTCGACCTCGTCGGCGGCGGCCGCGGCCCGCGCGGTCAGCTCTCCGGCCCGGGCGTGGGCAGCGACCATCTGCCGCGCGGTGTGTCGCGCCCGCTCCAGCGGTCCGGCCAGGCCGCCGGCCTCGGGCCCGGTGAGCCAGTGGTGCCGGTCCAGGACGCGGTCGGCCGCGGCCGCCAGAGCCTCGTACGCCGCCGCGGTCGGGGCCGGTTCGCGGGCGGCGCGGGCCAGCGACAGGGCGTCGGACACCGCGCGGACGAGGTCCGGGTTGCCGATCCGCTGCAGCGGGCCGTCGCCGGCCGCCGGCGCGAAGGTGTCCGCGAGGTACGGGGTGTGCCAGCGCTGCACGGTGTGGACCCGGGCGGGTTCGCCGCCGTCCGCGGGCCGCAGGGTGAGCAGGGTGCCGTCGTCGAACAGCGCGCAGCCCTGGACGTGCAGCGGCGCCGCGGCCTCCTGGGAGATCGTGCGGTACGGCAGCAGCAGGCGGCGCCCGTCGGCGGCGGCGTGGAAGACGTACAGCACGTCCTCGCCGCCCGGGGACCGCACCAGCCGCTCGAACTCCAGCTGCTCAGCCGGGACTTCGGGTCCCAGGTCGAAGGTGCGCAGGCCGCCGGCGGCGAGCGCGTACCCGCCGGGGAACACCACGCCCTGCCCGTCGGGCAGCGGCAGGCAGGTGCGGGCCAGGGCGTCGGCCCGGTCGATCGTCGCCGTGCGGGTGTTGACGACGAAGTGCCGGTCGGCGTCCTCCCGGTACGGCCGCACCCGCAGCAGCACCAGCGGGCCGACCGCGGCGTACGCGACGTCGGCGTCCGCCAGCGACTGCAGCGCGTCCTCGACGGGCTCCTCGTGGACCGTCTCGCGGCCGGACTCACCGGTGGCGACGCGCAGCGTCCCGCCGGTGGTCCGCAGGGTGACGCGGCCGCCGTCCTCCGCGGTGAGGGCGATGTGCGGCCGCCGGCCCGGCACATGGCGGTCCCGGTCGACCGGGATCCGGCCGATCTCGTGGACCGCGCCGGCCGGCGGCGCCTCACGGGACGTGCCCTGGTAGCGGTACGACCCGTCGCGTTCCGCCTTCCACGACAGCACGGGGACGTCCGACGGCTCGGCGCCGGTCCGGAACACCGCGAGCAGCCGGTCCTCCTCGACCCGCAACCGCAGCACCCGGGTGTCCCGGTAGTACCGGTACAGCTCCCGGAAGTCCCGCAGGAACTCGGCGTCGTCCAGCAGCCCCGGCACGTCCGGCCCGGCGGCCTCGTCCGCCCGCGCGTCCCGGGCCGCGCCCGCGGACCCGCCGGTCGGCCGCCCGCCCGCGTCCGCGTCACCGTTTGCGTCACTGTCCGCGTCACCGTCCGGCCGCCCGACTGCGGCCACCGGCAGCAGCCGGAAGACGTCGGCGGGGTCGGTGACCTCGGCGGGGTTGGACGCGAAGAGGGCGCAGGGGCCGACCGGCGCGAGGTCGGCCGGCACGGCGGGGCGGGCGGTGGGCACGGAATCGGCGCCGGCCAGCACCAGTTCACCGCCGCCGAACACCTCCTGGCGGCGGGCCTCCAGCGCCCCGGCCCGCTCGGCGAGCTCACGCCCCGCCGCGACGAGCCGTGCCCGCAGCAGCGCCGCGCCGTCCCCGGCCTCCTCGCCGGCCCCTGGGGCGCCCGGCCCGGTCGCGGGCACCGCCTCCCCCGCCGGGCCGGAATCCTCGCCGGGGTCGCTCCCGTCGTGCACGGCGTTCACTGCTTCACGAGTCCGTTCGCCGCCGGGACCGCGGCACCGTCAGCCGGGGCCGGGGCCGGGGCCGGAGCCGGAGCCTGAGCCGGTACCGGAACCTGAGTCTGGCCCTGAGCCGGGACCGCGAGCCCGAGCCGCCCGAGCAGCGCCCCCAGGTTCCCGTTGTTCGCGCCGAACTGCGCCAGCACCCGCGTAGCGTCCTCGGTGAAGCGGCCGGAGCCGTCCAGCCAGGGCGCGGCCGCGCTCCGCACGGTCTCGGAGCCGGCGACGAACGAGTCGACCGCGCGGCTCGCGCTGACCGCCGCCAGCAGCCGGTCGACGAACACGTCCTCGCCGCCGACGATGCTGATGTCGGCCTTCTCCAGGCCGCCCGCGAGCACGGTGGCCTGCGCCTCGGCGATCTGCCGCTGGGTGTCGAGCCCGGCGAGCCGGATCTCCTTCTCGGCGGCCAGCCGCAGCCGGTACTCCTCGTGGCCGCGCGACGCGTCGTCCAGCGCCGCCATCGCCGCGGCCTTCTCGGTCAGGCCCGCGGCCTCGGCCTTGAGCCGCTCGCCGATCATCGCGGCCTCCGCGCCTGCCTGCGCCGCGGTGCCCTCGGCGGTGGCCAGCGCCAGCTGCCGGGCGCCCTCGGCCTCCGCCGTGAGCCGGGCGGTCATCGCGGCGGCCTCGGCGGCGCCCACCTTGCTGATCGCCTCGGCGCTGCGCTCCTGCACCTCGACCTCGGCCAGGCCCGCCGCGGCCGCCTCGGCCCGCAGTCCCTCGGCGAGCCGGACCTTGGCGTCGGCGTCGAGGTCGGCGGCGCGCTTGCGGGCCTCGGCCATGGTCAGCGCCTCGCGCGCCTTGTGCTGCGCGGCCTGCTCGGCGGCCTCCGCGGCCTTGATGTCCTTGACCAGCCGCTCCTGCGCCTGCGCCTCCGCGGTGATGACGAGCGCCTGCCGTTCCCGTTCGGCCTCCTGGACGAGCCGCAACTGCTTGATCGACTCCTCCTGTTCGGCGACCGTGCGCTCGACCGCGATGCGTTCGCGCACCACGTCGGCGACCTCGCGGCGCTCGCCCTCGACCTCCTTGTCCTTGGAGATGCGGGCGAGTTCGGTCTCCCGTTCGCGGGCGATGACCTCCAGCACGCGGTCCTTCTCGATCCGCTCGTTCTCCACCGCGATGACCCGCTCGCGGTTCTTCTGGGCGACCGCGACCTCGCGGGCCTGGTTCTCCCGCTGGACGCCCAGCGACTCCTCGGTGCGGATGAACGCGCCCTGCGAGCCCAGGCGTTCCTCCTCCTGGACCTTCGCGGTCACCGCCTCCTCGCGGGCCCGCAGCGTCTCCACTTCGCGACGCTGCTTGATCTCGGCCTCGGCCTGGCGGCGTTCGAGCTCCAGGATGGTCTCCCGCGCCTCGACGTTCTGCCGGGTGATCTCCTTCTGCTCGGTGCGCTGCGACTCGTTGGTCCGCACGTGCTCGATCACCGTCAGCTCGGTGATCTTGCGGATGCCCTGCGCGTCGAGGATGTTGGCCGGGTCGAGCTGGGTGACCGGCGTCTGCTCCAGGAAGTCGATCGCGCAGTCCTCGAGGTGGTAGCCGTTGAGGTCGGTGCCGATGACCTGGATGATCTGGTCGCGGAAGTGCTCGCGGTGGGTGTAGAGGTCGACGAAGTCCAGCTGCTTGCCGACGGTCTTGAGCGCCTCGGAGAACTTCGCGCTGAACAGCGCCTGCAGCGTCTGCTGGTGGCTGGCCCGCTCGGTGCCGATCGCCTGCGCGACCTTCACCACGTCCTCGACGGTCTTGTTGACGCGGACGAAGAAGGTGAGGTGGATGTCGGCGCGGATGTTGTCCTGGCAGATCAGGCCCTCGCGGCCGGTGCGCTGGATCTCGATGGTCTTCACCGAGATGTCCATCACCTCGGCGTTGTGCAGGACCGGCAGGACGACGGCGCCGGTGAAGGTGACGTCCACCTGCCGGGTCTTGGAGACGATCAGCGCCTGGCCCTGCTCGACCTTGCGGAAGAGCCGGCTGACGGTGAGCAGTACGCCGAGTGCGATCAGGGCGAGGACGGCGAGTGTGACGCCGATCCCCAGGGCGGTGGCATCCATGACGGATCAACCTCGATGCGGAAAGGGTGGAGTCGCGGATCGGGCGACGTGCGGATCAGGTGCGCGGACCAGGTGCGTGCGCGGATCAGAGGACGGCGGGGCCGTCGAGGGGGCCGGTCGGCGGGGAGCCCAGCGGGTCGCCGAACGGCGCGACCCAGAAGAACTCCCCCTCCGGCTCGTAGGCGTAGAGCAGGGCGCTGCTGCCGGCCGCGAGGCGTTCCTCGCCGCTCTGCCGCACCTGGACGACGGCGGTGGAGCCGTCCGGCGCGGCGACCTCGGCCTGGCCGAACGCGCCGGTGACGCGGC
This sequence comes from Actinacidiphila acidipaludis, assembly GCF_019890725.1. Taxonomy (GTDB): domain Bacteria; phylum Actinomycetota; class Actinomycetes; order Streptomycetales; family Streptomycetaceae; genus Actinacidiphila; species Actinacidiphila acidipaludis. The sequence continues at coordinate 74,366 of NZ_JAINZZ010000015.1, forward strand.
CGGTGCGGACCGTGCACAGCCGCCCGACGAAGTCCTCGCGGGACGGCGGGCGCCGGTCGGGGAAGAGCCGCCGCAGCGGGCGGACGGACAGCCAGGTGAGGAACCAGGAGCCGACGAGGGCCGCGCCGAGCACGGCGACGTCGAGCGCGGTGCGCGCGAGGCCGTGCGGGACGGCGCCGTCGACCGCGACGGAGCCGGTCAGGCTCAGGAACCAGGCGTAGGTGACCAGCAGCGACAGCACGATGGTGACGGGCACGCCGTCCAGTCCGGTGGCCGCGGTCAGCGAACCGCGCGGCCCGGCGTGGTGGGAGCCGTTCGCGTGCGGGCCGTTCGCCGGGGAGCCGGTCCCGCGGCCGGACGCCGGGTGCGGCCCGGCGTGGTGGGAGCCGAGATGGCCGTGGTGGCCCGGGCCGTGCGCGTCGGCACCGCCGAGCAGCACAAGGCCCCAGAAGGCCACCACGACCAGCATCGCCCCTCCGAACAGCACGGTCGGAAAGCCGAGGACGACAGCGGTGAACTCCCCCATTCCCGTTGCGCCCCCTCATCCCCTCGTCGGCTCTCCGAACGGCCGCAGTGATCGTGGCAGGTGCGGGGGACGCGCGGCATTTCCGGATTCCGGCAGTCTTGACCGGCCGCTCACGTCCCGGTTCGGGCCGCAACCGAACGGCCGCCGGCCGTCGTCCGCGAGGAGGTGGCGGACGACGGCCGGCGGCCGAGGGGGTGGGACCGGGTGATCAGGCGGTGGCCTGGGTCGCCTCGATCTCCAGGGCGATGCGGATCTTGTCGCTGACGGCCGCACCCGCGGCACCGCCGGTCACGCCGAACTCGCTGCGGCTGATCTCGGTCGCGGCGGAGAAGCCGGCGATCGCGTGGCCCTCGTAGTGGGTGCCGAAGCCGTTCAGCTCGAGCTGCAGGGTGACGGGCTTGGTCACGCCCTTGAGGGTCAGCTCGCCGTCGACCTCGAACAGCTCGGAGGTCTTCGGGCGGATGGCGGTGGTGGTGAAGGTCATCTCGGGGAACTTCTCGACGTCCAGGAAGTCGTCGCCGCGGACGTGGTTGTCGCGCATCTCGTTCTTGGTGTTCACCGAGGCGGTCTTGATGACCGCGTCGACCTTGGAGTCGAGCGGGTTCTCGCCCGTGACGATCGTGCCCTCGAAGGTCTCGAAGTTGCCGCGGACCTTCGACACCCCCAGGTGGCGGACGTAGAAGGACACGTCGGAGTGCACGGCGTCGATGGTCCAGGTGCCGGCGACGTAGCCGTCGATCACTTCGGTCTGCGAGGTCATGGTGGGCTCCTAGGGAAGCCGGGTTCTCCGGACAGATGCTTGAGCTTTCAACACCGAACATAACCCACATAGCTTGAGAGTTCAACCACCCCTATGCTGGGGGTATGAGTGGTGAGGTGCGGTGGCTGACGGAAGCCGAGCAGGAGACGTGGCGGGCCTACATGACCGCGAACGTCGAGTTCTCGGCGTACATCGACCGGCAGATGCGGCGCGACTCCGGCATGCCCATGGCCTACTACGAGATTCTCGTCCGGCTCAGCGAGGCCGACGGCCGGTGCCTGCGGATGAGTGAGCTGGCCAGGGCGTCGCTGTCCTCGCGCAGCCGGCTGTCGCATGCGGTGTCGGCCCTGGAGAAGACCGGCTGGGTCACCCGCCGGCCCGCCGACGGCGACCGCCGCGGCTGGGTGTGCGAACTCACCGACGCGGGGTACGCCGCGCTGGCGGCGGCCGCGCCCGGGCACGTCACCGCGGTGCGCGAGAAGCTCTTCGATGTGCTCACCCCCGAGCAGCTGGACGCCTTGCGGGACATCGGCCGGGCCATCAGCGCGGGGCTGCGGCAGGAGTGCGACGCGGCCGCGGCCGAGGGCTGCGAGGAAGAACCCTGCTGAGCCCGCACCGGCCACCGTACCGGCCCGGGCGCGCCGCTACAGGGGCGTAACGGGCCAGTCGAGGAGGCGGGCGCCCAGGGCGGCCGTCTCCAGGGTGTAGCGCTGCAGGGAGTCGTCCAGGTCGAAGCCGGTGAGGGTGGCGATCCGCTCCAGCCGGTAGGACAGCGCGCGCACGCTGAGGTCGAGGCGGCGCGCCGCCTCGGCGTTGACGTAGCCCGCGGCGGCGTACGCGGTGATGGTCGCGAGCAGCGGCTCCGCGCCGCCCCTGGCGTGCTCCAGCGGGCCCAGCACCGTCTTGACCAGGTCCGCCATCGCCGCGCGGTCCCGCAGCAGGACCGGGAAGACCAGCAGATCGGCGGAGCTGAGCACGCTCGCGGCGAGCCCCAGCCGCTCGGCCAGGTCCAGGGCGCTGAGCGCCTCCTCGTAGCTGCGGACCACGCCCACCGCCCCGCTGTGCGGCCTGCTCACGGCCACCCGGTGGCTCGAAGCGAGCTTCACGAAGGCGTCCAGGACCGGCTGCTGGGAGGTGGGCGCCACGCACACCAGACGCCCGTCCTTGGGCGCGATCAGCGCGTCGTGGTCGCCGAACCGGCCGGCCAGCTCGCGCTCCACCCGCCGCAGCAGCGGGTGCGCCTGGTCGTAGCTCTCGCCGTCCGGGGGCTCGGCCACCGCGACGACGTGCCGGTCGGCGAGCCGCAGGCCGAAGCCCTCGGCCTGTTCGGCGATGCGGCCGGGGTCGGTCCGGCCGTAGAGCAGGTCGTCGACGAACGCCCGCCGCGCCGCCTCGGCCCGCTGGACCGCGTGCCGCTGGGCCCGCTCGTGGCCCTCGCCGAGAGCGACGATGCCCGCCTCCAGCGCGGCCAGCACCGCGGCGCCGGTCCTGCGCAGCTCCGAGGCGTCCCGGGCGCCCATGACGCCGGGCAGCGAGGCCCAGGCGCGGCGCGCGGCCGCCAGATGCACGGCGGTCAGGTCACGCAGCCCGTAGCCGGCGTCCGCGGCCTGCTCGCCGAGCGCCCGCCGGCTCTCCCGCTCACCGCGGCTGAGCGCGCGGCAGCTCACGGATATGTCCGCGAGGATCTCCGGGAACCCGGCGACGAACTCCGGGGGCACCGCTGCGGCAGCCCCCACCACCGACGCCACCACAGACCCCCGCTGTCTCTTCCGGTTTCAGGACGTCATGAACGTACCAAGACTGCCGGATTCCGGAAGCGGGGGCCGGGGGCCGTGGGTGATCTTTGGCCGTTACTTGACGCCGGCCTCGTGCTGCTCGGTCTTCGCCTCACCGGCGGTCACCACGTCGCTGGGCGTGATGGCCTCGGGGGACGGGGTCGGCGACGACGTCGGCGCGCTGCTCGCGGTCGTCGTGTCGTCGGTCTTCATCGCCTTGGCCTCGGACTTGAGGATGCGCATCGACTTGCCCAGGCCGCGGGCGGCCTCCGGCAGCTTCTTGGAACCGAACAGCACGATGACGACGATCGCCACCACGATCAGGTGCCACGGCTCGAGCCCGTTTCGCAACATGGGATCCTCGCTCCTCAAAGGTCCGACTACTACTGCTTCGTCTGTCGCATTGTCACCCGAAAGCCGCCGACGACGGCACCCGGGTACTCAAAGCATGCGCAAAAAGCTCGTGAACGGGAAGACCTTTCCTGATCTGTCCCATGGCCAGAGACGGTGCCCAACGCCGGTGTGACTTCCGCCACTCGGCGCCGATCAGGCGGCGACCGCCACCTCGCCGCGGTAGAGGGCCGGGCCCGCGGCGGGCCGTTCGGCCGTCCGGCGGGTGAAGACCACCAGCCGCAGGACCAGGAAGCGGCCGATGCCGGCGAGCCCGGAGGCCGCGAGGTAGACGGCCTGGGCGAGCAGCGCGCCGGAGTGCGGGTGGACCGCGCCCAGGACCAGCACGGCGGCGGTCGTGACGAGGTAGGCGGCCGCCAGGGTGAGCGCGGACTTGGCGTGGATCCGCCACCCGGCCCGGCCGGCCCGGGCGGCGCCGAAGGTGAAGCGGTGGTGCAGTTCCGTGGCCAGCAGGGTGCCGGCCGCGGTGATGACGGCGTTGGCCAGGGCGAACGGCAGGCGGTGCCCGACGGCCGGCAGGACGGCGCTGGACGCCAGGCTCACGCCGCCTCCGCAGACGACGAACCTGGCGAAGGCGTTCAGCGCGCCGCGCGGCGCCTCCCGCGGTGTCTCCGTGCGCCCGGTGCCGGCGCGGTGGTCCCCGTTGTCCTCAGCATGCACAGCACTGTGCCGCCCGCCGCTGACACGCCACCGACAGCCCGCGCACACGCCCCTGACACGCCAGGTCAGGGGCGCCGCGAAGCCCGGGAGACCAGCGCTGGGCCGGGCAGATCGCCGCGAGGCGGGGTAGACCGGCGCGGGGGCGGGGAGATCAGCTGAGCATCTCCACCGGCACCGCGTCCAGGGCCTTCTGCACGGCGGCGACCAGCGCCTGCGCCGACTCCGCGGTGAGCTCCAGCGCCACCCGGGCGCCCGGCCCGGCGGCGGGCGCGCTGAAGTCGATGTTCAGCGTGTGCTCGGCCATCGCGTGGACGGGGTGGTCGTAGTAGACCGTCACGTCGGTGACGCGGAACCACGACCCGCCCGGCCCCTTGGCGCTGCCTTCGACACCGTCCTTGACGGTGAGGTACGTGCACACAGTCAGCCCCCGATGTGGCGTGCGAAGAAGGACTCGATCCGCTCCCAGCCGTCGTTGGCCGCGGCCACGTTGTAGCTGGGCCGGTTGACCGCGAAGAAGGCGTGCCCCGCCCCCTCGTAGGAGTGGAACTCGAAGTCCTTGCCGAGGTCGGTGAGGAGCTGCTCCAGCTCGGCGACCTGCTCCGGGCTCGGGTGCGAGTCCTCCGCGCCGAAGAGGCCGAGCAGCGGCGCCCGCAGCTCCGGGAGCTGGTCGACCAGGGTGGTGACCTTCAGCGGCAGGTTCGGCGGGATGATGCCGGTGACGAACGCGCCGTAGCAGTCGACGGCCGCGTCGACGTCCAGATGACAGGCGGCGAGCACGGTCTGACGGCCGCCGGAGCAGTGACCGATCACGCCGACCTTCCCGTTGGAGGTGGGCAGCGCGCGCAGGTACTCCACGGCGCCGGCCACGTCGCCGACCAGCCGCTCGTCGGGGACGCCGCCGTTGGATCGGGCGACCGCCGCCGCGTCGTCCGGGGAGGCGCCGGGCGCCTCGCGGGAGTACAGGTTCGGGCAGACCGCGTCGTAGCCGAGCTCGGCGAACCGGCGGGCGATCTCCTTGGTGGGCCGGTCGTAGCCGGGCAGGTGGTGGATGACGACGACACCGCCGCGTCGCGTGTCGCCCTCGGGCATGGCCACGTACGCCTCGATCGTGTCGCCGCCGTGGCCCGGAAGGGTGACGGTGGTGGCGGTGAGGGAGCCGGAGGCGGAGGCACCGGTGGGGAGTTGAGTCATGACGCCATCTCTACCATAAGGCTGGACTGAACAGTTTATACTGAAGACCATGAGCGCCCCGACGGCAGAACCGGCCCGGCTCGCCGCCGACCTGCGGGCCGCGCTGGGTCCCCTGCTCCGCCGCCTGCGGCAGTTCCGCCCGGACGACGAGCTGACGCTCTCGCAGACCTCCGCGCTGGTCCGGCTGGACCGCGAGGGCCCGGCGACCGCGTCGGAGCTGGCCGCGGGCGAGGGCATCCGTCCGCAGTCCATGTGCACGATCGTCAACCGGCTGCAGGAACGCGGCCTGGTCGAGCGCGCGCAGGACCCCGCCGACGGCCGCCGCATGGTGGTGTCGCTGACCGCGGCCGGCCGCGAGGGCCTGACCGGCGCGCGCGCCGAGCGGGCGCGGCGGCTCACGGCCGCGATCGCCGAGGAGCTCAGCGACGACGAGCAGCGCCTGCTGGCCGCCGCCCTGCCGCTGCTGGAACGGATCACCCGCCGCGTCTGAGCGGGCCGCGCTGTGAGGGCCGGGTCGTGAGGGCCGCGTCGTGAGGGCCGCGCCCGGGGAATGCGCCCCGGAACATGCCCGGGGGAACGCGGCGCACGGCCGCGTCACACCGCGGGCAGCTCCAGCGCGGCGAGCCGCTCGGGGTCGGCCAGGATGTGCATCCGGGTGATCCGGTCGCCGCGGACGGTGAAGCCGAGGACCGACATCGGCTTGCCGTCCAGGGAGTTGAGCAGGCCCACCGCGCCGTTGACCAGGACCGGGCGGCTCCGCACACCGCCGTGGCTGCGGAACAGCAGGGCCTGGCCGGCGACCTTCGCCGCCCCGCGGATCTCGTGCGAGACGCCCAGCAGGCTCGCGCCGACGTCGGCGCGCAGCACCACGTCCGGGTCGAGCACCGCCACCAGCGCCTCGAAGTCGCCGCTGCGGGACGCCGACACGAAGGCGTCCACGACCCGCCGCTGGCGGTTGAGGTCGGGATCGGGGTCGGGGTCCGCGCCCCGAACGCGGCGGCGGGCCCGGCTGGCGAGCTGCCGGGCCGCGACCGGCGAGCGGTCCACGATCGGGGCGATGTCGTCGAAGGGCACGGCGAACATGTCGTGCAGCACGAACGCCAGCCGCTCGGCGGGTTCCAGGGTGTCCAGCACCACCAGCAGCGCGAGCCCGACGGAGTCGGCGAGCAGCGCCTGCTGCTCGGGGTCGGTGCCGTCCGGGCCGGTCACCACCGGATCGGGGACGTGCGTGTCCAGGGACTCCTCGCGCCGCGACGTCCGGGACCGCAGCATGTCCAGGCACACCCGCGCGGTGACCGTCGTGAGCCAGCCGCCGAGGTTGTCGATCGAGTCCGGGTCGGTGCGGTTCAGGCGCAGCCAGGCCTCCTGCACCGCGTCGTCGGCTTCGCTGAGCGACCCCAGCATGCGGTAGCCGACCGAGCGCAACTGCCCGCGGTACCGCTCGAACTCCTCGGTGATCCGGTCGGTCATGGATTCCCCTCGGTGGTGCCTGATGCCCGTCCCCTGACGCCGTCACCTCTTCGACGTCCCGGATCCGGCGAACGTGACGGGAGGGGGTGTGCGACGCGGATCACACCGGTGCCGCGGAGATCGCGGCCGGCACGGCGAAGGCGCCCCTTCAGGCATTGTCGTCGACGGGCCGGGGCCCCGGCAGCCCCCGGCTCGCCGCGGGCGCCGGGCGGAGTCCGGCCGGCCTCCTCACGTCAGGCCGCGACGGCCGGCCGGACCACCTTCCAGGCACGGCCGGCCAGCGCCAGGGTGCGGGTCAGCGTCATGGCGACGGCCATGATGATCAGGGAGTCGGTGATCGCGTCGGCCGTCACGGAGTGCCGCACCATCCAGTGCCCGAGCTGCGGCCCGAACCAGTGGGCCGAGCCGTAGGAGAAGGCGGACCGGGCGGCGACGACGACGATCCACAGGGCCGCGTAGCCGAAGCCCGCGGCGCTCACGGGCCGGCCGGTGCGCGGGCTGCGGTAGACGCGGGTGAGCGCCGCCGCGCCCAGTCCCGTCGCCACGCCGGCCAGCAGGGCGGTCAGCTCCAGGCCGAGGCCCGTGCCGTGCGTGGTCACGGCCTTCAGGTAGATCGGCACGATCGCGGCGGCCATCAGCAGCGGCCGCAGCACCCGGAAGGCGTTGATCTTGCGGTGCGGGCCGACGTCCGCCTCCAGGACGGCGAACAGGACGGTCGCGTTGATCACCATGGCTTGGGCGACGGGGGACATGACGGGTCCTTGTCTGTGCGGTGCGCCGATGGGCGCGGTGTGTGCGATGGGCGCGGTGGGCGCGATGGGCGCGGTGTGTGCGACAGGGGCGGGGCCGGCGCGTGCGGTGCCGGCGCTCTCCGCTCGGGCGCCGGCCGGCCGCTGCCTGCCCCGGCCCTGACGCCACCACCGTGGCCGCGCACCCCCCGGCCGGGCGCCACCTCCGGGGGCGAGACGCGGGGTGATCCGGCCCGCGCGTGTGCCCCCCGTCCTCACCCCACGCGTCACCCCGGAGGTCACCCCGCGGTGTGACGCCGCCGCCCGGCGCTCTTCGTAGCGTCGCCGGTGAAGCCACCGCCCGCCCGGAAGGGGCAACCGCCGTGATCGACATCCTGGCCGTCGTCGCCGTCGCCGCACTCGTCATCGGCCGACAGTTCCTGGGGGAACCCCTGCGCGGGCGCCGGGTGCTGCTGCTGCCGGCCGTCCTCACCGTCGTGGGCCTCACCCGGCTCCGCGGTCACGGCGCCGTGACAGCCGCCGACGTCGCCTTCCTGGTGGCGGGCGCGCTGGTCGCAGTGGCCATCGGCGCCGGGCAGGGCGCCACGATGCGGCTGGAGTCCCGCGGCGGCGGGCTCTGGGGCCGGATGCCGGTACGCGGGCTGTGGTGGTGGGCGGCGCTGGTCGGCGCCCGCGTCGGCCTGACGCTGCTCGCCGGCGCGAGCGGCGCGCACCTGGCCGCCTCCTCCGCGCCGATCGTGGTCATGCTGGGCCTCAACCGGCTCGGGCAGGCCGGGGTGATCACCCTGCGCGCCCTCGGCTCCGGCATTCCGTTCGCGCCCGAGAAGGACGGCCGGGTCTTCCTCGCGGACCGCATGGGCCGGTGGACCGACCCCGGCCGCCCGGACACCCCCGGCCCCGGGCCCGGCGACCCCTCCGGGTACGGCAGCGGTCCGGGGTATGGCGGACCCGGATACGACAGTCCGGGGTACGGCGGCTCCAGCCAGGCCTCCGGCCACGGGTACGGCGGTTCCGGCCGCGGGCACTCCGGGTACGGCGACTCCAGCCAGGACTCCGGCCGCGGGGACTCCGGCTACGGCGGGCGGGGAGAGGGCGGCCTCGGGTACGGCAACCCCTCCGGGTACGGCAGCGGTCCGGGGTACAGCGGCTCCGGACAAAACTCCGGCCGCGGGCACTCCGGGTACGGCGACTCCAGCCAGGACTTCGGCCGCGGGGACTCCGGGTACGGCGGACCCGGACAGGACTCCGGCCGCGGGGACTCCGGGTACGGCGGGCGGGGAGAGGGCGGCCTCGGGTATGGCGGTTCCGGGTACGGACCCCGGTGGGATCGCGGGCGCGGCCGGGGCGAGGGGCTGCGGCTCGGCTCCGGACGGCGCCTGCGCCGTGGCCTCGGGTTCGAGGACCCGGGCCGGCGGCGGTGACCCCGGTGGCGACGCCCGCTCGGCCCGGGACGGCCGCCGGCTCCCGGCTCGACGCGGGCCGTCGCGCCCCCGGCTCCGCCCCGCCGCAGGCCCCCGCCGCGGCCCGCGGCCGCCGCCCGACGCGGCGCTATGGTGACCACGTGCTGCGTACCGCGATCTGGATGGCGCGGATGACCGCGGTGGTCCTCGTCGGCCTCTCGGTGTTCCCCACGCCGCCCCACGGACCCGTCGCCTTCCCGGTGACGGTCGCGGGCTTCGCGGTGAGCCTGGCGGCCGTGGCCTGCTGGGCCTTCCTCGACGTGCGCAAGGACCTCGCGGACCGGCACCCGCGCCGGCTGCCCGCGGTGCTCACCGTCCTGGTCGTCGCGTCCTCGGTCCCCTGCACCCTGCTGCACGCCGGCGCGATGGTGGCGCTGGCCACCATGGCCGTCGTCGAGGCGGGGACCGGACTCCGTCTCGTCCACGGCTGGGCGGTGTTCGCGGCCGGCGCGCTGACCCTGGCGGCCGGCTCGGTGGTCAACGCCCCGGACCGGGCCAGCGTCATCGGCTACCCGCTGCTGCTGCTCGTCGGCCTGCTGATGGGACACAACCGGCGCGCGTACCGGGTGCAGGCCGAGCAGTCGGCGGCGCTGGTCGGGCAGTTGCGGCAACTGCGCACCGAGCAGCGGCGGGTGGCGGTGCTGGACGAGCGGGCCAGGATCGCCCGCGAGATCCACGACGTGCTGGCGCACTCGCTCGGCGCGCTCGGCATCCAGATCCAGGCCGCCCGCGCACTGCTCGCGGAGGGCGCGGACGACCCGGCGCGGGCCGGGCAGGCCGACGGCGTGCTGGCGGTGGCGCAGCGGATAGCCTCGGACGGACTGGCCGAGACGAGGCGGGCGGTGCACGCGCTGCGGGCCGACACCCCGCCGCTGGACGAGGAGTTGGCGCGGATGGCCGCGGTCCACGAGGAACGGCACGGCGCGGTGGTGACCGCCGAGGTGTCCGGCCCGCGCGCGGACCTGCCGGCCGAGGCGACCCTCGCCCTGGTGCGCACCGCGCAGGAGTCCCTGGTCAACGCGGCCAAGCACGCTCCCCGCCGGCCCGTGACCCTGCGTCTGGTCTACGGGGACGACGACGTGACGCTGACCGTCGGCAATCCACTGGGCTCCGGCGTACCGGACGGCTTCGCCACCCTGGACGGCGGTTACGGCCTCACCGGCATGCGGGAGCGGCTGCTGCTCCTCGGCGGGACGCTGACCGCGGGTCCCCACCGGTCGGGACCGGAGCAGCCGGGCGCCCCGGCCCCGGAAGGCCCGGCCCCGGAAGGCCCGAGCCCGGAAGGCCCGAGCCCGGAGGATGCGAGCCCGGAAGACGCGGGCAAGGCCGGCGCCACCGCCTACTGGACCGTCACCGCGCGAGTCCCCAGGTGACCCCGGCGGAGCGGCCGTTGCGGGTCGTCGTCGCCGACGACCAGGCCGCCGTGCGCGAGGGCCTGGTGCTGATGCTGGATCTGCTGCCCGACATCGAGGTGGTGGGCTCCGCCTCCGACGGCCGGGAGGCGCTCGCGGTGGTCGCCGAGCACCGCCCCGACGCGATCCTGCTCGACCTCCACATGCCGGTGATGGACGGCACCGAGACCACGCGCCGGCTGACCGCCGAGCACCCGGAGGTGGCCGTCGTCGTCCTCACCACCTACGCGGACGACCGGTCGGTGCTGGACACCCTGCGGGCGGGGGCGCGCAGTTATCTGACGAAGGACGCCGACCGGCGGCACATCGCCCGCACCCTGCACAGCGCCGCGGCGGGGCTGACCGTGCTGGACCCGCAGGTGCAGGCCACGCTGCTGGCGGCGGCCGACGCCGGCGGCCGGCCGGAGCCGCCGCGGGGCCGGGATCTCCCGGACGGTCTGACGCGGCGCGAGGCGGAGATCCTGACGCTGATCGCCCGCGGCCGGAACAACGCCGAGATCGCCGGCGAGCTGTTCCTGAGCGCCAACACCGTCAAGACGCACATCAACCGGATCTTCGCCAAGACCGGCTCGCGGGACCGGTCGGCCGCCGCCCTCTACGCCCGGCAGCACAACCTGGACTGACGTCCCCCCAGGCATCGGGCACACGCCCCGGACACACGCCCGGACTCCCCTGCCACACCCCCTGTCACAACCGGAACACACCACAGGCGGCCCCGGAACTCCGGGGCCGCCTGCCTTCCGTGTGCGATTCGGGACGGCGTCAGACGGCTGCGCGGCGAGCGCGCCGCTTGGCCATGAATCCCATCCCCATCGTCGCAAGGCCAAGGGCACAGGCCACGCCTCCGACGATCGCGTTGCTGAGAATCACCTTGAAGAAGCTGGGCTGACCCGCCACGCACCACGGGGCGATGATCGTCCACACGCCGATGGCGCAGGCGACCCATCCCAGGTTGTGCGTCCTCTCCAGTACGGAGCCGTACCCCATGCCGAGCACCGCCAGGGCGATACCGGTGATCAGGTTGCTCACCCTGAGGCCGGCGAAGCCCTGGAATCCCACCACCCACGGCGAGATCGCCAGGTAGAGGCCGGTCAGCAGGCACAGGCCCTCGACGAGGCCGGAGACCGGAGTCTCGGACACCGCCGCGTACCGGTTACGCAGCGACAGAATGTCCGGATGGCTCTCGATGTGCGCGTCCGACGGCGCCGCGGCCGTACCGGACCGCCCGCCAGTCGGGTGACTCGAATCGGTGGCCATCAAAGCCACCTCCTTCGCGTGTTGCGATTGTCTTGCCACCGGATGAGCTTCGGGTTTCCGTCCCCGAAGCGTCCGCATCCTCACTCAGCGTAAAACTCCTCGGAGCAATGCGGCCACCTGGGAGACTAAGTTCCCCGCCGGTAGCGGGCGTCACCGTCAGACGGCGGCCGTGCGGGCCGCGCCCGGCCCCTTCCGGGCGTCACCGTCGGAAGCCGGCCGCGGGGGCAGCGTCGCGTTGAGCAGCACGGCCGCTGCGGCCCGGGCGGTGCCGGCGGCGGTGGGGTCGCGGTCCATCCGGGCCGAGAGCATCGCGCCGTCGTAGAGCAAGTGGAGCTGGCGGGCGAGCAGTTCGGGGTCGGCCGCGCCGGCCTCGGCGGCGAGTTCGGTGAACATCCCGCGCATCCACGCCCGGTACTCGTCGGCCTCGTCCGTGATGGCGCTGCCCGCACCGGCTTCGGCGCTCGCGGAGACGAACGCGCAGCCGTTGTAGTCGGGGTCGGTGAACATCTCGCCCTGCGCCTCGAAGACCGCGAGCAGCCGCTCACGTGGTTCCCGGTACCGGGTGAGGGCACGGGCGATGCGGTTGCGGCTTCGCTGCCGCCGGGACTCCAGGTACGCCCGGACGAGACCTTCCTTGTTGCCGAAGGTGTTGTAGAGCGAGGCCTTCGCGACGCCCGCGTGCTCGATGATCCGGTCGATGCCGACGGTCTGCACGCCCTCGCTGTAGAACAGCTCGTTGGCGGACGCCAGCAGACGCTCGCGCGCGGAGGGCCTGGCCGGCTGCCCGGCCTCCTGCCGCCCGCCGGTCCTGGCCGCGGTGCCCGCCGGAACCCTGCTCGCCATCGCGATCACCCTTTCAGACAGATCTGTCTATTCTAGCGCCGCAGCCTGTTTCCGGTCATCCCTCGCGGACGGCCTGCGGCACCCGGCGCCCGCTCAGCAGGAGTCCGGCCAGCGCGGCCGCGGCGAGCACGATCACCGCGGCACCGTACTCGCGAACGGTGTCCAGCAGCCCGCCGCCGTGCACCACCAGCACGCCGCCGATCACCGCGGGCACACCCATGCCCAGGTACGACACCACGTACAGCAGCGACAGCACGCCGGCCCGCTCGTGCGGCTCCACCAGCGGCACCACCAGCCGGATGCCGCCCTGGAAGCCGGCGCCGAAGCCGAACCCGGCGATGGCGCCGCCGACGAAGAAGCCGGTCACCGACAGCGCTCCGCCGCCGCCCGAGCCGATGGACAGCAGGGTCAGCGCGACGCCGGCCACGAGGGTCGCGACGCCCAGCGACATCACCGTGCGCGTCGGGGCGTCCCGCAGCACCAGCGCGGACAGCGCGGCCGAGGCCGCCAGGACGAACAGCGCCAGGCCGCCGTACACCACGGAGTCGGAGTGGACCAGGGTGCGGGTGATCGCCGGGCCCAGCGAGCCGTAGAAGCCGGCCAGCGCCCACACCGCGAACAGCACCGGCGCGGCGATCGCCACCGGCTTGCGCGCCGCCCGCGGCAGCTTGATCTCGGGCTTCATGCTCGCCAGCGCGCCGGGCTTGCGGGTCACGGTCTCGGGCAGCAGGGCCACGCCGACCGCCTGCAGGGCGAAGACGCCGAGCAGCAGCAGGTAGACGAGGTGGGTGGGGGCGGGCAGGAACTGCACGACCAGGCCGGCGGCCAGCGCGCCGGACGCGGTGCCCAGCGGCGGCGCGAAGGAGTTCGCGACCGCGCCCCGCCTGCGGTCGACGTCCAGCAGGCCCGCGCCTATCGCACCGAAGGCGACACCCGTCGCGACGCCCTGGATCACCCGGGCGATCATCAGCGCGGAGACGCTGCTCGCGGTGGTGAAGACGACCATCGACACGATCTGCCCGGCGAGGCCGGTGAACAGCAGCGGGCGGCGGCCGACGTGGTCGGAGATCTTGCCGAAGACCAGCAGGGCGGCCAGGACCGCCACCGCGTAGACGCCGAAGACGACCGTGGTGGTGATCGGCGAGAAGCCCCACTCGTGCTGGTAGACCGCGTAGAGCGGGGTCGGGGCGCTGGAGGCGGCCAGGAACGAGATGAGCAGGGAGGCGATCACCGCGATGGACGCGGTGGGGCCGAGCCTTCGTCGGCGGCCGGCCGTTCCCTCGGCGCCGGCCGGGGCGCGGGTGCCGCGGGACACGGCGGCCTGCTTCTGCTGCTTGGCGGTGGCGGCGGTGGTCACGGCTGCACTCCCTGGATAGACCGACCTGTCTATTGACTCGGCTTAGATTAGACAGACCTGTCTGTTCACGTCAAATGAACACCAGAAACCGCAGGTCGTGTTGGTGTTCATGCTGTCGCCACGCGGGACGAGCGCCCCCGATTCGCCAGACCGCTCTGTCTGGCGGCTGTCCGGCGGCTGCTCGGCACGACCGGGCGACGGCGGGGTGCGGTCCGGGCGTCACCCGGAGGGCGCCGTTTACCGTCCGCGGCAGCCGGGGAGCCGCAGGGTGTCCGGCCGCCGCGGTACGGACGGGCCCGGTCGGGCCGGCCCGCGGGCGCCGGACGCCCAGCTGAGGAGGAACAGGATGGACCGGGAGGCGCCGTGAGCTCACCCCTGGACCGGTTGTCCGCGGCCGAACGGGCGCTGCTGCGCCCGGCCCGCGGGGAGCCGCCGGCCACCCCGATGCTGGCCACGCTCTCCTCCCGCAGGTCCTTCGACGAGCGCTGGCTGTTCGAGCGGAAACTCGACGGCGTCCGGGCGCTGGCGGTCTCCGGCGAGGACGGCCCGCGCCTGCTCTCCCGTACCGGGCGCACGGTGAACGCCACCTACCCCGAACTGGTCGACGCGCTCGCGGCCCAGCCCTGCGAAGGCCTCACGGTCGACGGCGAGATCGTCGCCCTGCGCGACGGCCGCACCGACTTCTCCCTGCTGCAGCAGCGGATGGGCCTCACCGATCCGCGGGCCGTGCGGGCCAGTCCGGTCGCCGTCACCTACTACCTGTTCGACCTGCTGGCGCTCGACGGCTGGGACACCGGCCGCCTCCCGCAGCGCACCCGCAAGTCCCTGCTGCGCACGGCCGTCACCTTCCACGAGCCGCTGCGCTTCACGCCCCACCGCAACACCGCGCACCTCGACGAGGCGTGCGCCAAGGGCTGGGAGGGCCTGATCGCCAAGCGCGCCGACGCGGTGTACCAGCCGCGCCGGTCCCGCGACTGGCTCAAGCTGAAGTGCTCGCTCGGCCAGGAGTTCGTGGTCGGTGGCTTCACGGCGCCGGCCGGGTCGCGCGCGGAGTTCGGCGCGCTGCTGCTCGGCTACTACGACGAGGCGGGCCGGCTGCGGTACGCCGGGAAGGCCGGCACCGGCTTCAGCGAGCAGACGCTGCGCAGCCTCGGCGCCCGCCTCGCCGGCCTGCGCCGTGACTCGTGCCCCTTCGCCCCGGCGCTCCGGGACCGGACGGCCACCTGGGTCGAGCCCGAACTCGTCGCCCAGATCGCCTTCACCGAGTGGACCCGCGACGGCTTGCTGCGCCACCCCCGGTACCTGGGCCTGCGCGACGACAAGGCGCCGCACGAGGTGGTCCGCGAACGCCCGGGCGCGTGACGCCGCCGGCCCGGACGGTCCCGCTCAGAGGACGCCGCTGGTGCGCACGGTCTCCTGTGGGCGGGCGGAGTCCTCTCCACGAGCGGGCCGCTGTCCACGGCCGGAGTCCCGTCCGCGTGCGGCGCCCGGCTCGGGTGCGGCGTCCGGCGCCCCGCCGGCGGACAGGGTCTCGTCCAGCCAGTCGTAGACGCGCTGGCTGTAGCGGGACCGGTTCCACGCCTCGCAGTGGCCGTCGGCGCCCTCGCCCTCGGTGAAGCGGACGAACGTCTTGGGGCAGGTCAGGGCCTCGTACAGGGTGTCGGCACGGGCCGCGAGCGGGTCACCGGCCCCGGCTGCGACCAGCGTCGGGCAGGTGATGCCGCCCACGACGTCGGAGATCCGGTAGCGGGCCAGGTCGACCACGTACGCGCCGAGGCTGTCCAGGCCGTGCACCCACAGGCCGCGCTGGACCAGCCGCCAGCGCAGCACGGGGTCGGCGGCCAGCGGCGCCAGGTGCGGTTCGAGGTCGGCCGGGTCGACGTCCGGCAGCCGCTCCGCCAGCGCCTGCGGGATCGGCAGTTGCGGCACGAGCACGGCCAGCAGGTCGTACTGCCCGGGGTCGGCGACCAGCGCGGCCACCCGTGGCTCACCGCTCACCGCGCGGGGCGCCAGGAAGCCGCCCAGGCTCCAGCCGACGACGGCGATCCGGCGCGGGTCGACACCGGGCAGCGTCACCGCGGTGTCGACCACCGGCCGCAGCACGTTCTCCCAGTCCGGACGCATCGTCAGGCCCTGGGCGATCAGGGCGAGTCCCTGCCCGGGGCCGTCGACCAGCAGGCAGTGGTAGCCGCGGCGGGTCGCCGCCAGGGCGTGTGCCCAGTACATCTCGTGGACGTTGGAGTCGTAGCCGTTGACGGCGATCACCAGCGGCCGCCGCGGCTCCTCTGCGGCCGCTCCGGCCGCTCCGGCCGCTCCGGCCACCGCCGACGGTCCTGCCCCGGACGGCCCCTGCGCCGGGCACAGATATCCGTCCAGGTAGGTCCCCTCGAACGGCACCCTGACCGGCCGCAGCGGCGGGTCGCACAGCTCGGCGAACCGGGCGAAGCAGTCGCGTTCACGGGCGGCGGCCGCGCTCAGCCGCGGGTCGACCGGAGCGCCGAACAGGGGGTAGTAGGACATCCGGTGGTATGTCGACGCCCTCAGGTACGCCTCGCGGGCGCTGACCCGGTGGCCGGCCTCGTCGCTGCTCTCGGCCCAGCCCTGGAGCATGGTGGCCGTCGCCGTCCACTCCCGGTGCCAGCTGTCGGCGTCCCCTTCGGTGATGCGGCGCGCGGTCAGGGCGCACTCGCCGTACTCGGCCCCGCCGCCGGTCAAGGTCATCAGCCCGCGCTCGGCGAACTGCTGGAACAGCACGTCGTCGAAGAGCTTCATGTCGTCCTCCTGACCGGCGGCAGCGCCGGATCTTCCTGGTCGGGCGGTCAGCCGCCGAAGACGTCCGCGAGGACGCGCTTGCTCAGCTCGGTGGCGGGCACGGTGCCGTCGGGCGACACGCTGAGGTTGGCGAGCACCACCACGGTGGCCTGCTTCGCCGGGTCGTAACCGACGAAGGTGGAGTAGCCGGGGATGCGGCCCTCGTGGCCGATGAAGCCGCCGAAGTCGGCCACGGTCAGGCCGTAGGTGGCCGCGCCCGGCGTCGCCGAGGTGGCGGTGAACGTCATCTGCTGCTTGCGCATCTGCGGCGTGAGCAGACTGCCGCTGGCCAGCGCCGGGGCCCAGCGGTTGAGGTCGGCCAGCGTCGACGTGGCGGAGCCGTCGGCCCACGTGTACGAGGCGTTCGCCGTGGTGACGTCCACCGGCTTGCCCGCCGAGTAGTCCGCCCAGGCCGCGTCCTTGCCGGTGAGCACGGGCGCGGTCAGCACGGCGGTGTTCGTGCCGTACTGGTAGCCGTGGGCGAACGGCGCGGTGAGCGCCGGGCCGTTGGTGACCTGGGTGTCCTTCATGCCCAGCGGCTTGAAGATCCGCTCCTGGAAGAGCGTCTGCAGCGGGCGCTGCGTGACGCGCTCGGCGATCATGCCCAGCAGCACGGTGTTGGTGGCGGAGTCGTGGAAGCCCTTCCCCGGCGCGAAGTACGGCTGGTGGCGGAAGGCCACGGCCAGCAGGTCGCGCGGGGCGAACTGCGCGTCCGGATGCTGGTCGAGGGTCGCGTTGAACGCCGTGTCCTGCGTGTAGTCGTACAGGCCGCTGGTCATCTGCAGCAGCTGGCGGACGGTGATGTGACGCCCGTTGGGGACGCCGCGCACGATCGCGGCGACGGGCTCGTCGAGCGCGATCCGGTGCTGGCCGGCGAGCTGCAGGATCACCGTCCCGGTGAAGGTCCGGGTGATGTCGCCGACGCGCATGTGCTCGGTGGCGTCCATGCGCTGGCCGCTGCCGAGGTAGTCGGTGCCGAGTGCGGCGGTGGTCGTGCCCCACTTCGGCATCGTCACGGAGACGATCGCGCCGGGGATGCGGAGCTTCTGCATCGTGCCGATCAGGTCGGGCACCAGCTTCTTCTCCATCAGCCCGGCCTTGTTGGGGTCCGGGGCGGGGCGGGTGGCGCCCGGGCTGGCCAGGGCGGGGGCGGCCGCGGTCAGCGGCAGCAGCGAGGCGATCATCAGGGCACGCCAGCCCTTGCTGCGCCTGGTTTTGGCCTTCGTGCGGGGGTGTTCGGCTGACGCAGACGGGGAGGAGGCCGTCACAGCGGGACGGGCCATCCGGTGCATACGCGGTTCCATAGCGGGTCCAGTTCGCCGCGGGGGTCAAGGTCAGGCATGTCATAACACCGGTTTCACCCCTTTTTTCCCCTTTCTTCCACCCGTGGGCGTGTCCGGCTTCCGGGGTGCGGCTTCCGGGCTGCCCCGGGGCCTTATGTGCCGTCCTCCGCGCCATCGTGGCTTGTCGCGTTGGGGGCACCTCCCGGACGAAGTCTGGGACCTCGCGCCCCTGAATCACGTGCCGTACGTCCATATGTTGGGGGCAGTCCGGAAGCGTCTCCTCGGACTGTGCATGGCGGGTTTTTCCTTTCAGCTGGTGGGGCGTATGCACATTCCTGCGGGGAGCGCTTCCTCCCCACCCCCTGGCAGTGAAAGTGGCCGCAGGGGGTGTTACCGGGGTACTCCGGTACTGCCCAGGCGGCTCCATGGGCTGCCAAGGGGGTGGGGAGGAAGCGCTCCCCGCAAGGACTTGTGCACACACCCGCCCAGCCCCTCCGAAAGAACGGTCACGCACAAGTCCGAGGAGACGCTTCCGGACTGCCCCCAACGTGCGGACGAACGGCACGTGATCAAGGGGCGCGGGGTCCCCCAGAACGCACCGCAAGGGGCAGGACGGAAGCCGAACAGGGGAAGCCGCGGGCAACGCTATTCGCCGGGGAAGGGCGGCACCGGCGGACCCGGGGGAAGGAGTTCGGCGACGATCAACGCCACCACCGCCCCCAGAATGATCACCGGCAACGCCTCCGCATGCCCCACCAGCAAGGTGACCAGCACCACCGAACTCACCGGCAACCGCAACGCCGCACTCGCCGCCGCCGCCATCCCCGCGGCCATCGCCGGCACCACGCCGAACCCCGGCAGCGGAGCCAGCAGCACACCCGCCGCCCCGCCGAGGAACAGCGACGGGAAGATCGGGCCACCCCGCAGGCTGCCCAGCGAGAACGCGTACGCCAGCCCCTTGAACGCCAGGACCGCGACCAGCGCCCCCACCGGCCAGGCGTGGGGATCCTTGGCGAGTTGGGCGAGCGCGTTCTGCCCGGACAGGGCCGCGTCGGCGGGCGACCGTCCCGTCGCCAGCGCGTAGAGCGTGATGCACAGCGCCATCCCGGCCGTGAACACCGCGATCATCGGCAGCGGCCGCGGCGCGACCCGCACCGCCACGTGCCGCCCGAGCGCGAGAATGTAGTGGACGGCCACCCCGATGGCCGCGGCCATCAGCACGGACCAGACCACGTCCCCGGTGTCCAGCCGCGGCGGCTTGGGCAGGTCGAGGGTGAGGCTGCCGGTCTGCAGTCCCGTCCAGCGGCCGAAGCCGGTGAAGACGATGGAGCCGACCCCACTGGCCAGCAGCGCGGGCAGCATGAGCGCGAGAAGCTGCGTCCCGCCGACCCCCGAGACCTCCATGAGCAGGATCCCGCCGACCAGCGGGTTGCCGAAAATCGCCGAGATGGCCGAGGCCGAACCGGCCGCGGCGAGCAGCATGGTGCTCGCCGGGGTGGACGGCAGCCGGAGGAGGTTGCGGAAGAGCAGGGCGAGTCCGCCGCCGAGCGCGATCAGCGGCGCCTCGGGGCCGAGGACGACGCCCCACGGCAGACAGCAGGCCGCGGCGAGCACCACGCCGGGGATCCAGGACGCACTCGCCCCGCCCGCGTGCAGTCCGCCGGCCGGGACGTGCCCGCCCCGGCCCGGCAGGTAGAGCACGACCAGCGTGGTCCCGACGGCCGGCACCATCGCCATGGGCAGCGCCCACCACCACGGCGCGTCGTGGTGCCCGAGGTCGTGCGGCCACGACACCCAGATGATGTGTTCGAGTTGGTGGATGCCCGCCAGGAACCAGAAGGCGATGAGCGAGACCGGGATGCCGAGGAGCGCGCAGAACACCAGGCCCTTGAGGTAGCCGGGATGCCGCAGCACGTCCCGCAACTGGTCGCCCTGGGCGGGCGGACGGTCCGCGGGAGGCTGGGCCGCTGGAGGGTGCGCTGGCTGGGCGATGGCGGTGCTCCTTGCGAAGGCGTGCCCGCGCCCGCGGGCAGCGCGACCCTACCCAGCGCTCCCCCGCCCGCCGGGGAGCCGCGCCCCGGCGCCCCGCGCGTTCCCCTCGGACGGGCCCGCGCCGGCACGGAGGCGCGCCGCCCTCACCCCCGGTCGGTGTGCCGGTAGCCGAGCGGCCCGGGCAGGTCCGCCGAGGTGGTGCGGCGGCCGGTGGTCGACCAGGTGCGATGAACCCCCTTGCGGCCCAGCGTCAGCGACAGCGACTTGCGGTTCACGTTGATCCGCACGCCGGGCAGGATGTGAAAGGACTTCCGGAACGTCACAGGCATGACAACCTCCTCATCTCTTGGAAGCCGCTTGCCCCTGACCTCGGCCGTCAGTCCCGATCTCCGTGCCCGCGACGGGAATTGAGCCGTTCCCGGCTCCTGGTCCCGGCGCCGGGGGGCGTGACGACGCCTCACCGGACCGTCGTTCCCTGATCGATTCAGCGGGCGCACCCCGCACCCGTCAAGAAATCCGCGCTGTGTGTGCGACCTATGGACGCGACCGGAGGCCCCTTGTAGTCTCTCCCCGCAACCCGGGATTGAATCGTTTCACGTCCTATTCCCCACCGCACCGCCGCACCACGCAGCACCCGCATACACCCTCGCCCGTCGGCCGCACGCCCAGTGCCCTCACCCCAGGGAGCCGCAGATGCCGCACACCCCGGCGTCCCACGAGCCCGTCGCAGGAGGATCCTCGCGCGCAGGATGCCCGTCCTCCGAACCGTCACCCCGCGAGGCCGCGTCCGCCGAAGCCGCGCCCCGCACCCCCTCCTCTCCCGGCCCCCAGCGCCGCACCGTCCTGTTCGCCGGGCTCGGCGGCGCCGCCCTGGCCGCGACCGGCCTGACCCTCGGTTCCGCCGCCCCGGCGTGGGCGGGCGGATCGGCCGGTTCCGGCGCGGACGCGGCCCCGGCGGCCGATGGCTGGCAGCACTATGTGCAGGGCCCGGCCGGCCGTACCGTCCGCCCGGCCCGCGTGCTGCGGTCGACCGGCGCCGTCACCGCGCCCGACGCCCTGCTCAGCCCGGGCGGCGGCGCCACCGTCCTCAAGCGGCCGCAGCCGGCCGCCCCGCCGCGCTGGCCGGCCGGCACCACGGCCGCCGCGTCCTCCTCGCACGCCCCGAACAACGGCAACGACGGCAAGCCGCGCACCTACGACGCGTCCAACGCCATCGACGGCGACACGGACACGTTCTGGAACGACGACACGATCGCCGCCTATCCGGACGTCCTCACCATCACCACACCCTCCGCGGTGACGCTGCCCGGCATCACGCTGCTCTCCAACCCCGACGGATTCCCGACCGACTTCACCGTCGAGACCTGGGACGGCAGCGCGTGGCACACCGCCGCCACGGTCAGCGGCAACACCGCCGTCCAGCGGGCCGTGCCGTTCGACAACGATGTCAGCACCACGGGCGTCCGCATCACCGTCACGGCCGACCAGGACACCTCCAAGGGCGACTTCACCCGCGTCAACGAGGTGTATCCGGCGGTGCTGGCGACCGACGACATCCCGCGCGTGGTCGTGGACTTCGGCAAGGTCGTCGTGGGCTACCCGCACGTCGTGTTCGCCTCGGCGTCGGCCGGCAACCCCGGGGTGCGGCTGGCGTTCTCCGAGACCCTCGAATTCCTCAGCGACCGGAGCGACTTCACGCGCTCCGACCAGTCCGGGGCGCCCGGCCACGGCACCGACCAGTTCGCGGTGCCCGCCGGCGGCGCCGACTGGCAGGACCGGCAGGGCTACCAGAGCGGCACCAAGGTGTACGCCGACGGCCTGCACGGCTTCCGCTACCTGCAGATCAGCCTCGACGCGCTGCCCGGCGACGCCCCCGCCGCCCAGCCGTGGGGCGAGGTCGCCATCGACGCCGTGTGGCTGGACTTCACCGCGTACGTCGGCACACCCGACAGCTATCGCGGCTGGTTCCTGTGCTCCGACGACGACCTCAACCGCTACTGGTACGGCTCGGCCTACACCAACGAGCTGGTCACCGACACCTTCCGCGCCACCGACGTCGACCCGCGCGGCGCCGCGACCGCGGGCCTGGAAGGCAAGCTGGTGCTGCACGACGGCGCCAAGCGGGACCGCGACCCGTACGTCGGCGACCTCGCCGTCTCCGGCCGGACCCTCTACCTGACGCACGACGACGCGGCGGCGGCCGTCCGCAACGTGCTCGCCGACCTCGCCGACCACCAGCGCGGCGACGGCTGGATCCCGCCGGCCTCCATCAACGGGTACACCCTGCCGCTCTTCGACTACCCGCTCTGGTGGGTGACCTGCAGCTGGGACTACGTGCTCTACACTGGCGACCTGGACTACGCGGCCCACTACTACCCGCAGCTCCTCAAGGTCCTCGACACGTGGTACCCGTCGGTGACGGACTCCGACGGCCTGCTCAGCAAGGGCCTCAACGGCACGTCCGGATACGGCGACTACGCGTTCCTCGGCCGCACCGGCCGCATCACGTACTACAACGCCAACTACGTCCAGGCACTCAACGACGCCGCGTCGATGGCCCGTTCGCTCGGTCACGGCGCCGACGCCGACCGCTGGTCGGCCCGGGCCCGCACCGTCGCGGCGGCGGTCAACGCCCACCTGTGGGACGCCGCCGCGGGCGCCTACCTGGACTCCGGCAGCGGTCCCGCCCGGCACGCCCAGGACGGCAACGCGATCGCCATCACCGCCGGTGTCGCCGACGCCACCCGCGCCGCCTCCGCGCTCGCCCACCTCGACGCCACAACGGTGCGCCCGTACGGCAACGCCTTCATGGACAACGACACGATCTTCGACGGCGCGTCGCAGCGCGTGTACGCGTTCACGTCCTACCCCGAGCTGGTCGCCCGCTTCGAGACCGGCCGCGCGGACTCCGCCCTGGACCAGATCCGCCGCACCTACGGCTGGATGGACGCCCACGACCCGGGCATCACCGCGTGGGAGGGCATCGGCCCGGACGGCTCCCTGTACGAGGGCGCGTACACGAGCATGGCCCACGGCTGGTCGACGGGTGTGCTGCCCGCCCTGACCAACGAACTCCTCGGCATCCAGCCGACGTCACCCGGCTTCGCCACCTGGACGGTCCGCCCGCACCCGGGTTCGGTCGCCTGGGCCCGCGGCCAGGCGCCGACGCCGCACGGCCCGGTCCAGGCGGACTGGCAGCAGGGCGCGGACGGCACGTTCACCCTCACGGTCCGCTCGCCGCGCGGTACCTCCGGAACGGTCGCCGTCCCGACCGGCGGCCGGGCCGTCACCGTTCACGTCGACCGGCGTCTGGCGTGGAACGGCGTCAAGGCCAAGGCGTACGAGGCGCGTTCGGAGGACGGCTACATCGTGCTGACCGGCTTCGCGCCGGGCTCGCACACCGTGGCCGTCCGCCCGGCCGAGTAGGCGGCAGACCCGCATCATGGGGGTGCGGGCCTGCACGGGGCGCGGCCGGCCGGTCATCCGGCCGCGCCCCCTCCAGGGGGATCGCCTCCCTCGTCGTCCGGCTGCGGGATGCGGGCGCCGCGGCTCTCCGCGATCCGGTGCACGTCGCGCAGCGACTCGGCCAGGCGGGCGGACAGGAAGCGGAACTGCGGCGGGGTGACCGTGCGGTCGGCGAGCATGTCGGCGGCGTGGTCCAGCAGGTCGGCCGCCATGCCGAGCTGGACGCTCTCGATGTTGTCGGCCACCCGGGACACGTAGCCGCGGTCGCCGCGGTCGCCGCCGAGCAGATAGCAGGGCTTCCCCTCGGCCGTCGTCCACGGCAGTAACCGACCCATCCCACCGGCCGCTCGGGCCTGTTCGTGCAGCACGTTCCCAACTCCCTGTGATCGTGGGGCCCCTGCGGCACCCGCCGCCCGCCCGTCCCGCCGTCTCGCTCTGTAGCGATCACCTCACACAGTGAGAGACGGACGACTAGGCTCGCCAGACACATGCAGGTGACACCGCTTTTGTCACACGGGAGCCGGCCGTGAGCAACAACTACGGGGAGTGGCTGCGGGCCCAGCGCGAGGCCGCGGGCCTGACGCAGCAGGAGCTGGCGGATCTCGCGATCATGACGCGGTCGCACATCGCCCACATCGAGGCGGGGCGGCGTGTCCCGTCGCGGGAGGACGCGAGGCGCCTGGACCGCGCACTGGACACCGGGGATGTGCTCAGCAGTTTTCTGCCCCTCGACGAACGTGTGGTCGCCGACTACTTCGCACCGGCCCGCGCGCTTGAACAACAAGCCACGGAAATCCGGGAGTTCGCGATCACCTACGTCCCGGGGCTGCTGCAGACCGAGGCGTACGCCCGTGCGGTGCTGAGCACCGTCTATCCGCCGCAGGGCGAAGAGGAACGTGACAGGAACGTCGTCACACGCCTTGAGCGCGCGCGTGTCCTGGCAGATCCGGTGAAGCCCGCTCTGTGGGCCGTGCTCGACGAAGCAGTGCTCCGGCGCCCGGTTGGCGGCCCAAAGGTGATGGCCGAACAGATCATGCACTTGGTGCGCCTGGCCGAGTCGGATCGCATCAGGGTGCACATCCTTCCCCTATCTCTCGGCTCCCACATCCTCATGTCGGGCATGCTGTCCCTCATGTGGTTCGAGGACCAACCCCCTGTGGCCTACTCGGAAGGCTGCAGCGTTGGTAAGTTGCATGATTCCCCAGCGGCGATCAAGCGGCTGCAGGGCATGTACGATCTCGCGCTGAGCGACGCACTCCCGCGGGCGGAGTCTCTAGCCTTCCTGCGGGCGACAGCGAAGGGCTACGGGCACCATGGCTGAGCAGATCATCCCGAACGCATCCGTCCTTACCGGCTGGCGCAAGTCGAGCTACAGCAACAACGATTCCGCTAGCTGCGTCGAGGTGGTGGACGGCCACTCGGCCGGCGTACCCATACGCGACTCCAAGGATCCCGACGGCCCCGCCCTGGTGTTCGCGGCGACGGCCTGGACGGCGTTCGTCGAAGCGGTCAAGCGGGGGGACTTCGCGGTCTAGGATCGCGCGCATGTCCGACCAACGACGTCTCGTGACGCCCCGCCAGATCCTGGTGAGGGGCGTTCCGTTCGACGCACTCATCGTGCTGCTGTGGCGCTTCGGCTGGGGCCGCTCCTGGGCCGCCTCACTCATCACGGGGGCGGTCCTGGCCTCCCTCACCGCCGCGGTCGCCCTCTACTCCTGGTGGGTACACCGCAGCCCGGAGAGGGTGACCCGAGTCGTCGCGAAGGCCGAGGCCAAGGAAGGAAACGCGGCCGCGCGCCGGGCGGCGCAGGCGGCCGCGGCGGAGGCCGCCAACCGTTCGTCCGGGCGGCAGCCGGGCACGCGGTACTGACGCCGCGGCGAGGCGTGGGGACGTACCGGACGGACGTCATGCGTGGGACGCGCGGAAGAACCGAGGACGGCACCTGGGAGCTCGTGACCACGCCGCCGGGCGCGCGGCTGGGCGCGGGTGTGCTGCGGTACCGGGGGTTCCGGCTGGACATGAACCGGCCGCAGCGGCGGATCGAGCTGCCGAGCGGGATGATCACCCTGGTCGTCAACCTCCGGGACTCCGTGTACGTCGGACCGCTGGACGCCGAGGCTCCCCGGCCGGCGTTCACGTCGCTGGTGAACGGGCCGCGCGACAGCCCCGCGGTGGGCGAGCACGACGGGCGGCTGGAGGGCGTCGAGATCCATCTGGCGCCGTGGATGGCGTACTCGGTGCTGCACACCGACATGCACGAGCTGCGGGGGCGGATGCTGACGCTGCCGGAACTGCTGGGGCGCGCGGGCGCCGAGCTGGCCGACCGGCTCGCCGAGGCGCGGGGCTGGGCGGGCCGGTTCGCGGTCGTGGACGACGTCCTGGCGCGGCGGATCGAGCGGGGGAGGGCGGCCGCGCCGCAAGTGAGCTGGGCGTGGCAGCAGTTGACGCGCTCGGACGGGCTGGTACCGCTGGGGAGGCTCGCCGCGGCGACGGGCTGGAGCGCACGCACCCTGGAACAGCGTTTCCGCCAGCAGATCGGGCTGTCGCCGAAGACGGCGTCGCGGGTGCTGCGGATGCAGCGGGTGCTGCGGATGCTGACGGCGGGGGCGGCGCCGTCGGCCGTCGCTGCGGCCTGCGGCTTCTACGACCAGGCGCATCTGCACCGCGACGTCCGGGCGATGACGGGCAGCTCGCCCGGCGAGTTCCTGGCCCGCCGCCGCCGGGCCGCGCGTCCGGTGGACCGCGTACCCGGCCGCGTCACCAGCGCGCTCCTCCACTGAGCCTCTGACAATCCCCCCACCCGTTCACGCCCGGCCGCGGGTGTCACAACGGCGTGTGACGGGGACCGGAACTCGCCTTCGGCTGCGCGGCGTTGACCTGTCAGGGAGGTGGCCGCGTGAAGAGGACGCGTCAGCGCGACCGTGACGTTCCGGGGCCCGGGACCCCGTGGGACGAGATCGTGCCCGGCCTGTGGATGGGCGGCCACTTCTGGACCGATCCGGCCGGGGAGCTGCAGCCCGCGGTCGTCGACGACGAGTTCGACGTCGTCGTCAGCCTGTTCACGCGGCCGGGCCACGGACCGGCGCCCGGGACCGAGCATCTGGTGGCGGAGATTCCCGACCGGCCGCTCACCGCGGACCAGATCGAGGCGGTGCAGGGGCTCGCGCGGGCGACCGTGGACGCCGTCCGCGGCGGCCGCACCACCCTCGTGCGCTGCCACTCCGGCTACAACCGTTCCGGGCTGGTCGTGGCCCAGGCCCTCATCCTGCTGGGCGGGGACGCCGAGGGCGTGATCCGCCTGATCCGGCGGAAGCGGTCCCCGTGGGCGCTGCACAACGCGACGTTCCGCGCGTATCTGACCACCGGCCTGGACGTCGCCCGTCTGCTGAACGGTCTCCAGGGCTGAACCGGCGGTTTTTTCCAATACAGCGCGGGCGGTGGGCTGGCACGGTTTTCCCTTCCAGCGGAGGGGAGCCCTGGATCTCAGCGGAGGCCGCCATGCTCCGGTCGGCCACCGCGCTTCCGCCCGCCCCTCTCCGCTGAGGCAGCCTGTCGGCGGTCCGGCCCGACGCAGGGGGCCGGGCCGGACCGCCCCGGGTTCCCCCCCTCCTCGTCGTGGTGGCCGCCGTGGTGGTGTCCCCCGCCGCGACGGCCATCACCCGCCCGCGACCGATGCCGGGCGCGCGCGACCCGTCACCACGTCGCGGTGCAGTCCCGGCCGTTCGTGGTGTACCGGTAGCACGCGAAGAGCTGGACCCTGGACTCGTTGGTGTAGGCGTAGCTCTTGCCCTCGGTCGCCAGGTAGCGGGTCCTGTCGCTGGTCCACAGGACGACGAAGACCTGGACGTTCTTGCTGGCCGAGGTGAAGCCGTAGTGGCCGTGGTACTTGCCGTTGGACTTCCTGTACCAGGTCTTCCACACGGTCGCCGTGCGCTTGCCGTCCGGCAGCCACAGGGTCGTGTGGCTGCTGGTCATCGGGTGGACGACGGCGTCCGGCGCCGCGGAGGGGGTGGCCGCCCCGGCGACTGCCGCACCGCTCAGCATCGCGGCCGCCATGCCCAGCGCTCCGGCCGCTCCCGCACCGCGCCTGATCAACTGCTTCATGTTCTCTCCCCGGTTCGTGACGTACAGGCGGCGCGGCACGCGACCGCGCGGCCCGGCCTGTCCCGACGAGACTGCGGGAGCGTCGGTACCGGGCGCCAGGAGCGGCCCGGGATTGACGGCATCGCGGGACGTCCCGCCCGCTGACCTGCCGGGACGCCGCAGCGACGGGCGCGGGGACGGGACGCGCCCCCGGCCCGCGGCGAGCCGGGGGCGCCTCCGGCCGAGCGGATCGGCCCCACCGCCGCCGGACGCCGGTCCGAAGCACGGTCTGTACGTTCACGACGTCCACGCGCGCTGCCGCGGCGGCCGTCCTCCGTGGTGGCCCGCGTAAATGCCGCTCGAGACGTCGAGGGGCCCGGCCGACTTCACCAACTGGGGCTGCGGCGGCCCGGAACCGGCCGGGCCGCGACGAGGCTCACCAGCCTCCTGAACCGTCACCGCCACCGTGGTGGCCGCCCCCACCATGGTCGCCGCCGCCGTGGTGACCGCCCAGATCGCCGCTCGACCAGCCGCCGAGGTCGAAGTCGTGGGCGAGGCCGTGACCCCCGGTGGTCAAGTCGCCGTAGATGTCGCTGAGCTCCGCGAAGAGGCGGCGCGAGAGCGCCTCGACGCCCCGGCTCACGATCGCGGCGGTCTCCTCGTCCGCCGCCCGGGCCGCCTCCGTCAACGCCGGTGTCAGGGCGCCCGCTTCGGCCCGGGCCGCCAGGCGGCGACGCGCGGCACGGCCCCGCAGGCCCGGGTACGCCACGGAGGCCAGGCCGGACGCCTCGACCAGCGCGGCCAGCACGTCGTCCCCGACCCCCTGGTCCAGCCCCGCCAGCACCTTCCGGCGCCGCTCCACGTCGACGAACAGGATGTCGTGGTGCGTGCGGCCGCCGCGATCACGCCACCGCCGCACCCGGACCGCCTTCCGGTCCTCCAGCCGCGACAGGTACTCGTGCGCGAGCGATCGCGGCGTGGCCCGCAGCCACTCCTTCAGGCTCGGCGCCGGACTCGTCGTCCCCAGGCTGTGCAGAACGTTGTTGAGCCGCCGGTCCTCGACCCGCTCCGGATCCAGCACCGCGATCCGCCGCTCCCCGACGCGTATCCGCCCCTGCGCCGCCAGGTCCGCGAGCTCCGCGGCCCGCACGGCGAACCGCAGCCGCTCCCCGCCGTGGAGCCGCCGCTTCCCCGGCTCGATGGCCACCAGCACCAACTCGTCCCCCGTACCCATGCCGTCGAGGGTAAGCGCCCGGGCCCGCACCCGTACCGCCCGCGAATGTCCCCCTTTCGCCACAGTCATCGACGACCCGCTCTGCGGACCCCCGCCCGCCGGACCTCCTTGACCGTCACTTTGCCGTCACCTCCCGTCCCACCTGGCACAATGTGCCGGTTCCCGCAGCGGCGGGATCTTGGGGAGGGAATTCATGTTTTCGCGCACGACGCGAACCAGGCGAGTAGGGCTCGCCATCACTGTCCTCGGCGCCGTGATCGGACTGGCGCCCATGCCGAGCGCCCTGGCCGACGAGGCGCCGACACCGCCGTCGATCTCCGTGACGGCCACGCACGCCCTCGACCTGTACGGTCCGGCACAGGAGCTGGACGTCACCGTCGCGTCGCCGCCCACCGCCGACGCCTACGTGCGGCTGGAGATCCTGGGCCAGCAGACCGGCCTGCACATCACCGACGACTCCGGCACCGAGCTGCCGCTGACGACCGGCACCGGTAACTGGAGTCACGGCTACGTCGAGGCCACGATCGGCGCGCAGGACTCGGACGGCAACGGCGTGCCGGGCGCGCCCCTGACCGCCGGCACCATCCGCCTGCACATCAGCGCGGAGTACCCCGTGTCGCAGATCGTGCACTTCACCGGAGTCGTCGTGGACGGCGCCACCGGTGCGGAACTGGCCGTCACCGAGCCGGCGGCCACGGGGTACGTCCAGGGCCCGCGGGTCGAACCGGCGGTGCCCACCGCCGTCGCCACGGGACAGACGCGCCCGGCTCTGCTCGACCTGCACACGGAGATGTGGTCGGCGAAGACGACTCCGGTGCCGGCCGTCCACACCCGGCTGGTGTTCAGCGCGGACCAGATCGCCCAGGCCGGATACACGGCCGACCAACTCGTCTCGGCCGTGCGCCTGAGCTCGGGTATGGGCGTCGCCCCGGGCACGCTGACTCCGTTGGCGTGGGTGAAGAACGCCGACGGCTCGCTCTCCGCCGACCTGCCCACCATCGACTGGTCGAAGGTCGCCGGCAACCAGACGGACCAGGACCTCGGCGTCCAGGCCGCCTGGGGCCTGCCGGCCGGGAAACTCCTCGGCGCCCTCCAGGTCCTGGACACGCAGGGCAGGCAATACGCCGGCGGGACCGCCGAGTTCGACTTCACCGCCGACGTCCGCCCGGCGTCCCTGCAGGCCGCGTTCTACGGCGTGGACGGCACCGGCACCCTGTGGCAGTACCGGGGCCGGGAGTGGGTCGACGCCTACCTCCTGAACAAGCGGCAGTCCGTGGGCGGCGGGTGGAACACCTACTCCGCGCTGACCGCCCTGTCCCCGCTCAAGGCGAACGGCACCGGGGACGTGGTCGCCCGCGACCGCGGCGGTGTGCTCTGGTACTACGCCGGCACCGGCACCCTGGCCCGCCCCTTCGCCGCGCGCACCCGCGTCGGCGCCGGCTGGAACACGTACAACCTCCTCGCCGGAGCGGGCGACCTGACCGGGGACGGCCGCGCCGACCTCCTCGCCCGCGACAGCGCGGGTGTGCTGTGGCTGTACCCGGGCACGGGCAAGACGGCCGCCCCCTTCACCGCCAGGGTCCGCGTCGGGGCCGGCTGGGGCGCGTACAACCTGGTCACCCAGGCGGGCGACCTGACCGGGGACGGCCGCGCCGACCTCCTCGCCCGCGACAGCGCCGGCGCGCTCTGGCTGTACCAGGGCACCGGCAAGGCCGCCGCGCCCTACGGCGCCCGCGTCCGGATCGGCACCGGCTGGAACGGCTACACCCACATCGTCGGCATCGGCGACCTCCTCGCCGACGGCCACGCCGACATCATCGCCACCGACAAGGCCGGCGAGCTCTGGTACTACGCGGGCACGGGCGACGCCGCGGCGCCGTACAAGCCCCGCGTGGCCGTCGGCACCGGCTGGAGCACCTACACCGACCTGGTGTGACCCCGTTCCGGAGCGTGCGGCCCGGTTCCGACGTCGTCCCCGCACCCGCCCGGGTGCGGGGACGAGGCGGACGCACCGCCGGGATGCCGCCGCCCGCCTTTCGGCCGTTCCCGGCTCGTGAGGCAACCCCGCCCGCCCGACCATGCTCTTGAAAGGCGCGTGGTCCGAACGAGCCGCCACGCGTGACGTCACGGACGGGACGGCGGATGGACGACGAGGACGACGAGGACGAGGCCGCGACCACCGGCCGCGGGGACGGCCCGGCACGCGAGGGGGGCGAGGGGCCCGGGGCAGCTCACACCGGGTCGGGCACCCCTGACCGCGACGGATCGGACGCCCCCGTGGGGGCGGCGGAACACGGTCCCGAGGCCCGGGCCGCGGGCGATCCCGCATCCGGGCGCGCCCACGACTCAGGGGAAGCGGACCCCCGCCCCCCCGTCGAACCCCAGCACGGCCTCGAACCCCACCACGACCCCGAACCGCATCACGGCCTCGACCGCCGGCACTTCCTGGGCGCGGCGGCCGTGGGAGCCGCCGGTCTGGCGACCGTCCTGGCCGGGTGCGACTCCGGTTCCGGGTCCGGCCAGGACCACGGCCCGCACGCCGGCAGCACAGCGCGGCCCGGCGTCTCCGGCACCACCGCCCCGCTCCCGGCGGCCGGGGCCGACGACTGGCGGATCCGGTCGGCCGGGCCGCCGGACGCCGTCGAGGGGTACGCGGACCGGGTCAGCGTCCTGCCCGGCGAGGAGTTCGGGCTGTACGTGTCCACCACCGCGCCCGGCTTCCGGGTCTCGGCCTTCCGGGTCGGCTGGTACGGCGGCGCGCAGGCCGCGCTGGTGTGGCGATCCGGCCGGGTGGCCGGCCACCGTCAGGACCGGCCGCACCTGGTGGTGCCCACGCGAACCGTGCAGGCGTCCGGCTGGCAGCGCAGCCTGAAGGTGTCCACCGACGGCTGGCCCGAGGGCGCGTACCTGCTCCGCCTCGACGCGGAGAACGGCCACCAGCGGTACGTGCCGCTCGTCGTCCGTTCGACCGCCGCGGCCGGGCGGACCCTGATCATGCACGCGCCCGCCACCTGGCAGGCGTACAACCAGTGGGGCGGTTACAGCCTCTACGCCGGGCGGGACGGCTCGTACGCGCACCGCTCGCTCGCCGTCAGCTTCGACCGGCCCTACGACGGCAGCGGCGCGGAGAAGTTCCTGGTGTACGAGCGGGCGCTGGTGGTGCTCGCCGAACGGCTCGGCATCCCGCTGGCGTACACGACCGGCATCGACGTCCACCTCGCGCCGAACGTGCTGCGGGGCGCGCACGCGGCCGTCGCGCTCGGGCACGACGAGTACTGGACGCCCGAGCAGCGGCGGCACGTCACGGCGGCGCGGGACGCCGGGACCAACCTCGCCTTCCTCGGGGCCAACACGTGTTTCCGGCGGGTGCGGTTGGAGGGGGCGGGCGGTTCGGGCGGCGGCGCGGCGGGGCAGGCCGGGACGCCGGGCGTCGGCGGGACCGCGGGCTTCTCCGGGGCGGGCGCGGGCCGGGCGGGCACTCAGGGCGACCAGGTCAGGACCGTGGTCTGCTACAAGACCGACTTCCACGCCGACCCGTACCTGGCGAAGCATCCGACGATGGCCACGACCGACTTCCGCGCGCGGCCGGCCGCCGACCCCGAGTCGTCGATGACGGGAGTGCTCTACGAGGGGTTTCCGACGGACGCGGCGTTCGTGGTCGAGCAGGCGGACCACTGGCTGTTCGCGGGGACGGGCGTACGGAAGGGGCAGTCGTTCGCCCACCTGGTGGGCGTGGAGTACGACCGCGTGCAGCCCGGATCGCCGCCGCCGGGGCCGACCGAGATCCTCGCGCACTCCCCGCTGGTGTGCCAGGGGCGCCACAGCCATTCCGACGCGGCGTACTACACCGTGCCGAGCGGGGCCGGGGTCTTCGCCTCCGGGACGATGCGGTGGGTGGAGGGGCTGATGGCGGGGACCCGTGAGGACGGGCGGGATCACGGAATGTCCGCGGCGACGGCGCGGTTCGTCACGCGGACGACGGAGAACCTGCTCCGGGCCTTCGCGGGTGGCCCCGCCGCCCACTCCCACCCCGCCCCCCGCGACAACGTCGCCACCCTCTACCCCTGATCCCCCTCCCCCGGGCAACGGCTTCCGGGCTGCCCCTGGGGTGCGTTGCGTACCCCGGATGGCCGTGCGGGCAGCACAAAGGCCAAGAGGAGGGTTCGGGATGCGCACCGCACTCCGAAGACCGAAGGTAGACCTCATGCACCGCCACAGAACGCCCGCGGCGTGAGCGTCCCCCATGGTCACCGACCTCCTCATCATCGGCCTGGCCATCACCCTGGGCCCGCTGCACAACACGGCGTTCATCCTGCTGCTCTCCTCGAAGCGGGGCGTGCGCAACGGCCTCGCCTTCATCCTCGCCTGGCTCGCGATGCTGGTGCTGCTCATCGCGTTCGTCGTCACGCTGACCGGCGGCAACCCCCCGAAGCACCACAGCGCGTCCAGCACCGCGGAACTCGCGATCAAGCTGGCCATCGGCGTCGGCATGGTCGCCTTCGCCGAGTACCGGCGGCGCAGGCGCGGCGGCGGCCAGCAGAAGCGGCGGAAGCGCAGGACCCCCAAGTGGCAGACCCGTCTGGACCAGGTCTCACCGTGGATGTCCGCGGCCCTCGGCGTGCTGCTGCAGCCCTGGGGCGCGGTCGTGGCGGGCGCGGCCACCGTCGCCGAGGCGGATCTGTCCTCGGCCGCGACCTGGGCGGCACTGGTCGGTTACTGTCTGCTGGCCACCTCGAGCCTGCTGGCGATGGAGCTGTACACGACGTTCCGCCCGGCCGCCGCGAAGGCGCGCCTGGAGGGTGTGCGACGGTGGATCGACCAGCACCAGGAGCAGGCGCTGGTGTCCCTGTCCCTGGCGCTGGGCCTGTGGCTGATGGGCAAGAGCATCTACGGACTCGTCGGGTGAGGTGACATGACGACGTCGAAGGATCTGCTGATCGTGACGATGGACATGCCGTCCCACCTGCCCGTCGAGCGCGGCGACCTGTCGCTCGCCCTCGCCGGGGCGGAGGCCGTCGACCTGCTCGCCGCCGGGGCGATACGCGTGGAGACCGACCGCATCGTGCCGGGGACCCCGCGCCGCGCGCTGGGCGACCCGCTGCTGGACGAGGCCGCGGCGGCCGTGGTGCGGGAGAAGCCGTACGAGGTGGTCGACGCGTGGCTGTGGCGACGGGGGCGGGGGCTGGCCCAGTCCTATCTCGACGCGATGGAGGCGGCCGGGCTGCTCGCCCGGGAGAGTTGGCGGCGCTGGCTGGTGGTCCGGAACAGCCGCCTGATGCTGCTGGACTCGGCCGAACGCCGGCGCGCCCACCACCGGTGGAACGCGGACGAGCCGGTCCTGGCGGGGCTGGCCACGACGATCGGCGTCACCGACCACCGTGCGGAGGAGGAGTCGCCGCAGGTGGGGGACGCCGGGGCCGGTGACCTGGGAGCGGACGACGCCCCGGCGGGCGACACCGGCGTGGCGGCCGTGCTGTCGGCGGTCGCCGAGGCGGTGGCCGAGCTCGCCGCGGAACGGGAGCGGCGGGACGGGCGCCTGCTGGACGCCGCCGCCGACAACGTCCGCCGCGGCTACTGACCCGCCGGCGCGCAGGGGGTCAGGAGCGGGCCGCGGGCCGGGGAACGAGGGTGGCCAGGGCCCGGGCCGAGGGCGAGCCGGGTTCGGCGGTCATGAGCACGACCTGCTGATCGTCCTCGGGAACGGCCAGCACGTCGCAGGCGAGCGTCAGCGGCCCCAGCTCGGGATGCGTGATGACCTTCGTGCGGTGCCCGGGCTCGTGCACCGGCGCGGTGTCCCAGATCCGCCGGAACTCCGCGCTGCCGTCCCGTAGTTCGGCCAGCAGCGCGGCGAGCCCCGCGTCCTGCGGGTAGCGGTCGGCCGAACGCCGCAGCCGCGACACCACGACGCGCCCGAACTCCTCCGCGGCGGAGTTCGCGCGGGGGCGGCCGGTGCCGAGGAACCGCCGCCGGGCCATGTTCGGCTCGGCCCGCAGACCGCTGCCGAGCAGTGCCTCCGCGAGCGGGTTGAACGCGATGACGTCGTACGCGGCGTCGGTGACGACGGCCCCCGTGCCCGGCATCCGGTCCAGGAGCGCGGCCACGTGCGGCCGCACCCGCCGCACCGGACCGGCGGGCGGCGTCACGCCGGTCCCGGCCAGCCGGAAGAGGTGGTCGCGCTCGGCCGGGGTCAGCCGCAGCGCGTCGGTGAGGGCGTCGAGGATGCGGGCGGACGGTCGCGGGCCGCGGGCCTGTTCGAGGCGGGTGTAGTAGTCGGCCGACATGTGCGCCAGCTCCGCGATCTCCTCGCGGCGCAGGCCCGGCGTGCGGCGCGGCGTTCCATCGGCCGCCGCCGTCAGCCCCACGTCGGCGGGCCGCAGCCCCTCCCGCCGAGCCCGCAGGAACCGTCCCAGTTCCGTCCGCGCCACGCCGCCCTCCTCCGAGCCGGGTCCGTCCCGAACGGACCGGGCACTCCCGATCCGTCCACCTCCCAGCCAAACACACCCCGCCGGCCGCGCGTCCCCCTGCCAGGGATCGGCTGTCCCTGGCAGGGGACCCGGGCGGAGGGCATCGTCGGAGGCATGAACGAACCCACTGCTTTGGTCACGGGTGCCAACAAGGGCATCGGCAAGGAGATCGCCCGGCAGCTCGTCGCCGCGGGGCTCAGCGTGTACGTCGGGTCGCGGGACGCCGAACGGGGGCGGGCCGCCGCGGAGGAGATCGGCGGCGGCGCCCGCGTCCTGGTGCTGGACGTGACGGATCCAGGCAGCATCGCGGCCGCCGCCGGCCAGGTCGAGCGGCTGGACGTGCTGGTCAACAACGCGGGCGTGATGGTCGACGGGCGCAGGGCGACCGAGACGAGCGTCGAGGCCTTCCGCCGGACGTACGAGACGAACGTGTTCGGGGTGCTGGAGGTCACCAACGCGTTCCTGCCCGCCCTGCGCCGCTCGCCGGCCCCCCGCATCGTCAACATCTCCAGCGGTACCGGGTCCCTGACCTGGAGTGCGGACCCCGAGCGCGAGTTCGCGGCGTCCAACGGCTCGGGAGCCGCGTACCGCTCGTCCAAGACCGCGCTGAACGCCGTCACCCTCTTCTACGCCCAGAGCCTGGCCGCCGAGGGCTTCAAGGTGAACGCCCTGGCCCCGGGCCTGCGCAACACCGACCTCAACGAACGGGCCCGGGCCAGCGACGGCGACCCCGCCGAAGCCGCCGCCGGCGCCGTCCGCCTCGCCCTCCTCCCCCCCGACGCCCCCACCGGCCACTTCTTCTCCTGGGACGCCACCGAAGTCCCCTGGTAGCCCCGAGCCGCGCTGGGGCCCGAGGCGCCCCAGATTCCGCCCGGGAGGTGCCCCCAGCGCGACCAGCCACAGCCCTGCCGCACCCGGCAACGCACCCCCAGGGGCACCCCGAACACCGCCCCCGGGCGCCCCCGGCACCGCCCCCATCGGCACAGCGCCCAGCGCCCCGCTCGCGCCCCCGTCCGTCTCGTCGGAGCATGGGGGGAGAACGGACGGGATCACACGCCAGGCGAGAGGGCGCCGATGGGCAACACAGCGCAGGGAGGGGCGCGAGGCGAGCCGTCCGACCCCGCGGAGCTGCGGCAGATCGACGCGCTGAACCGGATCGAGTCCCGCGCGCGTTCCCGTGCCGAGGGCCCTGCCGAGGGCCGTGGCGAGAGCTCCTCGGACGGCGCAACCGGCCCTCCCGGTGATCGAACCGCCCCTCCCGCCCCCGAGGATCCCGACCGCGTCGACAGCATCGGCCGCCCCGGCCCGGGCGAACCCGGCGCCGACGCCGCCCGCCACCCCTCCCGCTGGCGGGACGCCCTCCTGCTGGAGACCGGCCACGCCCTCGCCGAGGCCGACTCGCTCGCGGAGGCGCTGAAGGAGATCACCCGGCTGTACAGCCCCGACCTGGCCCTGGACGGGGTCGTGGTCTTCGGGGTGACCGACAAGTTCCTCAACATCCTGGGCCAGTACGGCTATCGCAGGACCGAGGCCGAGCGGGTGTTCCGGATGCCGGTGACGTCGCGGTTCCCGGCCACCGAGGTGGTCAGGTCCGGGCGCCCGGTCTATCTGCACTCCGCCGACGAGTACCGCGCGCAGTACCCCGAGACCTGGCCGCTGGCGGCGCGGCACGGACGTCACTCGTGGGCGTTCCTGCCGCTGGTGGTCTCCGGCCGGATCACCGGGGTGTGCCTGCTGGCGTTCAGCGCCCCCATGGCGTTCACGCCGGACGAGCGCGGGCTGCTGGTGCTGGTGGCCCGGCTGGTCGCACAGGCCCTGGAACGCACCCGCACCAGCACCGCCGAGCTGGCGTTGTCCCGCGGGCTGCGGCGCAGCATGGGCTCGGCCGAGCCCGCCGTGCCGGGGATCAGCGTGGCGACGCGGTACGTGCCGACCGGCGGCGGCCTGGTGGTCGGCGGCGACTGGTACGACATCATCAACCTGCCGGGCGGCCGGCTCGCCCTGGTCATCGGGGACGTCCAGGGCCACGACGTGCACGCGGCCGGACTGATGGCCCAGCTCCGCACGGCCGTGCACGCGTACGCCGCCGAGGGACACGGGCCCGACGCGGTGCTGGCCAGGACCTCGCGCTTCCTCACCGCGCTCGACGAGGACCGGTACGCCACCTGCCTGTACATCGAGGCCGAGCCGGACACCGGGATGCTGCACATCGCGCGGGCCGGGCACCCGCACCCGGTGCTGCGCCTGCCGGACGGCACCTGCATGATCAAGCACGTCAACGGCGGGCTGCCGCTGGGCCTGATGCCGGAGGAGCACGACTATCCGGTCACCGACCTGGAGCTGCGCCCGGGCGAGGTGATGATGCTGTGCACCGACGGGCTGATCGAGACCGGCGGGCACGACATGTTCACCGGCTGGGTCCGGGTCAGGGACGCGATGGAGCCGGGGCCCGGCGCGGACCTGGAGGGGATGGCGGACCGGCTGATCCAGGCCGTGCACCATCCGATGACCCGGTACGAGGGGGACGACCGGGCCGAGGACCGCGTCCAGGCCGGGGCCGGGGAGGCCGGCGAGGCCGGGCGGCGCGACGGCCTGGGCGGGCGGCGCGTGCACCTGGCGCCGCGCAACGAGGACGACATCGCGCTGCTGCTGCTCCGTCGCGACACCGACGTGCCCCGGCCGCTGGTGCCCGAGCGCACGCTGGTGCTGACCATCGGCCAGGACGAGGGCGAGGGGCTGTCGGAGGCGCGGGCCGAGGTCGTCGCGCTCCTGCACGACTGGTCGCAGCCCGACCAGGTGGACGTCGCGGTCCTGCTGGCCTCCGAACTCGTCGGCAATGTGCTGGTGCACACCGACCAGACGGCCGTGCTCCGTGCCACGATCACCGGCGAGCGGGGCCTGCGGACGCTGATGGTGGAGGTCTCCGACCGCGGCGACGAGCTGCCGCACCAGCGCGCCCCCGGTGAACTCGCCTCTTCCGGCCGCGGGTTGATGATGCTGGACATCCTGGCCGAGCAGTGGAGCGTGCGGCCGGAGTCGGAGGGCAAGACGGTCTGGTTCTCCCTGGCCGAGGACGCCCCGCCGCCGGAACCGCCGGCCCCGTAGGAACCCCGCCCCGCCCCGCCCCGCCCGGCCGCGCCCCGCACGCGGGCCGCGACTGCCCACCGTCGCGGCCTCGTCGGCGTACACCACCACGATCACCCGCTGATCCGCGCCCACATCGGCGCTTGTCGCTTCAACTCTCGTGTGTGCAGGCGGGGTTGACGAGGGGGAAAAGTCCAGACCATTCTGCTGGGCGGAGGTGCGGCGCCACGTTCCGCGGCCTTCGGTGTCCTGCCCGTGCGTGAACGAGGAGGAGCACATGGCCCGCAGATCCTGGACCGCGGCGGCCGCGGTCGTCCTGACGCTGCTCGGCTGGCTGCACCTGTCGGCCGCCGCGCAGGCGGACAGCCCGAACCTGGTCGTCAACTCCGGCTTCGAGAGCGGCAGTCTGTCCGGCTGGTCGTGCGGCACGACCGGCAGCGTGGTCACCTCACCGGTGCACAGCGGCAGCCACGCGCTGGCGGGCGCGGTCACCGCCTCGGACACCGCGCAGTGCACCCAGACGGTCCCGGTGCAGCCCGGCGCCACCTACACGCTGTCGGCCTACGTCCAGGGCGCGTACGTCTACCTCGGCGCCACCGGCTACAGCTCCACCTGGACGCCGTCCGCGACCGGCTGGCAGCAGCTCTCGACCAGCTTCACCACCGGCGCGGGCACCACCTCCGTCACGCTCTACCTGCACGGCTGGTACGCGCAGGGCACGTACCACGCAGACGACGTCTCGCTCACCGGGCCCGGCGGCGGCACCCCGACCGCGCCCGCGGCCCCCACCGGGCTGACGGTCACCGGCACGACCACCACCTCGGCGTCGCTGTCCTGGAACGCCTCGGCGGGAGCGACCGGCTACACCGTGTACCAGGGCTCGACCGCGGTCGCGTCGGGCGCGGCGACCACCGCCACGGTCACCGGGCTCACGGCCGGGACCGCGTACACCTTCTCGGTCAGTGCCACCAACAGCGCCGGGGAATCGGCCCGTTCGGCCCCGGTCACCGCGGCCACGCAGTCGTCGGGCGGCGGCGGACCGGCGCCGGCCTGGCACCCGTCGTACCTGTCGATCGGCACCGTCTACACCCCGGGCAGCACGGTCGACGCCTTCTTCGGCACCCTCGCCTCGCACGGCCCGGTGCCGAACTACGGCTACGCATACCTCGTCGGCAACGACTTCCCGAACTGGGCGGGCACCACGACCACGCTGGTGAACCACGCCCGGCAGTTCGGCATGACGCCGGTCCTCGTCGACTACGGCATGAACGGCAACGTCGACGGCAGCAGCGTCGACTTCACCAACATGCAGAACAGCGGCTGGCTGACCACGTACTTCACCGCGCTGAAGGCGGCGGCGTCGGCCGCCGACGCCGCCGCGCCCGGGCAACCCGTCGGCTGGGTGGTCGAACCCGACATGCTCGGCTACCTCCAGCAGAACTACGCGGCCGGCTACGGAAACGACGCGCAGTCCATGCCCGCCGCGACCGGCGCCGCGTACTCCTCGGGCGTACTGGCCGGCGGCACCGACCCGGTCTTCGGGAACAACCTCCGCGGACTGACCGAGGCGATCACCTACACGATCAAGAAGTACGACCCGGCGGCCTTCGTCGGCTGGCAGGTCAACACCTGGGCCGTGCGCGACGCGTTGAAGGACACCGACAACCTCGGCTGGACGGCCGGGCGCCAGTCCGTCACCCAGGTCGCCACGCAGGTCGCCGACTTCGTGAAGACCGCGGACATCGGGTACCACGCGGACTTCGTCGCCTTCGACCAGTGGGGGCAGGACTTCGGGATCCTGCGCGACCCCGACCCGGCGGCCGACATCCGCTACCTCAACGCCGCGCACTGGAGCAACTACCTGCTCTACGTGCAGACCGTGCGGCAGTCACTGGCCCTGCCCGCGGTGCTGTGGCAGATCCCCGTCGGCCACCTCAACTCCACCCACACGCCCAGCCCCACGTACTGGAACGCCTCCGGGACCTTCCCCGACCTCGACGACGTGACGACCGAGCAGGACGAGGACTCCGCCTCCACCTACTTCTTCGGCGACAGCTTCACCTCGAGCGGGAACAACCTCGCCTTCTACGGCGGCAACCCGGGTGCCGACCCCAAGATCTCGGTCAGCGGGTCCACGGTCACCTGGGGGTCGCACCTCCCCGAGGCCGCGGCCGCGGGCGTCGTGGCGATCATGTTCGGCGCGGGCACCGGGACCGGTACGTACGGCGTCCCGGAGATGGTCGGCACGAACCAGACCGGGCCCGGCGACTTCGGCTACTGGGTGACCCGGACGCAGAGCTACCTGGCACATCCGACGCCGCTGCCGTGACGACGGGGGACTTCACACGCCCGGCCTCAGACCGCACGGCGGTAGAGCCACACCCCCAGCGGGGCGAACACCGCCACGATCCCGGCGTCCCACGCCAGCGCCTGCCACACCGCGTCGGCCGTGGGACCGCCGAGGACCAGCGCCCGCACCGCCTCCGCCGACTTCGACACCGGCTGGTGACGGGCGAACGCCTGCAGCCAGCCGGGCATGGTGTTCACCGGGATGAAGGCCGCGGAGGCGAACACCAGCGGCGCCAGCACCGGGAACGCCGCCGCCTGCGCGGTCTCCGGATCCCCCACCGCCATGCCGACCACCGCGAAGATCCACGACATGGCGAACCCGAAGGCCAGCACCAGCAGGAACCCGCCGAGGAACGCGAGCACACCCGCGTGCAGCCGGAACCCGATGGCGAAGCCGACCGCGGTCATCAGCGCCACGACGAACACATTGCGGGTCAGGTCCGCCGTGGTGCGGCCGACCAGCACCGCGGATCTGGCCATGGGCAGCGACCGGAACCGTTCCATCAGCCCGGTCTGCATGTCGGTCGCCAGACCGATCGCGGTGTTCATCGAACCGAACACGGCCGTCTGGACGAAGATCCCCGGGATCAGGAAGTCGACGTAGGACACCCCGTGCAGCGCCGGCGACACCACGCCGCCGAACACGTACCGGAACATCAGGAGGAACACCAGCGGCTGGATGAAGGAGAAGACCAGCAGGCGCGGGACCCGGCGCAGGCCGATGAGGTTGCGCCAGGCGACGGCCATACCGTCCTCGAGGGTCCACAGCAGGCGGCGGCGGGGCGCCGCGGGGGCGGGGGCGGGCCCCGGGGCGGGGTGCGTCGTCACCGTCGCGGTCATCGCGGGCTCCCGTCGCCGTCGGCGGTCCCGGGCGGCGGCCCGCTCCCGTTCCCGTCCACACCTCCCGCCACGTCGGCGCGGTGGCCGGTCAGGGCCAGGAACACGTCGTCCAGGCTGGACTCGCGCACCGCCACGGTGCGCGGGACGAGGTCGTTGCCCTCCAGCACGTGCAGCAGGTCCATCAGCGGCCGCGACCCGTCACGGGAGGCCAGACTCAGCCGCGAACCGTCGACGTCCGGCCGCTCCGCGAACCCGTCACCGATCAGCGCGGCGGCCCGCGCGGCGCGGGGCGGCTCGGCCATGTCCAGCTCGATGACGGTGTTGCCGAGCCGCGCCTTGAGCAGCGCCGGGGTGTCGTCCACGATGACCCGGCCGTGATCGATCACCACGACGCGTTCGGCCAGCTTGTCGGCCTCCTCCAGGTACTGCGTGGTCAGCAGCACGGTCGTCCCCTCTCCGACGAGCTCGCGGATCATCTCCCACAGGGCGTTGCGGCTCTGCGGGTCGAGTCCGGTCGTCGGCTCGTCCAGGAACAGCACGGGCGGCTCCGGGACCAGGGCCGCCGCGACGTCCAGCCGTCGCCGCATACCGCCGGAGTACGTGCGTACGGGGCGGTCGGCGGCGTCAACCAGGTCGAAAGCGGTTCAGCAGGTGGGTCGCGCGAGGGCGGACCCGGGACCGCGGCAGATGCGTGAGCCGGCCGATCAGCCGCAGGTTCTCGCGGCCGGTGAGGTTGGGGTCGACGGCGGCGTACTGGCCGGCCAGGCCGATCAGCCCGCGCACGGTGGACCCCTCGCGCACCACGTCGTGCCCCAGCACCTCGGCGTGCCCGCCGCTGGGCTGCAGGATCGTCGTCAGAACGCGGATGGCCGTCGACTTCCCGGCGCCGTTCGGGCCGAGCAGCCCGAAGACGGTTTGCGGCGGCACGGAGAAGGTGACGTCGTCCAGGGCCGTGAGCTGGCCGAACGTCTTGCTCAGCCGCTCCACCTCGATGGCTCCAGCGCCCACATCCCTCATTCTCCCTCACGGCTCGGCTTCCAGCCCGGTAGCGGGGTGCGGCCTCCGGCCCGGTAGCGGGGTACGGCTTCCGGGGTGCCCCCGGGCCGCCATTGCCGTCCTCCGCCTCGTCGTGGCTTGTCGCGCAGTTCCCCGCGCCCCTGAATCACGTGCCGTTCGTCCGCACGTTGGGGCAGTCCGGAAGCGTCTCCTCGGACTTGTGCGTGACCGTTTTTCCGAAGGGGTTGGGCGGGTGTGTGCACAAGTCCTTGCGGGGAGCGCTTCCTCCCCACCCCCTTGGCAGCCCATGGAGCCGCCTGGGTAGTACAGCGGTGCCCCGGTAACACCCCCTGCGGCCACTTTCACTGCCAGGGGGTGGGGAGGAAGCGCTCCCCGCAGGAATGTGCATCCGCCCGGGTCAAGGTGCGGAAGAACCCGCCATGCACAGTCCGAGGAGACGCTTCCGGACTGCCCCCGACAAGTGGACGAACGGCAAGCGATAACAGGGGCGCGGGGAACGGCGCGACAAGCCCACCACCGGCGGAAAGCCGGGAACGCACCGCAAAGGGCAGGGCGGAGCCCGAAGAAGGGCGGGCTGGAGTGCCCGGGGGAAAGGGGGAGGGAAGGCCTTTCGAAGGGGCGAGGGCCACCGATATGCTCGGCCCGATGCCTACCCAAACAAGATTGGGGGTCCCGTCCGCTCAAGGTGAGCGCTAATGCTCAACCTCACCTCAGCGAACGCCCTCCTCACATGCTGGCTGCGCGTGCGCCACTTCGCCGTGCCGCCCTCCATGATCGTAACCGCGACCGCCCGCCGCCACGCGGGCGACTGGGCCGGCGCCTGCGCCGCCTCCTCCGTCGACGTCGACTTCGATCCGCGCTCCACGGCCCGCCGTCACGGCCGTGACCTCACCACCCGGCTGAAAGCCGACCTCCGCCACCTCGCGCCCGACCTGCTGCGCTGGCACATGCCGAGGATCGCCCCCGAGGGCCTGCTGCGCCCGGGCCTCACGCTGTCCCTGGCCTGCTACGACCGTCCCGGGGACGCCTTTCCGCTGCACCTCGTGGTGCGGACGCCGCCCGCCTGGGCGGACGCGGGCCAGCGCGTCAGCCTCGCCCTCTGGGACCCCGGCGAACCGGACGGGGGCGCGGGCTCCCATCCCCACCCGCGCCCCAACCGCCGGTTCCGCCTCGACCTGCATCGCCACCTCTGGGACGCCCGCCGGGCGGACGAGTTCGCCGTGCGGGCGGGCGCGGCACCCGGCGGTCCTCCGCCCGATCCCGTCCCGGACGCGCTGACGCGGCTGGTGCGGGACCTCCCGTGCGCCACCGCCCGCTGGGCCGCCGAGGCCGCGATCCTGCTGCGGGCCGAGAACGGTCCGGGCCGGACAGCCGGGCGGGTCGCCGTGCGGTACGGGGTCCGGCAGCGGCTCGTCCTGGACGTCGCATACGGCGAGGCGACCGCCGGGGTCCAGGCGGAGAGCGGCGACGCCCCGCGCATCACGGCGGTGTCCGCGGTCGCCTCGACCGACGTGGCCCTGCCCGTGCTGCCCGACGCCGCCACGTGGGTGCCGCCGGACCTCGCCCTCCTGCGGGCGGGCCTGATCGGCGCCGGCGAACTGCACCCGCTGGTCGCCGCCGCGCTGGTACCCGGCCACGTGGCGACGGGTCCGCCCCCGGACCGCGGGACGGGCGGCCCGCATCTCGTCGACTGCCGCGGAGCCCGGCACCGTATCGGCCTGGTCGACGGTGTGCTGGCCCCGCTGGACCACGGCCCGGACGAGATCCGCCGCGAGGAGTTGCTGGCC
Source organism: Actinacidiphila acidipaludis (assembly GCF_019890725.1). GTDB lineage: Bacteria > Actinomycetota > Actinomycetes > Streptomycetales > Streptomycetaceae > Actinacidiphila > Actinacidiphila acidipaludis. The sequence goes on from NZ_JAINZZ010000015.1 coordinate 118,646, forward strand.
TCGCTGGGCGGCACCCTGCTCCCCTGCCTGCAGGCGATCGACACGGCCCACCGTCGTCCGGAGTGCCTCGACGACGTCCGCGCGCGCCTGGCGCACGGCGACACCGCCGGCGCGCTCGCCGTCGTCGAAGCCCTGCTCGGGCCCGATGCGGTCCCGCGTCGCGGCGCGCTGCGCGACGAGCTGGACGCGGCGGTGCGGCGGAGGCTCGTCCACGGCCTGTACCGGGCCGGGCTGGTCGGGCCCGCCCACCTGCGCGGTCCCGTCCCGAACTCCGGCTCGCGCGCCCACCGCGACGCCTCCCGCGCCCGAACCCGTCACCGCACTTCCCGCTGACAGGAGACCGGCCGCCGGCCGGCGTTCCCGTACCACCTGTTCCCGCTCCTGACGGCGGCACCGTCCGCCGGGCGACGACCGTCGTCCGGCGTTCCCGTCGCGGCGCCGTCCGCCGAGACGCGCGCCGCACCGCCCGGCCGCGGTCCGCCGTCACCCCGGCGTCCGTGCCCGCCCCGCCGGGCGGGCCGGCCGCCGACTCCCTTGTCCTGCCCGCCCTTTCCACCACCGAGGTGATCACTCATGCCTGCTGCCAACCTGCCCACCACCGTCACCCCGCCCGCCGTCCCCGACCCGGCCTCCCAACTGGATGTCGCCGGAGTTCTGTTGGGCCTCCTCCGGGAATCCACGACGGAACCACGTCCCGACGACCAGCTGGAGGCGCTGACCCTGGCCGTCGCCGCCGATCTGCCCGTGCTGCTGTGGGGGGAGCCCGGCATCGGCAAGACCGCGGCGCTCACCCAACTGGCCGCGGCCCTCGACCTTCCGCTGACCACCGTGATCGCCAGCGTCCACGAGCCCGCCGACTTCGCCGGGCTGCCCGTCGTCGGCGACGACCCCGCGCACCAGGGTGTCCCGATGGCCCCGCCGGACTGGGCGGTGCGGCTGGTGCGGGCGGGCAAGGGGCTGCTGTTCCTGGACGAACTGTCCACCGCCCCGCCTGCCGTGCAGGCCGCCCTGCTGCGCCTGGTGCTCGAACGCCGCATCGGCGCGCTCCAACTGCCGCCCGGCGTACGGATCGTGGCCGCCGCCAACCCGCGCGCGTCGGCGGCCGACGGCTGGGAGCTGAGCCCGCCGCTGGCCAACCGGTTCGTCCACCTGCAGTGGGTCCACGACCACGACGTGGTGGTCCGCGGCCTGGGCGGAACCTGGCCGCGCGCGTCGCTGCCCCGGCTCGCCCCCGAACGGCTGGCGGACGCCGTGGTCTTCGCCCGCCGCGCGGTGTGCGGGTTGCTCGCCGCCCGCCCGTCGCTCGTCCACCGGCTGCCCGACAGCGAGACGCGTCGCGGCGGGCCGTGGCCGTCCCCGCGCAGCTGGGAGATGACCTTGTGCCTGATCGCCTTCGCCACCGCCGCGGGCTCCTCGCGGGACGTGCTGTCCCTGCTGGTCAGGGGCACGGTCGGGGACGGTCCCGGGCTGGAACTGCTGGCGAGCCTGGACCGGATGGACCTGCCGGACCCGGAGTCCCTGCTCGCCGACCCCGCCTCGGCCGTGCTGCCCGAGCGCGGTGATCTGCGCCAGGCCGTCCTGGACGGCGTGGTGGCCGCGGTCCGCAGGAAGCCGGACCGGGCGCGCTGGGACGCCGCGTGGGCCCTGCTGGTGCGGGCGGCCGAGACCGGGGCCCCGGACCTCCTCGTCGTCCCCGCGACCACGCTCGCCTCGCTGCGCCGCGAGGGCTGGGACGTGCCCGCGTCGATCGAGCGCCTGGCGGGCGTGGTGTCGCTGTCGGCCCGGGCCGACCGTGCGGCGGCCCGCGTCGCGTCCGGCGGCCCGGCGGGTTCCCGCACGGGCGGGAACGGTGCGCGATGAGCGGCCGGGACACGGTGAAGGGCCGGGACGCGGTGAGCGGCCGGGACGCGGCGGGCGCCCTCGACACCGACAAGCTGTTCGCCGCCCGCCTGCACGCCGCCCGCGCGCGGCCCTACCTGGCGACCGCGCTGTTCGCGCTGCACGTCGTCCCGTCGCGGCAGGTGCCGACGATGGCCGTCGACCGGTACTGGCGCTGCTACGTCTCGCCGGGGTTCGTCGTCCGGACCCCGGTGGAGGAGCTGGCGGGGGTGTGGGTGCACGAGGTGGCGCACCTGCTCCGCGACCACCAGGGCCGCAGTGACCGTTTCGCGCACCAGGAGGGCCTGTCCGGCCCCGGGGAACGGCTGCGGATGAACATCGCCGCGGACTGCGAGATCAACGACGACGTCTTCGGCGACGGACTGCCCTGTCCCGAGGACGCCATCCAGCCGCACCACTTGGCGCTCAGCGCGGGCGAACTGATGGAGGACTACCTGCGTCAGTTCCGGCTCGGGCCGCGCACACTGCACATGGCCTGGCTGGACTGCGGCAGCGGCGTCGACGGACGCGACCGGGAGTGGGACCTCGGGCCGGACGGCGCGCACGGGCTGAGCGACCAGGAGCGGGACGCGGTCAGGTTCCGCGTGGCGCAGGCCATCACCGGTCGTCCGGGCCGTGTGCCGCGCGGTTGGCGGCGGTGGGCCGAGGAGGTGTTCCATCCTCCGCAGCCGTGGCGGGAGTTGCTGGGCGCGGCGATCCGCGCGGCCGCCTCGGGGGCGGGTTCGGGCGACGACTACGACCGCTCCCGGCCGTCGCGGCGCTCGGCGGGTGTGCCCGGGGTGGTGCTCCCGAGCCTGCGCCGCCGTCCGCCACGGGTGTGCGTGGTCGTCGACACGTCCGGCTCGGTCAGCGACGCCGAACTGGGCAGCGCGCTGCTGGAGGTGGCCGCGATCGCCCGCGCGGTCGGCGGCCGCCGGGATCTCGTGCGGGTGCTGTCGTGCGACGCGGCCGTGCAGGCCGTGCACACGCTGTGTCGGGACGAGGGCATCCCGCTGACGGGCGGCGGCGGGACGAACCTGCGCGAGGGCTTCGAGGGCGCGCTGCGCTCGCGTCCGGTCCCGGACGTGATCGTCGCGCTGACGGACGGCCAGACGCCGTGGCCGGAGCGCCGGCCGCCGTGCCGCACGGTGGTCGGCCTCTTCCCGCGTCCGCTGAGCTGGGACGACGGCGAGGACGAGCCGGGCTATGTGCCGCTCGCCCCGCCGCCCTGGGCGCGGGTGGTCAGCATCGGTTCACCGTCACCGTCTTGACAGGTGATGGACCGGTCGGACAGAGTGATCACCTGTTCAGCCGGTGACGGTCGATCGGGCGGACGGCCGGAACTCCGGCCCGATCCGCCCGGTCGCCGCCGCCCCCCTACTCCAAGGCCACCCGGGGCAACATCCCGGTCGCCGTCCGCGCCACCGCCGTGGCGTGACCGGCCCCTCCGGCCGCCGGCCGCCAGGCTCGTCCCCGCACACACCACACAGACCGGGAGAATTCACGTGATCGACAGGCGCACTTTCGGCAAGGTCCTGGGCGTGGGCACGGGGGCGGCCGCCGCCTCCCTGGCGGGCGTGCCGGGCGTCGCGACAGCCGAACCGGGCAACGGGCGCGGCGGCGCACCGGCCGCTGCCGTCCCCACCCTCCCCGCCGTCGTCCCCGGCACGCACACCACGTTCCCGCCGCTCAAGCGGGTCACGGCCGGCCTGCTGGACATCGGCTACGCCGAACTCGGGCCGCGTCACGGTCCCGTGGTGATCCTGCTGCACGGGTGGCCCTACGACATCCACAGCTTCGTCGACGTCGCACCGCTGCTGGCGGCCGAGGGCTACCGCGTGATCGTCCCCTATCTGCGCGGCCACGGCACCACCCGGTTCCTGTCCGCGCGGACCTTCCGCAACGCCCAGCAGTCCGCGATCGCCCTCGATATCATCGCCCTGATGGACGCCCTCCGGATCGACCAGGCCGTCCTCGCCGGCTTCGACTGGGGCTCGCGGACCGCCGACATCATCGCCGCGCTGTGGCCCGAACGGGTCAAGGCCCTGGTCTCGGTGAGCGGTTACCTGATCACCAACCTGGCCGCCAACCTCAAGCCGCTCCCGGCGAAGGCCGAGTACGCGTGGTGGTACCAGTACTACTTCTCCACCGAGCGCGGCCGGCTCGCCATGGCGGACCCGGACGAGCGGCGCGACCTGTGCCGGCTGGTGTGGGACGTGGTCTCCCCCACCTGGGGCTTCGACGACGCGACGTTCGCCCGGACCGCGACCGCCTTCGAGAACCCCGACTACGCGGCCATCGTGATCCACAACTACCGCTGGCGGCTGAGCCTCGCGGACGGCGAACGCCGCTACGACGGCCTCGAACAGCGCCTCGCCGCCCGCCCCGCCATCGGCGTCCCGACCGTCACCCTCGACGCCGAACGCGACCCGTTCACCCCCGCGCCCGGCGACGGCTCCTCCTACCGCGCCCTCTTCACCGGCCCCTACGCCCACCGCCTGCTCACCGGCATCGGCCACAACGTCCCCCAGGAGGCCCCGACCGCCTTCGCCCAGGCCGTCGTCGACGCGGACCATCTCTGACACGCGGGCGCCCACGCGGGGCGGCGTGGGCTCGACGGCGGGGCGGGGTTCGTCCAGCATCGGGGGCGTCGAGACGATGCGGAGGGTGCCGGGTGGGCGAGGCAGGAAAAGACCAGCAGGGGCCGTTCCTGTACGTGGTGGTGTGCGCGGCCGGGAACGCGGGCGGCGTGGGCACGCTGATCGCGGCGGCGCAGGACCGCGGGTGGGCGGTGGGGGTGGTGGCCACGCCCCTGGCGATGCGGTTCATCGACGCCGCCGCCGTCGAGACGCGGACCGGGTATCCGATCCGTTCCGCGTGGCGCCTTCCCGGCGAACCGCGTCCGCTGCCGCCGCCGGACGCCATCGCGGTGGCGCCGGCCACGTTCAACACGGTCAACAAGTGGGCGGCCGGCCTCGCGGACACCCTCGCGCTGGGCATCCTCTGCGAGGCGTACGGGCTCGGCGTCCCGACCGCCGTCCTGCCCTACGTGAACGCGGCGATGGCACGGCACCCCGCGTACGAACAGAGCCTCGATCGGCTGCGGGACATGGGCGTGCTCGTCGGTTCCGCGCCCCCGCACCCGCCGAACGCGAGCGAGGAGGCGGCGGCGTTCCCCTGGGAGCAACCGCTGGATCTGCTCGACGCGGCCCGGAGGTCAGGGCGCTAGCCGGAGGCCAGGCGTGGCCCGTCGCCGCCGCCACTCCTCAGAGCGTGTGGATCGTCAGGTGCTGCTTGATCCGCTCGAAGACCCGCTGGCCCTGGGCGGACTGGGCGGCGGCCGCAGGCATGACCACGTCCAGCGTGCAGAGGTCACCCTTGCCGCCGACCACGTCCAGCTCCGGCTCCCGCATGGCGGGCCTGGCGCGTCCGAGAGGTCGGTGCAGCGCACGTCGAGGCGGGCGGCGGGCTCGCCCTGCTGCTCGGCCTCGACGACCCGGCCGTCGGCGTCCTGGACGGTGGGCATCGGGCGCCCGCGTCCCGCACACCCCCGGCGCGAGCGCGGTCGGTGCTGAAGCTCCTATTGCCTGTCAAGCGGTGGTGAGCCAGTCGCGGTAGGCGTTGGCGAGGTCGTCGTTGCGTCGGGTGCCGCGCTCGATGCAGGAGATGACCGCGGGCCAGACACCGAAGTGATCGGCGACGGCGGTGAGAGTGATGTTCTTCGCCTGGCGTGCGGGCCGCAGGTCGGCGATGTCCGGGACGGTGACCGTGGTGGTGAGGTAGCGGAACACTTCCCGGGCGATGGCTCGCTTGAGGAGCCGGATGACCTCTTTCTTGGTCCGGCCGGCCGCGGTCTGGCGGGCGACGTAGTCGCGGGTGCGGCTGTCGCTGGCCATGCGGACGAGGGCTATGCGGTAGAGGGCCGCGTTCGCGGCGCGGTCGCCGCCTCGCGAGAGGCGGTGACGGTTGGTCTTGCCGCTGGAGGCCGGAACGGGGGCGACGCCGCACAAAGCGGCGAAGGACGCCTCGGTGCTTAGGCGGTCCCGGTTGCCGCCGGCGGTGATCAGCAGCTGGGTGGCTGTGTCGGGGCCGACGCCGTAGGCGGCCCGCAGACCCGGATTGTGCTCGGTGACGATGTCGTCCAGTACGGCCATGAGCTCGTCGTGCTCGACGGTCAGCGCCTGGACGCGTCGGGCGAGGCTTTTCAAGGCGGTCAGGACGGCGGTGTGGACGGCGTCTCCCGTGGGACGCAGGCGGGCGAGGGCTTCGATCAGCGGCTTGCCGTGCAGGGCCCGGTAACGGGCGCGGATGGCGTCGGGTGCGCTGATGAGGATGTGCCCGACCTGGTTCAGCGCTGCGGTGCGGGCCTTGACCGTGGAGCGGGCGGCGTTGTGGAGGGCTCGGATGCCGGTGACGGTCTCGTCCTTGGGTGCGCTGGAGGCACGTCCGGACAGTGCGGCGCGGGCGGCGGCGTAGGCGTCGATGGGGTCCGACTTGCCTGTGCGGCGGCGTTCGGCGCGGTCAGGGCGATTGACCTCGACCACGCTCAGGCCGTCGGCGCGGGCTGCGCGGGTGAAGCCGGCTCCGTAGGACGCGGTGCCTTCCACGCCGATCGCCAGCACGTCTCCGTGTGCGTTCAGGAACGCGAGGGCCGCGGTGTATCCGGCGGTGGTCGTGGGGAACTCGGTATCGGCGAGATGGCCGCCGTTGTCGGTGACGACCGCGACGTGAATGGTGTCGGCATGGGAGTCCACCCCACCGAACACCCGCTGGCCTGCCCTACTCGCCGTGCCCGTTGCTGTCATGCTGGAGATGCCTTCCTAGCCGGAGGCGGCACCGGCCGGGTGGGGCAGACAGGACATTGAGGGGGCTTCTGGCCAAGCTCCTATCAGGTCATGTTCCACCTGGCCGGAGCCACGAAGAACGGGCCCCGGCAGCCGGACGGTACAGCCGGAAGACAACCCAGCAGGGTGTCAGTCAGTGGGAGAGCCACGACCACCGGAACCCGCTACGAGTATCAATGTCGGTGGGGGCCGCTAGCCTTGGGGCAAGGCGTTCCGCTTGGCCGGGGCGGTTCGCGGGGGTGGGACGGCGGAGACCGGTACGGATCCAGGAGTGGGTGCGATTGGCAAGGCGGTACGGGGCGACGGCCGGCACCCTTGACGATTCCGCCGAGTCCGCCGAGTCCGGCGGCGCCGACGCGGCGGAACCCTCCGGTCCCGACCGCGCGCGGCTGCTCGCCGCGCTGCCGCAGCTCGCCGCGGGTGAGGCGGTGTTCCTTCCCGCCGACCCGCCGCGCCTGGGGCGCATCGCGTTCTGGGCGCCGGAGGATTCCGGCGCGGCACTCCCCGAGCTCGGCGTCGCGCCGGAGGAGCTGACCGTCGTCCGCCCGGACGCCGCCGGGACCGACGTGCGCGAGGTGCGGGTGCCGGCCGTCGTCGTGCCCGTGGAACAGGCCGTCCCGCTGCTCACCCGCTGCCGCGCCCTGGGAACCAGCGGCCGGGCCTCGGCGGGCACGGCGTTCTGGGGCACGGCCGCCGTGCTCGGCCTCAACCTGCTGGCCCGCGGCCGGGTGCTGCCCGGGGTGTCGCCGGACGGTTTCGACGCCTGGCGGGTCGGGCCGCTGGACCCGGCCGACCGCGAGAAGCTGGGCGAGCTGGCGGCCGCCATGCCGCCCGAGGCCCGCGCCGTGCCGCTCCCCGGCCTCTCCCCGCTCGCCCTTCCGGCGGCCGAACCGCTCCTCCGGTCCTTCCTCGACGCCGTCGCCGACTCCCTGACCCGCACCCCCGCCGCCCGCCACCTCGCCGGCGGCCCGGCCTTCGCGGCGAGCGCCCCGCAGCCCGTCCCCGAGCAGCGCCCCTGGGCCGCCGAGGTCGCGGCCGGCCGTGACGCGGGCCTGCAGGTCTCCCTCCGGCTGGAGCTGATGAACCCGGCCGGGCTGAACGACCCGAGCGGCCCGGACGACCTCGACGTTCCCGAGCCCGAGCCTGCGTCCACGCCTGAGCCCGAGCCCGCACGTGAGCCCGGGTCCACGCCCGAGCCCGCATCTGGGCCCGCGCCCAAACCCGCACCCTCGCGGGACGACGACAACGCCCCCACCTTCCGCGCCGTCGTCCAGCTCCGCAGCCTCGCCGACCCGACCGTCCTCGCGGACGCCGCCGACCTGTGGGCCGGGACCGCCGTCGCGCCCGAGCTGTTCGGGCCGCGCGCCCGCGTCGACACCATGCTGACGTTGCGCCGCGCCGCCCGCGCCTGGCCGCCGGCCGCCCGGCTGCTGGACGCCGCCGCCCCCACCGGGCTGGTGCTGTCCGACGAGGAGGCCCAGCAACTGCTGGGCGAGGCGGCCGAACGTCTCGCCCTCGCGGGCGTGGCCGTGCACTGGCCTAAGGGGCTGGTCCGCGAGCTGACCGCGGCCGGCGTGCTGGAACCGGCCCGCCAGGCGACGACGTCCTCGGCCGCGTCCGTGCTGTCCTCTGAGGGCCTGCTGGAGTTCCGCTGGCGCGTGGCCCTCGGCGACGGCGAGGAGCTGACCCCGGACGAACTGGAGCGGCTGGCCGAGGCGCACCGGCCGATCGTGCGGCTGCGCGACCAGTGGGTGGTCGTGGACCCCGAACTGGTCCGCCGCCTGCGCCGTGCCACCACGTCCCGGCCGTCCCTGACGGCGATCGACGCTCTCGGGGCCGTGCTCAGCGGCAGCGTCGAGGTGGACGGCGAGCAGGTCGCGGTCGCCGCGGGCGGTGCGCTGGAGGAGCTGCGCGCCCGCATCGCCGACCCGGAGGCCCGCGCCGCCCGTGAACCCACCGGACCGCCCCGGGCGCTGGCCGCGTCCCTGCGGGCGTACCAGCAGCGCGGCCTGGACTGGCTGCACCGCATGACGTCCCTCGGCCTCGGCGCCTGCCTCGCCGACGACATGGGCCTGGGCAAGACCGTCACCCTCATCGCGCTGCACCTGCGCCGCCAGGAACGCGCGGCCACCGCCGGCCCGACCCTCGTGGTGTGCCCGGCGTCGCTCCTCGGCAACTGGGAGCGCGAGATCCGGCGTTTCGCTCCCACCGCGCCCGTCCGGCGTTTCCACGGCCCCGGCCGCACCCTGCCCGGCGTGGACGGCACCCAGGACACCACCCGGGACGGCCTCCCGGCCGACCCGACCGAAGGCGTCGCGCCCGGCGACCCGGACGGCGCCCCCTCCGACGCCCCGGACGGCGTCCCCGGCACGACGTCGGACGGCACCCCCGGCACCATCACGGACGGCTCCCCAGGCACCACCGCGGACGGCTCCCCCAGCGGCAGCGCCCCCGGCTTCGTCCTCACCACCTACGGCACCATGCGCCGCGACGCCGCCCTCCTCGCCGCGCACCCCTGGGGCCTGGTCGTCGCCGACGAGGCCCAGCACGTCAAGAACCCGTACGCACACACCGCCCAGGCCCTGCGCACGATCCCCTCTCGCGGCCGCGTCGCCCTCACCGGCACCCCCGTCGAGAACAACCTCTCCGAGCTGTGGGCCCTGCTCGACTGGACGACACCGGGTCTGCTCGGCACGCTGCCCTCGTTCCGCGACCGCTACGCCAAGGCCGTCGAGGGCGACCGTGACGAGGACGCGGCCCGCCGGCTCGCGGGCCTGGTCCGCCCGTTCCTGCTGCGGCGCCGCAAGTCCGACCCGGGCATCGCGCCCGAACTGCCGCCGAAGACCGAGACCGAGCAGCCGGTGACGCTCACCAGGGAGCAGGTCTCGCTGTACGAGGCGCTGGTGCGCGAGATGATGGCGGAGATCGAGGGCAAGCAGGGCATGACCCGGCGCGGGCTGGTGATGAAGCTGCTCACCGGCCTGAAGCAGGTGTGCAACCACCCCGCGCAGTTCCTCAAGGAGCCCGCGGACGCGCGCCTGCCGGGCCGTTCGGGAAAGCTGGAACTGCTCGACGAGCTGCTCGACACCGTGCTCGCCGAGGACGGTTCCGCGCTGGTCTTCACACAGTACGTGGCCATGGGCCGCCTCATCGAACGCCACCTCGCCGGCCGCGGCGTGGAGACCCTGTTCCTGCACGGCGCGACGCCCGTCGCGCGCCGCGAGGAGATGGTCGACGCGTTCCAGTCCGGCGGGAAGCGGGTCTTCCTGCTGTCCCTGAAAGCCGCCGGGACCGGCCTGAACCTCACCCGCGCGGGCCACGTCGTGCACTACGACCGCTGGTGGAATCCGGCGGTCGAGGACCAGGCCACCGACCGCGCCTACCGCATCGGGCAGACGCAGGCGGTGCAGGTCCACAAGCTCGTCACCGAGGGGACGGTGGAGGAGCGGGTCGCGGACATGCTGCGGCAGAAGCGGGAGTTGGCCGATGCCGTGCTCGGGTCGGGCGAGGCGGCGTTCAGCGAACTGACCGACGACGAGTTGGCCGAGCTGGTCGCGCTGCGGGGGCGGCGGCGATGAGCCCGGCCGGCCGGCGCACGCCCCGTACACCGGGCACACTCCGGGGACAGGGCACGCCCCGCACCCCCCGCACACCGGGCACGCCCCCGACCTCGGACGACCCCGGCACGCCCGCCGGCCGCCCTGGACCACCGCACACCTCCGGTGAACAACCCACGGCGACAAGGACGTTCGAGGCCCTGCCGCCCACGAAGGGCAGCCGGGCCGCGTTCGCCGAGTCGTGGTGGGGGCAGGCCTGGGTCGCGGCGCTGGAGGGTTCGTCCCTGGACAGCGGCAGGCTGCAGCGCGGCCGGACGTACGCGCGCGGCGGTGCGGTCGGCGAGGTCACCGTCGCTCCCGGCTCGGCCTCGGCCCAGGTCCACGGCAGCCGCCCCTCCCCGTACCGCTCCTCGATGCGGGTGCGCCGGCTCACCGACGCCCAGTGGGACCGGCTCCTGGACGTGATCGCCGAACGGGCGGCCGGCATCGCGGCGTTGCTCGACGGCGAGATGCCGCCGGAGCTCGCCGACGACGCCGAAGCCGCGGGCGTCGGCCTGCTGCCCGGCCCCCAGGACCTCGAACCCCGGTGCAACTGCCCGGACTGGGGATACCCCTGCAAGCACGCCGCCGCGCTCTGCTACCAGGTGGCGCGGCTCCTGGACCGCGACCCGTTCGTGCTGCTGCTCCTGCGCGGGCGCGGCGAGGACGAGGTGACCGACGAACTCGGGCGCCGCAACCTGGCACGCGCCGCAGCCGAAGCCGGAGCCACAGGGGACCCTGCCGCCCACGCCGCCCAGGCCCCGGGCAGCACACCCGCGGGCCCCCGAACGCCACAGGGCGACCCCGCCGCCGCGGCCTTCGCCTCCCGCTCCGCACTGCCGCCCCTGCCGGACCTGCCGCCGCCGCCCGCACGTCCGGGGCGCGGCCCCCAGCTCACGGAGGCGTCGGCTCCCGCGCCCGGCGTGGACTCCGCGGGCCTCGAACTCCTCGCCGCGGACACGGCGTTGCGGGCCCATCGGCTCCTCGCCGCCGCCCTGGACACCGCCGGGCACGCCGCTTCCGCGATCCCCGTCCCGCTCACCACGTGGCAGGACACCGTCCGCATCGCCGCCGCGCACCCGGGCCACCCGCAGCTCTTCCACCGCCTCGCCGCGAGCGGCGACGGCACCGTGACGCGGGTGGCCGCCGCCGCCCGCGCCTGGCAGCACGGCGGTCTCGCGGCCCTGGCCGTCCTGGAGGACGCGTGGGACCCGGCGCCCGCCCAACTGGCCCGCGCCCGCGAAGCGCTGCGCTCGGGCTGGTCCGACGGCCCGCCGCCGCGCCTGCGCAGGTCGCGCAACCGCTGGACGGTCGAGGGCCGTGACGTCCAACTCCGCTACGGCCAGGACGGCTTGTGGTACCCGTACGCCAAGGAGTACGGCCGGTGGCGGCCGTCGGGGCCGCCCGACGCCGACCCGTCCGTCGCCCTGGCCGCGCTCGCCGGGCCCTGAGTCCGTCCGGCGGGACGCCGTGGCTCCGCGGACGCCGTGGCTCCGCGGACGCCGTGGTTCCGCGGACGCCGTGGTTCCGCGGACGCCGTGGTTCCGCGGACGCCGTGGGTCCGCGGACGCCGCCGCACGGTCACGGTCCCGCTCGCACGAAACCGGTACGGGGACGTAACACACCCTCAGCAGTGGGGCGTTCGAACCCCACGGGAAACGGCTACGGTGGTGGGCATGCTGGTGACCGAGTTCAGCACGGAGGTCGTGGAGCCTCCGGAGCGGTTCGCTCTCTGGTCGGAATCCGTCGGGCGGCTCCACGACATGCGCACCCATCTGCGCAGCAGCAGTCACCACGACTTCCGTGCCCGGATCCGCGGCCTGGACCTGGGCCAGGTGCAGGTGTCCGCCATGGCCCATCCGCATCTGGAGGTCACGCGGACGGCGAAGCAGGTGCGGCAGGCCGATCCGGAGATGTTCCAGTTCAACTACGTCCTCGGCAGCGAGGGGACCGTCTCCCTGGGCGGGAGCGACACCATGCTGCGGGGCGGCGACCTGGCGGTGACGGACACCAGCAGGCCCTACCGGGCCGACATCCACGCCAAGCCGGACCAGTGGTCGCACGTCACCGTGCTCTGCCCCCGGGCCCTGTTACCCGTGCCCGAGAAGCACGTGCAGCGCCTGCTCGCCGTCCCGATCCGGGGACAGAGCGGCCTGGGCGGGATGCTCACCGGCTGGCTGAGCGACCTCAGCACGCGCGCCGACGAGTTCAGCCCGGCCGACCTCCCCGTCCTGGGCCAGATCACCCTGGACCTGCTGGCCTCCGTCATCGCCCGGCACGTGGAAGCCGAGTCCTCGCTGAGCCCGGAGACCCGGCAGAACGCGCTGCACGTCCAGGTCAAGGCGTTCATCGAGCGGCACCTCGCCGATCCGGCCATGACCCCGCAGGCGATCGCGGACGCCCACCACATCTCGCTGCGTTCCCTCCAGCAGCTGCTCGCCGAGGACGGCACGTCCCCCGCGGCCTGGATACGCCACCGCCGGCTGGAGCGCTGCCGCCTGGAACTGTCCGACCCGGGCCTGAACGCCCGCCCGGTCCAGGCGATCGCCGAGCGCTGGGGCTTCGGCAACCCCGCCCACTTCAGCCGGCTGTTCCGCGCCACCTACGGGATCTCGCCGCGGGACTACCGGAGTCTTCCGTAGGACGCGTGCGCGAATCGTCAGGTCCCGTGCGCGAAATGACAAGGACGGGTGCCGTCCCGCCCGGCATCCTGGATGGCGAGACCGGGCGGCTGCCGGACGGGGGATCTGCCTTCCCATCGCGGTGACGCCGTCGGACTCGTGCAGGACACAGGTCGGCGGGTGGCGCAACGCCACCCGGTGACCGAGGAAACGACTGGCCCAGGTCCACGGGGGTGGCCTGGGCACTGTCGTGCGCCCGGCGCCCGGCGCCCAACGTCCATCGCTCACCGGCCGCGGGCCCCGATCACCGGCCTCCGGCCCCTTGCCCCGGCCGCCCGATCACCGGCCCCCGTGACCTGCCGCGTACGGCCCGGCTCAGCTCCAGCGGTCGGCCGACGCGCCGCTTGCCGCCGTGAAGTAGTCGCCGGTCCGCAGGTCGTCCAGCAGATCCGGGTGGGTCGGCGTCCATCCCAGCAGCCGGCGCGTGTGCTCGCTGGAGGCGGGCGCGTCGGCGGCGTAGGCGACAGCGAAGAACGCGCTGCCGAAGTGCTCGGCGGCCTCCTCCGGCGTCACCGACCGCACGGGAAGGCCGAGTTCGGCGCCGATCGTCTCGGCGACGGCCTTGAGCGGGACGTTCTCGGCGGCGCCGTGCAGCGCGCTGCCCGCCGGGGCCTGCTCGACGGCGAGACGGAACAGCGACGCCGCGTCGAAGCGGTGGACGGCGGGCCAGCGGTTGGTGCCGTCGCCGACGTAGGCGGCGAACCCGGCCTTGCGGGCGGCCTCGATCATCACGGGGATGAAGCCGTAGTCGCCGGGGCCGTGCACGGTCGGGGCCAGGCGCACCACGCTGGACCGCACGCCCTGGCTGGCGTAGGACAGGCACACCCGCTCACCGGGGATGCGGAAGTACGCGAGGGAGTCCTCGTCCGGCGCGTCCGTCTCCACGCTCTCGCGGCCCGCGCGCATCACGAACGTGCCGGACGTGACGACCAGCGGCTTTCCGGTGCCGACGAGTCCCTGCCCGAGGGCGTCGACGGCCGCCGAGTCCTGCCGGGCGAGCCCCTCGGGGTCGTCGAAGCTGCCGCCGAAGGCCAGGTGCAGGACGCCGTCCGCCCGCCGGGCGCCGTCGGTCAGGCTGTCGAGGTCGGTCAGCGAGCCGCGGTGGGCCGCCGCGCCCAGCGCCTCCAAGCGCTGGGCCGAGGCGTCCGAGCGGGCCAGGCCCGTCACGGTATGGCCCGCCTCGATGAGTTCGGTGACGACCGCCGGGCCGGTGAGCCCGCTGCCGCCGGTGACGAAGAGGTGCATGGTGTTCTCCTGAGGGTCGTGCCGTGATGGATGGGAGGGTGGCCGTGGCCGGCGGGGAGCCGGGCGGCCGCTCGGACGGACTCAGGCGAGGCGCAGGACGAGCTTTCCGCCGGCGTTGCCGGAGAGGCTGCGTTCCGCGGCGGCCCGCCAGTCCTCCAGCGGGAAGACCCGCGCGACCGGCACGGAGAACGCGCCGTCCGCCGCCAACCGGGCGTATTCGCCCAGCACATGGTGGTGGTACTCGTTGCCGTTCTCGCCGAACTGGAAGCGCACGCCCAGCTCCTGGGCGGCGGCGAAGTCGCTCATGGTCATCACGTCGGCCGGCTTGGCGACCGTACGGACCAGTTCGGGCAGGGAGTTGCTGATGGGAGCCGCGTCGAAGGCCAGGTCGACGGGGCCGCCCGCCAGCGCGCGGACACGCTCGGCCATGCCGTCCCCATGGCCGGTGACCTCGGCGCCCAGAGCGCGCAACGCGTCGGCGTAGGTCGGACCCGCGGTGGCGATCACCCGCGCGCCGTAGCGGAGGGCGATCTGCGCGGCCGCGTAGCCGACCGTGCTGCCCGCGCCATGGACGAGCACGACAAGGCCGTCCGCGAAGCCTGGCCGGACGCCGAGACCGTCCAGCCCGCGGTGCGCTGTCTCGACGGCCATGGGCAGCGCGGCGGCGGCGTCCGGCTGGAGGCGCTCGGGGCGCGGGAACCACACGTCGAGGAGGGCGTGGTCGGACGCCCCGGCCGTCGGCCCGCGGAACGGCACCGGCCCGAAGACGGCGTCGCCGATCGCGGTGCCGGTCACGCCCGGCCCGGCAGCGTCCACAGTCCCGGACACCTCCAGCCCGATGCCGCGCGGCAGCTCGCCCGCGAACAGCCCCTCGGCCAGCGCCCAGTCGGCGGGGGTCAGGCCGCACGCCTGCACCGCGACGCGGATCTGGCCGGGACCGGGGACCGGGGCCTCGGCTTCTTCGAGGCGCAGGACGTCGAGTGCGGGTCCGTGGGTGTGAAAGCGGAGGGTGCGCATGGCTGCTCCCGGGGCGGTCGGCGGTCGAACGATGAGTGACAGCAGATGCTGTCATCACTCCGAGGTTAGCAAATGATGACAGCATCTGCTGTCGCTACACTGGGTCACATGGCACGTTGGGAAGGCAACACACGCGGACGTCTGGAGCGCGCGGCGCTCGACCTGTTCACCGAGCAGGGGTACGACCGCACGACGGTCGCGCAGATCGCCAAGCGCGCGAATCTCACCGAGCGGTCCTTCTACCGCTGGTTCAGCGACAAGCGGGAAGCGCTGTTCGGCGGCGGCGAGGAGCTCGAAGAGGCCTTCCTCACGGCGATCGCCGCGGTACCCGAGGGCGCCGGGCCGCTGGCGACACTGCTGACCGCGTTCTCCACGGCCGCGGAGGTGTTCCGCCCGCGCGCGTTCCTGCGGGAGCGGGCCGCGGTGATCGCCGCCAACCCGCCACTGCAGGAACGCGAACTGGTCAAGCTCGCGTCCCTGTCCCGCACACTCACCGCCGCCCTGGTCGACCGCGGCCACGACCCCGCGACCGCCCGGCTCGCCACCGACGCGGCCATGGCCGTCTTCCGCCGGGCCGGCGAGCGCTGGATGACCGACGAGGACGCGGACTACACCGCGCTGCTGGCCGCGAGCGCCGCCGACCTCCTCACGATCCTCGCCGAGGAGCCCACACCGTCACCCCGGCCCTGACAAGGGTTTCGCCTCAGCCGGGAGCAGGGTGTCCTACGCGGGCGGCGAGAGGACCACGGCCAGATCCGCTTCCTGCTCCGGCGTGAGGGCGCACCACATCCCCGTCCCGGTGTCATCGGCACTGAACACGATCCGCCCGCCGCACCAGGCCTCGGCGTGGATCGTGTACGGGGCGAGGGCCGACAGCACGGCGAACTGGCCGTCGTCGCGGACGTCGATGTCGATACCCATCCCGGGGTCCGCCCGCCTGCGCCGGGTACCGTTCCGCACCCCTTCCCGGGCGAGCGAGAGGGCACGTTCGTAGGCCGGGAGCACCTCGGCCGGCCAGACGTCCCCGCTGTAGGCGTCGACGTGCGCCGCGTCGACCGCCGGGCGCAGCACCCGGAGCACCTCGCGATGGACGCGCACGACGTCCGCCGGGCTCGCGTCGGCCGCCGGCACGTACGTGCGGAGGCCGTGGCCGTCGCGGCCGGTGGGGAACGGGCGCAGGGCGGGACCGAGATCCGGAGCGCCGGGGGCGGGTTGGCCGGGGTCGGGGCTCGTCGGCATCGGGCGGGACCTCGTCAGGCGGCGCGTGATCAAGCGGAACCTCATCGGGCGGCCCGGGGGAGGCCGTCGATCATCAGGCCGAGGGTGAAGTCGAAGCGGTCGTGGGAGGTGCCCGCGGTGAGTTCGGCGGCGTGGCGCTTGGTGTGGGGGAAGGTCTCGGGCAGGGCGGCGAAGCGGCGCATGAGTTCGTCGCGGCCGACGACCCAGGCGTCGTCGCTGCCGGCGAGCCGCCGGTTCACC
Source organism: Actinacidiphila acidipaludis (assembly GCF_019890725.1). GTDB lineage: Bacteria > Actinomycetota > Actinomycetes > Streptomycetales > Streptomycetaceae > Actinacidiphila > Actinacidiphila acidipaludis. The sequence continues at coordinate 135,386 of NZ_JAINZZ010000015.1, forward strand.
AGGGAGACCTCGAGGCTGTAGGCGTTGACGTACAGCGACAGCGCGTCGATGCCCCACGCGGCGGCCTGCGGTTCGACGCCGCCGGCGAGCAGGATGGCGAGCATGCCCTCAGTGATGCGCAGGATGTCCAGGTTGGACGGCGCGGCGGCGAAGGTCGCCTGAGAGATGCCGGGGTAGCGCAGGTACTGGTCGCGCAGCTGGGCGCAGACGCTGGTGATCTGCTGCCGCCAGGCCGCCGGGTCCGGCTCGGGGAGATCGATCTCCGCGCACAGCCGCCCGATGAGGAGCTCGTCGAGGTCCTCCTTGTTGACGACGTGGGCGTAGAGCGACGACGGTCCCGTCTCCAGCGCGGTGGCGAGCCGCCGCATGGTCAGGGCCTCGTACCCCTCGCTCTCCACGATGCCGAAGGCCGTGCCGATGATCGCCTCGACCGTGATCGGCTTCTTGCGCCCGCCGGACGGCCCGCGCCGGGCCGCGGGCGCGTCGGGTCCGCCGCCGAGCTGGTGGCGTGCGGCGCGACGTTGCTGCGGGGTCGGTGCCATGTCCGCAGTCTAACGAGGCCGGCGAACAGTGTTCCGCAGCGTGACGAACGGTGTTCCGCGGATGTTCCGGGGGTCTGGTGGCCGCATTCCGAGGCAGGGGCGATCGGTGCGAACCCGAAGGCGCGAATCCGGCGGCGCGCACCCGAGGACGCACATCCGAAGGTGCGAACGCCGTTCGTCTTGCAACGAACACCGTTCCATTGTAGAACGGTGTTCGTGTCCACTGACCAGCGCACACCCGATGCGCCTCCCACTCCCGGCCCGCCCCCCGGCCCGAAGCCGACACTCACCACCTGGCTCGTCCTTGTCGTCGTGGTCCTGGCCGACGTCATGGATCTGATCGACTCCAGCGTCGCCAACCTCGCCGGCCCGTCCATCCGCGCCGACCTCGGCGGCGGCCAGGTGACCGTGCAGTGGGTGCTCAGCGCCTACACCGCGGCCTTCGCGCTCGGCCTGGTGACCTCCGGGCGGCTCGGCGACCTGCTCGGGCGCCGCCGCCTGTTCCTGCTCGGCATGACCGGCTTCACCCTGGCCTCGCTGGCCTGCGGCCTCGCCCCGGGCGCGGCGTTCCTGATCGCCGCCCGGACCCTGCAGGGCCTGTGCGGGTCGGTGATGATCCCGCAGGGGCTGGCGCTGGTGAAGGTCGTCTTCCCACCGCAGCACCTGCGGAAGGCGCTGACGCCGGTCGGGCCGCTGATGGGCCTGACCATGGTGGGCGGCCCGATCCTCGCCGGCTGGCTGCTCCACCTGGACCTGTTCGGCAGTCAGTGGCGTTCGATCTTCCTGATCAACGTGCCGCTCGGCGTCGCCGCGGGCGGACTGGCCCTGCGCGTGCTGCCGCGCCGCGGCGGGGAGGACCCGGCCGCCCGCCTCGACCTCACCGGTGTCGGCCTGCTGACCGCGGCCTCGGCGCTGCTGATCGTCCCGCTCATCCAGGGCCGCGACCTGGGCTGGCCCGCGTGGACGTACGTCATGATGGCCGCCGCGGTCGTGCTGCTCGCGCTGTTCGTCGTCTCCCAGCGGCGCAGCGCGCATCCCGTCATCACGCCGTCGCTGTTCCGCAAGCGCAGCTTCGTCGTCGGGCTGGTGATCGTGGCCGGGTTCTACGCCTCGCTCAGCGCGTTCGTCCTGGTCCTCAACCTGCTGCTGCAGCAGGGGCTGGGCTGGTCGCCGCTGCGTACCGGGCTGGCGCTGATCCCCTGGGCGCTGGGGACCGCGGTCGCGGTGCTGCTGGGCGGGGCCGTGCTGGCCGAGAAGCTCGGGCGGGCCTCGCTGCATCTGGGGCTGGCGATCGCGGTGCTGGGGCTGCTCGCGCTGTGGTGGTCGGTCGCGCACTGGGGCGCCGGGATCACCGTGGGGAAGCTGACGCCCGCGCTGGTGCTGACCGGTTTCGGCTCGGGGCTGGTGTTCGTGCCGCTGGTCGACTTCATCATCGGGGACGCGACACCCGAGGAAGTCGGCACGGGGGCGGGCCTGTTGAACGCCGTGCAGCAGTTCGCCGGGGCGATCGGGGTGGCCGCCCTCGGGACCGTCTTCTTCACGCGGGCCGGGGCCGGGTCCCCCCACTCCTTCGTGTCCGCGACGGAGTTGGTCCTCGCGATCACGGCGGGGCTCAACGTGGTGACGTTGCTGCTGGTGGGGTTGCTGCCCAAGCACGCGCAGCAGGCGCACGGTTGAGGGCCCGGCGGGGCCGGCCCCAGCCGGTCAGAGGGCACGCGCCCCGTCGCGCACCGCGCGGAGTGAGGCCTCGGGCCTGGGGATGTGCATCCAGCCCTCGACGGCGGCCAGAGCCGACTCCTCCTCCGTGTCCGGCCCATGGGTCATGCCGCACGCCACGGCCCGCGCGACGACCGCGGCCACCAGCGCGTCCAGGTCGTGATCGCTGCGGGTGCAGCGGTCGCGGGCGTGCTCGGTGAGGTCGAGTCCCAGCTCCTCGGTGAGACCTGCCAGGATCCGCGTGCGCGCCGCGAGGGCCGTGGGCTTGGGGCCCTTGTAGCTGTCCTCGCCCGCCAGCCCCCACCGGAGCAGGGCGTGCGCCGGGTAGACCTCCGCGACCGCGCCGGAACCGTCGAGGGGGACGGCGAGGCCCGACTCGGCCAGGCGTTCCAGGAGGCTCACCGCCCGGATCGCGACCACGCCGAGCCGGTCCGTGGCGACCGAGAGGGGGCGCCGGCGCCCGGCTCCGGTGCGCTTCCAGGCGACGTCGTCGGTCAGACGATGGGTGAACCTGCCCAGGCCCTGCCGGCCGCTGGCGTGCGGCAGGTAGCGGGACGGCACGGGCAGCTTGCGGCCGGCCTGGTGGGCGGCGAGGAGCGACGCGAAGGCGACGGGCCAGCCGATGGGCGAGTCCAGGCCCGTCTTGCCGGCGCTCCGGACGGCCGCCAGCAGATCCTCGTCGTCCCCACCGTCGAGCACCTCGACGACCGGCCGCTCGGCCCACGTGACCCGGCAGACCCCCGTCGTCCCCGAGTACCCGGCCAGGTCGATCCCCACGGTGACGGCCGGCGCCTCGACGGCCTCCGCGCCCGTCTCGGTGTCGCTGTCCCTGCTCATGTGCCGTACGCACCTCCCGCCCCCGTTATACGCGCGGGCGGTCGGGCGTGGAGGCGCACAGCCATGACGTGTCCACCTGCCCTGGTCGCTTGCTACCTTCACCGGATGGGGAGTTGGGACGGGGACGGTGTACGCGCGCGGATACGGGAGATGGCGGCGCGCGATGCGGGACGGGAGCGCTTCGGAGCCGACACCCATCAGTACGCGTTGCGGCCGCGGCTGCCGGAGGCGGAGATCAGGGGGTTCGAGGAGTCCCACGGCATCGCGCTGCCGAGGGAGTACCGCTCCTTCGTCGCGGAGGTGGGCGACGGCCCGGCCGGGCCCGAGCACGGGTTGATGCCGCTGACCACCGCACGCCCGGAGGCCGGCGACGACTGGGCGGTGGACGGGGTGTGGCGGGAGGACCGGCTGCCCGGCCGGCTCGCCGAGCCCTTCCCTCTCACCGAACCGCTGCCCGGCCGGCTCGGCGCCTCGGCCGACACTCTGACCAGGGGCACGCTCATGCTGGCCGAGGCGGGCGGTGGCATGTTCCTTCACCTGATCCTGAACGGCCCACGGGCGGGCGAGGTCTGGCTGCTCGACCCCGACTGGGCCGGCTTCGCCCCGGCCGCCCCCGGGTTCCGCAACTGGTACACGAAGTGGCTCCAGACCGCCTGACCAGGACGCCGCCGCCGAGCTGGCGGTGCAGAAGCCAGCGCCGGGCAGCGGAGAGGGTGACCGCCGTGTCGTCCGTCCACGAGCAGACTTCCAGCCACGACAGGTAGCAGCCCTGCGCGAAGACCAGGACCTCCCCTGGGAACTCACCGTCCTCCGTCCGGAGGGTGGCTTCGGCGGCGCCGGTGCCGGCCCGGGATGCCCATGACTTCCCACCAGCACTTCGCCGGTGGGAAGTCACGAATCGCGGCGGAGATCCGCGTGAACGGATCCGCCGGAAAACCCCGCCATACGGCATCGTTCATCCGGGTCGGCGCCAGGCGGCTGGCAATGTCGCCGCCGACAGGCCCGAGATGTCACCGTAGGCAGCAGCATGCCGCTCATCCCACCGCGAGTCGTCGGCCGCATTCTCAGGGCCTCATCCAGCAGGTCAG
>NZ_JAINZZ010000150.1 GCF_019890725.1 Actinacidiphila acidipaludis
CGGCGCGGAAATCATCCGGACAACGGACAGACAGGCACGGAACGAATTCCTGACGCCGCGACAGAGGCGACTGGGATGCGTCCGGCAGCCCTCACTTCGGGGCTTCACCCCTTGGACTACGGCTCTTTTCCATGCTGATACCGATTCCCCGTGAACCGGGCGGTGCCCGGTGAAATTCTCCGCTCGTTCTCCCCTCGGAACCAGGAGACAGCGCGGCGAGTCCGACGAGGACGCCGCCGCGCCGTCGGCCGCACCGGGCCCGGCCGACGTACCGCCCGCTCCCCCGCGTCCTCAGCCCCGTCTGGCCCGGCTGACCGACGACGAGATCGCCCTGATGCGCGCCAGCGTCGAACTCGTCGGGCCGTTGGCCGGGGACATGACCGTGTACTTCTACGCGATCCTGTTCACCCGCTACCCGCAGGTGCGCGGCCTGTTCCCCGACGACCTCGACGTCCAGCGCGACCGCCTGCTGCGCGGGCTGCTGCGGATCGTCGACCTGGTGGACGATCCGGAGAGCCTGGTGCGGTTCTGCAGCCGGCTGGGCCGGGACCACCGCAAGTTCGGCGCGCTGGACGGGCACTACCCGGCCGTCGGCGAATGCCTGCTCGCCGCCCTGGCCCGCTTCGCGGGCGACGCGTGGACGC
>NZ_JAINZZ010000151.1 GCF_019890725.1 Actinacidiphila acidipaludis
TCCTGCGAACTGCGACTTGCGTGTACCGCTGCCCGGCAGTTCATGTCTGCCGGGCCTCATCGATCTCGGCTACGAGAGAAACCATAGCCGCGCTGCCGCCCAATGTCTACTTTGGCCGACATAGATTTTTCGTGACCTGAGACAGAGGTAACCTGCCTTGGGCGTCGAGAGAGGCGCCCCCCCATGAACACCCCGGTATCAGGGACGAAGCCGCGGGAGTCGACACGGACTGAGCGTGCGCCGATGGGCGCACTGCAGCGAAGGGCCGAGCCCCTGTCGGGATCCGCTCCCAGGTCCGTGGCGCTGTCATCAGCGAGAGACCCGCTGCCGCGAGGGTGATTCCTTACTCCGTCTGGAGGTCGATGAGGACCTTGCCCTGCACGTGCCGGCCGGCCTGGAGCTCGGCCGCACGGCGGATCTGCTCGATCGGGAACCTCGCTGCGATCGGCACCCGCAGTCGGCCTTCGGCGACCAGGGCGGCGATCTCCTCCAGGGCTCCGGGGACCGCGTTCGCGCCGTTGGCCGCGGCCACGCCCTCGACCTGCGCGGCGATGGTGCAGC
>NZ_JAINZZ010000152.1 GCF_019890725.1 Actinacidiphila acidipaludis
GAGCCGCCCGCCCCCGCCACGGCGCCGCCTGCCCCCACGCGGGAGGCCGCGCCGCCCTCCGCGGGACCGCGCCCGGCGCCCGGCGCGGCGCCGCCCGAGCCCGCCGCGGACGGCGGGGCCGGGGAGTCGCGCGTCCCCACCGTCGTCGTCGACGAGCTGCACGTCGTCTACCGGATCTACGGGGTGGACGCGGGCAAGGGCAGTGCCACCTCGGCGCTGCGGCGGATACTGCTGCGCCGCGGCTCACCCGCCGTCACGACCGTGCACGCGGTCAAGGGCGTCACCTTCACGGCCTACCGCGGCGAGGCGATCGGGATCATCGGCTCCAACGGCTCCGGCAAGTCGACCCTGCTCAAGGCCATCGCGGGCCTGCTGCCCGCCGAGCGCGGCCGGGTCTACACCGACGGCCAGCCGTCGCTGCTGGGGGTCAACGCGGCGCTGATGAACGACCTGACCGGCGGCACCAACGTGGTCCTGGGTGGTCTGGCGATGGGCATGTCGCAGGAGGAGGTCCGCGAGCGGTAC
>NZ_JAINZZ010000153.1 GCF_019890725.1 Actinacidiphila acidipaludis
AGTTTCCACACACTGGCGATGTTCCTGCTCGAAGCCGGTCTCCGTTCGCACACACCCGCACATCTGCGTGTGCGGCGTGAGATGACCGTCGTCGTGGACACGAACAGCCGGCCGGAGCCCGACCTCGTGGTCATCCGGCGGGAGGCGGTGTCCGCGACCGGCCACACCGAGACCGGCTACCGGGCCGAGGACGTGGTGCTCGCCGTCGAGGTGGTCTCGCCGGAGTCGGCCGCCCGCGACCGGAAGCGCAAGCCGCTGCTCTACGCCGCAGCCGGAATTCCGCACTTCTGGCTCGTCGAGCCCCTGGACAGCGGCCGCCCCGCGATTCACACCTACGAACTCGACCGGGTGGGGGCGAAGTACGAGCTGACAGGCATCCACCACGACCGCCTCAAGCTCCCCGCCCCCTTCACCATCGACATCGACCTCGCCGCGATCGACGACATGTAGCCCGCGTCCGGGCGCCGCCCGCCTCCGAAGGCCGTCCGGCCAGAGGTCATCCTTGCTCGGCGTCAACACG
>NZ_JAINZZ010000154.1 GCF_019890725.1 Actinacidiphila acidipaludis
AGCAGCAGGGTGTTGACGTCGCCGGCGGCCTCGACCGCGCGTCCGGACATGGCCAGGACGTTGCGCTGCACCAGGCGGTCCATGCCCGCGATGCCGATGGCCGACAGCAGGGCGCCGATGGTGGTGGGGATGAGGGCGACGACGAGGGCGACGAGGACCACGATGGACTGCTCGGCGCCGGCGAAGGCCGCGAAGGGCTGGAGGGTGACGACGGCGATCAGGAAGACGATGGTGAGCGAGGCGAGCAGGATGTTCAGCGCGATCTCGTTGGGTGTCTTCTGCCGGGCGGCGCCCTCGACGAGGGCGATCATCCGGTCGATGAACGTCTCGCCGGGCTTCGAGGTGATCTTCACGACGATGCGGTCCGAGAGGACCTTGGTGCCGCCGGTGACCGCGGACCGGTCGCCGCCGGACTCGCGGATGACCGGCGCCGACTCGCCGGTGATCGCCGACTCGTCCACCGACGCGA
>NZ_JAINZZ010000155.1 GCF_019890725.1 Actinacidiphila acidipaludis
TCCAGCTCCTCGATCGGCAGGGCGAGGTCCGCGGCCAGAGCGGCGTCCGTCGGGGACGGACCCATGTCGATGCCCTCGGCGTCGACGTTCAGCTCGCGGGCCAGGCCGAACAGCTCGACCAGGGTCTTGCCGGCCGACGCCATGGCGTCACGCGGCCGCATGGCCTGCTTGGTCTCGACGTCGACGATCAGCTTGTCGAAGTCGGTGCGCTGCTCGACACGGGTCGCCTCGACCTTGTAGGTGACCTTGAGCACCGGGCTGTAGATGGAGTCGACCGGGATGCGGCCGATCTCCTGGCCCTGCTGCTTGTTCTGCACCGCGGAGACGTAGCCGCGACCGCGCTCGACGGTCAGCTCCATCTCCAGCTTGCCCTTGGCGTTCAGGGTGGCCAGGACCAGGTCGGGGTTGTGCACCTCGACACCGGCCGGCGGCGCGATGTCGGCCGCGGTGACCACACCCGG
>NZ_JAINZZ010000156.1 GCF_019890725.1 Actinacidiphila acidipaludis
TGTCCTGTCTCGGTTGATGCTTGACGGTGTGGCTTCACCTGATGCTTGACACCGCTTACCTCGGCTTGGCTGTGTGCGTCTGATGGGCGTGCGTGGGGAGGGCCGGGGCCGTGCTGGTGGAGTTGAGCGTGGTCGAGCAGCGGTATCACGCGGTGATGGAGGTCACCGCGGGGGTTCCGGTCACTCAGGTCGCGGCCCGGTATGGGGTGTCGCGTCAGTCGGTGCACTCCTGGGTGCGCAAGTACGAGCAGGCGGGTTTGCCGGGGCTGGCGGACCGGTCTCACCGGCCCGATTCGTGTCCGCACCGGATCGCTGGGGAGGTGGAAGCGGTGGTGTGTGAGCTGCGGCGCCGGCACCCGGGCTGGGGTCCGCGCAGGCTGGTGCACGAGCTGCAACGCAGGGGCATCGCGCCGGTCCCGTCCCGGGCGACGGTCTACCGGGTTCTGGTCCGTAACG
>NZ_JAINZZ010000157.1 GCF_019890725.1 Actinacidiphila acidipaludis
GGCGGCTGCACCGCGAGCCAGCTCCTGGTCAACCCCGGCTTCGAGTCCGGCAACACCGGCTGGACCACCAGCAGCGGCGTCATCGACAACAGCACCGGCGCCCCCGCCCACTCCGGCTCCTACAAGGCCTGGCTCGACGGCTACGGCACCACCCACACCGACACCCTGTCCCAGTCGGTGACCATCCCCGCCACCTGCACCAGCGCCAACCTCACCTTCTACCTCTACATCTCCACCCAGGAGACCTCCACCACCACCGCCTACGACAAGCTCACCCTGGCCGCCGGCACCACCACCCTGGCCACCTACTCCAACCTCAACCACTCCACCGGCTACGTCCAGAAGACGGTCAGCCTCTCCCCCTACATCGGCAAGACCGTCACCCTGAAGTTCACCGGCACCGAGGACGCCAGCCTCGCCACCTCGTTCCTCATCGACGAC
>NZ_JAINZZ010000158.1 GCF_019890725.1 Actinacidiphila acidipaludis
CCCTCCCGTGGTCCCACCGGTGGTGCCGCCGGTCGTCCCGCCACCACTGCCGCCCAGCGTGATGTTGGAGTTGCCGCTGCTCTGGTAGCCCTCGGTCGCCAGGATCTGGTAGTTGAACGTGCCCAGGTTCATACCGTGGCTCGCCCACGCGTCGAAGTGGTTGCCGGTGGTAATCGAACCGCCCGTGCGCTTCGACTGCCGCACGCTCCAGTACTGGTTGAACGTCGCGGTGCCGATGATCGACGGCTGGTTGACCCGCTGCGTCTCGTAGATGTCGTACGTGCCGCCGTCGGAGGTGACGGTGCCCTTGTACGTGCCCGTCGGCCGGTAGGTGCCGTAGTTGTCGACGATGTAGTACTCCACCAGCGGGTTGGTGGTCCATCCGTACAGCGACAGGTACGCGTTGCCCGAC
>NZ_JAINZZ010000159.1 GCF_019890725.1 Actinacidiphila acidipaludis
CAGCACTTCGAGCAGGCGGTCGGCGAGTATCGCGGCCGAGTGCGGGTTCTGCCCCGTGATGAGGTTGCGGTCCTCCACCCGGTACGGCTCCCAGATCGGCCCACGACTGAAGTTCACCCCCACCTTGTCCTGCACCTCGGTCTCCAGCAACCACGTCGACCGCGACGCCAGACCGACAGCCTCCTCCTCCTCATTGGTGAAGCACGTGATGTCGTACCCCTTGAACGGCGACTCACCATGAATCCGCGTCGCCAGCAACGACGCCGGCGCATGACACACGATCGCCAGCGGCTTGCCCGACGCCAACTGCTGCGTCAGCAACCGCCCCACATCCGCATCCAGCGACAGATCCGCCATCGGCCCGTGCCCACCCGGAAGATAGACCGCGTCATAATCCTCCAG
>NZ_JAINZZ010000016.1 GCF_019890725.1 Actinacidiphila acidipaludis
TCTGACGCGTGCGATCGAGCCGTTGATCTTCATGGGGACGTCCTTGCCGGGAGAGGAGGGAACGGAGGGGGGGTGGGGGACTGGGGGGGAGTGGGGGGAGAAGCCGAACAGAGGAAACAGATCGGTTTCCACCGACTGTAAACCGATCTGTTTCCGATGTCGAGTCGCAGCGGTAATCTGGCTCCATGACCACCACCACGCCGAAGGCCGCTCCGCGCGACCGGCTGCTCGACGCCGCGGCCGCGCTGTTCTACCGCGAGGGCACCGGCACCGGCATCGACGCCCTGTGCAGGGCCGCCGGGGTCTCCAAGCGCTCGATGTACCAGCTCTTCGACAGTAAGGACGCGGTGCTCGCCGCCGCCCTGGAACGCCAGGCGCCTGGCCTGGAGGCGAAGCTGCTCCCGGCGCCTGACGAGCCGGCCGGGCCGCGGGACCGGATCCTGTACGTCTTCGGCCGGCTGGAGGAGGCCGCGGCGGCGGAGACCTACCGCGGATGCCCGTTCCTGGCGGCGCAGGTGGAGCTGAAGGACCCCGGACACCCGGCCAGCGTGGTGGCCGCCGCGAACAAGCGGCACCTCGCGGACTTCTTCCGGGCCGAGGCGGAACGCGCCGGGGCCGACCGGCCCGGCCGGCTGGCGCGGCAGCTGATGGTGGTCTACGACGGGGCGAGCGCCCGGGCGGGCATCGGCGCCGACCGGCTCGACGACGGCCTCGCGGTCGCCACGGCGTCGGCGCTGCTGGACGCGGCGGGCGTCAGCGCGTAGCGCGCCGGCCGGCCAGGACGCCGAAGTAGTCGCCGCCCTTGCGGCGCGGGCTGTCGCTGCCCCAGGCCCGCAGCCGGCGCAGCGGCGCCCGTACCAGCCGCGGTACGTGCTTGGAGCACTGGATGTAGGCCTCCTCCACCTCCGTCTCCACCCACACCGCCGGACGCCGGCCGCGCGCCGGGTCCGCGGGCAGGCCCGGGTGCAGCTCGCGCATCTCGCCGTCGGTGACCACCCGGGCCCGCCCGTTGATGTGCAGCCCGATCCGGTCGCGGGAGAAGTCCAGCAGCAGGAGGCCGATGTGCGGGTTCTCCCGGATGTTGCCGAGCGAGGCCATCACACCGTTGCCCCGGTACTCGGGATAGCAGAGCGTCTTGGCGTCCAGCACGTGCAGCACCCCCGCCGGGCCTGCCCGGAACGCGGCGTCGCACTCGCCGCGCCCGTCCGAGGTGGCGACGAAGAACATCTCCTGCTCCGCCGCGAACTCCCGCATGCGCGCGTTGAGATGGTCCAGCACCTGGTCGGCGTAGAAGCGGTCCGCGCGCTGCCGCGTCCCCAACTCGTCCTGCAGACCGTGCTCCCCGGCACTGCCGGGACGTGGCGGCACCGCACCGGGACCCGCGTCGTCGAACATCGGCCGTCCCTCTCGCTTCGGGTGAATCCCCCGTCGGGCGGACAGTCACGCTAGCCCCGGGACACAACAGGACCGGCGGGTTCCGCCCAACACCACCCGCGTCCGGCCACGGCGTGGTAAGCGCACGCATGTCCACGATGCGGTCAGCCGTTTGACCGGTTTCCGCGCGGGCGGATACGTTGCGCGGCATGCAGCGCACCACACACCTGACGACGCGGGGTCATGTCGACCTCAAGCGTGTGTGCTCTGCCGCGTGTCACCGGGCCTGAGCGAACGGCTCCGCACAGGAGCGCCCTCGGGAGTGCCCGCCGCCGGTCCGCGACCGGCCGCCCGCCGTGCCTCCCGCCGCCCCGACCCGGAAGGCATCCGTGGTGACCCCGCAGAACGACCGCCGCTCCCGCACGGCACTCCCGACTCCCTTGCGCCGGGCCGACGTCGGGCCTCCGCCGGGGCAGCGCCGCGGGTCCGCCGCCGGCGCGGTGCTCGGCGCCGTCCTGGACCACGGGCCCGTGGCCCGCAGCACCGTGGCCCGGCTCACCGGCCTGTCGCCGGCGGCGGTCACCGGGCACAGCGCCCGGCTGCTCGCCCGTGGACTGGTGCGCGAACGGCCCGAGACCACCGGGCCGCGCGGCCTCGGCCGCCCGCACATCCCGCTGGAGATCGAGACCGGCGCCCACCTGGTGGCCGGCGTGCACATCGCGGTCACCAACTCCACGGTGGCGCTGATGGATCTGCGCGGCCGCATCGTCGCGCGGGACCGCCGGCCGCACCACCGGCCCTCGCCGCGCGACGTGCTCGACGGCGTCCCGGCGCGGCTGGCGGCCCTCACCGCCGCGCACGGGGCCGGCCGCACCGTGCTCGCGCTGGGGGCCGCCACCGGCTCCTGGGTGGATCCCGGCGCCGGCGTCGTCGTCGACCACCCGTGGCTGGGATGGCACGACGTGCCGGTGCGTGACCTGCTGACGGCTGCCACGGGACTGCCGGTCCACGTGGACAGCCACTCCCGCGCGCTGGCCCGCGCCGAGCAGTTGCTCGGCACGGTCGCGGCCCGGGACAGCAGCGTGCTGCTGTTCGTCGGCGCGGTCGTCGACGCGGCGTTCGCGACGGCGGGCGCGGTCCACCGCGGGCCGCGCTCCGGCGCCGGCAGCGTGGCCCATCTCCCGCTCGCGCCGGGGGAGGAGGAGGCGGGCGTCCCGCCGGAGCCCTGTACCTGCGGGACGCCGCGGTGCCTGCAGTCCGAGGTCGCCGAACCCTCGCTGCTGCGTCAGGCGGCGGCGCGCGGCCTGCACGTCGGCGCCTTCGGCGACCTGCTCGACCTGGCGCGGGCCGGCGACCCCACGGCGGTCACGCTGTTCCGGCGCCGGGCCCGGCTGGTCGGCAGGGTGGCCGCCCTGCTGCTCGACATGTTCGACCCCGGCGTCCTGGTGGTGGTCGAACCGGGCACCGGCCGGCTCCCCGAGTGCCTGGCCGACCTGCGCGCCGAGGTCGCCGCCCGCTCGGTGGTCTGCGACGACCCCGAACAGGCCGTCCTGCCCAGCAGTTTCACCGGTTCCGTGCTGCCGGTCGCCGGTTGTTCGGTGGCGCTCGGCGCGCTGTACGCGGACCCGCTGGGCCCGTGGGCGGCGCTGCCCGCGGTGTCCTGACGGCGTTCCCGTGAAGAGCCGCGAAAACGCCCTTTAATTCACCGAGTTGCATTGTTGACCGCCCCGGATTCCCGACAGGACAATGGAAACATGACCAGCGAGCAGCGGATCGGGGAAGGCCGGCGGATGCCGGGACGTCCCTTCCGCGCGCCCGCGGATCCGGCGCGTGAGTCCGCCCTGCGCCCGTGTTGTCGCACCCGTCGTGCGTGTCGTCGCACGCGCCTTTCCTGTCGCGGATCGCACCGGGCGGCCTGAACCGCCGCTCGCCGTAACGGATTCCCGCCTCGCCTTCATTTCGCACCGCCGCTGTTCGCGCGGCGGCAGCGGCTCGCGGTGGGCCGCCGCCGGTCCACCGTGCCGTCGAAATCCCTTGTGCTTTCCGTGCATTCCTTCTTTCCGTCTTCCGGATTGCTTCCTTCGCGTGATCCGTCACGCCCATTTCTCTGCGCCAGGGGGAGATGTTGACCGTCACCGTGTCCTCACTTCAGGCTCCGGGCATCGGCCCGGAGCGGTTCAAGCGGGTCTTCCGCAACCACCCCGCGGGGGTGGTCGTCGTCACCGTGGACGCCGGCCGCGGCCCCGCGGGCTTCACCGCGACCTCACTCACCTCGCTGTCCCTCACCCCTCCGCTGGTCTCGTTCGGTATCGGCGTCACCGCGTCGTCCTGGCCGCACGTCGAGCGCGCCGCCGGCGCCGTCGTGAACTTCCTCGGCGCCGAACAGGAGGACGTGGCACGGCGGTTCGCCACCAGCGGCATCGACCGGTTCGCCGCGCCCACCCGCTGGCGCCGGCTGCCGGGCGGCGAGCCCGTCCTCGACGGCGTCGGCGGCTGGCTGCGGGTCGGCATCGAACAGGTCGTCCCGGCCGGTGACCACCGCATCGTCGTCGCCAGGGTCGAGGACTGCTGGCTCGACGAGGGCCGCGGCCCGCTGCTCTTCCACGACGGCGCCTACCACTCGCTGAACTCCCGCTGACCGCGGCCCTTCCGCGGCCCTTCCGCAGTCCTTGCCGTAGTCCTTTCCGCACTCATCAGGAATCCACGATGCCCACCAGCAGCCCGCACCCCCTCGTCCACCGCCGCTCCTTCCTCGCCCTGACCGCCGGCGCGGCCCTCGGCCTCGCCGGATGCGCCCGCACCACGACGGCGGCAGACGCCTCCCTGCCGACGCGCGCGCTCCCCTCGGGCGCGCCACCGCCCGGCACCAGGCTCTCCATCGCCATCCACACCGCCCAGCTCCAGCTCGCGTACTCCGGGCTGGACGCGCAACTGCCCTTCCACGTGTCCGGCTGGCCCAACCTCAGCGCCGGGCCGGACGTCATCCAGGGATTCCGCGCCCACAGCGTCGACCTGGCCAGCAACGCCGGAATCCCGCCGATCCAGGCGCAGGCCATCGGCGTCGGCGCCCGCATCGTCGCCGTGCAGTCCCGCAACCACCCCATCTACACCTTCGCCACCGCGCCCGGCAGCGGCATCGCCTCCGCCCAGGACTTCCGCGGCAAGAAGATCGCCTTCTCCCAGGGGCAGGCGCAGGGTGTCGTGGTGCTGCGCGCCCTGAAGGAGGTGGGACTGAAGAACTCCGACGTCACGCTCGTCGCGCTGCCCAGCACGCAGTTCCTCACCGCGCTCCAGGCCGGGCAGGTGGACGTCGCGCCGCTCGCCGAGCCGGTGCTGACCAAGTACCTCGCCCAGTACGGCAAGGACGGCGCCCGCGGCGTCCACACTGACGTGGTGGACCTGCTGGCCGTCCTGTGGGCCCCCGTCGAGGTGCTGGAGGACGACGCCAAGGCGGCCGCGATCCGCAGCTTCGTCCCGCTGTGGGCGCAGGGCGTGGTGTGGGCCTGGGAGCACCCGGAGCAGTGGATCCAGACGTACTACGTCAAGGACCAGGGCGTCAGCGCCGACGACGGCCGGCGCATCGTCGCCTCGCTGGACCAGCCGCAGTTCCCGCTGAGCTGGGACAAGGCGATCGCGTGGGAGCAGCAGACGGCGGACCTGATGGCCGAGGGCGGCTTCGTGCCCAAGGTCGGGGTGGAGTCGCTGTTCGACCGGCGGTTCGAGGGCCTGGCGGCGCGGTCGGTCCCGCGGAAGTACCGGGTGGCGTCATGACCGAGGCGCTGTCCCGCGTCCGTACCGAGACGCTGTCCCGAGTCCCTGAGGTGGAGCGGCCCCGGGTCGGGTCCGGGGCCGCGGGCACCGGAACCACCGCGCCCGACCTCGTCCCCGCCGGCCCCGACCTCGTCCCCGCCGGCCCCGACGTCGTCCCGGCCGCCCCCGTTCCCGCGGCCGCGCGCGGCACCCGCCGCAGGCTGGGGCCCGGCAGGGCCGTGCCGTTCGGCCGGCTGCTCGGGCCGCTGCTCCTGGTGGCGGTGTGGTGGGCGGCCTCCGCGCTGCACTACCTGGACCCGCGGATCCTGTCCGGGCCGGGCTCGGTGGCCGCCACCGCGGCCGACCTGATCCGTGACGGACGGCTCCAGGACAACGTGCTGGTCTCGCTGCAGCGGGCGGGACTGGGCCTGCTGTTCGGCGTCCTGGCGGGCGTGGTGCTCGCGCTCGCCGCCGGACTCAGCCGCTTCGGCGAGTACCTGCTGGACGGCACCCTGCAGGTCAAACGGGCGATCCCGTCGCTGGCGATGCTGCCGCTGCTCATCCTGTGGCTGGGCATCGGCGAGCAGATGAAGGTCACCGTGATCGCCCTCGGCGTCGCCGTCACCGTCTACATCAACACCTACGCCTCGCTGACCGGCATCGACAGCCGGTACGTGGAGCTCGCCGAGAGCCTGGATCTGAGCCGCCTCCAGTTCCTGCGCCGGGTGGTCGTCCCCGGTTCGCTGCCCGGGTTCTTCGTGGGCCTGCGGCTCGGCGTGACCGCGTCCTGGCTCGGGCTGATCGTCGTCGAGCAGATCAACTCCACCAGCGGCATCGGCTACATGATGTTCCAGGCGCAGCAGTACGCCCAGTCCGACGTGATCATCGTCGGCCTGGTGGCCTACGGGATCTTCGGGTTCGCCTCCGACGCGGCGGTCCGGGCGGTCGAGAGGAGGGTGCTGTCATGGCGCCGCACACTGGCGGGCTGACCGCCCGCCGCCCCGGCGCGAAGCCGGCCGGCGGCAGCCCCGCCGCCGGACTCCCCGCCGGCAGCCCCACGGCGGACAGCCCCGCCGGCACCGGGCCGGGCACCGGACCTGCCGTGCGCACCGACCGCCTGGTCCGCGCCTTCGGCGGCCGGCAGGTGCTCCGGGAGCTCGATCTGACCATCGCCCGGGGCGAGTTCACCGCGCTGCTCGGCCGCAGCGGGTCGGGGAAGTCCACCCTGCTGCGGGCCATCGCCCGGCTCGACCACGGCGTGGCCGGCTCCGGCGGACTGACCGTCCCCGACCGGGTCTCGCTGTCGTTCCAGGACTCCAGGCTGCTGCCGTGGCTGCGCGTCCTGGACAACGTGGTCCTCGGCATCCGGGGGCCCCGGGCCCGCGAACGCGGCGAGACGGCCCTGGCCGAGGTCGGACTGGCGGGCCGCGAACGGTCCTGGCCGCACGAACTGTCCGGCGGCGAGCAGCAGCGCGCCGCGCTCGCCAGAGCGCTGGTGCGCGACCCCGAACTGCTGCTGTCCGACGAGCCGTTCGGCGCCCTGGACGCGCTGACCCGGATCAAGATGCACGGCCTGCTGCGGGAGTTGTACGAACGGCACCGGCCGGCCGTGCTGCTCGTCACCCATGACGTCGACGAAGCGGTCGAACTCGCCGACCGGGTACTCGTTCTGGAGGAGGGCCGGATCGCCGTGGACCTGGCCGTCCGCCTGCCGGCCCGCCGAAGCCGCCGCGACCCGCGGTTCCAGGAGTACCGCGACACCCTGCTGGCCGCGCTCGGCGTCGCCGAACCCGACGACCCCGAACCCGACGACCTCGAGTCCGACGGCCAAGCGCCCGGCGTGGCAGCGCGCCCGTACGCCGGCGCGGACGCCCTTCCGACCCCGGACACCGTTCACCCCCCGCACCCCGCCCCGGACCTCTTCGGCGACCCCGTCCACCCGCCGCGGCGCGCCGTGCGCCCCGACCAGGAGAAGGACTCCCATGACCCGCAGGACTGACCGCACCCCCCTGCACCTCAACGCGTTCCTGATGTCCGTCGGTCACCACGAGGCGGCGTGGCGGCTGCCGGAGAGCCCGGCCTCCGGCGGCACGGACCTGGCGCACTACGCCGAACTCGCCCGGATCGCCGAACGCGGCAAACTGGACTCGCTGTTCCTCGCCGACAGCCCGGTGCTCATGGGCGACCCCGGCCGGCGTCCCGGCAGCAAGCTGGAGCCCACCGTGCTGCTCACCGCCCTTGCCGCGGTGACCAGCCGGATCGGCCTCATCGCCACCGCGTCCACCAGCTACAACGAGCCCTACAACCTCGCCCGCCGGTTCGCCTCCGTCGACCACGTCTCCGGCGGGCGCGCCGGCTGGAACATCGTCACCACCGCGGGCGCCGACGCCGCCCGCAACTTCGGCCTGGACGACACCCCGCTGCACCGCGACCGCTACCTGCGCGCCGCGGAGTTCGTCGAGGTCGCCACCAAGCTCTGGGACAGCTGGGCCGACGACGCGGTGCTCGCCGACAAGGAGCTCGGAGTGCACGCCCGGGCCGAGCGGGTGCGTCCCATCGACCACCGGGGCACGTACTTCCGCGTCGACGGCCCGCTCAACGTCCAGCGGTCGCCGCAGGGTTACCCCCTGCTGGTGCAGGCCGGATCCAGCGAGGACGGCAAGGACTTCGCCGCCCGCTACGCCGAGGCCGTGTTCACCGCCCAGCAGACCCTGGAGGAGGCCATCGCCTTCTCCAAGGACGTCAAGGAGCGGGCCGCGGGCCTCGGCCGCGACCCCGGCGGCATCAAGATCCTGCCGGGCATCGTGCCGGTGATCGGCGACACCGGGGCCCAGGCGCGGGAACTGGACGCCGAACTCGACCGGCTGATCCGGCCCGAGTACGCCAAGCGCCAGCTCGCCAGGACGCTGCGGATCGATCCGGACGCCCTCGACCTCGACGCCGAGCTGCCCGGGGAGATCCCCGGCGAGGACGAGATCGAGGGCGCCAAGAGCCGCTACACGCTGATCGTCGACCTCGCCCGGCGCGAGCGGCTGACGGTACGTCAGCTCATCGGCCGGCTCGGCGGCGGGCGCGGCCACCGCACCTTCGCCGGCACGGCCGAGCAGGTCGCCGACACCATCGAGCACTGGTACGACGCGGGCGCCGCCGACGGCTTCAACATCATGCCCGCGGTGCTGCCGTCCGGGCTGGAGCTGTTCGTCGACCGGGTGGTGCCGATCCTGCAGGAGCGCGGCCTGTTCAGGACCGAGTACACCGGAACCACGCTGCGCGAGCACTACGGGCTGCCCCGTCCCGCGAACCGGATCTTCGACGTCGTCGACAGCCGCGCGGGCCACCTCGGCATCGCCCTGTCGGGCGCCCGGTGACGGGCTGTCCGCGGAGCACGAAACGGCCGGCCCCCGCCACAGGGGCCGGCCCTGCCCGAGGGATGCCCCTACTGCGGGACGGGTGAGCAGTCGTCCAGCGTCGGTACGCGTGCCGATTCCCAGGCCACCTGGAAATAGGAGCGGTAGACGTCGAACAGCGCCCCGTCCGCGAGGGAGTAGCGTTCGAAGAAGGTGCGGGTCTGGCTGGCGCCCTCCCGCAGGAAGCGGGCCCGGGCGTAGACCACGTCCCCGACCGAGGTCAGGGTGATCGTCGGGAACCCGGTGAACCAGCGGACCTCCACCTGCAGGCCCTGGCCCGCGGGCGGCATGTCCCAGTACGTCACGTCCTCACCGGCCGCGAGGAGCAGGGCGGTCCGGGTCACCCAGTGGGCGTCGTCGAGCATGGTCTGGGTCTCGCGCGACTCCTGATGGCAGACCTGCGCGAAGGAGGTTCCGGTCGGGTCCTGGACGAGAAGGCGCACGGTGGCGTTGCCGCGCTCCACCAGGTGGCGCAGCCAGTCGCGGCAGAAGGGACGGAGGGTCAATCCGGCGACATCGACGACGAGATGGCCGTTCGCCGCGTTGATCTCCTGCCCGACCTCCTCCTTGGGGTGCCGGTCGAACACCCGCCAGCGCCCGCTCGCGTCATTGCTCGCGATCACGTGGCGCAGCGCCGCCGACGACCGGTCCAGCGCGTCCAGCCGGCGGTCCACGGCGGTGAAGAGGCGCTCACTGTGCTGCATGGTCGTTGTGGCGTCGGCGTCGTCGAAGTACCGGATCGCGACGAACGCGAGACTGGTGATCCCACTGGCGATCAGCGAAGTGCTGATGGCCATGCCTATCGTGCCGTTCCCCGCGGTCACCAGGACCACCAGTCCGACGAGCATCACCACGACGCTGGACAGTACGTATACAGCGGTCCGTTCCAGACGCATATCCGTCCCCCCTGTCGAGCCGGACGGTCAGATTAGACAGACCCGGTAGATTCCGTCCATACCCGGAGAACGTTCTGTGCGAGTTCCTCGACCGGTACGCCGCTGTCGAAGACGTGATCCGCGAACGCCAGGGTGGTGTCGAGTCCCCAGCCGCGCTCGACCTCGTCGCGTTCCTCCCACTCCGTCAGCATGGCGGGCCTGAAGGCCCTGCGGAGCCTGGCGCGCTGCCGCCGGCGGCGGATCGCGGTGTCGACGCGCAGCCCGACGACGAGCACGGGCGCCAGGACGTCACGCAGTACGGCGAGTTCCTCCGTGCGCCGGGGGCCGACCACGATGAGCGGATCGTCGTGATCACGAAGGCCCGCGATGAGTTTCTCGGCGAAGTGCAGCGGTCGGTCCTTCTCGGTGAAGACCAAGTCGGCGTACTCCATGGGCGGCATGGGCGGGGACTGGCTGGCGGCCGCCGACCGCACCACGTCGCCCATCTCCACGACCCGATGTCCCGTGAACCGGCCCATCAGCGATCCCAGTGTCGATTTACCGCTTCCGGGATAACCGACGATCACCAGGCTTCCGAAGCCGGGGGCGAGATCGTCCTCCGCCCCCACACCGTCCGTGGTGGACACCTCGTTCATCCGGCTCGGAACCCCTTCGTCGTCAGACGCCGCAGCACGCGGACAGCGTGCAGCGGGTCGATACCGACCGTCGTCTCCGCGCTGAGCAACAGCGCGTCCGCGCCGGCCTCGACCGCACCGGCGACGTCCACCGCCTCGGAACGTGTGGGCGTCCTGGACGAGATCAGCGAGTCGAGGAGCCCGGTGGCCACGATGGACCGGGTACCGGCGGCACGGCAGGCGGCGAGGACGCGCTTCTCGGTCTCCCAGAGATTCTCGAACCCGACGTGCAGCGCGAGGTCGCCGCGCGCGACCATCACCGCGTCCGAGACCTCCGCGATCTCACGGGCGTTGACCGCGCCGTTCCAGGTCTCGATCTTGGCGACCACGCCCGGTCGCCAGCCGAGTTCCCCGGCCATCCAGCGCCGGGCCCGGTCGACATCGTCCGCCGTCCGGACGAACGACAGCGCGACGAGATCGAAGGAGTCGCGGATCGAGGCGCACAGCTTCCTGTCGGCCGCGGTGAAGCACTCCACCTCGCCGGCGGTGCCCGGAAGGGTGAACGCCCTGCGCCGTTCAACGCGCGCGGACTCGGTGAAGTGACCGTGGACGACGTCGCCCTCATGGCGTTCCACATGGAAGGACTGCTCGCCGTCACCCACCAGGACGTCTGTCCCGGCGAGTTCCGCCGCCCGCGCGAGCAGCGGGGGATCCAGCCACAGGTCCGTGTCCGGGGCGCGGCCGCCGAGGCCGATGGCGAACGGCGTTCCGGCAGTGACGTCCAGCGGCTGCTCGTTGGACAACCGCGGCTTGCCGCCCGGGACATCGGCCATGGTCCGTACCGTCCGTCCGCAGTCCGCGGCGATCTCCGCCAGCCGGCGCGCGTTGTCCAGGTGGACTTCCGGGGTCTCCTTCGACAGGGGGAAGCGCACGGTGTGCACGCCCTCGCGGACCAGCGCGGACAGCACATCGCGGTCCCAACTGGCGGGCCCGATGGTCGTGATCACATCGATCGCACGCTCACCTGG
This sequence comes from Actinacidiphila acidipaludis, assembly GCF_019890725.1. GTDB lineage: Bacteria > Actinomycetota > Actinomycetes > Streptomycetales > Streptomycetaceae > Actinacidiphila > Actinacidiphila acidipaludis. The sequence continues at coordinate 11,070 of NZ_JAINZZ010000016.1, forward strand.
CGCAGTGGCCACGCGTCCTCCCCTTCACCGCTGTAACCTGCCTTCACGTCCAGACGCGCACTCCGGTGTTCCGGACGGATATCAGCCTGAGCTGCACCGACCGGTCGTGGCGCAGCCGCTGCTGCAATCTCAGGGGGTCGCTGCTCAGTGCGAGAAGCGCGGGACCCATGCTCGACAGGACGACGCAGTCGGCACCGGCGTCGAGCAGCGCCTGTCGCAGAGCGTGTACACGGGGTGGCTGGGCCTGCCACTCGCGCGCCTTGAGGCCCAGTTCCTGCATACGGTTGAGGCCGTCGGCCAGCAGGTCCCAGCTCCCCGTGGCAAGGGCGGGGATCAGCCGGTAGAGCACGAGCGAGGCCAGACGGTCCGCCTCGCGGGACGGCAAGGGCGTCGCGGCGTCGAAGATCGCCTGTTCCGCATCGCCGCTCGGACCGGTCACCCCCTCGGCGAGCGCCAGGAGCAGGGGGCGGCCGCGCAACTCCCAGCGCGCGGCGATCCGGGGGACGGTCCGTCCGCCCCGGTGCCGGGACGAACCGAAATCCGGTGCGTCCGTGCCCTCCTGGTGGCCGCTGTCCATGACCACGCCGCCGCGTACCGCGGTGTTGATGCCGATGCCCGACGCGCCTCCGCGAAGGGTGTGCCTGCGGTAGCCGATCCACGTACCGCCGGACGCGGCGGACGCGGTCAACTCGGCCACAGCTGCCGCGATCCCGCAGAGCAGCGATGTCTTCGATCCCAGCCCGACGTGGGAAGGCACGCTCTCCAGGACATCGATCCGGATGCCGCGGACCTCGGTCTTCCGGCCGATCCGGGTCAGGAACTCCCGTGCCGCGAACCGGACGTCGGCGGTGACGCCGAGCGAGGAGTCGCCGAACACCAGATGGTGGCGCTCGGCCCTGCTCGCCCTCAACATCCAGCGGGGGAACGAGAGGGCGGCGCCGAGGCCCATGTTGATGGTCGGATGGGCGCGGGAGAGCTGCAGGAGTCCGAAGTGGACCCGGGACGGGGCGAGTATCGTCACGGCGCGGGCAGGACGGCCGGCAGGCCAGGCTTCAGACACCGTCCCCCCACTCGGCGTGATCAAGCGCAGCTCAGCGTAATGGCTCCCCTTGGCCGCGGCAAGCTACCCGCTGACCTCGATCACCACCTTGCCGCGGGTGTGGCCGTCCTCCACCGCGCGCAGGGCGCGGTCCGCCTGGTCGAGGGGGAAGGTGGCGGTGACGAAGGGGTCGACGGCGCCTTCGGCGACCAGGCGGACGACCGCGTCGAGGGCGCGGGTGGTGCGCTCGCGGACGACGGCGCTGCCGCCCAGCGCCACGACCGCCGTCCGGTCCGCGACGCTGATCACCCGGGCGGCGTCGCCGGCCAACAGGGCCACCGCGCGCAGCGGTTCGCCGCCGACCAGGTCGTACACGGCGTCGACACCGCCGGGCGCCACGGCCCGCACCCGGTCGGCGACGTCCGGCCCGGAGGCCACGTGCACCGCGCCGAGCGACTCGACGAACTCCCGCTTGCCCGCGCTCGCCGTGCCGACCACCCGCAGGCCCTCGTGCACGGCGATCTGCACGGCCGCCGAGCCCACGCCGCCACCGGCGCCGTTGACGAGCAGCGTGGCGCCCCGCGGCAGGCCGAGCTGGCGGATGCCGTCCCAGGCGGTGCCGACGGCCACCGGCAGGGTCGCCGCGTCCGCGAAGGAGACCCCGGCCGGTTTGCGGGCCGCCGCCCCCTCGGGCAGTACGGCGAACTCCGCGTAGGAGCCGCGCACCGGATGCCCGAACACCTCGTCCCCGGGCGCGAAGGCGGTCACGCCCTCGCCCACCTCCGCGACCACGCCCGCGGCCTCGCGGCCGAACACCGCCGGGAACTCGGGTTCCGGCTCGGTGGGGGGACGCAGGCCCTCCCGCCGCTTCCAGTCGGCGGGGTTGACGCCCGCGGCCCGTACGGCGACCAGCAACTGCCCGGGACCGGGCACCGGGCGGGGGAGGTCGGCGAACGACTCGGTCTCCGGTCCGCCGAACCGGTTGAACACATAAGCACGGGGCATCGCTGAGTCCTTGCGCTCGGTCCTTGCTCGTGAAGCGGTGTGCGACCGCGTGCCGGCCGGGGCGCGGCCGGGCAGGCCGATCATCCCAGGCCGGCCTGTGCCGTCCCGGGGACACGCAGGCCCTGGAACAGCGTGGTGCGGCGCAGGGTGAATCCCAGCGCCTCGTAGAGCCGGATCGCGCCGGTGTTGACGGCGGCCGCGTGCAGGAACGGGGTCGCGCCGCGGGCCCTGACGCCCGTCGCGACGTGGCGCACCAGCCGTCCGGCCAGACCCCGGCCGCGGTACCCCTCGTCGGTGCACACCGCGCTGATCTCGGTCCAGCCGGGCAGGCGGATGCGCTCGCCGGCCATGGCCACCAGGCGGCCGCCGTCGCCGCCGTCGCGCACGCCGTAGTACGCGCCCATCTCGACGGTGCGCGGCAGGAAGGGGCCGGGCCGCGTACGGGCGACCAGGTCGAGCATCTCCGGCACGTCGGCCGGGCCGAGCCGCCGCACCTCGGAGTCCTCCAGGTCCTGGAGGGCCGCCGTCGCCACCATCTGCACGCCCGGCAGCGGCTCCCGCGCCGCCCAGCCGTCCGGGGGCGGGAACACCCCGGCCAGCGTGAAGCCGCCGCCCGGGCCGATCAGCTTCGCCGCGTCCGCCCAGGCCTGCGGGTCGGCGGGGTCCGCCAGCGCCACGAACGGGGCCACGTCCGCGCGGTAGCGGGCGGCCATGCCGACGACCTCGGCGAGGTGCCGGTGCGGGCCGGACAGGGCCGCCCACGTCGCGTTGTCGAGCGGGTGGGCGGCCGCCGCCGGGTCGTGGGGCTGGTCACTGATCGGCATGGGGGGCTGCATCTCCGTTCGCGCGCCGGTCCGCCGCGATGCGGACCACCACAGGAGCGAACCCGGCGGCGCCCCCGGCCATTCCCGCCCTCCGCCGCCGCTTCCGCCCCGGCTGCCCGTTTCCGCTCCGGACCGCGTCCCAGCGCCCCACCGCAGGTCAGCCGGTCCTGCGACGCGCCGTCTTCTTGGCGGGCTGCTTCGCGGCGGTCTTCTTGGCGGTCGCGGAACGCCCGGAGGTCTTCGCCGCGCCCTTCGCCGCGCCCTTCGCCGCGGTCTTCGCGGCGCCCTTCTTCGCGGCCGCCTTCCCCGCCGGTGCCTTCTTCCGCGACTTCGCGGTCAGCTCGGTGACGGTGGCCTCCCCGCCGGCGGTCTCCCCACCGGCGGCGTCGCCGCCTGCCGCCTCCTCGCCGCCCCGGCCGCCGCCCCCGCCGCCCGTGGCCTGCTCCACCGACGCCTGGAGCGCGGCCATCAGGTCGACGACCTTGCCGCCGCGGTCCTCGCCGCCGGGAGCGGGCAGTTCCGCTCCCTCCAGCTTCGCCGTCACCAGCGCCTGGACCGCCTCCGCGTACTCGTCGTGGTAGCTGTCCAGGTCCGCCTCGCCGAGGGCGTCGATGAGGGTGTCCGCGAGCCTCAGCTCGTTGTCGCTGATGCTCACCCGGCCCTTGGGGGCCGCGTCGGCGGGGGAGTTGAGCTCGTCCGGCCAGCGCAGCGTCTGCAGCACCAGGACGTCGTCGCGCGGCCGGATCAGCGCCAGGTGCTCGGAGTTGCGCATGGCGAACTTGCCCACGGCCGCCTTGCCGGAGCGCACCAGCGCCTCGCGCATCAGCACGTACGGCTTGTCCGCCGCGGGGGAGCCCGGCGCCAGGAAGTAGGGGGTGTCGAGCTGGACCGCGTCGATCGCCGCCAGGTCCAGGAACCCGCTGATCTCGATGGTCTTGGCGGTGGGCAGCGGCAGCGCCTTGAGGTCGGCGTCGGTGACCTCCACCAGCTCGTCGTCCGGGGTCTCGAAGGCACGGCCGATGTCCTCGGACTGCAGCACCTCGTCGTCCAGCTCGCAGGTCTTCTGGTAGCGGACGCGTCCCTGGTCGGCGTCGTGGACCTGCCGGAAGCTGATCTTGTGGCTGGAGACCGCGGATCCGAGCTTCACGGGGATGGAGACCAGGCCGAAGGCCAGGTTCCCCGACCAGACGCTGCGCATAGGAGTGTCCTTTGTGTCAGCTTATGGGACCTTTATCCTATGCCGATCACCGAGGTCGAGGGCCACCGGTTCAAGATCACCCACCTCGATCGCGTGCTGTGGCCGCTGACGGGCACGACCAAGGCGGAGATGCTCCACTACTACGCGACCGTGGGTGCCGTGCTGCTGCCACACACCCGCGGACGCCAGGTCAGCTTCGTCCGCACCCCCGACGGGGTGGAGGGCCAGCGGTTCTTCCAGAAGCGCCCACCGGCCGGTACGCCCGAGTGGGTGACGGTGGTCGAGACCGTCCGCAACAGCGGCGAGACCATGGAACAGGTGCAGGTCAACGACCTGGCCACGCTGATCTGGGCGGGCAACCTCTCGTGCGTGGAGATCCACACCCACCAGTGGCTCGCGGACGCGCCCGGCACCGCCGACCGGCTGGTGCTGGACCTCGACCCGGGCCCGGGCCGCACCGTCGTGGACTGCTGCGAGGTCGCGCTGCTGCTGCGCGACCGGCTCGCCGAGGACGGCATCACGAGCTGGGCCAAGACCAGCGGCTCCAAGGGCCTGCACCTGCTCGCCGGGGTGCGCGGGGCGAGCCCGCGGGCCGCGAGCGACTACGCCCGGGCCGTCGCCCGGGAACTGGAGAGCCGTCATCCCACGACCGTCATCTCCCGGATGACCCGGGCGGACCGTACCGGCCGGGTCTTCATCGACTGGTCGCAGAACGCCGCGCGCAAGACCACCGCCGCGCCCTACACCGTCCGGGCGCGGGAGACGCCGACCGTCTCCGCGCCCGTGTCGTGGCGCGAGGTGGCGGCGGTCCGGCGCCCCGAGCAGCTCACCTTCACCATCGACGACGTGCCCGGCCGGGTCGCCGCGGACGGCGACCTGATGGCCGGGCTGCTCGATCCCGGCAACGCGGGGACCCTGCCGGGGTGATCACACCGGTCAGCTCTGCGCGCCGGCGAGGTGCTCGGCCAGCTCCTTCTCGTCCTCGTCGTTGAGCGAGGTCTTCAGCAGCGTGCCGCCGTAGGGCTGCATCGCGTCGGCGAACTTGTCCTCGGTGATCTTCGAGGCCATGATCACCACAGCCGACGAGCCCGGCTTCAGTAGTTCCTGCACCTGGTTGCGGAACTGGTCGTCGATCCCGGACTTGCCCAGCTTGCCGAGCAGCCCGCCCATCGCCGCGCCCGCGAGCAGGCCGAGCCCCGGCACCAGGAAGAGCAGGCCGAAGACCGTGCCCCACAGGGCGCCGGACGCCGCCGACACGCCGACGATCTTGCTGGGGGTGTCCACGTGCTGCTTGCCGTCGGCGTCGACGGACACGATGGCCAGCCCGTTGAGGTTGACCACGTAGTCCTTCTGCAGGTCCTGGACCGTGGCGTAGGCGTCCTCGGCGACCTTGGGGTCGTTGTAGCCGATGACGATGAGTTCGGACATGGAGGCTGCCTCCTCGTGAGGTGCGCTCAGGGGTGAACGACACCAGCACCATATGTCCGAATTGTCAGCGGGGCTCTCCGTGCCAGCGCCAGGTGGTCTGCCGCGGACGGCCCGGCAGTTCACCGCGCCCGGTCGCCCACAGCAGCGTCGGCCACGGCTCCGCACCCTCCAGCGCGTCCGGGAACAGCCGGGCCAGGGCGCGGGCGCACGGACCGGCCGGCGGCTCCCAGGCCAGACCCAGGCCGAGCGCCAGGTCGGAGGCGTGGACCAGCGTCTCCACCACACCCATCGCGCCGAACCCCTCGGGGTCCGAGACGCCGAACCCGTGGTGGGCCCGCACCTCGGGGGAGGAGGTGCGCACCATGGCGACGAGCAGCGCGCCGCACGCGTCCAGCACCTGGAGCAGTCCGGCCGGGCCGGCGTCCCGTTCCGCGAACACGACGTTCGCCGGGCCGCCGTCGGTCGCGCGCCGCCAGACGAACGGCACCTCCCGGGTCTGCGGCGGTCGGCGCGGGCCGATCTGCGCGGCGTAGGCGAACAGGTCGTCGGCCAGGTGCTCGGCCGTCTCCCAGCACGTCCACTCCAGCGGACCGGCCGTGCGGTCCCAGGCGTCGTCCGGCGCCGCGCGCAGCATGGTGAGGCAGGACTGGACGGCGAGGTCGACGTCGTCGGCGGTGACGGGTCCTGGCACGGTCCCGGGTTCGCCGCCGGGCAAGGTCCCGGGCACGGTTCCGGGCACACTGCCGGGTCCGTCGTCGGGGCTGGGCACGGTGGCGGCGGGCGTGTCGGCGGATCGGTCCGATGATCGTGTCACGCCCCGCACGCTACCGTGCCGGTCATCCCTCCTCCGCCAGGTTTTCGCCGGTCGGCGGGGGCGGTTCGGCGTCCAGCAGCGCCAGTTCGGCGTCCGTGAACAGCCGGGAGCGCAGCAGGAACCGCACCCCCTCGGGCGCCTCCAGCGAGAAGCCGCTGCCACGGCCCGGCACGACGTCGACGGTCAGGTACGTGTGGCGCCAGTAGGTGTACTGGTTGGCGCTCATCCAGAACGGGACGTCCCCGGCGACCCGGCCGAGCAGCACGTCCGCGCCGCCGACGCGGAACTCGCCGCGCGGGTAGCACATCGGTGAGCTGCCGTCGCAGCAGCCGCCCGACTGATGGAACATCAGCGGGCCGTGCCGGTCGGCGAGCCGGCCCAGCAGGGTCTCCGCGGCCGGGGAGAGACCGACGCGGGGCAGTGGTCCTGGCGTGCCGCCGGGGGTGGTCATCAGAAGAACCCGAGCTTCTTGGGGGAGTAGCTGACCAGCAGGTTCTTGGTCTGCTGGTAGTGCTCCAGCATCATCTTGTGGTTCTCGCGGCCGATGCCGGAGTTCTTGTAGCCGCCGAACGCAGCGTGCGCGGGGTACGCGTGGTAGCAGTTGGTCCACACCCGGCCCGCTTTGATCTCCCGTCCCAGGCGGTAGGCGGCGCTGCCGTCGCGGGTCCACACGCCCGCGCCCAGGCCGTACAGCGTGTCGTTGGCGATCTTCAGGGCCTCGTCGACGGAGTCGAAGGTGGTGACCGAGACGACCGGGCCGAAGATCTCCTCCTGGAAGACCCGCATGTCGTTGGTGCCGCGGAAGATCGTGGGCTCGATGTAGTAGCCGTCCTCCAGGCCGGGCACCGTGCGGGCGCCGCCCCCGGTGAGGACCTCGGCCCCTTCCTGCTTGCCGATGTCGATGTACGACAGGATCTTCTCGTACTGGTCGTTGCTGGCCTGGGCGCCCAGCATGGTGGCCGGGTCCAGCGGGTTGCCGCCGGTGATCGCCCGGGTCCGCTCGACGCAGCGCTCCATGAAGGCGTCGTAGATGCCCGAGTGGATCAGCGCGCGCGAGGGACAGGTGCAGACCTCGCCCTGGTTGAGGGCGAACATCACGAAGCCCTCGACCGCCTTGTCCAGGAAGTCGTCGTCCGCGGCCATCACGTCGGGCAGGAAGATGTTGGGGCTCTTGCCGCCGAGTTCCAGCGTCACCGGGATGATGTTCTGGCTGGCGTACTGCATGATCAGCCGTCCGGTCGTCGTCTCCCCGGTGAAGGCCACCTTCGCCACCCGGGAGCTGGACGCGAGCGGCTTTCCCGCCTCGACGCCGAAACCGTTGACGACGTTGACCACGCCCGGCGGCAGCAGGTCCGCGATCAGCTCCATGACCATCAGGATGCTCGCCGGGGTCTGCTCGGCCGGTTTGATGACCACGCAGTTCCCCGCGGCCAGCGCGGGCGCCAGCTTCCAGGTGGCCATCAGGATCGGGAAGTTCCACGGGATGATCTGCCCGACGACGCCCAGCGGCTCGTGGAAGTGGTACGCCACGGTGTCCGGGTCGATCTCCGCGATGCTGCCCTCCTGCGCGCGGATCGCCCCGGCGAAGTACCGGAAGTGGTCGACGGCCAGCGGCAGATCGGCGGCCAGCGTCTCGCGGACCGGTTTGCCGTTCTCCCACGTCTCGGCCACCGCGAGCTTCTCGAGGTTCTCCTCGATGCGGTCGGCGATGCGGTTGAGCACCAGCGCGCGCTCGGTGGGGGAGGTGCGGCCCCAGGCGCCGGCCGCGGCGTGCGCGGCGTCCAGCGCCAGTTCGACGTCGGGCGCGGTCGACCGGGCGACCTCGCAGAACGTGCGGCCGGTCACCGGCGACGGGTTCTCGAAGTAGCGGCCCTCGGCGGGCGCGACCCATTCGCCCCCGATGAAGTTGTCGTAGCGGGCGGCGTAGTTGACGATGCTGCCTTCGGTGCCTGGCTGCGCGTAGACCATGGCGGAGCTCCTGGGAAGACGCGGGAAGCGGATCGGATCGGGGGAGCGGGACGGCGGGACGCGGCTCACTCTGGCCGCCGAAGGTTGGCGAAAGGTTGGCGCGGCCGGAACCCCGGCGCGGCCGGGCGCCCGGATCAGCCGCGCAGGGCCGCCCGCAGGCGGCTCGCGGCGATGCCGCGGCGGGCGTCGCGCGGCCCCATCAGCCGCAGCGCGTGCTCGTGCACCTCCGCGTCGAACGGCGCGCGTTCGCCGTAGCGCAGGGCGTGTTCGGGCCTGGTCGCGGCCAGCACCGCCTCGCGGACCACCACCTCCAGGTGGGCGCGCCAGGCGACCACGCCCGGCGCCTCCGACAGCGGCAGCAGCGGACCGCGGTACTCCTCGACCGCGGCCGCCGTGTCACCGCGCTCCAGGGCCCGCAGCACCCGGACCGCGTCGCACTCCACCGGCACCGTCAGCGCGTACCGGCGGGTGGTGACCGCGCCGTCCAGGGCCCGCCGCAGGTGGGAGAGTTCGGCCTTGAACGTGGACGCCGACACGGGCCGGTCGCCGTACAGCAGGTCCCGCAGCCGCTCGGGGCTGAACCCCCCGGGCTCCAGCGCCAGCAGGGTCAGGATCTCCACCTGGCGCGGCGGCAGGTGCAGCGGCTGACCGCCGCTGCCGACCAGGGACGACCCCAGGCAGGACAGCGTCACCCCGTCCGGCGCGGCGTCCTGCCGCCGCTCGGGCAGGGTGTCCCGCAGTCCCGCCTCGATCGCCGAGGTCAGCCCGCGTACGGTCGGCAGCGCCAGCGGGTGCGAGCGGTCCCAGGTGGTGGACAGGTCCAGCACGCCGAGCACCCGGCCGTCGGGGCCGTGGATCGGGGCGCAGTAGCAGACCCAGCCGTGCAGCGCCGCGACCAGGTGCTCGGCGGAGAACACGGTGCTGGGCCGGCCGGTGCGCAGGGCCAGCGACAGCGCGTTCGTGCCCATGGCGCCCTCGTCCCAGCGGCCGCCGGGCGCGAAGTTGACCCGTTCCGCGCGGCGGCGCATCACCTGGCCGCCGCAGGTCCACAGGATGGTGCCGGTCTCGTCGGTCACGGCGGCCACGAAGCCGGCGTCCTCGGCGATGTCGCGCAGCTCGGCGGCCATCCTCGTCACCGGGCCGCGCAGCGGGGAGCCCTCCCAGCGGGCGTCGGCGGCGCCGGGCGGCGCACTGCGCACCCGCGGGTCGACGGTGGCCACCGACCGGGCCCAGGACTCGCTGACCTCCGAGCGGACAGCCTGGCCGGCGGGAGCGGTGCGGTCGGCGGCCGCCAGCAACTGCGGCACCCGGCGTGCCCACTCGTGCTCCAGCGCCGTCCTGCGCTCCCGGAGCGCACCCTTCTCTGCCATGGTCATCCCGACTTCGTCGTCGTTCGACGCACGCCTCGTGCGGCCGCGACCCGGGCGGGCGGGCCCGGGTGCTCACTGATGTCCCATTGAAGGCGCACCACGCCGGAACGTCGACCCCTGCGGACGACCTCGCTGGACCGGGACGCCCTCGCCCGCCGCCGCCCGCCCCCCCCGCTTCTCGGGGTCAGACGCTCGCCAGCAGCCCCTCGAGCGGAGCCGGGGTCCGCCCGGGGGCCAGGGCCTCCACCAGCAGCCGTCCGTAACGGATCTTGCGGCCCTTCTTCGTGCCGAGGAACCGCCGCAACTGCTGCTGCCGGAGCCGCCCGTGCTGGGCGGGCTGCTGGACGAAGGTCTCCCACGCGCGGATGTCGCCCTCGGCGCGGATGATCTCCTCGACCCGGTCGGGGCCCAGCGCGCGGATGAGCTCGTCCTCCAGGTCGGACACGCAGACGAAGACGCCGGGCCCGGCCACCCGCGCGCCGGCCAGGCCGCGGTCGTAGAAGCGCTGCTCGCGCTCGTCGCACAGTCCCGCCAGCCGCAGCCCCAGGCCGGCGGGCCCGAGGATCCCGGCGTAGCGCCCGACGCTCATGGCGCCGCCCATCGCGAGGACGCACACGCCCTCGGCGGCCAGGTCCCGGTCCCGTCCGGCGGTCAGCGCCTCGACGGCCGCCAGGTCGCTCGGCCCCTCCAGCAGCACGGCTGTGCGCACCCCGAGCTCACCGGCCAGTTCACTCGCCGTCCCGCCGGAGCCGCCGGCCGCCCAGGCGGTGATCTCGTCCCGGAACGCGCGCATGTCCGCCATGGGGCGAGTCTGCACCGTCCCCGGGAACGGAGCACGGGAATTACGCGGGGGCGAACAGCCGCTGGGCGGCGACGGCCGCGCCGCCGCGGGCCCAGGCCTCGAACGGCAGCGGCCGCACCACGATGTCGCAGTCCGCGGCGGCGCCGAACGCCTGGGCGGCGAAGGTCTGCCGGATCTGGTCGGCGAACAGGTCGTAGGAGGCCACCCCCTCCCCGGAGATGACGATCCGCTCCGGGCCGATCAGGTTCGCCACCGAGGCCAGGGCGAGGCCCAGCGCGTGGCCGGCCCGGGAGAACACCGCCCGCACCTCGGGGTGGCCGCCGTGCGCGAGGCGGACCGCCTCCTCGGTCGTGAGCCCGGGGTCGCCGGCCGCCTGCCGGGCCTGCTCGGTGATCGCGGGTGTCGAGGCGACCGCCTCGACACAGCCGGTGTTGCCGCAGGTGCACACCCGGTCGCTGCCGCCGACCGGCAGATGCCCGACCTCGCCGGCCACGCCGTGCGCGCCGGACACCACCCGGCCGCCGATGGACAGCCCCGCGCCGATGCCGGCGCCGACGGTGACCAGGGCGAACGACGACAGACCCACCCCCGCCCCGAACCACTGCTCGGCGACGGTCAGCGCCCGCACGTCGTTCTCGATGACCGTCGGGGTGCCGGTCGCGGCCTCCACGAGCTGGGCGAGCGGGACCCGCCGCCAGTTGAGGAACGGCGTGTACTGCACGGTGCCGGTCGCGCCGTCGACGTCGCCTGAGATGGTCACCCCGATGCTGTGGACGGGACCGTGCTCGGTGCGGCCCGCCTCCGCGCACAGTTCGGCCACCAGCCGGGCGATGGCCTGTACGACGGTGCCGACGTCCCGGGTGCCGAGGGCGGCCCTGCGGGTCGCCAGCGGCTGCGCGGTGAGGTCGGCGAGGCAGCCGATGAGCTCGTCACCGGTGACCTTGACGCCCGCGAAGCACGCCCGCTCCGGCCGCACCGCCACCAGCGTGGCGGGGCGGCCGTTGAGGCGCTCGCCGGCCGGCCGGCCGAGCTCGGTGATCCAGCCGTCGGCCAGCAGGGGAGTGGCCACCTTGGTGACCGCGCCCGCCGACAGGCCGGTCCGCCGTCCCACCTCGGCGCGGGTCAACGGGCCCTGGGAGAGCAGGGTCTGGAAGACCAGGGCGGCGGCGGGTGGCTGGTCGGCGAGCGTCATGCGGGCACCCTACATTTCCAAGAGAAAGTAAGGAAGGCGTAGAGGGCGTCGCCATCACGTGTGAGGATCCCATGTATCTGCGGCGATTGACGCGACATGGGGGATTCATACCGAGTTTCAGTGCATCAGACATCGGATTTTTCCCGCTGACTATGTTGACGCTGGAAGGAAACCCTGGCTACATTCGCCGCACTCCGCGTCGGGCGGAAGGACCGGCTCCCCCTGTGGGACCCGGCCGGACCCTCCCGCCGGCCGCGGTGACCTCCCCTCGGTGGTGCTCCGGGACGACCACCACCGAGGGAGCCCTCTTCATTCCTCAGGCGGCTGACCGTGCGCGGACGCCGCCGGGCCCGACAGGTCCGGCCGCACTGCTCCGCGCCGAGATGGAGAACACCCATGGCTCGTCCGGCACGACCCGCAGGATCCGTACGACGCAGAAACCCGCTGTCCGGTGGGCGTGGCGCCCGCGCGGTGCCCGTCCTCGCCGTGACGGCGCTCGCGGCCGCGCTCGCCGTGCCCGCCGCGGCGGCGTCGGCCGCTCCGGCGGCGAAGACGCCCACGGCGTCCGCGCCTTCGCAGGCGGCCCCCGCCCTGGCCGACAAGCCGTACATGGGCTGGAGCAGTTGGAGTCTGGAGTCGACCAACTTCCCCGGCTACGGCGGCGAGAACTGGCTCACCGAGGACCACGTGCTCCAGCAGGCGGACGTGGTCGCGTCGAAGCTGAAGTCCCACGGCTACGACTACGTCAACGTCGACGCCGGCTGGAACGTCGACAACGGCCACAACGTGTCCGACGCCTACGCCCGGCCGACCGCGGACCTCAAGAAGTTCCCGCACGGCATGAAGTACCTGGGCGACCAACTGCACGCCAAGGGGCTGAAGTTCGGCGTCTACCTGGCCGTCGGCCTCTACCAGGACTACTACAACGACGGCAGGACGCCGATCTGGAACGCCCCGGGCTGCACCACCAAGGACATCGTCTACCCCGACCTGCGCAAGACCAGCGGCTGGGACGACGTCTCCTACCAGCTGGACTTCGCCAGCCCGTGCACCACCAAGTACATCCAGTCCGAGGCGGACGAACTCGCCTCCTGGGGTGTGGACTTCCTCAAGATCGACGGTGTCGGCCCGGGCTCCAACCAGGGTGACGCGGCGCACGACAACACCCAGGACATCAAGACCTGGCACACCGCGCTGCAGAACACCGGCCGCCCGATCCAGTTCGTGCTGTCCTGGTCGCTCAGCCACAACAAGGCCGACGTCTGGAAGGCCAACTCCAACGGCTGGCGCGTCGACACCGACGTCGAGTGCTACTGCAGCACGCTGGCGACCTGGAACAACTCGGTCAAGGAGCGCTGGAACGACGTCGTTCCGTGGATCGACGACGCCGGCCCCGGCCACTGGAACAACCTCGACTCGCTGGACGTCGGCGTCGGCCCGATGGACGGCCTGACCGACGCCGAGCGCCAGAGCTACGCCACGTTCTGGGCGATCGAGGCCGCGCCGCTGTACGCCGGTGACGACCTGACCAAGCTGGACAAGTACGGCCTGTCGCTGCTCACCAACGACGAGGTCATCGCCGTCGACCAGGCCGGCAACCCGGCGCGCCCGGTCAGCCAGGCCACCGACCAGCAGGTCTGGTACGCCCGCAACACCGACGGCAGTTACACCGTCGCGCTGTTCAACATGGGCGCGGGCTACAACGACGTCACCGCGGACTTCTCCGACCTGGGCATCACCGGCAAGGCGTCGGTGCGCGACCTGTGGACCCACAAGAGCCTCGGCTCGGTCAGCGGCAGCTTCGGCGCCAGCCTCGCGCCGCACGGCTCCCAGCTCCTGCGGATCACCCCCAACAAGACGAGCGGCCCGGGCGTTCCGCTGAACGTGCACGCCACCGGCGACACCGCGGGCAGCGTCTCGCTGTCCTGGTTGCCGGTGAACTCCGGTACGGCCACCACCGGTTACGACGTCTACGCCAACGGCACCCGCGTCGCGGGCACCACCGGCAGCGCGGTGACCGTGACCGGGCTCTCCCCGGCCACCGGCTACTCCCTCACCGTCGTCGCCCACGACGCCAAGGGCCGGACGTCCGCGCCCAGCAAGGCCGTTGCGGTGACCACCCCGGCCGCCGGCGGTCCCACCGCCTACGAGGCCGAGGCCCCGGGCAACACCCTGGCCGGCAGTGCCAGCGTCAACGACTGCTCTGCCTGCTCGGGGGGCAAGAAGGTCGGCAACCTCGGCGGCAGCTCCTCGGTGACCGTCAACGGCGTCAGCGCGCCGAAGGACGGCACCTACCTGATGAAGCTGGACTACGTGGACGGCTCCTCCGGCCGCACCGTGGTCGTCACCGTCAACGGCACCGCGATCCAGGTGCCGCTGCCCGGCAGCAACGACAACGACTGGGGGACACCGCAGTCGCTGATCGTGCCGGTCCCGCTCAAGGCCGGGGCCAACAGCATCGCGTTCGGCAACCCGTCGGACTACGTGTCCGACATCGACCGGATCACCGTCTGACCCGCGGACCGGGCCGCACCTTGTCCGCGGCCCGGTCCGCGCTCGTGATCCCCGCCCGTGCCGACCCGGGCACCTCCCGGATCCCCCGCGAGCCCGGATCCCGTACCACCCAACGCAAAGGAGAGTGCCGTGGTGGTCACCTCGCAGGACAACCACACGACGCCGGTGACACCGTCGTCCGGCGCCGCCGGCGCGGTGGCCGCCACGGCCGCCCCTTCCCAGCGCTCCGCCGGCCGGCGCACCGCCCGCAGGAGCGGGCGCGCCCTGCCCACCCGGTCCCGGGCGGCCCGCCGCCTGGACCTGCCGTTCGCCCTGCTGCTCATCCTCCCCGCCGTCGCCGGCTTCGCGATCTTCTACGCGTACCCGACGTTCCGCGGCGTCTATCTGAGCTTCACCGACTTCCACGTGCTCACCCCGCCCACCTGGACGGGCCTGGCCAACTTCCGGGAACTGGTCCACGACGGGGTCTTCTGGCACTCGCTGTGGGTGACCGCCTACTTCGTGGTGCTGTCCGTCGCCTTCGGCACGCTGGTCTCCCTGGTGACGGCGGTGGTGCTGCACCGGACGACCCGCTCCACGGTGCTGCGCGGCGTGGTCCTGCTGCCGTTCCTGATCTCCAACGTCATCGCGGCGCTGGTCTGGCAGTGGATGCTCGACCCCCAACTCGGCATCATCGACATCGCGCTGAAGCACCTGACCGGCCACTCGATCATGTTCTTCGGCAGCGGGGGATGGGCGATCCCCTCGCTCGCGGCGATCAGCGTGTGGAAGTGGATGGGCTACTACGCCCTGCTGATCTTCGCCGGCCTGCAGACCATCCCGCCGACCATCTACGAGGCCGGGCGGGTCGACGGGGCGAGCGAGGTCCAGATGTTCCGCCGGCTGACCGTTCCGCTGCTGCGGCCGATCCTGGCGATGGTCGTCGTCCTGACGGTGATCAACGCCTTCCAGGTCTTCGACATCGTGCAGGTCACCACCGAGGGCGGCCCGGCCAACGCCTCGAACGTGCTGCAGATGTACATCTACCGCAAAGCCTTCCGGCAGTTCGACTTCGGCTACGCCGCGACCATGTCGCTCGCCCTGTTCACGCTGCTCATCGCGGTCACCTTCACCCAGCTGCGGCTCGCCCGCGCCAACGAGTCCGACCTGAACTGAAGGAGGCCCCCGTGGCTGTCACCCTCGCACCCGGCACCGCCACCGCGGGGCGTCCCCGCAACGCCGCGCGCGGCCCGCGGCGGCTGTCCGCCGGACGGATCGCGGCGTGGACGTACCTGGGCGTGGTCGTCCTGGTCACGCTCTTCCCGTTCTACTGGATCCTGCGCACCGCGCTGTCCAACAACTACAAGCTGGCCACCGACCCGTCCTCGCCGCTGCCGGTCGGCTTCACCTGGGGCGCCTTCGAACGCGCCCTGGGCATCGCGACCACCGCGCAGGCGCAGGCCCAGGGCGGCTCCGGCGCCTCCCTCGACATCCCGCTCTACCTGCGCAACTCGCTGATCTACGCCTCGGTGCAGACCGTCCTGATCGTGGTGTTCTCCGCCGCCGCCGCGTACGCCTTCTCCCGCCTGCACTGGCGCGGGCGCAACCTGGTGTTCGGCGTGCTGATCAGCGCCCTGATGGTGCCCGGCGTCTTCACGCTGCTGCCGAACTTCGTGTTCATCAAGGACGCCGGCCTGAACAACACGTTCGCCGGGCTGATCCTGCCGGGCGGTCTCTTCCAGGCCTTCACGCTGTTCTTCCTGCGGCAGTTCATGCTGAGCCTGAGCAGCGAGATCGAGGAGGCGGCGATCATCGACGGCGCCGGGCCGCTGCGGATCTTCGTGCGGGTCATCCTGCCGATGTCGGCCGCACCGCTGGCGACCGTCTCGCTGCTGATGTTCGTCAACGCCTGGAACGACTACATGTGGCCGCTGCTGGTCACCAACTCCTCCGGCACCGAACCGCTGACGCTCGCCCTCGGCGTGTTCAAGCAGTCCTCGCCGCAGGCCGCTCCCGACTGGGCCGGCCTGATGGCCGCCGCCCTCATCGCGGCGCTGCCGATGCTGCTGCTCTTCATCGCCTTCGGCAAGCGCGTCGTGAACTCCATCGGCTTCTCCGGCATCAAGTAGCCGGTCCTGCCGCTCCCCGGCCCGCCCGCGGCACGCCCACGCCGCGGGCCGGCCGCCCCTCGAACGACGGGAACCCGTACGTGCACACCACCCCTGACCCCGCCGACCTGCTGCTGTCGTGGCCGGCGCCGGCCGCCGACTGGCACGAGGCCGCGCCCGTCGGCAACGGCCGGCTGGGCGCCATGGTCTTCGGCGGCGCCCACCGCGGCCGCATCCAGATCAACGACTCCACCGTCTGGTCGGGAACACCGGACGGTCCCGCCGCCGCCCTGGCCGACGTCGTGGCGGGCGGGGCGGGACCCCGGCGGCTGGCCGAGGTGCGGGCGGCCCTGCGGGACGGCGACCGCCGCACCGCAGAGTCGCTGCTGATGACGTTCGAGGGCCCCTACAGCCAGGAGTACCTGCCCTACGCCGACCTGTGGCTGACCGTGGACGGCGGCGAACGCGCGGTTCACCACGGCCGGACCCTCAACCTGGACAGCGGTGTCGCCGCCGAGGAGTTCACCCTCGGCGGGACCGCGGTGAGCCGCCGCACCTGGGCCGACGCCGTCTCGGGCACGCTGTGCACCGACCTCACCGCGGTCGGCGGGACCGTGGGCCTTCGGCTGGAACTCACCACCCCGCTGCGGGAGGTGCAGCGCGCCGCCGACCAGCGCGGCATCACCCTCGGCGTCGAGATCCCGGTGGACGGCGCCCCCGCGCACGAGCCCGCCGTCGCCGAACCCCTGCGCTACGCCACGGGACCCGTCGGCGGCTACGACCCGTTCGGCGCGCTCGCCGTCCGGCTGGCCACCGATGGCGAGGTCACCGTGGCCATCACCGACGGCAGCCTGCGGATCACCGGCGCGACCCGGCTGCTGGTCACCGTCGCCTCCTCGACCCGCGCCCACGCCCACTGGAGCGGCCGGCCCGGCCCCGGCAGCCGTGAGGTGCACCTGGACGCCGCGGCCGGCGCCGCGGGCCGCGCCGCCGCGCTCGGTGCCGAAGCGCTGCTCGCACAGCACGAGGGCGACCTGCGGGGGCTGCTCGGCGGCAGCGCCCTGCGCGTCGGCCCCCGCCGGTCCGGAACGTACGACGTGTCCGCCGACATCCTCAGCGGCCGCGACGAACTGCTCACCGCCACCGTGCTCTTCCAGTTCGGCCGGTATCTGCTCGCCGCCGCCTCCCGCCCGCGCACCGGACCGCCCGCCAACCTCCAGGGCATCTGGAACGCCGACCTGCGGCCCGCCTGGTCCTCCAACTACACGGTCAACATCAACACCCAGATGAACTACTGGGGCGCCGAGGCGGCCGGCCTCCCGGCCTGCCACGAGCCGCTGTTCGACCTGCTGGACCGGGTGGCCGCCCACGGCACCGACGTGGCGCGGGAACTGTACGGGGCGCGCGGCTGGGTCGCGCACCACAACACCGACATGTGGGGCTGGGCGCTGCCGGTCGGCATGGGCCACGGCAACCCGTCCTGGGCGATCTGGATGATGGGCGGCGCCTGGCTGTCCCAGCACCTGTGGGACCACTACGACTTCACCCGCGACACCGCGTTCCTGCGCGAGCGGGCCTGGCCGCTGCTCCGCGGCTGCTCGGCCTTCCTGCTCGACTGGCTGGTCGACGAGGACCGCCCGGGCGGCGGCTCCGACGACGGCGGCGGCAGCAGCAGCGACGTCGGCGGCTCCGACGAGGGTTCGGACGGCCACGGGTACCTGCGGACCCTGCCGTCCACCTCCCCGGAGAACCTCTTCCTGTCCGAACAGGGCAGGCCCGAGTCACTGACCCACTCCTCGGCCATGGACCTCTGGCTGATCCGCGCGGCCTTCGAGCGCACCCTGCGCGCGGCCGCCCTGCTCGGACTCCAGGACCCGCTGACCGACGAGATCCAGGCCGCGCTGCCCCGGCTGCCGCTGCCGCGGATCTCCCCGGTCGGACTGCTCCAGGAGTGGGCCGACGACCTGCCGGAGCAGGACCCCGCGCACCGTCATCTCTCCCCGCTGGTCGGCCTCCACCCGCTCGGCCTGGTGGACCCGGACACCGCGCCCGAGTTCGCCCTGGCCGCCCGGCGGCTGCTGGACCGCCGCGGGCCGGGCGCCATGGGCTGGTCCTGGGCCTGGAAGATGAGTCAGCGCGCCTGGCTCCGCGACGCGGTGGGCGCCCGCGAACTGCTGCTGGAGGCCGCCCGCCCGCTGGACGGGGACGCCGGCACCGACGCCCCCGTCGACGGCTCCCGGTGGGGCGGACTGCTGCCCAACCTGTTCTCCACCCACCCGCCGTTCCAGATCGACGGCAGCTACGGCTTCATGGCCGCGATCACCGAGATGGTCCTGCAGAGCCACACCGGCACCGTCCATCTGCTGCCCGCGCTGCCCGCGCAGTGGTCCGAGGGAGACGCCCGCGACCTGCGCTGCCGCGGCGGACTCTCCGTGGACCTGGCCTGGGACGCCGGCGTCCTCACCGGCGTCACCCTGCGCCGGATCGCCGGCGACCCCGCCGAGCCGGTGCGCGTCCGCTGCGGCGACCGCACCGCCGAGGTCACCGTCGAGCCCGGCACCGCGTTCGTCCTCGACGGCCGGCTGCGTCCGGTCCGCGCGGGGCAGGAGGCCGGCGCATGCTGACCGAACGCGACCTGCCCGACCTGTGGGCGTACCGCAGCGCCTACCGGGAGCCGGCGGACTTCGACGCCTTCTGGAAGACCACCCTCGACGAGGCCCGCGCCCGGCCGGCCCGTCTCCGGCTCGAACCGGTGGAGACCGGCCTGGAGACCGTGGAGGTCCACGACGCCGTCTTCCCCGGCTTCGACGGGCACCCGGTACGCGCCTGGCTGCGGCTGCCCCGCGAGCGCAGCGGGCCGCTGCCGGCAGTGGTGCAGTTCCACGGCTACGGCAGCGGGCGCGGCGCCCCCGTCGACGACCTGCTGTGGGCGTCCGCCGGGTACGCGCACCTGCTCGTCGACACCCGCGGCCAGGGCGGCGCGTGGGCCGGCGGCGGCGCGACGGGCGACCCGGTCGGCAGCGGCCCGTCGCACCCCGGGTTCCTCACCCGCGGCATCGAGGACCGGGACACCTACGTCTACCGGCGGGTGTTCACCGACGCCGTGCGCGCGGTCGAGGCGGTCCGCGCCTGCCCGCTGGCCGACCCCGAGCGGATCGCGGTGACCGGCGCCAGCCAGGGCGGCGGCATCGCGCTCGCCGTCGCCGGGCTGGTCCCCGGCCTGCGGGCGCTGCACGTCCAGTCGCCGTTCCTGTGCGACATCCGGCACGCCACCCGGCTCACCGGCGAGGCGCCGTACGCCGAGCTCATCGGTTATCTCGCGGCCCGCCGCGACCTGGTGGAGCAGACCTTCGCGACCCTCGGCTACTTCGACGGGCTCGCCTTCGCCCGGCGCGCCACCGCCCCGGCCTGGTTCTCGGCCGGGCTGCGCGACGAGGTCTGCCCGCCGTCCACCGCGCTCGCGGCCTACCACGCCTACGCCGGGCCCCGGCAGATGCGGGTGTGGGAGTTCAACGGCCACGACGCCGGCGGCTCCGAGGACCTCGCGATCGCCCTGAGCGCCTTCGGGGCGCTCCTCAAGACGTCGTCCCACGCATGACCCGAGACGCAGGGCGCACCCCTGCAGGCACACCCCGAAAGAAGGAATCATGAGAGTTCGCAAGGTCGTCGCGCTGGGTGCCACGCTCACACTGGCCGCGGTGGTCTCCGCCTGCTCCTCCGGCTCCGGCGGCGGCTCCGGCTCCAAGACGGTCAACTGGTGGACGTGGGACGACAAGCAGGCCGCCGCCTACCAGGTGTGCGCGACCGACTTCGAGAAGGCCAACCCCGGTGTGACGGTGAAGATCTCGCAGTACAACGTCGCCGACTACTTCACCAAGCTCACCGCCGGCTTCGTGGCCGGCAACGCGCCCGACGCCTTCCAGAACAGCGTGCAGTTCTTCCAGGCCTACGCCTCGCAGCACCAGCTCCTGCCGCTCGACAGCTACATCGGCAAGGACAAGTTCGACCTGTCGCGCTTCTCGGTGGGCGTCGACGCCTGGAAGTTCACCGACGGCAAGCAGTACGCCCTGCCGCTCGACTGGGCCGCCACCGGCACCTACTACAACAGCGACATGCTGGCCAAGGCCGGTTACACCGCCAACGACGTCGACAACCTGACCTGGAACCCCGACGACGGCGGCACCTTCGGCAAGATGATCGCCCACCTCACCCTGGACGACAAGGGACGCCGGGGCGACCAGGCCGGGTTCGACAAGAACCACGTGAAGACCTACGGGTTCGGCGAGATCGCGGCCAAGGACTTCATCGGCCAGACCACCTGGAGCTCCTTCGTCTCCACCACCGGCTGGCGGCTCGGCGACAGGTCCAACTGGCCGACCGTCTTCAACTACGACGACCCGCGGTTCGTGAAGACCATGGACTGGGTGCGTTCGCTGGAGAACAAGGGCTACGCTCCGAAGATCGGGCAGTTCACCACCAGCGTCAGCGACGTGGACCTGCTGTCGTCGGGCAAGGTGGCGCTGGAGACCGGTGGTTCGTGGGAGGCTTCGACGTTCGCCAAGATCCCCAACCTCAAGGTGGGCATCGCCCCCACGGTCAAGGGTCCCGACGGCAACCGCTCGGTGCTGAGCAACTCCAACGGCAACAACATCTGGGCCGGCACCAAGAACCCGGACCTGGCCTGGAAGTGGGTCTCCTACATGGGCTCCGAGGCCTGCCAGTCCAAGGCCTCCACCACCGGCACCTTCTTCCCGTCCATCCCCGCCTCCATGGACGCCTCCGCGCAGGCCCTGAAGTCGCAGGGCATCGACCTGTCGGTCTTCACCGACATGCTGAAGGACAAGGTCCTCTACCCGTCACCGGTGTACGGCAACGGCGCCGCCATCCAGGACGCGATCGAGCCCCTGTTCGAGGCATACTTCGCCGGCCAGAAGAACGACAGCGTCTTCGCCGACATGCAGAACACGACCAAGTCGCTGCTCGCGAAGAGCTGAACCCCGCAAGCAACTGGTGTCGGGACGGCGGACGGGCCCCCGGGCGGGGCCCGTCCGCCGTCCCGACGAACGGAAAGGACTCTGTATGCCCAGCACTCCCGCGCGGATCGTCTCCCTGCGCGCGGCAGGCACCTGCCTCGTCGTGGAACTCAGCGAGCCGGTGCCCAGAGTCCTGCACTGGGGCGCCGACCTCGGCGAGCTGACCGCCGCCGACGGCGAGGCGCTCGTCCTGACCGCGGACGCCGCGATCCTCAACAACGCCCTGGACATCCCGCGCCGCTTCACCGTGTGGCCCACCGAGGCCGAGGGCTGGCACGGGACCCCCGGCCACCACGGCCACCTCGCCGGCACGGCGGGCGCGCCGCGCCCGGCCCTCACGGACGCCGAGTGCCGTGAGGACCCTGACGGCGGCGGCGAACTGGTGCTCCGGCTCGACGAACCCGCGGCCGGCCTCGACATCACCCTCACCTACACCCTCGACCCCTCCGGCGTGCTGGCCGTCGCCTCCTCGGTGACCCGCCGCGCGACGCCGGACGCCGCCCCCGAGCCCTACGACCTCTCCCAGGTCACCACGCTGCTGCCGCTGCCCCGCCGGGCCGGCGAGATCCTGGACTTCACCGGCAAGTGGAGCCGCGAGCGGTCGCCGCAGCGCCGCCGGCTCGGGCACGGCACGTACGCTCGCGAGGTCCGCCGCGGCAAGCCCGGCCTGGACAGCCCCTACCTGGTCACCGTCGGCGAGCCCGGCTTCGGCTTCCGCCACGGCGAGGTGTGGGCCGTGCACGTCGCGTGGAGCGGCGACCAGCGCTACCTGGTGGAGCAGCTGCCCGAGGGCGCCGGCGCCCACGCGGCGGTGCTGGGCGGCGGCGAGCTCCTGCGGGCCGGCGAGATCCGGCTCGCGCCCGGCGACACCTACGACGCGCCCGTGTGCCACTTCGCCTGGTCACGCGACGGCCTGGACGGGCTCGCCGCCCGCTTCCACACCCTGCTGCGCGGCCGCGCGACGCACCCCCGGACCCCGCGCCCGGTCATCCTCAACAGCTGGGAGGCCGTCTACTTCGACCACGACCTGGACCGGCTGCTGCGGCTGGCCGACCGGGCCGCCCAGGTCGGCGTGGAGCGCTTCGTCCTCGACGACGGCTGGTTCTCCGGCCGCCGCTCCGACCGGGCCGGGCTCGGCGACTGGAGCGTCGACCCCACGGTGTGGCCGGACGGGCTGACCCCGCTCGCCGACCACGTGCGGGCCCTCGGCATGGAGTTCGGCCTCTGGGTCGAGCCGGAGATGGTCAACCTCGACTCGGACCTGGCCCGCGAGCACCCCGACTGGGTGCTCGGCCCCGCCGCGGGCCCCGGCCCCTCGGCCCGCCACCAGCACGTACTGGACCTGGCGAACCCGGACGCCTGGACGTACCTGCTGCAGTGCCTCGACGGACTCGTCGGCACCTACGGCATCGCCTACCTGAAGTGGGACCACAACCGGGAGCTGGACGAGGCCGTGCACGGCCCCGGCGACCGGCCCGCCTCGCACGCCCAGGTGGTGGCGCTGTACCGGCTGATCGACGCCCTGAAGGAGCGTCACCCGGGTTTGGAGATCGAGAGCTGCGCCAGCGGCGGCGGCCGGATCGACCTCGGCATCCTGTCCAGGACCGACCGGGTCTGGGCCTCGGACTGCAACGACCCGCTGGAGCGCCAGTCCATCCAGCGCTGGACCGGGCAGCTGCTGCCGCCCGAGCTGGTCGGCGCCCACTTCGGGCCCGCGCCGAGCCACACCACCGCGCGGGTCAGCTCCGACACCTTCCGGCTGGCCACGGCCCTGTTCGGCCACGCGGGCATCGAGCAGGACATCACGGCGTGCGACGACGAGGAGCTGGCGCGGATCACCGCGTGGACCGCGCTCCACCGGGAGCTGCGTCCCCTGCTGCACGGCGGAGTGACGGTCCGGGCCGACCTGGAGGACGAGGCGACGCTGCTGCACGGCGTGGTGGCGCAGGACGGTTCCGCGGCGGTCTACTGCTGGGCGCGGCTGGCCACTTCGCGCGCCGCCCAGTCCGGCCGGGTGCGGCTGCCGGGGCTGGCCGCCGACGCGCGGTACGAGGTGCGGGTCCGCACCGACCTGGGCCTGCCCTCGCTGCACCAGACGGGCGGCCCGGCGTGGCTGACCCGGGCGCTGGAGGGCTGGGTGGCGCTGCCGGGCGCGGTGCTGGCCGAGGCCGGACTGCCGCTGCCCCAGCTCAACCCCGAGCAGGCGCTGCTGTTCGAGGTGCGCCGGGCGTCCTGATCGGCGGCGGATTCGGTCGGCCGGCCGGTCGGTCTTCCTCCTCGCCCCGAGCCTTCGGCCGGGAGGTGCCCCACCTCCGCGGACGGCCTCCTTCCTCGGCCGGCCACTGCGTAAGCTCGAGCGTCAGCCCTCCGGGCTGGCGAGCCGGGCCCACACGGTCTTGCCCGCGGCCTCCGGCTGGGAGTGCCCCCAGGTCTCGCTGAGTTCGGCCACGATGCGCAGTCCGCGGCCGGACTCGGCGAACGGCTCGGGGTCGGCCATCGCCGGCAGCGCGGGGCTCGGGTCGGCCACCGCGCAGACCACCGCCCGGTCGGTGCGGACCAGCGCGATCCACGCGGAGGGGCGGGGCGGCAGCGGCCCGGCGGCCCCGGGGCCGAGCGCGTGGGTGACCGCGTTCGCGACGAGTTCGGCCGCGATGGTGGTCGCGTCGTCGACCAGCTCCGGCAGCTGCCACCCCGTCAGGGTGCTGCGCAGGAAGCTGCGGGTGCGGGTGACGCTGCCCGGGGTCGCGTCGAATCGCAGTGCCGCGAAGCCGTGTTCACCGGTGCCGGGGGCACCGCCCCACACGCGCGGCTCGGTGTGCAGGAACGCGTCGAGCGGGCCCGGCTCCCGGTCCCTCACCGCCCGTTGATGCCCGCCCGGAGGGCCGCTCTCGGTGCCGGAGGACTGGGCGGTCATGCGGTTTCACCCCTCGGAACGCAGAGTTCGAGCACACAACGAGATCACTGTGGCACTCACAGTACCGCTGCGTCCCAGGATCTGATGCAATTGCATCCGGAATTGCATCCGCAAGTGCG
Organism: Actinacidiphila acidipaludis; assembly: GCF_019890725.1. Classification (GTDB taxonomy): domain Bacteria; phylum Actinomycetota; class Actinomycetes; order Streptomycetales; family Streptomycetaceae; genus Actinacidiphila; species Actinacidiphila acidipaludis. The sequence goes on from NZ_JAINZZ010000016.1 coordinate 35,377, forward strand.
CGGCGGGTACGCATGTACCTATCGTGGTGGGTGATGCGTGAGCAGACCCGCGGGGTGGCTAACCCACGAAGGAGTGATGCCAGGTGCAGCAGTTCGACAACGGCGTTCAGGCCAGTTCGCTGGCCGGAGCCCGCTGGATCAAGAGCGGGCGCAGCAACCAGAGCGGCAATTGCGTCGAGGTGGCCGAACTGCCCGACGGCAGCGTCGCGATGCGCAACTCGCGCCATCCCGACGGTCCCGCCCTCGTCTACACGCGTGCGGAGATCACCGCGTTCGTCGAAGGGGCCAAGGACGGTGACTTCGACACCTTCACCACCTGAAGTGGCTTGATCGACACCGCCGTTAGGCGGCGAAAGCGGGCTCCCGGGTGCAATACTGGCCTGTCCAGTATTCGTTGGGAGCCCGCATGCCCGCAGTGCCGCAGCCCGTCTCGCCGATACAACTCCTTGAACGCCGCCCCGACATGGGTGCCAAGGCCATGGCGCGCGTGCTCGGGAACTACCTGCGTGCCCTGCGCGAGAGCCGGGGCATGAGCCCGGCCGCCGCCGGGCACCACATCAGGGCGCACGCCTCCAAGATCAGCCGCATGGAGACCGCCCACGTGTCGCTGAAGATCCGTGACGTCGACGATCTTCTCGCCCTGTACGGGGTGAGTGCCGACGAACGGGCCGAGATCACCCGGCTGGTGCAGCGCTCCGCCCAGCCCGACTGGTGGCAGCCGTACGGGGAGGTCGTCCCCGACTGGCTCCAGCAGCTCATCGGTCTGGAACGTGACGCCCACATCATCCGTACCTACGAGACGCAGTTCGTGCCGGGTCTGCTGCAGACGCCGGCCTACGCCGAGGCCGTCGTGGTCAGCGGCCACCGGCTCGCTCCGCCCGAGGAGGTCCGCAAGCGCGTCGACCTGCGGCTGGAGCGCCAGCGCCGGATGTCGGAGCCCGGCGCCCCGGTGCTGTGGGCGCTGATCGACGAGGGCGTGCTCTACCGCCCGGTCGGCGGACGCAAGGTGATGCGCGACCAGCTCAGCTATCTGCTGGAGGCGCTGCGCCAGCCCGGCATCCGTCTGCAGATCGCCTCCTACGAGGCCAGCGCCGCGGCCACGCCCGGTGCGGCGGTGACCTATCTGCGGTTCGCGCAGGGCTTCCTGCCGGACGTCGTCTACCTGGAGCACATGACCAGCGCGGTGTACCTGGACCGCCTGGAGGACCTCGACAAGTACCGTGCCGCACTCGACGAGTTGAGTGCGCTGGCCGCGACCCCGGCCGCCAGCCGGGCGATGCTGGAAGCGGCACTGGAGCACTACACGTAGCCGGAACGTCCGGCCCGCCGAGCGAGCCGTACACGAGACGAGGCCCCGCACCGGAGGGTGCGGGGCCTCGTCTCGTGTACGGCTCGCTCACCCGGCCTCGGACCGGAGGTCAGATCCGGGCGACGCCGCCGAACTCGATCCACTCGTGGCTGGCCTGCTTGGGCGCCAGGTCGTTGTCGGCCCGCCAGGTGGAGACCTCCACCAGGCCCGGCTCCAGCAGCTCCAGGCCCTCCAGGTAGTGGGCGACGTCGGACGGTTCGCGGACCCGGCCCCAGTGGCCGCCGGTCGACAGGTCCATGAACTCGGTGACCCCGCGGCGGGTCTCCTCGTCCTCGCTGACGAGCTGGCACACCACCAGGAAGCTGCCCGGCGGCAGCTTCTCGCGGACCCGGGCGACGACGCCGGCCGGGTCGTCCTTGTCCGGGATGCAGTGCAGTACTGAGACGAACAGCGCCGCGATCGGCTCGTCCATCTTGATCAGCCGCTTGACCTCGTCGCTCTCCCAGATGCTCTCGGTGTCGCGGAAGTCGGCGGTGATGACGGCCGTGTTGTCGTTCTGCTCCAGCAGCGCGCGCCCGTGGGCGAGCACGATCGGGTCGACGTCGGTGTACACCACACGGGCGTCAGGGTCGATGCGCTGCACGATCTCGTGCACGTTGTCCGCGGTGGGCAGACCGGAACCGTGGTCGACGAACTGCCTGATGCCGTAGTCCTCGGCGAGCACCCGGACCACACGACGCAGGAACTGACGGTTGTTCAGGGCGAGCACCTTCATGCTCGGCACCTGCAGCAGCAGCTGGTCGGTGGCGGTGCGGTCGGCCGGATAGTTGTCCTTTCCGTCCAGGAGGTAGTCGTACATGCGGGCCACACTCGGCACCGTCACGTCGATCTTGTCGGTCAGCGGTGTGTCCCCGTGTTCCATAGGGCCCCTCTTGACGTCTCGACTCTGAGTAGTCCGGCGATTGCGGAAGTGCCCTCATCCTAGGGAGGGTTGATCCACGGGTCGAGACACCTGGCAAGGTCGTTACCGGGCACATCCATGAGATGCGCCCGACGTCGCCCGCGAGGTGAGCCGCAGGTTCATCCGCAGCCCGTCCTGGTCGGTCACGACACTCACCAGGCTCACCCCGGACGGGAGTTGAGGCAGCGTCACGGAACGCGGGGCGAGTTTTCCGGCCAGCGGCGCGGTACGCGGGTCCGCCTTCAGGGAGGCCACCGGAATGTCCTGCCCGAACAGTGAGACGCCGGTGGGCGTCACCGTCACCCGGCCCGCGTCCGTGCTCAGCCGGGCGTGCACGGTCAGCGGCAGCGGGAGGCCGGCGAGCGTCCCGGTCAGCACCAGGCCGCCGTGCCCGTCGCCGCCGGGCCGCAGCCCCGCCGCGGCGCTGCCCAGCCTGCCGTCCAGCTCGCCGTAGGGGAGGGTCGCGGTCGCGCTGCCCCCGCCGATGGCACCGCCCGTGGTCACCCCGTGCAGCTCGGCGGCGACCGACAGGCTGGTGCCGTCGCGCCGGACGTCCTCGGCGGCGATGCGGACCGTGCCGACCCGGCCGGTGAGCAGCCGCAGCCCTGGCAGCGTGCCTGTCAGGTCCGCGGACACCGGCCCGCTCGGCCGCAGCCGGCAGGCGGCCGCGCTCGCGATCCGGTGGCGGGCGGTACGTTCCAGGAGCACGTCGCCCACCCACGCCAGCAGGACGGCGGCGGCCGTCACCACGACGGCGACGATCAGGGGAGTGCGGCGCAGCCGCGTCAACGGGTTGCTCACCGGCCGCCGGCCCCGCTCCCGATCCCGGACAGGACCCCGAGTGCGGCCGCAAGCATGTCCGCCGGCTCCGCCACGGCGGCACCCGCCGCACGCCGGGCGGACCGGGTGCGCAGGATCGCCCGCACCGTGGACAGGCACGTGCAGGCGAGCACCGCGGCGTGCAGGTCGCGGTCGGGTGTCCGCTCCGGCAGCCGCGCGGCGACCAGGTCCGTCAGCCGCTCCTCGAAACCGTCGAAGGCGTGCAGCAGGCGGTCCACCGCCACGCCCGCCCTCGCGGACACCGCTGTCTCCGGCTCCGCCGAAGCCGCGGGCACTGGGGGCGCTGAGGGCACTGCGGCCGGGGCCGCCCGGCCGGACCGCGGCACGGGCTGGGCGGGCACCTTCGGGACGGGCGGAGCCGGTGCGGCGGCGGCCGCACTGCCGCCGGCGAGCGGACCGGCGGCGGCCAGCAGTGCCGCGCACACCGCCTCCACCGGCTCCTCCCGCGGCGGGCGCGCGGCCAGCTCCGCCCCGATCCGGGCGAACAGCTCCTCCCCGTCCGGCAGCAGCAGCGCCTCCTTGCTGTCGAAGTACCGGAAGAAGGTCCGCTCGGAGACGTTCGCGGCGGCCGCGATGTCCGCGACGGTGGTGCCCGCGAAGCCCTGGTCGGCGAAGAGCCGGGCGGCGCCGGCCCGCAGCTCGCGCCGGGTCTGCGCCTTCTTGCGTTCCCGCAGCCCGGTGCCGCGCTCGTTCTGCCGGGGCACCCGGCCGGTGCCCGGGGCGGTTGCCCCGCGGGTGGACTCGCCATTCACACCGGCAGCCTAATCGCGGTGTCGGCCGTGTCAATTGGCACACCTGCCACTTTCTGCCATGGTCGAGCCAGACCCGCGCTCCAGGAGGCGACGTGCCGTCCTACCTTCCCGACCCCGCACCCGACGCCCCCACGGGACGCCTGGCGCGGCTCGGGGCCTTCTGCGGGCGGCACGCGGTGGGGGTCATCGCCTGCTGGATCGTGCTGCTGGTGGCCGCGCTCGCCGGCCGGGCCATCGTGGGACCGACCTTCAACGACCAGATCACCCTGTCCGGCAGCCAGTCCGCCAAGGGCAGCGACCTGCTCAGCGCCTCCGACCCCGCGGCCGCCGCGCCGAGCGGCCTGGTGGTCTTCCACACCGGCTCCGGCGCCGTCGCCGACCACCAGTCCGCGATCGGCACCACGCTCGGCAACCTGGCGAAGATGCCGCACGCCACCGGCGCCTCGCCCCTGGTGACCAGCAGCGACGGGCGGACCGCGTACACCACCGTCACCTTCGACGAGCAACTGAAGGCGCTCGGCAACGACTACACCGACCAGCTCGACACCGCGACCGCGCCCGCCCGCGCCGACGGCCTCGGAGTGGCCTACGGCGGCGGCTTCGACCAGATCACCACCACGCCCGCCAACGACCTGGCCAGCGAACTCGTCGGCGTCGGCGTGGCCCTGATCATCCTGCTGCTGGTCTTCGGCAGTCTCCTCGCCGCCGTCCTGCCGCTCGTGTGCGCGCTCATCGCGGTGGGCGTGGGCATCGGGGTCGTCGGCATCGTGGCCGGCGTCATCACCTTCGCCACCGCCGCGCCGACGCTGTCCACCATGATCGGGCTCGGCGTCGGCATCGACTACGCCCTCTTCCTCACCACCCGCTTCCGTCAGGACCTGATGGACGGTCACAGCGTGGAACGGGCCATCGCCAGGACCACCGCGGTGACCGGGCACGCGGTGCTCGTCGCCGCCACGACCGTCTCCGTGGCCATGCTCTCGCTCTACGCGTGCGGGCTCACCTTCATCGGCAAGCTCGGTCTCGCCGCGACCATCGCGGTCGTCATCGCCGCCACCGCCTCGCTCACCCTCGTGCCCGCCGCGCTGTGCCTGGTCGGCCGGCACATCGACAAGGCGCATGTGCGCAGGCCGGTGGCCGAGACCGCGGGCGACAGCGACGCCTGGCACCGCTACGCGATCTTCGTCTCCCGGCATCCGGCGGTCTTTCTCACCGCCGGCACAACCCTGCTCGTGGTGCTCGCCGTCCCGCTGTTCTCGATGCGCCTCGGCCATGTCGACAGCGGCGTCAACAAGTCCGGCACCACCAGCCGCACGGCGTTCGACTGGATCTCCGACGCCCCCGGCCCCGGCTTCGGGCCGGGCGCCAACGACCCGCTGACGGTCGTCGTCGACGTCCAGCACGCCACCGTCCCCGTCAGCCAGGTCAGCACCGACGTGACCGAGGCGCTGCAGGACACCGGGGACATCGCCCGCTTCACCCCCGTCCAGCCCACCCCCGACGGCAAGCTGCTGGTCTCCACCGTCACGCCCGTCGGCGTGCCGCAGTCCGCCAGCACCGGCGGGGTGATCAACCGTCTCACCGGCAGTACGCTGCCCGACGCGCTGCAGGGCACCGGCGCCACCAGCTACGTCACCGGCACCACCGCCAGCCAGTACGACTTCCGCAACACCGTCAAGGACCGGCTGCCGATCATCATCGGCATCGTGCTGGTCGCCGCGTTCCTGCTGCTGATGACGGTCTTCCGCAGCCTGGTCATCCCGGTCAAGGCAGTGCTGCTCAACCTGCTCACGACCGGCGCCTCGTACGGGGTGCTGGTCGCCGCGTTCCAGTGGGGCTGGGCGACCGGTGTGCTCGGACTGCCCTCGTCCGTGCCGATCGAGTCCTACGTGCCGATGATGATGTTCGCCATCGTCTTCGGCCTGTCCATGGACTACGAGATCTTCCTCATCTCCCGCATCGCCGAGGCCTGGTACGACACCGGCGACAACACCCGCTCGGTGGGCGCCGGGCTGTCCGCGACCGGACGGGTGATCTCCAGCGCGGCGCTCATCATGACCGCGGTGTTCCTGTCCTTCGTCGCCTCGCCGACGGTCGTCATCAAGATGCTCGCGGTGGGCCTGGCCGTCAGCGTCATCCTGGACGCCACCGTCGTCCGGCTGATCCTCGTCCCCTCCACCATGTTCCTGATGGGCCGTGCCAACTGGTGGTTCCCCCGCCGCCTCGACCGGATCCTGCCGCGGGTGCACATGTAGGCGGGGTCGCGCCGGGGCAGGGTGGGTCAGCGGCCGTGCGGCGGGCGGTGCGGGGCGGGACGGGGCGGCGTCAGCGGACGGCGTGCCCGCGCAGGCATCTTGCGTGGCCGCGCACGCGCGCCGCGTCCTCGGGGAACACGTCGACCAGTCGGCGTCCGGACCGGCGGCTGACCGTCCTCCGGCAGCAGCGGCGCGGCGGCGTCCACGATCGCGGCGAAGGACAGGCCAAGGGCCGACGTCCACCCCGTTCCGGAGGAGCGCACGATGGCCGCGGCTGCCGGACTCAGCGCACGACGGTGGCCCGGGTCCCGCCCGCGGGCGTTCCTCGCGGTCCCGCGTTCGTGAGGGGGACCGCCGTACCGGGACGACGGCCCCCCTCACCCCATGACATGCGATCAGCGGGGTACCGCGCCGGTGCCCTGAGCCGCACCGCCGCCGTCGACCGCGTGGTCCCGCACGCCTGCCTCGCCGCACGGCAGGGCCGGCAGGTCGTGGAACCTCACCCCGGGGTGTTCCGGGACCCCCGACACGTCCCCGCCGGCACCACTGGCGACGCATCCGGCGGCGCCGACGCTCACCGCCCGGCCCGCGCGCCACGCCCAGACGCCCTCCAGCAGCACATGGTCGCTGTGGGCCACCAGGGCGCGGCCGTCCTCCGCGCCGCCGAGACGGAAGAACACGTCCTGCACCGACGCCGGTTCCCGAGGGTCGCAGCGCCCGCCGCCGCTCCGGCCGACCTCGAGGAGCACCGGCGGCGTGGCCGGCCCCGCGTCGAACATCAGGCCCGCGATCCGCACTCCGCGCGCGTCGGCGACCGTCATCGGCACCGTCGCGCCGACCGGGGCCAGGGTGACGGACCCGAGCCCGAGCACCACCGTGCCCGCCCACTTGACCCGGACGGTGTCGGTCAGCCGGTACAGGCCGGGCGTCAGCAGCAGGTGACGGCCCTGCGCCAGCGCCCTGTTGAGGGCGCGCACCGAGTCGCCGGGCCGGGCGACGAAGAAGCGGTCGATCGGCACCGACCAGCCGTACGCGGCCCGTCCCCCGGCCGTCCCGGCCCCACCGTGCCGCAGCGCCGGCAGGAACACCCGGTAGGCGCCGGTGCCGTCGACGTACAGGAACGGCTTCTCCGAGCTGCCCGCCGGACTGCCGCCCGCCGAACCGCTCTCCGCCGGAACGAGGTTGAGGTTCTCGGTGCTGCGCCGCAGCCCGGCGGCCACGGACCCGGCGGCGTCCGCGGCCGTCGGGTCCGCCGCGCGCAGGGTCCCGTGGACGGTCACGGCCTCCGGCGCCGGGCCCAGGCCCACCGCCGAGGTGTGCGGCCCGAGTTCGGCGTCCAGGCGGTAGGTGCCCGGCTTGAACAGGAAGGCGCGGGGATGGCCGGCGGAGGCGGGAGCGCCGGACGCGGAGGCGGCCGGCCCCGGTCCCGCGGCGTCGAACGCCGCCTGGATCTCGGCGGCCGGGTCGCCGGGGCCGAACACCCGGACGTGCGGCCCGAAGTCGGGCTCGGGCGGCGCGGGCCGGACGAGCGGCGGACGGCGGACGGTGTGCGGGCCCGCGGGCGGCGCGGCACCGGTCACCCGCGCGGGCGTGACCACAGCCGTGGCACCGAAAGACGACATGGGGGACGACCCACCTTCACACACGGATGGCCAGTGGCCGGAGGACGCACGGGAGTTGGGCGGGGAGCGCGGCCTGAGAGCGCTCTCTTGGAGAGGTACCCTGCGGGGTCCGCCGGTCGGCTGTCAAGCCGGGGCGAGAGCGCTCTCAGAAGCCTGCAGCCCGGGGGAGGTCTGCGGTGCGGGTGAGGGCCATGGGGCGCACGGGCATGCGCCGGAGGCGTGAACGTGGTCGCCCGGGCGACGCCGGAGAGCCGCATGGGCGACTCCACGGGCGCTCGCCCGGGCGGCCGTCACGAAGGCACGGTCGTCAGGGGGTTGCGGCCGTCACGAGGTCGCGGACGTCGAGGGGGAGGCGGACGCCGAGTGGGTGGGAGACGGAGACGGCTGTGTGGCCGGTCCGAAGGTGACGTTCACCTGGCTGAATCCGAGCGAGGTGAGCATGTGTTCCAGCATGGTGCGGGTGTTGGCCTCCGCGCGGGTGGTCAGCTCGGTCTTGCGCGCGGCGTCCTGGATCTTCTGGGAGGCCAGGATGCTGAGCTGCTGGGCGTTGCCGGTGTCGCTGCCGAAGAAGTCGCCGACGCGGTCGAAGAAGCCGCGTTGCTGGGACACGATGTAGGAGTGCTCGGGGTCCAGCGACGGCCGCTCCAGCGCGGCGTGCGGCAGCCGGATGGTGGCCGTCTTGCGGTCGTCGGAGACCTTCACCGCGTCGGAGCCCACCGAGCCGAGGTCCACGTACGCGTTGACGCTGCCCGCGCCCACGTACAGGGTCCGCTCCCCGTGCACGATGTCCGGCAGGTACTTGGCGTCCTTCTGCAGGTCGACGACGACCTCGAAGTTGCCGCTCGCCCCCTCGAAACGGTTCATGTCCTGGATGGACTTCAGCAGGACCGGCCCGCTGCGGTCCTCGGTCCGTTCGGCGAACGGGTCCGGAAGGCCCGGCAGCAGATGGAATCTGCCGAGCAGCAGCAAGAGCACCAGCAGCCCGGCCAGGCCGACGGCGATGCGGGCCCACCAGGGGGTCCGGGTCACCGTGTTCTGTGCGTCCATGACATACCTCCTCGGGGTCCGTCTGCCCCCGGAACGCGCGGAAATGGTGCGGGGGCGGTCCGGGAGCGCACCGAACCGGCCATCTGTGAAGCGGAGGCCGCACGCGGCCATGAAGCCGCGCCGCGCGGGCAGAAGTCCCGCGTTGGCCGGGTGTCGCGCGGTACGGGCTGGAGGGGTGGCGGTGGCGACTGGTGAGGGCGTGCCCTCCGCCGGACGGTCCGGCAGAACGAGAAAGGCCCGGTGGCCGGCCGGGGTGCGGGGCGCCGGGCGGCCGGCTGAGCCGCGCGCGGCCGGGCCGTCCACCGAGGACGCTCGCGGTGTGGCCACGGACGCCGGAAGCGGCACCCGAAGCGGAAGCGGCACCCGAAACGGAACGCGAAAGGGCACCGGAAACGGAACCGGGAGGGCCGCCGGCGGACGGGCCAGGGCCGGGGGAGAGGACAGCAGGACCGAGGGCGCGGGAGGCGCCGCACGGCAGCGGCGGCACCCGGTGATCGCCGTGTTCGGCGTACTCCGCACGCTGGCCCGGGCCTTGGCCGCGGCCTGGGACAAGGACGCGACGGAACGCGCCGCGGCGCTCACCTACTACGCGGTGCTGGCACTCTGCCCGGCGGTGCTGCTGACGCTCTCCCTCGTGGGTCTGACGGGCAGTCCGGACGGAAGCGGAGTCCCGGGCGGGCTCGAGGTGCTGATGCCCGGTCAGTCGCGCCCCCTGGTCGCCGGCACGCTGCGGCACATGGCCGAGAACGCATCGGCCACCACCTCGCTGGCCGCCTTCAGCGGTGCGGGGGCCGCCTGGGCGGCGTGCAGCTACGCCGCGGTCTTCCGGCGGGCGCTGCACCACATCCACGGCGTCGAGAACCACCGGCCCGCGTGGCGTGCCGCGCCGCGGGTGCTGCTCACGGCGGTCATGCTGCTGGTCCTGCTGGTCTGCAGCACCATCTGCGTGGTCGTCAGCGGCGAGCTGGCCCGCAGGACCGGCGCGGTGCTGCACCTGAGCGGCCCGGTGGTCTCGGCGTGGCGCGCCCTGCGCTGGCCGGTGCTGGTGGCGGTGGCCGCGGTCACCGTGCAGATCCTCTTCCACTCGGGACCGCGCGAGGTGCGCGGTGTGCGGGCGAACGCGCCGGGCGGCGGTGTGGCGGTCGGGCTCTGGCTGCTGACCTCGGCCGGATTCGTGGTCTACACCGCCCGCGCGCACACCTACGCCTGGCTCTACGGGCCGCTGGCGGGCGCGGTCGCCTTCCTGGTGTGGCTGTGGTTCACCAATCTGGCGCTGCTGCTCGGAGCCCACTACAACGCCGAGCGCGCCCGCAGGCTCGCCGCCCGCGCCCGCTCCGGCGCCGAGTGAGCGCGCCGCCCGTATCCGCCGTGAGCGCGCCGCCGGCGTCCGCCGCCTGACGCGGTGCCCGGCCCGTCGCATGACGGGCCGGGCGCACGGTCCTGCCCGCGGGATCCCCGTCGTGCCGCGCCCCCGTCACGCCGCGGGCGCGCTCACCGGTCCGCCGTCACCCCACGGGCCCCGGCCTGGGCTCCCCGCCCGAGCGGGGCTCGGGGACCGGCGTGTCGGCCCACGTCATCTCCTTGAGCTCCATCCGGGCGGCGGGCGCCGACCCGGGGAGCGTCGCCCAGAACGGGTGCGCGGTGATCCGCACCGACAGCCGGACGAGCCGCCGGCGCAGCACCGTGGTGTGCGTGCCGCTGCCGCCGATCGCGGCCAGTTCGCGATACGTGGCGTACCAGTCGCGCTGCGCCTGGACGAGATCGTCGGGGAAGGAGTGGTGGGGCATGAGGGGGATTCTGGCACAGGTTCGAACGCCTGTGCGATACAGGGGGCGGATGGCACCCCGGAAGTCACCCGATCGGCTGAGCGGCCGGTCACCTGCCGGCCAGTGCCCTGCGCAATGCGGTGTCCAGCCGGCGCGCCACCTGGTCGGTGTCCGGCGGATCGGGGTCGGCCAGCCAGCCGTGCACCACCGACTGCAGCGCCTGCGTGAACGCGCCGTAGTACGGCGTCCGGGGCCGCTGGACGGCGGAGGTCAGCGCGGTCCGCAGCGTGCCGGACGCGTACAGGGGACGGTTCTGCCCGTCCCTGGGCATCGTGCTGGTCTCGCCGGAGGACGCCGAGGGCGAGGCACTGGGCGAGGAGCCCGCCGGAGGGCTCACGTAGGGGCAGGCCGGGGGCGGGGTCCGGTAGGCGGAGTCGCGGGTCGCGGCGAAGCCCGCCTGGAGCAGACAGCTCTCGCTCTTCGGGTCGGTGAGGAATTTCGCCAGTTCCAGCGCGTAGGCGGCGCGGGGCGAGGCCGCGGACACCGCCAGGTCCTGGCCGCCCAGCACCGCGTCCCCCGGCAGCGGCGCCACCGCCCACTGGCCCGCGCCCAGCGACTGCGGCAGCAGCCGGTAGGCGTACGGCCAGTGCCGCAGGAAGGCGGTGCGCCCGGCCGTGAAGTCGCTCAGCGACTGCGCCTCGTAGGACGACAGGGCGCCACGCAACGTGTACTCGCTGCCCGCCCGGTCGCGGAGCTCGTCCAGCCCGGTCTTCAGCTGTGCCGGGTCCGCCGTGTAGTGGCCGTCGGGGTCGGTGAGGTGCACACCCGCGCTCGCGAACGCCTCGATCGTGTTGACCGTCAGCCCTTCGTAGGCGGCCAGCTGGCTGGTCCAGCCGCGCTGGTAGCCGGGCAGCGCGCCCTCGGCGTGCACGGTGTCCAGCTGCCTGATCATGGTCTGCAACCCGCTCCACTTCATGCCGGCCGCCGGATAGCTGTCGGGGTCGAAGCCCGCCGCCTTCAGGTAGTCGGGGCGGTAGTAGAGCAGGCCGACGTCGCTGTTGAAGGGCAGTGCGTAGGTGTGCCCCTTCCACCGCGCGGTGGCCGCGACCGAGGGGATGACGTCCGGGTCGGCCTTCACCTGGGGGTCGAGCGGGGTGATCAGGCCCGCCTCGGCGAACTCCGGGATCCAGGTGCCGTCCAGGTTCACCACGTCGTACTGCGAACTGCCGGACTGCAGGGCGCCCAGCAGCTGGCTGCGCTGCTCGTCGGCGCCGCCGGGCAGTTCCAGCAGCCGCGCGGGGTGCTTGCGTCCCTCCGCCGTCAGGTTCCAGGCGTGTATCAGCTGCTGCCGGACGCCGTCGCTGCCGGTCACGTCGAGGCCGCTGGCCACGATGATCTCGCCGTCCCCGCTGCTCGTCGGCCGCGGCGCCGCGCCGGAGCCGCCGCCGGAGCAGGCGGCCAGCAGGCCGAGGACGGCACCCGCGCCGAGCACCCTGAGCCGGCCGCGTGCCCTCACGGTGTGTCCCCCGTTCCCACCCGGTCCACCTCGTCGTGCAGCCCGGCCGCCTGGTTGCCCGACGGGTCCAGACACCGGCCGCCGGTGGCCGCCGCGATCTGCGGGCCCCGGTGCCCGTTCCCGGCCGTGCAGCCGCCGCTGGTGAGCGACACCCAGTCCACCGGGACGTGCTGGTCGCGGGCGGCCTTGGTCAGCTCGGCCAGCTGACGGCCGGTCACCCAGGTGTCGTCCTCGTCGTCGGTGAGCACCACGACGAGCTGCGGCTGCCCGTTCCCGGCGTGGTTCTTCAGCTCGGCCAGGGCGGCGATCAGCGCGTCACCCGGGTGGGCCTCGCCGCCGGTCGTCGCGGCGGCCAGCAGCTTGGCGGGCTCGCCGGCGGAGGTGTGGGACGTGAACGGGACCAGCGGCGTGGCGGGCGGTTTCCTGCCCGAGACCGCCCACACCCCGTACTCGTCGCCCGGCCCGAAGGCGTCGAGGGACTGCGTGATGAGGTCCTTGGCCCGCCCTGGCCCCGACCAGACCTTGTTGCCGTCGTCGCCCATCGAGGTCGAGGAGTCCAGCAGGTAGAGCACCTGCCCGGCGCCGCGGGCGTCGCGGAACTCCTTCAGCGCCGTGTCGACCGAGTCGCCGGAGACGTCGTACCCGGAGGACTGCAGGTTGCCGACCGCGTGCCCGTCGCCGGTGAGCCAGGAGCCGGTGGGCGGCGGCGAGGCGTCCCCGTCGTGATCGGACCGGCCGCGGTATCCGGCGTCGGTGAACACCCGCTGGCCGTCCTTCCCGGTGAGCCAGGAGTACAGGGCGTGGACGGCGGCGTCCCGGGCCGCGGCGTCCCGGTCGCCGTCGCGCCAGGTGACATGGACGAACGGCAGGTCGAGCATGCCCACGTCGGCGGGGTACTCGGGCAGGCGCCTGCTGAGGGTGCCGGTGTCGCAGCCGGTCTCGTCGTGCGGTCCGGTGGCGTCGTTGAACTGCGCCATCACCTGTTCCGGCACGATCACCGCGGCGTTGTCCTCCAGGCTCGACGGGCTGGACGCCAGCTCGCACATCAGCTCGTACGAACTGCGGGGCGCCGGACTGAGCTGCGCCGCCTGCTGTTCGAAGGATCTGACCGTGTCCGTATCGGCAGGGGCCGCGCCCTCGTTGGTGCTGTACACCCCGACCGTGGCGAGTTGCGCCGCGTCGGTGTACTCCGGGTCGGCGCGCAGCACCGCCGAGGGCTTGTTGTCCGCCAGCACCTTGGTGACCAGGTTCTCCAGCGGCGCCCCGGTCAGGTCGGCCGCCTGGACGCTCAGATTCCGGGGCACGGCCAGGACCAGCGGTGTGTAGGCCAGCGGGCCCAGCGGATCCAGGGTGGCGGCGCCGTTCTCGGGGCCTGCCGTCAGCGCCCGCTTCACGCTGACGCCGGAGCCGGGTATCCAGACGTCCGGCTGCGCGCCGATGTCCCGCTGCGGCTGGAACGAGCCGGTCGACCGCGGGCTCTGCCACTCGGCGGCGCGCTGGAAACCGGTGACCGCGTCCTCGGCCTTGGGGGCGTCGACGCTGATGCCCGCGCGGCGGCAGCCGTTCCCGTCGTGGTTGGCGGACGAGCCGGCGAAGGCGTCGACGGCCCGGCTGACCGTGGGCTCGGCGTCCGGATCGGTCAGCAGCCGGAGCTGTACCGGCGGGGCGCACGCCCGGCCGCCGTCCACCCAGCGGTAGACGCCGTAGCCGCCGGCCGCCAGCAGCACGGCCAGCGCCGTGGCGAGGGCGGTCAGCACCGTGGCGGGCAGCCGGGGGGCATCGCGGAAGGCGTCGCGCAGCCGGCGGCCCGCGCCTCTCAGGGCGGCCGCGGTCGCTGCTGCCGCCGCCTTGAGCGCCCTGGCCACCCGGGTCGCGACGGGGGGCTCGGCGTGCGGGCGGCGAAGGCCGGTGACGCCCACGATGACGTCGACGCCGCCCTCGGCCAGGTGGTGGCGCGGCTCCCAGGGGTCGCCGTCCTCGGTGGTCCGGTCGCGCAGCGCCTTCTGCAGGGCGGCGGCCAGCGGCGCCAGCCGGACCAGGCCGTCCTCGGCGCCGACGCCGTTGCGCAGCAATTCCACCAGATGACCCGTGTAGGGCGTGGTCACCGTCCCGTCGCCCGCGCGGATGCGGCGGTTGATCTGCACCGCGGTCAGCACCGAGATCCGGTCCCGGCCGGTCTCCACGGCGCCGGGACGGAAACTCTGCAGCGCGTTGCCGGCGTAGCAGCAGTCGAGGATCACCACGATGCGGCCGACCCGCCCGCGGTGCGCGGTGGCGCGGAGCTTCTGCAGCACGTCGTTCCAGGAGACCGACTCGCTGTAGTGCGGCTCGTCGCCCGGCAGGCGCAGCGAGTCGCCGAAGGTGAGGAACAGCTCCGAGCCGTCGTGCGAGAGCCGGCCGTGCCCGGCGAAGTACACCAGCAGCAGCCCGCGGGCCTCGTCCGCGGCCCTGTCCAGCCGGGTCCAGAACTCGCTGCTCTTGACGGGGGTGACCGGGTCGATCTCGGGGATGCCGAACAGCCCGCCGTTGAGCAGGGTGTCCAGCAGCTCGCTGAGGTTGTGCCGGACGCCGCGCAGGTCCTCGGCGTGACGGTAGTGGTCGACCGCCACGAGCAGGGCCCGGTTGGCCCTGCCCCTGGGGTCGAAGTCGGGATCTGGCACGACCGCTACCGGATCCTTCCGGCCTCGCCGTCGTCCGTGCCGTCGTCCGAGGGATCAGCCGCGTCGTCGTCGGCCGTGCGGCCGGCCGCGCCGGCGGCGGGATCGGTGTTCGTGGCGGCGACCCGCGGCCTGCGCGCCCCGCTGTTGTCCGCCCAGGCCCGCACCGCCGCCTTGGCCCGGGTGTAGAGGTCCTCGAACACCGGCGTCATGGCCGAACTCGCCACCACCAGCACCAGTTCGGTGATCAGGCCGCCCATCGGCGGGCCGTCCGGACCGGCCGGCCGCTCGGTGCCGTTCTCCTCGCGGTAGGCGACCCGCAGTCCGTGCTCCCGTTGGGCCTGGGCGAACCAGTCCTCGCGGCTCAGCCAGCGGTGCAGCGCCCCGAGATCGCGAGCGCCGCCGCCTTCGAGACGGATGTGTATCTGGCGGTCGCCTGCGTCCTCCTGCGTCATAACACACCACTGTGACACGAGAGTTGACTGTGCGTCACGTCTTCTGGCGAGGACCGGCGCCGTTCACCGCCCGGACGCCCCCGTCAGTCCAGGTGGAAGACCTCTTCCATCGGGGCCCACCACTCGCCCTCGGCGGCGCTCTCGACCGGCTGCTGGCAGGGGTCGGTGCGCGCCCACCACTCCCGGGTGACCGGGTCGGCGGCGATCGCCGCGGTGTCGGCGGCGTAGTCCTCGCCGCGGTACTCGAGGTAGCTGAACAGCAGCCCGTCGCGCAGGTAGATCGAGTAGTTCCCGATGTTCGCCGTGGCGAGCATGTCCAGCACGCCGGGCCAGGCGGCGGCGTGCAGTTCGCGGTACTCGGCTTCCTTCTCCGGACGCAACCGGATGATCGAGGCGAATCGTTGCACGCGGGGCACGCCGGTTCCTTTCGCAGTCGGGCGGGGCGGCACAGCGTACCCCGGGCGTCGGCGGTGACCGGCCGGTAGGGCAGGGGGAGTTGATGGATTCTGTGTGCACGGGCCTTGTCAACGCCGAGCCGGGGCTCCTAGCGTGTCGTCCTGAACAGATATGAGCGACTCTGTTGTGTTCCGTTGATTTAAAACGTGTGCAATCGCGCTGTTCCCCACATTCTTCGGCGTGGCTGTGGACGTCCGCGGGCCCGAAGGGGCCCGACCTCCGACCGGGAGCAGAGGAACCTCCATGCCAAGACTCGCCCACAGACTGCTGGCCTGCGCGGCCGCCGGAGCGTTGTGGACCGGCGCCCTGGGCGCGGCGGCCGTGACCACCGCGGTCGTCGCCACGGCCTCGCCCGCGGCGGCGCTCGACAACGGCCTCGCCGCCGTACCCCCGATGGGCTTCAACGACTGGAACGCCTTCGGCTGCAACGTCAGCGAGCAGTTGATCGAGCAGACCGCCGACTACTTCGTCACCTCCGGGCTGAAGGCGGCCGGCTACACGTACGTCAACATCGACGACTGCTGGATGACGCACACCCGGGACGCGCAGGGCCGGCTGGTGCCGGACCCGGCGAAGTTCCCCGACGGCATCAAGGGCACCGCCGACTACGTGCACTCCAAGGGACTGAAGCTCGGCATCTACGAGGACGCCGGCACCGCGACGTGCGCCGGCTACCCCGGCAGCCTGGGCCACGAGAAGACCGACGCGCAGACCTTCGCCGACTGGGGCGTGGACTACCTCAAGTACGACAACTGCAACAACAAGAGCGACGGCACCCGGCAGGACTACGTCAACCGGTACACCGCTATGCGGGACGCGCTGCTCGCCACCGGCCGGCCGATCCTCTACTCGCTGTGCGAGTGGGGCGTGAACAACCCCTGGGAGTGGGCCGGCGACATCGGCAACTCCTGGCGCACCACCGGCGACATCAGCGACAACTGGTCCAGCATGCTGTCCATCACCAAGGCCAACCTGCCGCTCGCCGCGGCGGCCGGCCCCGGCCACTGGAACGACCCGGACATGCTGGAGGTCGGCAACGGCGGCATGACCGACGCCGAGTACCGCTCCCACTTCAGCCTGTGGTCGATGATGGACTCGCCGCTGCTGATCGGCACCGACCTGCGCAAGGCCACCCCGGAGACGCTGGCCATCCTCGGCAACCGGGACGTCATCGCCCTCGACCAGGACCCGCTGGGCAAGCAGGCCACGGTGCTCTCCTCCGACGGCGACCGGTACGTGCTCACCAAGCAGCTCGCCGACGGCGACCGCGCGGTGGCGTTCTTCAACGCCGGCGACCAGGCGCAGCACATCAGCACCACCGCCACCGCCGCCGGGCTGCCGAAGCGCGGCACCTACGCCGTCCGCGACCTGTGGCAGCACGCCGACTACGAGAGCGCGGGCGCCCTGTCCGCCACCGTGCCCGCGCACGCCACCGTGCTGCTGCGGGTCAGCGCGTCCGACCCGGGCGGGTCGCTGAGCAACCCGCCGCTGCTGGACACCGGAGTGACGCACGCGCCCGACCACATCGAGCCCGGCACCACGGGCACGGTCTCGGCGGACGCCACCGACCTCGGCACCGTCCCGGCCACCGACGTCTCGGTCCGGCTGAACGCTCCCAGCGGGTGGACGGTGACCGCGGCCGGCGCCACCACCACCGACGCGCTGCCCAAGGGCCACACGTTCAGCACGCCGTGGACCGTCGGCGTGCCCGCCGGCACCCGGGCCGGCGTGTACGGGCTGACGGGCTCCGTCATCTACCGCAACCCGGTCGACGGGCGCCGGGTGACCGTCCCGCTCAGCGGCGACGTCTCGGTGCTGATCCCGCCGCCGTCCGGCACGCACTACCTCAGCGACCTCGACTGGACGTCCGCCACCAACGGCTGGGGACCGGTCGAGCGCGACGAGTCCAACGGCGAGACCGCGGCCGGCGACGGCCACCCGATCAGCCTCGGCGGGACCGTCTACGCCAAGGGCCTCGGCGTCCACGCGCCCAGCACCGTCACCTACTTCCTCGACGGGAAGTGCTCCAGCGTGACCGCCACCGTGGGCGTGGACGACGAGAAGAACGGCGCGGGCTCTGTCGAGTTCATCGTCTCCGCCGACGGCAAGCAGGTCGCCGACAGCGGGGTGGTCACCAACCCGATGGGCGGCAAGCCGCTGCAGGCCGACGTCACCGGGGCGAAGAACGTCCAGCTGATCGTCACCGACGGCGGCGACGGCAACAACAGCGACCACGCCGACTGGGCCGACGCCCAGCTGACCTGCTCGTGACCCCCGCGGGCCGGCCCGCCGGCCGGCCTGTGACCCTTTCCGCGGGCTGACGCACCCTCAACCCCCGCACCGCGGACGGCGGCGCCGCACGCGCCGCCGTCCGCCACGTCGTCAGGCCGGGTGGTGACCCCACCGCGGGCCGACCTTCGCCCACTCCCGTTCCAGCGCGGTGGCGCGCCGGCGGTTGATCACCAGCAGCACCGTGCCCCGCGTGCCCAGCACCACCAGCACCAGCACCGTGGAGGCCATCAGACCGAAGACCACGGCCCGGGCCTGGATCTGCGCCGGGTCGCTGGGGTTGTCGTGCAGCGCGCCGTGCCCGTCGACCCACACCGGCACGTGCGCGCCGGCCAGGGTGCCCACCGGGACCGGGGCCTCGGCGGTGTGCGGCGTGCCGCCGGGCGGGGTGAACCGCACGAGCGTCTGGACATGGCCGGTGTCGGTGCCCACCGCCGACCATCCGGTCGCGGGCACCGGGGAGGCGCTCTGCACGGCGACCGCGGTCACCCGGTGCCAGTCCGCTCCCGGCCGTGGCGCGTGCGCGCTCAGTGTCCATCCGGCCGCCACCCCCGCGAGCGGGGCGCCGAGCCACAGCAGAACACCGGCGACGAGCACGATCCACGCTTCCACACAGTCACTGCAGCGCTTCAGCGCGTTGCGGCGCCAGCGCCAGAACCTCACGGTGGTACGCATCGCCGCACTCCCTTCGCTCTTTCCATTCCCTCTCCGAAGGGGGGCACACGGCAACTCCTGCCGGCCGGCGCCCGCAACCGCGGCCTGTCCGGGCCGTCGCGTCCGGCCGGTCTGCGCGCGTCCCGCCGCGAGCGGGCGCACACTGGACATGCGGGCGACGAGGCCGGCGGCGAGGAGGCACAGGTGGAGTTCGAGGTCATCGTGGAGATCCCGCAGGGCTCCCGGAACAAGTACGAGATGGACCACGCGATGCACCGGATCCGGCTGGACCGGATGCTCTTCACCTCGACGCGCTATCCCTCCGACTACGGCTTCGTCGACGGCACGCTGGGACGCGACGGCGACCCGCTGGACGCCCTGGTGCTGGTGGGGGAGCGGACCTTCCCTGGCTGCGCGATCACCTGCCGGGCGATCGGGATGTTCGTCATGACCGACGAGAAGGGGCCCGACGACAAGGTGCTGTGCGTCCCCGCGCACGACCCGCGCTACGCGCCGTTCCAGGACGTCGGGGACGTGCCCAGCTTCGACCTGCTGGAGATCACGCACTTCTTCGAGGTGTACAAGGACCTCGAGCCCGGCAAGTCCGTCGAGGGCTCGCACTGGGACGGGCGGGACGCCGCCTACGCCGAGATCGAGGCGTCCCGCGCCCGGGCCCGCGTCAGCGCCGTCCCCCCCGGGGCCTGAGCGCCGGCCACGGGCCGGGGCGCGCGGGCGGTCAGCTGCCGACCGCCCACAGGTCGTTGAACCTGCGGGTGCGGCGGGCCACGCGCTCGCCGCGCAGGACCAGCCGGGTGCTGGCGATGAGCTGCTGTTCCGAGGAGACCACGTCCGGGCTCACCTCGTAACTCACCGCGTGGTCGTAGATGATGAAGTCGTTGGTGGGGTCGAGCCGCACCGGCAGCGGCACCGCGGAGATGGCCACCACCCGCGCCTCCACGCCCAGGACCTCGTGGCTGCGCCGCAGTTCCTTGATCTCGTCGTCGATCTGCTCGGGGCGGTCGACGATGAACAGCCGTCGCACGTGCACCCCGCGGTCGATCGCGGCGCGCTGCGCGGCGAGATAGCGCCGGCCCAGTTCGGAGGTCCACAGCCCGCTGTCCACCGACGTGCTGGTCGCGTCGATGGAGGCGGTGGCGCAGTGCGTGAGCGTCACGATCCAGTCGTGGTCCTCGCCCTCGTACTCCACCTGGTCGGCCTTGAGGTCCTTGAGCAGCACCGCGAGCCGGGAGATCTCCGCCTCCGCGAAGGCGTGGATGATGTCCTGGTTGTCGCTCTCCAACTGCGTGACGTGGTGGACCAGTTCGGTGACCGCGCGGGTCGGCACCGGGGACCGCTCGACCTGGCCGAAGAACCGGGTCGCCTCGTTGATCTGCTCGAAGCCGTTCACCACCACCGCGCGCATGTCGGTGGCGTGCTGCTGGAAGGCGCTCTCCACCGTCTCCAGCCGGCGTTCGAAGTCGATGAGGTACTGCACGATCAGCGTCGCCCCGCCGATGAACACCGACACCGTCAGCCGCCAGATCTCCGGCTGGTTGGTGACGTTGGTGATGAAGTAGGCGAGCGCACCGATGGCACTGGTGACGATGATCTTCCACACGACGGTGGGTATGCCTTGCGCTTGGTCCATCTTCCCCCCTGTTGGTGGTCCGTTGGCGGCGTCTCAGGAGTCGGCCAGGACGGGCCGCGGCAGCGAGACGGTCTGCAGGGCGACCTGGTCGCGGATGCGCTGGACCAGGGCCTGCCACTGCCGGGAGAACCCGGGCCGGCGTTCCAGGGTCTCCCACACACCCGACAGGACGTCCGGGACGCGTGCCCCCGGCATCCAGAGGTGCAGCAGGTGATCGACGACCGGGCGCAGCGCGGTCAGCACCGCCTCCCGGTCGCCCGAGCCGAGGCGGCTGCGTTCGACGAGCGCGACGAGCGTCGTCAGCAGCCAGTCGTGCAGCGCGAGGTCCTCGCAGAGCGCGGCGACGGCCGACGGGTCAGCGGGCGCGACCCGCAGGGCCACGGTGCGCAGGCCGTCCGCGGCGACGGTGAATCGCTCGATGGACGTCACCCCGTCGCCGGCGGCCGGCAGCGCGACCCAGCGCAGCCGGGTACGGCCGGACTTGAACGGGGCGCGCTGGTCGAGCAGCCGGTGCCGCAGCACCTCGTCCAGCAGCCGCTCGGCCACCGCGCCCGGGTTGAGCACCCCGCCGGGCAGCGGCGCGGCGGCCAGGAACCCCTCGGTGAACTCCCCGTCCTGGTGGCGGCCCAGCGGCTCCACCACGCCGGGCCGCAGCAGGTAGTGGCCCCACGGCTTGCGGTGGTCGCCCCCGCCCGGAACCAGCCGGGCGAACGCCGAGGCCTGCAGCACGCGCCCCTCGGTGAGCACCGCGCGGGCCGCGACGGTGCCCACCGCCCGCGGGCGGCTCCCGTTGAGGGAGGGCAGCCGGCAGTCCACGCCGGTGAGCAACTGCGGTGAGGCCACCCGCAGGTTGGGCCGCTCCGACAGCAGCACGTGCTCGTCGGGCCGCAGGTTCAGCAACTGGGCCGCGGTGCGGGCGGTCAGCGCCTCCGAGGTGCGCAGCACACTGGTCCGCACCTCGCCGCACAGGATCGGCCGGCGATCGCGGTCCGGGGGCGCCATCGGTCAGGGCCCCGGGTAGAAGACGTAGGCGGCACGGTCGGCGATCTCCTCCGGCACCTGCGTGCCCTCCGCCGCGGCCCGCTCCGCGACCTGCCGCAGGGCCGCCGCGTCGGCCTCCACCTGGCTGAGGATCACCCGCACCGCATGCTCGATCGGCAGGAAGCGCGAGGGGAGCACCGAGGTCGTGCGGTAGGCGGCGAACGGCGCCGCCGCGTCGTTGAGCCGCAGCAGCGGGGGTAACGCGCTCCAGGTCTCCGGCAGGGTCTGGTCGGGGCGCAGTGCCCGCGGTTCCAGGACCGGGCTGCCGCGGTGCCGCAGCAGCCCGAGCCGGGCGAGCTGCCACACGGCCGCCAGGAACGGGCAGGACCAGGTCCTGCGGGGATCCTCGTTCCACAGCTCCACGTCGACGAAGATCGAGTGCCGCCGGGCGCCCGCCTCCGACGGCGGCGTCCACGGGACCACCCGTCCCATCGCCTCGGCGGTGGACGACGACGGGGTGCGCTGCCCGTTGGACAGCCACCCCACCTCGCGCACGCCCGGCCGCGATCCGTCGCTGCCCTCGGGCGGGCTCTCCACCAGCCGGCTCTCCACCGACGCGGCGAGCGCCACCCCGTCGGCCTGCGCGCACGCGGACTCCCGGGCCAGGTAGTCGATCTCCAGGCCGGCCGCCTTCGCCTCGCCGAGCAGCAGCGGCACCAGTTCCCTGGGCGACGAGAACTGCGTGAAGTAGTCGTCGACGAGGAAGCAGGTGCTCACTCGGGCCCGGCCGTTGCCGGACATCACCACCGCCGCCTGCCGTGCCGCGTCCGCCCACGGCTTGACCCGGGCGAAGTGCTCGCGCAGCCGGTCGGGGCCCTCCTCGAAGTCCTCCATGTACAAGTGGCCCAGTTCCAGCGAGACATGGGCAAGAGGCAGGGACTGCGTGCGCGGCTCCGCGGTGGTCTCGCGGAAGATCTGCTCGGTCACTGCCGCTCCCACGCCTCGTCGTCCACCAGAGCCGCGGCCAGCTCCTCCAGCGCCTGGCGGGTGGCCATGCCTGCCACCTTGCTCGCCAGCACGTCCTCGTCGGTGATCAGCTGCTCACGCCACTGCAGGACCGGTTCCAGCGGGATCTTGCCGAGCAACCGGGCGTAGCCCAGCTCGAGTTCGGCGGCCAGCTCGGTCAGGTCCCGGTCGCACTTGCGCATCCACTCCGACTGGGCGAGCGGGACGTGCGACCACAGCGGGGACTCCGGGTCGGGCACCGCGGCCCGCACGAAGCGGATCGAGTCGCGCAGCGCGCCCTTGTCGTGGCCGCGCTCGACACCGCCCGCCACGATCCCGCGCTCCCCGAAGACCAGTCCGTGGGCGGCGATGACGTGCTGGTGCGTCCAGCGGTGGAACACCAGCCAGCGGCTGAGCACGCCCTGCAGTTCGGGCTGCGCGGTGGCCTCCAGCACCATGTCCACCGCGTACGAACGGCCCGCGCTGAGGTCCACGACCACGACGTCGAACTCCGACTCCAACTGGAGGAAGAGGTTCACGCAGCGCCGGACGGTGTCCTTGCCGATGGCGAACTCGCCGCCGTCCCGGTCGCCGGGCAGCAGCACCAGCCGCCCCGAGCCGGTGGGCCGGTACCGCAGTTCGTCGTGTTCGGACTCCGCCCACACGTCGATGCGGTGCGGTTCGGTGTGCCGGCCCTGCAGGTGGGAGTGGAGACCGGCGCTCGCCACACCCCGGCTCGCGCCGGGGACGTCGAAGACCGCCGCGGCGGTCGGCGAGCCGAAGTCGAAGTCGAGATAGCAGACGTCGTCGCCTGCCAGCGCACGGCGGTAGGCGACATTGGAGCTGGTCACCGAACGTCCGGTGCCGCCCTTGTCGGAGGCCGCGAAGACCAGCACCGTCTCACACCCCCCGGGACGCGGCGCGGCGGCCCATGATCATGGCGTCCAGCTCGACGAGCACCTGCAGGGCCAGTGCACACGCGGTGCTGGGCCGTTCGTCCACCACCTCGCGCGCCCTGCGCAGCGCCACCTCGATCGACTTCAGCGCTATGGCCCGGGTGCCGTCGGCGGACGACGAGGGCACCAGCAGCTCCTTGCCGAACAGGTGACTCGCCTCGCTGATCAGAGAGTTGGCGTGCTGGGTCAGCTCGGCGCTGCGCAGCGGGGGCTCCTGGTAGAGCGTCCGGGCCGCCACCATGCACTCGACCAGACGCTCGGTGGCGCTCCACGACACCACGGACTCCGGCGGCAGCGGCGCCTCGGGGAAGACACCGCTGACGTCGTCCCACAGCTTGGACCCCCGGCCGGACCGCAGCCGCCGCAACCACAGGTGCTCCAGCGACTGCTCGCCCAGCCGCAGCATCCGGTCCCGGGTGGGGATGGTGCGCGACAGCGTGCCGAGCTGGATGGTGCGCTTGAGGAGCTGCGCGGAGAAGTCGCGCATCGTCCACCGCATCGGCGGGCCGATGCGGTCGGATCCGTGCAGCGGGAGCTGGACGCCCGGGCTGTGCAGCGCCACCGCGCCGTCCCTGCCCGTCATCCGGCCGGTGATCCGGCCGCGTTCCGCCAGCCGTTCCAGGATGCTGGCCATCCGGTTGAGGTCGTCCTCGGAACCGCGGCGGCGCTGGTGGTCCTGCGCCAGGATCGCGGTGACCAGGAGGGTGAAGTACTCCGACTCCAGCCGCTGGCCGGTGGTGCGCCAGGGGATGTCCTCCAGCGGCCAGCGGCCCTCGCCGAACCGGGCCAGCAGGGACCAGTACCGCTGGGTGATCTCCCAGCGCAGCCGCAGCGCCTCGGCCAGCCCCTGCTGCTCCGGCGAGAGCAGGCCCAGGGTCAGGGTGCGCTCGGAGAACAGGTCGACGATGCCGTCGAGCGCGGAGACGGTGAAGTACAGGTAGGGCACCGGCTGGGCCACGCCCTGCGGCTGCTGCCCGATCGGGCTGGTGGTGTCGACCGGGGGAGCGGTGTCCACCACGCTCCACGACCAGCCGCACTCGAAGAGCTGGTTCTCGTCGTCGAGGTCGCCGACGATGTCGACGCCGATGGTGAACCGGTCGCGGATGGTGGCCCGCAGCGGCTTCAGCCGGCGCTGGAGCTGCTGGACGACCAGCCGGTCCGGGAGCCGGCCCTGCCCGACCAGGCCGACCAGCGCCTCGCCCTGGGATGACTCGGAGTCGAAGACGCTCACGGTGAACGAGCGCAGCAGGCTCACCATGGCCGCGGTCAGACGTAACGAGGTGGCGACCCGCAGCTCCTCGGCGAGGTCCTTGACCTCCGAGCGCCGCGGTTTGCCGGTGAAGACCTTCAGGAAGCCCAGCGTGGCCAGGCACAGCGTCACCGACATCGAGTACGAGTCGACGACGCCGACGGCCAGCTGCTCCGCCGTCAGTTCCTTCTTCTCCACCGCCGAGCCGAAGTAGTGCCCGCCGGCGAACGTCGGGGTCTTCTTCTCGTCGGTGTGGGTCCGCATGTAGTCGCGGAGGACTTCCAGCAGCCGTACCGGGATGTCACTGCGGCTGCCGACGGTGCGCAGCGCGGCGAGCACGTCGGCGTCGGTGGTGTCCGGGTCGTCGAGCCGGAACTCGGGGATCTCCGTCGCCGGATACAGCAGGCACAGCAGGCGCTCGGAGTCGGCGACGCTGCTCTGCCTGCCCTCGTCGCCCCATTCCCATTCCCCGCCGGGGAAGGAATGGCGGCCGATGGCCTGCCAGATCTCCAGCAGTTGCTGCCGTGGTTGAATCTGCATCCCCGAACCCCTCGCCCTGGTCGCGCCTCAAACCGTCCCCGGAACCCCAACGCCGAGGGTCACACCGCGCCGCGTCTGCCGCAGGCGACGATCATCCCCGTGTATCCCTCGCGAAGCGCCGCCTGCTCCCCCGGAAGAGCGATGCGGACGATCTCCATGTCCTCGCTGTACGGTGCCAAGGTTGCCTCCACGTCGTGCTCGGTCACGGCACACGCGGGGAACCAGTGATCGCCGACCTGATATCCCTCGGAATTCTCCATGAACGCGGCGGCGAACGGTGATCCCGGCTCCAGCGCCTCCGCAAAAGAATTCACCGCCTTGCGGAATTCCGCGTGCGAGGTCGACAGCGACTCGGCGACGAAGAACATGGTCCCCATGCCCCACCGGCGTGACGGCAGCCGGAAGAGGTCTCCCGGCTGCACGGTGGCCGCCGCGCGCAGCGCCGCCCGCGGGTCGGGCACCTCGGCGTAGCCGTCCCCGTGCAGCAGCACCTCCCAGAACTCGTCCCAGTTCGGGGCGTAGCCGGCCACCTGGGAACGCAGCCAGGCGACGTTGGCCGCCGACCGCTCGAACATCGTGATCTCCCGGCACCAGGGCAGCATCGCGAGTGCCGGATAGAGGTTGGCGCCCGCGCCGACGTCCACCCCGGTCACCGGCCGCTCCGGCCGGCGGCCGTGGAAATGGGCGGCGAAGTGATCGCGCACGATTTCGATGATCTGGTGGTCATCGGGGCGCAGTGCGCGGTAGTTGTGCTCACTGTAAGCGTCGGAGTCGAAGGCGTCCCAGGGAGCTTCGCGGTTGAGCTGAGCCGACGATGGGTCAGAAGCGGGATCCATATGGCCAAGACTAGCGCCAACCGGGCACGGTCCTCGTGCGGCGGACGCGAATTCCGGCCACGATCTCCTGTGCGAACGCGCTATCCGGCCAGAAGCGTGATCGGTTGTCCCGGTTCGGTGCCGGTCGGGGCCGGTTGGGGCGGATGCGCCCTGGACAGACTGTCCATACCGCAAGTACACCAGCAGTGAAGGTGTACGAAAATCACGTGCCGTGCGGAACCGGTATCCATCATTCCAGGGAGCAGCGTGAACTTCCTGTCCAACGCACCGCGTCCGGAGCACGAAGCCGTCGGCCGGCATCCCGGCGAAGCCGTCATACGTCCCGTCACCGAGGCCGATCTCGCCGACATCGAACGCGTCGACCGGGCGGTCTTCGGCGAGGCCGCCTATCCGGCCTTCGTGGTGCGGCAGCTCTTCGACGTGCACGGTCACCACATGCTCGCCCTCGACACCCCGACCGGCCTGCGCGGCTACGTGCTGCTGGCCACCGCCCGCGGCTGGGACACCGCCTGGATCCTCAGTCTGGGCGTGGAGGAGCCCTGGCGGCAGAAGGGGTACGGGCGGCGGCTGCTCTCCCAGTGCGTACGCGACATGGCCGACCGCGACCTGCGGGAGATCCGGCTGAGCGTGGAGCCGGGCAACGACGCCGCCGTGCAGCTCTACCGCTCACTGGGGTTCGTGCCGGTGGTGACCCGCGAGGACTACCTCGGCCCCGGCGAGGACCGGCTCATCATGGCGCTCCCGGTGCCGCGTGCCGCGCCGGGCCGGTGACCGCGGGGGTCACCGGCCCGTCCACCGCCCCGGGCGGTGTCCGCCGGCGGCGTCCCGTCAGCCGTCGCGGCGGAGCAGCAGCAGCCAGCCGGCCGCCAGGGCCGCCACCGCCCAGCCGGCGAGGACCGCGAGACCGGCCCAGGGGCCGAGCGGCGCGGTGCCCGCGCCCGGTACCAGGGACTGCACGGCCAGGCCCGCCGGCATCGGGGAGGCGTCCTGCACCGCGTGCAGCACCCGGTCGGGCATCGGCACGATCCTGGTGACCAGGAAAGGGCCGTACAGCAGCGCCGCGACCGACCCGGCGGCCGCGGCCTGCTGACGCAGGATCCAGCCGGCGCCCAGCGCGAGCACCGCCACCAGCACCAGATAGAGGACCGTGCCCGCGCCCGCCCGCAGCACCGCCGGGTCGGACGGGGTGACCAGGCCCCGACCGCCGCGCCCGGTGAAGCCCCGGGTGAGCAGCACCGCGCGCCCGGCCGTCAGCGCGCCGGCCACGCCCACCAGGGCGGTGCCCAGGACCGCGCCCGTCGCCACCACCGCCTTCGCGGCGAGCACCACGCCGCGTCCGGGCTGCGCGGCGAGCGTCAGCACGATCAGCCGCGGGTGGTACTCGGCGGCCACCAGCGTCACCGCGACCGCCAGCGCGGCGAGTTGGGCCGCGTACACCCCCGACAGCACCAGCGCGGTGGTGTCGGGCGGCGCGCAGCCCGGCCCCGGCGGGCAGACCGGCGGCCGCTGCGTCGCGGCCACCAGCGCCCCGCCGCCGGCCAGCACCGCGGCGACCGCGACCAGCGTCCACAGCTGCGCGGGCACGGTGACGAGTTTGGTCCACTCGGCGTGCAGCGCCCGCCTCATGCGTCACGCCGCCGCTGCAGCCAGAACGCCGCGCCCAGCGCCGCCGCGGTGTACGCCGCCATGACCGCGAAGCCCTGCCACGGACCGGTCGCGTCCTCGAACAGCGGCTGCGTCTGCCGGATCGCCGCCCCCGCGATGGGCGTCGCCCGGCCGACCCACAGCCCCGCCCCCACCGAGGTCACCTGGGCCACCAGCGGGATCACCACCAGCACGGTGAAGAGCAGGATCACCGCGGCGGCCGTCCGGCGCACGATCACCCCGACGGCCAGGCTCAGCAGGGCCACCAGCGCGAGGAACGCGGCGGTGCCGATCACCGCCCGCAGCACCGGCGGGTCGGTCAGGGAGTGCTGGGGGAAGATCGGCGGCCCGTAGCCGTTCCGGCGCTGGATCGGCCGGGCCACGAGGAAGGAGACCGTGCAGGCCGCCAGCCCGGCCGCGAAGACCCCGCCGGCCACCACCAGCGCCTTGGCGGCCAGCACCCGGCCGCGGTGCGGGCTGACGGTGAACGTCGTGCGGATGGTGCGGGTGCGGTACTCCGACGTCATCGCCAGCACGCCCAGCGCGACGACCGCGAACAGCCCGATCTGCACACCGCCGAGCGTCGAGGCGACCGTGTCGTCCTGCCCGTCCTGGCCGATGCCGCCGACGCCCGGACTGCCGAGGTCGCCGCCGCCGGTCACGGTGAACACCCCGCCGTCCTGCCGCAGCCCGCCCGGCACGGCGGCCTCCGGCTGGGGTCCCGGCGGCCCGGGCGGCTGCGTCACATCGGTCAGCCGCCAGGCGCCGCCGCCGGACGCGCCCGCGGTGACATGGTCGAACACGGCACGCCCGGTGGTGGCGTGGGTGCGGCCCACCACCTTGCCCGGCCCCGCCCAGTGGGAGGTGCCGACGGGTGGCGAGGCGACGAACATCCCGGCCTCGGCCGTGGCCGGCAGCCCGGTGTCCGCCACGGTGCCGACCGCCCGCCAGGTACGGCCGTCGGCCGACTCCCAGCCGGTGACCCGGTGTCCCGAACGGGTGAGCCGCAGCCAGTACGGCGCCGTCGCGCGCCCGCTGCCGGTGAGCTCGGTGGTCCCGCGGGCCTGCAGGCGCACGCCGTGGTCCGGGGTCAGCATCAGCGACACCGACGGCGAGCCTCCGCCGGTCCCGGACTTGAGCATCAGCCCGGCCTTCGCCCACGGAGCGCTGTCCGCCTGCGCGGTGACCTCGGCGGTGACGCTGACGTCCCCGGTGGCCGGCCGGTGCACGAACGCGAAGGCGTCCAGCCGGGCCGGGCCGCCGTAACTGGTGTGCCCGCCCTCCGCGGTGAGCACCCCGATCAGCACCACCAGCGCCACGGTGGCCAGCAGCGCGGCAGCCGTGCTGCGCACCGAGCGGAGCTTGGCCCACTCGGCGCGGACGGCGCGCAGCAGGGACAGGGCCGGTGTGCTCATACCCGCGGCTCCTCGGTGTCGCGTCCGTGCGCCCGGAACTCCGCCGCGTCCCGGGTCAGGTCCAGATACGCCTCCTCCAGCGAGGCGCGGTGCGGTGCCAGCGCCGAGAACGGCACGGCGCCGCCGCTGAGTTCGGCCGCCACCCGCTCCACGGGCAGTCCCGAGACCGTCAGCGCGTCGGCGCCCAGCACCGACACGGTGCCGCCCGCGGCGGCCAGCACCGTCATCGCCTCGGCCCGGTGCGAGGTGTGCAGCACCACGCGGTCGCCGGACGCCGCCGCGAGCAGCTCGGCCACCGCCCTGTCGGCGAGCAGCCGGCCGCGGCCGATGACGATCACATGGTCGGCGGTGTCCTGCAGTTCGCTCATCAGATGGCTCGACACCAGAACCGTCCGTCCCTCCGCGGCCAGGGACCTGAGCAGCCCGCGGATCCACCGGATGCCCTCCGGGTCCAGGCCGTTGACCGGTTCGTCGAGGATCAGCACTCGCGGGTCGCCGAGCAGGGCCCCGGCGATCCCCAGCCGCTGGCGCATCCCCAGCGAGAAGCCGCCGGCCCGCTTGCGCGCCGCCGGCTCCAGCCCGACCAGCTCCAGCACCTCGTCCACCCGCCGGGCGGGCAGGCCGTTGTACCGGGCCTGCCACAGCAGATGGGCGCGCGCCCGGCGGCCGGGATGGACCGCCTCGGCGTCCAGCAGCGCGCCGACCGCGCGCAGCGGGTCGTGCAGCGCCCGGTAGGGCCGGCCGCCGATCAGGGCGCTGCCGCTGTCGGGCGCGTCCAGGCCCAGCAGCATCCGCAACGTCGTCGACTTGCCGGCGCCGTTCGGGCCGACGAAGCCGGTGACGCTGCCCGGCCGCACCGTGAAGGACAGCGCGTCGACCGCCACCGTCCCCCCGTACCTCTTGCTCAGACCGCTCACCGCGATCGTCCACTCCGTCATGGCGACGACGCTAGTGACGGCCGGCTGCGGCGGCGTCCCGCGCGCGGGGAGTTCCGCACGGCCCGGTCATCCCCCGCACGGGGGACGCGACCTGCGGGAAGCGGTACGGATAATGGCCCGATGACGTCGTCGACAGCACGGGCGGGGCGCTGCGCGGAGGGACTGCGCCGGGCGGTCCGCGCCCCGGACCTCCCGCTCGTCGCCGCCGCGACCCTGGGCACCCTGGCGCTGGCGCAAGCGGCCGCGTCGGCGAGCGGTGAGGGCGACGCCCGGGGCGGTTCCACGGTGCTGGCGGGAGCCCTGTTGCCGGCCCTCGGCTCCACGGTCCCGTTGGCGTTCGTCCGCACCCACCTCGTGCCGGCCGCCGCCGCGATCGCCGCCGCCGTGCTCCTCACCCCGCTCGGCGGCCGGCTGCCCGCCGTGGCCGGGCTGGTGGCGCTCGCCGCGGCCCTGTACCTGGTGGGCCTGCGCTGCCCCCCGGCGGTGGCCGCGCTGTTCACCGTGCCGTTCGTGGCGTACGCGGTGGGCGCCGGATCCGGGCAGCCGGGCGGCAAACCGCTGGCGGTGGGGATGCTCGCGGGCGCCGCCCTCGCACCCGCGCTGGGCGTCCTCCGCACGTCGCGCCGCGCCGCCGCGGCCCGGGCGGAGGCGGACTGGGCCTACGCGGACACCCTGCTGGAGTACGCGGCCCGCGGCGAACGCGCCCGGATAGCACGCGAGTTGCACGACATCGTCGCCCACCACATCAGCGCCCTGTCGATCCAGGCCGAGACCGCCAGGCTCACCACCCCCGGCCTGCCGCCCGAGGGCGCCGCGAAGCTGCTGGCGATCGGGGAGACGGCACGCGAGGCCCTCACCGAGATGCGCCGGCTGCTCGGCGTGCTCCGGGACGACGGGGACGACGGGGACGCGGGGGCCGGCGACGGCGGACGGGACGGCGGGGGCGCCGGCCGCCGGACGGGCCGCGACAGCGGCCGCGACCGGGCCGCGGGCCGCCCGGCGCGGTCCCGCCCGCAACGCCGCCCGCAGCCGGGCGTCGACCAACTGCTGGCTCTGGTCGACCAGGCTCGCGACACAACCGGCAACGTCGTCCGCCTGACCGTGCGCGGCGCGCTCCGGCCGCTGGACCCGGGCGTCGAACTGGCCGCCTACCGCATCGCCCAGGAGGCGCTGACCAACGCCCGCCGCCATGCCCCGGGTTGCGCGGTCGACGTCGAACTCGATTACGGCGACGACCAGTTGCGGCTGACCGTCCGGGACAGCGGGCCGGGCGGGGTGCCCGGGCCCGGCGGCCACGGGCTGATCGGCATGCGGGAACGCACCGCGATGGCGGGCGGCACCCTGTCGGCCGGCCCCGGCCCGGTCACCGGTTTCGTCGTGCAGGCCCGGCTGCCGCTCGCCCCGCCCAGCGCCCGGTGGGCGGCATGAGCGGGCCGCCCGCGGCCGGTGGTGCGGACGCTTGGCGGCGCCGGGACGCCAGCACGGACGCCGGGTCGCCGCCGGGTGCGCGTGCGGACGCCGGGTCGCGCGCGGCCGGTGCTGCGGATGCCGTGCCGCCCGCGGCTGGTGGTGTGGATGCCGGGTCGCCGCCGGGTGCGCGTGTGGATGCCGGGTCGCCACCGGCCGGTGGTGCGGGCGCTTGGGGGCGGCGGGACGAGGGTGCGGACGCCGGGTCGCCGCCGGGTGCTGCACGTGTGGATGCCGGGTCGCCACCGGCCGGTGGTGCGGATGCCGTGCCGCCCGCGGCTGGTGGTGCGGACGCCGGGTCAGACGCGGCCGGGGGTGCGGTTGCCGGGCCGGGGGCGGCTGGACGTTCGGTTGCCGGGCCGGTGCGCATTCTGGTGGTCGACGACCAGGACGTGGTCCGCGCGGGATTCGCCGCGCTGCTCGGCAGCCAGCCCGACTTCGAGGTGGTCGGCAGCGCGGCGGACGGCGCCGCCGCCGTCCGGCTCTGCGACGCGGTCCGGCCCCACATCGTGCTGATGGACGTGCGGATGCCGGTGCTCGACGGCATCGAGGCCACCCGGCTCATCACCCGGCGGCCGGACGCGCCGCCGCGCATCATCATGCTCACCACCTTCGACCTCGACGAGCACGTCTACGACGCACTGGCCGCCGGGGCCAGCGGCTTCCTGCTGAAGGACATGGCGGCGGAACGGCTCTTCGACGCGGTGCGGATCGTCGCGTCGGGCGAGGCGCTGCTCGCGCCGACCGTGACCCGGCGGCTGATCGGCCAGTTCGTCCGGCTGCGCCCGCACGCCGCCGCCTCGGAGGCCGTCCTCGCCGCGCTGACCCCGCGGGAGACCGAGACGCTGCGGCTGGTGGCCGAGGGCCTGACGAACGCCGAGATCGCCGAACGGCTGGTGGTCAGCGCGGAGACGGTCAAGACCCATGTCAGCCGGGTGCTGGGCAAGCTGGGCGCGCGCGACCGGGCGCAGGCGATCGTGTTCGCGTACGAGCACGGGCTGGTGGTCCCGGGCGGTCGCTCACCTTCCGGGTGAGCCGGCCGCGGGCGCGGCAGCGGGCTCTGGCGCCGGAGCCGGAGCCGGCGCCGGGCCGGAGCGGTCCGGCCCGCGCCCGGGGACGGGGAGGCGGCCGGCCAGCAGGGTGCAGACCCCCGCCAGCAGTCCCCAGAACGCCGAGCCGATGCCGAGCAGGGTCATGCCCGACGCCGTCGCGAGGAAGGTCACGACCGCGGCCTCGCGGTGACGTTCGTCGCCGAGGGCGGTGTGCAGCGAGCCGCCGATCGTGCCGAGCAGTCCGATCCCGGCGATGCCCAGCACCAGTTCCCGCGGCATCGCGGTCAGCAGCGCGCCGATCGTCCCGCCCAGCGCGGCGACGCACAGATAGAACACCCCCGCCCAGACCGCTGCCACGTAGCGGCGGGAGCGGTCGGGGTGGGCCTGCTCGCCGGTGCAGATCGCCGCGGTGATCGCCGCCAGGTTGAGCCCGAACGCGCCGAAGGGCGCCAGCACGGCGTTGACCGCGCCGGTCCAGCCCAGCAGCGGCGACACCGGCACGTCGTAGCCGGAGTTGCGCAGCACCGCCACGCCGGGCAGGTTCTGGCCCGTCATCGTCACCACGTACAGCGGCAGGCCCACGCTGAGGAGGACGCGCCAGTCGAAGTCCGGGGCGGTGAACACCGGTACCGGGGCGGACAGCCGCACGCCGCCGGTGTGCCAGCCGCCGGTCAGCGTGGTGGCGGCCACGCCGGTGGCGAGCGCCACCAGAACCGCGTACCGCGGCAGCAGCCGCCGTGCCAGGAGGTAGGCGGCGAACATCGGGAACGCGACCGCGAACCGGCCGTGCATCGCGGTGAACAGGCCGGTGCCGAACTGCAGCAGCACCCCGGCGAGCAGAGCGGCCGTCAGCGGGACCGGGATCGCGTCCATCACCCGGGCGAACCAGCCGGTGACGCCGCTGACGAGGATCAGCACCGCGGAAAGCAGGAACGCCCCCACCGCCTGGGCCATCGGCACCCCCACGAGGCCCGTCGCCAGCAGGGCCGCGCCCGGCGTCGACCAGGCCGTCACGACCGGGGTGCGGTAGCGCAGCGACAGGCCGACGCAGGTCACGCCGAGGCCCAGCCCGAGCGCCACCATCCAGGAGGCCAGTTCCGCGGCGTCGGCGCCGGCCGCCCTGGCGGCGCTGAACACCACGGCGGCGGAGCTGGTGACGCCGACCAGGACGGTGATCAGGCCGGCGGTGACGGCGGGCGCGGGAGCCGCGGAGCGCAGGGACGCGAGGACCTTCATCAGCCCTCCAGGGGCGGCCGGGGTACCGTGACGACCGTTCCGTTTACGGAACGTTCCGTGTGCGGAACACTAGGCTGACCCCCGGACGCCCGTCAACGGCCCAGGTCCGGCGGGGCATTGCGGTATGGAGTCCGGGAAGCTGAGCACGGGATCCGGAGCACGGGATCCGGAGCACGGGATCCGGAGCACGGAGCCCGGAGCACGGGAGCTGGGAGCGGCAGTGGAGCTGAACGAACAGGTGGGCCTGCGCCTGCGGCAGTTGCGCGAGGAACGCGGCCTGAGCCTGTCCGCGCTGGCCCGGCGGTCCGGCACCGGCAAGGCCACGCTCTCCGAACTCGAGGCCGGGCGCCGCAACCCCACGCTGGAGACCCTGTACGCGCTGACCACCGCGCTCGGCGTCCCGCTCAGCGCGGCCCTCACCGACAGCGGCGGCACCCCGTACGGAACCCCGGCCCCGGGAACGTCGCCCGGGGCGGGCGGCGCGCCGGGCGGGGGCCCGGCCGGCATCTCCGGACAGGCGGTCACCGCGGTGCTCACCGAGCGGTTCGAGGACGGTGCCGCCGTCACGGACGTCTTCCGGATCCGCATCCGCGGCGGCGCCGTCCAGGAGTCCGCGGCGCACATCCCCGGTACCCAGGAGCACCTGGTCGTGCTCACCGGGACCGCGGTCGTCGGCGACCCGGCGGCGCCGGTCACCGCGGGGCCCGGCGCGCACGCGCACTGGACGGCGGACGGCCCTCACCTGTACAGCGCGCCCCACGGCGACGTGGAGGCCGTGCTGTTCGTCCGCAGCCCCCTCGCCGCGCCCCGGACTCCCTGACGGGGGCGTGCCCCGGGCGGGCCACCGTCCCGCCCGGGGGACCGCCGGATCAGGGTGCCGCCCGGCTCGTCAGGGTGCAGGGCAGCAGCAGCGCCCGGTCCGGCCGTCCGTCAGGACAGCACCCTCTCCTTGGCCTTCTGGAACTCCTCCTCGGACAGCGTGCCGTCCGCCCGCAGTTGGGCGAGACGGGCGAGCTGGTCGGCGTGGCCGCCGCCGTCCGAGGCGCCGGCGGTCTTGCGGATGTAGTCGTCGAACGCCTTCTGCTGGCTCTCCGCATGACGCTGCTCGCGGCGGCCCATGCCCGTGCCCCGTGCGACGACGTAGACGAAGACGCCGAGGAAGGGCAGCAGGACGACGAACACCAGCCATCCGGTCTTGGCTCCGCCGCTCATCGAGTCGTCGCGGAAGATGTCCAGGACCACGCGGAACAGCAGGAAGATCCACAGCACCCACAGGAAGACCCACATGGCCGTCCAGAAGGCGCCGAGCACGGGATAGTCGTAAGCGAGGTACACGTGATCGCCCATGGTTCACTCCCTGGTGCTGCCCTTCGCGGCGGGCGGAGGCGGTCGCGGGTTCCGGTGGCTCAGGTGTCCGCCGGCCGCTCGGGGGCCGAAAGGGTCATCGATGGGACCCCTTCATCATCAGCGTCACCCTGGTGGCCCACAACCGGAGTCGGGCCCGGCCCGGCACACCGGGGATCCGGCCGCGCGGCGCGCCGTGCGGAAGGGTCCGCGGTCCTCGCGGACCGCGGACCCTTCCAGGACGTTCCCGCTCAGCTTTCGCGGGGCGTCGCGCTCGTGACCACGACGCTCTCCTGCACGGCCGCCGGACCCTCCGCGGGTCCCGCGGCCGGCGTTTCGTCACCGCGGACGGGCTCGGGCAGGGCCTCGGTGCGGGAGGGGATGAGCAGCGCGGCCAGGAACGCCAGCACGGTCGCGCCGGCCAGGGCAGCGAAGCCCCAGGCGTACCCGGACTCGGCGGGCAGCCCGCCGGGGCCGGTGCGCGCGGTCACGATGCCGGCCATCAGCGCCGCGCCGACGGCGCCGCCGATGGTGCGGATGTTGGCGTTCATGCCGCTGGCCACACCGGTCTGGTGGGCCGGCACGGCCTGCACGACCAGGCTGGACATCGCGGCGAAGGCGAGGCCGAAGCCCACCCCCAGCACGCCGGTGGCCACGCACAGCTCCCACACGTGGTCGTGTGCGAACGCCATCAGCAGGAACGGCGGCACGGCGATCAGACTGCCCGCCACCACCAGGGCCTTCGCGCCGAAGCGGGCCGCGAGCCGGCCGGAGGCGGTGCCGACGGCGAACATGGTCACGGGCCAGGGGAGCATGATCAGGCCGGACATGGTGACGCTGGCGCCGAACCCGTAGCCGGCCTGCGACGGCGTCTGCAGGA
Source organism: Actinacidiphila acidipaludis (assembly GCF_019890725.1). Lineage (GTDB taxonomy): Bacteria > Actinomycetota > Actinomycetes > Streptomycetales > Streptomycetaceae > Actinacidiphila > Actinacidiphila acidipaludis. Next base: position 71,147 of record NZ_JAINZZ010000016.1, read on the forward strand.
ACTGCGGCAGGAAGCCGAAGGTCGCGTACATCCCCACGCCGACGAGCAGGGCCACCAGGTTGGAGGTCCACACCGCGGGCCGGCGCATCATGCGCAGGTCGACCAGCGGCGTCGATGCCCGCTGCTCGGACAGGATCCAGCCGGCGGCCAGCACCACCGCGGCGCCGAGCAGGGCGAGCACGCGCCCGGAGGTCCAGCCCCACACCGAGCCCTGGCTCAGGGCGAGCAGCAGCGCGACCAGCCAGGCGGAGAGCAGCACCGCGGGCGTCACGCTGATCCGGCCGCCGGCGTGCGCGGGCGACCTGGGCAGCACGACCTGGGCCGCGATGCCGGTCAGCACCACGGCGACCAGCGGCAGCCAGAACAGCCAGTGGAAGTCGAGGACGTTGATGATCGGGCCGGCCAGGACGATGCCCAGGCCGCCGCCGACGGCGGTCAGCGCGGCGAGCAGGCCGACGGTCGCGGGGGCGCGGTGCGGCGGGAACTCGTCACGGGTGATCCCGAAGGCCAGCGGCAGCACGCCGCCGCCGACGCCCTGCAGCACGCGGGCCGCGATCAGGACGGTGATGCTGCTCGCCAGGGCGGCCAGCAGCAGGCCGGCGGCGAGCGCGCCCAGGGTCACCACGAGCATCTTCTTCTTGCCCACGGCGTCGCCGATGCGGCCGATGATCGGTGTGAAGATGGAGGCCGACAGCAGGTAGGCGGTGAGCACCCAGGTCGCCGCGGTCTGGTCGGTGTGCATCGCCTGCTGCACGGTGGCGAGCACCGGCACCACGAGCGACTGGAGCAGGGCGTACGCGGAGACGGCCGCCGCCAGCACCAGCAGGGTGGCGGGTGAGGCGCGGCGGACGCGGGCGGGCGCCGGGGAGGCCGACGCCGTCGCAGATATCGACATGGCTGTCTTTTCGGGGGACGGGAGCGCAGCGGCGCCCCTGGATGGAAGTGGAGGTTCCTCCGCTTATCTCGATAGTAAGCGGAGGAACCTCCACATAGCAAAACGCACGGTGCCCCCGCCCGGATCCGGGCGGGGGCACCGTGCGTTCCCCGAGGTCAGCCGAGGCAGACGATGAGCAGGCAGAGCTGCTGAGGGGGCGGCGTCGACGGCGCGGTGGTGGCCGGCGGCGCGCTGGACGGCGGAGGCGTGGCCGGGGGAGTCGACGTCGTCGACCCGGATCCGCTGTTCGCCGTCGTCGAACCCGAGCCGTTGTCCGTGGGAGCGACCGGCGCCGTGGTGGCACCCGTGCTCGGCCGCGGCTTGGTGGCCGAGGAGTACGACACCGGTTGGCCCGACGGGATCACGCTGGCCGGGATCGAGGTGATGCTGTCCGGTCCGGCGTGCGTGGTCCGCGGCGCGGGCCGCGTGGCCGAGCTGTGCTGCTGCGTCGCGACGTGCGACGGGGCGGCGGAGGGAGCGGTCCCGCCGTTCGGCAGGCTCACCGCCGTGTTGTCCGTCTGCAGGGCGGTGGGCGCCTGCGGGTCGGCGGCCGAGGCGGTGGTCGCACCGCTCCTGCCGGAGTGACCCTGCATCGAGGCCACCGTGACACCGCCGCCGAACAGGGCGACGGCGGTGGCGACCCCGGCGCGCCGCCGGTTCTTCTTCCAGCGCTCCATCTGGCGGCGCCGGGCGGCGCGGCCGCGGTGCAGCGTGGGGGCCAGCGAGGCCGGGCCGAGGACCGACGGGGTCCCGGTCTCCGGCTCTTCGCCACCGTCCGGCCCCGCGGTCTCCGCGTCGATCAGCGCGGCCAGGCGCGGCCGGGAGGACTCGGTGCGGCCGGGGTACCCGTGGGCGCCCGCCGGGGCGGGCGCGCCCCCGTGGTACCCGGGGTGGGCGGCGTAGGCGTGCTCGTCAGGAGTGGTCCAGCCCCCGAAGGGGGCCGGGTGTCCCGGCAGCAGGCCGTCCGGGAGCGGACCGGCGGAACCGCCGGGGTGCCCCGCGGGCGCCAGGCCGTACGACTCCCAGGCCGCGTTCGTGGTGCCGTCGCCCTGGTAGGCGCCGGCGGGCGGGGCTATGTCCGGCGCGTAGGCGCCGCACCCCGGGCACACCAGAGCCCCGTTGAGGGTCCGGCGGCATGAGTAGCAGTAGTCCATTCGCGGTCTTTCTGTGCTGGCAGCGCAGCTGAGGGAGGCCGTGGCATGTTCACGTTCGCCCGCGATGGGGCAGCCGCAAACGCTAACAGCAGCAACAGGAGACCTTGCGTGCCCCTTGTGATGCTCTTGAAAAGATTGCTGGTCACCGCTCGCGTGTGGGACGCCCCACAGTCTCCGGCGCCCGCACGTGTCCGGGGTGCCGGAGCGCGCCCGCTGAACCGCCACGCCGCCGACGGGTAGGCTGCATTCAGAAGTGCGTTCAGTGTTCACATCCATGACCGAATGGAGACGTCCATGACGCCCGCGGCCCCCGCAGCCGACCGCATCAGCCGCATCCGGCTCTCGTCCGTCCTCCTCCCGCTGACCACCCCGATCAGCGACGCCAAGGTGCTGACGGGGGTGCAGGCGCCGATGACCGAGGTCGCCCTGCTCTTCGCCGAGATGTCCACCGCGCAGGGCCACGAGGGCATCGGCTTCAGCTACGCCAAGCGGGCCGGCGGCCCCGGCCAGTACGCCCACGCCCGCGAGGTGGCCCCCGCCCTGATCGGCGAGGACCCGAACGACATCGCGCGCCTGTGGAACAAGCTGGTCTGGGCCGGCGCCTCCGTCGGCCGCAGCGGTCTGGCCACCCAGGCGATCGCCGCGCTCGACATCGCCCTGTGGGACATGAAGGCGCGGCGCGCGGGCCTGCCGCTGGCCAAACTGCTGGGCGCCCACCGGGACTCGGTGCGCTGCTACAACACCTCGGGCGGCTTCCTGCACGCCCCGGTCGAGGAGGTGCTGGAGAACGCGACCGCGTCGCTGGAGCGCGGCCTGGGCGGCATCAAGATCAAGGTCGGCCAGCCGGACGGCGCCGCGGACCTCAAGCGCCTGGAGGCGGTGCGCACCCGCATAGGCGACGGTGTGCCGCTCATGGTCGACGCCAACCAGCAGTGGGACCGGCCCACCGCCCTGCGTCTGGGCCGGGCGCTGGAGGAGTTCGGGCTGACCTGGATCGAGGAACCGCTGGACGCCTACGACGCCGAGGGGCACGCCGCCCTGGCGGAGGCCCTGGACACGCCGGTCGCCACCGGCGAGATGCTGGCCGGCGTCGCCGAGCACGTCGCCCTGATCGACGCCCGGGCCTGCGACATCATCCAGCCGGACGCCCCGCGGATCGGCGGCGTCACCCAGTTCCTCAAGCTGGCGGCACTCGCCGACCACCGGAAACTGCAGCTCGCCCCGCACTTCGCGATGGAGATCCACCTGCACCTGGCGGCCGCCTATCCGCACGAACCGTGGGTCGAGCACTTCGAGTGGCTGGAGCCGCTCTTCCACGAGCGCCTGGAGATCCGCGACGGCCGGATGCACCTGTCCGACCGGCCCGGACTCGGCATCACGCTCACCGATCAGGCCCGCGCCTGGACGCGGGAGAGCTGCGAGATCGGCTCCCGCGGCTGAAGCCCGGGCGCGGGCGAGCGATCCTGGAAGGGAGGGGGTGGCCGAGCAGAAGGGACAGCCCGATGACGCAAGCGAAGACTGCGGCACGTACGAAGACCTGGACCCTGCGTCTCGACCTCGTCGAAGAGGACGAGGACGTCACCACGGTCCACGCGGCCCTCGACACCGGCGGCAAGACCCTGACCACCGACACCAGCGCGCACCGCAACCCGCACGACCAGCCGGTCCCCGAGATCGGGGACGAGTACGCGGCCGGGCGCGCTCTGCTGGATCTGGGAAAGCAGCTGTTGCGTGCGGGGACGACCGAGGCCGCCGCGAACGACGAGTACGAGAAGGGCTGACGGACCGCAATGCTCCACCGCTGATGAATCGGCCGGTTTCCCGATCGGCCGATTATCCAGCCAATAACACTGGCCTCTCGGTATCTCATTCATGTCACCCGTAACCGGCCGGTACCCCCGGCCGGTGTTCGCTCAGGCATGCGAGAAATCGGCGTCACCTGCGCCGACGACGGCGTCCCGAGGAATCCGCCGACCTTTTCATGATTATCCCCGTGCTTCCTCCTGCGTATTCTTCGCGAAGGCGGCGAACGATCATGAAATGTGGGCTATCGTCACGCCAAGTCAGATTCCGGAGGCAAACCGATGACTGCCATTGACGACGCGCAGGTGCGCCCGCGACCGCGGACGGATGCGTTCTACAAACTGGCCGTGGGGGCCATCCAAGGGGAAAAAGACCCCGAAGCGGCCGCCGAGAAGATCGCCGAGGCCCACGAATCCGAACGGACGGCCTGGGACGCGCGATGGCGCGGCACCCAGGCCGAGGCGTCCCAGATGTCCGCCGAACTGCGCCGCAGGGTGGAGATGCTCGGGCACGCCGCGAACGTCACCAGCCGGGAGCTGGCGGCCACCGTGGAGATGTCGGCGACCCTGACGCACCAGGCGCAACTGCTCGGCCGGCTGCGGATCACCGCCCAGCAGGCACTCGACGGCACGGTGTCGGCCGTCGACGTCCTCGCGCTCCTCAGCGAGGAGGTGCCGGAGCCGCACATCCAGCCGATGGTCGTCGGCTTCGTCGCCGACACGCGGTACCGCAGCGGGCAGTTCGTCTCGACGTCCGGGGACATCATGATGGTGTACCCGTTCGTGGGGTTCTCGCTCGTCGTGCAGACGCCGGGTTCGGGCGCGGAGATCGAGCCGACCTTCCTGGTGGAGGGACGGGCGCTGTGCCGCTCGGCCATCCAGATGGAGCGGGGACTCATGCTGCAGGGCACGCTGCTGCCCATGATGGGGCGCTAGCCCGGCGGTGCGTCACCCGCCGGAGCGCACGTGCCCCGGCCGCGGCCGGGGCACGGCGCCCCTTTACCCGGACCCGGACCCGGATCGACGGATCGGGTCCTTTTCTGCTGAGGCGCATTTCGGAGAAGAGCCGTCATGATGGAACGCAGGAGAACGCACCGCAGAAAACCGCAGCGCAGCAGTACCAGAGGAACGGCCGGCGAGGTCTTTCTCGTCGGCATGGACCGGCAGGGCGTGGTGCGGATCAGCCGCGCCGTGGACGCCCGCACGCTGGGCTTCTATCTGCACGAGATCGCCGACGACCTGATCGCCGGGAGCGGCACCCGGCGTCTGCCGTGAGCCCCCGGTCCTGAGCGGACCCCCGCCCCGTCAACCGCGACGCTCGGCGAAGTCCCCGCATATGCCCCTCACGTGTGGCCAAACCGGCCGCCGAGTGCTAAAAGGGGTACACCCTTCTCCATCTTTTCCCGTCTTTCGAGAGACCGCGCCGGGCGTTCCGGAGGCAACCAGAGCCCGACGCGGCCTGAGAGGGCGCTCGTGAGTGCCCGATCCCGCTGGAAGCTTACTAGGCAGGAGAACTCCGCAGGAAGAATGCGTGCCAGTCTGCCGATCAATTGCCTGTGTGCCCCGCACCTGCCGATCACTTGTGATAAACCGTCGCCCCGCGGAAGTGGTCCGCGGGGCGGCGCCTGCCGGCGGCGGTCGCGCCGCCGCTCACATGGGCCGGGGTGCGCCCGACTCGACCACGCAGTCCGAACCGGGGACCACCTCGGCCTCGCGGCCGTCCTCGAACCGGATGCGGTAGGGCGGGTCGCCCTCGCGGCCGAGGACCTCCAGAACCTTCGCCCGATGCTCCGGGGTGCCCACCGTGCGTCCGGTGAACCGCAGAACATCGCCTTTGTGTACCCGCATGGGCCTCTCCCTCGTCGAAGCCTGACCGGTAATTCGACCGTACTCGCCGTCCCGCGGGACGGCCAACGGCTGCCCGCGGACGGTGAGGGTCCCGGCGATCGGGTGACCCGCGGAGCGCGCGGCGGGCCGGTCGTTGGCCGCGCGGCCCCGTTCCGCGGATGCTGGGGCGGACACCGTCCGGACCGGGCGCGCGGCGGCGCGGTCCCGGAGAACCCGTCACAGGGGAGGCCGACTCTGCTGGTCCTGTGCGTGTTCTTCGCGTTGCTCGGCGCGGCCAGCAACGCGACGGGGACGGTGCTGCAGCGCAAGGCCGCCCTCGCGGTGCCCCCGGAGCACGCCCTGCACCCCCGGCTGCTGCTGGACATGGCCCGCCAGTCCGTCTTCCTGCTCGGGATCCTGGGAGTGGTCGGCGCGGCGCTCTTCCAGGCGCTGGCCCTGGTGGCGGGACCGCTCGCGCTGGCGCAGCCGCTGTTCATCCTGGAACTGCCGTTCGCGCTGCTGATCTCGCTGCCGGTGCTGCACCGCACGCTGCCGCGGTCCGGCTGGTTCGCGGTCGGCTGCATCGTGCTCGGACTGGCCACCGCGCTGGCCTGCGCCGCGCCGGACAGCGGCCGGCCGCAGGCGTCGCTGGCCCGCTGGATCCCGGCCTGCACGGTGTGCGCCGGCGTCGTCGCCGCGACCGTGGTGCTCGCCCTCCACCGGCCGTCCGGCGCCCGCCGGGCCGCGCTGCTGGGCACCGCCGCGGCCGTCGCCAACGCCCTGACCGCCGCGCTGCTGAAGTCGTCCGCCAACACCTTCTCCGACGAGGGCTTCGGCGCGTTCCTCGCCGCCTGGCAGACCTACGCCTTCGCCGTGTGCGGCCTCGGGGCGGTCTTCCTGCTGGAGAACGCCCTGCAGGCGGGGTCCATCACGGCCTCCCAGCCGGCGCTCACCCTGGGCGACGCGGTGGTGAGCCTCCTGCTGGGCGTCACAGTCTTCGCCGAGCACATCCGCACCGGGTGGTGGATCCTTCCCGAGCTGGGCGCGGTCGCGGTCATCCTCTTCGGCATCCTGTACCTGGCGCGGGCGGTCCCGCTGACCCAGGAACTGGCGGGCTGACGCGGCGAGTCGCCGGTCACCGGGCGGCGCATCGTGCTTTTTTTCACACGCCTTGTGCGGCGGGAAAGTTTCCTCCACTCTGGGCGTGCACGCCTGCACCCCCCACCCGCACCTTGCTTCCCTCCCGGAGGACTCATGTGGAATTGGCATGCACCTGTCAAAGCTGAACGGCGTGGCCGACGTGGCCGGCGCGGTCTGATCGCCGCGGCGGCCCTCGCCTGCGCCGCTCTCGGCGCCACCGCCGTCCCGGCCGCGGCCGCCGCGCCCAGCGTGCCGAAGAACCACATCACCCACCCCGAACTGGACTGGGCCGGCTCGCAGATCGCCAAGCACCAGAGCGGCTCGTCGAGCCACGTGGCCGTCACGCCCATGGTCGCCGGCACGCCCGGACTGGACGTCAGCGGCTACCAGGGCAACGTCAACTGGTCGTCCGTCGCGGCCAACGGCGGCAGGTTCGCGTACGTCAAGGCGACCGAGAGCACCACGTACACCAACCCCTACTTCACCCAGCAGTACAACGGCTCCTACAACGCCGGACTGATCCGCGGCGCCTACCACTTCGCCACGCCGGACACCTCCTCCGGCGCCACCCAGGCCGACTACTTCGTGGCGCACGGCGGCGGCTGGTCCAAGGACGGCAAGACGCTGCCGGGCATGCTGGACATGGAGTGGAACCCCTACGGCGCCACCTGCTACGGGCTGTCCGCCTCCGGGATGGTCAACTGGATCCTGTCCTTCAGCAACGAGTACCACGCCAAGACCGGCCGCTGGGTGGTCATCTACACCGCCACGAGCTGGTGGAGCCAGTGCACCGGCAACACCGGAGACTTCTCGTCGACCAACCCGCTGATGCTCGCCAACTACAACGGCAGCCCCGGCACCATGCCGTACAACTGGCCCTACCAGACCATCTGGCAGTACTCCGACAGCGGCGTCTTCCCCGGCGACCAGGACGCGTTCAACGGCGACTTCAGCCGCGTGCAGGCGCTCGCCAACGGCTGAGCCCCCGCGTCCCCGACCCGCACCCAGGGTCACCCCCGGCGGGTGCCCGGCGGTCCCGCACACCGCCGCGCACCCGCCGTCCGGCCGTTCAGCGAACCAGGAGGCACGCCGTGCGCGACCCTGGACACGCCCCGGGCCCTCCGGCGAACAGCACCCCGCCGGCCCTCCCCGGCCCGCGGAACGGTGCGCTGGACGCGACCGGCTTCTCCGCCGCCCCGGGCCGGGTCAACGCCCTGCGGAACCGGCTGTTCTGACGGCGGCACCCGTTTCCGCCCGGACGACCGCCCCTGTCCCGTGATCGTCTCCTGCGGGTCCACGCGCCGCGGGCACGGCATACTGCGGGGCAGGGGTGACCGGCGCCGCCGGGATGTTCGCTCCACCGACGGGAGGAGCGTCCACCCATGGCCACAGCCGTGCCCGCGCAGGCGCACGCCGCGCACCCGCCGCACGGGCCCATAGCCCGGCTCCGGGCCCGCGACCCGTGGCTGGCGGCCACCCGCAGGGCCGGCCGCGCGGCGGTCGTCATGCCGGCGATGTTCGCGCTGTGCAGCAAGGTCATCAAGTCGCCGGAGATGGCGACCTACGCGGCCTTCGGCGCGTTCTCCATGCTGCTGCTCGTGGAGTTCACCGGCCCGATGTCCCAGCGGGTGCGCGCCCAGGTGGCGTTCACCGTCGCCTGGATGGCGCTGCTGTCGCTGGGCACGCTGGTGTCCTCGGTGACCTGGCTGGGCGTGGTCACCATGGTGGTCGTCGGTTTCGTGGTGATCTTCTGCGGCATCGTCAGTTCGGTGCTGGCCGGGGCGACGACCGCGCTGCTGCTCGGGTTCATCCTGCCCGTGTCGCTGTCCGCCCCCGTCTCGGCGCTGCCCGCCCGGCTCGGCGGCGCCGGACTGGCCGCCGGCGCCTCGCTGATCGCCATCGTCGTCCTGTGGCCGCGGCCCGCGGGCGACCCGCTGAGCGCTCCCGCGGCACGCGTGTGCCGGGCGGTCGCCGATCGGCTGCGCACCGACGCGGCCTTCCTCCAGGACCCCGGCGGTGACGGCCGGGCCGCGTGCCGGGCCGCCGCGACCCGCGCGGACGAGGCCGCCGCCGCGCTCCGCGGCGCGTTCGACGCCACCCCGTACCGGCCCACCGGACTGTCCACCGGCGCCCGCGCGCTCGTCCGCCTGGTCGACGAACTCACCTGGCTCACCGCCATCGTGGCGCACGGCGGACCGCCGTCCGGCTCCCTGGCGCCGGAGCCCGTCGCCGCTCCGTGCGCCGTCCGGCGGGCCGCCGCCGACGCCCTGGACCGCTCGGCCGAACTGCTCGCCGCACCCCGCTCCGACCCCGGGGCGCTCCGAGCGGCGATGGACGCGCTGGTCCGGGCCGTCGACGTGATGGAGAAGGACGCCACCAGCCGCCTCCCCGTCCACCCGCCGGGAGCCCCCGGCGAACCGGCCGGGGACGAGGGCGAGTTCCTCACCTCGCTCGACGTGTCCTTCCGCGCCCAGGAACTGAGCTACGCCGTCGCGCAGATCGCCGGGAACGTCGACCTGTTCGCGGCCGCGGAGAGCCGCAGCTGGCTGGAGCGGCTGCTCGGCCGCGAACCCGGCGGCCTGACCGGCCCGCTGGCCTCCGCCCGCGAGCGGGCCGCGGCCCACCTCGACCGGCACTCGGTGTGGCTCCACAACAGCGTGCGCGGCGCGGTCGGCCTCGGCCTGGCGGTCCTCGCCGCCGACCTCACCAGCGTCCAGCACTCCTTCTGGGTGGTGCTCGGCGCGCTGTCGGTGCTGCGCTCCAGCGCCCTCAACACCGGGCAGAACGCGCTGCGGGGCCTCGGCGGCACGCTCGTCGGCTCGGTCATCGGCGGCGGTCTGCTGGTGCTGATGGGCCACAACGACACGGTGCTGTGGTTCCTGCTGCCGCTCGCGGTGCTGTGCGCGGGCATCGCGCCCGCGGCGATCTCGTTCGCGGCGGGCCAGGCGGCGTTCACCGTGACCCTGGTGATCCTGTTCAACATCGGCCAGAGCCCCGGCTGGAAGGTGGGGCTGCTGCGGATCGAGGACATCGCGATCGGCTGCGTGGTGAGCGTGGTGGTCGGGGTGTTCTTCTGGCCGCGCGGCGCCGGGGCCGCGGTCGGCAGGGCGCTGGCCGAGGCGTACTCCGACAGCGCCGACTACCTGGCCGGCGCGGTGGAGTACGCGGTCGGCTGCTGCACGGCGGGCCCCGAGCCGGCCGCCGTCCCGCTGAGCGAGGGCCGCCAGGCGGCCGCGTCCGCCCGCCGCCTCGACGACGCCTTCCGCAACTACCTGGCCGAACGCGGCGCCAAGCACGTTCCGCTGGCCGAGATGACGACGCTCGTCACCGGAGTGGTCGGCCTGCGGTTGGCGGCCGACGCCGTGCTCGGCATGTGGCGCCGGGCCGGCGACGCGCACACCGAACGGGAACGGGCCGCGGCCCGCGCCGAACTGCTGGCCGGCGCCGGCCACGTCTCGCGCTGGTACCACGCGCTCGCCGGCGGACTCGACGGCGTCCGGCCGGTGCCCGAGCCGCTGCGGCACGACCGCGAGGCCGACGCCCGGCTGGTCGAGGCCGTGCGGCGCGACCTGCGCGACGCCCAGGGCCAGGCCACCGCGACCGCGGTGCGGATCATCTGGACCGGCGACCATCTGGACGCCGCCCGCCGTCTCCAGGCCACCCTGGTCCCGGCCGCCCGCGCCGCCGCGGCCGCGGGCCACCCCGGCACCGCCCCCGAACCCGCCCCGGCCACGCCCTGAGCTGACCCTCGGCGAAGCGGTCGGGCTGCCTCTCGCAGGGGCGCGGGCCCGGTGCCGTCGAGGCCCGGGCCCGACCGCCCGTGGGGCTCGGGGTCCGGCTCCTGCACGGCCTGAGCGCCTGGTCCGCAGGGGCCGAGCCCGTCCAGGGGCGACCCGGGGATCACCCCCAGGGGGGCTGAGGCCCACCGCGACCTGAGCCCGTTCCCTCCGGGCCCGAGCCCGGTCGGCCGCGACCCGAGCGCGTCGTTCGTGGGGCGTGGGCCCGGTGTCGTGGGCGACCCGGGGCGCGTCTCGTGGGCGTGGGCCCGTCCGATCGGGACCCGAGTCCGTCCCCGCGGGTGTGGGCCTTGTCCCGCGTGGACCCGGGTGAGTCTCGGCGGCGAGGGCGCGCCGCGCCCATTGGCGTGAAGCCGGGGCCGTCAGCGGCGGTGCGTGCCGGTGCCGGGGCAGGGGGCGCCGGACGATGGGGCCGTCGGCATGGGCCCGGACGTGGAGACGGGGTGCGGCGGATGACAACCGGCAAGCGGGCGGCCGGGCGCCGGGGGACGCGCGTGGCGGCCGTCGTGAGCGCCGTCGGCCTGCTGCTGGCGCTGACGGGCTGTTCGAGATCGTCCGGTGGTGGATCGAGCAGCACCACCGGCGCCACACCGTCCGGCTCCGCACCGGCGTCCAACGCGCCCGGGCGGCTGACGATCCAGAATTTCGCGTTCCACCCCGCCGCGCTGACCGTGAAGCCCGGCGCACCGGTGACCGTCGTCAACGCCGACAGCACCGCGCACACCGTGACGGCGACCGGATCCAAGCCGTTCGACACCGGCACCATCGCCCCCGGGCACACCGTGGTCTTCACCGCGCCCAGGACGGCCGGGAGTTACCCCTACATCTGCACCATCCACCCCTTCATGAAGGGGACGCTCACGGTCTCCTGACCAGGGAGCCGCCGTGCAGGACCAGCAGCGCGACCGCGGTCGCCGCCGTCACCAGCGTGGCGAGGAACGGCAGACGGCTCGACGAGCCCGCGCCCGCCGGCACGGCCGTGACGACCGCCAGCGCACCCGTCACGGCCAGCGCCGCCCAGCCCGCGACGCCGGCCGGGCCCGGCGGCCCGAACACCAGCACCGCGCAGGCCGCGAAGAGCGGCACCGGCGCCAGTGCCCGCGACCGGCGGCGGCCCAGGCGCTGGGGCAGCCCCCGCACCCCGGCGGCCAGATCGGCGTCGATGTCCGGCAGCACATTGGTGACGTGCGCGCCGACGCCCAGCAGCGCACCGGCCGCCACGGACCACCCGGGCGGCCAGGGCCGCCCGGGCAGGCCCAGCGTGACGAAGGCCGGGAGCAGTCCGAAGCCGACGGCGTAGGGGAGCCAGGACAGCACCGTGCGCTTGACGCCCAGGTTGTAGCCCCAGGCAGCCGCGACACCGGCCAGATGCGCGGCCCCGGCGGACACGCCGTTCGCCACGGACAGCGGCACGCACAGCGCGAGCGCGCCCACCGCGGCCGCCGCGACCGTCCCGGCGCCGACCGCCCCCGACACCAGCGGCTTGTCCTGCCGCCCGGCGGCCCTGTCCCGGCGCGCGTCCACCCGGTCGTTGCTCCACCCCACCGACAACTGCCCGGTGAACACCGCGCAGGCGACGAGCAGACAGCCGCCCGGGCTCCGCCCCGAGGCGGCGGCCAGCGCGGTGATCAGCGCGGTCACGGCGACGACCGGCTCGGGGTGGCACGCGCGCACCAGCCCGGCGACCAGCCCGGGCAGCCCGGCCGCGGCCGCGGCACCGGGCGGTTGCGCCCGGCGGGCGTCCCCGGTGTGCCCGGGCTCCAGGCCGTCCCCGGTGTCCAGGCCGTCCCCGGCGTCCGCGGCTTCCGTTCCGGCGCTCGGCACGGATCGATCGTAGGCCGCCGCCGGATCCGCGACCGGCCGCCACGACGGGCGGCGGAACCGGATGACCCGGGTATCCGTCGCAACTCTTCATATACTGCGCGAATGACGCGAATTGCCGGTGTGCACGGAGTGCTGCCACCGCACCGGTACGAGCAGCACGAGATCGCGGACGCCCTCGCGACGATGGGGACGGAGTCCGCGGGCGAGCGCGGCGTCCGCAACCGGCTCTCCGGCACCGCGGGGGTCAGGACCCGCGGACTCGCCCTGCCCCTGGAGCGCTACGCCGCCCTGAGCGGCTTCGGTGAGGCCAACGACAGCTTCATCACCACCGCCCTGGAACTGGGCGAACAGGCGGTGCGCGGCGCCCTGGACGAGGCGGGCCTGCGCCCGGGCGACGTCGACCTGGTGGTCTCCACCTCGGTCACCGGCATCGCCGCCCCCTCCATCGAGGCGCGGCTCGCGGGCCGGCTGGGCCTGCGGCCGGACGTCGTCCGGGTGCCGATCTTCGGGCTCGGCTGCGTGGCCGGGGCGGCGGGCATCGCGCGCCTGCACGACTATCTCGCCGGCCGGCCCGACGGCGTCGCGCTGCTGCTGTCGGTCGAACTGTGCTCGCTGACGCTGCAGCGGCACGACGCCTCGGCCGCCAACCTGGTGGCCGGTTCGCTGTTCGGCGACGGCGCGGCCGCACTCGTGGCCGTCGGACCCCGGCACCCGGCGGCCGGCGCACAGGACCTGGCACCGGCGGTCGTCGCCACCCGCAGCCACCTCTACCCCGGCACCGAGCACCTGCTCGGCTGGGACATCGGCGACGGCGGCTTCCGTATCGTCCTCGGCGCCGACCTGCCCGACCTGGTACGGCGCCACCTCGGCCCCGAGGTCCGGGCGTTCCTGGCCGACCACGACCTGAAGCCGCAGGACGTCGCCGCCTGGATCTGCCACCCCGGCGGCCCCAAGGTGCTGGACGCGGTCCGCGAGTCGCTCGACCTCCCGGCCCGCGCGCTGGAGCTGACGTGGCGTTCGCTCGCCGAGGTCGGCAACCTCTCGTCCGCGTCCGTGCTGCACATCCTGCGCGACACCCTCGACCTGGCCCCGCCGCTGCCCGGATCCACCGGGCTGCTGCTCGCGATGGGTCCGGGCTTCTGCACCGAACTCGTCCTGCTCCGCTGGTAGGCCCGTATGACCGCGTACACCGTCCTCGTCCTGCTGGTCGCCGCCGAACGGCTGGCCGAACTCGCCGTCGCCCGGCGCAACGCCGCGTGGAGCGCGCGCCGCGGCGGCGTGGAGTACGGGCGCGGCCACTACCCGGTGATGGTCGTCCTGCACACCGGTCTGCTGGCCGGCTGCCTCGCCGAGGCGTACGCCTCGGGGCGGCCGTTCGCGCCGGCGCTGGGCTGGACCATGGCCGTCCTGGTGCTCGCCGCCCAGGCCCTGCGCTGGTGGTGCATCACCACCCTCGGACCGCGCTGGAACACCCGGGTGATCGTCGTGCCCGGGCTGCCGCTGGTCACCGCCGGGCCGTACCGGCTGATGCGCCACCCCAACTACGTCGCGGTCGTCGTCGAGGGCGCCGCCCTGCCGCTCGTGCACGGCGCGTGGATCACCGCGATCGGCTTCGCGGCCGTCAACCTGCCGCTGCTCGCGGTACGGCTGCGCTGCGAGAACGCGGCGCTGGACACGAGCGCCGCACCCCGGGCCGCGGCGGCGGCCGTCGCGCCGTGATCGACCTGCTGGTGGCCGGCGGCGGGCCCGCCGGACTCGCCACCGCGATCCACGCCGCACGGTCCGGGCTCGACGTGGTCGTCGCCGAGCCGCGCCGCGGTCCGGTCGACAAGGCGTGCGGAGAGGGCGTGATGCCTGGCGGCGTCCGGGCGCTGGCCACCCTCGGGATCACCGTCGAGGGCCGTCCCTTCCGCGGCATCCGCTATCTCGACGGACAGATGGAGGCCGAGGCGCACTTCCGGGACGGCACCGGGCTGGGCCTGCGGCGCACCGCCCTGCACGAGGCGCTGGCCCGCCGGGCCGCCGAACTCGGCGTGCCCGTCCTGCCGTTGCGGGTCGACGGCCGCACCCTGCGGCAGGACCGGGGCAGCGTCACCGCCGCGGGCATCACCGCCCGCTACCTCGCCGCGGCCGACGGCCTGCACTCGCCGATCCGGCGCAGCCTGGGCCTCGACCTGCCACCCGGCACCGGCGGCCGGCGCTACGGGCTGCGCCGCCACTTCGCCGTCGCGCCGTGGTCGGACTGCGTCGAGGTGCACTGGTCCGCGAACGCCGAGGCGTACGTGACACCGGTCGGCCCCGGGCTGGTCGGGGTCGCCGTGCTCACCGCGGACCGGGCGCCCTACGAGGCCCAGCTCGCCCGGTTCCCGCGCCTGGCCGCCCGGCTGCCGGCCGCCGCGGCGACCGCGACGCGCGGTGCGGGACCGCTGCGCCAGCGGGTGCGCACCCCGGTGTCCGGCCGCACCCTGCTGGTCGGTGACGCCGCCGGCTACATCGACGCGCTCACCGGCGAGGGTATCTCGACCGCGCTGGCCGCGGCGGCCCATCTCGTGCGGTGTGTCCGGGACGACCGTCCCGAGGACTACGGCGAGGCCTGGCGCCGGGCGTCCCGCCGCCACCGCGCCCTGACCGGCGCGCTGTTGTGGGCTCGCGGCCGGCCGGGGCTGGCGCCGCGCATCGTGCCGGCCGCCGCGCGCTTCCCCGCCCTGTTCACCGCAGCCGTCAACCAACTCGCCTGAACCGGAGCGGAAGCCGACGATGACGCAACGAGGCCGACGATGACCGATCGGCTGTCCGCCCCGGCGCGCCCGGTCCGGCGCCGTGGTGCCGTCCTCGCACTCGCGGCGCCCTGGCCGGTGGCGGCGGTGTGCGCCGTCTTCGTCGCGGCCCAACTGGCCCTGACCGTACGGGGGTCGGGGCTCGGCTGGGACGAGACCGTCTACACCAGCCAGGTCAGCGGGCACGTCCCGGCCGCGTTCTTCAGCGCGCCCCGGGCCCGGGGCGTCACCTTCCTCGCCGCGCCGGTCGCCGCGCTGACCGCGTCCACCGCGGTGCTGCGGCTCTGGATGGCCCTGCTCTCCGGTGCCGGGCTGTTCGCGGCCTTCTGGCCCTGGCGCCGGCTGCTGCCGCCGCGCGTCCTGGCGCTCGCCGCCGGCCTCTTCGCCGGTCTGTGGATCACCCTCTTCTACGGCCCGCAGGTCATGCCCAACCTCTGGAGCGCGTACGGCGCCCTCGGCGCCACGGGGTGCCTGATGGGGTTCGCCACGCGGGGGCGGGCGCCGGGGCCGGGACGCGTCGCGGGGGAGCGGCGGTGGCCTGGAGGTGGTGTGCGGGGTTCCGGTCCGGAGACGGAGTACGGGGACGCCGAGTCCGGACGGGAAGCGCCGGGGCCGGCGGCCGGGGAGCCGGGGCTCGGTGGCCCGGCGCGGGGTGCCGCCGCGGAGGCCGCGGGGCCCGGGTTCCTGCCGGGGGTGCCGGGCGCCGTACCGGGGACGGGGCATCCGGGGCGGGTGGCGGCGGGGCTCGGGTTCGGGGGGCTGGGTCGCGCAGCGGGGTTCGCGCTCGCCGGGCTGGCCGCGGGAGTCGCGGTGGCGGGGCTGATGCGGCCGCCCGACGCGGTGTGGCTGGCGGCGGGGCTCGGGTGCGCGGCCGCCGTCCTGGCGCGCGGGTGGCGGGTCCCGGTGTTCGCCGCGCTGGCCGCGGGGCTGGTGCTGGGCTGCGCGGAGTGGGTGGTGGAGGCGTACGCGAGCTACGGCGGGCTGTCCGAGCGGCTGCACCGGGCGAGCGCGATCCAGGGCGGCCTCGGCTGGCACGTCGCGTTCGGTGACCAGCTGCGGGCGCTGGACGGCCGCACCCTGTGCCGGCCGTGCGACGTGCCGTGGCGGCACCGGGTCACGGCGGCCTGGTGGCTGCTGCTGCCGTTCGCCGCCGCGGCGGGCGCGGCAGTGGCGCCCCGCGGCCGCCGGGCGGCCGTCGTGGTGCCCGCCGTCACCGCGGTGTTCGTGGCGGCGCCCTATCTGCTGACCGTCGGGTACGCGGCGCCGCGCTTCCTGCTGCCCGCGTACGCGTTGCTCGCGCTGCCGGTAGCGGAGTGCCTGCGGTGGCTGGTCATGGCACCGGGCGGACGGTGGCGTCCGCTGCCGACCGCGCTGGTGGCGCTGGCGCTGTGCGGTCATCTGGCCGTCCAGCTCGGTGTCCTGCACGGGGTGACCCGCAACAACCGCGTGCTGAGCGGGAAGTACGCGGCGGTGGCGGCGCGGCTGCACTCGCACGGCGTGCGGCCGCCGTGCGTGCTCTCCGGTGACAACGCCGTGCCCATCGCCTACTACAGCGGATGCGCCTCGCGGCAGACCGGCGGTCCGGACCGCAGCGTCGACGCCGCCGGCCTCGCCGCCCTGGCCCGGCGCGAGGCCGCCGCCTACCTGCTGGCGGCCGGCAGCCGAACCCCCGCCTTCGCCGTGGCCTGGCCATGCGTCCCGCTGCCCCTGTCGCCCGAGCCGGGCGGCGAACGTGCCTGCGTGGCACCGCGGCCCGCGCCGAGGTGACCCCGGCCGGCGCCGCCCGGCGTCCGGAGCGCCGCGCGTGCCGGACGGCCGGCGGCGGGTGACTACCGCCGGGCGACGGTGACGATCTCCCGGCTGGTGTCCCTCAGGGGGCCGTGGTGCCAGTCGCCGTAGCGGGCCTCGACGGTCAGGCCGGCCTCGGCGAGGAAGGTGTCGAGCTGCCCGGTCTCCAGGAAGCGCAGCCGGGTGTGTTCGACGCGCAGCACCGAGCCGTCGGCCGCGGCCGTCGTGCCGTGGAAGGCGACGACGCCGTCCCGCACCGAGTCGACCTCGTGCCACACCCTCACGGGCCGGCCCGCGCCGTCGAGGGCGTCGGACGCGTGGGACGGATTCCAGTCCTCCCAGGCGCGGGCCTGCGGGTGGCGGGTCTCGAAGACGAACCTGCCGCCGTCCCGCGGCACGTCCCGGACGGCCGCCAGCGACGCCCGCAACTCGTCGTCGTCCACGAGGAACTGGAAGGCGTGGCCCGTCATCGTCGCCAGTGCGAAGTCCCCGCCGGCGGCGGCCGCCCCGGCCGCCCTTGCCTCGATCCACGTGATGTCGGCGCGCCGCCGGGCGCGGTCCAGGGCGGCGGTGTCCGGGTCCAGCCCGACCAGCCGTCCGCGGTGGCCGTCGGCGCGGGCCCGGTGCAGCATCGCGCCGGTGCCGCAGCCGACGTCCAGCACGCTGTCCGCGGCCATGACGCGTTCGTGGCAGAAGCGGTCGCCCGGATTCGCCTCCGGGTCCCAGGGGTTGAAGGTGTCGTACAGGGCGGCGGCGTCGGCGTCCGAGAGCATCGGGCCAGTGTCGGTGGTGCCCGCCGCGTGCTCAACGCGATTTCCGGCAGCGGAGGGAGACCCGGGGAGCGGTGCGGCGGACGGGATCCTTGGTCCGGTCCGGCTCAGGGCCGGGTGAACGTGAGGTGGGTGACGCCGCTCGGCGTCGTCACCGACTCGACCGTCGGGAAGCGGCTCTCGAGCTCCTCCAGGCCGTCCCACAGCCGCTCGCCGCGGCCGAGCACGATGGGCACGAGGACGACGTGCAGATGGTCGACCAGGTCCGCGGCCAGGAACTGGCGGACCGTCTCCGGGCCGCCGCCGATCCGCACGTCGAGGCCGCCGGCCGCCTCCCGGGCCTGGCGCAGCGCCTCCTGCGGCGTCGCGTCGATGAAGTGGAAGGTGGTGCCGCCCTCCATCTCCAGGGACGGGCGCGGGTGGTGGGTGAGCACGAACACCGGGGTGTGGAACGGCGGGTTGTCGCCCCACCAGCCCTTCCACTCCTCGTCCTGCCACGGGCCGCGCTGGGGGCCGAACTTGTTGCGGCCCATGATCTCCGCGCCGATGCCCGGCTCCCACCGGCGGGCGAACGCGTCGTCGGCGCCCGCCTCGCCCCCGGACTTGCCCTGCATCTCGCGGAACGCCCCCGTCCCGAAGAACCAGCCGTGCAGCCGCTGGCCCGCGTGCCCGAACGGCGCCTCCAGGGTCTGGCCCTCACCGGTGCCGTAACCGTCCAGGGAGACGGCGAAGTTGTGGACTCGCACTCGGGACACGACCGGAACCTCCTCGTCCGCCGGTACGGGCGCCGGCGCCGCCATCCTGTGCCGCCAAGCTACCCGGAGGGCCCGACAACAGCGGCGACGCCGCTCCGCCGGTCCGGACGGTCAGGCCTGGCCGGTCTCGAACCGGCTCACCTTGCCGTCGCGGACGGTGAAGGTCCACCTGGTGTGCATGGCACCCCAGGTGGAGTTGGTGTAGGTGACCTCCAGGGTGTGGCCGTCGGGGCTCACGCGGTCGACCTCCATGCGGCCGGCCGCGGAGAAGATCTCCTTCTCGGTCCACGCGGCCAGGTCGCGCTCGGAACCGTCGTCCGACATCGTGGCGTCGTCGGTCAGCGTGGCGAAGAAGGCGTCCTTGTCACCGGCGTTGACGGCGGCGACGAAGGCGGCGACGGCGGGGTCGTTGAGCTGGACGGACATGAGTGCGTGCCTCCACGTCGGGGCGGTGCGTGCGGGCGGGCCGGCCGTGCCGTCAGTATCCGGTGCCCGCGCCGGAGCCCGCCACCCGGCGGATCCGGGCGGGCTCCGGGCGCGCCGCCCCGCCGGGCCGCCGGGAAGAGCTCGCGGGCGGCGTCAGCCGCCCGTCCGGGGCCAGGGACGGCCCTCCTTGCGCTCGATGGCCTCGTTGAACCGGGCGAGGTAGCCGCCGAACGCCGTCACGTCCTGCTCGGTCCAGTCGTCGAGCAGGTCCGCGAGCCCGGTGACGACCCACGCCCGGTAGGCGTGCATCCGGCGTTCACCCTCCGGGGTGATCCGCAGCTTGCGGGCCATGCCGCCGTCCGGGTCGGCGATGCGCTCGGCGAGGCCGCCGCGGAGCATGGCGGCCGTCTGCCGGTTGACGGTCGAGGTGTCCAGGCCGAAGGCGTCCGCGAGTTGCCCGATGGACAGCGGGCCGTCGATCTCGATCCGGCTGAGCAGGATGTACGCGGAGCGGTCGAGACGGGCCTCGGGCCCGGGTGCCGCGCCGTGCGGGCTCCGCAGCGCGCTGTGCCGTCCCACCAGCATCAGTTCCTGCTCCAGCCCGGCGATCTCCGGCCGTGCCGCCTGGTGTTCGTGCGTGTCGCTCATCAGCCACCACCGTACCGCCGGCCCTGGTGATGTGTATCCTGCACATCATATGTATGGCCCATATTTCTTCGCGGGCCGTCAACCGAACCCACGCCTGACTGGAGCACCTTGTGACCACTGCGGCAGCCCCGGCGCACAGCGGGGCCGTGGTCGGCGTGCTGGCCGGCGCCGGCATCACCGTCTCCCTGATGCAGACGCTCGTCATCCCGCTGATCCCGGACCTCCCCCACCTGCTGCACACCGACGCCGCCAACGCCTCCTGGGTCATCACGGCGACCCTGCTCGCCGCGGCCGTGGCCACCCCGGTCGCCGGGCGCCTCGGCGACCTCTACGGCAAGCGCCATGTGCTGGTCGCCAGCACGCTGCTGCTGGTCGTGGGCTCGCTGGTGTGCGCACTGACCAGCTCGCTCGCGCCGATGGTGATCGGCCGCACGCTGCAGGGCGTCGGGGCCGGGGTGATCCCGCTCGGCATCAGCATCATGCGCGACGTGCTGCCCCCGCAGAAGCTCGGCTCGGCGGTGGCGCTGATGAGTTCCTCGCTCGGCGTCGGCGGTGCCTTCGGCCTGCCGCTGGCCGCGGTCATCGCCCAGCACGCCGACTGGCACGTGCTGTTCTGGTGCTCGGCCGGCGTCGGCGCGCTCGTCACCGTGCTGCTGCTCCTCTTCGTCCCCGCCCCGGCGCCCACCGCGACCGGGCGGTTCGACTCCGTCGGCGCCGTCGGTCTCGGCGCGGGTCTGGTCTGCCTGCTGCTGCCGATCTCCAAGGGCGGCGACTGGGGCTGGGCGGACTCCCGCACGCTGCTGCTCTTCGCCGCCGCCGCGGTGGTGCTCGCCGTCTGGGGACGGTGGGAGCTGCGCATCGCCTCGCCGCTGGTGGACCTGCGGACCACCGCGCGCCGGCAGGTGCTCATGACCAACCTGGCCTCCGTCGTCATCGGGTTCTCGATGTACGCCATGTCGCTGATCGCTCCGCAGCTGCTGGAGCTGCCGAAGGCCACCGGCTACGGTCTGGGCCAGTCCATGACCCAGACCGGTCTGCTGCTGGTGCCCTCCGGCCTGGCGATGATGGCGGTGTCGCCGCTCGGCGCCCGGCTGTCGGCCGCCCGCGGACCGAGGACCTCGCTGTTCGCCGGCGCCCTGGTGATCAGCGCCGGCTACGCTCTGGCGCTCGCGCTGATGGGCAGCACCTGGGGCGTCCTGGCCTTCGCCGCCGTCATCAGCGCCGGGATCGGCCTCGCCTACGCCGCCATGCCCGCGCTCATCATGGGCGCCGTCCCGGTGGCCGACACGGCCGCGGCCAACGGGCTGAACACCCTGATGCGCTCCATCGGCACCTCCACGTCGAGCGCGGTGACCGGGGTGGTGCTGGCCCACATGACGACCCGGATGGGCCCGGTCGCCATCCCCACCCAGAACGCCTTCCGCACCGGCTTCGTCATCGCCGGCGGCGGCGCCCTGCTGGCCGCGCTGACCACCCTGGCCATCCCGGGCCGCCGGGCGCACACCCCGGCGGCGGTGCCCGCCGAGCCCACCGGCGACGCGGCACAGCCCAGCACCAGCCGGTGACGGATGTGAGGGTTTGCCCCGGTCCCGGGGCGGCCGGATACTGAGCCCATGACGGGCCGGCGGTGGCAGTTCTGGGTCGATCGCGGCGGCACCTTCACCGACGTGGTCGCCCGCCGGCCCGACGGGCGCCTGGTGACGCACAAGCTGCTCTCCGACAACCCCGCCCGCTACCGCGACGCCGCGGTGGCGGGCATCCGGCAGCTGCTCGGCCTGAGCGAGGACGAGCCGGTGCCCGCCGATCGTGTCGAGGCCGTGCGCATGGGCACCACCGTGGCCACCAACGCGCTGCTGGAACGCACGGGCGAACCCGTCGCCCTGCTCGTCACCCGCGGCTTCCGTGACGCCCTGCGCATCGGCTACCAGAACCGGCCGCGGATCTTCGACCGCGAGATCGTGCTGCCCGAGCAGCTCTACGAGCGGGTGATCGAGGTCGACGAGCGGACGGCGGCCGACGGGACGGTGCTGCGGGCGCCCGATCTGCACCGCCTGGAGGCCGAGCTGCGGGCCGCGTACGACGACGGTCTGCGCGCGCTCGCGGTGGTGCTGCTGCACAGCCATCTGCACCCCGCGCACGAGCGGGCCGCCGGCGAACTGGCCGAACGCCTCGGGTTCACCCAGGTGTCGCTGTCCAGCGAGGTCAGCCCGCTGATGAAGGTCGTGCCGCGGGGCGACACCGCCGTCGTCGACGCGTACCTCTCGCCGGTGCTGCGCCGCTATGTGCGCCAGGTCGCCGACCAGGTGCGCGGCGTCCGGCTGATGTTCATGCAGTCCAACGGCGGCCTGGCCGAGGCCGGACACTTCCGTGGCAAGGACGCCGTGCTGTCCGGGCCGGCCGGCGGCATCGTCGGCATGGCCCGCGTCTCGCGGGCGGCAGGCTTCGAGCGGGTGATCGGCTTCGACATGGGCGGCACGTCCACCGACGTCTCGCACTACGCCGGGGCCTACGAGCGGGTCTTCGACACCCAGGTCGCCGGGGTGCGGCTGCGGGCGCCGATGCTGGAGATCCACACGGTCGCCGCCGGCGGCGGCTCGGTCCTGCACTTCGACGGCAGCCGTTACCGGGTCGGACCCGGCTCCGCCGGCGCCGATCCGGGCCCCGCCTGCTACGGCGCCGGCGGCCCGCTCACCGTCACCGACGCGAACGTGATGCTCGGCCGCATCCAACCCTCCCGGTTCCCCGCGGTGTTCGGCCCGGACGGGGACCGGCCGCTGGACGCCGGGACGGTACGCGAGCAGTTCGCCCGGCTCGCGGAGCGCATCCGCGAGGCCACCGGGGACGAGCGGTCGCCCGAGGAGGTCGCCGAGGGCTTCCTGCGGATCGCCGTGGTCGGCATCGCGAACGCCGTCAAGCGCATCTCCGTGCAGAAGGGCCACGACATCACCCGGTACGCGCTGACCACCTTCGGCGGCGCCGGCGGCCAGCACGCGTGCGCGGTCGCCGACTCGCTGGGCGTCCGTACCGTCCTGGTGCCGCCGATGGCCGGGGTGCTGTCCGCCCTGGGCATGGGGCTCGCCGACACCACCGCGATGCGGGAGCAGTCCGTGGAGGCCGTGCTGGAGCCGGCGGCGATGCCGCGGATCCGCGAGGTCGCCGGGCAGGTGGAGTCCGCGGCGCGCGCCGAACTGCTGGACGAGGGTGTGCCGCCCGGGACCGTCCGCTGCACCACCAGCGCCCACCTGCGGTACGAGGGCACGGACACCACGGTCTCCGTCGCGCTGGACGGGGCCGAGGCGATGAGGGACGCCTTCGCGTCGGCGCACCGGGCCCGCTACTCGTTCGTGATGGACCGCCCGATCGTCGTCGAGGCGCTGTCGGCCGAGGCGGTCGGCGTCACCGAGCAGCCCGAACTCACGGAAGCCGGGGGGGAGTTCGCCGACGCCGGGGCCGGCGGTACCGGCGGCCCCGGCGTGCGGGCTGCCGGGTCCGGAGGCGCCGCGCAGGTGTCCCCGGACGGGACGGGCACGATGTTCACCGGCGGCCGCCGGCGTCAGGTGCCGCTGTGGCGGCGCGAGGCGCTGCGGCCCGGCACCTCCGTGACCGGTCCCGCCGTCATCACCGAGGCCAACGCGACCACCGTGGTCGACCCCGGCTGGCAGGCCGGCGCGGAACCCGGCGGGCATCTGCTGATGCGGCGGGTGGCGGCGCCGGAGGACAGCGCGGTCGGCACCGAGGCCGACCCGGTGATGCTGGAGATCTTCAACAACCTCTTCATGTCGATCGCCGAACAGATGGGCGCCCGGCTGGAGTCGACCGCCCAGTCCGTCAACATCAAGGAGCGGCTGGACTTCTCCTGCGCCCTCTTCGACCCCGAAGGGAACCTCGTCGCCAACGCCCCGCACATCCCGGTCCATCTGGGGTCGATGGGCACGGCGGTGAAGGAGGTGATCCGCCGGCGGGCGGGGACGATGGCGCCCGGCGACAGCTACGCGGTCAACGACCCCTACCACGGCGGCACCCATCTGCCCGACATCACCGTCATCACCCCGGTGTTCGGATCGCCAGGACCCGGCGGCACCGGAGGCGGCGACCCGGACCCGGCGATCCTGTTCTTCGTCGCCTCCCGCGGCCACCACGCGGAGATCGGCGGCCTCAGCCCCGGCTCGATGCCGGCCGCCAGCCGCCGCATCGAGGAGGAGGGCGTGCTCTTCGACAACTGGCCGCTGGTCGAACACGGCCGGTTCCGCGAGGAGGAGACCCGGCGGCTGCTCACCTCCGGTCCCCACCCCTCCCGGAACCCGGAGACCAACCTCGCCGACCTGCGGGCCCAGATCGCCGCCAACCGCAAGGGCGTCGACGAAGTCGGCCGGATGATCGGGCACTTCGGCCTCGACGTGGTCCAGGCGTACATGCGGCACGTGCAGGACAACGCCGAGGAGGCCGTGCGCCGGGTGATCGACGCGCTCCACGACGGCGCGTACCGCTACGAGACGGACTCCGGCGCGACGATCGCGGTCGCCGTCACCGTGGACCGCGCGCGCCGCAGCGCCACCCTCGACTTCACCGGCAGCTCCCCGCAGCTCGGCACCAACTACAACGCCCCCGCCTCGGTGACGACGGCCGCCGTGCTGTACGTCTTCCGGACGCTGGTGGACGACGACATCCCGCTCAACGACGGCAGCCTGCGGCCGCTGCGCATCGTGGTGCCCGAGGGCTCGATGCTCAACCCGCGCCCGCCGGCCGCCGTCGTCGCGGGCAACGTCGAGACCTCGCAGGCGGTGGTCGGCGCGCTGTACGGGGCGATGGGCGTGCAGGCGGAGGGCTCCGGGACGATGAACAACGTGTCGTTCGGCAACGATCGCCACCAGTACTACGAGACGGTGGCGTCCGGCTCGGGGGCCGGACCGGACTTCGACGGGGCCCCGGTGGTGCAGACCCACATGACGAACTCCCGGCTGACCGACCCCGAGGTCCTGGAGTGGCGGCACCCGGTGCGCGTCGAGGAGTTCGCGGTGCGGCACGGCAGCGGCGGTGCGGGCCGCCGGCGCGGCGGCGACGGCGCGGTGCGCCGCATCCGCTTCCTGGAGCCGATGACGGTCAGCACGCTCGCCGGTCACCGGCGGGTGCCGCCGTACGGCATGGCCGGCGGTTCCCCGGGCGCGCTCGGCTCGGCGCGGGTGGAGCGCGCGGACGGCACGGTGCGGCCGCTCCGGGCCAGCGACAGCGCCGACCTCGGCGCCGGGGACGTCCTGGTGGTCGAGACGCCGGGCGGCGGCGGATACGGCACCCCCGGCTGACGCCGGTCAGGACTCGATGCCCTCCCAGCCGCGGCGCGGCGGCGGACCGGGCAGCTCGCGGGGGTCGCGGCTGCGGTGCACGAGGCCGGGGACCAGTGGATCGCGGCGGGCGCGCTGGCCATCTCTGCGCTCGCCGGTTCCAAGCTGACGGCCTCCCCGGTCTTCTCCGGCGGCGGCCACACGACGCTGCGGACGCTGACCCTGGTCCTGCTGTGCCTGGACTTCGCCGGGTACGCGGTCCTGGCCGTCTGTGAGATCGCCCGCCCCCGCCCGCACTACGACATCCGCCGCTGGTCGACCGTCTTCCCCCTCGGCATGACCGCCGTCGCGGCCCTGTCCACCGCCACCGCCGCCCAACTCGCGGGACTGCACACCCCCGGATCGGCGCTGCTGCGGGTGGCCGCGTCCGTCTGGCTCCTCACCCTGTCCGGCCTGCTGAGGGCGCTGCTGCGGGCGGGGGAGCGGCGGTCCTCCGGGCCGGTGGGCGGCGTGGGCCGATAGGGGGAGGCCGCCGGAGCGGCTGGGCCGGCGCCGGTCGCGGGACGCGCAAGATCGCGGAGAACACCCGCGTCCGCCCTCGGAGACGGGGAGGACCTGAGACGAAAAGGTTGCCATGACCGGGCTCGCATCGAGGAAGACCACCATCGCCGCACTCGTCACCGGAACGCTGGCCGTCGGTCTGCTGACGCCGGCCACCGCCGGCGCCCTGGCGCCCGGGCACGACAACGGAAACACGGCCACCAGGGCGACGACGGTCACGACGGCCCCGGCGGCCGCCGCGCCCGCCACCGCCCCGACCACCGCCAAGGCGGCCTCGTACGTCAACGGCAAGGTGGTCTCCGCGGTGGCGCTGCGCATCCGCAGTCGCGCCGCCACGAACGCGGCCGACCTCGGCAGCCTCGCCCCCAACACCGTCGTGAAGCTCTCCTGCAAGGTGCACGGGCAGAACGTCGGCGGGAACGACGTCTGGTACGACCTGTACAGCCGTTCCGGCTGGGTCGCCGCCCGCTACGTGCGCAATGTCGGCGTCGTGCCCTTCTGCTGACGCGCGGCCGGGCTCGGTCGGCCCCCGTGTCCGGACCGGGCACCGGCCCGGTCACGGGGGCCGCCGCGGCTACTTCAGGCCCGAGGTCTTGATGGACTCCACGATCTGCCGCTGGAAGGTGAAGAACAGCAGCAGCATCGGGAGCGCGGCGACCGTCGCCGCGGCCAGGATGTAGTTCCAGTTCGACGTGTACTGGCTCTGGAACGCCGCGATGCCCAGGTGCGCCACGGTCAGATCCGGGTTGTTGGTGGCGACCAGCGGCCACACGAAGGCGTTCCAGTTGGCCAGGAAGAAGAACACCGCCAGCGCCGAGAGGATCGGCCGGGACAGCGGCAGCACCACATGCCAGTACACCCGCCAGTAGCCGCAGCCGTCGACGATCGCCGCCTCCTCCAGCTCACGCGGCAGGCCCAGGTAGAACCGCCGCAGCAGGAAGATCCCGAAGGCGTTGAAGATCGCCGGGACGATCAGTCCCGCGTAGCTGTCCAGCAGGTGCAGCTGACGGGCCGCCAGGAACAGCGGGATGAGCGCGACCGGCGCCGTGACCAGCAGCGTGGCGAAGATCGCGCCGAACAGCACGTCCCGCCCCGGAAAGCGCATGGCGGATCGTGCCCGGCCCCGCGATGTCGGCGAGGACGGCCGTCTCGCCGGGGGCGATCTCGATGCTGGGGGAGATCTTCCAGCCGCGGCCGCGCTGCCCGGCCGCCACCGCACCGGTCCCCTCGGTGGCCGTCCCGCCCTGGCCCTTGGCGCCGGTAGGGTTCTCCGCACTGACGGAACGGCTCACCCCACCGGTCCTGCGGGCCAGGCCGTCCAAGCCGGAATAGATCACGATGCACCTTCCGCAGTGAAATCGATTTCATGCCAGGGTGCCCGGAGTTCGGCTACGTACAACCGGGGAAATGGGCTGGATGGCGCCCCAGGAAGAAGGACCTGGATCTCAGTCGTCTTGAAATCCATTTCACGCGAAATTAGGGTTCAGGTACGGGGCTGTCAAGGGTTGGGACGAGACCGCCGGTGGGAGCGGACCGCGGCGCGGGCGCTCGGCGGGCGGATGCCGGAAAGGGGCGGGACGGCCGATGGCGAGCACGATCCAGGACGTGGCCAAGGCGGCCGGGGTGTCGGCCGCCACCGTGTCGCGCGTCTTCAACGGCGGGCGCGTGACCGCCGAGCGGGCCGAGCGGGTGCGCCGGGCCGCGGCCGAACTCGGCTTCGCGCCCAACCGGGTGGCCCGCTCTCTGCGCACCCAGCGCGCCAGCGTGATCGGCCTGCTCATCCCCGACATCGAGAACCCGTTCTTCACCGCCATGGCCCGCGGCGTCGAGGACGCGGCCCAGCAGACCAACCTGTCGGTGGTGCTCTGCAACACCGACGAGGACGTGGACAAGGAGCGCCGCTACCTCGAGGTGGCCCTCGCCGAGCAGATGGCGGGCGTCATCGTGGCCGCCGCGTCCCGGGAGCGCACCGACCTGTCGCTGCTGGAGGCGCGCGGCATGCCCGTGGTGGCCGTCGACCGCCGGCCGCGCGGCAGCAACGTGGACGTGGTGCTGGTCGACAACGCCCACGGCAGCGAGGACGCCACCGCCCATATGCTCGCCCGCGGCTACCGGCGGATCGCCTGCATCACCGGACCGCAGGGCGCCTCGACCTCCGAGGAGCGGCTGGCCGGTTACCGCACCGCGATCGGGGACTTCCTGCGTGCACACCCGGACCGGGCCGGGGAGTACCCGGTCGACCCGGTCACCGAGTGGACGCGCTTCGCGGACTTCAAGGTC
This sequence comes from Actinacidiphila acidipaludis, assembly GCF_019890725.1. Lineage (GTDB taxonomy): Bacteria > Actinomycetota > Actinomycetes > Streptomycetales > Streptomycetaceae > Actinacidiphila > Actinacidiphila acidipaludis. Next base: position 98,909 of record NZ_JAINZZ010000016.1, read on the forward strand.
GAGGGGGGCCACAAGGCGATGGCCGACCTGCTCGCGCGTCCGGAGCGGCCCGACGCGGTCTTCGTCGCCAACAACCTGATGGCGGTGGGTGCCCTGCGGGCCCTGCGCGAAGCCGGACTGAACGCACCGGAGTTCGGGATCCTCTCGTTCGGCGAGGTGCCCTGGGCGCCGATGGTCAGCCCGAGCCTGACCACGGTCCAGCTGCCCTCCTACGACCTCGGCTGGACGGCCGCCTCACTGCTGCAGGACCGGATGTCCGGCAAGGACCGGCCGCTGCAGACGGTCGTGCTGCGCACCGCGCTGCAGGTGCGGGACTCCACGTCGGGTCCCGGGGCCTGAGCCGCCTCCCGCCACCCTTGCCGGCCGGCGCCGGCTCCGTACGGTCACCCGCTTCCCCGCCCGGGTCAGTCCTCGGCGTAGACGCCCAGCCGTCGCACGGCCTCCTCGCGGCGGGCCAGACGCCGGCCCGCGGCCTTGGAGCGGGCCGCGGTGAGGGTGGCGAGCGCGTGCGCGACGGCGGCCACCGCCGTGGGCGAGTCGGAGAACGAGGCGCTGGCGGTGGCGGCGGTCAGGCAGATCCCGGCGTGCGCGGCCAGCGGGCCGGCCGGGTCGTCGGTGACCGCGACCACCGTCGCGCCGGTGTCGGCGAACGCGGCGGCCAGCCGCAGGGTCGAGGCGTCGTAGCGGCGCAGGGCGAACGCGACGAGGACGTCCTGCGGTCCGGCGTCGGTGAGCGCCTCGATCTCCCGCCCGGCGGGGCCGCCGGTCAGAGCCACCTGCCCGAGGACCGCGGACAGATCGGTGGCCAGTAGATGGGCGAAGGCATGGCTGCGGCACGCGCCGGTGACCCAGCGGCGCCGGGCGCCGAGCAGGGCGTCCACGGCCAGGCTCAGCGCGCCGTTGTCGTCGAGCTCGCTGAGCGTGGTGGCCACGTTGTCCGACTCCAGCAGCGTCATGCGGGGCAGCAGTCCGGCGCGCGCGGCCGGACCGAGCCGCATCTCGAACCGGGCTGCGGGCGTGCGCAGTTCACCGTTGAGCTTGTCGGTCACCCGGGCCTGCAGCTCGGCCAGGTCGCGGAACCCGGCCGTGGTCAGCAGGCGGTGCAGATCGCGCCGGGTCGCGCCGCTGCGTTCCAGCAGGACCTCGTGGCGCTGCAGGACGGCGTGCGGGTAGCCCGCCGACAGGACCTCGTACAGGGCCTGTTCGCCCGCGCCGAGCTCTCGGGCGGCGTCGGACAGCATCGCGAGCGGGTCGGACCAGGTCGATGCGTGCGGGCACACGGTCAGTCCTCCAGCGGGTGACGGCCGGGGTCTTCGGCGATGTCCAACGATGTCCTCTCTATGTCCGCCTTACCCTCCCATAGCGGTGTTCACCGTGATAAGCAGTGGGCCAATCGCGTAGAGGCGGAGCCGATGAGGCGTCAGGGGGTCGTGAAACATGGGGGATCGGCTGGGGACGAGGGAACTCCCGGGGCAGGGGCGCCGCCCGAGGCGGGACAGTGACGCGGCGGCCGCGCGGCTCGGCGCCCGCCTGCGGACGTCCCGCCGGCGACTCGGGCTGACCCAGGAAGCGGTCAGCGACCGGACGGGCCTGTCGAAGAGCTTCCTCAGCCAGTTGGAGGCGGGGCTGGCGAACCCGACCCTCGACTCGCTGCACCGAATCGCCGAGGCCGTCGAGACCCCGCTGTCGGTGCTGCTCGGCGGTCCGGGCGCGCCCGGCGGCCGGCCGCAGCCGGCGCTCGCGCTCAGCACCACGTACCGGCCCGCGCGGGACGGCCGCGAGTGGGCCGACGGCGAGGGCCGCACCTACCCGCTGACCGCGCCCGGCGCCCGCCGGTTCGAGACGGTGCTGGCCGAGGGCACGCCCGCCCACCACGCCTTCGTCACCGGACATCCCGGCGAGGAACTGTGCCACGTCCTGGTCGGGCGGCTGCTCGCGGAGGTCGACGGCGAGCCCTTCGATCTGGTCCAGGGCGCCTCGCTGCACTACGACAGCGCGCTCCCGCACCGGCTCACCGCGCTGGCTCCCGGCACACGCTTCCTGCTGCAGGTGGCGGGCCCGCCGGTCGCCTGACCCGATCCGCCGCGGGCAGGCGCCCCGCCGGCCGTGGCGGGAGCATGTCATGGGTGCCCACGGTAGTCAGCCGGTCGCGGTCGGACGATGGACGCGCTGTCGACACCTCGCGCCGCCCGGTGGACGTTTCGTCCTGTGCCCGGCGGCGCCCGGCGGCACCCGCCGCCGGGCGGCGGTTCACCAGCGCGGGGCCTCGCCCGGCACGGCCGGCGGCAGCCGGTGGCCCGGCGGATGGAGGACATAGGCCGCGCCCGCGGCGCCCCCCGTCAGCCAGACCCGCTCGAACGCGGCCCGCGGATAGACGCGGTGCGTGGCGTCGTCGGACGCCGAGAGGGGGTCGTTGACGACGACGTCCCCGGCGACCGTGAACCCGCGGACGACCAGGATGTTGCCCGCGGTGTCGTAGGAGTACGCGCCCGGGCCGTCCGGGCCGGTGCCCGACAGTTCGCCGCTGCGTACGCCGAGCGGTGTGGCGACGGGCAGCCCGGCGGCCACGAGGCGCTCCACGTCGGTGAGCGAGGTCAGCCGCAGCACCGCGCCCTCCAGGCCGAACCGCGCCGCGTAGGCCACGTTGAACGCCCAGTTGCCGCAGCCCCGGTAGCCGTAGTCGTAGACCTGGCGGGCCGCGAAGTCGACCTGCGGCGCGGGGTCGTCGGGGTCCAGCCACGCGAGGTCGTCCGCGGCCGGGCCCAGGCCGAAGAACTCCGTCAGCATGGCCGTGCACGCCGGACCCGCCCACGCCTCGCCCCCGCCGTCCCACTGCGGGCAGTGCCCGGTGTGCACGCCCTGGGAGCGGCCCGGCACGTCGAGGACGGTCCCCCAGGCGCCGCCCGGCCCGCTGACCGGGACCGGCCCGGCGTGCGTGGCCAGGGACGCCGCGGCCTGGAGGCGGGACAGCGCCGGTTCCGCCGGGCCGCCGGGCCGCCGGGCCAGGACCACCGAGATCCGGTAGGCCGACACACCCGGCGGGCCGGCGAGGAAGGTGTCCGCCTCCACGCGCCCGCCGCCGTCGCTCTGTCCCGGCACCGTCGCCCGGTGCACGACCGCGTCGCCCGAGCACCAGTGGGCCAGCACGTACCAGCCCCCCGTGCCGCCGGAGCCGTCGCGGACCTGCAGTCGCACGTCCAGCCGTGCGCCGTCCGGGGCGTCGGCCGTCCACGACGGGATGATGTCGGTCGCCGGGAAGGGCAGCCGCACCCACGGCGAGGTCCAGCGGCCGAACTCCCAGTCCAGGCAGCCGTGCCCGAACGGGTCGTCGTACGGCGCCCGGTCCCGCGGCGACGCGAGCCGCAGCGCGCCTTCCTGCCACCGTGTGCCGTCGAACACCCCGGCGGTGAAGGCGTGTTCGTCCGCCCAGCGGTGCAGTGCGGCCCGCAGCCCGGCACGGGGGGCGCGCGGCGCGCCGTCGGCCGCGACCGGGTCCGGGACAGCGCTCATCGCGGGACCCGCCGCACTCGCCGCGCCCGTCGCCCATGCCGCGCTGCGGGTGTTCGCCGCGCCCGCGACGCCGCCGGCACGGCCCGCGCCCCTTGCCGGGCACCCGTCCACTCCTCGATCACGAGGGGATTGTGCACCGCCGCGCCCGGGATGAGCAGGGTCCCGGCGGCACGGCCGTGCGGCACGTCACCGCCGCGCCCCGCGGCGCGAACGGCCAGGCCACGCGGGGTGGCGGCGTGCGCGGGACCCGGGTGACGGGTGGTGAAGGAGGGTACGCGGAACGCCCCGCCGGCAGCCCCGCCGACAGGGTGCCGCGACCTCCCGCTGATCACCCTCGGCACCGTCACCGTCGCCCTCCGAACTCGTCGCCGTGCGCCGACAGTAGGAGCGGCCCGGCGGCGAAAGCGATCGGGGCGGCCGGAGTTCACCGGCAGTGGACGCCATCCCGGGCAACGGGCCTCGCGGCGCGGCGTGTTCAGCGTCAGTGAATTTTGACCTGCGTGATTGCCGCCACCACCGGACGGCTGTCAGCCTGCGACCGCTCCCGGGGGAGAACCGCCGCGGATCGTCATCGCACCCCTACGGCACGGCTCACGGCCACGCCCAGTACAGAGAGCAGGTACCCGCCCATGCGACGCCAACTCCGTACCACCGCCGCCCTGGCCGCGCTGCTCCTCGCCGGGGCCGCCGCCTGCGACTCCGGCGGCGGCGACTCCGGGCAGAAGGACCAGGGCACGTCGGCCTCCGGCACCCTGACCGTCTGGCTCCAGGTGGACGCCCAGAGCCTGTGGCCGAAGTCGGTGGCCGCCGCGACGGCCGCGTTCAACCAGAAGTACCCGAAGGTGAAGGTCTCGGTGCAGTACCAGGCGTGGGCCGACCACCTCACCAAGTTCGACGCCTCCGCCCAGGCCAACAAGGTCCCCGACGTCATCGAGCTCGGCAACTCCGAGACCGCGCAGTACGTCCAGGCCGGCGCCTTCGTCGACCTGACGTCGAAGCGGACCACCTTCGACGGCAGCGACAAGTGGCAGAAGGGCCTGGTCGACGCCTGCACCAATGGCGGCAAGCTGTACTGCGTGCCCTACTACGGCGGCACGCGTGCCGTGGTGTACCGCAAGGACCTCTTCCAGGCCGCCGGCATCACCCAGCCGCCGACCACCTGGAAGCAGCTGATGGCCGACGTGCAGACGCTGATGAACAAGCACAAGGGCGACAAGGGCTTCTCCGCCTTCTTCATGCCCGGCCAGCACCCGTACGGCGCGCTGCCGTTCGTCTACGACAACGGCGGCGAGATCGCCTCCCAGGGCTCCGACGGCAAGTGGAAGTCCGAACTCGCCACGCCGGCCGCCGTCCAGGGCCTGAAGACGTGGAAGTCGCTCATCGACGCCGGCATGCGCGGCGACCGCACCGGTGACGACCTCGGCGCGGTACCCGCCCTGGTGGCGGGCAAGGCCGCCATGAGCTTCTCCACCAACGGCCAGCTCGTGCAGGTCTACAGCACCGACAAGGGCGACCCCAAGCTCAAGGGCAAGGTCGGCTCGTTCCCGATGCCCAGCCCCACCAAGGAGGGCCAGTACGCGCCCCCGTACATGGGCGGTTCGGTGCTCGCGGTGACCGCCAAGAGCAAGCAGCAGACCTGGGCCGAGGAGTGGGTGCGGGACTTCACCTCCACGGCGCGCGAGAAGGAGTTCCTGGCCGGCGGCTTCCTCGCCAACACCCTCGACCTGACCTCCAGCGACCCCGGGCGGGCGGGCTACTTCGTCGGCCTGGAGCAGAGCTGGAACGTCCCCGCGGCCAAGAACTGGGCGCAGGTGGAGAAGGACCTGACGATCAAGCAGATGCTGGCCGACATCGCCACCGGGAAGATGAGCGTCGAGGACGCCACCGCCACGTACGGGAAGAAGATGGAGGACATCCTCAACGCCTCCTGACCGATCGGCCGCAGGTCCGGCGCCGGCCGTGCCGGCGCCGCACCCGCGGCCCCCGCACGGACGGACCCGCCCTCATGACCTCCCTGGCCCCACTCCGGAGATCCGCGGCCCCCGCGGACGACCCGGCGCCGTCCCGCCGGCGCACCGACCGCACCCCCTATGTGCTGATCGCGCCGTCGCTCGTCGTCCTGCTCGGCGTGCTGGCGTACCCGCTGGTGAAGGTGGTGATCCTCTCCACCCAGAAGTGGGGCGTGGCGCAGATCTTCAGCGCGTCGGCCGCCCCGTCCTTCGTCGGATTCGACAACTACAAGACGCTGCTGAGCGATCCGGACTTCTGGACGGTGCTGGTCCGCACGGTCGTGCTCACCGTCGCGATGGTCGGCCTGTCCATGGGCCTCGGGTTCGGGATCGCGCTGCTCATGCGGCAGGTGCCCGCCTGGTGCCGCCGCGGGATGACCTTCGCGCTGGTCATGGCCTGGTCGGTGCCGACGTTCATCTCCACCGAGGTGTTCCACTGGATCACCGAGTACAACTCCGGCGTCGCCAACTGGGCGCTGGGCATGCAGCCGCACAACTGGTACACCGACGCCACCCAGGGCCTGGCGGTGGCCACCGCGGTCGTGGTGTGGGGTGCGGTGCCGCTGATCGCGATCACCCTCTATGCCGGACTGATGCAGATACCCGCCGAACTCGTCGAGGCCGCGCGGATGGACGGCGCCGGCACGTGGGGGGTGTTCCGCCACATCACCGTGCCGGTGCTGCGCTCGCTGCTGGCCATGCTCACCACCCTCTCGGTGATCTGGGACTTCCAGGTCTTCAACCAGATCTGGATCCTGCGCAACGGCGCGCCCTCGTCGGACTACTACACCCTGGGCATCTACGCCTACGTCAAGGCCTACGCCGGGCACGACTACGGCCTCGCCTCGGCGACCGCGGTGCTCACCGTCGTCGCGCTGCTCGGCGTGATGGTCGTCTACCTGCGGCAGATCGCGAAGATCGGAGAACTGTCGTGATGCCCGCCCTCGCCAGGTCCCGCCGTCAGGAGGGCCGCCGGGAGCGCCGCCCGGAACGCCGCGCGACCGGCACCGCCCCGTCGGGCCTCCGCGTGCTCTGGACGGCGCTCGGCGTGCTGGTCATCGCCGTCTGGGTCTTCCCCGTCTACTGGATGGCCACCACGGCCTTCAAGTCGGGGCCGGCGATGGCCGCCGATCCCCCCCAACTGTGGCCGCACGCGCCCACGCTGGTGCACTTCCGCAAGGTGGTGCACGACCCGCTGTTCTGGGACGCGGTGCGCAACAGCGCGCTCGTCACCGGGATCACGGTGCCGGTGGCGGTGCTGGTCGCCTTCGCGTCGGCACTGGCGATCGCCCGGTTCCGGTTCCGCGGCCGCGGGACGTACCTGGCCGCGGTGATGCTCGTCCAGATGGTGCCGCACGTCGCGCTCGTCGTCCCGGTCTTCCTCACCCTCAGCGACGTGGGCCTGTCCGACTCCGTGCCCGGACTCGTCGTCACCTACCTGGCGTTCATCCTGCCGTTCGCGGTCTGGACGCTGCGCGGCTTCGTCGCCTCGATCCCCAAGGACCTGGAGGAGGCCGCGATGACCGACGGCTGCACCAGGATGGGCGCCTTCCGGCGGATCATCCTGCCGCTGACGCTGCCCGGGCTCATCGCCACCTCGGTCTACGCGATGATCCTGGCCTGGAACGAGTACCTGTTCGCGTACTTCATCCTGGCAAGCCCCGACAAGTACACCGTCCCGCTGTGGCTGACCCACTTCGTCACCAGCGAGGGCACGGACTACGGCGCGCTGATGGCCGGTTCGGTCATCGTCTCCGCGCCCGTCGTGGTCTTCTTCATGATCGTCCAGCGCCACCTCGCGGCCGGCCTGACCGCCGGAGCCGTCAAGGGCTGAGCCTCACCCCAACCCGACGCCCTGCGCGACCTCGGAGGTGCCGAGCAGCCGCGCACGGGCGAACTCCCGCCCGCTGCCCGCGTCGACGAGGCTGACCCGGACCAGCGAGGTGGACGACATGCGGCCCACCCCACTGACGGGCGGGTGCCCCCGGGGCGGCGTTGTCCAGGGTGCGGCGGTGGCGGACGGGCCGGGGCGGCGGGCGCCGAGGAGAGTCTTGATCGTCGGCGGGAGCGCCGCATAGGTTGGGCGGCATGACCGAACCCGGACACGTCGCCTGGCCGCCCGCCCCCATCACGACCGAGCGGCTCGTGCTGCGTGCGTCGGAGGCCCGGGACCGCGCGGCGTGCATCGAGCTGTCCGCCTCGCCGGAGGTCGGCACGTATGTCGGCGGCGCGCGGCCGCGCGACGAACTCGAGCGCTCGGTGCCCGACGTACCCGGGCAGCGCCCCGGGTTCTTCGTGGCGGAGCTCGACGGGGCGATGATCGGCTACGTCCAGCTGCTCGACCGGCGCGACGCGGAGCGTTTGGGCCATGTCCGTCCGGAGGGCGGGGAGGCCGAGCTCGGCTACATGTTCCTGCCGCGGGCATGGGGTCAGGGCTACGCCGCCGAGGCGTGCGCCGCCGCACTCGCGTGGTTCGCCGAGGCGCTCCCCGGCGAGCCGGTCGTGCTCACCACCCAGACGGCCAACGCCCGCTCGATGCGCCTCGCGGCGCGGCTCGGGTTCACCGAGGTGGACCGGTTCGAGGAGTGGGGCAGCGAGCAGTGGTTCGGGGTGTGGACCCCGGCCGCGATCGCGGGCTGAGACGGTGGCCCGGCCGGCCGGCCACGCGCCCGTCCTCGTCGGCGCGCTCGTCCCGCTCAGCCGGCCCGGCTGGACCGAGGCGGGCCGGCACCTCCTGGCCGGGCTCGCGTCGGCCGTTCGGGACGTCAACGACGCGGGCGGCGTCGGCGAGGGCGACGGAGCCGGAGTGCTGGAGCTGGTGGTGCGGGACACCGCGGCCGACCCGCAACGGGCCGCGGCGGCCGTCGGCGAACTGGCCGGGCTGGGCGTGGCCGCCGTCGTGGGGGAGTACCACAGCGTCGTCGCCCGTGCGGCCGCGGCCCGGGCCGACGCCCTCGGCCTGCCGTTCCTCTGCTCGTCCGCGGTGCTCGACGCACTCACCGAGCAGCCCACGGACCAGGTCGCGCGCCTCGCCCCGCCGCAGTCCCGCGGCTGGCGGCTCTACGCCGACTTCCTGCTCGGCGCCGGACACCGCCGCGTCGCCGTGGCAGCCGAGCCCAGCGTCTACTGGGCCGCGGGGACCGGCATCCTGCGGGACCACCTCGCCGCACACGGCGGCACGGTCACCGAGTTCGACGCCCGCGCACTCGATCCCGGGGCGCTGTGCGACGCCCTCGCCGCCGACGGCGCGACGGTCCTGCTGCTCCTCACCGGCCACCCGGACCCCGCCGTCCCGATCGTGCAGGCTGTCCGCCGCGACCGGCGCCTCGCCGGCGTCCTGCTCGGCGCCCCGGCCGGACAGCCGGAGTTCCCCTCCTGGGCCACACTGCTGGGCGAGGACGGCGCCGCGATCCCGTTCCTGCGCTACCTGCCCGCACGCCTGGGCCCGCTCGGCGCACGCGTCGAGGCCGATCTCCGCGAGCAGTTGGGGGCGCCGCCGTCGTTCGTCGCGCTGGAGGGGTACGACGCCGTCACCGTCCTCGCCGAGGTGCTGCGGTCCCACGGCGTGGACCGGGCACGCATCGCCGCGTCCTGGCCGGACGTCGACGTCGAGGGCACCCGCGGGCGGATCCGGTTCGCACGCACGCCGGGCGTCAGCGTGTGGCAGTGGGACGGGACGCCGGTCCAGATCGCCGACCGCGACCCGGCCGAGCCCGACCGCTTCCGCGTTCTCCGCACCGGCTGACGGGTTCCTCCGCACCGGCTGACGGCGTCCCGCGCACCGGCTGACGGCGTCCCGCGCAGCGGCTGACCCTGGCCTTCGCGCAGGCTGACCCCGGCCTCCGCGCCGGCCGTCTCCTGCTCCCGCGGGCCGCACGGCGGATGCTGGTGAGGAAGGTGAGGCGGGGCGGTTTGCGGCGAGTGGCGGCGTTCGCCGTGATGTCATCGCGTCGACACCGCCGGGAAATTGGTGGAGCATGCGCGCATGCCTCTCACCGTGCGCGATCTGCTGGCGATCCCGTCGCTGCGGCTGGAGCTGGCGGCGGGGCGTGCCGGGCTGGGCAACGTGGTCGAGGCGGCGCACGCCTCGGAGATGCTGCGGCCCGCGGCGTGGCTGGAGGGCGCCGAGGTCGTCATGACGACGGGCCTGCTCCTGGCCGCCCAGGACGACCGCGACGCGTGGGCGCAGTACGCGGCGGACGTCGCGCACGGGGGAGCGGCGGCCCTCGTCCTGGGGCTCGGCCGGCTGCTGCCCCTCCAGGACGTGCCGTCCGCGCTCGCCGAGGCGGCCGAGACGTTGGGACTGCCGCTGCTCACCGCGCCCGAGCGCACGCCTTTCGTGGCCGTCACCAAAGCGGTGTTCGGCGCCCGGGCGGCCGAGGAACGGCGGCTGCTGGAGCGGACGTTGCGCACCCAGCGCCGGCTGACCGCCGCGACCGCCTCCGGCGACGGACTCGACGCCCTGCTGCGGGCCTGGCAGCAGGCCACCGGCACCGCGGTCGTCGTCTGCGACGTGCTCGGCCGGCTGCTCGGCGCCGCCGGCGCCGAGGGAACGGCCGCGCTCGCCGAGGCCGCGGGAATCCTCGACGCGGTGGCCCTGCGCGGACTGCGCGGCAGCGCCGACGGCGACCTCCCCTCGGGCCGGGTCCAGGTGCAGCCGCTCGGAGCGTCCCGGCTCCGCGGGTTCGTGCTGCTGCTCGGCGCGGGCAACGCCGAGTCCCGGCTGCTGGGCAGCGTGCTGGTGTCCCTGCTGTCGGTGGAACTGGAACGCCGCCATCTCGCCGACGAACCGCAGCGCCGGCGCCGGGCCCAGCTGCTCGCCCAGCTCTTCACCCCCGAACTGCCGCCCGCCCGGGCGCGCTCGCTGCTCACCGCGGCCGGAGTGCGCAGCACCGCGATCCGCGCGGTGGCGGTGGGAACCGGTGAGCGGCCCGGTGAACAGCCCGACGAACTCGCCGCCGATCTCGCGATGGCCGCGCCCGGCGGACTCGCCCGGGTGGCCGGCGGATGCGTCGAACTGGTCGTCGGCGACGGGGTGGACGTCGAGGAGATCCTGCGGCGGTTCGCGCCGGGCCGCCCGGCGGGCATCGGCCCCGCGGTGGCCCCGCAGCACGCCGCGCTCTCGCTGCGCCAGGCCCACGCGCTGCTGCCCACCAGCACGGAACTCGGCCGTCCGGTGACGACCGCCGAGGCCGGTTCGGTCCGGCTGCTGCTCCGACTGGGCAGTCCCGCACTGCTGTCGGCGTTCGCCGACACCGTCCTCGCGCCTCTGGACGCCCAGGATCCCGCGGCCGCGCTCGGCGAGACCCTGCGGGTGTGGCTGGAGACCAACGGCTCCTGGGCCGAGACGTCGAAGCTGCTCGGTGTGCACCGGCACACCGTGCAGAGCCGGATCGAGCGGATCGCCCAGCTCACCGGCCGCCGCATGGACCGCATCGAGGACCGCGTGGACCTCTGGCTCGCCCTCCAGGCTCGCGAGAGCGCCCCCGTGCTGCCCGACTCCGCGCCCTCGGGGGCGCCCTGAAGCCCGCTAACCGGCGGCGGCGCAGAACCCCTTCGCCCGACCGACCGCCGAACGCCGCTGCCCCGACCGCTGCCCCGACCGCCGCCCCCGAACCGCCGCCCCCGGCCGTATTCCCGGTCCATCACCGCGCCCGGGCCGCCGTGCCCCTCCGGTGGCGCGGGCGGATCTCCGGCCGGTCCTCGGCCTCGGCCAGCCAGCCGAGGCGAGCGGGATCCCCCACGACGTGGTTGGTGAGCGTGCCGACGCCGTCGATCGCGATCTCCACCACGTCGCCCTCGCCGAGCGTGAAGTCCAGGCCCGGCACGATGCCGGTGCCGGTGGAGAGGGCCACGCCGTCCGGGAACGGCTGGCCGGCCAGCAGGTGGCCGACCAGCTCCCGCGGCGCCCGCCGGAACGCCGCCGTGGAGGTCGTGCCCTCGAAGGCGGCCGTGCCGTCCCGCCACACCGTCATCCGGATCGCGAGGGCGTCGGGCGCGCCGACCTCCCAGGCGGGTACGAAGCCGGCCGACACCGCGCAACTGCCCGCGTAGACCTTGGCCTGCGGGAGGTACAGCGGGTTGTCGCCCTCGATCGAGCGGGAGCTCACGTCGTCGACGACCAGGTAACCCACCGTCTCGCCATGGCGGTTGACCATCAGGCCCAACTCCGGTTCGGGAACGTCGAGTTCCGAGTCGGGGCGGACGGCGACGGGCTCGCCGTCGGTGACCACGCGCCAGGGCACGGCCTTGAAGAACAGCTCCGGGCGTTCCGCGTCGTAGACCCGTTCGTAGACGGTCTGTTCGGTGCTCTCGGCCACCCGCGCCTCGCGGGACCGCTCGTAGGTGACGCCCGCCGCCCACAGTTCCATCCGCCCGTCCAGCGGCGGCAGCAGGATCAGCTCCGCCTCGTCGTGGGAGGCGGGCCCGGCCAGCGCGGCCTCGACCCTGCCCCGCAGTTCCGCCGCCGTCAGCCGGAGCAGCTCCGCGATCCGGTGCTCGCCGAGGGCGTGGACGGCCCCTGTCCCGTCGGCGACACCGGTGCGCACGGATCCGTCGGGTGCGGCGAAACGCACGATGCGGGTCATGGGTGATCCCTTCGGCCGGAGCGGAGGCGATGAACGGCGGGACGGGCGGCGGTCGGTGAGCGAACGGCGAACGGCGAACGGGGAGCGGACGGTGAGGCAGCCCGGTGGACAGGCAGGCGGCCGGGCGAGCGGACAGGGAGACTGCCCGCGACCCAGCCCGGGGCAATCGATTTCAGCCGACCCCCCAGCGACCCTACGAAGACACGGGCAGGCCGGTCAATGCCTCCGTCCGGATGGCAGGACGCCGGATGCCCTTGTGTGTGAAATCGATTTCAGGCACCATGCCGTGCATGCCCCGTAACGCAGTCGTCGGCGTGGACATCGGCACGTCGAGCAGCAAAGGCGTCCTGGTCGACGCCGGCAGCGGTGCCGTGCTCCGTTCGGCGGTGCGCGAGCACGCGGTCGACCGGCCCGGCCCCGGCCGCTTCGAGATGGAGGCCGGGGTGTGGTGGGAGGAGTTCACCGGGCTCGCCCGTGAACTGACCGCCGGCCTCGGCCCCGACCGCGCCGTCGCCGCCGTGGGCATCAGCGGCATGGGACCGTGCGTGCTGCTCACCGACGACGGCGACACACCGCTGCGCCCCGCCGTCCTCTACGGCGTCGACACCCGGGCGACCGCCCAGATCGACCGGCTGAACGACGAGTTGGGCGCGGACGAGATCGTGCGCCGGTGCGGCTCGGCGCTGTCCTCCCAGGCGGCCGGCGCGAAGATCGCGTGGGTGGCCGACGAGGAGCCGGCAGTCTTCGCCCGCGCCCGCCGGCTGTACATGCCGAGTTCGTGGCTGGTGCGCCAACTCACCGGGGCGTACGTCCTGGACCACCACTCGGCCAGCCAGTGCACCCCGCTCTACGACACCAACGCCCTGAACTGGTACGGCCCGTGGGCCGGACGCATCGCGCCGGGGCTCGAACTGCCACCGCTGCGCTGGTCCGGTGAGGCGGCCGGCACGCTGACCCCGGCCGCCGCGGCCGCGACCGGACTGCCCGCGGGCATCCCCGTGACGACCGGCACCATCGACGCCTGGGCCGAGGCGGTGAGCGTGGGCGCGCAGGGCCCGGGCGACCTGATGCTGATGTACGGCACCACGATGTTCCTCGTCCACACCGTGCCCGACGCCGCGCTCCTGACCAGCCCCGCGCTGTGGAGCACCGTCGGCGCGCTGCCCGGGACCCGCAACCTGGCCGGCGGCATGGCCACGTCCGGCGCGGTCACGTCCTGGCTGCGCGAGCTGTTCGGCTCGGCCGGCTACGGCGAACTGCTGCGGCTTGCCGAGGAGTCGGGGCCCGGAGCGAACGGCCTGCTGATGCTCCCGTACTTCGCCGGGGAGCGGACCCCGCTGATGGACCCGCTGGCCCGCGGGGTGGTCGCCGGGCTCTCCCTGTCCCACACCCGCGGCGACCTGTACCGGGCGGCCCTCGAAGGCACGGCCCACGGCGTACGGCACAACATCGAGGCGATCGAGGCGGCCGGCGGCGACATCCGCCGGGTCGTGGCGGTCGGCGGCGGGACCCAGGGCGCGCTGTGGACGCGGATCGTCTCCGACGTCACCGGCCGCCCGCAGGAACTGCGGGCCACCACGATCGGCGCGAGCTACGGGGGCGCGCTGCTCGCCGCACAACTGGTCGGCGACGCCCGGATCGACGACTGGAACCCGGTCGCCGAGACGGTCGAACCTGACCCGGCCGCCACCGCCCGCTACGACGAGCTGTACGCGCTCTACCGCGAGCTGTACCCGGCGTCGGCAGGCGTCGTCCACGCGCTCGCGGCCCGGCAGCACCGCTGACCTTCGGAACCCCCGCCCCCAGCCTCCGCGAAGGAGCCCCACGGCATGACCTATTCCCTGCCGACGCCCATACAGCCGCCGGCCGCCGAGCCCGGCGTCGTCCACACCATCGCCAGCGGCGACCTGCGGCCGAGCGCCAACGTGACCTGCTGGCCGGTGCAGCAGCGGCTGGAGGCGGCGGTCGCCGCCGCGGTCGGCTCGCTCGGCTGGAAGGTCGTCCGCGGCCACGAGCCCGATCCGGTCAAGCGGCACGGCTTCATCGACAGCCAGCGGGCCGGCATCGAGGTCTTCAAGGCGGCTGCCGCCGGACGCGCCGCTGATCGTCGTCGAAGCGGTCTGGCAGTACAGCCACCACGTGCTCGCCGGCCTGCGCAGCCACCGCGGCCCGATCCTGGTGGTGGCCAACTGGAGCGGGGAGTTCCCCGGCCTGGTGGGCCTGCTCAACCTGGCCGGCAGCATGACCAAGGCCGGCACGCCCTACTCCGTCCTGTGGAGCGAGGACTTCACCGACGACTGGGCGCTGCAGGGCCTCAAGACCTGGCTCGACACCGGCCGGCTGACCCACGACACCAGCCATGTGCGGGACCTGCCCGCGCTGACCTCACTGCCCGCGAGCCCCGAGACCGAGCTCGGCACGGCGCTGGCCCGGCAACTGGTCACGGAGAAGGCCGTCATCGGCGTCTTCGACGAGGGCTGCACGGGCATGTACAACGCGATCTTCGACGACGAACTGCTCAACCCGATGGGCATCTACAAGGAGCGGCTGTCGCAGAGCGCGCTCGTCGCGGAGATGAGCCGGGTGACCGAGGAGGAGGCGGCCGGCGTCCGCGCCTGGCTGGACGCCGCGGGCCTGGCGTTCCACACCGGCACCGACGAGGCGACCGAGCTGACCGACGCCCAGCTCCTCAGCCAGTTCGCGATGTACGTGGCCGCGCTGCGGATGGCCGACGACTTCGGGCTCGACGCCGTCGGCATCCAGTACCAGCAGGGACTGAAGGACACCGTCCCCGCCAGCGACCTCGCCGAGGGGCTGCTCGACAACGTGGAACGGCCCCCGGTCCGCAGCCGCGACGGCTCCCGCGAGCTCTACCCGGAAGCCGCCCTGCCGCACTTCAACGAGGTCGACGAGGGCGTGGCCGTCGACTCCCTGATCACCAACCGCATCTGGACGGCCATGGGTCTCGACCCGGCCACCACGCTGCACGACATCCGCTGGGGCGAGGAGTACGAGGGCCGTTTCGTCTGGGTGATGGAGATCTCCGGCTCCGTCCCGGCGTCGCACAACGGCGGCTACGGCCGGTCGTGGAGCATGCGGCAGCCGCCGATGTTCTTCCCGCTGGGCGGCGGCACGCTCAGCGGCGTCTCCAAGCCGGGGGAGATCGTCTGGTCGCGGGTGTTCATCATGGACGGCGAACTCCACGCGGACCTCGGCCGCGCCACCGTCGTCGATCTGCCCGAGGAGGAGACGCGACGGCGGCTGGACGCCACCACACCGCAGTGGCCGATCATGCACGCGGTGCTGCACGGCGTCACCCGCGACCAGTTCATGGCCCGCCACCGGGCCAACCACCTCAACGTGGTGTACGCGCCGGATGCCGAGA
Source organism: Actinacidiphila acidipaludis (assembly GCF_019890725.1). Taxonomy (GTDB): domain Bacteria; phylum Actinomycetota; class Actinomycetes; order Streptomycetales; family Streptomycetaceae; genus Actinacidiphila; species Actinacidiphila acidipaludis. Next base: position 114,400 of record NZ_JAINZZ010000016.1, read on the forward strand.
CCGCCGACAAGGGCCTGCTGGCCAAGGCGGCGATGTTCGCCGGGCTCGGCATCAAGGTCCACCTGTGCGGGGACACCGCGCTGGGCTGAGCCCGCACCGGTCGGTGCCGGCGGGGAGCCGGCACCTGTCGGCACGGAGGCCGTCACCGGTAGGCACGGGAGCCCGCGCCCGTCGGCACGGAGGCCGTCACGGCTGAGCAGGGGAGCCCGCGCCCGTCGGCACCGACGCCCGTGCCCGGTCACAACCCCCACACCCCCTTGGCCAGCGTGGTGATCCCGCCGGTCAGCGCCAGCAGCAGGACGAGGCGCCGCGCGCCGTCCTCCGGCACCCGGTCGGCCAGGAACTTCCCGAGGACCGCGCCCAGGGCCAGCCCCGCGGCGGCCAGCTCCCAGACCGTGCCGCCGACCCGCGGCACCCCGTTGGAGGCCACCGAGACCGCGTTCACGATGATGCTGTAGAACTGCGCGTTCGGCACGAACTCGCGGACCGTCCAGCCGGCGTTGACGGCGTACATCGAGATCGGGGGACCGCCCACCCCTGCCGAGGAGTTCATGAAGCCCCCGGCCGCACCGGCGGTGAGGGCACCGCGGACCCCGCGCAGCGCGGTCATCCGGCCGCCGCGCATCACGAAGAGCACCAGCACCGTGACCAGGCCGCCCATGCAGATGAGCAGCGCGGAGGCGGGGAGCCGTGACGCCACCCAGCTCCCTGCGGGCACCGTGCAGACCGATGCGAGGATCAGCGGGACCATCGCGCCCGGCCGGACCCGGCGCCAGTCGCCGGTGAACCCGATCAGGCTGATCACGCCGGCCGCGCAGTTCACCAGCCGTACGCCGTCCGCCGGCCCGACCACCAGGACCAGCGCGGGCGCCGCGACGAGCGCGAAGCCCATCCCGGTGAGCCACTGGACCGAGGCCCCCGCCATGACGATGCCCCCCAGCAGGAGGTCGACCTCCCAACCGCCTGCCACCTGCAGTCCTCCCCGCGTCCGACGCCCCGCCCCGTCCGCCGTCCATCCTCTCCGGGCGGCCGGTGTCGATCAACGGGGATGCGCGACGGGCTGATCCGGTCACGCACGGAAAGGGTGCACCATTTGTTCGGTTGAGTCTTGCTTGGGTGAAATCGACGCTTACACGTCGAACAGGGCGTCAAGCAAGGGAATTTCGGCATCTGGGCGGCGGAGCTCGCGGGTGATCCAGGTCATGTGACCCATGCCACTTACGGTCCGGCTTAGTGGAAAAAGCGCGACACAATTCCCGTCCGTGCCCGACCTTTCGGGCCGGAAGCGAATCCGGCGGCTTTCCGGCGACGAAGCCGCTTAGTAGACGGTGCCTTGTCAGGGCGAGTTCCCGGCGGTTAGAAAAATGCCTCCGGAGCCACAGAGCGGCGCCGTCAATTCGGCCCGCACAACGAACCGGTGGCTTGGGTCAGGCAATCGGAAAGGCCGGGTCGGCCATGGCCAGACACGCACGCCCTCGTATGCACCGCAAGACCAGGAACTCGGCGATCGCCGTCGTCACCGCCGGCGCGGCAGCGCTCACGGTGGCCGCTCTGCGAGCGCCGTCCCCGTTCACCGAGACCGCCTCCGCCGCGAGCGCGGGGAGCGCCCGCAGCGCCGCAGACGGCGCCGGACACGCCGGCTCGGGAGCGGCGAACGCGGCCGTCGCCAACATGGCGCGGCAGTCCACCTTCGCCCTGCAGCGCGCGCACGACCAGACGCGCCACCAGCAGGAAGAGACGCGGCAGCGGCGGCAGACCGCCAAGCCCGCGGCGACGCACAAGGCCACGGCACACCACACGGCGGCCGCCCCCGCGCGGCGCCCCGCGCCCACCACCCACCACACCGTCGCCACGCGCCCCGCGGCCACGCCGACGGCCTCGGCGGCACCGACCGCTTCGGCGTCCCCCACGGCCACGGCGACCCCCACGGCCACGGCCACGGCGACCGCGACGCCGACGACCGCCTACGCCAACGACCTCGACGGCTGGATCAAGCAGGCACTGGCCGTCATGGCCCAGCACAACATTCCCGGTACCTACGACGGGATTTACCGCAACATCATGCGGGAATCCAGCGGCGACCCCAACGCGGTGAACAACTGGGATTCCAACGCCGCCAAGGGAACGCCCTCCAAGGGCCTGCTCCAGGTGATCCAGCCGACGTTCGACACCTATCACGTGGCGGGTACCTCGGACGACATCATGGATCCCGTCGCCAACATCGTGGCCGCCTGCAACTACGCGGCGGCGATGTACGGTTCGATCGACAACGTCTATTCGGCGTACTGACCGCCGGGCCGGCCGTCGGGCCGACCGCCGGAGCACATACCCGGAATCCCCCGCGGAATTCCGGACACCCGTCCGCCCACGCGTGCTCCGGACCGGCGGGGTCGGGCGGTCAGGCGAACAGGCCGGAACCCACGTGCTGGATGTACTCGTTGCAGGGGCCGGGCCGCCGGCACTCGCCCGCGGCGGGCATGACGAGGGCCGGGACCCCGGCTCGTGAGAGCTGCCGGGGGTCCCGGCCGGCGCCGCGCTGGATGGCGCTGGGTCAGTAACCGCTGGGCGGTGAGGAGGAGGTGGCGGTCTTGGTGATCTGCTTGCCGTCGGTGCCGACCACGTACCACTTGGCGCCGAACGCGGTCAGGCCCTGCCCGTTCATCTGACCCGGCTTCTTGTCGCCGGAGAACGTGTACAGCGGATGCCCGTTGTACGTGACCTGCTTGGAGCCGTCGCTGCGGGTCGACGTGGAGAGCATGCTGCTCTTGACGTTGCTGCCCGCGGTCGGCTTGCCGCTCACCGTCAGGGGCGGCCACTGCTGGGTGCAACTGCCGTTGCAGGTCGACGTGGACGTCTTGTCGTTCTGGAAGAGATAGAGCGTGTCGCCCTTGCTGTTGACCAGGATGGTGCCCAGCGGGCCCGACTTGGCGGACACCGTCGCGGACGACGTGGCCGGCGGTGAACTCGCCGCGGGCGCCGCGCCGGCCGCGCTGTGGCTGCTCCCGTCGGCGTAGGCCGCGCCGGCGGAGGAGAGGAAGAAGACGGTTCCGGTGACCGCGATGAACGCTCGGGTGTGATGCTTCACGAGGAGCCCTCCGGATCCCATTCGCCTCGGACAGTTGAGGTCGGACAGTTGAGGCGCGCGACCCCGGGGGGAGTCGCCGTACGTCCCATTGCACATCAAGTCCGACAAGTCGGCCACAAGGGGGAGTTGCCACCTGCGGCGACCGCGCGCACACCGTCCGGAGTCCTGCCTGACCACAGTGCCGCCGCGGCCGTCAGCGCATCGTGGTGATCATCCCGCCGTCGATCGTGACGTCGGCGCCGGTGATGTTGGCGGCACGGGCTCCCGCCAGGAACGTCACCAGGTCGGCCACCTCCCGCGGGGTGCTGAACCGCCCGAGCGGCGTGCCCGCGACCGCCGACGCCGCGATGTCCTGCGGCTGCTTCCCGGTGCGTTCTGCCATCGTCCGGGCCACCCCGCTGTCCCCGAGCCACAGGTCCGTCTCCACCGGCCCCGGGCTCACCGAGACCACGCGGACGCCCCGCGGTCCCAGTTCCTTCGACAGCCCTTTGGCGAAGTTCGTCAGCGCCGCCTTGACCACCGAGTAGTCCAGCACCAGCGGATCGGGCAGGAACGCGTTGACCGAGCCCATCATGACGATCACGCCCCCGCCCCCGCCGCCGTCGACCATGGCCGGCACCGCTGCCCGTGTGGTGCGGACCGCGGTCATCAGCCCGAGCGTCCACGCCGTGTTCCAGTCGTCGTCCGTGATGCTCAGGAACCCGTCCGGCCGGGGCGTCACCGCGCCCACGCTGTTCACCAGGATGTCGACGCCGCCGCGCTCCACCGCCGCCGCCACGAGGTCCGCCGGTCCCGACGCCTGGCTCAGGTCGCCCTGCACGAACGTCGCGCGGCCCGCTTCCACCAGCTCCCCGAAAGCGGTGCTGAGGCTGCGCGAGCCGCCGACCACGTGGGCCCCCGCGTCCGCCAGGGCCTGGGCGATCGCCAGGCCGATCCCCTTGCTGGCGCCGGTCACCACGGCGTTCTTGCCGGCCATCTCCATGTCCATCGCTGCTCCTGCTTCCTGCCGTGAGGGCTGGGGCTTGTGCGGGGCTGGGGACTGTGCGGGTCCGCGAGCGCTGCGCCGGGCTCGGCGCCGCGCGGGGCTTCTTCTCGCGCCGAGGTCGGCACCCTGTGCTGTGGGGCCGGGGGCGGCCCTGCGAGCGGCGGACGGGGGGGCTCAGACCCTCGAAGGTGCCTCCGCCTCCTGCCACAGGAAGAGGCAGGCCAACGTCCGGTAGGGGCGCCACGGCTCCGCGACGGGCCGCAGATCGGCCGGTCGCGGAGGCCCGGGCAGACCGTAGACCCGCCCCACGACGCGCCGCAGTTCCAGATCACCGACCGGCAGCACGTCCGGCCGGTGCAGATGCCAGATGAGGAACATGTCCGCCGTCCACGTCCCGATGCCCTTGACGGCGCTGAGCTGGGACACCACGTCCTCGTCCGGCAGGTCGTGCAGCCGGCCGAGTTGCAGGTCCCCCGAAAGGATGCGTTCGGCGAGCGAGCGCAGCGACAGCGTCTTCGCGTGCGACAGGCCGGCGGCAACGCGCAGCGCGTCCGGGTCCTCGTCCAGGATCTCCCGCGGAGTGGGAACGCGCCCGCCGAAGCGCTCGGTCAGCTTCCGGTAGATGGCGCGGGCGGCGTATCCGGAGATGTTCTGGCCGGCGATCGCCCGGATCAGGACGCCGTAGCAGTCCGTGGGCATGAGGGGATCGGCCGCCAGCCTCGGGTCGGGCGGCAGTGAGGGCAGCACGCCGCCCCTGCCGACGACACGGTCGATGACCTCGCCCAATACCGGATCGGCGCGGTGCAGGTGCTTTTCCGGGCTCACCGTCTTCTGCCGGGTCATTTACTCAACGTAACGCTCGGGTCTGAGGCCCGCCCGCGGAGAGGGTGCGCCCGCACCCCGCACCCCGCACCCCGCACCCCGCACCCCGCACCCCGCACCCCGCACCCCGCACCCCGCACCCCGCACCCCGCACCCCGAGAGAGCTTCCCCCGCCGCCGGTATCATGTCCGTTATGTCGGCGATGCAATGATGTGATGACGTCAGTGATGTGATCCGCCGGGAGGTGCTCGGTGTCCCAGCAGCCCAGCCCCACACAGACGGCATGGCCGCGACTCCGCGTCGACGACTGGTCCGACACGCGCGACACCCTGCACATGTGGACCCAGGTCGTCGGCAAGGTCCGGCTCGGCCACGCGCCGCTGCTGAACCACTGGTGGCAAGTGCCCTTCTACGTCAGCCCGCGCGGCCTGACCACCTCCGCCGTCCCGTACGGCGACGGCGCCTTCGACGTCGAATTCGACTTCGTGGACCACCGATTGGTCATCCGGCGGGACACCGGGGGCGTCGCCGGCGTGGCGCTGGAGCCGAAGTCGGTCGCCCGCTTCTACCACGAGACGCTGCGCGCCCTCGCCGATCTCGGCATCGAGACGGACATCCGGCCCCGCCCCAACGAGGTCGAGCCCGCCATCCCGTTCGCCGAGGACGACCGGCACGCGTCCTACGACGCCGAGGCCGCCCGGCTGTTCTGGCGTCAGCTCCTGCAACTCAATCGCGTGCTGGGCGAGTTCCGGGCCCGGTTCGTCGGCAAGGCCAGTCCCGTCCACCTGTTCTGGGGTGCCATGGACCTGGCCTGCACCCGCTTCTCCGGGCGCACCGCGCCACCCCACCCCGGCGGCGCCCCCAACGTCGGCGCCTGGGTGATGGAGGAGGCCTACTCGCGCGAGCTCAGCAGTTGCGGCTTCTGGCCCGGCGCGGGCGATGAAGGGGCGTTCTACGCCTACGCCTACCCCGAGCCCGACGGCTTCTCCGGCTATCCCGTCCGTCCCGCCGAGGCCCACTACAGCACGGACGAGGGCGAGTTCCTGCTGCCGTACGAGGCCGTCCGCACCGCCGCCGACCCCGATGCCATGGCGCTGGAGTTCCTGCAGACCACCTATGAGGCGGCCGCGGAGAGCGGCCGCTGGGACCGCGCCACCCTCGAGGAGGATCCCGCCCGCTGGAGCCGCCACGGCTAGCCGGTCCGGCGCCGTCGGCTGTTTACACGGTGCTGAGGGGCTGTTATGTTCGCAAGCGGTATGGGAGCGCTCCCATACCGCTTCCCCCCACCACGCCCCGGGGTCCCGGCTGCGGTGGCCCACGGCCTCGGGACGCTGCCGGAAAGGTCACCCACCTTGAGAAGGCAACGGACGTTCTCCCTCTTAGCGGGACTCTTGACGCTGCTCGCGGCGGTCGGTTTCGTCGTCCTCGGGCAGAGTTCGGCCCAGGCGCACGGCGTCGCCATGATGCCCGGATCCCGCACCTACCTGTGCTACGAGGACGCGCAGACCTCCACGGGCGCCCTCGTCCCCACCAACCCGGCCTGCGCGGCCGCCGTCGCGCAGAGCGGCACGACGCCGCTGTACAACTGGTTCGCCGTACTGGACTCCAACGCGGCCGGGCGCAACGTCGGTTACGTTCCCGACGGCACCCTCTGCAGCGCGGGCAACAAGTCGCCCTACGACTTCTCCGCCTACAGCGCGGCCCGCGACGACTGGCCGCGCACCCACCTCACGTCCGGGTCCACGATCCAGCTCCAGTACAGCAACTGGGCGGCGCACCCCGGCACGTTCCGGATCTACCTCACCAAGCAGGGCTGGTCGCCGACCACTCCGCTGGCGTGGGCCGACCTGGACCAGGTCGGCAGCGTCACCAACCCGCCAGCGGTCGGCTCGCCCGGCACCGACGGCGGTCACTACTACTGGGACCAGGCGCTGCCGTCGGGCCGCTCGGGCAATGCCCTGATGTTCATCCAGTGGGTCCGCTCGGACAGCAACGAGAACTTCTTCTCGTGCTCCGACATCGCCTTCGACGGCGGCCACGGCGAGGTCACCGGCATCCACAACGGCAGCACGATCCCGCCGACCACCCCGCCGACGACGCCCCCGACCACCCCGCCCACCACGCCGCCCACCACGCCCCCCACGACGCCGCCGACCAGCCCGGGCAACACCTGCATGGCCATGTACGCGGTGACCAACGCCTGGAGCGGCGGCTTCCAGGGATCGGTCGAGGTCATGAACCACGGCACCTCACCCACCGGTCACTGGACGGTGAACTGGACCCTGGGCGACGGGACGAAGATCTCCCAGCTCTGGAACGGCACGCTGACCACCAGCGGCAACGCCGTGCAGGTCGCCAACGCTTCCTACAACGGGACCATCGCGCCGGACGGCAGCACCACGTTCGGCTTCACGGCCACCTCGTCCGGCATCAACACCCCGAACGGCTCGATCACCTGCACGTTCTCCTGACGGTTCGGCGCACGGGCTGCCCCGCACGGCTCCGGCCGCGCGGGGCAGCCGGCTGTCGGCCGCGGGCAGGGGCTGCCGCGGGCGGGGCGAACGTGTGATCGTGGGGCCTGTCGTGTCCGCGACCCCTCGGTGCGGGCGCCCCGCCTCCCGCCCCTTCGGTCACCATCGCCGTTCCCCTGTGCATCGCCCCCACCCCGCAGGAGCCGCCCATGACCACGCCCCGCTTCGCCGTCCTCGGCGCCGGCAGCATCGGCTGTCACCTCGGCGGCCATCTCGTCGCCGCCGGGTACGACGTGGCGTTCGTCGGCCGGCCCGCCGCCATGGACGTCCTGCGTGAGCGGGGCCTGACCCTCAGCACGTCCGTCCGGCCGCCGGCCCACCTCCCGCCCGACCGGCTGACGCTGGCCACCGCCGCCGAGGCCGCGGCCGGCGCCGACTACGTGCTGGTCACCGTGAAGACCGCCGCCACCCGTGCGGCCGCCGGTGACCTGGCCGCCCATCTCGCCCCGGGCGCCGTCGTGGTCAGCTTCCAGAACGGGCTGCACAACCCCGCCACTCTGCGTGCCGCGCTTCCCGGGCACACCGTGCGGGCCGGGATGGTGCCCTACAACGTGGTGGGGTCCGCGCCCGGCACCGTGCACCAGGGCATGCCGGGCCGGCTCATGACCGAGCCCGACGACACGCTCGCCACCGCCCTGCGCAAGGCCGGTCTGTCCGTCGAGGCCCGCGCCGACATGCCCGAGGTGCAGCACGCCAAGCTGCTGATGAACCTCAACAACGCGGTCAACGCCCTGTCCGGGCTGCCGCTGCGCGACCAGCTCGGCCTGCGTCCGTACCGCCGCTGTCTGGCGCTGTGCCAGCGTGAGGCGCTCGCCGCCTACCGGGCTGCCGGGGTCACGCCCGCCCGCCTCGGCCCCACGGCGCCCGGTGTCACCCCCTATGTGCTGGGGCTGCCCGACGGGGTCTTCCGCCGGGTGGCCGCCGCCTCGCTGCGCATCGACGCGCACGCGCGGTCCTCGATGTGGGAGGACCTGCAACGCGGCCGGGCCACCGAGATCGACTCGCTGCAGGGCGAGGTCGTCGCCCTCGCCGCGGCCCACGGTCGGGGCGCTCCGGCCAACGCCCGCCTCGCCGCCCTCGTCCACGCGGCCGAGTCCGCGCCCCGCACCTGGAGCGGGCCGGAGCTGTACGCCGAACTGCGCGCCGCCCGGTGACGGGGGCCGGCCGCTCCGACACCGCCGAGGAATCAACCCGGCCCCGGCGGACCGGGTGACTAGGGTGAGGACGTGACCTCTTCCCGTCAGGAGAAGCGTCCGGTGCACGCCTGGTACGCGCTGATGGCGCTGGTGTTCGCCGTGGTCATGGCGGGGACGACGCTGCCGACGCCGCTGTACGACCTCTACCGCAAGGACATCGGCTTCTCCGAGTTCGTCGTCACGGTGGTCTTCGCCGTCTACGCCTGCGGGGTGATCGCCGCCCTGCTGATCGCCGGGTCGTTCTCGGACGTGCTCGGGCGGCGGCCGGTCCTCATGGCGGGCATCGGCTTCTCGATGCTGAGCGCGGTGTGCTTCCTCGCCGCCCACGGACTGCCGCTGCTGTTCGTCGGACGGGTGTTCTCGGGCTTCTCCGCGGGGCTGTTCAGCGGGGCGGCGACCGCGGCCATCATGGAACTGGCGGCGCCAGAGCAGCGGGGACGCGCGGGCCTGGCCGCGACCGTGGCCAACATGGGCGGCCTGGGATGCGGGCCGGTCCTCGCCGGACTGCTGGGGGAGTACGCGCCCCACCCGCTGCGGCTGACGTTCGTGGTCCATCTCGGGCTGCTCGCGCTGTCCTTCGCCGCGGTGTGGATCGCCCCGGAGACCGTCGCCCGGCAGGATCCGCGGCCGCCGCTGCGCGTGCAGGGAATGGTGGTCCCCGTCCAGGCGCGTGCGGCGTTCAGGCCGGCGGCCGTCGCCGTGTTCGCCGGGTTCTCGGTCCTGGGCCTGTTCACCGCGGTCACACCGGCCTTCCTCGCGAAGTACCTGGGCGTCGACAACATCGCGGCCTCCGGCGCGGTCGTCATGTCCGCCTTCCTCGCCTCGCTCGCCGGGCAGTCCCTCATGGGCCTTCTCGGCGTCGCGCGTTCACTGTTCCTGGGCTGCGTGGTGCTGGTGGCCGGACTGGTGCTGATCGGGGTGTCGCTGCTGGACGAGAACCTGGGGCTGCTGGTCGGTGGTGCCATGGTGAGCGGGCTGGGGCAGGGACTGTCGTTCCGCAGCAGCGTCGCCACGGTGAGCCGCGTCGCACCGGAGGAGCAGCGCGGCGCCACGCTCTCGGCGCTCTTCGTCGCGGGCTACGTCGGGCTGTCCATCCCGGTCGTCGGCATCGGCGCCGTGGCCCTCGGGCCGGGGCTGCGCAGCGCGGGCGTGCTCTTCGTGGCCTGCGTGATCGTGCTCGCCGCCGCCGTCTCCGTCTATCTGGTGCGCCGCCCGCTGCCCGTCACCTGACCCCGCCGCCCGCGTCCTTCGCGGGCTGCGGTGTGGTGAGGGGCCGTCAGCCGCTGATCTGGTCGGTCACGCCCCCGAGGCGGCCGCGGCCGGCCAGGCGGAACAGGACGACCAGGGAGGGGAGGATGACCGCGCCGGCGGCGATCGCCACGCCGACCAGGACCCACTGGGTGGGGCGCGGGGCGGCCCCCGCGTCGAGGGTGAGATGGGTGCCCAGGAGATACGGGTACTGCGCGACGCCCCAGCCGAGGACGACCAGCGCCACTGCCGCGCCCGCCGTCTCGCGCAGCCCGAACGGGATGCCGGCCCGCCGCAGCATCAGGCCGATGCTGCCGAGCCCGGCGACGGCCGCCAGGATCACCAGGGGCAGCGCGCGATGGCTGAGTTCGACGAACAGACGGTGGGCGTCGCTGCGCAGGATGAAGATGCCCGCGATGCTGACGAGTCCGGTCACCACCGCGGCCGCCAGGGCGCGGTCGCGGAAGTAGCCCTCCAGGTCCGTGTCCCCCTGGCGCGCGGCCGCCACGCACAGATACGCCGCCGCCAGGTAGGCGCACACCAGCACGGCCAGGACCCCGCCGAGCGCGGACGTCGGGTTGAGCCAGCTCGTCGCGGGATCACCGTTACCGGCCGTCGGCACCCGTCCGGAGGCGATGCCGCCGGCGACCGAGCCGAAGCAGTAGGGCGCCAGCAGCGACGACAGCGCGAACGCGGCACCGTAGACGCGCTGTTCGGGGGTGCGCAGCGAGGCGTGGCGGAAGGCGAAACCCGCGCCGCGCAGCACGATGCCCAGCGCCGCGAGGCCCAGCGGGATGTAGAGGGTGGTGGTGATCGCGGCGAACGCCCGGGGGAAGCCGGTCCAGAGCATCACCAGGCAGTAGATGAGCCAGGTGTGGTTGGCCTCCCACACCGGGCTCAGCGAGACGTCGACGAGGTGGCGCGGCGCCCGGCCGCGGGCGGCGCCGCCGGCCGTCAGGTCCCAGAACCCCGCGCCGAAGTCGGCGCCGCCGAGCACGGCGTAGGCCACCACCCCGACGAACAGGAAGACCGCGATCAGGTCGGTCATCGGGTCCCCGCCTCCTCGGGCGGCGCGCCCGCGACCCCGCCGCGCGGCCCGTACGGCACGACCACGCTGTCGTCGCCCCCGGCCTGCCACCGCCGCTTCATCGAGACGAGGACCGCGCCCGCGGTCAGGCCGACGGCCAGGTAGATGGCCAGGACGGCGGCGAAGAACGCCCACAGGTTCCCCTGGGTGGCCACCGCGTCCCTGGTCAGGAGGTGTCCGACGACGATCCAGGGCTGGCGGCCCACCTCGGTGACGATCCACCCCGTCTCCAGGCAGACGACGGCGGCGACACCGCTGACGGCGCAGGCCCGCAGGAACCATCGCTGCTGCTCCAGCACTCGGCGGCGCCACAGCAGCCAGGCGCACCACAGGCCGAGGGCCAGCAGGGCGAAGGAGAGGCCCACCATGACGTCGAAGGACAGGTGGACGAGGCTCACCTCGCGGTCGGTGGGCCGGTGCTGGGCCGGGATCGCCTCCAGGCCCGAGATCCGGGTGTTGACGCTGAACCCGGCCAGCAGTGACGCGCCGTCGGGGATCTGCAGGCCGCCGCGGACCTTTCCGTCGAGCAGGATGCCGCCGAGCGTCTCCGGCACGTGGGTGCCGGTGGTCGGCAGGAGCTCGATCGCCGAGAACTTCGCCGGCTCGGAGTCGAAGACGTAGCGGGCGATGGTGTCGCCCACGACGATCTGGCAGGGCACCGCGACCGCGGCGATGGCGAAAGCGATGAGGAAGCCCAGCCGGTTGTACCTCGCCGCGTCGTGCCCCGCCGACGTCGTCGCCCGCCCCTCGTCCGGGACGGTGCGGCGCCGCAGCATGCCCACGGCGTAGACGCTCGCCACCACGAACCCGGCCACGATGTAGGCGGCCAGCAGCATGTGGAGCAGCTCGTACCAGAAGGCGCCGTTGAAGAAGACCTTCCCCGGACTGACGTCGGCCACCCGGCCGTTGACCAGGGTGAAGCCGCCGGGCTGGTTCATCCAGCTGTTCGCGGCGATCACCGCGGCGGCTCCGCCGATGCTGGACAGCGAGACCACGACGCCCGTCCAGAAGTGCGGCCAGGGCCGCAGCCGCCGCCAGCCGTAGATGTAGATGGAGACGAAGATCGCCTCGGTGAAGAAGAACAGTCCCTCGATGGCGAACGGGAAGCCGAAGGCGGCTCCGTAGCGGCCCATCAGGCCGGGCCAGAGGATGCCGAGTTCGAAGGAGAGCACGGTTCCGGTGATGGCGCCGACGGCGAAGAGCACCGCCGAGACCTTGGCCCACCGCTGGGCCAGCACCATCGCCTCCGCGTCACCCTTGCGCAGCCCCCGGTAGTGCGCCACGAGCATCAGCGTGGTCAGCGCCACCCCGAACGGCACCAGGATGATGTGGAACCCCAGGGTGAAGGCCATCTGCTCGCGCGCGGGCAGCAGTTGGGACGGATCGCCCGCCGCGGCGACGTGCGGCCCGAGCACGTCCTGCACCGGCCTCACAACGCGCGCCGCCGCTCGGCCGCACGACCCGAGCCCGGCCGGGGGCACCCGGCCGGGCGTCCACACCCGATCATGCGCCACCACCCTCACTGCTCGCCACGAGTACCCGGATGACCACCCTAAGTCACACCGCGGGACCTCCCCGGCATTGCCGCCACGCGTCCCGGCCGTCCGGGGCCCGCGGCCGGAGCGCCGTATGCGGGACGTCAACAGAACGCCAACACCGCTCTGTCACCTTGAGCTGAACCTGTGCGTCGTCCCTGCTCAGCCGCGTGAAGACGGCCGGGCGGCGGACCGCGGAAGAAGAGCCAAGGAGTAACACCTGTGACCGGAAAGCACAGCAGACGACGGTTCCTCAGCATGGCCACCGGGACCATGGCCGGGGTTGCCGTCACGTCGGCGGCGTTCTACAGCGCCACCGAGCTGATGCGTGCGAATGCGGCCGAGAACGGCGGGTTCGACGGTGTGTCGAGCCCGCAGTACACCGATCTGACACCCTTCAAGGACAAGCTGCGACAGCCTCCCACGCTCGCCCCCAAGCACGACGGCATCACCGAGATGGAGATGGTGAACCAGACGGTCCGTCTGCACTCCCAGCTCCCGCCGGTGCCGATGTGGACCTACGCCGGGCACTTCCCCGGCCCCACGATCGAGGCGCGGCGCGGTGAACGCCTCCGCTTCGCCTGGACCAACAAGCTGCGCGGCACCCTCCCCGTCAAGGCGGTCTACGTCGCCCCCGACGGCCCCCCGCCGGGCCTCCACCCCTACAACGTGGCCGGTTCCGGCGGCGCGGCCGAGCGCCCCGACATGGCCGCGCTGACGCCGTGGACCGCGGTGCACCTGCACGGCGGCTACCAGCACGCGATCAGCGACGGGCAGCCCGACGACGCGGTGACCCCAGGCAGCAGCCAGCTCACGGAGTACACCAACGAGAAGGCGGCGCACCTCTTCTACCACGACCACGCGATGCCGGTGACCGGCCCCAACGTGCTGAGCGGGCTGGCCGGTTCGTACCTCGTGCGGGACGAGCGGGAGGACGCGCTCGGCCTCCCGAAGGACGACTACGAGGTCACCTTGTCCCTGGCGGACATCAACTTCGAGAAGGACGCCCAGGGGCGTCTCGAAGGCCGCATCCTCTACAAGCGGATCGCCGCCGCGCCGGCGTCCTCGCCCGACGCGAACCCGCCCACCCTGGCCTTCGAGGGACCCTTCACCATCGTCAACGGCGTGGTGTGGCCGTACATGGACGTCGAGGCGCGCGCCTACCGCTTCCGCATGGTCAACAACTCGCTGACCCGCCAGTTCATCCTGGCCCTCCTCGACGAGGCGACCGGGAAGCCGCTGCCGGGCGCGGTCACGGTCATCGGAACCGACGGCGGCCTGCTGGGCGAGCCGCAGCCCGCGGGCGAGACGATCTCGCTCATGCCGGCCGAACGCGTCGACGTGGTCATCGACTTCTCGGTGTTCGCGGGCAAGCGGCTGCGCTTCGTCAACACCATCCCGGGCGTGCCCGCGGGCTCGCCCGTGCCGGACGCCGGTGTCGGACGTCCTGAGGTGATGCAGTTCCGGGTCGGCCGCAACGCCGCGCCCAAGTACCGTGTGCCCAGGAAGCTGTCGGCCGCCTTCCGGCCGCTGACCGCCAAGGACGTGCCGGCCGACGCGGTGGAGCGCTTCGTCGGGCTGATCGTGGACAAGTTCGGCATGCCGGCCCTCCAGGAGCTCCAGGAGGTCGCGTCCGGCACGAAGACCGGCCCCGGCATCGTGCAGCTCGAACTGGACGGGAAGCTGCGCACCTTCCGCGGGGTGGCGAACTACTTCGAGGACCGCACCAACTTCTACGCCGCGAGCGGCGGGTTCGAGGTGTGGACGTTCCTCAACGCGGGGCCGATCCCCATCCCGCACCCGATCCACATCCACCTGATCGACTTCCAGTTGCTGCAGCGCAACGCCCTCAAGGGCACGATCGACACCGCGACGCAGAGCACCGCGCAGCCCCTCACCCTGGGTGCGGCGCAGCCGATCGCGCCGGAGGAGTCGGGCTGGAAGGACACCGTCCTGGTGCCGGGCAACTCCATGGTCCGCGTCGCCGGCCGGTTCGGTGCGCAGACCGGCCGGTTCATGTACCACTGCCACCTCCTCGACCACGAGGACGACGGCATGATGCGGCCGGTCGTGATCATGCCGCCCGCCGTTCTCACCGTGCAGAAGCGGCAGATGGCGCTCATGGGGTCGAGCACCGGCATGTCCGACGACATGCCCGGCATGAAGATGTGAGTTGCCGCCGCGGCCCGGCGGGGGCGTGAGCACCGGCTCGTGAGCGCGCAGGCGCCCGGGCCGCCGGCTCCCCCCGCCGGGCCGCGGCTGCGCCACGGAGGTGCCGCGGCCGTGTCGAGGCGAAGGGCCGGCCGGCCCAGGACTGTTGCGCCGGCCTGCCCGCGGCCCTTGCGCCGGCCATCCTGTGGCCCTCGTACCGGTCATCCTGTGGCTCTCGCGCCGGCCGGGGCGTGGCCCTCGCAACAGCCGGCCCGCGGCCCTCGCAACGGTCAGGGCGCGGTCGTCGCCCCGGTCACCCCGCGGCCCTCGCAACGGTCAGCGCTCGGCCGTCGCCCCGGTCAGCCGGGCCGCCAGGCAGGCCAGCCGGCTCAGCACCTCCGCCACCGTCGTGCCCGCCGGTACGTCCCGGCCCCCGGCCGCGCTCTCCGCCGTACCCGCGGGCCGGTTGACGCGCCACGCCGCCGCCCCGGACGGTCCGGGCAGCCCGGACGATCCCGAGGCTCCGGACGGCGTCGGCACTCCGGACGGTCCCGCCGTCCCGGACGGCCCCGACGACTCTCCAGCCGCCGGACCCGGCCGCGACGCCTGCACCGGCCGTCCGGCCGCCGACGCCGCCATGCCGGTCTTCGCCGCCATGCCGGTCTTCGCCGACTGCGCCGCCACCACCGTGAACTGCCGGTGCTCGGCCCGCAGCCACGCCCGCGCCGTCTCCGGCCGGCAGAAGGAGAGGCCGCCGCACCCCGCGTCCGGAAGATCCAGCTCGGGGTCGAGGCGCAGCAGCGCCTCGCGCGCGGTGGCGGCGTAGAACGCGGCCAGCCGGGCCAGCGCGGCGTCGCACGCCTCGCGCCCCTCGTCGGCCACCGCCCGGCTCAGGGCGAACATCCGCAAGGGGTAGAGGAGGCGGAAGCGGTCACAGGCCTCCGCCTCGATCAGGTGGACGTCGGCGAGCGACTCCAGCAGCGCCGCCGTGTCCCGCTCCGGCAGGCCGAGGACGGCCGCCGCGGCGGCCAGCGAGATGTCCGGGGTCTCGGGGACCGCGAGCAGGCACAGTGCCCGGGCCTGATCCGGGCACAGCTCGCGCAGCGCGGAGCCGTACCGGTCCCAGAGCGCCCGGCACTCCGCGGGCAGCGGCCCCGGCGCGTGGCCGCGATCGCTCAGACGCTCCAGCGACACGGTCAGCGCCCACCATGGATGGGCCGCCAGCCGCGCCGCCATCGCATGGACAACCTGCGGCAGTCCGGCGGTGAGCCGCACCAGGCTGCGCGCCTCGACGGGTTCGGCCGCGATCCGCTCCTCGCCGATGAGCGTGCCCAGCAGCGCGACCCCTTCGTCGTCCGTCAGCCCGCCGACGGTCACCCACTCGGCGTGGGCGGGCCCGAACAGCCTGCGGCGGGCGGTCACCAGGACCGCCGGCCCGCAGGACCCGGGCAGCAGGTCCAGGACCTGTTCGGCAGCCGTGACACCGTTGACGACCAGGAGCAGCCGGCGCCCGGCGGTGGCGGACCGCCAGAGAGCGGCGCGCTCGATCGCCGTGGCGGGCACGTCCCGGTCGGCGACGCCCACACCGCGCAGCAGCCCGGCCAGGACCTCGGTGGAGAGCGGCGGTGTGCCGTCCACCCTCGCGCCCAGGTCGACGTAGAACTGCCCGTCGGGGAAGTCCGCGGCGACGGTGTGGCCGGCGTGGACCGCAAGGGCCGTCTTGCCGACACCGGGCGGACCGGTCAGGCCCAGCACCGGGACGGACGCCCCCGCCGCTCCGGAGCTTCCCCGCTTCAGGGTGTCCGCGACACGGCGTACGAGGTCGGCGCGACCGGTGAAGTGCGCCAGATCCGGGGGGAGTTGCATGGGCCGCACCGCGGCGACGGGACGAGCGGCGAGCGGCTGGGGCGGCGGTGGCGGTGGCGGTTGCGGCGAAGGCGGCGGTGGTTGCGGGGACGCGGCCGGTGCGTTCGGCGGCCGGAGGCGCGTCGCCCGCGTTGCCGGCGGGTGCGCGGCCGGCAAAGGGCTGACCGCCGTCGCCGTCGCCGTCGCCGACGGGACGGGGCCGGAAGCCGCGGGGGCCGGTGGCAGCGGGCCGGGACGCCGACCGGGAGGGGTGGGAACGGCCGGCGGGCGCGTGCCGAGCGGTGGCGCTTCCGGCGGCCCGATGCCGAACAGGGAGTGCCGGCTCGGCGGCACCCCGGGGTGCGGCCGTTCCAGGGTCGGGTCGGAGCCCAGGATGCGGCGCTGCATGCGCTGGAGCTGGGGGCCGGGTTCCAGACCGAGCTCGTCGGCGAGCAACTGGCGCGCGTCCTGGTAGACGCCGAGCGCCTCGGCCTGCCGGCCCGCCCGGTACAGGGCGAGCATGAGCAGCACACGGGTCTGCTCGCGCAGCGGCTCCTCGGCGACCACCGAGGCCAGCAGCCCCACGGCCTCGGCCGGGCGGCCGAGCGTGAGCTGGGCCGCGGCGTATTCCTCGACGGCGGTGAGCCGGCGCTGGTCCAGCCGGACCCGCTCGTGCTCGGCGTACTCGGCCCGGACGCCGGTGAGCGGGGCGCCCTTCCACAGCGCGAGGGCCGCCGCCAGCCGCTCGGCCTCGGTCTCCGGGTCGCCGTCGGCGCCGGCCTCGCGTGCCGCCCGCAGCAGGCGCTCGAACTCGGCGAGGTCACTGGAGCCGTGGGCGGCGGGCACGGCGTAGCCGCCGCCCACCGAGGTGATGACCGGATCCGGTGTGCCGCCCGCGAGCGCCCGGCGCAGGCGGGAGATGTACGTGCGGATCGTCGCCCGCGCGGCGGGCGGCGCGAGGTCGCCCCACAGGGCGGCCACGAGCTGGTCCAGGGTCAGGACCGCTCCGTCGTGCAGCAGCAGCGCCGTCAGCACCGCGCGCTGCTGCGGCGAACCGAGGGCGATCTCGTGGTCGCCGCGCCAGGCGCGCACCGGACCGAGCACCTCGAACCACGGGGGCCGGCCCGCCCCCGCCTCACCGGCGGTGCGGGGGGCGGGGGCGGGCCGGGGCGGGGCGGGTCCGGACGGGGCGGCGGCTGCGGCGGGCACGGTGGGGACGGCCGGCGTCTCATCCATGGACGTGTTCAGCTGAAATCGGGCCCGCTGGTGCGCGTGCGCTTGATCTCGTAGAACCCCGGTGTCGAGGCCGCGGTGAGGACGCCGTCCCAGAGCTTGGCCGCCTCCTCGCCCTTGGGCGCGGGATTCACGACGGGCCCGAAGAACGCGACTGGGTCGCTGCCCGCGTCCGGGCCGGGCACGGCGATGATCGGGCTGCCGACGTCCTGGCCGACCAGGGTGATGCCGCGGCTGTGCGAGGCGCGCAGCTCCGCGTCCCAGCGGTCGGTGTCACCGGCGTCGGCCAGCTCCACCGGCAGTCCCACGTCACGCAGCGCGGCCTCCAGCGTCGCCCGGTTCCGGGGCTCCTGCCGCAGGTGGTAGCGGGTGCCGAGCGCGGTGTAGAGCGGTTCGAGCCACTCCGGGCCGTGCAGCTGCCCGACCGCGACCAGCACGCGTACCGGCGCCCACGCCTGGCCCATCAGCTCGCGGATGTGGTCGGGCAGTTCGTCGAGCCGGTTCTCGTTGAGCACGGACAGGCTCATCACGTGCCAGGACACCGTCACGGGCCGGGCCTCGCGGACCTCCAGCATCCAGCGGGACGTCAGCCAGGTCCACGGGCAGACCGGGTCGAACCAGAAGTCGACGTTCGTGGGGGAGGCGGGGGAGGGCGACGGGGACACGGGGAACTCCAGAGGTTGTGCGGCGGCGGGTCGTTGCGGATCGGGAGCGGGGCTCACTGCTGCGGCCCTGCGGCCCACAGCTCCCACGGGATGCCGTCCGGGTCGGTCACGGTGAGGAATTCCGCGTATCCGGTGTCGCGTACCGGCGAGTGCGGGAACCCGAGGCCGTCCAGGTGACGGATCCACGCCTCGAGGGCGGCGCGGTCGGCGACGGTGAGCGAGAAGTGGTCGAGCCCGGTCCGGGACGGGTCGAACAGGTCGCCGCTGCGGCGCAGCGGCTCGTGCACGGCCAGTGTCAGACCGCCGGCGGCGTGGCGCATGAGCTGGCGCGGGTGCCCCGCCTCGACCGGTCCCGGCCGCACGTCCCCGACCCGCTCGAATCCCAGCGCGCGCTCGTACCAGTCGACGCTGGTCTCCAGGTCACGAACCACGACGGCGATGTGGGCGATACCGGTGAAGCCGGGGAAGCCGTTGGCGTCGGGGGAGCCGGTGGAGCCGGGGAAGGGTGACATGTGCGGTGTGGTCCTCTCGGCGGGTGCGGGCGGCGCCACGCCCCGGCGTGCGGTAGTCGGTCGGTCGGCTACCTCAGTGAACGCATGCGGACGGGCGAAGTCAAAGCCCGGCCGGGACGGAAATCCTCCTACGTGCGAGGCCAGGCCTCCCACGCCGACGCCGGCGGCGGTCAGGCGCGCACGGCCGTGCCCTCCGGCGCACGCGCCGCGAGAAGCGCCAGGCAGTTGGGCCACAGGCTGCCGAGGCGCCCGGTGCTGTTGTAGAGCTTGGCGAAGAGCACCTGGCCCTCCAGTTGCGCGACCACCGAACGGGCGGCCTCGTGGACGTCGGTCACCCCGGCCTCGCCGCGGTCGCGCGCCTCGGCGACGACCGCCTCGACCATGTCCACCTGTGCGTCGAAGATCTCCTGCAGGCGCGTCCTGACCGCCTCGGTCTGGTTGCTCATCTCCAGGCTGAGGTTCCCGAACATGCAGCCCGAGACCGTGCCGCAGTCCTGCTGGCCGGCGAGCTGCGCGGCCTCGGTCTCCTCGAAGAGCCGGCGCAGCCGGTGCAGCGGCGGGGTGGCGGTGTCGGTCAGCAGGCCCGTCCACGCCGTGCGCTGAGCGGCCCAGTGCTCGTCCAGCACCGTCAGGGCCAGCGACTCCTTGGACTCGAAGAAGTAGTAGAAGCTGCCCTTGGGCACCCCCGCGGCCTTGCAGATCTCGGCCACGCCCAGCGCCGAGTAGCCGCGCAGCTCGATGAGCGCCTGCGCCGCGTCGAGGATCTTCTGCCTGGCATCACTGGTGCGTCCCATGGCACCCAGTCTACGACCGGTCGTCTAGTCTTACTAGACCGGTCGTCTAACATGGGCGGCCGGACACGGCCCACGGGCGGCCCGCACACACCGCATCCGCCGCCCGCCACCGGCATCCGCCGCCCCGCACGCTGAGAGAGAGCCGCCATGAGTCACCCCGTACACGCCGCGCTGGACGGCTGGACCGCCGCCTTCAACCGCCACGACCCCGACGCCATGGCCGAGCTGTTCACCGAGGACGCCCTCTTCCAGGGCTTCGGGCCGGAGCCCACCGAGGGCCGCGACGCCGTGCGCGCCTACTACGCGGTGGTTCCCGCCGACCGGGTCGCGGAGGGCACGGTCCTGCACACGTACACCCTCGGCGAGGACGTGGCGGGCGGTTACGCCGACGTCACGATACGCAACCCCGAGGGCCCGCAGTCGCACGTCTACATGTCGCTCGTCGTGGTGCGCGACGGCGCGGAGTGGCGGATCCGCCAGTACCACGTCTCGCCCGTCATGCCGCAGGACTGAGCCCGCCCGCCGCCGCGGGCCGCCCCCTGCGGAGCGGCCCGCGCTCAGCGGTTCTCCGAGACCTCCCGTTCCCCCGCCGAGCTGGTGAGGGACAGGGGGCGGTTCATGCGGTGACCGAGGTGGGCCAGGCGCTTTCCCGGGTCGGGGAAGGTCGGGATCAGCGGCCGTCCCCAGGTCGTGTTGATCACCCCGGCGAAGGATCCGTACAGGGCGAGCCCCGCGGTGATGAGGCCGGTCGCCCCGCCGGCCCGCCGCCAGGGGTCGGAGTCCAGGAACTCGGCGATCGACAGCAGGGTGAGTGTGGTCGTGGCACCCGTGAAGAGCGCCAGCAGGACGCAGTTCGTCCGCAGTGTCGCGACGGTGAGATAGAACGCCAGAATCGCCCAGGGGAGCGCGAACATCCCGGTCGCGAAAGGCGCCTGGCCGGGCGGCAGGGTCGGCACGATGAAATGGCCGAAGGCGGCATAGGACATCCAGAAGGCGCCGAAGGCGGAGAACGCCGTCCCGCCGAACGTCCCGCCCTGTCTCAGTTCGAAGATGCCGGCCACGAGCTGCACGACTCCGCCGAAGAGAAATGCCGTCGGAAAGACCGCGGCGACCAGCGACGGCCGGACCCCGGCGTTGAAGAGGCTGAGCATGAACGTCGTCGCTCCGAAGGCGGCCAGGCCCAGTGGAGCGGGGTCGGCGACGATACGAGCGGGGGGCTCCGGCATGACAACTCCCGTGTTGGCGACTCCGGCAGGATGGCACCGGGAAACGCCGGAACGCCGCCGCTCCCTCGCGTGCCGCACACCTGCTGACCGTTTGGCGCACAGCCGGCGCCATGTGCGACCCGCTTTCCGGCTGCCTATGGTGGGAGAGCGGCGGGACACCTGGGCGGACTCGGGCGGTCCGCGCGCCGATCCGAGCCGGGAGACGGGAACGCGATGGCCGATCAGGAACTCGTCCGCAGGGAACTGCATGCGACGGTGCTCGGCGGACCCACGACGGTGCTCGACTACGGAGGGCTGCGGATCGTCTCGGACCCGACCTTCGACCCGCCGGGCGGGCAGGGCTATCTGACCAAGACCGAGGGCCCGGCGCTGACCGCCGGACAGCTCGGCGCGGTCGACCTGGTGCTGGTCAGCCATGACGAGCACCCGGACAACCTGGACGCCGCCGGCCGTGCCTTCGCGCTGGCCGCTCCCGCGCTCGTCACCTGTCCCGGCAGTGCGTCCCGGCTGGGGGAGCGGGCGACCGGCCTGGCGTCGTGGGCCGCGGCGACCGTGCCCCGGCCGGGCGGCGGCGAGGTGACCGTGACCGCCGTCCCGGCCGTGCACGGCCCCGAGGACGGGGAGCGCACGGCGGACGGATTCGTCAACTGCGAGGTGACGGGCTTCGTGCTGTCCGGCGACGGCCTGCCCACCGTCTACATCAGCGGCGACAACGCCTCGATCGCGACCGTCGCCGAGATCGCCCGCCGGATGCCGCGGATCGACGCGGCGGTGCTGCACATGGGGGCCGCCCACGTCCCGGCCAAGTTCCAGGACCGGCCGCTGAGTCTGGACAGCGTCCGGGCTGCGGCTGCCGCCGCCGTGCTCGCCGCTCCGGTCGTGCTGGCCGCGCACTACGACGGGTGGGGCCACTTCGCCGAGGGCCGCGACCGCATTGCGACGGCCTTCGACGCCGCCGGACTGTCCTCCCGGCTGCGGGCGCCGGAACACGGCACCTGGACCTCCCTCACGGCCTGAACGCCCCGGCGGACGCACCCCGCCCGGAATTCCAACGCCACGGTTTCCGGGCGGCGTTCGGCGCTGCCCCGCGGAAACGGCCGCTCGGCGCCGCACCCCGGTCCACATGCGGCCCCGGCGGCCCGTGCTTACGCTGGGAAACGGTTGGGCCTACGGTCGGGAAAGAGCCAGGAGGCTGAGCGTCATGGCGAAAATACTGTTCATCGTCACCGGGGCCACGTACTGGGTTCTCAAGGACGGGACGCGGTATGCCACGGGGTACTGGGCCGAGGAGTTCGCGATGCCGTACAAGAAGGTGACCGAGGCCGGGCACGAGGTCACGGTGGGGACGCCTGGCGGTGTGGTGCCGAATGTGGACATGATGAGTCTGCGTCCGTCGATGGCCGGTGGTGAGGACGGTGCGCTGGAGTTGGAGAACATCATTCGGTCCGCGGAGGTGATGCGGCGGCCGTTGAAGTTGTCGGATGTGCGT
>NZ_JAINZZ010000160.1 GCF_019890725.1 Actinacidiphila acidipaludis
GCCGCCGGTGGTGCCGCCGGTCGTCCCACCACCACTGCCGCCCAGCGTGATGTTGGAGTTGCCGCTGCTCTGGTAGCCCTCGGTCGCCAGGATCTGGTAGTTGAACGAGCCCAGGTTCATACCGTGGCTCGCCCACGCGTCGAAGTGGTTGCCCGTGGTGATCGAACCGCCCGTCCGCTTCGACTGCCGCACACTCCAGTACTGGTTGAACGTCGCGGTGCCGATGATCGACGGCTGGTTGACCCGCTGCGTCTCGTAGATGTCGTACGTACCGCCGTCGGAGGTGACGGTGCCCTTGTACGTGCCCGTCGGCCGGTAGGTGCCGTAGTTGTCGACGATGTAGTACTCCACCAGCGGGTTGGTGGTCCACCCGTACAGCGACAGGTACGCGTTGCCCGAT
>NZ_JAINZZ010000161.1 GCF_019890725.1 Actinacidiphila acidipaludis
CCCGGGTGAACAGGCCGGTGCGCACGGCCGCCCACTCCGGCGAGCCGGTGGCGTCGTCGAGGTAGACCTCGTCCACCGTGCCGATCTTGGTGCCGTCCTTGTCGAGGGCCCGGCGCCCGATGAGGCTTCGCGGATCGATGTCGCTCTGCACGGGACCTCCCAAACCCACGGCGAACACTCCTCATACCCAATCAAAGCCACATCGCGGTGGATGTCGACTCGGGACCGCGCGCCGCGCCGCCCCGCCCGCGCGCACCGAGTGGTCGCGCCCCGCGCTGGTACGCTGGTGAGCGGCTGCAGACCCCTTGCGGGAGAGCTTCCGGAACGTCCCGTCAGGGGCCTCGCGGAGGCGCCGAAGGA
>NZ_JAINZZ010000162.1 GCF_019890725.1 Actinacidiphila acidipaludis
CGCCCTCCAGAACAACGCTCCCGGGACGCTGGACCTCCCTGGTCTGGCGGCCGCGCCCGAGCCGCTGGAGACCGGCAGCGACGTCTACGACCTGTCCGTCGAGCTGGTGGAGGACCACGACGAGGCGGGGGCGCCCGGCGGGATTAACGGCGCGCTGTCGTACAGCCGGGACCTGTTCGACGAGGACACGGCGCGGTCGCTCGCCGACCGGCTGGTGCGCGTCCTCCGGGCCGTCGCCACCGACCCCACCCGCCCGCTCAGCAGCATCGACATCCTGGGCACCGACGAACGCGACCGCATCCTCAACGACTGGAACGCCACCGCCCACACCG
>NZ_JAINZZ010000163.1 GCF_019890725.1 Actinacidiphila acidipaludis
TCAGCCGGTGCTGCAGGAGACCGTGGGCCAGGTCCAGTTGCCGTTGGTCATGATGGTGACGCCGAAGGTGTTGCCGTTGCCGTTGGGCTTGGCGATCATCACCTGGCTGCTGGGCCAGGTGGCGCTGGTGTTCCAGGTGGCGCTGATCTTCTCCGGCGACGGCACGTTCATCGTCACCGTCCAGTTGCTCGAACCCGACACCGCCACGTTGAGGTTGTACCGGTCGCTCCACTGCTCACCGGCGGACAGGGACGCGCTGCAACTGCCCGTCCCCCCACCACCAGTCGTCCCACCGGTCGTCCCACCTGTGGTGCCGCCGGTCGT
>NZ_JAINZZ010000164.1 GCF_019890725.1 Actinacidiphila acidipaludis
CTGGCCCGCGCCAACAACGCCAGCCTCTTCATGGTCATCCAGTCAGCCCTCGCCACCCTCCTCACCCGACTCGGCGCCGGCACCGACATCCCCCTCGGCACCCCCATCGCCGGACGCACCGACGAAGCCCTCGACCACCTCATCGGCTTCTTCGTCAACACCCTCGTCCTGCGCACCACCACCGAAGGCGACCCCACCTTCCAACAACTCCTCCACCACACCCGCAACACCGACCTCGCCGCCTACAACCACCAAGACCTCCCCTTCGAACGCCTCGTCGAAGCCCTCAACCCCGAACGCTCCACCACCCGC
>NZ_JAINZZ010000165.1 GCF_019890725.1 Actinacidiphila acidipaludis
CGGTTGCGGTATCTGCTGAGCGGCCTGTGTGCCACTGTCCTGGTGGCTGTCGCGGCGTTGATGCTGCCGGGGACCGCGAACGCCGACACGGTGGTCACCTCGAGTCAGACCGGCAGCAACAACGGGTACTTCTACTCGTTCTGGACCGACGGCGGTGGCTCGTCGTCGATGACTCTTGGCTCCGGGGGGAACTACAGCACCTCGTGGAGCAACGTCGGCAACTTCGTGGCCGGCAAGGGCTGGAGCACCGGCAGCCGTCAGACGGTGAACTACTCCGGCAGTTTCAACCC
>NZ_JAINZZ010000166.1 GCF_019890725.1 Actinacidiphila acidipaludis
GGCCAAGCACCCCAGTGGACCCCGCTCCCCGTCCAGTACGCCGACTACGCCCTCTGGCAACACCACACCCTCGGCAGCGACGACGACAGCGACAGCACTCTCGCCCGGCAACTCACCTACTGGAAGGAGCAGTTGGCGGGCATACCGGAAGAACTCGCACTACCCGCCGACCGCACCCGCCCCGCCCAGGCATCCGGCCACGGCGGCGCCGTCCACTTCACCCTCACCCCCGAACTCCACACCGACCTCGTGAAG
>NZ_JAINZZ010000167.1 GCF_019890725.1 Actinacidiphila acidipaludis
GTCCAGCAGCTGAGCGTGCAGGTGTGCCGTGCACCGGAAGTTCACGGCGGCGCCGTGACCACCGGGCAGCGCCGGCCGGGTGCGGTCCGTGGGCAGCGTCAGCTCCTCGGGAAGGCCGGCGAGCTGCTGCTTCCAGTAGGTGAGTTGGTCGCTGATCGGGCTGCTGGGGTCGTCTTGGGCGCCGAGGGTGTGGTGTTGCCAGAGGGCGTAGTCGGCGTACTGGACGGGGAGCGGGGTCCACTC
>NZ_JAINZZ010000168.1 GCF_019890725.1 Actinacidiphila acidipaludis
CTTTACGAGGTCGGTGTGGAGTTCGGGGGTGAGGGTGAAGTGGACGGCGCCGCCGTGGCCGGATGCCTGGGCGGGGCGGGTGCGGTCCGTGGGCAGCGCGAGCTCTTCCGGTATGCCCGCCAACTGCTCCTTCCAGTAGGTGAGTTGGCGGGCGAGAGCGCTGTCGCTGTCGTCGTCGCTGCCGAGTGCCTGGTGTTGCCAGAGGGCGTAGTCGGCGTACTGGACGGGGAGCGGGGTCCACTG
>NZ_JAINZZ010000169.1 GCF_019890725.1 Actinacidiphila acidipaludis
CTTCTGCGGACTCACGAAGACGAGGCTCCCGTCGATCAGCTCGGTGTGCGGCGGGAGATCGGGGATGCGGTCCAGGTCGTCCGCCGTGAAGCCGCCCGGGGGCGGGAAAACCCAGTCCGGAAGCCGTTCGGCAGTCATGATTCCTCCCATGAGCGGGATTCTGTCCGCAGTGGTCAGACTAGCGCCGGGAAACGACAGCACCGCCATTCGTACGGGTGAATGGCGGCGC
>NZ_JAINZZ010000017.1 GCF_019890725.1 Actinacidiphila acidipaludis
CTGTAACTTCCCAGCTCAGGCTAGGTTGGGCGCTGAAAGAGAGCGCCTGATCCGCGGTGCGCAAGGCTGACTATGCGAACTAAGGTGAAGCCCTGGTCGGTGTAGTAGCGGTGCAGGCCCTCGTTGGTGCGCCATGCATCGAGACGAAGCCAGCCCTTCCCTGCCTCGGCGGCACGCTTCGAGGCCCACTCCAGCATGACCGCGCCCACGCCTGCACCGGCAGCCTTTCGAGTTACTGCCATGCGGTGCACGTACAACGCATCGTTGGGCTCATCATCTGCGACCCAGAACTCCGGATCAGGATGGGCGTCCAGAGTGATCGTCCCGATGATGGTTCCATCCATCTCGGCGATGAAGCACTCTCCGTGCTCAATCGCGTGGGTGATCCGATCGCGGTGCGGGGGGAACTGCCACTGATCTATCCCTCGTTGGGCCAGCCAGACTGACGCTTCCGTCAGCAGGTCCTCAACGGTGCCCAGCTCGGAAGGCTTCGCTGGGCGCATGGTGATCTTGCTCATGAGGCAGGGTCGGTCTCGCGACGACGCTCATAAGAGACCACGTGCCGGTCTCCGGGCAGGACTGTCACGGCCACGCGGACGGCCTTGCCCTCCTCGGTGAAGCCGGTGCACACGTGATAGCCGACCGGCGTGCCGGGGCTGAGGTCCAGCCGCTTCACTTCCTCCGGCGTCGGCATCCGCACGTACAGTTCATCAAGGGCACGGACCTGCCTGTATCCCAAGTCGGCGAGGACTTCGTTTGCGCCCTGGGTGATGTTCTGCGGACGCATGATCTCGGAGTCCTGCACCAGGTCGAGCGGGAAGTAGCTGTCGTTGATGTTGAACGGCTCTCCGTCCAGGAAGCGCACTCGGCGTCGCACCGCTACCAGTTGCCCAGCGTCGAGTTGCAGCCGCTTGGCCACCTCGGCCGGCGCTTCCACGATCGAGACTTCGATCGTCTGCCGGGCCTCGCGCCCGTCCGCCGAGGATTCGGTCATGAAGGCGTCCATCTCAGGCGTGTAGGGACGAGGTCGGAACTCCGCCTGGGGGCGGAAGACCATCGGCTTCCGCTCGCGCACGAAGTGGCCCTTCGGGCGGGCGGATACCACTAGCCCCTCATTGATCAGGATCTCGATCCCCTGACGGACCGTCCCTCGCGCGACGCCATATCGCTTCTCTAGCTCGGCTTCGGTGGGCAGTTGGTCTCCAGGGCTCAGCGACCCATCCGCGATCTGCTCACGCAGGTCGTCCGCGATCTGCTGCTTGTAGGGCGTGCGCCCCAGCTTCCTCACTGCCATGACTCCATGAAACCGCCGAGACGGCAGGATTGTCTAGTCAATGCGGTCAATGCCCTTGACGGCGGGCAGCCGCATACGCATCATCGTGATTGAGCGCATTGTTCAGACAATGCACACGATGTCAGCAGGGAGCGGCGCACTACCGCCAAGCAGACCGCCGCTCCCGCCCCCTCGTAAGGGAGTCCCATCATGCCTGGTTCCGCTGTCCTCGCGCCGGTTGCCGCGTTACCTGCCTCCGCTGCCGTGTCGGTGTCGGACCTGTCGAACGCGGAGCGCCGAGTGGCGCTGTACGCCTCGGATATGCCCGACCGGTACCGCTGGACCCGTGGCGCTGATGCGCAGGTGTCGGCCTGGATCGTTCAGGGTGCGGAGCGTCTGGGCCTGGAGGAGTTGTACCGCTCGGCTGCCTACGAGCACAGCTACCGGTTGCTGTGGCTGGCCGGTCTGAGCACCCGTGAGCAGGACACAGCCCACACCGTGCGGTTCCCTTGCCGTCCCCGGCTGAAGCGTGCTGACGGGGTGGCCTCGCTGTCGGTGCTCCGCACCAGGGTGAGCGATGCCGCGTTGGCCCGGTCCAAGCGCCCGATGGTCGAGGGGCGTTGTGTGTGCGAGGGAACCGGCTGGTACGGCAACGTCTTCGACCCCGACGACCCGACCACCTACTACGAGTCGAGCTGCCCCGGCCACAACCCGGACGGCCTGCGCACCCTGCCGCTGGCGGTGAGCGCGTGATCGTCGCTTTCCCTGTCGCCCCGGTTGAGGTTGCCCCGCAGGCTGCCTCGGTCGGGGTTGACCCCGTGACGCTGGCGGACCTGCTGCGGGTGGCCAACACCCCCGGCTTCGACCGCTGGCAGGAACAGGTCCGGCGGACGGGCGGCTGCTCCGACCCGATCCACCTGTCCGGGCTGACCGTCACCCGCGACCGCGCCACGGGCAACGTCCTGTACTCCTACTCCACGGACGGGGAGCCGGGCGGCCGGTTACGCGTCGCCTGCGGCAACCGCCGGGCCTCGCGCTGCCCGTCGTGCGCCTGGCTGTACGCCGGGGACACCTTCCACCTGATCCGCGCTGGACTGACCGGCGACCCCGGCAAGGGAACCCCGCACACGGTGCGTTCGCACCCGAAGGTGTTCGCGACCCTGACCGCCCCGTCGTTCGGGACGGTCCACAACCGCCCCGCCTCCGGCCGCTGCCGCTGCGGCACCACCCATCCGGATGGGGCTGCGGAACTGGGGACCGCACTGGACCCGAGCACGTACGACTACGCGGGTGCGGTGCTGTGGAACAACCACGCCGGGGACCTGTGGCGACGCTTCACCATCTACCTGCGCCGTGAACTCGCCCACCGCGCGGGGCTCACTCAGTCGGCCATGGGTGAGGTGTGCCGGGTCTCGTTCGGGAAGGTCGCCGAGTTCCAGAAGCGCGGCGCGGTCCACTTCCATGCGATCGTGCGCCTGGACGGCCCGGCCGGACCCGACGACACCCCGCCCGCCTGGGCAACGACGGGCCTGCTCGATGACGCGATCCGGGCGGCTGCCGCCCGCGTCTCGGTGCCCGTGCCGGCCACTGGCGAGCACCCGGCCCGGGTCCTGCGCTGGGGCACCCAAGTCGACGTCCAGCCCATCGGCAGCACCGCCACCGACGGCCAGGAACTGACCGAGGAAGCTGTCGCGGCGTATGTGGCCAAGTACGCCACCAAAGCGGCCGAGACCACGGGCACCGTTGACCGGCGGATCGGGGAGCTCCCGGAACTCGACAAGCTCCCGGGCCTGCCCGAGCACGCCCGGCACCTGATCGAAGCCTGCTTCTCCCTCGATGCCGACTACCCGGGCCGCAAGCTCGCGCAGTGGGCGCACATGCTCGGCTTCCGCGGCCACTTCTCCACCAAGTCCCGCCGCTACTCCACCACCCTCGGGGCGCTGCGCCAGGTCCGCGCCGACTACCGCGCCCGCCAGGAACGCCGGGAGCGGGGCCTGCCTGACCCCGACGACTGTCCGGAGGGTTCCACGCTGACCCTCGCCCACTGGACCTACGCCGGACACGGCCACACCCCGGGAGAGTCCTGGCTCGCTGCCACCATCGCCCGCGACATCACCGAGAACCGACAGACCGCACGTGAAGCAATCGCCGACCTGGACGACTGGGGGGATGAGGGATGACCGACGAACTACTGACCGTGCCCGACGTCATGAGGCGTCTCAAGGTCGGCCGGTCCACCGTGTACGACCTGATGCGCACGCACCGGCTGGCCTCCGTGACGATCGGGCGCTGCCGTCGCGTTCCGGCAGACGCTCTGCGGGCCTTCATCGCGTCCCGAGTCGAGGAGGCTGCCTGATGGCCACCAGGAGGCCCAACGGGGGCGGAACCATCACCAGGCGCAAGGACGGCCGGTACCAGGGCGCTGCGTACGTCACCAACGCCAGTGGGCATCGGGTACGGAAGTACGTCTACGGCCGGTCCTACGACGAAGTGGCCGAGAAGCTGGGCGCTCTCCAGGACAAGGAGCGCGCCGGCGTCCCGGTGCCGGACCGGACGTGGAAGCTGGCCGAGTGGCTGGACTACTGGCTTGAGCACATCGTGAAGCCGAACAAGGAGCCCGGCACGTACAACAAGTACGAGGCCATGTCTCGGCTCTACCTTGTCCCCAGCCTGGGGAAAAAGCCTCTGACGCGCCTGACCCCCGCCCAGGTGCGGGGCATGCTGGCGGACCTGCGCCGTGAGAAGCCAGGACAGGCTGCCACGTGGGCCGAGGCTCTGCGGACCCTGCGGAACGCTCTGAACCGCGCGATGCAGGAGGAGGTCGTTGGGCGGAACGTGGCGGCCCTGGTGGACATGCCACAGGTGACCAAACGCAAGGTCAGTCCCTGGTCGGCGACCGAGGCCATCCAGTTCCTGCGGACGGCTCGGCCTCATCGGCTCTACGCCGCGTTCGTCCTGGTGCTCGTGCTCGGCCTGCGGCGCAGTGAGGTACTGGGGCTGCGCTGGCAGGACGTGGACCTGGAGAACGGGCAGTTCACCCCGACCATGCAGGTGCAGCGCGTGAACGGCGGCCTCGTTCTCAAGAAACTCAAGACGGACTCGTCGCAGGCGGCCCTACCCCTGCCCGCCTTCTGCCTCGAAGCGCTGGCCGGTCGCCGGTACCTCCAGGAGCTGGAGCGCCGTGCGGCCGGGGAGGGCTGGAGGCAGGCTGCCGACGCCGATCTGATCTTCTCCGAGCGCAACGGGGGACCGATCGAGCCTCGGGGCTTCTCCCGGACCTTTGACGCCCTGGTGACGCGGTCGAAGGTGAGGCGGATCACGGTCCGGCTGGCTCGCCACACCTGCGGAACCCTGTTGGCCTACCTCAAGGTGCATCCCAAGGTCGCCCAGGCCATCCTGCGGCACAGCCAGATCAGCATGACCCTCGACATCTACACACACGTTGTGGACGAGGATCAGCGGGCGGCTGCGGCCCGTCTTGCGGACTTGCTGAACGGGCTCGGCCCCGGCCGTTGATGTCACCCATAGATGTCAAAGGGCACCTACGGTTTCCGTAGATGCCCTTTGGCGCTGGTGGGGCTAACAGGACTTGAACCTGTGGCCTCTTCCTTATCAGGGAAGCGCTCTAACCGTCTGAGCTATAGCCCCGCGCTGCACCGAAAGATTAGCGCACGTGAGGCTGTGCCCCAAATCCGTTACTCGTCCTCGGCGAGGGTGAGCTCCACGCCACCCACGAAACCCGCAGAGAGGTTGTAGATGAAGGCGCCGAGCGTGGCCAGCGCGGTGGCCAGGACCACGTCGATCACCGCTATCACCGTGGTGAAGGTGAGCACCCGGGGCAGGGACAGGAACGACACCAGGTCGAACCCGCCCTTGCCCTGCTCCGAGGTGGTGGCGTCGCTGATGGTGGAGCCGACGGTGCTGAACACACCGATGGTGTCCAGCACCATCCACAGCACCGCCACCGCGATGATCGTGCAGATGCCCAGCGCGATGGACAGCAGGAAGCTGACCTTCATCACCGACCACGGGTCGGCCTTGGCCACCCGCAGCCGCGCCTTGCGGGTGCGCGGCGCCGTCCTGGCCGCCGGCCTCGGCCGCCGCACCCCGGCCGCCGCGGCCGGCGAGCCGGTGCCCGGCGCCGACGTGGGCGGCGGAGGCGCGTAGGCCGACGGCGGCTGCTGCGGCTGCGCCGGCTGACGGGTGTCCGTCACGGTGTGTCCCCCCTGCTGCGGGCCGTTGACATTCGCGGAGCCATGGGCACCCCCGGTCCTCCCGGTCCCATCCGCGGCGCCCGAGGCTCCACTCACGGCTTACTCCTCCGGTTCACCGGCCGTGGGCGCCTCGCCCTCGGCCACTGTGTCGTGCTCGTCCTGCTGATTGTGCCGGTCCTGCTCGTCCTGCTCCCCCTCGGCGGACAGGATGGCCGTCTCCGGATCATCCTCCGCCTCGGCGTTCCGCGCGATACCGACGACCGCGTCCCGCTTGGCGAGGTTGATCAGCTGGACGCCCATGGTGTCACGGCCGGTCTCCCTGACCTCGTTGACCCGCGTGCGGATCACTCCACCGCTGAGGGTGATGGCGAGGATCTCATCGGTCTCCTCGACCACCAGCGCCCCCACCAGGGAACCACGGTCCTCCACGATCTTCGCCGCCTTGATGCCGAGACCGCCGCGACCCTGGATCCGGTACTCGTCCACCCGGGTCCGCTTGGCGTAGCCGCCGTCGGTGGCGGTGAAGACGAACGTACCGGGCCGGACGACGTTCATCGAGAGAAGTTCGTCACCCTCGCGGAAACTCATGCCCTTGACTCCGGACGTGGCCCGGCCCATCGGCCGCAGCGCCTCGTCCGTCGCGGTGAACCGGATGCACTGCGCCTTGCGGCTGACCAGCAGCAGGTCGTCCTCGGCCGAGACCAGTTCGGCCCCGATCAGCTCGTCGAACCCGCCCTCGACGGCGGCCTCGCGCAGGTTGATGGCGATGACGCCGCCCGCGCGCGGGGAGTCGTAGTCCTTGAGCGCGGTCTTCTTCACCAGGCCGGACTTGGTGGCGAGCACCAGGTACGGCGCGGCCTCGTAGTCCTTGATGGCCAGGATCTGGGCGATCCGCTCGTCGGGCTGGAAGGCCAGCAGGTTGGCCACGTGCTGACCGCGGGCGTCCCGGCCCGCGTCCGGCAGTTCGTACGCCTTGGCGCGGTAGACCCGGCCCTTGTTGGTGAAGAACAGCAGCCACTGGTGGGTGGTCGTCACGAAGAAGTGGTCGACGATGTCGTCCTGCTTCAGCTTCGTGCCGCGCACGCCCTTGCCGCCGCGCTTCTGCGACCGGTAGTCCTCGGTCTTGGTGCGCTTGACGTAGCCGCCACGGCTGATCGTGACGACGATGTCCTCCTCGGCGATCAGGTCCTCGATGGACATGTCGCCGTCGAAGGGCACCAGCTTGGAGCGCCGGTCGTCGCCGAACTTGTCGACGATGGCCTGCAGTTCCTCGCTGATGATCTGCCGCTGCTTCTCCGGCGAGGCCAGGATCGCGTTGTACTCGTTGATCTTCGCCTGCAGCTCGTCGTGCTCGGCGACGATCTTCTGGCGCTCCAGGGCTGCCAGCCGGCGCAGCTGCATCTCCAGGATCGCGTTCGCCTGGATCTCGTCGATGTCCAGCAGGCCCATCAGGCCCTCGCGCGCGATCTCGACCGTGTCGCTGCGCCGGATCAGCGCGATGACCTCGTCGATCGCGTCGAGCGCCTTGAGCAGACCGCGCAGGATGTGGGCGCGCTCCTCGGCCTTGCGCAGCCGGAACCGGGTGCGCCGGACGATGACCTCGATCTGGTGGGTGACCCAGTTGCGGATGAAGGCGTCCAGCGACAGGGTGCGCGGCACGCCGTCCACCAGCGCGAGCATGTTCGCGCCGAAGTTCGTCTGCAGGTCGGTGTGCTTGTAGAGGTTGTTCAGCACGACCTTGGCGACCGCGTCGCGCTTGAGCACGATCACCAGGCGCTGGCCGGTGCGCGACGAGGTCTCGTCACGGACGTCCGCGATGCCGCCGATCTTGCCGTCCTTGACGAGGTCGGCGATCTTCTGCGCGAGGTTGTCCGGGTTGACCTGGTACGGCAGTTCGGTGACGACCAGGCACTGCCGGTTCTGGATCTCCTCGACCTCGACGACCGCCCGCATGGTGATCGAGCCGCGCCCGGTGCGGTACGCCTCCTCGATGCCCTTGCGGCCGACGACCAGCGCGCCGGTGGGGAAGTCGGGGCCCTTGATCCGCTCGATCAGGGCGTCCAGCAGCTCATCGGGCTCCGCGTCGGGGTTCGCCAGGAACCACTGGGCACCGTCGGCGACCTCGCGCAGGTTGTGCGGCGGGATGTTGGTCGCCATGCCGACCGCGATACCGGCCGAGCCGTTGATCAGCAGGTTCGGGAACCGGGCCGGCAGGACCGTCGGCTCCTGATTGCGGCCGTCGTAGTTGTCCGTGAAGTCGACGGTCTCCTCGTCGATGTCACGGACCATCTCCATGGCCAGCGGCGCCATCTTGCACTCGGTGTACCGCATGGCCGCCGCGGGGTCGTTGCCCGGCGAGCCGAAGTTGCCGTTGGAGTCCACCAGCGGCATCCGCATCGACCACGGCTGCGCCAGGCGGACCAGGGCGTCGTAGATCGAGGAGTCACCGTGCGGGTGGTACGTGCCCATCACGTCGCCGACGACGCGGGCGCACTTGTAGAAGCCCTTCTCCGGCCGGTAGCCGCCGTCGTACATCGCGTACAGCACGCGGCGGTGCACCGGCTTGAGGCCGTCGCGGACGTCGGGCAGCGCACGCGAGACGATGACGGACATCGCGTAGTCGAGGTAGCTGCGCTGCATCTCCGTCTCGAGCCCGACGGGCTCGATGCGGAGCGTCTGACCGTCGTCGACGGGGATGCCTTCGGGCGTGACGGGGGAGTTCTCGTCGGCCATCGGTGGTGTTCAGTCCTTTCGCGGGGTGCGGCAGTGGTCGGCCGACTCAGATGTCGAGGAAGCGGACATCCTTGGCGTTGCGCTGGATGAACGAGCGGCGCGCCTCAACGTCCTCGCCCATCAGCACCGAGAACAGGTCGTCGGCCTGCGCCGCGTCGTCGAGCGTGACCTGCCCGAGCACCCGGTGGTCGACGTCCATGGTGGTGACCCGCAGCTCCTCGGCGTTCATCTCGCCGAGACCCTTGAAGCGCTGGATCGAGTCCTCGCGGATCCGCTTGCCGGCCTGCTTGCCGAGCTCCACCAGCGCGTCGCGCTCACGGTCGGAGTAGGCGTACTCCCAGTCGTCCCGGCCCCACTTGATCTTGTACAGCGGCGGGCGCGACAGGTACACGTGACCCGCCTCGACCAGCGGCCGCATGAAGCGGAACAGGAAGGTGAGCAGCAGGGTGTTGATGTGCTGGCCGTCGACGTCGGCGTCCGCCATCAGGATGATCTTGTGATACCGCAGCTTGGAGATGTCGAAGTCCTCGTGCACACCCGTGCCGAAGGCCGAGATCAGCGCCTGGATCTCCTGGTTCTGCAGGATCTTGTCGATCCGCGCCTTCTCCACGTTGAGGATCTTGCCGCGGATCGGGAGGATCGCCTGGTACTGCGGGTTGCGGCCGGACTTGGCCGAGCCGCCGGCCGAGTCGCCCTCGACGATGAAGATCTCGCACTTCGTCGGGTCGTTGGACTGACAGTCGCTCAGCTTGCCGGGCAGCGACGCGGACTCCAGCAGGCCCTTGCGGCGGGTCAGATCCCGTGCCTTGCGGGCCGCGACGCGGGCGGTGGCCGCCTGGATCGCCTTGCGGATGATGTCCGTGGCCTCGTTCGGGTTGCGGTCCAGCCAGTCGTTGAGGTGCTCGTGCACGACCTTCTGCACGAACGTCTTCGCCTCGGTGTTGCCGAGCTTGGTCTTGGTCTGGCCCTCGAACTGCGGCTCGCCGAGCTTGACCGAGATGATCGCGGTCAGACCCTCGCGGATGTCCTCACCGGTGAGGTTGTCGTCCTTCTCCCGGAGCAGCTTCTTGTCGCGCGCGTACCGGTTGATCAGGGACGTCAGCGCGGCGCGGAAGCCCTCCTCGTGGGTGCCGCCCTCATGGGTGTGGATGGTGTTGGCGAAGCTGTAGACACCCTCGCTGTACTGGGTGTTCCACTGCATCGCGACCTCGACCGAGAGCAGCCGCTCCTTGTCCTCCGCCTCGATGTCGATGACGGTGGGGTGGACCAGCTCGCCCTTGCGCGAGTTGAGGTACGTCACGAAGTCGACGATGCCGCCCTCGTAGTGGTACTCGGCGCGCAGCGGGTTGCCGTCCTCGTCCACGTGGTCGAGGCGCTCGTCGGTCAGCGTGATCCGCAGGCCCTTGTTGAGGAACGCCATCTCCTGGAAACGCCGGGAGAGGGTCTCGAACGAGTACTCCGTGGTCTCGAAGACGTCCGGGTCCGCCCAGAAGGTGACCGACGTGCCGGTCGTCTCGGTGGCCTCGTTCCTGGCCAGCGGCGCGGTCGGCACGCCCAGCTTGTAGTCCTGGGTCCAGCGGTGGCCGTCGGTGTGGACCTCGACCGCGACGCGCGTCGAGAGCGCGTTCACGACCGAGACGCCGACGCCGTGCAGGCCGCCGGAGACCGCGTACCCGCCGCCGCCGAACTTGCCGCCGGCGTGCAGGACGGTCAGCACGACCTCCACGGCCGGCTTGCCCTCGGAGGGGACGATGCCGACCGGGATACCGCGGCCGTTGTCCACCACGCGCACGCCGCCGTCGGCGAGGATCGTGACGTCGATGGTGTCCGCGTGACCTGCCATCGCCTCGTCGACGGAGTTGTCGACGACCTCCTGCACGAGGTGGTGCAGACCCCGCTCACCGGTGGACCCGATGTACATGCCGGGGCGCTTGCGCACCGCGTCGAGCCCCTCGAGCACGGTGATCGCGCTGGCGTCGTAGGACTTGTTGGAGTTCTCGTTGAGGTTGCCGGAATCGGCCACGAAGCGCCCTTTCTGGCACAGCACGAGCCGTCTCCCGCCGAGCGGGATCGGCTGCGTCGTTCGACATGTTCCGCTGGGGTACCCCTGCCGTCTGCCAGGGGAGGGCGGTCTGCCATTCAGTCTACCGGTAGCGGCGCCATGAATGGGGCTTTGGCGGTACCTCAGTTCCCATGTGCCGCCCAAAACGGCCCTCGCCCGACTCCCTACACGCGGCCCCGGGGCCAAAACGGCTCACACGGGCGTCCAGGGCTTCCGGCTGTCAACCTCCGGCTACGCTGAGCACGGGTGCCCCCGCACCAGCCGTCCCAGGCCGCTCACCAGTACGGATGTCCGCGAGCGTCCCGGGAGAGCCCCGGGCGGGAGAGGCCGCGCTCCGGGGGTACACCGGTGGGCCGCACCTCCAGAGTG
Organism: Actinacidiphila acidipaludis; assembly: GCF_019890725.1. Taxonomy (GTDB): domain Bacteria; phylum Actinomycetota; class Actinomycetes; order Streptomycetales; family Streptomycetaceae; genus Actinacidiphila; species Actinacidiphila acidipaludis. The sequence continues at coordinate 10,652 of NZ_JAINZZ010000017.1, forward strand.
CGGCTACCCGAACGGGGGGCGGGGCGTGGTGTAGCGCAGATCACCCGTAGGTGTCGCCGGGGCCACGGCTGCCGGGGGCCCGCAGCCGGCCGTACGAGCGGCTGGGACCGGCCGGACCCAGCACCTTGATCAGCTTGACCGTGCCGTGGCCGAGGTCGGCGTTCAGCCGGGCCACCAGCGTCGGCGCGAGCAGCCGCAGCTGCGTCGCCCAGGCGGTGGAGTCGCACTGCACCGTCAGGACCCGCTCGTCCTCGTCGTAGCGGTCGGGGGCGCAGTGCAGCGCCACCTCGGGTCCCACGAGCTGGGGCCAACGGCCCATCACCCCGCCCACCGCCGCGGGGGCCTCCCAGCCGCGCTCGGTGATGAGGCGGCTGATCGCCGCGCCCAGCGGCAGCGGGTCCCGGCCGTCCGCACGGGCGCCGCTGCGCAGCCCGCCCCGCCGGGCCTGCTTCTTCTGCGCGGCCGCCGTACCGCGGGCGCGCGCCTGCTCCTTGGCCGCCCGCAGCGCCACCCGCGCCAGATCCACCCCGGCCGGCTCCGCACTCGCCTGAGCCCTGGGGCCCTCGTCCGCGTCGCTCACTGCGTTGTTCCGTTCGCTTCTCCGCCGACTCGGCGCAGGGGTGCGCGCTTCGTCGCCGTCCACAGGCCGGTTGCCTCGTCCGCGTCGCTCACTGCGTTGTTCCGTTCGCTTCTCCGCCGACTCGGCGCAGGGGTGCGCGCTTCGTCGCCGTCCACAGGCCGGTTGCCTCGTCCGCGTCGCTCACTGCCGCACCACCGTCCCGTTCTCCACAGAGAAGCGCGTGCCCACCAGGACGCCGGGTACGTCGTCGTCCACCGCGGCGGTGACCAGGACCTGTTCACCGGGGGCGACGAGTTCCGCCAGGCGTTCCCGGCGGCGGGCGTCCAGCTCGGCGAACACGTCGTCGAGCACGAGCACCGGCTCGCCGCCGTCCGCGCAGAGCAGTTCGTAGGAGGCCAGCCGCAGCGCCAGCGCGTACGACCAGGACTCACCGTGGCTGGCGTAGCCCTTGGCCGGCAGCTCACCCAGCTTGAGGACCAGGTCGTCGCGGTGCGGGCCGACCAGCGTCACCCCGCGCTCGATCTCCTGACGGCGCGCCTCGCCCAGCGCCTCCAGCAGCCGCCCGAACAGCTCCTCACGCCCGGTCACGGCGACCAGCCGCTCGTCACCCATGGAGCTGCGGTACTCCAGGCCGACCGGGCCGCCGCCCGGGGCCAGTTGCTCGTACGCCTTGTCGGCCAGCGGCTGCAGCGCGGCCACCAGGTCCAGGCGCTGCGCCAGCAGTTCGGCGCCCGCCCTGGCCAGGTGCTGGTCCCACACGTCGAGCGTGGACAGGTCGGCGCCCTTGCCGCCGTGCCGACGGGCCAGCGCGGCCGTCTTCAGCAGCGTGTTCCGCTGTTTGAGGACCCGTTCGTAGTCGCTGCGCACCCCGGCCAACCGCGGGGCCCGCGCGGTGATCAGCTCGTCGAGGAAGCGGCGGCGCTCACCGGGGTCGCCCTTGACCAGGGCCAGGTCCTCCGGCGCGAACAGCACGCTGCGGACGATGCCGAGCACGTCCCGGGGCCGCACCTGCGAGGACCGGTTGATCCGGGCGCGGTTGGCCCGCCCCGGGTTGATCTCCAGCTCGACGAGCTGCTGCCGCTCGCCGCCCTGGCTGCCCTGCACGACCTGCGCCCGCACGATCGCGCGGTCCGCGCCCATGCGGACCAGCGGCGCGTCGGAGGCCACCCGGTGGCTGCCGAGCGTCGCCAGGTAGCCGACCGCCTCGACGAGGTTGGTCTTCCCCTGGCCGTTGGGGCCCACGAAAGCCGTGACGCCCGGGTCGAGGGGGACCTCGGCCCGGGCGTAGGAGCGGAAGTCGGCGAGCGACAGGTGCGCTACGTGCATCGCGTGCTTGGCGCTGACCGCGCCGACCTCCCTGCTGTGACGTGCGGTGTGCGGCGGTCGCCCGCCGCCGTGCCTACTCGGCCGCGGTGACCGCGTGGCCGCCGAACTCGTTGCGGAGCGCGGCGATCATCTTCATCTGCGGCGAGTCGTCCTGGCGGGACGAGAAGCGGGCGAACAGCGACGCGGTGATCGCGGGCAGCGGCACGGCGTTGTCGATCGCCGCCTCCACCGTCCAGCGTCCCTCGCCGGAGTCGTCGGCGTAACCCCGCAGGTTCTCCAGGTGCTCGCTCTTGTCGAGCGCGTCCACGGCCAGGTCGAGCAGCCACGACCGGATGACCGTGCCGGACTTCCAGGAGCGGAACACCTCGCGCACGTCGGTGACCGAGTCCACGGCCTCCAGCAGCTCCCAGCCCTCGGCGTACGCCTGCATCATCGCGTACTCGATGCCGTTGTGGACCATCTTCGCGAAGTGCCCGGCGCCGACGCGGCCGGCGTGCACCGAGCCGGAGTCGCCCTCGGGCTTGAGCGCGTCGAAGATCGGCTGGGCCTTGGCGACGTCCTCCGCGGAACCGCCGTACATCAGCGCGTAGCCGTTCGCCAGACCCCACACGCCGCCGGAGACGCCGCAGTCGACGAAGCCGATGCCCTTGGCACCGAGCTGCTCGGCGTGCTTCTCGTCGTCCGTCCAGCGGGAGTTGCCGCCGTCGACGACGAGGTCACCGGGCGACAGCAGCTCGCCCAGCTCGTCGATGGTGGACTGCGTCGCGGCGCCCGCGGGCACCATCACCCACACCACGCGGGGCGTCTGCAGGGAATCCACAAGCTCCTTGAGGCTGTGGACATCGGCGACATCCGGGTTCCGGTCGTATCCGATGACGGTGTGGCCGGCGCGGCGGATGCGCTCGCGCATGTTGCCACCCATCTTGCCGAGACCGATGAGACCGAGCTCCATCACACATCCTTCGTTCGAAGCGTTCGACACAAGCCTGCCCTGACCTGAGGACGAGCCTACGTCGGCGGGTGCGGCGGCACTCAGCCGGTGGGCCCGGCCGGGATCGGTGGGGCGTCAGCCGGACAGCCGCACCGGCATGATGAGGTACTTGTAGGCGTCGTCCGCCTCCGCGTCGACGGCCGGGCGGCCGCTGAGCAGCGCGGGCTTCGTCGAGGTGGTGAAGGACAGCTGGGCGGCGGGCGCGTCGATGGCGCTCAGGCCGTCCAGCAGGAAGGTCGGGTTGAAGGCGATGGAGATGTCGTCGCCCTCCAGCTTGGCGTCGACCCTTTCCACAGCCTGTGCGTCGTCGCTGGAACCGGCCTCCAGGGTCAGCACGCCCTGCTCGAAGCTCAGCCGCACCGGGGTGTTGCGCTCGGCGACGAGGGCGACGCGCTTGACGGCCTCCACGAAGGGGGCGGTCTCGATCACCGCGACGGAGGCGAACTCGGTCGGGAAGAGCGTGCGGTACTTCGGCAGGTCGCCCTCGAGCAGACGGGTGGTGGTGCGCCGCCCGGCGCCCTCGAAACCGATCAGGCCCTCGCCCGCGCCGGCGCCCGCCAGCGCGATGGAGACGGTGTCACCGCTGGTCAGCGACTTGGCGGTGTCCAGCAGGGTCTTCGCGGGCACCAGGGCCACGGCGGAGATGTCGGCCTGCTCGGGCTTCCACAGGAACTCGCGGACGGCGAAGCGGTAGCGGTCGGTGGCGGCCAGCGTGACGGTGTCGCCCTCGATCTCGATCCGGACGCCGGTGAGCACCGGGAGGGTGTCGTCGCGCCCGGCGGCGATGGCGACCTGGCTGGCGGCGGCGGCGAAGACCTCACCGGGCACGGTGCCGGAGGCGGTCGGCATCGCGGGCAGGGCGGGGTACTCGTCCACAGGCAGGGTGTGGAGTGTGAATCGCGAGCTGCCGCAGACGACGGTGACGCGGACGCCGTCGTCGGCGATCTCCACAGGGCGGTTGGGCAGCGCCCGCGAGATGTCGGCGAGCAGCCGGCCGGAGACCAGGACGGTCCCCTCCTCGTCCACCTCGGCCTCGACGGAGACGCGGGCGGAGACCTCGTAGTCGAATCCGGACAGGCTGAGCTTGCCGTCCTCGGCCTTGAGCAGCAGCCCGGCGAGCACGGGCACCGGAGGACGGGCCGGAAGGCTGCGGGCTGCCCAAGCCACTGCCTCGGCGAGTACGTCGCGCTCCACCCGGATCTTCACCGGAACCGCCTCCTGCTTGTTGCTGGCTGTCGGGGAACAGTCTGACGCACCGGACCGACACTCGGTGCTCGTTGCCGTCAAGCCGAGACGCCGCGGCAGATCGAGGCCGGGCCGAGTTGTGCACAGCCCCCGCTTCGAAGCTTGATCCCCGCTCTCTACGTGTAGCAGTAGTAGTAGGGGGTGTGGATACCGTGGATAACCGGTTCCGTCGCAGGTCAGGCCGCATTTTTTGTCCACCGGGCCTGTGGGCGGGGGACGTGGACAACCAGCCGCCGCTGTGGACGGGCGGAAGTTGTGCACACCCGATTCACAGGCGATCCGGGGTTCTCCCCAGCGCCGTCCCCAGAAATACCCGCGTTCTCCCCAGGCCAACCCACCCCCTTGGTGTGACGGCTTTCACTCGTCCGTGCGACGCGTGCCATTTCCTTGCCGAACAGTGGACAGAGATGTGGAGAAGCGGCCCTGAGCTGTGCACAACCCGGTGCATCCTGTGGGTGGGCGGTGGACAACCGCCGACTCGCCGTGGCGGGTGTCCGATCCGTCCACAGTCTGTGGATCCGGGTTGCCCACATATCCCCACCCGGCTGAGCTGGGCGGACCGCCCTCGGAGCGGGCGGCCTGTGGAGTGGATCGGGACAACTCCGGTGTCCCCAGCCTGTGGACGGCCCCACCCGCCCAGAACTGTGGAGAAGCCGTCCCGGGCGACGGGAAATCGAACAGCGGGTGCCCCCGCGGGTGAACACACGGCGGCGCCCCGGGAGTCGGACTCCCGGGGCGCGGTGGGGAAACGGGGGCCGGCGGCCCGCCCGCTCAGCTCTTGATGCGGTTGGTGAGCTCGGTCACCTGGTTGTAGATGGACCGCCGCTCGGCCATCAGCGAGCGGATCTTGCGGTCGGCGTGCATGACCGTGGTGTGGTCGCGGCCGCCGAACAGCGCGCCGATCTTCGGCAGCGACAGGTCGGTCAGCTCACGGCAGAGGTACATGGCGATCTGCCGGGCGGTGACGAGCACCCGGCTGCGCGAGGACCCGGACAGGTCCTCCACCGCCAGCCCGAAGTACGCGGCCGTCTCCGCCATGATCGCGGTCCCGCTGATCTCCGGCACCGAGTCGTCGCCGCCGGGGATCAGGTCCTTCAGCACGATCTCGGTGAGCTGCAGGTCGACCGGCTGCCGGTTGAGGCTGGCGAACGCCGTGACGCGGATCAGCGCGCCCTCCAGCTCGCGGATGTTCCGCGAGATCCGGGAGGCGATGAACTCCAGGACCTCCGGCGGCGCGTTGAGCTGCTCCTGCACCGCCTTCTTGCGGAGGATCGCGATCCGGGTCTCCAGCTCGGGCGGCTGGACGTCGGTGATCAGACCCCACTCGAAGCGGTTGCGCAGACGGTCCTCCAGGGTGATCAGCTGCTTGGGCGGCCGGTCCGAGGAGAGCACGATCTGCTTGTTGGCGTTGTGCAGGGTGTTGAAGGTGTGGAAGAACTCCTCCTGCGTCGACTCCTTCTGCGCCAGGAACTGGATGTCGTCGACCAGCAGGATGTCCATGTCCCGGTACCGCTTGCGGAACGCGTCCGCCTTGCCGTCCCGGATGGAGTTGATGAACTCGTTGGTGAACTCCTCCGAGCTCACGTAGCGCACCCGGGTGCCGGGGTAGAGGCTCCGCGCGTAGTGGCCGATCGCGTGCAGCAGGTGCGTCTTGCCCAGGCCGGACTCGCCGTAGATGAACAGCGGGTTGTACGCCTTGGCCGGCGCCTCGGCGACCGCGACCGCCGCGGCGTGCGCGAAGCGGTTGGACGCGCCGATGACGAAGGTGTCGAAGAGGTACTTCGGGTTCAGGCGGGCGGTGGGCTCCACCGCGCCGCCGGACGAACCGCTGCCGCTGCCGCCGCCCGGCGCGCCATGACGGCCGGGACCGCCCGGACCTGGGTGGCCGCCCGGACCGACGCGGCTGTCGTGGCTGTCATGGCTTCCGGTGCCGCCCGGGACGCCCGGATGGTCGCCGTGCGCGCGGTGGCCGCCGGGTGCGCCGTGGCCGCCGCCGGGTCCCCCCGGTCCGCCGGGGACGCCTGCGGAGCCCATCGAGGGGCCGGACGGGTCGTTCCTGGGCCCGGGGCCGCCCTGCTGCTGGTACCCGCCCTGCGGCGGTGCGTACGGCTGGTGGCCCTGGTGCGGGATGTTCGGGTAGTCGTACCCGTCGCGCCGGGGCTCGTAGCCGCCGTCGCGGCGGCTGTCGTACGGGTCTCGGCTGTCGCGGGGGTCCCGGTGATCACGGCCGTCGTAGCCGGACGAGGAGGGCACGCCCCAGTTGCCGAGCCGCGGCTGCTGCCAGTCCTGGTGATCGGGGTACGCCGGGCGCATCCGCGGGCCGTCGGTCCCGTCGCCGCCGTCCTGGCGGTCGGGGTGTCCGTACGGGTCGGGGCGCTCACTGTGCGCATAGGGGTCCGGCCGTTCGCCGCGGTCCTGCTGCGGCGCCGGCGGGGCCGGGGACGGCCCGTCCTGGTCCCCGCCGGACGCCACCGCGATGGCGATGCCGACGGAGTGACCGAACTCACGGCTGAGGACCTCGGTGATCAGCGGCAGCAGCCGCCCCTCCAGCACGCTCTTGGCGAACTCGTTGGGCGCCGAGAGCACCGCGGTGCCGGCGACCAGGGCCAGCGGCTGGGTCCGCTGGAGCCACTCGGCGTCCTTGGGCTTGAGATCCTCGCTCTCGACCAGCAGCTTCTGGAGGACCCTCGGCCACACTGCGGCAAGATCGGCAGTCACGTCGGCCACAGTGCACGCTCTCTCGGTCGCTGATCAGTGCTGATGAACTCCCGCGAAAGTGTGGTTCTCAGGACGGGCGGGAAGAGTACGGAGTTCAGCCACGGTAGTCAGGGCGGCAGGCCAGGTTCAAGTCGTTGTCCACAGGGTGTGTACAAACGGCGGAGGCGGCCGCGACGGGTTTGACCGAACGGCCCAGCCGCACGTACCGTATCGAGGTCGAGTTGTCGATGGCTGCTGCCGCCTGCCTAGCGAAAGGCGACGGTCCTCCGGGCTCCCCGGGCGACGTCACAGCGGTACACCTCTGGTCCGCGAGCTTTCGTGGGCGCACGGTGACAGCCACACGACGCCCCGCCGGACACGATTTCTGATCTGGAGCCCCCGAGTGAGCAAGCGCACCTTCCAGCCGAACAACCGCCGCCGCGCGAAGACCCACGGCTTCCGCCTGCGTATGCGCACCCGCGCCGGTCGCGCCATCCTCGCGACCCGCCGCAGCAAGGGCCGCGCACGCCTGTCGGCCTGATCGTCCTGACCATCTCCGGATGATGCCGTGCTGCCCACCGAGAATCGGCTGAGGCGGCGCCAGGACTTCGCAGAAGCGGTTCGCCGCGGACGCCGAGCGGGTCGCCCGCTGCTGGTGGTCCATCTGCGTCGTGACGCCACGGACCCGCACGCGCCAGGGGGGAGGACTCTCCCTGCGCGTGCGGGTTTCGTCGTGAGCAAGGCCGTCGGCGGCTCGGTCCAGCGCAACCTGGTCAAGCGTCGCCTGCGTCACCTTGTCCGGGACCGACTGTCACTGCTGCCCCCCGGTAGCCTGGTGGTAGTACGTGCGCTGCCGGGAGCAGGCAGTGCCGATTACCCACAGCTGGCCCTCGACCTGGATGCCGCACTGGAGCGGCTACTGGGCCGACAAGCCCATGGCGATGCCGAGGGGAGGGTGGCCACCCGATGAAATACCCACTGCTGGCGCTGATCAAGCTGTACCAGTGGACGATCAGTCCGCTGCTCGGCCCGGTCTGCCGCTACTACCCCTCGTGCTCGCACTACGGCTACACGGCCATCGACCGGCACGGCGCGATCAAGGGCACGGCCCTGACCGCGTGGCGCATCCTTCGATGCAACCCCTGGTCGCCGGGCGGTGTGGACCATGTCCCGCCGCGTAAGCGACCACCATGGCACGATCGGCTGCGCCGCTACCTGCGGGGCGGCTCCGACGGGCCCGTCACGCCCGAGCCCACCGGACCCTCTCACGCACAAGGAGCCTGACCGTGGGGATCTTGAACCCCCTCTATGACGCCGTCTCCTGGATCATCGTCCAGTTCCACTCGTTCTACGGCCTGATCTTCGACAAGGACAGCGGCTGGGCGTGGGGTCTGTCCATCGTCTCGCTGGTGGTCCTGATCCGGACGGCCCTGATTCCGCTGTTCGTCAAGCAGATCAAGTCGACGCGGAACATGCAGGCGCTCCAGCCCAAGATGAAGGCGATCCAGGAGCGCTACAAGAACGACCGGCAGCGTCAGTCCGAAGAGATGATGAAGCTGTACAAGGAGACGGGCACCAACCCGCTCTCCTCGTGCCTGCCGATCCTTGTGCAGTCCCCGTTCTTCTTCGCGCTGTATCACGTGCTCAGCAACATCGCCAAGGGCAAGCCGGTCGGCGTGATCCACGAGAACCTGGTCGCGAGCGCCCAGCAGGCCCACATCTTCGGTGCGCCGCTGCCGGCGAAGTTCCTGGACAGCGCCGCCACCCTGGCCAAGCTCGGCACCTCCCAGGGCGAGGTCCGCACGGTCACGATCATCATGATCGTCCTGATGTCCGCGTCGCAGTTCTACACGCAGCGCCAGCTGATGACGAAGAACGTGGACATGTCGGTGAACACGCCGTTCATGCAGCAGCAGAAGATGCTGATGTACGTGTTCCCGCTGATCTTCGCCGGCTTCGGCATCATCGCCCCGGTCGGTGTCCTGCTGTACTGGCTGACCACCAACGTGTGGACCATGGTCCAGCAGCTCGTCGTCATCCGGCGCAACCCGACGCCGGGCAGCCTGGCGTTCCAGCAGCGCCAGGAGCGCCTGCGGGCCCAGGGCAAGCTGGTGGAGACGCCGGAAGAGGTGGCGGCCAAGCAGGCCGTCGAGGTCGCGCGTGCCAACCGCACCCAGCCGAAGCGGCAGAGCAAGTCCCAGCGCACGGGCCACACGGCCGGCGCGCAGAAGGCGACCGGTGGCGCTAAACCGCACGGCGATGACGAGTCGCACGACGGCGCTCAGACGCCTGGCGACACCCAGCCGTCCGGTGGTGCCAAGTCCTCGGGTGCGAAGAAGCCGGGCGGTGCCAAGGGCTCCGGTGGCGGCAAGGCGTCTGGTGCTCCGCGGGCCGGTGCGCCCCGGGCGGGCGCCAACAAGGGCGGTGCTCCCAAGGCGGGTGGCTCCAAGTCCAAGCCGACCAACCTGTCGAAGAAGAAGTAAGAGGAGAGTCCAGGCGTGAGCGACGTCAACACCAGCACGGCACCCGACAGCGGCTCGTCCGCCACCCTGACCCGCCTCGAGCAGGAGGGTGAGATCGCCGCCGACTACCTCGAGGGCCTGCTCGACATCGCCGACCTCGACGGCGACATCGACATGGACGTCGAGGGTGAGCGTGCCTCGGTCTCGATCATCGGCGAGGGCTCCAGCCGTGACCTGAACAAGCTGGTCGGCCGGGACGGCGAGGTGCTGGAGGCGCTCCAGGAGCTGACCCGTCTCGCGGTGCACCGGGAGACCGGTGAGCGCAGTCGGCTCATGCTGGACATCGCCGGGTTCCGGGCCCGCAAGCGGGCCGAGCTGGCCAAGCTCGGCGCGCAGGCGGCCGCCGAGGCCAAGGAGACCGGTGCCCCGGTCAAGCTGGACCCGATGACGCCGTTCGAGCGCAAGGTCGTGCACGACGCCGTGGCCGCCGCCGGTCTCCGCAGCGAGTCCGAGGGCGAGGAGCCCCAGCGCCGAGTGGTCGTTCTTCCCGCCTGACCGGCCCGTGCCTGCCCCTCGGCCCCGTCTGTTCGCAGGCGGGGCCGAATCTTGTAAGCCTGGAAGTCGACCCCACGGACGTCCGCAGCCCTGGAAGTCCCCGTGAAGGAAAGGACGGCCCCCTCGTGACGGAGGCAGCAGCGGAGCTCCCCGTGCCGCCCGAGCAGGCCGGCGCGGCCTTCGGCGACCGGTTCGCCGACGCGGTGCGTTACGCCGAGCTGCTCGCGGACGCGGGCGTGCGGCGAGGTCTGATCGGCCCCCGTGAGGTCCCGCGGCTCTGGGAGCGGCACCTGCTGAACTGCGCGGTGCTCTCCGAGGTGATCGACCGCGAGGTGTCGGTCTGCGACGTCGGCTCCGGCGCCGGGCTCCCTGGGATCCCGCTCGCGCTCGCCCGTCCCGACCTGGAGATCACCCTGCTCGAGCCGCTGCTGCGCAGGACCACGTTCCTGGAGGAAGTGGTCAAGCTGCTCGGGCTGGAGAACGTCCGGGTGGTTCGCGGCCGGGCCGAGGAGGTCCTCGGTAAGCTTCCACCGGTGGACGTGGTGACGGCCCGCGCCGTGGCCCCGCTCGAGCGGCTGGCGGGCTGGGGCCTGCCGCTGCTGCGGCCGCACGGCGAGATGGCGGTCCTCAAGGGCGACACCGCCGAGGAGGAGCTCAAGGCGGCCCGTGCCGCCCTGGGACGTCTCGGGGCGGTGGACGCCACCATCGTCCAGGTGGGAGAAGGCATCGTCGAGCCGCTGTCCACCGTGGTCCGGGTGGTGGTCGGCGAGAGCCCCGGAGGTGTCCGGGCGGCGACCCGCAGGGCGAAGGCGGCCCGGGCCAGCCGGCCGCCCCGGAACGCCGGCGGCCGCAGGCGGCGCTGAGGCCCCCGCGATGCGGCCGTGTGATGCGGCCGTGTGACCTTTTGTGGTGCGGCCGTGCGGGGGTATGTGCCGGTCGTTCCGTTGCCGGACTTTCTACGCCATACAAACGGGCAAAAGCGCGCAAATCGGAGTGTCTTCTGACATAACGCTTGCGAGCTGGGCATCGTGTTCCACGTGAAACGTCGCTCGTTGCTTCCCGGAGTCCTCAGCCGTGGTCGTGCTGCGGCCGAGGCGCGCGCCAATAAACCTGCTAAAACGACTGGCCCTGTGGATAGTTCTCGGGATTTATCCACAGGTCGCCGGGGCTCGCTGGTTCAGCACCCCTTGGGCATGGCAGGCTCTTCTCATTGCGAGCCTGAAGTCGAGGAGTGTGAGTCCTTGCGGTCCGACGCCAACATCGCGGGGCCGATGGCCGATCCGGTCCCCGGTCCCCGCTCAGCTGAACAAGCCGGGGGACCCTATTCCGGGCCCCCGGGGTTCGGGGGTGATGTTTCACGTGAAACATTGCCTCCCATGGATGACACCCCCATCGGTCGCGCCGCTCAGTTGGCCGTCGAGGCACTGAACCGCACAGGTGAGGGGCTTCCCCGGCCTCCCCAGACCAGAGTCATGGTGGTGGCCAACCAGAAGGGCGGCGTGGGGAAGACCACGACGACCGTGAACCTGGCTGCTTCCCTGGCGCTGCACGGCGGCAGGGTGCTGGTGATCGACCTCGACCCCCAGGGGAACGCCTCCACGGCGCTGGGTATCGACCATCACGCCGAGGTCCCCTCGATCTACGACGTTCTGGTGGAGAGCAAGCCGCTCTCCGACGTCGTCCAGCCGGTTGCCGATGTGGAGGGGCTCTTCTGCGCGCCCGCCACGATCGACCTGGCCGGTGCCGAGATCGAGCTGGTCTCGCTGGTCGCTCGCGAGAGCCGGCTGCAGAGGGCCATCGAGTCCTATGAGCAGCCGCTGGACTACATCCTCATCGACTGCCCGCCCTCCCTCGGCCTGCTGACCGTCAACGCCCTGGTTGCCGGCGCCGAGGTGGTCATCCCGATCCAGTGCGAGTACTACGCGCTGGAGGGACTCGGACAGCTCCTGAAGAACGTGGACCTGGTCCGGGCCCACCTCAACCCCAAACTCCACGTCTCGACGATCCTGCTGACCATGTACGACGGCCGCACCCGGCTGGCGTCGCAGGTCGCCGACGAGGTCCGCACCCACTTCGGCAAGGAGGTGCTGCGGACCAGCATCCCCCGCTCGGTCCGCATCTCGGAGGCGCCCAGCTACGGCCAGACCGTCCTCACCTACGACCCGGGATCCAGTGGAGCCCTGTCGTACCTTGAGGCGGCCCGGGAGATGGCCCTCCGGGGTCTGCCCGGCCAGGTGGAGGTCGAGTACGACCCGCAGGAAGAACAGCACAACGAGCACAACCCGCACAGCATGTCGGAGGGGATCCAGTGAGTGATCGACGCAGAGGGCTCGGCCGTGGTCTCGGCGCGCTGATCCCAGCCGGGCCGCCCGCGGGGACCTCCCCGGCGGGGACACCGGTACTGACGCCCGAGCGGGGCGTCGCGGCGGCAAAGGTGGCCGGCCTGACGGACCGCAGGGGGTCCGAGTCGGCCCCGCCCGTGGTCGACATCCCTGTTTCACGTGAAACAGAGCCGGACCTGTCCGCGCAGAAGATCCCGGCTACCGGGGCCTATTTCGCGGAGTTGGCACCGGACTCCATCACGCCGAACCCCCGCCAGCCGCGTGAGGTGTTCGACGAGGATGCGCTGAACGAGCTCATCATCTCCATCAAGGAGGTGGGTCTGCTGCAACCGGTCGTGGTGCGGCAGATCAGCGCGGAACGCTATGAGCTGATCATGGGTGAGCGCCGCTGGCGGGCCTGCAAGGCGGCGGGCCTGGAGCGGATCCCTGCGATCGTCCGTGCCACGGACGACGAGAAGCTGCTGCTGGACGCCCTCCTGGAGAACCTCCACCGGGCACAGCTGAACCCGCTGGAAGAGGCCGCCGCCTACGACCAGTTGCTGCGGGACTTCGCCTGCACCCATGAGCAGCTCGCCGATCGCATCGGCCGTTCGCGCTCCCAGGTCTCCAACACCCTGCGGCTGCTGAAGCTGTCCGCCCCGGTGCAGCGGCGGGTCGCGGCCGGTGTGCTCTCCTTCGGTCACGCGCGGGCGCTGCTCGCGCTGGAGGACCCGGAGGAGCAGGACAAGCTGGCTCACCGGATCGTGGCCGAGGGGCTGTCCGTGCGGGCGGTCGAGGAGATCGTCACCCTGATGAACAACGAGCCCAAGGCGGCTCGCAAGGCGCCTGGCCCCCGGGCCGGCCGCCGGGTCTCCCCGGCCCTCACACACCTCGCCACCCGTCTTTCGGATCGCTTCGAGACCCGGGTGAAGGTCGACCTTGGCCAAAAGCGGGGAAAGATCGTCGTGGAATTCGCCTCGATAGAGGATCTGGAGCGCATCCTGGGGACGATGGCCCCGGGTGAAGGCCGGGTCCTGGAGAACAAGCTCGACGACGACGTCGACGAGGACGAGGCCGAGTGACACAGGGGCACCCCGGGGGGAGATCGCCGGGGTGCCCACGGGGTGCTCGGTTCACGACAGAAAAGGGGTCTGGGCCCGATGGGACGTCGGCTCGTACCGCTCACCCTGGACAACCTGCCGGATCTGCCCAAGCCCTGCCGCCACTGTGTCTTCTGGGAGCTCGACCCGGTCAGTGGTGAGGCCGCCGTCCAGGCGGGCAAGCCCGAACTGGAGAAGGAGGCCTGGATCTCCGCGGCACTGCTGGAATGGGGATCTTGCGGCCGGGTGGTCTACGTCGACGAGGTACCGGCCGGGTTCGTGCTCTACGCGCCGGCTGCCTATGTGCCGCGTTCCACGGCCTTCCCGACGAGCCCGGTGTCCGGGGACGCCGTCCAGCTGATGACCTCCCGGGTACTGCCCGGCTACCAGGGGCAGGGCCTCGGCCGAGTGCTGGTGCAGACGGTCGCCAAGGATCTGGTGCGGCGCGGCTTCAAGGCCATCGAGGCGTTCGGCGATGCGAAGTGGTCGGGTCCCTCCTGCGTCCTGCCCGCCGACCACCTCACGGCCGTCGGCTTCAAGACCGTCCGTCCCCACCCGCGCTACCCGCGCCTGCGGCTGGAGCTGCGCTCGACGATCTCCTGGAAGGAGGACGTCGAGATGGCGATCGACCGGTTGCTGGGGGCGGTCCAGAAGGAACCTGCCCTGCGGCCGCTCTGATACTCACCCTCCCCCGCACGCCCTTCCGAACCTCAACTCTTCGGCCGTACCCCGGACATGACGGAGGCGGTGTCTGTTCCACGTGGAACAGACACCGCCTCCGTCTGTGTGCTGCTGGAGTCCGATCCGGCACTCAGCCGGTCGGGAGACTCAGCCGATGAAGTCGGACAGGTCCCGCTCCAGGGCGGCACGCGGCTTGGCGCCGACGATGGTCTTGACGACCTCGCCGCCCTTGTAGACGTTCAGCGTCGGGATGGACATCACGCCGTACTTCGCGGCGGTGACCGGGTTCTCATCGATGTTGAGCTTGACGATGGTGATCTCGTCCGGGTGCTCGGCCGCGATGGCCTCCAGAGAGGGGGCGATCTGACGGCACGGGCCGCACCACTCGGCCCAGAAGTCGACCAGCACGGGCTTGTCGCTGGCGAGTACTTCCTGGGCGAAGGTCGCGTCGGTCACGGGCTTGGTGTTGCCGGCCACGGCAGTCTCCTCGGGGTGTTGAAACGTGCGGGGGTGAGGGTGAAGTTCGGGTCAGACGGTCTTCTCGGCGTCGGCGAGAGCCGCCAGGTAGCGCTCGGCGTCCAGGGCGGCGGAACAGCCGGTGCCGGCCGCGGTGATCGCCTGACGGTAGGTGTGGTCGACGACGTCACCGGCGGCGAACACACCAGGGATGTTGGTCCGGGTGCTGGGCGCCTGCACGACGAGGTAACCCTCGGCGTCCAGGTCGAGCACGCCCTTGAAGAGCTCGGTCCTGGGGTCGTGGCCGATCGCGATGAACAGACCCGTCACCGGCAGCTCGGACGTCTCGCCGGTCTTGGTGTCCTTCAGCGTCAGGCCGGTGAGCTTGCCGTCACCGTGGATCTCGGTGACCTCGCTGTCCCAGACGAAGGAGATCTTCGGGTCGGCGAACGCGCGCTCCTGCATGGCCTTCGAGGCGCGCAGGGAGTCCCGCCGGTGCACGATCTTGACCGACTTGGCGAACCGGGAGAGGAAGGTCGCCTCCTCCATCGCGGTGTCGCCACCACCGATCACGGCGATGTCGTGCTCCCGGAAGAAGAAGCCGTCACAGGTGGCACACCAGGAGACACCGCGACCGGAGAGCTGATCCTCGTTGGGCAGGTTCAGCTTGCGGTGCTGGGAGCCGGTGGTCACGATCACGGCCTTCGCCCGGTGAACCGTGCCCGCCGAGTCGGTGACCGTCTTGATGTCGCCGGTCAGGTCGACGGCGACCACGTCGTCGGGGATGAGCTCCGCGCCGAAGCGCTCGGCCTGGGCCCGCATGTTGTCCATGAGGTCCGGGCCCAGGATGCCCTCCCGGAAGCCCGGGAAGTTCTCCACGTCGGTGGTGTTCATCAGGGCACCGCCGGCGGTCACCGAACCCTCGAACACCAGCGGGTTCAGGGAAGCGCGTGCCGTGTAGAGCGCCGCGGTGTATCCCGCGGGCCCGGAGCCGATGATGATCACGTTACGGACGTCGCTCACGGGTGTCTTCCTCGTCTCTGCGAACTGCGGTGGGGGCCCTGGCTGGACTCTCGTCCTGCCTAACGGATCCTACGGGTCCCGCATTCCCACGGCAGCGCACCGCTCACGCGGCGCCGTGGCCGACGTCCTAACGGGGATAGGTCCCCTGGAAGAGAACCGCACCCGGGCTGCTCGGCGTACACGAGGCGTTGACGACGAAGGCGTCCACGCGGGAGGCGTCATGCGGGTGCGGCAGAACCACGAGATAGGACTGCGCACCCCGGAAGAGCTCACGGCCTGCGGCCAGCGGGGTCTGGGTCCGGTGAGTGGCCTTGAGGACGCACGGCGGCACCGCCACCGGGGAGGCCTTCGGCTGTGCGGAGGCCCCATTGGTGTCCTGGTGGAGCATCGGCGTGTTGCCGCGATCGGTGGACCCCGGGCTCTGGGCGGCGTATGTGGTGTTCGGCGCGGCCAGCAGGTCGTGCACCTGCTGGCGGACCGCGTCGGCGTTGGCCCCGGCCGTCTTCTGCTGGGCCGTGTCCAGTCCGGCGCTGTTCGAGGTCCCGCCCGACCCGGAGGTGGCTGCCCAGATGACTCCGCCCAGCAGGGCGGTCGCGGCGGCCATGGCGACGGCGAGGAACCCGCGCCGTCTGCGGCTGCCCGCCGAGCGGTCCCCGGACCGTCCGGCACGACCCGGCCCGGACGTGCCTCCGGGATGCCCGCCGGGAGCTGTTGATGTTTCACGTGGAACAGGGGTCGGCCGTGCCGTGGAACCGGTCGATGTTCCACGTGGAACAGGGGGCCGGGTGGAGTCGAGCAGCGCCTCGGCGGCCAGGGCGGCATCGATCCGGCCCGCGACGTCAGCAGGCATGCGCGGGGGGCCGGGCAGTGTCCCGAGCATGCCGCGGATCTCCTCCAGCGAGCGCAGGACATCCCGGCAGAGGTCGCAGTCGGCGATGTGTGCCTGAACCTCGGCACTGCGGTCAGGGGGCAGCAAGCCCTCGGAGAGGTCGGAGATCTCCGAGACCTCGGGATGCGGGTCCATCCCCGTCGTCATCGGTGGCCACCTCCGCCCTGTTCCGTTCCCGTCTCTGGGACGGATGTCCCCTCCGTCGGGTTCCTTCCCCTGCCAAGATCGCCGGTACCCGCCTCCGTCAGGCGGAGATGAGTGAGCAGCGGGAGCAGCCGGGCGCGGCCCCGGGCGCAACGGCTCTTCACGGTTCCGGTGGGCACATCGAGCACCGCCGCGGCCTCGGCCACCGGGTAGCCCTGCATGTCCACGAGGACCAGCGCGGCCCGCTGCTCGGGCGGCAGCGTGGCCAGGGCGGCGACGAGCTCCCGCTGGAGCTCGTCGCGCTCGGCCGGCGCCTCGGCGGACTCGTGCGGCTCCATGAGGGCCTCGAAGTTCTGGTCGTCCGCGACGGGTGAGGTCCGGCGGCTGGCCGCCCGCCGGACGCGGTCCAGGCAGGCGTTCACGGTGATCCGGTGCAGCCAGGTCGTCACGGCCGACTGGCCGCGGAAGCTGTGGGCACTCCGGAAGGCCGACACGAGGGCGTCCTGGACGGCGTCAGCGGCCTCCTCGCGGTCCCCGAGGGTGCGCAGGGCCACGGCCCACAGGCGGTCCCGGTGCCGCCGGACCAGTTCTCCGAAGGCGTCCGTGTCCCCTGCGACGTGCCGCGCCAGGAGGTCGGCGTCGGCGACGCCGGCCAGCGGGTTCTGCTCCATGGCTGCCTCCCCCCTGGATCCCGCGGTGTGCTCGGCTCAGCCTGTGACGCTGATCTCGCCGATCTTGCCACGGAACGTCCCCGACGACTCCTGCGGGAGCTTGGTCAGCCAGACCAGCAGATACCGGGAGGACACCTTGGAGGTGGGCGTGAGCGTCACCTGCTCGCCCGAACCCTCGGCGACCTTGGTGAAGCCGTCGAGCGTGGTCGGCATCGACGAGGTGGTGCTGGGGGCGGCCAGGAGCTGGACCGAGGTGGACCCTATGAAGTCCACCTTCACCTTGCTCACGTTCGCGGCATGTCCGAGGTCCACGATGACTCCGACACCGGGCTTCAGACCGCCGAGGTTGGCCTGGGTGTACCAGCTGGTCTGCCAGTACGTGCTCGGGTTGTTGTCGTAGGCGTTCGGGACCTGGGACGGGTTCTCGCTGTGGTCGTCGCCGTACGGGTCGAAGTCCTTGGCCGTGGCGATCGCGATCGGCTTGGGCGCGGGCGGCGCGGTGTTCTGGCCGGCTTTCTGCCCCGTGGGCGTGTGCTTGGGTGCGCCGTCCTCGTTGGACTTCAGCGCGTCGGCGAGCTGCCAGCTGCCGAGCCCGATCGCCACGATGAGCAGGGCGGCGACCGCCCACTTCAGGGCCTGCCCGGTCCGGCCCGGCAGCGCCGGCGGCGGCACCTGGACCGGTGGGGTGGTGCGGGTGGCGCCGCGCGGCGGCGGAGTCGCCGGCGGGTACTTCTGGAAGGCCGGCGGCTGGTAGACCGGCGGCGCCTGCTCCGGCTTCCTGATCCGGGGCATGCCCGCGACGGCCTTGGCGAGCTCCTCGGGCGTGGTGCAGGGCGGCTCCTCCCGGGAGGCCGTCGCGCCGTCGTTCACCAGGGCTCGCATGGCCACCTCGGACAGACCGCGGTGGATGCCCGCCCGCACCTGGTCGGGGGCCACCAGGCCGACGCCCTTGGGCAGCCCGGTCAGGCCGTGCGCGTCCTCCTCGTAGGGCCACCGCTGGGTGAGGGAGGCGTAGAGCAGCGCACCGATCGCCTCGGTGTCCTGGCGCTGCGGCCGGTCGGACTTCAGGCCGCGCAGCGCGGCGGTGACCGCGAGGCCGCGGATCCGGTACTGCCCGGACACCGTCCGGAGCACCGCACCCGGGTCGAGCCGCAGATGCGCCAGTCCCTCGCGGTGGGCGGCGGTCATGGCCTGCGAGACCTGACTCACCATCTGGTACGCGTCGTGCGGCTCCAGGGGGCCCGCCGCCAGCAGGTCGCTGAGGGCGGTGGCGTCCGGCAGCCACTCGTGGATGACGTAGACGAGGTCGTTCTCCTCGACGGCGTCGAGGACCTGGACGAACCGCGGGTCGCCCAGGAGCGCCGCGGAGCGTGCGGCGGCGAGCACCTGGCGGCCGCGCGTGTGGTCAGCGGGCAGGATGTGGATGCCGACGGCCCGGCGGAGCTTCTCGTCGACGGCGCGCCAGCTGCTGAAGCCGTCGACCCGGGTGACGCACTCTTCCAACTGGTAGCGGCGGGCCAGCTTGTGACCGCTGTGCAGCTCCGGTCGCTTCACGGGGACGGAACGGGCCGGGGTCTCCGGCTTGGGCTCAGCCGAGGGTTCGGGCGTGGGTTCCGGCTCGCGCTGGGCCTTCGGTGCGGGTGTGGGCTCGGGCTTCGACTCGGCCGCGCCCTTCGGCTCGGCCTCGGAGCCGGTCTCCGGCTCGGTCTTGGAACCGGTCTCCGGCTTCGCCCCAGCGCCGTTCCCGGCGCCGGCGCCCTCGGCCGTGGCGCGCTTGGCCGCGGTGCCCTTGCCGGAGGTGCTCGCGGCGTTCTTCTCCTCGTTCTCCTTCTCGCGCATGTGCTGAGGAGTGAGGCGCTGGGTGGGGGTGGTCTCGCCGGCGGGCAGCAACTCGGTGGGGTTCGCGTCCTCGGCCGGCAGCTCCTGGGTGGGAGCGGTCGCCTCGGCGGGCAGCTCCTGGGTGGGAGCGGTCGCCTCGGCGGGCAACTCCTGGGTGGGAGCCGTCGCCTCCGCGGGCAACTCCTCCGTGGCGGCCGTCTCCTCCCCGCGAGCGGGCTCAGGAGCCGCGCTGCCGGGCTCGGAGGCGGCACCCGGGGTCACGACACCGGCAACGGTCTCCGCGTCGGTGTCAGCGTCTTCTGTGGCCTTCTCTGCGGGTTCTGCGGTGGCGTCAGGCTGTTCCCCGTGGGTGCTCTCGGTCGCGTCGCCCTCGGGCTTGCCCTTGGTCTGGTCGTCGTTCGTCGTCCCGTCGGGAGTGGCACCGTTGTGCTGAGCGCCGGGCGCATCGCCGCCCTCGCTGGCCACGCCGACAGCGGCCGTGCTCCGATCCGCCACCGTCGTTCCTGCCTCCCCATCCATTGCGCGATCTCACCTCAAGCCGAAGACAATTGTGCCCACACTCCGGCTCTATGCACGACACGCGGCAGACCGCGATGGTTGCGCGACAGCGGGCCGCGGTGCTGTGAAGACCGGCCTCAGCGTCCGAGACGCCCCCGCACCATACCGATCATCGCTGTCATCTCCTGGATCCTCATGCGCTTCGCGGCGAGGACGAAGAGGCCCAGCAGCAGGACGCCGCCGACCACGAGCGCGGCCAGCGAGCCGACCGGACCGTCACCCAGCGACTTGGTGATGAGGTAGACGGCGACGCCGGCGATCGCGGCGGCCGGGAAGCACGCCCCGATCAGGCGGGCATAGGTGCGCACCACACGCCGTCCGTCGAGGTCCCCGCGCAGCCGGGCGCGCAGCCGCTTGGCGGCCACACCGACGCCCACCGCGTAGGCGAGGCCGTAGGAGAAGGCCATGCCGACCACGGCCCAGCGTGAGGGCAGCAGCAGGAAGCAGACCGCGGACGCCGCCGCGTTGACGGCGGCCACGATGACCGTGTTGTAGAAGGGGGTCCGGGTGTCCTCGAAGGCGTAGAAGCCGCGCAGGATCACGTACTGCACCGAGAACGGGATCAGGCCGACGCCGAACGCCATGAGGATGAAGCCGATGTTCTGCGCGGACTCGGCGCCGGTGCTGGCGTAGAGCAGGCCGCACATCGGCACGCCCAGGGCGAGGAACGCGAAGCCGGCGGGCACCATCGCCACCGCCGAGGTGCGCAGGCCGTAGGAGATGTCGTCGCGGACCGCGGAGATGTCGCCGTCGGCCGCGGCCCGGGAGATCCGCGGCAGCACCGCCGCCATCACCGAGACGGTGATGATGGCCTGCGGCATCTGCCAGATCAGCAGGGCGTTGTTGTACGCGGTGATGCCGGTGCCCTGGTAGCCGTCCTTGTCGGCGTTGGAGCCGGCCCAGGTGGCGAGCTGGGTGACCGCGATGAGGCCCGCCTGGTTGGCCAGCACGAAGAAGAACGTCCACTTGGCGAGCTTGGCCGCGTGGCCGAGTCCGTGGCCGCGCCAGTCGAAGCGCGGCCGGAACTTGAAGCCGGCGTCTCTCAGGTACGGGAGCATGGCCAGCGACTGCACGACCAGGCCCAGCAGGGTTCCGATGCCCAGCAGCCGGGTGCCTTCCGGCGTGATGGTCGTGGCGTCCATGTGGGTCGTGCTGTAGGAGCCGTAGACCCAGATGAACATCAGGAAGGTGAAGATCACCACGATGTTGTTGAGGACCGGGGTCCACATCATCGCGCCGAACCTGCCGCGGGCGTTGAGCACCTGGCCCATCACCACGTGGACGCCCATGAAAAAGATGGTCGGCAGGCAGTACCGGGCGAAGGTGATCGCCACGTTGTAGGTGTCGGGGTTGGCCGCGATCTTCGCCGACATCAGCCGGATCAGCAGCGGCGCCCCGATGACGGTGACCGCGACGATGCCGCCAAGGATCACCATGACCACGGTCAGCAGGCGGTTGGCGTACGCCGCGCCGCCGTCGTCGTCGTCCTTCATCGCGCGCACGAGCTGCGGGACGAACACCGAGTTGAGGCCGCCGCCGATGGTGAGGATGTAGATCATCGTCGGCAGGGTGTTGGCGACCGCGTAGGAGTCGCCGAGGGTGGCGACACCGATCGCGGCGGCGATGACCAGGGTGCGGACGAAGCCGGTCACCCGGGAGACCAGGGTGCCGGCGGCCATCAGCGCGCTGGACTTGAGGATGCCGCCGCCGCGGGTGGCCGGTGCGGCCGGCGCCACCGGGGGCATCTGCCCGGTCGCGTCCCGCGGCGGCATCTGCCCGGTGTCGGGCTGCTGCGGGTACGGCGGGGCTCCCGCCGGGGCGTGCTGCTGGTGGTACCGGGGGTCGGCGTACTGGGGCTCGGGCTCGACGTACGGCTGCTGCTCGGTGCCCTGGTAGTACGTGGCCTGCCCGTAGGGCGGCTCTTCGTACGCGGGCTCGGAGTAGCCGGTGCCCGTGTTGTCGGCGGGCACCTGGGCATAGCCGTACTGCTGCTGCGTGTAGTCCTGCGGCGCGCCGTACTGCTGCTGGTAGCCCGGGGACTGCTGGTAGTAGCCCTGCCGCGGATCCTGCGGCTGCCCCTGCTGCGGGTACGCCTGCTGTCCCTGCTGGGGGTAGGGCTGCTGCTGCCCCGGCTGCGGCTGGCCGCCCTGCTGGGGGTAGGCGCCGGGCTGCTGGTCGCGGTACAGGTGCTGGTACGCGTCGTACTGCGGGAACTGACCCGTGTGCCCCACGAAGTCGTCGACGCCCAGGTACTGCGTCGACGGGTTGTCGCTGTAGGGCATCTGCGGGTACATCGCCTGCTGCCAGTGCTGCTGGCCGTACGACGGGGGCGGCGGATGCGCGGCCCGGTCGTAGAGCGCCTCGTCGACGGGGTCCTGAGCCGACGGATCCTGCTGCTGGTACGGATCGTAGGCGTAGGTGTTCTGCAGATACGGGTCAGGTGGCGTGGGACGCTCTTCGGGCGAGGGAGGCGTGTGGCCCGAAGCGTCGCGATCACCGTCGTACGGCGCGTTCATCAGTGCCCCACCTTATTGTCCGCTGGCTATCCGTCCACCTTCTCACCCGCCGGTGACCGCTCCTGGCTGTCCAGGCCGGTGTCAGCCGCAGGGTCACCCGGCTGCCCCGTGTCCTTGCTCTCGGCCTGTCCGCCGTCGCCGCCGTCTCCGCTGCTTCCGTCACTCGTGCCGTCGCCGCCGGACCCGTCGTCTCCACCGTCGTCGGCCGCCTGCCGCTTACGTTGACGGTAGATGCGTACCCCGGCGAGCACCAGCAGCAGCAGTCCGGCCGCGATGATCAGCATCACCAGGTCGGTGACCTTGGTGACATTCACGTCGAACCGCACGGTGCCGCCGTACAGGCCGTACTGCGTACCGTTCTTCGTGTAGAGATGCGCGGTGATCCGGACCGTGCCGTTGGCGTTGGCCTTGGTCTGGAACTTCAGGGTACGGGTGTGGCCGCCGTCAATGGTGATCGGCTGCTCCGGATTGCGGATCTCAAGCCTGATGTTGGTGCCGGATGTGAGCCGCAGCACCAGGCCGGTGATCGGCTGCCCGAGGTCGTTCTTGACCGTGACGGGAATGGTGCCGCTGCGGCCGGAGAGCGTGAGCGTGGTCTTGTCGAGGATGTGGACCGCGTTGATCAGGTCCTGCAGATAGCCGCCGATCGCGTCGCGGAAGTCCGCGGCGCCGCCGGAGTCACCCCGCCACTCCGTCGACATCGACCGCAGCACGGCGTTGCCGAACGGCACGGTCACCCGGTCCTTGACGGTGAGAATCACCACGAAGTCGTTGAGGTTCCGCTGCGTCTCCTGGATCTGCTCGAACGCGTTGGTCGACAGCTCCTGCTTGCGCAGCGAGGCCGGGTACGCGCTCGTGGGCGGGACCCGGTGGGAGACGTGCGAGTCCGGGTGCGCGGTCGCCGCCGCGTTGAGGTCCACCGACTGGGTCCAGGGGCTGGACTCGGTGGTGGAGATCGCCTCGGCCATGGCTTGCGCCTGCGAGACCGTGGGCATCCGCTGCGGCGCCACCACCAGGGACCGCTGGTTCTCCGGTGCCTGCATGGTGATGAGGAGCGTCTGGGAGAGGAAGCTCTGGACGGCCAGGTTGGCGTTCTGCTCGTGCAGCATGTCACCGGTGAAGGCGTTCGACAGGGAGGCGTCGGACACCAGCCCCGTCATGCCGCCGCCCAGCGAACGCGCCGCCGTCGGCGTGTACGCCAGGTCGTTCTCGGGGAACGTGGCGTTGCTGGCGATGATCCGGTTCATGCCGCCGCTGCGGGCCACCGACACGATGGACGAGTCGACGGCGCCCTGGACGGGCCAGGCGACGTTCGCCGAGGCCTGGACGCCCAGGATGGTGTTCACCGTGCTCCGGCCCAGCAGCGCGGCGTCCTTGACGTGGGAGATGGTGCCGGACGTGCCGTGGTGGGCCAGCGAGGCCAGGTCGGTGTCCCCGAAGGGCAGCGCCACCACCTGGGCGCCGGCGACGGCCGCCTTGACCGAGTTCAGCCACTGGCGGGCCACGGCGGATCCCGTGCCGGGCGTGGTGTGGGCGACGTCACCGCCGGGTCCCGCGACCCGGTAGCTCTTGAGCATGGCCTCGACTGTGGCGAGCAGGTCGGGGTTGATGACCCAGGTCACCGGGAGCTGCTTGCCGAGCTGCACCATCTGGTCCAGCCGGCCGCCGGGGGCGAGCTCCTGCGTCAGGTCGTCGTCGAGGAAGATCGGGCTCTGGGCGGTGTCGGTGTCCCCGCGGGCGGCGATGTGCGGCCGGTCGGTGAGCGGCCACAGGTAGGTCATCTCGGTGGCCTTGGCGGCCTCACCGTCGGCGTACCAGGGCAGGAAGGTCCGCTTGATGCCCAGCACGTGCGGCCACGCCAGGGCGCTGTTCTGCCCCTCGAGGGTGACGCCGAGCTGGTAGACGCCCGTGTCGCCGAGGCTCAGGGCGCTCACCGGCACCTTGATGGTGTACGGGACGGTGCTGCCCGCCGGGATGTCCGGGAGGCCGACCGGGTCGCCGTCGACCTCGCCGTCGGCCTGGGTGGTGAAGCCCGCCCGGTCGGCCGCGCTGGTCATGTCGCTGCGCGTGTGCAGCGGACCGCCGGGGCCCGTACGGAGCTCGACCTTGGCGTCGGTGATCGTCGACTTGCCGTCGTTGGTGATCGTGCCCGACACGGTGACCGAGCCGTCCTTGGTGGGGACGCGCGGATCGAGAGTGTCGATCGACAGGACCGCGGTGCGGGACCCGCTCGGAGCCTTGGCCTGCGAACCGTTCAAGGAGTCGGCCTCGGAGCCGGTCGCCTGGAGGCCCTGGAGCAGGCCGGTGAGCAGGGTGGCCCCGGCGATGGCCGCCGTCGCCCGCAGCCACCGCCGGCGGCGCGCCGGCGGAGCTGTCCGGGGTGCCTGTGCCGCGTCGCCCACGCGTTCGCCGTCCCTCGTCGTCATCGGTACTCGGTGGTTCTTCGGAAGTGCGTGCTGGCATGTTAACGAGCGGCGCTGTGTCCACGTGCGACGGAGTCAAGATCCGGAAGGCCCGTCGCCGCCATGCCGAGGCCGAAACCGGGGCGTCGTGGACCGCTCGGGACCCGTACCCTTTGACGTTGTGCCGAACGCCACCAATGCCGCCCAGACCCCGCAGGCCCGCCACACGATCGAACCCGTGGCCGAGGACCTCGGCCGGCGTTTCCGCGATGCCGGCTTCCAGCTCGCTCTCGTCGGGGGCTCGGTCAGAGACACCCTGCTCGGACGGCTCGGCAACGATCTCGATTTCACCACGGACGCCCGCCCGGCGGACGTGCTGAAGATCCTGCGGCCCTGGGCCGACGCGGTCTGGGAGGTCGGCATCGCCTTCGGCACGGTGGGCGGAATGAAGGACGGCTTCCAGGTCGAGGTCACCACCTACCGCTCCGAGGCCTACGACCGGACCTCCCGCAAGCCGGAGGTCTCCTACGGCGACACCATCGAGGAGGACCTGGTCCGCCGGGACTTCACGGTGAACGCGATGGCGGTCGCCCTGCCCGACACCCATTTCGTGGACCCCTACGGCGGCCTGGACGACCTCGCGGCCCGTGTGCTGCGGACGCCGGGCACTCCGGAGGCCTCGTTCTCCGACGACCCGCTGCGGATGCTCCGGGCGGCGCGGTTCGCCGCGCAGCTGGACTTCGAGGTGGCCCCGGAGGTCGTGGCGGCGATGACCGCGATGGCCGACCGGATCGCGATCGTCTCCGCCGAACGGGTCAGGGACGAGCTCAACAAGCTCCTGCTGTCCGAGCACCCCCGCAAGGGCCTGCGTCTCCTCGTGGACACCGGGCTGGCCGACCGTGTGCTGCCGGAGCTCTCGGCGCTGCGGCTGGAGCGGGACGAACACTTCCGCCACAAGGACGTGTACGAGCACAGCCTGACCGTGCTGGAGCAGGCCATCGACCTGGAGACGGACGGCCCGGATTTGGTCCTGCGGCTGGCCGCCCTGCTGCACGACATCGGCAAGCCCAAGACGCGCCGGTTCGAGTCCGACGGCCGGGTCTCCTTCCACCACCACGAGGTCGTCGGGGCGAAGCTGGTCAAGGCGCGGATGACCCAGCTGAAGTACCCCAACGACATGATCAAGGACGTCTCCCGGCTGGTGGAGCTGCATCTGCGTTTCCACGGGTACGGCACCGGCGAGTGGACCGACTCGGCGGTCCGCCGCTACGTCCGGGACGGCGGCCCGCTGCTGGACCGGCTCCACAAGCTGACCCGCTCGGACTGCACGACCCGCAACAAGCGCAAGGCGGCGGCCCTGTCCCGCACCTACGACAACCTGGAGGCGCGCATCGCCGAGCTCCAGGAGCAGGAGGAGCTGGATGCCATCCGGCCCGACCTGGACGGCAACCAGATCATGCGGATCCTGGACCTCAAGCCGGGCCCGATGATCGGCAAGGCCTACCAGCACCTGCTGGAACTGCGCCTGGAGAACGGTCCCCTGGGTGAGGAGGCGGCCATCGCCGCGCTCAAGGAGTGGTGGGCGGCCGAGCAGTAGCCGTCGCGTGACGACAAGAGCCGGGGTGATGTTCCACGTGGAACATCACCCCGGGTTCGTCTGCCATGAGCGCCCACGCTCCCGATGTTCCACGTGGAACATCCCGGTTCCACGTGAAACATCGCTGCGATCCGCTGCCGTGGCGTGAAGCCCGAGGAGAGCCCGAGGAGAGCCCGAGGAGAGCCCGAAGAGAGCCCGAGAAGAACCCGTCCCCCGTCCCCCGTCCCCCTTTCCCGTCTACGAACGGAGGCCGGTGTCGGATGCTTCGGGGGCCGGCTGGGTCACGCGGGTCATGGCGGCTGCCACCGCGGCGTAGATCAGGGACAGCGCGATGATCACCGTCGAGGAGCGGCCGTCCGGCGGCAGAAGCAGCGCGCAGGCGGCTGCCGCGCCCACGAAGGCCACATTGAAGGCGACGTCGTAGAGGGAGAAGACCCGGCCGCGGTAGCGATCGTCGACGTGGGTCTGGACGACGGTGTCGGTGGCGATCTTGGCGCCCTGCGTGGTGATCCCGAGCGCGAAGGCGGCCAGCATCATGGGCGCCTCGCGGAACGGCAGGGCGAGCGGCACGAGCAGCACCGCGGAGACCGCCGAGCACCCGGTGATCCAGCCTGCCGTGCCGAGGCGGGCGGTGGCCCACGGAGTGATGACGGCCGCGGCGAAGAACCCGGCCGCGGACAGGCCGACGGCCAGGCCGAGCAGGGCGAGTCCGTGGTCGCTGTCCTTGGCGTCCGACCACGTGTAGCGGCACAGCATGAGCAGCACCACGGTCAGTGCGCCGTAACAGAACCGCATGGCCGTCATCGCGAGCAGCGCCTGCCGGGCGGCGGGCCGCTCCCGTAGATGCCGCAGCCCGGCGACGAGGCCGCGGCCGGTGGAGACCACGGCGGCGGCCAGCCGGGGACCGCGTGCCCGGGTGTCGGGTCCCAGCAGGTCGCGTCCCAGGGTGAGGGCGGTCAGCCCAGCACAGCCGTAGAGCAGGCCGGCCAGCACCACGGTGGCCGCGTCGGCGCCCGCTCCCGCTGCCAGGAAGAGGTGCACGACGAAGGCGGCGCCTCCGCCCACGGTGGCGGCGAGTGTTCCTGCCGTCGGGGACAGGGAGTTGGCGGTGACCAGCCGCGGCTCGTCCACCACGCGCGGCAGCGCCGCCGAGAGCCCCGCCAGCACGAAGCGGTTGATGGCGGTCACCGAAAGGGCGGAGAGATAGAAGAGCCAGTCCGGCACGTGCAGCAGGACCAGCCCGGCGGTGGCGCCCGAGAGCACCGCGCGCAGGAGATTGCAGTACAGCAGGACCTGTCGGCGTCGCCAGCGGTCGAGGAGCACCCCGGTGAACGGGCCGACCAGCGAGTACGGCAGCAGCAGCACACCGAGCACCGAGGCGACGGCGGCTGGCGACGTCTGCTTCTCCGGGGAGAAGACGACGTAGGAGGCGAGCGCGACCTGGAAGACGCCGTCGGAGAGCTGGGACAGCAGGCGCACGGCGAGCAGCCGCCGGAAGTCCGGCAGCCGCAGCAGCACGCGCAGGTCGCGGACAACAGGCATGGACACAGCCTCACATGACGGCGAGGCCCCGGGTACACGACCCGGGGCCTCGCTGATGGTTCTACACCGATCCGGTGGTCAGGCAGCGCTTCAGCGCTCGACCTCGCCGCGGATGAACTTCTCGACGGCCTCGCGGGCCTGGTCGTCGAAGTACTGCACCGGCGGGGACTTCATGAAGTACGAGGACGCCGACAGGATCGGGCCGCCGATGCCGCGGTCCTTGGCGATCTTCGCGGCGCGCAGCGCGTCGATGATGACACCCGCGGAGTTCGGGGAGTCCCACACCTCGAGCTTGTACTCCAGGTTCAGCGGGACGTCGCCGAACGCGCGGCCCTCGAGGCGGACGTACGCCCACTTGCGGTCATCCAGCCACTGCACGTAGTCCGAGGGGCCGATGTGGACGTTCTTGGCGCCCAGTTCACGGTCGGGGATCTGCGAGGTGACGGCCTGCGTCTTGGAGATCTTCTTGGACTCCAGGCGCTCGCGCTCGAGCATGTTCTTGAAGTCCATGTTGCCGCCGACGTTCAGCTGCATGGTGCGCTCGAGGATGACACCGCGGTCCTCGAAGAGCTTGGCCAGCACGCGGTGCGTGATGGTCGCGCCCACCTGGGACTTGATGTCGTCACCGACGATCGGCACGCCGGCCTCGGTGAACTTGTCCGCCCACTCCTTGGTGCCGGCGATGAAGACCGGGAGGGCGTTGACGAAGGCGACCTTGGCGTCGATGGCGCACTGGGCGTAGAACTTCGCCGCGTCCTCGGAGCCGACCGGCAGGTAGCAGACCAGGACGTCGACCTGGCGGTCCTTGAGGATCTGGACCACGTCGACCGGGGCCTCGGAGGACTCCTCGATGGTCTCGCGGTAGTACTTGCCGAGGCCGTCGAGGGTGTGACCACGCTGCACCGTCACGCCGGTCTGCGGCACGTCGGTGATCTTGATGGTGTTGTTCTCGCTGGCGCCGATGGCGTCCGCGAGGTCGAGACCGACCTTCTTCGCGTCGACATCGAAGGCGGCCACGAACTCGACGTCACGCACGTGGTAGTCGCCGAACTGCACGTGCATGAGACCAGGCACCCTGCTGTCCGGGTCGGCGTCCTTGTAGTACTCGACACCCTGCACCAGCGACGTGGCACAGTTGCCGACGCCAACGATGGCTACGCGAACCGAACCCATACCGGTTGCTCCTTGTGAAATCGTCACGCGGTTCCCCGGTCCCCGGGTCGGCCGCCGTTCTCTTGGTTGTTGTCGTTGTGGTCCCGTCCGGTGGCCGGGCGCTCGGAGCGTCCGGCCCGTTCGGTCTCGATCAGCTCGTTGAGCCAGCGGACCTCGCGCTCCACCGATTCCATGCCGTGCCGCTGCAGCTCGAGCGTGTAGTCGTCGAGCCGTTCGCGGGTGCGCGCCAGCGAGGCGCGCATCTTCTCCAGACGTTCCTCCAGGCGGCTGCGCCGCCCTTCGAGCACGCGCATCCGGACGTCCTTCGACGTCTGGCCGAAGAAGGCGAAACGAGCGGCGAAGTGCTCGTCCTCCCAGGCATCAGGGCCGGAGTGGGCCAGGAGCTCCTCGAAGTGCTCCTTGCCCGCGGCCGTCAGCCGGTAGACGATCTTCGCCCGGCGGCCGGCGAGGGGCGCGGCCGACGGATCGGTGTCCGCGGCCGTCTCCTCGATCAGCCACCCCTGGGTGACCAGCGTCTTCAGGCACGGGTACAGCGTCCCGTAGCTGAAGGCGCGGAACACTCCGAGTGAGGTGTTGAGCCGCTTGCGCAGCTCATAGCCGTGCATCGGGGACTCGCGCAGCAGGCCGAGAACCGCGAACTCGAGGATTCCGGAGCGCTTGCTCAATGCTGCGTTCCCATCGTCTCCTCGTTCGCGTAGCGAGCGCCCTGCGGGTGCTCGTCCCGGCCCGGCTACCGTGTTCAGCATGTTTTCCCAGACCGTCTCGACCCGATGTATCGAGTCGATACATCGCGACGATAGAACGGCCCGACACATCACGCAAGGCGCGGACTGGTGACCGGCGTCACATCGGCGATTCTGTGAGCCGATCGACGCCCGATATGTTCCGGATCTGCGTACCGAGCGTCTTTTGGGCCTGCGTACTCTGTTCGCCATGCAGAACGCCGGGAACCTCAGGACGCCACGGCGCGTCTTGATCCTCGGTGCGGTGCGACTTGACATGTCGCACGCAGGGGGACCGACCGACTGTCACCGAAGCCTTCAGGCGATCCCGCCTGTCGAGGAGTAGCTGTTCATGAGCGAGCACCGTCGCAAGCCGCAGCAGTCGCCGCCGGCCGGTGGCAGGGCTGCCGCCCGACGCGGGGGACAGCAGCCGACACCCCCACCACCGCCGTCGCCCTCCGGAGGACGGCGCGCGGCGGGACCGCCCGTCGGCTCGCGCAGCGACACACCGTTCGGTCCCCCCGAGGGTTCCGGCTCGGACGACGGGCCCTACCAGGGGCGCGCCGCGGCCCGCCGTGCGGCTCAGGGCCGCGGCGGCCGACGCCGTGCCGGCGGTCCCGCGGGCCCCGGCGGCCCGGCAGGTCCGGGTGGCCCCGGCGGTCCGAGCGGGCCGTCCGGCCGCGGCGGGCGCGGTCCGGCCCGCCGCCCGGGCAAGAAGCGCCTCATCGACTACCCGCGCTTCGGCAAGGACGGCTGGCGTCGCTGGGTTCCGTCCTGGCGTCAGGTCACGGCCATGACCGTCGGCTTCTTCGGCGCGATCATCGGCGTGGTGGGTGTCGCCTACGCGATGGTGAGCGTCCCCGACGTGAACCTGGCGGCGAAGGCCCAGAACAACGTCTACTACTGGGCCGACGGCACCCCGATGATCGCCACCGGCGGCGAGAACAGCGTCAACCGGCAGATCATCAGCATCGACGAGATCCCCAAGGGCATGCAGAACGCCGTGGTCTCGGCCGAGAACAAGACGTTCTGGACGGACAAGGGCGTCGACCCGATGGGTATCACCCGTGCCATCTACAACATGGCCCGCGGCGGTGAGACGCAGGGCGGTTCGACGATCACCCAGCAGTACGTCAAGAACACCCGGCTCGACCAGCAGCAGACGATCAGCCGCAAGTTCAAGGAGCTGTTCATCTCCATAAAGGTCGGCGCGACCATGAAGAAGACCGACATCATGGCGGGCTACCTGAACACCTCGTACTACGGGCGTGGCGCCTACGGCATCCAGGCCGCCGCCCGCACGTACTACAACAAGAACGCGATCGACCTGAACCCGAGCGAGTGCGCGTTCCTCGCCGCGCTGCTCAAGGGCCCCACGTACTACGACCCGGCCGGCGCCACGGACATCGACCAGACCGCCACCCCGGCGAACAACCTGAAGAACTCCAAGGACCGCTGGGCCTGGATCCTCGACCAGGAGGTCAAGGACGGCCGGATGACGGCCGCCGACCGCGCGAAGTTCGACACGTACCCGATGCCGCAGGCGCCGAAGAAGAACACGCAGATGGCCGGCCAGATCGGCTACCTGGTGGACCTGGCCAAGCACTACCTGATCAACAACAGCTACCTGAGCAGCGACCAGTTGACGCAGGGCGGTTACCAGATCTACACCACCTTCCAGAAGCCGAAGGTGAACGCCCTGGAAGCCGCCGTGAAGAAGGTGCAGAAGCAGTACATCAAGCCCGGCGGCGCTCACATGAACAAGGGCGAGGACGTCGACAAGTTCGTGCAGTTCGGCGGCGCCTCGGTCAACCCGAGCGACGGCGCGATCGAGGCCATCTACGGCGGCACCGACTACACCAAGCACTTCACCGACAACGCGGACGAGACCGGTGCGCAGGTCGGATCGACCTTCAAGCCGTTCGTGCTCGCCGCGGCGATGACGCACGGCATCCGCGACCCCAAGCTCGGGCCGGTGCAGAGCGACGAGACCCGGCAGAAGGTGTCGCCGGACAGCTGGTTCAGCGGTAAGAACAACCAGCAGATCATGGATTACAACGGCAAGCCGTGGCTCAACACCGACGGCCAGCCCTGGAAGCAGCCGAACGACGACGGGGACAACGACCCCCGGGTCACCCTGCGGACCGCGCTCGACAAGTCGCTCAACGCACCCTTCGTCCAGCTCGGTGTGGACGTCGGCACCGACAAGGTGCACGAGGCCGCCCTCGCAGCCGGTCTCGTCCCCAGCGGCCAGAACGCGCTGAACGACTACCAGAACAGTGTCACGTACTCCATCGGCACCTCGTCGCCCAGCGCGATCCGGATGGCCGGGGCGTACTCCACCTTCGACAACCACGGGATGCAGAACGCCCCGTACTCCGTGACGAAGGTGCTGCACTCGGGCCAGCCCGTCTACCAGCACAAGAAGGCGCCCAAGCGGGCCTTCTCCTCCGACGTCTCGGACACGATCACCGGGATGCTCACCGACGTGATCAAGAAGGGCACCGGTACCACGGCCCAGCTGCCCGACGGGCGGCCGGCGGCCGGCAAGACCGGTACGACCGACGACAACAAGTCGGCCTGGTTCGACGGGTACACCCCGCAGCTGTCGACGTCGATCGTGATGTTCCGGCGTGACGACCAGACGCACATCGACAAGAAGACCGGCAAGGTCCTCAACAACCCGTTCCTGAAGATGTACGGAACCGGTGGCGCGGCGAAGATCCACGGTAACTCCTTCCCCGCGCAGATCTGGAAGGACTACATGAGCACGGCGCTCTCCGGTCAGACACAGCTGCAGTTCGAGCAGCCGTCCGGCGACGTCGGCCAGGTGGTGTGGGGCAACGTCAAGAGCCCGACGCCGACCCCCACGGACACCACCCCGACCGCGACGACGCCGCCGGCGACCACGCCGATGACGACGCCGCCGACCAGCCCGACCTGGACGCCGCCGACTCAGCCCACGCCGAGCGACACGCCGACCAAGCCGTGCTTCCCGTGGGACCAGAGCTGCAACACCCCCACGCCGACCGACACCCCCACCACACCAGGGGGCGGGCAGCCGACGAAGCACACGAAGGGCCCGACGGGCGGCTGACGCCCCGGTCCCCGAGCGGCCCGCGCGAAGCGGTGGAGCCCCCGCGACGAATCGTCGTCGCGGGGGCTCTCGCGTACACAGTCGCGTACGGCAGGATGGCGCCATGACGAGCGTGCGCGACCGCGAAGACGACGACCGGCGAGAGCTCCCGGTGCGCCCCACGGACGAGGACCCGCTGGCCGCGTCGGGCAGCGAGATCCTCGGCGGCCCGATCGGCCGGCGGGCGAGGATCGGCGGCTACCGCTGGTGGAACCCGATGCGGGTGATGGTCCTGGTCGTCATCGGCATGTTCGCGCTCGGCATGGCCCAGAAGGCGTCCTGCTACTCCTCGGCCTGGTTCCAGGCCGGCGACCCGCAGTACATCCACGCCTGCTACTCCGACATCCCCCACCTGTACTCCCAGCGCGGCTTCGGCTCGGACCTGGTGCCGTACTTCGACCGCATCCCGGACACCATCAGCGGGTCGAGCGACCTGCACTACCTCGAGTACCCGGTGCTCACCGGCCTGTTCATGGAGGTCGCCTCCTGGGTGACCCCGCACGGCTCGGACCAGCACAGCGCGCAGGCGTACTGGATCGCCAACTCCGCGATGCTGCTGATCTGCGCGGTCGTCCTGGTGGTGTGCGTGGCCAGGACCAACCGCCGGCGGCCGTGGGACGGACTGCTCGTCGCCCTGTCCCCCGCCCTGGCGCTGACCGCGACCATCAACTGGGACCTGTTCGCGGTCGCGCTGACCGCGGCGGGCCTGATGCTCTGGTCCCGGGGCCGGCCGGGGGCCGCCGGTGTGCTCATCGGCCTGGCCACAGCCGCGAAGCTGTACCCGGTGCTGCTGCTGGGCGCGCTGTTCCTGCTGTGCCTGCGGGCCGGGCGGCTGCGCTCGTTCGGCGCCACCCTGGGCGGCGCGATCGCCGCCTGGCTGGTCGTCAACGTGCCGGTGATGCTGCTCGCCCCGCACGGCTGGGCGCAGTTCTACACCTTCAGCAGAACCCGGCCGACCGACTACGGCTCGCTGTGGCTGATCATCTCCGAGCGCGCCCAGACGCCGCTCAACAGTGTCAACGCCTATGCGACCGCTCTGATGCTGCTGCTGTGCGCGGCCATCGCGGGCCTGTCCCTGTACGCGCCGCGCCGCCCGAGGGTCGGGCAGCTGGCGTTCCTGGTCGTCGCGGCCCTCGTGCTGAGCAACAAGGTCTACTCCCCGCAGTACGTGCTGTGGCTGCTGCCGCTGGCCGTGCTGGCCCGGCCGCGCTGGCGGGACCTGCTCATCTGGCAGGGCGCCGAGGTCCTGTACTTCCTCGGCATCTGGATGCGGCTGGCGTACGTCACCGGCAGCAAGCACCACGGTCTGACCGCCGACGCCTACCACGTGGCCGTCGGCCTGCACCTGCTCGGACTGCTCTACCTGTGCGCCCTGGTGGTGCGGGACATGCTGCTGCCGCAGTACGACGTGCTGCGGCAGGACGGCGAGGACGACCCGGCGGGCGGGGTGCTGGACGGCGCCCAGGACGTGTTCGTGCTGGGTCCGGTGCCGCACGAGCCCAAGCACGCCGCGCAGCACGCCGGGTACGACGCGGGAACGCGGCACCCGGCGCCGTAGCATGGGCCGGGCACGCCCCCGGCCCATGCGTGTGTAAGGGCCCGCCGTCAAGGGATGGCGGGCCTTACCGGTGTCCTGGTGCGGCGAGACTCCGCGGACGCGGGGTGGCGCCTCAGCCGCGAGCCGTCACGCCGACTGCCGTTCCACGACCCGGTCGACCTGCGTGGTGGTGTGCCGCAGGTGCGCCACCAGCTCGTCGCCGACGGCCGGCGGGGCCACGTCGCCGGGCAGGAAGAGGATCGACACCTGCATGTGCGGCGGCTCGGCGAACCACCGCTGCTTGCCCGCCCACACGAACGGGGACAGGTTGCGGTTGACGGTGGCCAGGCCGGCCCGCGCCACGCCCTTGGCCCGTGGCATCAGGCCGTGCAGCGCCTTGGGCGCCTCCAGGCCGACACCGTGCGACGTGCCGCCCGCCACGACCACCAGGTGCCCGTCGGCGGCCGCCTTCTCCTGCCGGTAGCCGTAGCGCTCGCCCTTTGCGATGCGGGTGACGTCCAGCACCGCGCCGCGGTACTCGGTCGCGTCGTGGTCGCCCAGCCACATCCGGGTGCCGATCCTGGCCCGGAACCGGGTCTGCGGGAACTGCTGCTGCAGTGCCGCCAGCTCGGACGCCTTGAGGTGGCTGACGAACATGCTGTGCAGCGGCAGGCGGGCCGCCCGCAGCCGCTCCATCCAGGCGAAGACCTCCTCCACGGCGTCGCTGCCGTCGGTGCGGTCCAGCGGCAGGTGGATGGCGAAGCCCTCGAGACGGACGTCGTCGATCGCGGTGTGCAGCTTGACCAGGTCGTCCTCGGCGACGCCGTGGCGGCGCATGGAGCTCATGACCTCGATCACGACCCGGGCGCCGACCAGCCCGCGCACGCCCTCCACCGAGGACACCGAGCGGATGGCCCGGTCCGGCAGCGGCACCGGCTCCTCGCCGAGCCGGTACGGCGTGAGGACCAGCAGGTCACCGCTGAAGTAGTCCTTGATCCTGGCGGCCTCGTACGTCGTGCCCACGGCCAGCATGTCGGAGTGCAGCCGGGTCGCCTCGTCGGCGAGCCGCTCGTGCCCGAAGCCGTAGCCGTTCCCCTTGCAGACGGGCACTATTCCGGGGAACTGCTCGACCACGGACCGCTGGTGGGCACGCCAGCGCGCAGTGTCGACGTACAGAGTGAGGGCCATCGCCTGGTCGGGACCTTTCGTGCAGTCGGCCGTCAGCGGCGCGACATGTAGATGTCGAGAGCCTTGTGCAGCAGCTTGTTCAGCGGGAAATCCCACTCGCCCAAGTATTCGGCAGCCTGACCGCCGGTGCCCACCTTGAACTGAATGAGTCCGAACAGATGGTCGGTCTCGTCGAGGGAGTCACTGATGCCGCGCAGATCGTAGACGCTCGCGCCCATCGCGTACGCGTCGCGCAGCATGCGCCACTGCATCGCGTTGGACGGCCGCACCTCGCGCTTGTGGTTGGCGGAGGCGCCATAGGAGTACCAGACGTGGCGGCCCACGGTCAGCATCGTGGCGGCCGCGACCGCCTCGCCCTCGTGGACGGCCAGGTACAGCCGCATGCGGTTGGGGTCCTCGGTGTTCAGCCGGGTCCACATCCGCTGGAAGTAGCTCAGCGGACGCGGCCGGAAGTGGTCGCGCTCCGCGGTGATCTCGTAGAGGTTCTGCCAGACGGGCAGGTCGTCGTAGCCGCCCTGGACCACCTCGACGCCGGCCTTCTCGGCCTTCTTGATGTTGCGGCGCCACAGCTGGTTGAAGTTCTTCTGGATGTCGTCCAGGGACCGGTTCTCCAGCGGGACCTGGTAGACGTACCGCGGCTGGACGTCGCCGAAGCCCGCGCCGCCGTCCTCGCCCTGCTGCCAGCCCATGCGGCGCAGCCGGTCCGCGACCTCGAAGGCGCGCGGCTCGATGAAGGTCGCCTCGACGTCCCGCAGCCGCTTGACGTCCGGGTCGGCGATGCCGGCCTTGACCGCGGTGGCGTCCCACCTGCGGATGATCACCGGGGGACCCATCTTGACGGTGAAGGCGCCCTGGGACTTCAGGTGGCTGAGCATCGGCTGCAGCCACTCCTCCAGGTTGGGCGCGTACCAGTTGATCACCGGGCCCTCGGGGAGGTAGGCCAGGTACCGCTTGACCTTGGGGATCTGCCGGTACAGGACCAGACCCGCACCGACCATGTGACCGGTCCTGTCGTCGAACCAGCCGAGGTTCTCCGACCGCCACTCGTTCTTCACATCAGCCCATGCCGGGACCTGGCAGTGGCTCGCCGACGGCAGGCTCTGGATGTACGCCAGGTGCTGCTCGCGGCTGATGGTCCTCAGGGTCAGGCTCATGCGGGGCGCTCCCCATGCTCACGACTGCGGGCTTACTGGCCCGAAGCCTACTGCTCATGGGAAGCGCCGCCGCTAGGGACCGGTGGGGTCCGGGGGGCCGCCTTTCCCCTGTCGTCTGTCGTCGTCCGTGGTTGGTGAGGCGTCCTCACGGAGTGCGGGACGACGCCACGGCTACCAGAGGCCGCCGTGCGCCACCCCGAGGTAGAAACCGAGTCCCGCCAGGCCCAGGCCGATGACAAGCGCGAACCGTTCCGCCGTGGTCACCGAGATGAACTGGCCGAGACCGCCGGTGAGGATGCCCACCAGGCCCGTCCAGGAGGCGAGCAGGTGCAGGCTGTAGAAGCCCGCGGTGGCGACCGAGATGATGCCGAGCACCGCCGTGACGGCGACCAGCGTGTTCTCCAGGGGATGGGGCCGGCCGTCGGTGTTGAACGTGAAGTGGTGGCGCTGGGTTCGTTCCGCATGCTGTGCCATGGGGCACCTCCGCTTTCGGAGCCGTGGCGCCGTGTAGCGCCCTACACACCCGATGTGTACAGATTGCGGGCATTAGGGACTGGATTTCAACCCGGGGGACCGACCCGGGTAGTCTGTACGGTCTGCACCGGTGTCTGCGTGGGCGCCTGGGCTCCGGCCCGGGCGGTACTGGCCGCTGTCGGCGGCATCGTCCGTTCCGGCCGCATTGTCAGTGCCCCGCGCTACCGTTGCGACGCAAGCACAAACCCTCCTGCCACGGAAATGCCGTGGCCGCTGAGTCCAAAGGAGGTGGGTTCCCCTATGCGTCACTACGAGCTCATGCTCATTCTCGACCCCGATCTCGAGGAGCGCGCTGTCTCCCCGCTGATCGAGTCCTTCCTGTCCGTCGTCCGCAACGGCGGCGGCAACGTGGAGAAGGTCGACACCTGGGGCCGTCGTCGTCTCTCCTACGAGATCAACAAGAAGCCCGAGGGTATCTACTCGGTCATCGACCTCAAGGCCACGCCCGAGGTCATCAAGGAGCTCGACCGTCAGCTCAACCTGA
The DNA here is from genome assembly GCF_019890725.1 of Actinacidiphila acidipaludis. GTDB lineage: Bacteria > Actinomycetota > Actinomycetes > Streptomycetales > Streptomycetaceae > Actinacidiphila > Actinacidiphila acidipaludis. The sequence goes on from NZ_JAINZZ010000017.1 coordinate 48,175, forward strand.
ACGAGTCGGTGCTGCGGACCAAGGTCCTCCGTCCGGAACTGCACTAGTCCGGACTTCGAGTAGCAGTCACCAGCACTGCTCACAGTCAGTCGAGAGGTCATCCCATGGCAGGCGAGACCGTCATCACGGTCGTCGGCAATCTCGTCGACGACCCGGAGCTGCGCTTCACCCCGTCCGGCGCGGCGGTCGCGAAGTTCCGTGTCGCGTCCACCCCCCGCACCTTCGACCGGCAGACCAACGAGTGGAAGGACGGCGAGAGCCTCTTCCTCACGTGCTCGGTCTGGCGGCAGGCGGCGGAGAACGTCGCCGAGTCGCTCCAGCGAGGCATGCGCGTCATCGTGCAGGGCCGGCTGAAGCAGCGGTCCTACGAGGACCGTGACGGCGTCAAGCGGACGGTCTACGAACTGGATGTCGATGAAGTGGGCGCCAGCCTGCGCAGCGCGACGGCCAAGGTCACCAAGACCAGTGGTGGCGGCCGTGGCCAGCAGGGCGGCGGTTACGGAGGCGGCGGCCAGGGTGGCGGCAACTGGGGCGGAAGCTCCGGCGGCGGCCAGCAGGGCGGCGGCGGTGCTCCCGCCGACGACCCGTGGGCGACCAGCGCACCGGCCGGTGGGCAGGGCGGTGGAGGTGGCTGGGGCGGCGGCTCCGGTTCCTCCGGCGGCGGCTACTCGGACGAGCCGCCCTTCTAGGGCGGACCCTCACACTTCTTGATCGCATAGGAGAAACACGATGGCGAAGCCGCCCCCGCGCAAGCCTAAGAAGAAGGTCTGCGCGTTCTGCAAGGACAAGACCGTGTACGTGGACTACAAGGACACCAACATGCTGCGGAAGTTCATTTCCGACCGCGGCAAGATCCGTGCCCGCCGCGTGACCGGCAACTGCACCCAGCACCAGCGTGACGTCGCCACGGCCGTGAAGAACAGCCGTGAGATGGCGCTGCTGCCGTACACGTCGACTGCTCGCTAAGGGAGGGTGACCATCATGGCGAAGATCATCCTCACCAACGAGGTCAGCGGCCTCGGTGCCGCCGGCGACATCGTCGACGTCAAGCCGGGCTACGCCCGCAACTACCTGATCCCGCGTGGCTTTGCCATCGCGTGGACCAAGGGTGGCGAGAAGGACGTCGAGCAGATCCGTCGCGCACGTCGCATCCGCGAGATCCACTCGCTGGAGGACGCCAACGCCGTCAAGGCTCAGCTGCAGGCCGTCCGGGTCAAGCTGAGCACGCGTGCGGGCGACAGCGGCCGCCTCTTCGGTTCGGTCACCCCGGCGGACATCGCCGAGGCGATCAAGACCGCGGGTGGCCCGGCGGTGGACAAGCGCCGTGTCGAGGTCGGTTCGCCGATCAAGACGCTGGGCGCGCACAAGGTCTCGGTGCGCCTGCACCCCGAGGTCGAGGCTGTCCTCGACGTCGAGGTCGTGGCTGCGTAACGCGGCATTTGTTCCACGTGGAACAGTGGGCCGGCTCCCCGGAAACGGGGGGCCGGCCCTTTCGCGTGCCATAGGGGTGTTGTACGCGGTTGCGCATGGTGCCGGTCGGGTGACTGCTGCCGAGTGCCGGGCTGCCTGGTGGTTGCCGGGCGGCCCGGCTAGCGCGCGGCGCCGGTGACCACCCAGCGGCCGGATCGGGCGCGCAGCCAGAGAGCGGTCAGCCGGGTGAGCAGCATCAGCGTCAGCGCCCACCACAGCGCCGCCAGGCCCGCGCCCAGGGCGGGCACGGCCAGCGCGGCGGGTGTGAAGACCGCCAGGGTCACCAGCATCGACCAGGCGAGGTAGGGCCCGTCGCCCGCGCCCATGAGCACACCGTCCAGGACACAGACCACACCCGTGACGGGCAGTCCCACGGCCACGACGAGCAGCGCGGAGGACAACGCCCCCTGCACCGCGGCATCGGAGCTGAACAGCGGCCCGATGAGCGGGCGGGCGAGAGCCACCAGCACGCCCAGCACCACGCCGCAGGCGACACCCCACTCGATCATGCGACGGCAGGCGGCCCGTGCCCCGGCGGCATCGTCCGCGCCCAGGTAGCGGCCGATGATGGCCTGGCCGGCGATGGCGATGGCATCCAGCGCGAAGGCCAGCAGCGACCAGACGGTGAGGGTGATCTGGTGGGCGGCGATCGCGGTGTCACCGAGCCGGGCGGCCACCGCGGTGGCGATCAGCAGCATCGCCCGCAGGCTGATCGTCCGCACCAGCAGGGGCGCACCCGCGCGGGCGCAGGCGCGAATCCCCGCCGCGTCGGGACGCAGCAGGGACCACCAGTCGCCGCCGTCACCTCCGCCTTCCCCGTCCGCGGCGGCCTGGCGGCGGATGCCGCGTACGACCGTCCACAGATAGACCGCGGCCATGCCGTTCTGCGCGATGACCGTGCCCCAGGCCGAGCCCGCGATGCCGAGGCCGGCGCCGTAGACCAGGGCCGCGTTGAGTCCGGCGTTGACGGTGAAGCCCCCGACCGCCACATACAGCGGGGTGCGGGTGTCCTGCAGCCCGCGCAGCACGCCGGTCGCGGCCAGCACCACCAACATCGCGGGGATGCCGAAGGCGCTGATGCGCAGATAAGTGGTGGCGTACGGGGCGGCCGTGTCCGACGCACCGGCGAGGTGGGAGAGGGCGGGAGCGGCGGGCAGCACGGCCGCTACCACCACGGCTCCCAGCAGCAGGGCGAGCCAGATGCCGTCGACGCCCTGGCGCAGGGCCGCCCGCAGGTCGCCGGCGCCGACCCGGCGGGCGACGGCCGCGGTGGTGGCGTAGGCCAGGAAGATGAAGACGTTGACGGCTGTGGTGAGCAGCGCGGCCGCCACGCCGAGTCCGGCGAGCTGGGCGGTGCCGAGGTGACCGACCACCGCGCTGTCGGCCATGACGAAGAGCGGCTCGGCGACCAGGGCGCCGAACGCGGGGAGCGCCAGGGCGAGGATCTCGCGGTCGTGGCGCCGCCCGGACCGCTTCGAAGGGCGGTCCCGCAGGACGGCGGGCGCAGGCGTCGCCGAGGACGGTTCCGAGGGGGAGGGTGCCGCGTTCACAGCATCAGCATAATCGTCCACAAGTAAGAGGTGAAGTAGCATGCTGATCATTACTCGCGACTGCGTAGAGTGATCTCCTCCGCGTTGTTTGTCGTGATCTTGATCCGGCTGCGAAAGTTTTTCTCCTGCACAGGCTATGGATGGAGAACCAGCAGGTCAGCAGGTGTGCTGCTAGCAGATTTTCTGCTTGTCCACAGCGCTGTCCCAAGGCTCGTGCACAGGTTGGGGGCAGTTCTCCACAGCTATGCCGCCGTCGTCCACACCCCCTGTGGATAACGAGGTTGGTGCGGGTGCCCGAGGGGCCTACCGTGGACCGTCCCCCCGACGCGTCGCGAGCGGAAGCCGGGTGGCGCAGTTGTAGTCAGCCGTGCCGTGAAAGAGTGGCACGCACGCGGTTCGACGGACCGGTCGGACGGGAGGGAGGTGGCGCTCATGAGCCAGCCCGAACCCACCGACGGACCCTGGTCCGACCTCCCGCCGGACGGCTCACAGGCCGTCAGGCCCTTCCGTAAGAAGGGGACTCAGGGCTCCTCCGACGAGGGCCGGTTCACCGAGGGCGGCGGCGGCTTCGAACGCGTCCCCCCGCAGGACCTGGACGCCGAACAGTCCGTGCTCGGCGGCATGCTGCTGTCCAAGGACGCGATCGCCGACGTCGTCGAGGTGCTCAAGGGCCAGGACTTCTACCGGCCCGCCCACGAGACGATCTACAACGCGATCCTCGACCTGTACGCGCGCGGTGAGCCCGCGGACCCCATCACCACCGCGGCCGAGCTCACCAAGCGCGGCGAGATCGCCCGCATCGGCGGCCCGCCGTACCTGCACACCCTCGTCAACGCGGTGCCCACCGCCGCCAACGCCGAGTACTACGCCGAGATCGTCCACGAACGCGCCGTGCTGCGGCGCCTGGTGGAGGCCGGCACCCGCATCACGCAGATGGGGTACGCCGCCGACGGCGACGTCGACGAGATCGTCAACAGCGCGCAGGCCGAGATCTACGCGGTCACCGAGCAGCGCACGTCCGAGGACTACCTGCCGCTGGGCGACATCATGGAGGGCGCGCTCGACGAGATCGAGGCGATCGGCTCGCGCAGCGGCCAGATGTCCGGCGTGCCGACCGGCTTCGCCGACCTCGACTCCCTCACCAACGGCCTGCACCCGGGCCAGATGATCGTCATCGCCGCCCGTCCGGCCATGGGCAAGTCGACCCTCGCGCTGGACTTCGCCCGCGCCTGCTCGATCGCCAACAAGATGCCCAGCGTCATCTTCTCCCTGGAGATGGGGCGCAACGAGATCGCGATGCGTCTGCTGTCGGCGGAGGCGCGGGTCGCGCTGCACCACATGCGATCGGGCACGATGACGGACGACGACTGGACCAAGGTCGCCCGCCGGATGTCGGACGTGACCGAGGCGCCGCTCTACATCGACGACTCGCCGAACCTGTCGATGATGGAGATCCGGGCGAAGTGCCGGCGTCTGAAGCAGCGCAACGACCTGCGCCTGGTCGTCATCGACTACCTCCAGCTGATGCAGTCGGGCGGCTCGCGCCGCCCGGAGAGCCGCCAGCAGGAGGTCTCGGACATGTCCCGTAACCTCAAGCTGCTGGCCAAGGAGCTCGAGGTGCCGGTGATCGCGCTGTCCCAGCTCAACCGTGGCCCCGAACAGCGCACCGACAAGAAGCCGATGGTCTCCGACCTGCGCGAGTCCGGCTCCATCGAGCAGGACGCCGACATGGTGATCCTGCTGCACCGCGAGGACGCCTACGAGAAGGAGTCCCCCCGCGCCGGCGAGGCGGACCTCATCGTGGCCAAGCACCGCAACGGCCCCACCGCGACCATCACCGTCGCCTTCCAGGGCCACTACTCCCGCTTCGTCGACATGGCCCAGACCTGATGGGTCCCGCACCTCGCCGCGGCTCTCCGATATCCCGGTGAAGGGTGGGTGGGGGCGCCGCTAGGGTGGGCCGATGGCGTCGATCAAGCAGTTCCAGGTGACCTTCGACTGTGCGCAGCCCGAGCGCGTGGCCCGCTTCTGGTGCGAGGTGCTGGGGTACGTCGCACCGCCGCCCCCGGAGGGGTTCGACACGTGGGACGCGTACAACGCCTCGCTGCCGGCCGATAAGCAGGACGCGTGGTTCGCGTGCAGTGACCCCACGGGCGTGGGTCCCCGGCTGTACTTCCAGCGGGTTCCCGAAGGCAAGGTCGTCAAGAACCGGGTGCACCTCGACGTGCGCGTCGGCACCGGGCTCGTCGGCGAGGACCGCCTCGCCGTCCTCAAGGCCGAGTGCGCCCGCCTGGAGGCGCTCGGCGCGGTGTGCGTGCAGGTGCTGGTCGCCGACGAGGAGAACGAGTCCTGCATCGCGATGCAGGACGTCGAGGGCAACGAGTTCTGCATCGACTGAGAGTGACGGGCGTACTCCGTCCCGGGCACCGTGCGGGGGGCGGAGGCGTGGAGGGGGAGCAGGCGGCGGCACCGGTGATTCTGGGGGGCACGGGTGCCCCTTCCTGATCGGCACCCTCTTCGTCCACAGCGCCAACCCCGTCGGCGCCGAGACCGTCGTGCGGGCCCTCACCCGCTGGGGCTACCCGGTTCGCCGGGCCGTCGCCTGGACGGGCTTGCCCTCCTGTCCCCTCTGCGTCAACCGGGCGCCCCTGCCACCGCCGCGGCGCTTTCGTTCAGTGCGGGGGTGGTGTTTTCTGCAGGGTGGGAACGGGATGCTGCTGTCATGTCCCCTGACCTGCGCGGTCCGTAGTTTCGAAGGCATCGGGAAGCGCGGCCGAAGCGGGGGAAACCCCTGAACTCCCCGGACATCCGGGGGCCTTCGCGCGCTCCGTGGGGCCGGACGAGACGCCGGCCCGTGACGCCGGACGACGAAGGGGACGAGCATGTACGGGGTGACGACGGCAGGCCCGCCGCGGGCGGCCGAGGCGCTGCGGCTGGAAGCGCTGACGAAGGTGTACGAGGGGACGTCGCGTCCGGTGACCGCGCTCGACGCGGTCTCGCTGACCCTGCCCGCGGGGAGCTTCACCTCGGTGATGGGCCCGTCGGGTTCGGGGAAGAGCACGCTGCTGCAGTGCGCGGCCGGGCTGGAGACGCCGACCTCGGGCCGGGTCCTGGTCGGCGGCGAGGAGCTGCCGTCGGGCGGGGAGGCGGCCGTGACCCGGTTCCGCCGCGGTCGCGTCGGCTTCGTGTTCCAGCAGTACAACCTGGTCCCGTATCTGACGGTGGCCCAGAACGTGACGCTGCCGCAGCGGCTGGCCGGGCGCCGGCCCGCCCGCAAGGAGTGCGCCACCGTGCTCGGCGTGCTCGGGATCTCGGAGCTGGCGGAGCGGCGCCCGGCGGAGCTCTCGGGTGGCCAGCAGCAGCGGGTGGCGATCGCCCGGGCGCTGGTGAGCCGGCCCGCGGTGCTGTTCGCGGACGAGCCGACAGGCGCGCTGGACACCGCGAGCGGGCGGCAGGTGCTGCGGCTGCTCCAGGAGGCGGTGCGCGAGTTCGGCCAGACCGTGGTGATGGTGACCCACGACCCGGTGGCGGCGGCCTGCGCCGAATCCGTCGTCTTCCTCGCCGACGGCCGGATCGTGGACCGGCTGGCCGCGCCGGACGCCGACGAGGTGGCCCGGCGGATGACCCGGCTCGACGAGGTCGTCGCGTCCCGCCACGCCGGAACGGGGGCGGCGCGATGACCGGACTGGCACGGGCCTCGATCCGGCACCGCTCGGGCGGCTTCGTCGCGGCCTTCGTCTCGGTGTTCCTGGGCGCGGCGATCCTCATGGCGTTCGCGTCGCTGCTGGACACCGCGGGCGGCCCGGGCGTGACGGACGCCGATCGTTCGGCGCTTGGCATCATGGCCTCCGTGGTCGGCGGCTGGGGCGCGGTGATCGTCGCCTCGGCGGTGGCCACGACCGTGGCGGTGGCCGCCCGGCAGCGGGCCGGCGAACTGGCGCTGCTGCGCACGGTGGGCGCGACGCCCGGCCAGGTGACGCGGTTGCTGCTCGGCGAGGTGGCCCTGGTCGGCCTGCTCGGTGTGGTGGCGGCGGTTCCCGTCGGCTTCGGGGCCGGCGCCGGGCTGCTGGCGGCGCTGCGGCACTCGGGGCAGATCGCGGACGGCACGCACTACCGGTTCGGTGCGGCCGCGCTCTCCATCGGCGCGGGCGGCTGCCTGGTGGCGGCGCTGGCCGCGGCGTGGCTGACCGGCCGGCGCTGGGCCCGGCGCAGTGCGCGGGGCGCGCTCACCGAGGCGTCGGCGGGCGGGCGGCGGATGAGCCGCTTCCGGCTGGTGGCGGGCATCCTTCTGGTGGTCGCGGGCGTCAACTGCGGTGTGACGACCATGACCGTGATGGACGGCGAGCAGATGGTGACGCAGTCGGTGGCGGCCGAGGGCGCCATCCTCGCGTCGCTGGGCTTTGCGCTGCTGGCGCCGGTCCTGCTGCGCGGCGCGGCCGCGCTGCTCGCCCCGCTGCTGGCCGCGCTGGGCGGTCCGGCGGCGCAGCTCGGGATGCTGGGCGTGCGGCAGCGGCTGCAGCGGGCGGCGACGCCGATGATGCCGATCGTCGTGTGCACGGCGATCTCCACCGGCACCCTGTCCATGGAGGCGATCTGGAACGGGGGGCGGCACCCTGCCGCGGCCGACGACGAGGGCACGGAGATGCTGAACTACGTGGTGGTGGGGATGATCGCGGTGTTCGCCGCGGTCATGCTGGTGAACCTGCTGGTGGCCGAGATCGCGGGCCGTCGTGGGGAGTTCGCCCGGCTGCGGCTGACCGGGGCGACGCCGCGGCAGATCCTGCGGCTGGTCGGCGCGGAGACCGCGCTGGTGCTGGTCACGGGGATCGTGTTCGGCTCGGTCGCGGCGCTGCTGACGGTGGTCCCCTACAGCGTGGCGGTGTCCGACCGCGCGCTGCCGGACACCTCGGCCGGTGTGTACCTCGCGGTGGTCGCGGGTGTCGTGGCCCTCACGGTGGCCACGAGCATGACCGCGACCCGGCGGGCGGTGCGGCGGCCGATGACGGGTGCGCTGCGCGGGGCGGCCTCGTGACGGGCACGGCGGAAGGGCTCCAGCCGGGCGGTCGGCGTGTGCCACCGCCCGGCTCGGGCGTACGCGGGCGCGGCTGGGGCGCGATGCTGGTGGCGCAGTGCGGGCTGACGGTGGTGGCAGGGCTGGGCACGACCGCGGTGTGGGCGTCGCAGCGTCCGCAGTACTACTGGCCCCGCTGGGTGTGGTTCGGCCTGGCGGTCAGCCTCGCCGCCCAGTACGGCATCCGCTGGGGGCTGCGCAGGCCGCGCGGTGAGCGTGCCATCGCGGTGCACGGCGCGCTGACCGTCGTCTACTGCCTGCTCGACCTGGCGGTGTGGGTGCTGTCCGGCGGGGGCTGGTTCTGGCCGGGTGTCACTGTCCCCGCGGCGGCCCTCGTGTGGCTGGCGCACCTGCTGTGGCGGCGGCGTCCGGCGGCCGCGCGGGAGCGGGAGCTGGCCGGCCGGATCGCGGTGCTCAGCCGCACCCGCAGCAGCGCGCTGGACGTGCAGGCCGCCGAGCTCAAGCGGATCGAGCGGGACCTGCACGACGGCGCGCAGGCCCGCATGGTGTCCCTCGCGATGAACCTCGGCCTGGCGAGCCAGCTCCTCGACCGCGACCCGGGAGCCGTCGCCGAACTGCTGGTGGAGGCGCGGGCCACCACGCTGACGGCGCTGGCCGAGCTGCGCTCGGTCATGGAGGGGATCCAGCCGCCGGTGCTCGCCGACCGGGGGCTGGTGGGCGCGCTGGAGGCGGTGGCCCTGGACCTGTCGGTGCCGGTGACCGTCACCGCGGACGTGCCGGGCCGGCTGCAGGCGCCCGTGGAGTCGGCGGTGTACTTCGCGGTGACCGAGTGCCTGGCCAACGTGGTCAAGCACAGCCGGGCAACCCGGGCCTGGGTCAGGCTCGTTCACGACGACGATACGCTGACCGTGCTCGTCGGCGACGACGGCTGCGGGGGTGCGGACCTGGGCGCGGGAACCGGGCTGCTCGGGGTCGTGCGGCGCCTGGAGGTCTTCGACGGCACCCTCACCGTGGACAGTCCGGCGGGCGGCCCGACCCAGGTGACCATGGAGGTACGGTGCGCGTTGTCATCGCCGAGGATCTCGCCCTCCTCAGGGACGGCCTGACCCGGCTGTTCCTGGCGCACGACTTCGAGGTGGTGGCGGCGGTCGGCGATGTCGAGGAGCTGACGCGCGTCCTGGAGTCCGAGCCGGTGGACATCGCGGTGGTCGACGTGCGGATGCCGCCGACCTTCACCAACGAGGGCCTGGTCGCCGCGATCGAGGCCAGGACCCGCCGGCCCGGGCTGCCGGTCCTGGTGCTCAGCCAGTACGTGGAGCAGCTCTACGCACGGGAGTTGCTGCGGTCCGGCGAGGGCGCGATCGGCTATCTGCTGAAGGACCGGGTCGGGAACGTGCCGGACTTCATCGCGACCGTGCGGCAGGTCGCGGCGGGTGCGACGGTGCTCGACCCGAAGGTGGTGGCAGCGATGGTCACCCGGCTCGACGGCCGGGAGCCGCTCGCCCGGCTCACCGCCCGCGAACGCGAGGTCCTGTCCCTGATGGCCGAGGGCCGCTCCAACGCCGGTATCGCCTCGGCCCTGTTCGTCTCCGAGAACGCGGTCAGCAAGCACATCAACAGCATCTTCACCAAGCTGGACCTCCCCGCCGCCACCGACGACAACCGCCGCGTCCTCGCCGTCCTCCAGTACCTCCGCGACCCGGAATGACCCGGGCACGGGGACGACCGGCCCGGTGACCGGCTGATCCGGCGGGAGACCCGCATACTGCCGCCATGGCCGTCACCCAGCAGCTCGCGCGCGTCACCGAGGAGTACCTCGCCGCGTGCCGGCGGTCCGCGAGCGCGTCACCGGACGGCGACCCGCAGTGGGACCCTCCGTCGTCCGACTGCCTGGACCTGGACTGGGCGCCGGCCCTGCTGGAACGCGCGGGTGAGGTGGCCGGCCTCGACCCCGCACAGCAGGAGGCGCTCGTGCCGGCGACCGACGGCGACGCCGAACTCGACCTCGGATTCCTCTCCGCGCCCCCGCACGGCATCGGCCCCTTCGGTCCGGCGCCCACCGCGCTCACCGCGGACGGAGTCGCCCGGGTGGGCGCGCTGCTCGCGGAGATCGATCCGGAACGCCTTCTCGCGGCCGTGCCCCAGGACCCCCGGAAGGCGGCGACGCTGCTCGGCCGCGCGGCCGAAGGCCTCGGCGATCCGCGTGCCTACCTGCGGACGCATCTGACGCTTCTGCGCCGTTTCTACGCGCAGGCGTCCCGTCGGGGCCTGCTCGTCGTGCAGTGGTGGGACTGAGCGTTGCGGGTCGTCCCAGGTGGCGGGCCTCCGACCTCGGACCGGGTGGTCAGGGTCGTACGACGACGATGCAGAACGGGTGGCCGGCGGGGTCGGTGAGGACGCGCCAGCGGGAGGGTCCGGGCTGGTGGGCGGGTTTCGCGGCGCCCAGGGCGAGCAGGCGGGCCTCGGCCGCGTCCAGGTCGTCGACGGCGAAGCAGAGGTGGAGCTGTTGCGGGGTGGTCTGGTCCGGCCAACTGGGCGGTCGGTGGCCGTCGACCCGCTGGAAACCGACGAAGAGACCGTCGGCACAGGTGATGCCCGCGAAGTCGGCGTCGGACTTGGGGTGGGGTTCGAGGTCGGTGGCCTGCTGGTAGAAGGCGAGCAGGGCCAGGGGGTCGGGGCAGTCGAGGGTGACGGCGGTCAGGCGCATCAGCGGGGGCATGGCGACTCCGGTCTGCTGGACGGACGGTGGCCGGGCTCTTCCGTGAGACCGGGCGGGGCTGGCACGATCCGGGGATGGTGACGCTTCGGCATACGGTCGTACTGGAACCCGTGCCGCGGAAGTGGCTGGAGGCGGCGCTCGCCGCCGTGGTGGACGCGGTCGAGGAACTGCGGGAGGAGCGCGGCCACCTGTTCGCCGGGACCGAGCGCGTGCAGGGGCTGCGGATCACCGCCGGCCACCACATCGGCGCCGGCGCCCGGTACCTGATCGAGGACGTCGACGCCGACGGCGTCCCCGCCACCCACCGCGTGGACGTCCGAGCATGGGACCGGTCCTCCGTCGTCCGCCTGCGGTACGACGGGAAGGCCCCTGACCTGCGGCTGCGCGGCGAAGGGGAGCTGCGGTCCGTCGACGGGCCGGCGACGCTGCGGTGGTCCGCGGACTTCCGCGGGGCGGGCACCCGGGCCCGGTACCGGCGCGGCCGGACGAAGGGCGCGCTCGATCTGCGGGCGTGGTGGGCGGCCGAGCCCGGCAGCCGGCCGCCGCTGACGGCCGAACTGCGCCATCCGCTCGTCAAGGCGGCTGTGCACGTGAGGATGACCGAGACGAAGCACGCCCGCTGGAAGACCGAGGTCGTCGTCACCGCGCGGGGCCGCGGCTGGGCCCGGCCGCCGGCCGCGGTCGCCGCCGTACTCGGCGGGTTCGTGCTGCGCCGTGTCTTCCGGGACGGGGTGAAGGAGTTCGCGGAGGAGTGGAACACGGGCGTCCCGAAAGCCGTCGCCCTGACGCCCGGCGCGATCAAGGCCGAGGTCCTGCATAGCCTCACCACGGCACCGGCGGGCGGCAAGGGCCTGGCCTGAGCGCTTCTCACGTGCCCCCGATCGCGTCCCGCGCCGCGCAAACTGGATGCAGCAGGCCGCGTGCCGCATGCCGAAGGCTCCGCACGCGACCCCGCTCGCCCGGCCCGGGAGGGCACCCCTCATCGCACGGGCAGCCACTATGAGGGCAGCGAGGGCGACGGCTATGACGCCAGCACCCGCTGGATCGCCGACCGCGTGAACGCCCGGGTCTGGCGGGCGCGCCGTACCCGCTGGGGTGCGTTCAGGGTCTCCGGCGAGGCGTAGCGCCGTGCGCGGATTTCGTCGACGAGTTCCTGTGGCGCCCCGAGCGTGGGCAGCACATCGAGGGCCTCGCCCTTGCTGATCAGACGGCCGTCGGCCAGGGTGACGCTGGCCCGCGCGGTGGTGAGCGCGCCGAGGTCCACCCAGACGTCCCGCAGCCAGATCGTCGGCCGGAGCGTGGCGGGGAGCCAGAAGGTCCGCAGGTCGTGGCGGACGAACTCGGCCAGTTCGGCGTCGCCGACGTCCGGCAGGAGCGCGGAGGGCGGCGGCCCGAACAGGCTCAGGTCGCCCGTGCGCAGCTCGCGGCGGCTGACCGGCGTCACCGCCCGCGTCGTCAGCTCACGATGAGCCCACGTCAGGTGGCGGGTGGAGGTGTCGGTGAGCGCACCGCGGACCATGTAGGAGCAGTGCAGTTTGGCGGCCTGCGGGTCGTCGGCCTCCAGCGCGTGGTGGATGGCCTGGAGCCGATGGCGTTCGGCGCTGCCAGCGGGTGACGCGATGACGGCGATCATGTCGAGGTCGCTGCGTCCGGGCCGGAAGTCCCCCAGCGCGAGGGAGCCGTGGGCCCAGAGCGCTTCGAGAGGTACCGCCTCCCGCATCTCGTCCAGGAAGCGGTTCAGCAGCGGAGCCACCTCATCGCGCATGGCTACGACTATCGCACGGGAGCGGTCCGGCCGGGGCGTCCCGGCCGGACCGCGCACTTGCCGGAGCGGCTCGGATCATGCCGGGCCGCTCCGGCATCACCGGACCGCGCAGGTCCGCTCAGGTGCTCAGGTCACCGTCCACACGAAGGTGGCCGCTCCCGTCGACCCGCTCGCGTTCCGCGCGGTGACCGTCACCGTGAACGTGCCCTGGCCCGTGGCCGCGCCGGTGAACCGGCCCGACGGACTGAGAGCGAGACCCGGCGGCAGACCGGTCGCGGTGTAGGTCAGACCGGTGGCGTTCGGGTCGAGGACCCAGTCGACCGCGTGGTGCAGAGGGCTGCTCATGCCGTACGGGTTCGGCACGGCCAGCGGCTGTGTCACCGGAGCCGTCCCGCCGTCCGTGCCCGCCGCGGTGGCCGCCTTCGCCGCCGTCCCGGCCGTCTGCGGGGCGGCCGCCGCACCGTTGACGGTGGTCGGCACGGTCAGGGTGCCGGACACCGGCAGGTTGCGCGAGGAGTCGCCGACCAGGATCTGGTAGGCGCCCGCGGCGGTGGTCCAGTTGCCGCTGCCGGTGTTCCAGTAGGCCAGGTCGTGGGTGCTGACCGTGAACGTCAGCGTCTGCGCCTGCCCGGGGTTGAGGGTCACGCGCTGGAAGCCCCGGAGCTGGTGGACCGGCTCACCTGTGGACGCCGGATCGCCGACGTAGAGCTGGGCGACGTCCGTGCCGGCGCGCGACCCGGTGTTGGTCACCGTCACATGGACGGTCGCGGTGTTCCCGGAGAGCGCCCCCACCTGCAGGTTGCTGAAGCCGAAGGTGGTGTACGACAGACCGAAGCCGAACGGGAAGAGCGGCTGGATGTTCTTCGTGTCGTACCACTTGTAGCCGACGTTCAGCCCCTCGCTGTACTGCACCTGCCCGTTGGCGCCGGGCCACTGCGCCGCCGTGTTCGCGGGCACGTCGGCCAGCGACTTGGGGAAGGTGACGGGGAGCTTGCCGGACGGGTTGACGTCGCCGAAGATCAGCGCGGCCATGGCCGTGCCGATCTGCTGGCCCGGGTAGAAGGCCTCGAAGACGCCGGCGACCGAGTTGAGCCAGGGCATGTTGATCGCCGAGTTGTTGTTCAGCACCACGATGGTGTGCGGGTTCGCGGCCGCCACCTGGGCGATCATGTCGTTCTGGCTGACCGAGCCGCCGCCGTTGTTCGGCAGGTCGAGCGTGGTGGTGTCGTGCTCCTCGTTGCCGTAGTTGTCCGACGCGTAGACGATCGCCACGTCCGAGCTGCGGGCCAGGCTGACCGCCGAGGCGAGGTTGGTCGCGTCGTTGTACTGGACGGTGGTGCCCGTGCCGGCGACCCGGTTCTGCATGCCGGTGATCGGCCAGACCGTGCCGGGGCTGGTCACCGTGGCGCTGCCGCCGCCGATCGTCTGCACGCCGGCCCCGCCGTCCCAGCCGATCACCGCGATCGAGTGGGTGGTGGAGGTGGACAGCGGCAGGATGCCGTTGTTCTTCAGCAGGACCGCGCCTTCCTCCGCGCCCTGCAGGGCGGTCTGCGCGTGGGCCGGGGTGGTGACGGTGGCGTCCCGGGACCCGCTGGGCGCCTTGTCGAAGAGGCCGAAGGCGAAGAACTGCGTGAGCAGCCGGCTGACCATCGTGTCCAGCGTGGCCTGGCTGACCGTGCCGCCGGCGACGGCCTGGGCGAGGAAGTCGGCGTAGAAGTAGCCGTTGGGCATCTCCACGGTAAGGCCGGCGTTGGCGGACTCGACCGTGGAGTGGGTGCCGCCCCAGTCGCTGGTGATGAAGCCGCCGAAGTTCGCCTGCTGGTAGAGCCCGGTGTTCATCAGGTCCGGGTTCTGGCAGGCGGGGACGTTGTTGACGACGCTGTAGGCGCACATGGCGGCCGCCGGTGATCCCTGCTGGACCGCGGCCTGGAACGCCGGCAGGTACAGCTCCTGCAGGGTGCGCTTGTCGACGATGACCGTGCCCGCCGGGTTCTCGATGTTGTAGACGGCCACGTGCTTCATCTCGGCCATCACGCCCTGGCTCTGGATGCCGCGGATGTCGGCGGCGGCCATCTGCCCGTTGAGGTAGGGGTCCTCGCCGAACGTCTCGAAGGCCCGGCCCCAGCGCGGGTCGCGCACGATGTTCAGCGTGGGGCCGAGCGCCACCTGGGCGCCCTTGCCCGCGAACTCCGCCCCGATCGCCGAGCCGTACTGCTGCTCCAGGGCGGTGTCCCAGGTGGCCGCCGAGGCGTTGGCGGACGGCATCTGCGTCACGCCGCCGAGCCCGTCACCGACTCCGTGGGGGCCGTCCTGCAGTCCGATGTTCGGGATGCACAGCGAGGGGATGCCGGTGATGTTGCCGATGTACGGCGAGGAGTTGTTGTTGCCGTGCAGGATCGACACCTTCTGGGCGTTGGTCATCTGGGCCATGACCTGCGCGACGCGGGTGGCGACCGGCGCGGTGGAGCCCACCCAGGGGCAGTTGCCGTTGCCGCCGGTCGGCGGGGTGCTCGTGCCGCCCGGGGTGAGGATGGTGAACTCCCACAGGGAGTAGCCCCACTGGGTGGCGCGGACCGTCCCGTACATCCGCACGTATCGGCCGGTGGCGTTGAACGACAGGTTCTCCGTCCCGCCGGCTCCGGTGGTGGTGGAGTACACGGTGTGCCAGTCACTGGCGTTGCCGGTGTCCGACACCTGGATCTGGTACGCCTTCCCGTACGCCGTCTCCCAGATGAGCTGTGCCCCGCAGAGCGTCTGCGACGAGCCGAGGTCGACCTGGATCCACTGCGGGTCGGAGGCCGCGCTGGACCAGCGGGTGCCGGCGTTGCCGTCGAACGCCGCCGAGGCCGGGGTGCCGGCGTTCTCCGTGGAGGAGGCGGTGGCCGGCTTGCCGAGGGCGGCCGTGGTGGTGCCGCAGGTGGTCGGTGGGGTGCCGCCGCCCGAACCGCCGTAGACCTGGAACTCCCAGAGGGAGTAGCCCCACTGGGTGGCACGCACGGTGCCGTACATCCGCACGTACCGGCCGGAGCCGGAGACCGGAAGGGTCTGGGTGCCGCCGGTGCCCGTGGTCGTGGAGTACAGCGTGTTCCACGTGGAACCGTTGTCCGACGCCTGGATCTGGAACGCCTTGGCGTAGGCCGTCTCCCAGTTCAGTACCACCTGGGTGAGCGGCTGGCTGGTGCCGAGGTCGACCTGGATCCACTGGGGGTCGGCGGCCAGGCTCGACCAGCGCGTTCCCGTGTCGCCGTCCACGGCGGCGCCGGCGGTGAACGGGTCCTGTACCGACGAGGCCGTGGCGGGCTTGCCCTGGGAGAGCAGCACGGGTGTGTCGGCGTGGGAGGACGTCGGGGCGAGCGAGAGATAGACCGAGGCGATCATCGCCAGCGTGAGCAGGAGGATGCCCTGCGGAGATCGTCGGAAACGTTTACGGCCGGGCAAGAGGTCGCGTGGGGTGACCCTCATGTCGTGGGCTCCTGTCGAGTCGGCTCTGGGTGGGGGTGAACCGGGTGCGCTCTCTCCGTGCTGCCCCAGCGTGCGTGAGAGCGCTCTCTGACCGACGTGATGTCTACGCCCACGCTGAGGGGGTGTCAACCTTTCTCACACGGCCCGCTGCGGTGGGAACCTGAGGTCATGTCAGCCGAGAACGAACGGATCAAGGTCGAACTGGAAGGCGTCCCCGAGACGCTGCTGTGGAACCTCTACAACCGGGCCGAGGAGGCGCGGCGGCCCGGCTCCCGGCTGCTCGACGACCCGCGGGCCGTCGAGCTCGTCGACCGCATCGACTACCCCTTCGAGCGGTTCGGCGCCGCCTCCATGGCCCAGTGGCACGCCCTGCGGATCCGTTGCCTGGACGACGAGGTGCGCCGGTTCCTCGCCGAACGCCCCGGCGGCACGGTGGTGGCGCTCGGTGAGGGCCTGGAGACGCAGTTCTGGCGGGTCGACGACGGCAGGGTGCGCTGGCTCTCCGTGGACCTGCCGGAGACGGTCGAGGTGCGCAGGACCCTGCTGCCGGACGACCCGCCGCGCCGCCGCAGCCTCGCCTGCTCGGCGCTGGACCTGCGCTGGATGGACGAAGTGGGCGACGGTGTGGCGTCGCGGGACGTCATGGTCACCGCGCAGGGGCTGCTGATGTATCTGCCGGAGGCCGAGGCCAAGGGCCTTATCGCCGCCTGCGCGGAGCGTTTCCCGGGTGGCAGGTTCCTCTTCGACGCGCTGCCGCGGGCGATGGTCGCCCGCAACCAGGCCGGCGCCCTCGGCTCCTCCGACGGCCGGTACCGGGCACCGCGCTGGGAGTGGGGCATGGACGTCACGGAGTACCGCAAGGTGGCCGCCGCGTCGCCGAGGATCACCGAGGTCCGCAGCCTGCGGTTCCCGCGCGGCCGCGGCCTCTACGCCCTCGCGCCGCTGTCCCACCGCATCCCGGGGCTGCGCTCGCTGCGGATGTCGATCATCGCGGTCCGTTTCGGTGGGGACCCCGGATCGGCGGAATAGCATGACCACGCGCGCCCGCCCGGGCGCGCGAGCGATGTCCGCAACCGGTGCGTACCGGCACGAGAGGCGAACAATTGACGGTTGACCCCCAGTCCCCGACCGGCCCCGACTCCCCGCAGACGTACGAGAACACCCTGCTGCCCGCCACACGAAGGGCGTTGACGCACCGGGTGGCCGTCGGCCAGGCCGAGGGGCGGACCCCCTCGCTCGTGGCGGCGGTGGTGCGTGACGGACGGCCGGTGTGGACCGGTTCCCGGAGCATGATCGAGGGGCACGCGCCGGCCGCGGACACGCAGTACCGCATCGGTTCGCTCACCAAGACCTTCGTCGCGGTGCTGGTCATGCGGCTGCGGGACGAAGGGCGGCTGGAGCTCACCGACCCGGTCGCACGGCATCTGCCGGACACCGACGGCGCCGACGGCGCCGTCGGGGTGACGATCGGTCAACTGCTCGCTCACACCTCCGGCCTGGCTTCCGAGACACCCGGCCCCTGGTGGGAGCGCACACCGGGCGCGCTGCGCCCCGAACTCGCCGACATCCTCGGCCCCGACCCCGCCAAGCACGCGCCCGGTCGCCACTATCACTACTCCAACCCCGGATACGCCCTGCTGGGCGCGGTGGTCGAGAAGCTGCGCGGCATGCCCTGGGGCGAGGTGCTCGCCACCGAGGTGCTGCGGCCGCTGGGCATGGACCGCACGACACTGCTGCCGCAGGCCCCGGCGGCGGGCGGCTTCGCGGTGCATCCGTGGGCCGATGTGATGGTCCCCGAGACGGTGCAGGAGACCGGTCGGATGGCTCCGGCCGGTCAGTTGTGGTCCACGGCGGCGGACCTGTCCCGCTGGGCGGGCTTCCTCGCGGCCGGCCGCGACGGGGTGCTCAGCGCGGGCACGGTCGAGGAGATGCGGCTGCCTGCGGCGCCGCCGCAGGCCGTCGATCCGGACGGCGGCTACGGCCTGGGGCTTCAGCTGCTGCGGCGGAACGGCCGCCAACTGGTCGGTCACACCGGCTCGATGCCGGGGTTTCTGGCCGCGCTGTGGGTGAGCGTCGAGGACGGGACCGGTGCGCTGGCGCTGGCCAACTGCACCTCGGGGCCGGCCGTGAGCGCGGTCGCCGCGGATCTGCTGGCGATCACGGTCGAGGCCGAGCCGGTCTTCCCCGCCGCCTGGCGGCCGGCCGAGGACATCGATCCCACGCTGCTGGAGCTGGCCGGGCCCTGGTACTGGGGGACCTCGGGGTTCGCGCTGCGGGTCCGGGCCGGTGGTGAGCTGCATCTGGCGCCGCTGACCGGCCAGGGCCGCGGATCACGGTTCCACGTGGAACCGGACGGCACCTGGACCGGCCGCGAGGGTTACTACGCCGGTGAGACGCTGCGCGTGGTGCGCCGGGGGGACGGCTCGCTCAGCCACCTCGACCTGGGCTCCTTCGTGTTCACACGCGAGCCCTACGATCCGTCGGCTCCGGTGCCCGGAGGCTTCCCCGGCTGGCACTGACCGCCGCAGCAGGGTCGTCGGGCGGCGCCGCGCCGTCGCCGGGCCTCGCCGGGGGGCGCAGCAGCACCCCGGCGATCACGGTGGCGGCGGCGAGCAGACCGGCGGCTGCCACGAAGGCGAGGTGGTAGCCGCTGGTCAGCGCCTGGCGCAGCGCGGTGCCGGCCGCGAGCCGGTGGTCGGTGCGGGCACCCGCGAGGGAGGCCAGCACGGACAGACCGAGAGCGCCGCCGATCTGCTGTGCGGTGTTGAACACCCCGGAGACCAGGCCGGAGTCGGCCGGAGTGGCGTCCGACATGCCCAGGGTCATCAGCGAGGGCATGGCGAGACCGAAGCCCACACCGAACACCAGGATCGGCGGCAGGATGTCGGCCGCGTACGACGCGTGCGCGGCGGGCGCCCGGGCCAGGAGCAGGAAGCCGGAGGCGAAGAGCGCCAGGCTGGGCAGCAGTACCGCACGCTCGCCGAAGCGGGAGCCGAGCCGGGCGGAGAGCAGCAGGGACATCACACCGATGACCACGCCGGTCGGCGCGATGGCCAGGCCGATCCGCAGCGGGTCGTAGCCGAGGACCCGCTGTAGGTAGAGGGCGGTCAGGAACTGGAAGCCGAAGCCTCCGGCGACCATCAGGGACTGCACGAGGTTGGCGCCCGCCACGATCCGGGAACGGAACAGCCGCAGCGGCATGAGCGGGTGGGCGGCCGTGGCCTGCCGCAGCAGGAAGGCGGCGAGCAGGGCGAGCGACAGCGCCCCCGAGATTACGGTCGCGGTCGAGGTCCAGCCGTGGTCGGCGGTCCTGACGATGGTGGAGACCCCCAGCATCAGGGCGGCGGTGACCAGGACCGCGCCGGGGACGTCGGCGCCGCGCGGCGAACGGCGGTCGGCGGGCCGGTCGTCCGGCAGTAGACGCAGGCTGAGCACGGCCGCGCCGATGCCGATCGGCAGGTTGACGAAGAAGATCCAGTGCCAGTTGATGGCCTGGGTGAGCACGCCGCCCGCCAGGAGTCCGAGGACCCCGCCGGCGGACTGGGTGAAGCTGTAGACGCCCATCGCCCGGGCCCGGCCACGAGGTTCGGGGTAGAGCGCGATGACCATGCCGAGCGAGACGGCGGAGACCATGGCCCCGGCCGCGCCCTGGACGAACCGTGCCGCGACGAGCACGGCCGCGGAGTCGGCGATCCCGCACAGCAGTGAGGCGGCGCTGAAAGCGGTCAGCCCCGCGACGAGGATGCGGCGCCGGCCGAGCAGGTCGCCCAGGCGTCCGGTGAGCAGCAGCAGTCCGCCGAAGGCGATGAGGTAGGCGTTCACCACCCAGGCCAGTCCGGCCTGGGAGAAGCCCAGGTCGCGCTGGATGGACGGCAGCGCCACGTTCACGATCGTCCCGTCGAGGATGATCATCAGGGTTCCGGCGCTCAGTACGGCGAGGGCCGCGCCGGGGGAACGGGTGCCGGTCGCCGAACGGCTTCCGGGCGCGGCGGGTGGCGCGGGGGATGGCTGTCGCATAACGGGTCGCCTCCTGGCGGATCGATGACCAATACCGACCGTAGCAGAAGGTTTTGTAAGAGACTATCTTTTACGGTTCCTCTTTCGGGGACGCGGGGGTGGGACGGAGGAGTCGAGATAGGTCTGTCGCGAAACAATCCCGTATCTGACCTATTTGTTAGCCTGGACGGCATGACCGCTCCGACCGCACCCGCCGCCCTCAGTGCTCCTGACCTGTCGTTCCTGCTGCAGCACACCGCCCATGTGCTGAGCACGCAGATGACGGCCGCTCTGGCGGAGATCGGCATGTCGCCGCGCGCGCACTGCGTGCTCGCCCATGCCTCGCAGGCCGAGCGCACCCAGGCACAGATCGCCGAGCTCTCCGACCTCGACAAGACGACGATGGTCGTCACCGTCGACCTGCTGGAACGTGACGGGCTGGCCGAGCGCGTGCCGTCCGCGACCGACCGACGGGCGCGGATCATCAAGGTCACCCCGAAGGGCCAGGAGGTCGTCGCCGCGGGCCAGGCCATCGTCGACCGGGTGCACCGGGACGTCCTGGACGCGCTGCCGGACGCTGAGCGCGACATCTTCGTCTCCGCGCTCAACCGGCTGGCCACCGGGCACTGCGCCGTCCCCGTCGAGAGCCCCGAGGGTGTGCAGGGAGTGCGCAGGCCACGACAGGCACGCAAGTAGAGCCTGAGGGCATCGGTGACGCCATCGGTGACGCTTCGTGTTCCACGTGGAACATCGCGTGCCGCGACACGGGCGACCCATCACCCTACGCGCCTGCCCGTCCGCAGGGGCGGCGCTTCGCGCAATTCACACGATCTGGTGGGGCCGGGTGCCAGGCTCGGCTCATCATGGACGCCAAGCCGCCGTCGCCGGACGCCTTTCTCATCCGGCGCACCATGGACGAGATCGCACCTGTAGCCGACAAGGCGACCTCGTACTTCTACGCGTTGCTGTTCCTGCGCCGCCCGGACCTGCGTGACCTGTTCCCGGCAGCGATGGAGGCCCAGCGCGACCGGCTGTTCCGGGCACTGCTCGCCGCGGCCGACCGGATCGACGACCCGGGTGCGCTCACCGAGTACCTCGCGCAGCTCGGGCGCGGTCACCGCAAGTACGGGACCCAGGCCCACGACTACCCGGCCCTCGGTGAAGCCCTGATCGGCGCGCTGTCCCGCTATGCCTCAGCGGTGTGGACCGCGCAGACCGAGGCCGCCTGGGTGCGGGCCTACACCGTGATCTCGCAGATCATGATCGACGCGGCGGCCGCCGACGAGAAGACCGCGCCGGCCTGGTGGAGCGCCGAGGTCGTCAGCAACGAGCGCCGTACCCGGGACGTGGCCGTGCTGACTGTGCGGACCGACCAGCCGTATCCGTTCCTGGCCGGCCAGTACGCAGCCGTCGAGACACCCTGGTGGCCCCGCGTCTGGCGGCACTACTCCTTCGCCTCGGCGCCGCGGGCCGACGGCCTGCTCACGTTCCATGTCCGGGCGGTTCCGGCGGGCTGGGTGAGCAACGCCCTGGTCAACCGGGCGGCCCCGGGCAGCGTCATCCGCCTCGGTCCGCCGGCCGGCACCATGACCGTGGATCACGCCAGCGCCAGCGGCCTGCTCTGCCTGGGCGGCGGCACCGGCATCGCTCCCATCCGGGCCCTGGTCGAGGACGTCGCCGCGCACGGCGACCGGCGCTCGGTCGACATCTTCTACGGCGCCCGGCACGCGGCCGACCTCTACGACCTGGACACCCTGCTCCAGATGAAGGCCCGGCACCCCTGGCTGTCGGTGCGCACGGTCGTCTCCGACACCCCGCCCGACGCGCTGACCGGCCCGCTCCCCGACGCCGTCGAGGAGTTCGGGCCGTGGGAGACCCACGACGCGTACCTGTCCGGGCCGCCGGGGATGATCCGCAGCAGCGTCGACACCCTGGTCCGGATCGGCATGCCCTCGCACCGCATCCGGCACGACCTCGTCCATGAGCTGGTGTCCGCCGCGAAGTGAGGGCGAGGCGGCCCGCGGCGGCGTCGCCGGTCCCGGTCAGCGGAGGTCGGCCGGGCGCCCCGGCGACCGCGTCACCGCAGGTCCGGGCCCAGCAGCCCCAGCACTCCCTCGATGTTCGCGTCCAGGTAGTGCCGCAGCGTCAGCGGGACGATGTCCACCGAGGCGAGGCCCATCCTGCTGAACGGCACCCGCACGATCTCGTAGTCGCCACAGGGCGCCTCGATCTCCGGGCCGTGCCGCTGGGCCGGGTCCATCGACTCCAGCCGGCAGACGAAGAAGTACGACACCTTCACACCGTGCGAGCCGTCCTCGGCGATGTGCTCGGTGGTGTCGACGAAGGCGGGAACGGCGTCGGTGATCTTGCCGCCCAGCTCCTCGTCGATCTCGCGGTGCAGGGCGCTGAGGACGTTCGCGTCCTCCTCGTCGACACCGCCGCCCGGCGTCACCCAGTACGGGGCGAGGCCGGGCTTGGTCCGCTTGATCAGGACGAGGCGGTCGCCGTCGAGGACGATCGCGCGGGCCGTGCGCTTGACCACCGGGCGAGTGGTGGTGCCAGGGTGCGTGTCCGGGGGCATGCCTGAGATCTGCCGCGACGGACGGCGCAGCAAACGTGCCCAGGGCGTCGAAATCGCCGGGCCCCTGGTGAGCGGCGGTGCCGGCGGGAATGCCGCGGGCCGCAGAAACAGCCGCGGCCCGAGCGGCGGCGGTGCGTCGCCCGGGCAGGGCCCGGGCGGCCGCCTCGTCTCAGGCGGCCGCCTCGTCCAGGGCGCGCAGCACATCGGCCACGATGTCGTCGGCGTCCTCGATGCCCACGGAGAAGCGGATGAAGCCGGCCGGCACCGCGTCCCCGCCCCAGCGCGCCCGGCGCTCGGCCGTGCACTGCACACTGCCGAAGCTCGTCGCCTCCGCGGTCAGCCGCAGCGCAGCAAGGAACCGCTCGGCGTGGGCCTGGTCGGGCAGGGTGAAGGACACCACGCTCCCGAACCGGCGCATCTGCGCGGTGGCGACCTGGTGCGCCGGGTCCGTGGGCAGCCCCGGGTGGCGCACGCCGGTGACCTCGGGCCGGGCCAGCAGCGCGTTCGCCAGCGCCAGGGCGTTGGCCGCCTGCCGGTCCACCCGCAGGGCGAGCGTCGCCAGCGAGCGGTGCGCGAGCCAGGCCTCCATGGGCCCGGGGATCGCGCCGACCAGCTTGCGCCACTTCCGCACGCTCGCGGCCAGCGCCGCGTCCCGCGTCGTCACGTAGCCGAGCAGCAGGTCGCCGTGGCCGGAGAGCGCCTTGGTGCCGCTGGACACCGAGAAGTCGGCGCCGAGGTCGAGGGGCCGCTGGCCGAGCGGCGTGGCCAGGGTGTTGTCGACGGCCACCAGCACGCCCGCCGCGTGGGCGGCGTCGGCCAGCCGCCGGATGTCGCACACGTCCAGCCCGGGGTTGGACGGCGTCTCCAGCCACAGCAGCCGGGCGCCCTCCAGCTCCGCGAGCTGGGCGTCGCCGGCGGTGGGGGCGAGCCGCACCGCGACCCCGAAGGACTCCAGCCGCTCCTGCAGCGCGCGGGTCGCCTGGTAGCTGTCCGAGGGCAGCACCACGGTCTCGCCCGCTCGCACCTGGGACAGTACGACGGCGGCGATCGCCGCCATGCCGGAGGCGAAGGACACCGTGGCGGCCGCGGCGTCGCCGGGCGCCTCCAGTTCCGCGATCGCCGCTTCCAGCCGGACCCACGTGGGGTTCTCGTCCCGCCCGTAGGTGTAGGGGCCGGTGGCCTCGCCCGGCAGGTGGTAGTGCGAGACGAAGACCGGCCCGGGCAGGCTCGGCTCGTACGGGGTCGCCGGCGGCCGGCCCGCGTGCACGCTGCGCGTGCTGTCGCCCGGCCCGCCGGAGGTGTCCGCGCCGGCCGCGCCGTTCGTACCGGCAGCGCGGCCGTTCGTGCCGTTCATCACTCTTCGTCCGGCAGCACGACGTGCAGGGCCCACGACACGATGCTGACGATCAGTGCGCCGAGGACCGCGGTCCAGAACCCGGACACGTGGAAGTCCAGGCTCAGCTTGCCCGCCAGCCACGACGTCAGTAGCAGCATGAGGGCGTTCACCACCAGGGTGATCAGACCCAGGGTGAGGATGAACAGGGGGAAGGACAGCACCTTGACAAAGGGCTTGACCAGCCAGTTCACCAGTCCGAAGACCAGTGCGACCAGGATCAGGGTCAGGACCTTGTGCGCCGTGGAGCCACCGGTGAGCGTGATGTCCTTGAGCAGCCAGATGGCCACGCCCAGGGCCCCGGCGTTGGCCAGGGTCTTGACGATGAAATTCTTCATGGTGTGATCGTCGCAGAACTGATCACCAGGACAAGAGAGCGAACGGAACCGTAGCGGTACCGCAGCCTGAGGAGTGGCGATGAAGGTGTTCCGGCTGGACGACCTGGACGCGGAGCGCGCGGCCAATCAAGGCGCCTACCTGCGCTTTCTCAAGGAAACCAGCATGTCGGCCGGGCTGTACGCGCTGCGGGCCGGCGAGACGGATCCCCAGCAGCCGCACGGTCAGGACGAGATCTACCTCGTGGTCAGCGGCCGGGCGTCCATCACGGTGGGTGACGAGACGACCTCGGTGGCGCGCGGCAGCGTGGTCTTCGTGCCGGCGGGCACCCCGCACCGCTTCCACCACATCAGCGAGGACCTCAGGGTCATGGTGGTCTTCTCGCCCCCGGAACCCTAGGGGTGCGTTCAGGGTCGGATCGGGACTCCGGAGGCCCCGCGGTACGGCCGGATGGCCCTACTCTCGAAGTACCAGAACGCGGCGGCAACCAAGGAGACCACGACCGTCATGGAGAACCTGCTGAAGAACCTGCCCTGGTGGGTCAAGTGGATCGGTATCCCGGTCATCGCGCTGGTGGTCTTCGGCGGACTCATCGCCAGCCTCATCAGCATCGTCGTCGGCCTGCTGTTCAAGGTCGTCGTCTTCGTGATCCTGGTCGGCGCCCTGGTCTTCGTGGTGAAGCGGGTCACCTCCGGCGGCGGATCCAAGCGCGACTGGTGAGGCGGCCGGCGAGCCCGGCCCGCACGGGCGGGCCGCTCACCTTGCACGGCGGCGGTGACTTCCGCCGCCCGAGCCTCCGGGGCGCCCGGCGCCCCGCACCCCGGCCGGCTGCCCCGGCACCGCGGAACCACCCGCGTCCGGGCGGCCGGCCGTGACGTACCCGGAACCGGTCGGCTCGGCGCCGCCGTGGCCGGCCGCGGCGCCGCGGCCCCCCTCACCGCGGCCCGCGCCCGAACCGCCGCCCCGGTCGGAGCTCACCACCAGAGCCGCCAGCGCCGTCGTCAGCGGCACCGAGGCCACCAGGCCGATGCTCCCCACCAGTGTCCGGACGATCTCCTCGGCGACCAGCTCACTGCTGGCCACCCGCAGCACCCCGCTGCGGGCGATGGAGAACAGCAGGAGCAGCGGCAGGGCCGCGCCCGCGTAGGCCATCACCAGGGTGTTGACCACCGAGGCGATGTGGTCCCGCCCGATCCGCATCCCCGCGCCGTACAGCTTGCGCCAGTTGGCCCCCGGATCGGCGTCCTTCAGCTCCCAGACCGCGGCCACCTGGGTCACCGTCACGTCGTCCAGCACGCCCAGCGACCCGATGATGATGCCCGCCAGCAGGACGCCCTTGATCTCGATGTGCGGGTAGAGGCTGTGGATGAGGCCGGTCTCGTCCGAGGTGTTGCCCGTCAGGTGCGCCCAGCCGATGAACCCCGAGCCCAGCGCCCCGATCAGGAACAGTGAGCACAGCGTGCCCAGCACCGCCACGGAGGTGCGCGCGTTCAGCCCGTGGCACATGTACAGGGCGGCCAGCATGATCGCGCTGCCGCCCACCACCGCGACCAGCAGCGGATTGTCGCCCCGCAGGATCGCCGGGAGGATGAACAGCGTCAGCACGGCGAACGACACCGCCAGGGCGATCAGCGCCATCACCCCGCGCAGCCGGCCCACGACGATCACGGCCAGCGCGAAGAGGCCCGCCAGCAGCGCCAGCGGGAAACCGCGATCGACATCGGTCACCGAATAGCGCTGCCCGGCGGGCGCGTTGGGCGCGTACGCCAGCACGACGCCCTGGCCCACGGTGTAGCGGCGGGTCTGGTCGGGCTGCACGATCTCGGTGAATGTCGCTCCCTTGTCCGGCCCCGACGCCACCTCGATCGTCGCCTTCTGGCAGGCGTCCGGGACCGGGCCGCCCGAAGGCGACTGGTCCGGCAGGGCGTTCGCCGCCTTGCACGACAGGTCGGCCAGCCGGACGACCGTGCCCTGCCGGGTCTGCTGGTCGAAGCCGACGCCCGTGCGGTCGTGGGCCGGGGCGCCGCCGGGCCACAGCAGGACCAGGCCCGCGACGACGGCGGCGGCGAACGGCACCAGGACGGCGGCGATGACCTTGCGCAGGTGACGCGACACCGGCGGCACGGGCCCATGGTTGTGACCGTGACTGTGCGAGTGACCGTGCGCGCCGGCCGGGGAGGTGTCCACGGCCCGATCATCGCAAGGCCCCTGGTGTGTGTCCGCACCCCTTCGCTACCGTTGGGGCCACCTTTGCACAACGCGGGAGCTCGGAGCACCGGGCTGAGAGGGCGCTGGATCGCGACAACGCGACGGCTGCGTCGACCGCCGAACCTGTTACCGGGTAATGCCGGCGTAGGGAGTAGGTCTGATGACCATGCAGGACGCACGCACGCGTGACATCGGCTGGCACAAGTCGTACCTCACCGGATCACGGCCGGACCTCAGGGTGCCGGTCCGTCAGGTGCACCTGACCACCGGCCGCGACGTGACCTTGTACGACACGTCCGGTCCGTACACCGACCCGACCGTGGAGACCGACGTCCGGAGGGGCCTCACCCCGCTCCGGGAGAACTGGATCGCCGGACGCGGCGACACCGAGGAGTACCCCGGACGCCCCGTCCGCCCCGAGGACGACGGCCTCCGGCACACCGCGCCCCGCGGCGGCCTCCGCAACCTCGACGCGGTGTTCCCCGGGCGGCCCCGGCTCCCGCGCCGCGGCCGCGACGGGCTGCCCGTCACGCAACTCGCGTACGCGCGGCGCGGCGAGATCACCCCCGAGATGGAATTCGTCGCCCTGCGCGAGAACGTCCCCCCGGAGGTCGTGCGCGAGGAGATCGCCGCCGGGCGCGCGGTGCTCCCGGCGAACGTCAACCACCCGGAGATCGAGCCGATGATCATCGGCAAGCGGTTCCTGGTGAAGGTCAACGCCAACATCGGCAACTCGGCGGTCACCTCGTCCATCGAGGAGGAGGTCGAGAAGATGACCTGGGCCACCCGCTGGGGCGCCGACACCGTGATGGACCTGTCCACCGGCCGCAACATCCACACCACGCGCGAGTGGGTGCTGCGCAACTCGCCCGTCCCCATCGGCACGGTGCCGCTCTACCAGGCGCTGGAGAAGGTCGACGGCCGCGCCGAGGAACTGAGCTGGGAGATCTACAAGGACACCGTCATCGAGCAGGCCGAGCAGGGCGTCGACTACATGACCGTCCACGCCGGCGTGCTGCTGCGGTACGTGCCGCTGACGGCCCGTCGCAAGACCGGCATCGTCTCGCGCGGCGGCTCGATCATGGCCGCCTGGTGCCTGGCGCACCACAAGGAGTCGTTCCTGTACGAGAACTTCGAGGAGCTCTGCACGATCCTCGCCGCGTACGACGTGACGTTCTCCCTCGGCGACGGCCTGCGCCCCGGGTCCATCGCGGACGCCAACGACGAGGCGCAGTTCGCGGAACTGCGCACGCTCGGCGAGCTCAACACGATCGCCAAGCGGCACCATGTGCAGACGATGATCGAGGGCCCGGGCCACGTCCCGATGCACAAGATCAAGGAGAACATCGACCTCCAGCAGGAGATCTGCGAGGAGGCGCCGTTCTACACGCTCGGCCCGCTGACCACGGACATCGCGCCCGCCTACGACCACATCACCTCGGGCATCGGCGCCGCGATGATCGCCTGGTGGGGCACGGCGATGCTCTGCTACGTCACGCCCAAGGAGCACCTCGGCCTGCCCGACCGGGACGACGTGAAGACCGGGGTGATCACCTACAAGATCGCCGCGCACGCCGCGGACCTCGCCAAGGGCCACCCCGACGCGCAGGCGTGGGATGACGCGCTGTCCGACGCGCGCTTCGAGTTCCGCTGGGAGGACCAGTTCAACCTGGCCCTCGACCCCGACACCGCCCGCTCCTTCCACGACGAGACCCTCCCCGCCGAGCCCGCGAAGACCGCCCACTTCTGCTCGATGTGCGGCCCGAAGTTCTGCTCGATGAAGATCTCCCAGGACATCCGCCGCACCCACGGCGGGTCCGGGGCCCCGACCGGCACGGAAGCGGGGCCCGGGATCGGGACTGGGACCGGCTCCGGGACGGAGGCGGAGATCGAGGCGGGGATGGCCGAGAAGTCCCGCGAGTTCGCCGCCTCCGGCAACCGCGTCTATCTGCCCCTGGCCGACTGACCGGCATCTCGCAGGACCGGCGGTGGGCGCCACCTGGTCGCCCACCGCCGCGGCTTCAGACGGTGCCCGCGGGGCGGGCCCGCGGGCCTGGGGTCTCGGCCGGGGCTTCGGCCGGCGTCCCGGTCGCCCGGTTCGGGGCCTGGTTCGGGGTCTGATCAGGGGCCTGGTCAGGGGTCTCGCTCCGGGCCTCAGCGCGGAGGACGTCGAGGGCGCGGGCGGTGGGCGAGCCGGGCTCGGCGTGGTAGAGCGCCAGGATCTGACCGCCGGAGTCGCTGATCGGCAGCTTCTCGCGGCGCAGTTCGAGCAGCCCGGCCCGCGGGTGCCGCAGCCGCATCGACCCGCCTGCCAGCGGGGCGACGTCGTGCCGTGCCCACAGCCGCCGGAACGGCTCGCTGGCCAGTGACAGCTCACCGACGAGCTGCACAGTCCGCGGGTCGTCGACGTCGGTGCCCACCGACGCGCGGAACCCGGCGACCATGCCGCGCACCGCCTTCTCCCAGTCCGGGTAGAGCTCGCGCTCGGCGGGGTCGAGGAAGATCGCCCGCAGCCGGTTGACGCCCGGTCGCAGACTGGGGGACACCGCGCAGGCCAGCGCGTTCGCGGCGAGCACGTCGAACCTGCGGCTCTCCACGAACGCCGGGACGTTGACGACGTCGAGGAGCTGCCGGATCCCGGCGGGCACCACCTCGCGGCGGGGCCGGCGGGCCGCGGCGGGGCGCGCGGTGGACAGGCTCAGCAGGTGCTGCGTGGCGGTGGCGTCCAGCCGGAACACCCGCGCCAGCGCTTCCAGCACCTGCGGGGACGGATTGCGGTCGCGTCCCTGCTCCAGCCGCAGGTAGTAGTCGGCGCTGATGCCGGCCAGGGTGGCGACCTCCTCGCGGCGCAGCCCGGGCGTGCGGCGGACTCCGACCACCTGCAGCCCGGCCTCCGCCGGGTCGATCAGCTCGCGCCGGGCCCGCAGATACTCGCCGAGTGCGTTGGGCCTGCTCATGCTTCCGATCGTACGAGCCGGCGGCGGGCGGTGCCTGGTCCCCTCACTCCCAGGATGACCGGGGCACAGGCTGTGTCCGCGCGGGCTGGTTAGCGTGAGATCAGCCCCCGCGGACGCGGGCCGGCGGAAAGGAATCATGACTGACTACGAGCTTCCCGGCGGCACCTACCCGGTGGCCGGGCTCACCCTCACCCGGTTCGGTTACGGCGCGATGCAGCTCGCCGGGCCGGGCGTCTTCGGGCCGCCCGCGGACCGTGACGCGGCGGTCGCCGTGCTGCGGGCGGCCGTGGACCTGGGCATCCGCCACATCGACACGGCCGACTTCTACGGCCCGCACGTCACCAACGAGATCATCCGCGAGGCCCTCGCGCCGTACCCGGACGACCTGCACATCGTCACCAAGGTCGGCGCGCGGCGTGACGATCAGGGCAACTGGCTGCACGCCCGCACCCCCGCCGAGCTGGTGCAGCAGGTCCACGACAACCTGCGGCGTCTCGGCCTCGACGTGCTCGACGTGGTGAACCTGCGGCTGGGCGGCCTCGACTCCCCCGAACCCGGCTCCCTCGCCGAGCAGTTCGGGGCGCTGGCCGAGCTGCGGCAGCAGGGCCTGATCCGGCACCTCGGGCTGAGCACGGTCGACGCGGACCAGCTCGCCGAGGCGCAGGCGATCGCCCCGGTCGTGTGCGTGCAGAACTTCTACAACATCGCCAACCGGCAGGACGACGCGCTGGTCGACAGCACGGCGCGTCAGGGCATCGCCTATGTGCCGTACTGGCCGCTGGGCGGCATGTCCCCGCTGCAGTCGGACACCCTGCACAAGGTCGCCGCACGCCTGGAGAGCACGCCGATGTCCGTGGCGCTCGCCTGGCTGCTGCGGCGCTCGCCGAACATGCTGCTCATCCCGGGCACGTCCTCGGCCTCGCACCTGCGCGAGAACATCGCGGGCGCGGCCCTGGAACTGCCCGCGGACGCCGTGGTGGAACTGGACGGCATCGGCGGCGGGGAGTAGCGGCAGGCGCCGGCCCGGCGGAACCGGCCCGGTCAGTTCACCGGGACGGGAGGCGGGAAGCCGGTCGGCGCGAAGCTCTTCCAGAGGCCCTGCCTGATGACGACGTTGGCGGACTCGGTGGCGGGCAGGTAGAAGCTGGTCTGGCCGGGCGGATCGGTGCAGTCGGGGTTCTTGTGGAGGATGATGTCCACGCCGGTGTTGTTCTGGACCCGGGTCACCCCGATCGGGCCGAAGTGCTCGCAGTTGTTCTGGACGGGGTTGCTGATCTGCCGGACGACCGTGAGCCCGCGGGTCCCCGTCACCGTTCCCCCGGAGGAGTCGGAACAGGCGGCCGTCCCGATGGCGAGCGGGGCGATCACGCACAGCACGGCAAGCGGACGACGGACTTGCATGGGCCTCTCCCGTTCCGACCAGTCGCTGAACTGGGTCGCCAACGAGTCAATCCGCCCGGGAGCCGGCCCGCGACCTGGCAACGGCCAACCGTGGACGCGCGCTACTGCGCCCGGTGGTCGGGCCCGCCGTAGTCCGGGCCGCCGAAGTCGCGCCCCCCGAGGTCCGTCCCTCCGAAGTCCCGGCTCCTGAAGTCCGGGCTCCCGAAATCGGGGCTGCTGAAGTCGGGTGAGGAGAAGCGGGGGGCGGCGGTGTGCGGGTCCTGCGGGGAGCTGAAGTCCGGGCGGGTGTAGCCCAGGCGTGGCATGCGCGGGGAGGGCGGTGCGGCCGGGGAGGCGGGCGGCGCGGTGGCCGCGGTGGCGGCCGCACCGGCCGCGGCGTTGGTCAGCGCGTCGTCGAGGAAGGGCAGCAGGCCGAGGCTCATCAGGGCCTCGTGCCACCGCAGACGGGCCTGCGCCACCTCGGGCGGCATCGCGTCGGGGGTGTCGTGGATCGCCGAGGAGCTGTCCCGGAGCGCGGTGACCAGCAGCCCCACGCCGCCCAGCAGGACGGACGCGGCCATGATGGCGGCGAAGAACCAGCCGGCCGTCCGCAGCGGTGAGGCGATCGACGGCTCGGGTGACACCGCGGCCAGGGCGTAGCCGATGAGCAGGAAGATCACCGCGGCGGCGCCGGCGAGGATCGGCGTCAGCACCGCCATGATCGCGAAGAGACCCGCGCCCGATCCGGCGCCCTCGGCGACGCCCATCGCCGCGTAGCCGAACGCGCGGGTGTCCCGGGCGCGCGCGGACTCCTGGGCCGCCTCGCGGGTGTCCGCCCGCAGCGTCCGGTACGCGTCGTACTCGTCGGCCGCTGCCGCCGCTATGTGGTCGGAGGCGGCCAGCGCCATGGTGCGCAACTGCTCGGCGTTCAGCGGCGACCTGGACTCCGCGTCCATGTCGTCGAGGACGATGCGCAGCGCGTCGTCGAGGACATGCTCGAAGTCCGAGCGGTCTTCGTTGAGCAGGTGTGGAGCGCTGTTCATATGCATCCCCCGATGCTCCGACGCTCCGTATGCGACCGGTTGTGTGTTCCACGTGGAACCGGCTCGGCGTTCCGGATGTCAGGAGAGCGGTGTGCCTACGGCGGTGTGCCCTGGATACAGCCGATGGTAGGGCGGTCCGGGGGGCCGTGACAGGGCGCAACCAGGAAATGTGGGAGTGGCGATGCTTGCCGGGACGCGCGGGTGCGGCGGCAGTTTTCTTCCTGTCGCCTGACGTATCTCTGACGTTCCGTCAGTTGCTAGCCGACCAGGGGAAGTTGAGCGACCAGCAGGCGGCCGTCCATGGTGACCCCGCCGTCCATCGCCACAGCCAGGTTCTCCGCGTAGATCATCGGCCCGTTCACCGTGTGACCCCGCTCCTCGCCGTCCACCGGGTGGTCCCCGCCGGCCTCGCCGAGCAGATACGGAATCGGGCTGTGACCGTGCACGACCCTCTTGCCGCCGTAGGTGGCGAGCAGTTCCCGGGCGGCCTCGGGGCCGTCGTCGCCACGGAAGGCGAACCGCTTGGTGAACTTCCGGAACAGGTCCCAGCACTCGTCGGCGTCGGCGCGCTGCAGCACACCGGTGACCGCGTCGTTCATTTCCTCGACGCTGCTGCCGTAGTCCAGGTAGGCGGTGGTGTCCGAGTGCACCAGCAGGTGGCCGTCGGTGACATGGGCGGCGTCGAGCCGGGAGATCCAGGTGAGGTGACGGTCCTCCAGGCGCTCCATGTCGGAGGGCTGGCCGCCGTTGAGGCGCCAGGCCGCGAGGAAGGAGGCGGTGCCGCCGGTGGAGTTGACCGGGGTGTCGCCGAAGCGGTGGGCGCCGAGCAGCAGCAGCTCGTGGTTGCCCATGAGGGCGCGGCAGTAGCCGCCGGCCGCCGCGGCTTCGGCCGAGAGCTGCATGACGAGTTCGATGACGCCGATCCCGTCGGGCCCGCGGTCGGTGAAGTCGCCGAGGAACCACAGCCGGGCGCTGCCCGCGGACCAGTGGCCCTCCTCGTCGACCAGACCGGTCTCCCGCAGTGCGGCCAGCAGTTCGGCGAGGTAGCCGTGGACGTCGCCGACGACGTACAGGGGCCCCGGGCGGTCGCCCTGTTCGGAGCGTGGGGTGATCACCGGCAGGTCGTGGGCCGTCGGCGTGTACTCCGGCGGGACCAGGGCGGTGTCGTGGTGGGTGGGCTCGTAACCGGCGGGCACCGGGGGCGCGGTCACTCCGGCGTCGTACGAGGCGTGCGCAGCGGCGACCTGGCCGGGGCCGGCCGGGCCCTGGTCGTACGCGGAACCCGCGGGCGCGTAACCGTGTTCGTACCCGGCGGCCGCTTCGTAGCCGGGCGCCGTCCCGTATCCGGGCGCGGGTTCGTAGCCGGGCTCGTACCCGGCACCGGGTTCATACCCCTGACCTGCCCCCTGAGTCATCGACCCCTCCACGATCGCGCCGCCATTCGCCCATCATAGGAATGACGCTGGCGCGTTGTGACATACCCAGGCACCCGGGTTTTCCCAAGGTCCAGACAAACCACCCCGAATACCGCTCCTCCGCTCCGGTCGGACGCCCGCCCGGCGCCTCTCCGCGAGTTTCGGCTGTGCGGGTCCGGCCGTTCGAGTCCCGGGTTCTTCGGTCCCGGCTTCTTCCGTACCGGGTTCTTCGGTCCCGGCTTCTTCCGCCCTGGCTGCGTGCGTACCGGGTCCGCGAACCTCAGCCCTCTCCGCGTTGCGGCCCCCGCGGCGGGCTGACCGTCGTGCGGTGCGGGCGGCGCTGCGAGGAGGCGCGGATGATCAGCTCGGTGGGCATCACCTGCTGCACCGGGTGCTCGGGACCGATCCCCTCGATCGCGTCGATGAGCAACTGCACGACCGCCGTGCCGATCCGGCGCGGCTGAAGGGAGAGTGTGGTGATCGGCGGATCGGTGCCGGCGTAGCCGCCGCTCTCGCTGCAGCAGACGAGCAGCAGGTCGTCGGGGACGCGTAACCCGTAGCGGCGGGCGGCGGCGAGCAGGTCGGTGCCGTTGGGGTCGAACAGGCCGTACACGGCGTCGGGGCGGTCGGGCCGCGCTAGTAAGCGGTCCGCGGCGACGGCGCCGGCACACGGGTCGTGCGCCGGGTACGCCTCGTAGACCGGTTCCTGACCCACGCGTTGGCACCACTCCAGGTAGGCGGTGGTGGACAGCTTGGTGTACGTGTCGGTGCTGGTTCCGGTCAGCAGCCCGATCCGGCGGGCGCCGGCCGCGGCGAGGTGGTCGAGGATGCCGAGCACGGCGTCCTCGTGGTCGTTGTCGACCCAGGCGTGCACGGGCAGGCTGCCGGCCGGACGCCCGTCGCTGACCACCGGTACACCCTGCCGGACGAGTTCGGTGACCACCGGGTCCTGGTCGGACGGGTCGATGACGACGGTGCCGTCCAGCGCGACGTTGCCCCACACGTCGTGACGGGAGGAGGCGGGCAGGATGACCAGGGCGTAGCCGCGGGCGAGCGCGGCCGAGGTGGCGGCGCGGGCCATCTCCGCGAAGTACGCGAACTCCGTGAAGGTGAACGGTTCTTCGCCGTACGTCGTCACCGTCAGGCCGATCAGCCCCGATCTGCCGGTCCGGAGGGTGCGCGCGGCGGCGGAGGGGCGGTAGCCCAGCCGGTCGGCGACCTCGCGGACATGGCGGCGGGTGGCGTCGGGCAGTCGGCCCTTGCCGTTGAGCGCGTCGGAGACAGTCGTGATCGAGACTCCGGCGGCAGCGGCGACGTCCCTGATCCCCGCCCGCTCCAGCCGGCGTCCGACGGGGCGGCTCGCCTGGTGTTTCCCTGCTGCTGTCATGGCGTGCCGATCCTAGGGCTGTCCTGGTCCATCCAGCTTCCGGCCGCTGGACCAGGCGGAAGAACGGTTTCTGCAAGATCGAACACCGTATGCAAGGTGGAATATGCAGGCGGCAGGCCCTGCGACACGGGAGATGACCGCTCACCGCCCGTCCGGACCCCGCCATTGGCCCTGTCGCAGCCCTTCCGGCAACTCACTCCTACGGGGGACGCGCGCCACCGCGCACGCCACCCGGGCATGCGTCCGCGGCCCCCCGCGGACCTGTGGCAGAGCGCACTCCCGCTCGCCTCTCCCCAGTCCTCCGCGCGGCTCGTAGGGTGAGGTCATGACCACCCCCAAGCTGCGCGCGGAACTGGACAGCATCCCCACCTACAAGCCCGGGCGACCCCCGGCTGCGGACGAAGACGGGGCCCAGACCGGGCCTGCCTTCAAGCTGTCCTCGAACGAGAACCCGTACCCTCCGCTGCCCGGGGTCCTGGAGGCGGCGATCGCCGCCGCGGGGTCCATCAACCGCTACCCCGACATGGCCTGTTCGGCGCTCACCGACGAGCTCGCGGCGCGCTTCGGCGTTCCCGCGGAGCACGTGGCGACCGGCACCGGCTCGGTGGGTGTGGCCCAGCAGCTCCTGCAGGTGACGTCCGGCCCCGGCGACGAGGTCATCTACGCCTGGCGGTCCTTCGAGGCCTACCCGATCATCACCCGGATCAGCGGCGCGACGGCGGTGCACGTTCCGCTCGACGCCGACGAGCGGCACGACCTGGACGCGATGGCGGACGCGGTCACCGAGCGCACCCGGCTGATCTTCGTCTGCAACCCGAACAACCCGACCGGCACCGTGGTGCGGCGGGCCGCCCTCGAGCGGTTCCTCGACCGGGTGCCGTCCGACGTCCTGGTGGTGCTGGACGAGGCCTACCGGGAGTTCATCACCGACGAGGAGGTGCCCGACGGCGTCGACCTGTACCGCGAGCGCCCGAACGTCGCGGTGCTGCGGACCTTCTCCAAGGCGTACGGCCTGGCGGGGCTGCGGATCGGCTTCGCGATCGCGCACGACCCGGTCGCGGCGGCGCTGCGCAAGACCGCGGTGCCCTTCGGCGTGAGCCAGCTCGCCCAGGACGCGGCGGTGGCCAGCCTGCGCGCCGAGCCCGCGCTGCTGGAGCGGGTGGCCGGTCTGGTGGCCGAGCGCGCCCGGGTGGTCGAGGCGCTGTCGGGCCAGGGCTGGACGGTGGCCGAGACCCAGGCGAACTTCGTGTGGCTGCGGCTGGGGGAGCGCACCACGGACTTTGCCGCGCAGTGCGAGCGGGCCGGCGTGACGGTCCGGCCGTTCGCGGGCGAGGGCGTCCGGATCACCATCGGTGAGGCCGAGGCGAACGCGATCCTGCTGCGGACCGCGGAGTCCTTCCGCAAGGAGCTGTAGCCGGCCTCCGAAGGCCCGTAGGGCCCGAATTTCCGGGCTTGTGCCCCCTGACCCA
Organism: Actinacidiphila acidipaludis; assembly: GCF_019890725.1. Lineage (GTDB taxonomy): Bacteria > Actinomycetota > Actinomycetes > Streptomycetales > Streptomycetaceae > Actinacidiphila > Actinacidiphila acidipaludis. The sequence continues at coordinate 84,338 of NZ_JAINZZ010000017.1, forward strand.
CCCCCGGTGTCAGGGGGCTTTTCCGCGTGCGCGATACTACTTTGTGAATGTATTCACGTTCACAAGCGGATGTGGCGTACCCCTACGTCATGTCTTGTCAGGTGAACCCGGGCGAAGGACTCGCCCGAGCGGAAAGGGAGGCGAAACCGTGCAGATCGCGCTGGGATCGCTGGACATCGCCCGCTGGCAGTTCGGTATCACGACCGTCTACCACTTCCTCTTCGTGCCGCTGACGATCTCGCTGTCCGCGATGACCGCGGCACTGCAGACCGCCTGGGTGCGGACCGGCAAGGACAAGTACCTCCAGGCGACCAAGTTCTGGGGCAAGCTCTTCCTGATCAACATCGCCATGGGCGTCGTCACCGGCATCGTGCAGGAGTTCCAGTTCGGCATGAACTGGTCCGCCTACTCGCGCTTCGTCGGCGACATCTTCGGCGCCCCGCTGGCCTTCGAGGCGCTCATCGCCTTCTTCTTCGAGTCGACCTTCATCGGCCTGTGGATCTTCGGCTGGGACAAGCTGCCGAAGAAGATCCACCTGGGCTGCATCTGGATGGTCTCGCTCGGCACGGTCCTGTCCGCCTACTTCATCCTGGCCGCCAACTCCTGGATGCAGCACCCGGTCGGCTACCACTACAACCCGAAGACCAAGCGGGCCGAGCTCGACGACTTCCTCGCGGTGCTCACCCAGAACACCGCCCTCGCCCAGTTCTTCCACACCATGTCGGCCGCCTTCCTCACCGGCGCCGCGTTCATGATCGGAATCTGCGCCTACCACCTGGCCCGCAAGAAGCACATCGCGGTGATGCGCTCCTCGCTGCGGATGGCGCTGGTGGTGGCGGTGGTGGCGGGCGCGCTCACCGCGATCAGCGGGGACACCCTCGGCAAGGTCATGTTCAAGCAGCAGCCGATGAAGATGGCGGCGGCCGAGGCGCTGTGGGACGGCCAGAAGGGCGCGCCGTTCTCGATCTTCGCGGTCGGCGATGTGAACAAGGGCCACAACGAGGTGGCCGTCGAGGTGCCCAACCTGCTGTCCTTCCTCGCCACCGACGACTTCGGCTCCTACGTCGGCGGCATCAACGACGTGAACAAGGCCGAGCAGCAGAAGTTCGGCCCCGGCGACTACCGGCCCAACATCCCCGTCGCGTACTGGGGATTCCGCTGGATGATCGGCTTCGGCGTCATCTCGATCGGGGTCGGCGCGGCCGGGCTGTGGCTGACCCGCAGAAGGTTCTGGCTCGCACCGGAGCACCGGACAGGCGAGGACGAAGTGCCGCATCTGATGCTCACCCGGGGTCTGCGGATCAACGAGGGGCTGTCCCGCTGGTACTGGCGGATCGCCCTGCTGACCATGGTCTTCCCGTTGCTCGCCAACTCCTGGGGCTGGATCTTCACCGAGACCGGCCGCCAGCCCTGGGTGGTCTACGGGGTGCTGCGCACCAAGGATGCGGTCTCCCCCGGCGTCTCGGCCGGCGAAGTGCTCACCTCGGTGATCGTCTTCACGGCCCTGTACGCGGTGCTCGCCGTCATCGAGGTGCGGCTGCTGGTCAAGTACGTCAAGGCCGGCCCACCCGAGCTGACGGACGACGACCGCCGCTCCCCCACCCGGATCGGCGGCGACCGCGAGGACGCCGACCGGCCGATGGCCTTCTCGTACTGAGCAGCTGAGGAGCGCGACATGCATCTCCACGACGTGTGGTTCGTCCTGATAGCCGTCCTGTGGACGGGCTACTTCTTCCTCGAGGGGTTCGACTTCGGAGTCGGCATCCTCACCAAGCTGCTCGCCCGCGACCGCGCCGAGCGCCGGGTGCTGATCAACACCATCGGCCCGGTGTGGGACGGCAACGAGGTGTGGCTGCTCACCGCGGGCGGTGCGACCTTCGCCGCCTTCCCCGAGTGGTACGCCACCCTCTTCTCCGGCTTCTACCTGCCGCTGCTGGTCATCCTGGTCTGCCTGATCGTGCGCGGTGTGGCCTTCGAGTACCGGGCCAAGCGGCCGGACGAGCGCTGGCAGCGGAACTGGGAGCACGCGATCTTCTGGACCTCGCTGGTGCCCGCGGTGCTGTGGGGCGTGGCCTTCGCCAACATCGCCCGCGGGGTGAAGATCGACGCCGCCAAGGACTACGTCGGCAGCGTCTGGGACCTGTTCAACGGCTACGCCCTGCTGGGCGGACTGGTCACGCTGACCCTCTTCACCTTCCACGGCGCGGTGTTCGTCTCGCTGAAGACCGTCGGCCCGATCCGGGAACGCGCCCGGGCACTGGCCAGCGTGGCCGGAGTGGTCGCGGCCGTCGCGGCGGCGGCCTTCCTGATCTGGACCCAGGCGCACAGTGGCGACACCTGGAGTCTGGTGGCGCTGATCGTGGCAGTGGCCGCGCTCGCGGCGGCCGTCGGTGCGAACCTCGCGGGCCGCGAGGGCTGGGCGTTCGCCTGCTCCGGGATCACCATCGCCGCCGCGGTGGCGATGCTGTTCCTCTCGCTGTTCCCGGACGTGATGCCCTCCAGCCTCAACAGCGACTGGTCCCTGACCGTCACCAACGCCTCGGCGACCCCGTACACCCTGCGGATCATGACCTGGTGCGCGGGCATCGCGACGCCGCTGGTGCTGCTCTACCAGGGCTGGACCTACTGGGTGTTCCGCAAGCGCATCGGCACGCAGCACATCGCGGAAAGCCTGCACTGATGGCCCGGCACTCGCGAATGTTCCACGTGGAACAGCGCGAAAGGGGATGTTTCACGTGAAACCTGTCGACCCTCGACTCGTGCGGCACGCCCGGACGACCGGCGCCTTCCTCGCCGGATCCGTCCTGCTCGGCCTGGTAGGAGCCGTGCTCCTGGTCGTCCAGGCCACGCTCATCGCCGATGTGGTGGTCGGCGGCTTCCAGCACGGGGACTCCCTCGGGGCACTGCGGGGTGACCTGCTGGGCCTGGTCGCGGTCGCGGGAGGCCGGGCACTGGTGGCCTGGCTCACCGAACTGTGCGCCCACCGGGCCGGAGCGGCCGTGAAGTCGGAGCTGCGGCGCCGGCTGCTGGAGCGGGCGACCGCTCTCGGGCCCGCCTGGCTCAGCGGCCGGCGCAGCGGCGAACTCACCACGCTCGCCACACGCGGCATCGACGCCCTGGACGACTACTTCGCCCGCTACCTGCCGCAGCTGGGTCTCGCGGCGGTGGTGCCCGCGGTCGTCCTGGCCCGGATCGCCACCGCCGACTGGGTGTCGGCGCTGACCATCGTGATCACGCTGCCGCTCATCCCGCTGTTCATGGTGCTCGTGGGCTGGGCCACCCGGGAGCGGATGGACCGCCAGTGGCGGCTGCTCTCCCGGCTGTCCGGGCACTTCCTCGACGTCGTCGCCGGGCTGCCCACACTCAGGGTGTTCGGCCGGGCCAAGGTCCAGGCCGAGAACATCCGGGCCATCACCGGCGAGTACCGGCGCGCCACGCTGCGGACCCTGCGGATCGCGTTCCTCTCGTCCTTCGTCCTGGAACTGCTCGCGACGATCTCGGTGGCCCTGGTCGCCGTCGGCATCGGCATGCGGCTGGTGCACGGCGAACTGGACCTGCGTACCGGCCTGCTGGTGCTGGTGCTGGCGCCCGAGGCCTATCTGCCGCTGCGGCAGGTGGGCGCGCAGTACCACGCGGCGGCGGAGGGACTGGCCGCCGCCGAGGAGGTCTTCGCGGTCCTGGAGGCCGAACCGGCCCGCGTCCCTGGTGACCTGGCCGCCCCCGACCTGCGCACCACCGTCATCACCGTGGACGGCGTCGAGGTGCGGCAGGACGGGCTGCTGGCGCCCACCACCCTGCGCGTCACACCCGGCGAGACCGTGGCGGTCACCGGACCGAGCGGGGTGGGCAAGTCGACGCTGCTCAACGCCCTGCTCGGCTTCGCGGTCCCCGCGGCCGGGCGGATCCTGGTCGACGGTGTCGACCTCGCCCGGATCGACCCGGCGTCCTGGCACGCCCAGATCGCCTGGGTGCCGCAGCGTCCGCACCTGTTCGCGGGCACAGTCGCCGAGAACGTGCGCCTGGCCCGTCCGGACGCCACCGACACGGAGATCCTGGCCGCGCTGTCCGCGGCCGGCGTCCGTGACTTCGCCGGCCCCGGCACCGTGCTGGGTGAGGACGGGGCCGGACTGTCCGCGGGGCAGCGCCAGCGCCTCGCCCTGGCCCGGGCGTTCCTCGCCGACCGCCCCCTGCTGCTGCTCGACGAGCCGACAGCTCATCTCGACGGTGACACCGAGGCGTCGGTCATCACGGCGCTGCGGCGTCTCACCCGTGGCCGCACGGTCATGATGACCGCCCACCGCCCGGCCCTGCTGCCCCTGGCCGACCGCGTGCACGCACTGGCCTTCCCCCTACCGGCCGACGACGCCGCACGCGTCACCCCGGCCGCCACCGCACGGCCGCTGCCCGCCGAGATGCCCGGGAGCGGGCTCACCGAGGCCACCGCCAGCGTGACGGCGCTCCCGCCGCGGGTTCCCGCGCCCCGGACCGCGGACCCGGCGGCGGACCGGAAGCCGCGCGACACCCCCTCCGGCGGCAGCCGGCTGATGGCCGGGCCGGTCACCGGACTGGTGCGGGCACCGGGATTCCTGCGGCGTCTCACCGGCGCGGCCGCGCTCGGTGTCCTCGCGCTCGGCTGCGCGGTGGGTCTGATGGGGACCTCCGGCTGGCTCATCAGCCGGGCCGCCCAGCAGCCCCCGGTGCTCTATCTGATGGTGGCCGTGACGGCTACCCGGACGTTCGGCATCGGACGCGCCGTCTTCCGCTACGCCGAGCGCCTGCTGGGCCACGACGCGGTGTTCCGGGCGCTGGCCGAGGTACGCGTCGGGGTGTTCCGGCGGCTGGAGCGGCTCGCGCCCGCCGGGCTGGGCACCACCGCGCGCGGCGACCTGCTGTCCCGGCTGGTCGCGGACGTCGACGCGGTGCAGGACTGGTTCCTGCGCTGGCTGCTCCCGGCGCTCGTCGCGGGCGCCACCGCCGTGCTCACCGCGGTCGCCGTCGGCTGGCTGCTGCCGGCCGCGGGCATCCTGCTCGGCGTCGGCCTGCTCCTCGCCGGAGTGGCCGTCCCCGCGCTGTCGGCGGCGGTCGCCCGCCGGACCGAGGACCGCGTCGCCCCGGTGCGCGGGGAGCTGTCCTCGCGGGTCCTCGGCCTGTTCACCGGCACCGCGGAGCTCACCGTCACGGGCGCGCTGCCCGCACGCCGGGAGGAGACCGCCGCGACCGACCATGAACTGCGGCGTATCGCCGCGCGCTCGGCCGCCGCGACCGCGCTGGGAGCCGGTCTCACCGCCCTCATCACCGGCCTGACCGTCACCGGCTGCGCCGCCGTGGGCGTGCAGGCGGTCGCAGCCCACCGGGTGCACGGCGTCCTGCTGGCCGTCCTGGTGCTGACGCCCCTGGCCGCGTTCGAGGCCGTCGCCGGGATGCCGGCCGCCGTCCAGCAGCGGCAGCGCAGCCGCCGCGCGGCCGAACGCGTACGGGAGGTCCTGGACGCTCCGGTGCCCGTCCAAGAGCCGCGGCACCCGGCGCCCGCGCCCGCCACGCCCTACCCCGTCGTCCTGCGCGGCGTGACGGCACGTCACCCCGGCCAGGCGGAACCGGCCGTGTCCGGGCTGGACCTCACGCTCACCGAGGGCCGCCGCGTCGCGGTCGTCGGCGCGTCCGGCGCGGGCAAGACGACGCTGGCGCACGTCCTGCTGCGGTTCCTCGACGCCGAAGACGGTTCGTACACCCTCGCCGGGCAGGAGGCGTCGGGGCTCGACGGCGACGACGTCCGGCGGCTGGTCGGTCTGTGCGCCCAGGACGCGCACGTCTTCGACAGCACCGTGCGGGAGAACCTGCGGCTCGCCCGCCCGGGCGCGGGAGACGACGAGTTGCGGGCGGCCCTGGCGGCGGCCCGCCTCGACGTGGACCTGGACCTGGCGGTCGGCGAACACGGCGCCCGTCTGTCGGGCGGGATGCGGCAGCGGCTGGCCCTGGCCCGGGCGCTGCTGGCCGACTTCCCCGTTCTGGTCCTGGACGAGCCCGCCGAGCACCTGGACCTGCCCACCGCCGACGCCCTCACCGCCGACCTGCTGGCGGCGACCCGCGGCCGGACGACCGTCATCATCACGCACCGCCTGGCCGGGCTGGCCGGCGGCGCCGTGGACGAGATCGTCGTCCTGGACGGAGGCCGCGTCGTGCAGCGCGGTGGCTACGCCGAACTGGCGGCGGCGGACGGCCCGTTCCGCCGCACCCTGCGGAAGGAGCAGGCCGCCGAACCGGTGCCGGCGGCCGCGGCGGCCTGAGGGCACGCCCGCGTCAACGGCGGATCCAGGACCAACTCGGAGAGGGTGCCGGCGTCCGCTCAGCGCCGGCGTGCGGCGACGATCCGCTCGATGACCTGGGCCACGCCGTCCTCCTCGTTGGACGCCGTGTGGAACACGGTCGCGGCCAGCACACGGGGATGGGCGTTGGCGACCGCGTAGGAGGTTCCCGCCCAGCTCAGCATGGCCAGGTCGTTGGGCATGTCCCCGAAGGCCACGACCTCGTCCGCGGTCACCCCGCGCTCCGCGCAGCACTTGGCGAGCGTCGTCGCCTTGCTGACCCCGGCACCGCTGATCTCGAGCAGTGCGGTCTCGCTGGAACGGGTGATCTCCGCGTGCGGTCCGGCGACGGCCAGGGCGGTGGCGAGGAAGTCGTCCGGATCGATGGACGGGTGCTTGGCCAGCAGCTTCAGTATCGGGTGCGCGCGGTCCTCGGCGAGGAGGACGTCGATGGGCGCGCAGGCGCCGGGATCGTCCGGCTCCAGGGCCTCATAGCCGGGCTCCCGCCGGAAGAGGGCGGTGCGCTCGACCGCGAACGCGGTTCCGGGCACGGCCTCGCGCAGTGCGTGCGCGACGGCGAGTGCGTCGGACTCCGGCAGCGGGAACGCCTCGATCAGCGTGCCGGACCGCAGGTCGAAGACCGCGGCGCCGTTGCCGACGATGCCCATGCCGTGGCTGGCCAGATGGTCGGAGACCACGCCCATCCAGCGGGCGGGGCGTCCGGTGACGAAGAAGACCTCGATCCCTGCCGCCTCCGCGGCGGCGAGTGCGGCTGTCGTGCGCGGCGAGACGGTCTTGTCGTCCCGCAGCAGGGTGCCGTCCAGGTCGGTGGCGATCAACCGCGGAGCGGGATCGTCGAACGACTCGTGCGGCGCCGGGAGCACGGTGGCCGGCGTGGCCACGGGGTGGTGCGCGTCCGGGTACGGATCGGCCGGCTCGCTGGGCCCGGTGGGCTCGGTGGCTGAGGTCACGATCCCCATCCTCCCGCACTGCACCGGTGCCCCGCACAAAGGTGCGGACTGCGGCTCATGGGAGCCGGTGGTGCCTGCGGTCGGAACGGTGCGCCCGGTGGGGCGGTGGTGGTGCTGGTCTGACACGGCGCCGGAGAACGGTGCCGTCTGCCGGACGGTGTCGCCCGGCCGTGCGCCGGAATGCGGCGGGAGCGTCAGCCGCGCAGGGCGGCGAGCTTGCGCCGGGCGGCGGCCACGGGCTGCGCGGGGCGCTTGGCGTGTGCCGCCGGCTTCTCGGTGACCGTGTGCTCGGGGACGGTCATCAGACCGCCGCATCCGTCGTCGACCAGGAGCGTTCCGGCGGGCAGGGTGCGCGATCGCGGGGTGGATCCGTGGGCCTCGGCGCTGATGCGCTGCTTCATCGTGGGCGGCAATGTGCGCCCGCGGTCGAGGAGGAGCGGTTCGTAGGCGCGCGGTGCGGGCACGCGGTACGGCTCCCGCCGGCCTCCCGAAGGGGAGCCTCCCGGCGAGCCGGCTTCCCGCGCGGGCGGCACGGCCGCGGCCAGCGCGCCGCACTCGGTGCCGGTGAACTCCGCCGACTGGGCGGCGGTCTGCGAGCGGGTGGCCGCGGTGGTGAACCCGAGCGCGGCGACGCACTTGAGGAGGACGCTGAGCAGCGCACCCCAGAAGGTCCTGATGTTGGCGGTAGCAGCCATGACTTCTCGACCTCTCGCTTCCTCGTGATCCGGTGAACCGACTAGTCCGATCATGCGGAAGCGAGCACAGAATCCGAGGAGCCGCACCTCGAATCCGGCGATATTCACATCAACGCCACCCGAGTGGCGCAATCAGGGCGTTCCCGGAACCGCCGTGAGGGTCCCGGGAACGCTTTTTTCGCTGCTCCGGCTCACCGGCCGAGGCTCTCCAGCCCCGTCTTGAGATCGTCGGGGTTCATGACCGGACGGAGACTGACCGACGCGCCTGCCTGGAAGAAGGGCTCCGCGACGCTCGGGATCCGGTTGGAGTCCGGGAGGTCGAAGACCATCAACGCGGTCCGCTCGCCTTCCCAGGCCGTGAAGTAGGCCGCCTCCGGCTTGAGTTCCTCGATGATCCCCTCGAGGGTCTTGCCCAGCGTCCCGTCCGTGACGAGCTGGTTCGCCTTCTCGGTGTCCATTTTCGCCGTCAGCAACATGCGCATGACGCTCACCTTCCCGGTGACCCGCGTCCGGCGCACCGCGCCCTTCTGCGCACGACCGAACACCGGACGCGCTTTACCTTCAAATCTCCTCCGCCCGCACAGGGCACGCAACCCGCACAGGGCACGCAACCCACGCCCTGCCGCGCGGTCAGCCGGCGGTCGCGAGCGCGACGATGGCGAAGACCGCGCCCTGCGGGTCCTGCAGGACGGCCATGCGACCGACCTTGTCCATGTCGAAGGCCGGTGCCAGGACGTTGCCGCCGGCGTGCACCAGCGCGTCCACCGTGCTGTCGACGTCGTCGACGGAGAAGTTGACCAGCCAGTGCGGCGGCGTCCCCTCGGGCAGGTTCTCCATGCTCTGCATGCTGCCGATCGTGCGGCCCTTGACCTGGAAGCCGGTGAACTCGGGCAGCTCGGGCATCGGGCCGGAGTCCAGGCCGAGGGCGGTCCGGTAGAACGCGCTCGCCGCGTCGGCGTCCGGGGTGTGGAGCTGGTTCCACACCAGGGCGCCCGGCTCGTTGACGATCTGCGCGCCGCCGAAGTCCTTCGGCTGCCAGACGCCGAACACCGCGCCCGTCGGGTCCGCGGCGACGAGCATCCGGCCGATCGTGCCGACATCGGCGACCGGGACGATCACCTTGCCGCCGCCCGCGTTCACCGCGGCCTGTGTCGCGTCCGCGTCGGAGCTGCTGAAGTAGGTGGTCCAGGAGGGCGGCGGCGAGGGCTGTCCCTCCATCTGCGGGGTCTGCATGATTCCGGCGACCGGCTTGCCCCGCAGGGTGCACATCGAGTACCCGCCGAACTCCTCGGGTCCGACCTCGCCCTGCCAGCCGAACAGGTCCCGGTAGAAGTCCAGAGCGGCCTGCTGGTCCGGGACCATCAGGTCGACCCAGCAGGGGGTGCCGGGCTCGTACGGGGTGGTGACTTCGGACATCTCGCATCTCCAAGCGGTGATCCGGATCCGGGGTCGCCGGGCGGGCTCGCACGGCCCTGCCCGGGCCCCGACGTGTCGGTGCTCCCTCCCCTCCTCCACCTTGGCCGCGCCCATCCGATCCCGCCATCCGGCGGCGGTCGTCCGGCGGGCGGTCGCGCCCCGCCACAGAATGTGACCGAGGAGAGGAGCGGCACATGGACATCCGACCCGGCAACGATCTCGGCGGCCCCCGGCCCGGTGGCCGCGCCACGGGCAGCGCCCCGGTGCTGGCCTTCTTCCTGGCGATGGCGCTGGCCCTGGGACTGGCGGCCGCCGCCGCCGGGTGCGACGGGACCGGCGGCGACAGCGCGCGGCAGGGCGGCGGGCACGGGGCCGCGGGCGGCGCCGGCACCAGCCCCGCGAACACACCCGGCGCGGGCGCGGTTCCCTCCGTGGCCGAGCTGAAGTCGGCGCTGCTCACCGCGCACGACATCGGGCTCGGTTCGACGGTCGACCCCAGCAGCATCGGCGGCGCCTCGATCCGCGGGTGCGAGCCGCTGGCCGGCACGCTGAACGCCTCGATGGCCGCGGCGTCGCGGCCCGGGCAGCCGGCCGCCTCGTCCGGGATCGCCGGCAGCGGCACCGGACCGTTCGTCGCGGAGGCGCTGACGACGAAGGCGCCGTCGCAGCTCGCGGCCGACTACGCCAGGACGCGCGCGGCCCTCAGCGCGTGCCGCTCCCTGACGCTGACCACCGGCGGCACCCGCGTCACCTTCGCCCTGACCCCGACCAGCTTCGGCGGTTCGGGCACGGCCTCCGCGCAGCTCGCCGCGAAGGTCCAGGGCCTCGGCGTGCACGGCTACCTGGCGATGGAACGGCTCGGGCCGGTGGTCCTCAGCTACTACTTCTTCGAACTCGGCGGCAGCTCGTCCGAGCCCGCCTCCACCTTCTATCGGCAGGCGGTCGCCAAGGCCGGCCGGGTGCTGGCGGTCCCGGCGTCGGGCCAGGCGGGCTGAGCGCGGCGGATCGCGTCAGGCGGGCTGAGCCGGGTGGGTCGCGTCAGGCAGGCTGGGCGGGGCGGTCGCGTCAGGCGAGCTGAGCCGGGGCCTCGGCGGCGATCCGCTCGAACACCGCGTGGTCGTAGGCGAAGTCGGAGTCCGGGATCGGCCAGTGCACGACGAGTTCGTCGATGCCGGCCTCCGCGTGCCGTCCCGCGAAGTCGACGAACGCGTCCACCGAGGTGAAGGGCGCCGCGTAGTCCGGGGTGAAACCGCTCAGCAGGATCTTCGGCACGTCCTCGGGGGAACGGCCGGCCTCGGTGAGGGCGGCGGAGATCCGCTCGACCTGGCCGCGGACGGCGGCCAGCGACTGCTCGGGGGTGCCCGACTCGTACAGCGCGGGGTCGCCGGTGGTCACCCAGGCCTGGCCGTACCGCGCGGCCAGCCGCATGCCGCGGGGGCCGGTGGCCGCGACGGCGAACGGCAGACGCGGCCGCTGCACACAGCCCGGGACGGTCCGCGCCTCCGTCGCCGCGTAGTAGGTGCCCTCGTACGTCACGGCCGGCTCGGTCAGCAACCGGTCCAGCAGGGCGGTGAACTCGGCGAAGCGGTCCGCGCGTTCCTTCGGCGACCAGGGCGCTTGTCCGAGGACCGTCGCGTCGAAGCCGGTGCCGCCTGCGCCGATGCCCAGCGTCACCCGGCCCTCACTGACCTCGTCGAGCGTCATCAGCTCCTTGGCGAGGGTCACCGGGTGCCGGAAGTTCGGGGAGGTCACCATCGTGCCCAGCCGGATCGTCCCGGTGACGCCGGCCGCCGCCGTGAGCGTCGGGAGCGCGCCGTACCAGGGGCCGTCACGGAACGGCACCCGCCACGACAGATGGTCGTACGTGTACGCGGCGTGGAACCCCGACTCCTCGGCCCGCTGCCAGATGCCGCGACCTTCGGCCCAGCGGTAGATCGGCAGGATCGCAATGCTCAGGTGCATGCGGACGAGCCTACGAGCAACGGATCGCGCAGCGGCGTCGACCCGCGTTCACCGAGTTCTTCGGCAGCGACGAGCTGATCCTCCCGCCGGAGGACACCGAGGACCGCGTCAACTCCTACTACAGCCACCGGCAGCAGGCCGCCACCGTCGGCCAAGGTCCCCGCCGCGCCCGGGGCGGCCAGGGCGCCACCCCGGAACCGCCCCGCTTCACACTGCCGGCCGAACTGGCCGATGCGGAGACCGTCGGCATCATCTACGACCAGGTCGACGGACTCAACTTCTACGCGGACTACGGATCGTTGCGGGACCTGTTCGCGGATCCTGACGGTCCGGGCCGCAAGTACCGCCAAGACCTGCTCCGCACCTATCTGCGCGAGGAGCCGATCACACCGCTGCCGATTCGCCGCCTGGCCGCCACACACCCGACGACCGTCGACACGGTGTTCCGGAGGCTTCTGCGGCAGCCCGGTTTCACCTGGAACGAGCACGGCGACGCCCTGCTACGACGACGCAAGCCCTGGTACTACGAGGTCGAGCCGCGCCCCGGGGTCTCCGTCATCGGCGACCGGCTCAGTGAACTTCTCCGTGTCCAGTGACGCTGAGTGCATGCTGGTAGCCGACGGGCTGCACGCCCTGAGACGGTGAGAAGGGCGCCCGCAGTGCGTACTGCGGCATGCTCGCAGTATGGCTGACACGACGCGGATCACGGTAACGCTGCCGACTGAGCAGGTGGCGGAGCTGAAGAAGCTCACGGACAACGTCTCCGGCTATGTGGCCGAGGCAGTCGCCCGCCAGATCAGACACCAACTGCTCGGGGCCGACCTACGAAGCTACGAGGACGAGCACGGGTCCTTCAGCGAGGAGGAGCTGGCCGAGGCCCGAGCGCGTGTCACGGGAGCGATGCAGACCACCGGAGGCGCGAGCGCCGCGTGAGTCAGCACGTCGAGTCCGTGGTCCTGGGCAGCGAGGGCCTCTCCGCCTGGGTCGCTCAGGAACGGAAGGTCCTCGGCCTGCTGAAGGTGTTTCACGAGATGGGCGCGGACCTGATCATCAGCGCGAACACCATCGTGGAGGTCAGCCATTCCCGCGTGAACATGCCGCGGCTCCAGTGGACAGTGTCCCGGGTCAAGGTGGAGCCCGTCACCGAGCAGACCGCCAAGGAGGCGGCGCGGCTCCTCAAGACGGCCGGCCTGCACGGTCACAAGTACGCCGTCGACGCGACCGTCGCGGAAGGGGCCCTGCGGCAGGCCGGACCCGTGGTCCTCCTGACGTCGGACATCGACGACATGGCCCGCCTGTGCGGCAAGCGCATCGGGCTCATCGGCCTCTGAGTCGCAGAACCGGTTCGCCCGCGACCCCGCCGGCGGCACGCCCGGCCGGTCCGCCCGGTCCTCTGCCACGCCTGGCCGTGAAGGCCACGGGTTCCGGCGGCAAGAGGTGGAAATGTCGTGTTTGTGCCTAGACTTTTTCATGACTCCGCGGCGGAGCCGGACGGTGCGCGGCGGCCGAAGGAGGCGGGGATGTGGACAAGAAGGCCAAGGTGGGGGCGGTAGCCGGGGTCGCGGCGGTGCTGGTGGGCGCCGGGGTGGGGGTCGCGACCATGGTCGGGGGCGGCGGCGGGCCGGCTCCCTCACCGAGTGTGGCGTCGGGCGCCGTCGATCCGCTGAGCGGGCTGCCGGGAAAGGGGAGCCTGCTCGTGGTGAAGATCGACAACGTGGGGCCCGCGCGGCCGGCGGTCGGCCTGGCGCAGGCGGACATCGTCTACATCGAGCGGGTCGAGGGCGGGCTCAGCCGCATCATCGCCGTGTACGGCGGGGCGCAGAAACCGTCGGTGATCGGGCCGGTGCGCAGCGCCCGCGAGACCGACCTGCAGGTGCTATCCGCCTTCGGCAAGCCCGCGTTCGCGTACAGCGGCGCCGTGAGCAAGTTCGTCCCGGTGCTGAAGCGGGCCGACGTGATCAACGTGGCCCCCGCGGAGAAGGCGCGCGCCTACTTCCGCAGCACCGACCGCGCGGCGCCGCACAACCTGTTCGTGCGGACCCCGGGACTGACCGACGGCGCCTCGGTGGCCAAGGACATCGGGCTGCACTTCGGCGCCCTCCCGGCCGGGGGCGCCGCGGCCGCCTCGGCCAACGCCGGACTGCCCGCCGCGACCTTCCGCTTCACCTGGAACGACGCCGCCGCGTCGTACGCCGTGCTCATGGACGGGCACGACACGGCACCGGCCCGCCCGGAGAACGTGATCATCCAGCACGTCAAGGTGACCGACTCCCCCAGGGGGTTCGTCGACACGAACGGCGGCGGCAAGGTCAGCGAGCCCTTCAGCCAGACGGTCGGCTCCGGCACCGCCACCGTGCTGCGCGACGGCAAGGAGTTCACCGTGAACTGGAGCCGCCCGAACCCGGCCGCCGGCACCACCTTCACGTACCACGGCAAGCCGTTCCCGCTGCACCGCGGTCAGACCTGGATCGTGCTCGACTGAGGACGCCGAGCTCCCACTGCCGAACTCCGACTGCCGAACTCCGACTGCCGGGCCCGCCGCCGACTGCTCCGGCCGTCAGTCGCCGGAAGCGGCAGGACCGGTCATGCCGCCGCCCCCCGAACGTCCGGTGGAGCCCGGGCGTTCGGCGAGTCCGGCCCACGGCGGTGAGGCGTCGTCGGCCGAGCCGGTGCCGACGTTCGCGGCGAGCCGGGTCAGCAGAGCGTCCAGCACCTCGCGGTCGTCGTCGCTCAGACCGGCGTTGAGGCGGCGGTCGAACTCCACGGCGGTGTCGCGCAGGCGGAGGAAGGCGGCCTCGCCCTCCTCGGTCAACTCCACGACGTGCACGCGGCGGTTGGCCGTGTCGCGGCGGCGGGTGATCAGGCCGCGGGTGTCCATCGCGTTGAGGTGGTGCGTGAGCGTGGCCTCGCGGACGCCGACCGCGGCGGCCAGTTCGCGCTGGTTGCCGGGACGCCCGATCTTCAGGTTGAGCAGGATCAGCCACACCGGCAGCGAGCCGCCGGCCCGGTCGAGGGCCTCGTCGAACGCGCGGCTCACGACGCGGGCGGTCCGGCTGAGCTGCAGTCCGGTGGGCGTCCTGTGGGGGTGCATGTCCCCGAGCCTATCACTATCCATAGACATCGAAGCATTTGACTCCTGACGCTTCGATATCTAACGTCGAGAGTGTCGAAAGCAGCCGACCCAGGCCGTACCCAGGAGGCACCATGACTGCCACCCACTACCTGTGTCCCCCATGGGCCGCACGGGTCATCGGTGGGCGGATGGCCCGGCTGTTCAAACCGCGGGTCGTCAGCGTCCTGTCGGTGCCGGGACGCACCACCGGCACCTGGCGCTCCACACCTGTCGCCGTCCTCGGCCACAACGGGCAGGAGTACCTGATGGCCGCCTACGGGCACACCGAGTGGTCGCGGAACCTGCGCGCCTCCGGGACCGGCAGGCTCACCCGGCGGGGCGCCGTCGAGGAGTTCACCGCCGAGGAGGTCCCGGCCGACGAGCTCCCCGCACTCGTCGAGGAGTACCTGCGCCGGTTCGGCGCGATGCCGAACGTCACCCGGACCTTCCAGGCTCTGCCCGACCCCGCCGACCACCCGGCCTTCCGCATCACCATCACCGGGCGCGGGACGAGGTGACGGGCGTGGCCGCACCGGAGGACCGCCTCGGAGCGCGGGTCGCCCTGGTCACGGGCAGTTCGCGGGGCATCGGCGCCGCCGTCGCCGCACGCTTCGCCCGGGCCGGGGCGCAGGTCGTCGTCCACGGCCGGGACGCGGACGCCGTCTGGCCTCGGACGCGGCCTCCTGGGTGACCGGGGTGGTGCTCGACGTGGCCGGCGGCGCCGTCATGGTCTGACCGCCGTCATGGTCGGAACGCCCTCATGGTCGGAACCCGCCGGGCCGCGATCCGCCGCATTCCTCCCGCTCACGCCTGGTGGTCGTCCGCCAGGGCGTCCATCCGGCGGGCCGCGACCTCACGATCCGCCGCGGCGGCCACGAACGCGGCGACCCGCTCGGTCCCGACGAGCTCCCGCACCGCCTCCACCGTCGCCGCGGGCAGGGCGACCGGAACGGCAACCGGAACATCCGCGGCCGGACGCGTGGCGGAGTCGGAAGGAGCGGCGGAAACCGGGCCCGAGTCCGGCGCGGGGTCGGCGGGGGGTGAGGTGACGGGTGAGGTGACGGGCGAGGGAAGCGCGGCTGTGAGGCCCGCGCTGCCCAGGTGCCGGCGGATGTGCTCCGTGGCCCGCTGCCGCATGGCCCGCGCCAGTTCCGCGTCGACGGTCTGCTGGGCGAGCGGACGCAGCCGCCGTACGAGGCCGGCCGCCTCCTCGGCCTCGGCGTCGCTCGGCGGGTGGTGCAGGAACCGCTGGAAGACGTACTCGGTGGTGAACTCCAGGAAGCGCTCCGAGATGTGCTCGACCTGCTCGCGCAGCTCCCGCAGATGACCGGTGATCGCGGTCAGCGGCACACCGGCCGCGTGCAGTTCGACCGCGACGGCCAGCTCCTGGGGGCTGGGGACGAGGAACTCGTCGTCGCTGCCCGGCACCGGTTCCAGGACGCCGAGCCCCAGCGCCTCCTCGATCGCCGTCAGGTCGGTGACGCCGTGGAACGCGGCGGTCAGCTCCGCGAGCGTCATCCGCACGGGCTGCTCGTCGGACCACGGCCGGTCCACCTCGCCGACCAGGCCGAGGACACCGCCGAGCCCGGTCCCGGCGTCCCACGCCGCGAGCAGTTCCTTGATGCTGGCCAGGCTGTAGCCGCGCTCCAGCAGATCGGCGATCTGCCGGAGGCGGGCCAGGTGGGCGTCCCCGTACACGTTGGCCCGGCCCCGGCGCTCGGGCCGGGGCAGCAGTCCGCGGTCGGTGTAGGCCCGGATGGTGCGGACCGTCGTCCCGCTGAGATGGGACAGGTCCTCGATCCGGTACACGGCCTGGTGGGCGGCGCTGGTCACGCCCTCACTCCTCGTTCGTCCCTGCGGCGGGTCAGGAGGTCGCGGCGCGTCCGGCCGGGCCGCCGCCCCCGGCCGCCGCCTGGGCGGCCGGGGAGAGCGCGAGGTACTCGACGGCCTTGCGCAGCGATCCCTCCTGCGACGGATGGTACGACCGCCCCAGGTAGCGGGGCATCGCCGCGTTCAGCGAGGCCCACGACGGCAGCAGCCCGCGGCGGGCCGCGGCCCGGTGGTCGGCGAACCGGTAGCGCCCGCCCGTCAGTTGGGGATCGTGCCGCAGCAGATAGCGGGCGCCGACGATCCACAGGTAGACGAGCGCCGGCCAGGCGAGCGCCATCCCCTCCGCGCGGCGCAGGTAGCGCAGGGCCCCGCTGCCGCCGGCGTGCTGGTACATGTCGAAGGCGACCGCGCGGTGCTCGACCTCCTCCGCGCCGTGCCAGCGGAGCAGGTCCAGCATGACCTCGTCGGTGCCGGACTCGTCGAGCGCGCCCGCCTCCAGCACCCAGGCCCCGAGGATCGCCGTGAAGTGCTCGATCGCGGCGATCAGCGACAGCCGGAACCGCAGCCACTCGCGCCGGGGCAGGGGTATGCCGAACGGCGGCCGCTCGCCGAGGAGCACGTCGAACATCCACTCCACGTGCCGGGTGTAGGCGGCGGTGTCGAGCCGCTGCTCGGCCAGGTGCTCCAGCACATAGGCGTGCTGGACGCTGTGCGTGGCCTCCTGGCCCATGAACCCCTTGACGTCCTTGAGCAGCTTCTCGTCGGTCACCAGCGGCAGCGCCTCCTTGAACACCTTGACGAACCACCGCTCCCCGGCGGGCAGCAGCAGATGCAGCACGTTGATGACATGGGTGGCGGTCGGCTCGCCGGGGATCCAGTGCAGCGGGGTCTGCTTCCAGTCGAACGAGACCCGTCGCGGCTTGATCGCGTACGTCATGGAACCTCTCCTTGCCAGGGGATCAGAGTCGGGGCTCGACGCGGGACAGGGCCCGCAGGGCGCGAGGGGACAGCCGGGACAGCAGCCGTATGCCGCGGGCCTCCGGCGTCACGGCGACCACCGCGGTGTCCTGCCGCGCCGCGCGGACGACGGCCCGGGCGACCTTCTCCGGCGGGTAGTTGCGCAGCCGGTAGAGCCGGGCGGTGCTCGCCCTGCGGCGCTCCTGCTCCTCCTCGCTGACGCCCGCGTGCCGCGCGCTCGCGGTGATCGGGGTGTTCACCAGGCCGGGGCAGATCGCCGTCACCCCGATGTGGTGGGGCGCCAGTTCGGCGCGCAGGCACTCGCTGAGCATGAGCACCGCCGCCTTGGAGGTGCTGTAGGCGGGCAGCGACTTCGAGGGCTGGAAGGCCGCCGCGGAGGCGGTGTTGACGATGTGGCCGCCCTGGCCGCGCTCGACCATGCGGCGCCCGAACACCCGGCAGCCGTGGATGACGCCCCACAGGTTCACGTCGAGGACCTGCTTCCAGTCCTCCACGCTGGTGTCGAGGAAGCGGCCCGCCAGACCGATCCC
Source organism: Actinacidiphila acidipaludis (assembly GCF_019890725.1). Taxonomy (GTDB): domain Bacteria; phylum Actinomycetota; class Actinomycetes; order Streptomycetales; family Streptomycetaceae; genus Actinacidiphila; species Actinacidiphila acidipaludis. Next base: position 102,134 of record NZ_JAINZZ010000017.1, read on the forward strand.
GGCGTTGTTCACCACCACGTCGGGCACGCCCTGCGTCGCGCAGGTGCGGTCGGCCAGCTTCTCCATCGCCTCGCCGTCCGAGACATCCACGGTCTCGGCCCATGCCCCGGCCGCCCCCGCCGCCAGCGCCGACTCGGCCGTCCGCGCGGCCCCTTCGGCGTCCCGGTCGACGACGATCACCCGCGCCCCGGCCTCGGCGAACGCCAGCGCGGTGGAGCGGCCGATGCCGCTGGCCGCGCCGGTGACCAGCACCAGCTGTCCGGCGAACCGCTCCCGGGCGCCGGGCAGCGCCTTGCCGAGCACGGCCGCCTCCTTGCCCGGTCGCGACGTCGCACCCCTGCCGCCTGCCGTGGCCGTCTTGCCGACCCTCCCGTCCCCGCCGCCGTGCTCCCGGCTGTCGGCATCCCTGTCGTGGTCCTGGTCCGCCGGCCCGGAGCCGGTCTCGGTCGCGACCACGAAGTCGGTGATCCAGCGGGACAGTTGATCGGGCCGGGACCGCGGCACCCAGTGCTTGGCCGGCAGGGTGCGGCGTGTCAGGTCCGGCACCCAGGCGTCCAGGTCGTCGTAGAGCCGCTCGGACAGGAACGCGTCGCCGGTGGGCGTGATCAGCTGGACGGGCACGTGTGCGAAGGCGTCGTCCCGCGGACTGCCCAGCCGTCGGCGGACGTTGTCCCGGTACAGCCAGGCGCCGTGGGCGGCGTCCTCGCGCAGTGACGCGGTGGGATAGCCGTCCGGGGGCAGCTTCTCCACGCGGGCCAGCAGCTTGGGCCACTGCCGGCCGAGCGGCCCGCGCCAGGCCAGTTCGGGCAGCACCGGGGTGTGCAGGGCGTAGACGTACCAGGACTTGGCGCCCTGGACGAGCACCTGGGCCGCGCGGCGCGGGGTGGGGCGGCGGACCCGGCGCCGGATCCAGTGGCCGAAGTGGTCCAGGCAGGGACCGGAGATCGAGGTGAAGGACGCCAGCCTGTCCCGCGTGGCGGTCACCGTCGCGAACTCCCAGCCCTGGACCGATCCCCAGTCGTGGCCGACGAGATGGACCGGCCGGTCCGGGCTGACCGCGGCGGCCACGGCCAGGAAGTCCTCGGTCAGCTTCTCCAGGGTGAACCCGCCTCGCAGCGGCTCGGGCGCGCTCGACCGGCCGTGCCCGCGCACGTCGTAGAGGACCACGTGGAACCGGCCGGCGAGCCGCCGGGCGACCTCGGACCAGACCTCCTTGCTGTCCGGATAGCCGTGCAGCAGCACGACCGTGGGCAGCGCCGCGTCCCCGTACTCGGCGACGCACAGCCGCACCCCGCCGCTTCCGTCGACGAACCGCTCGCGCACCCCGGCGTCCCCGCCCGCAGCCGCCGCGTCCGCCGCCCCGCCCGCGGTCTCGCCGGCGTCCCCGTCCGCGCTCTCGTCCGCGCTCTCGTCCGCGTTCCCGTTCATGCCCGTCACCCGTCCCTCGGCCCTTCCCGAAGCTGACACCAGTCAATGTGACAGCCGACGATGGCAGGGTCAAGGGTCCCTCACAGCCTGTGGACAACCGGCGGTGAACCCGGGCCGGGCGGACGGCCCGCCACCGACCCTGACCTGCGCCACTCCTGCGGGGGAGTGACCCCTACGGGACATCAGTCCGCAGGAGTAGGCGAATGCGAGACTCCCGAGGGACGCACGGATGTGGCGCGGACCACTACGGTCGTCCCGTGACTGTGATCGCTACCGAAAGCCTGAGCAAGCGGTACCCACGGGTGACCGCCCTCGACCGGCTGACCGTGGACGTCAACCCGGGTGTGACCGGGTTGGTCGGCGCCAACGGGGCCGGCAAGTCGACCCTGATCAAGATCCTGCTGGGGCTGTCCCCGGCGACCGAGGGGCGCGCCCGTGTGCTCGGACTCGACGTGGCCACCGACGGCGCCGAGATCCGCGGCCTGGTCGGCTACATGCCGGAGCACGACTGCCTGCCGCCGGACGTCTCGGCGACCGAGTTCGTCGTGCACATGGCCCGGATGTCGGGCCTGCCGCCGACCGCGGCCCGCGAACGCACAGCGGACACCCTGCGGCACGTCGGGCTGTACGAGGAGCGGTACCGCCCGATGGGCGGCTACTCGACCGGCATGAAGCAGCGCGTCAAGCTCGCCCAGGCGCTGGTGCACGACCCGAAGCTGGTGCTGCTGGACGAGCCGACGAACGGCCTGGACCCGGCCGGCCGTGACGAGATGCTGGGCCTGATCCGCCGCGTGCACACCGACTTCGGCATCTCCGTCCTCGTCACCTCGCACCTGCTCGGCGAACTGGAGCGCACCAGCGACCACATCGTCGTCATCGACGGCGGGAAGCTGCTGCGGGCCTCCTCCACACGGGACTTCACGCAGGAGACGGCCTCGCTCGCGGTCGAGGTCACCGACCGCGAGCAGGACCTGCTGGTGATGCTGGGTGCGGCGGGTCTGACCGTGCAGTCCAGCGGCCACCTGCTGCTGGTCGACATGGCGGACGAGGAGTCGTACGACCTGGTGCGCGACGCGGTCGCCCAACTCGGCGTCGGCCTGGTCCGGATGGAGCAGCGCCGGCACCGCATCGCCGAACTGTTCACCGACGACAACCCCTACGGCCACCCCGAGGACGGTCCCGAGGGCGGTCCCGACGACGGCCCCGGCGACGGCCCGGACAGCCCCGCCGGCGACCGCGCCGAAGAGAAGAGCGGCACCCCGGCCGCGCCCGGAACGAGCCAGGAAGGAGACGGCCGTGACGCAGCCTGACGTGGCAGCGGTCCCGGGCCCGCCGCCCGGGCCACCCGCGGCGTCGCCCACCGACGTCATCCACAACATCGGCTACCGCAAGTACGACGGCCCCCGCCTGGGCCGCGGTTACGCCCGGAAGTCGCTGTACAGCCAGAGCCTGCGCGGCGCGTACGGCCTGGGCCGCAGCGCGAAGTCCAAGGTGCTGCCGATGATCCTGCTGGGCGCGATGTGCGCACCCGCGCTGATCATGGTGGCCGTCGCGGTCTTCACGCACATGACCAAACTGCCGGTCGCGTACACCCGTTACGCGGTGCTGCTCCAGGCGGTCATCACCCTGTTCGTGGCGTCGCAGGCACCGCAGTCGGTCTCGCGCGACCTGCGGTTCAAGACCACGCCGCTGTACTTCTCGCGGCCGATCGAGCGGGTCGACTACGTGGTCGCGAAGTTCGCCGCGCTGGCCACGGCGCTGTTCCTGCTGACCGCGCTCCCGCTCGTCATCCTCTACATCGGCGCGCTGCTCGCGAAGCTCGACTTCGGCGACCAGACCGCCGGGTTTGCGAAGGGCCTGGTGTCCGTAGTCCTGCTGTCCGTGCTGTTCGCCGGGATAGGCCTGGTGATCGCCGCCGTGACGCCGCGCCGCGGGTTCGGCGTGGCCGCGATCATCGCGCTGTTCGTCATCACCTACGGCGCGGTCTCCAGCGTCCAGGGCGTCGCCATGAGCCAGGAGAAGTACGACGTGATCGGCTGGCTCGGCCTGTTCTCGCCGATCACCCTGATCGACGGCTTCCAGACGTGGTTCCTCGGCGCGACGTCGGCGTTCCCCAACGCGTCCGGGCCGCCGAACGTCGCCGCGGGCCTGGTGTACCTGCTGGTCATCGCCGGGATCATCGCCGGCTGCTTCGGGCTGCTGATGCGGCGCTACCGGAAGGTGGGCATGGCGTGACGGTCATCGGCATCGACAAGGCGTCGCGCTGGTTCGGCAACGTGGTGGCGGTCAACGACATCACCATGGCCATCGGCCCCGGCGTGACCGGGCTGCTCGGGCCCAACGGCGCCGGCAAGTCCACCCTCATCAACATGATGGCCGGCTTCCTCGCCCCCTCCACCGGCGCGGTGACCCTCGACGGGGTCCCGATCTGGCGGAACGAGCAGGCCTACCGCGAGATCGGCATCGTCCCCGAGCGCGAGGCGATGTACGACTTCCTGACCGCCCGCGAGTTCGTGGTCGCCAACGCCGAACTGCACGGCCTGCCCGATCCGGGCGCCGCCGCGCAGAAGGCGCTGGCCACGGTCGAGATGGAGTACGCGCAGGACCGGCGGATCGAGACCTACAGCAAGGGCATGCGGCAGCGCGCCAAGATGGCGTCCGCGCTGGTGCACGAGCCTTCGGTGCTGCTGCTCGACGAGCCGTTCAACGGCATGGACCCGCGCCAGCGGCTGCACCTGATGGAACTGCTGCGGCGGATGGGCGCCGAGGGCCGCACCGTGCTGTTCTCCTCGCACATCCTGGAGGAGGTCGAGCAGCTCGCCCACCACATCGAGGTGGTGGTCGCCGGCCGGCACGCCGCGTCCGGTGACTTCCGCAAGATCCGCCGCCTGATGACCGACCGCCCGCACCGCTACCTCGTCCGCTCCAGCGACGACCGGCAGCTCGCGTCGGTGCTCATCGCCCATGCGTCGACGGCCGGGATCGAACTGGACTGGACGGAGCGGGCGCTGCGGATCCAGGCGGTCGACTTCGCGGCCTTCACCGAGTTCCTGCCCCGGATCGCCCGCGACCACGGCATCCGGCTCTTCACGGTCTCGCCCTCGGACGAGTCCCTGGAGAGCGTCTTCTCCTACCTGGTCACCGCGTAAGGAGCCGCGCGCATGTCCACCACCGCTCCGTCAGGACGCACCCACCCCGCCGGACCCCGCCTCCAGGCCGCGCCTCCGGTACGGTCCGGCATCTACCACCGGACCGTCGCCCGGCTCACCTACCGGGCGCTGCTCGGCCGGCGCCGCGCCCTGCTGCTGTTCTGCCTGCCGCTGCTCCTGCTGGTCATCGTCAGCGCGGTCCGCGCGCTGGCCGGTCAGGACGACGGCACCACCGCCGACCTGCTGCAGGGCTTCGCGCTCAGCGCGATGGTGCCGCTGATCGGCGTGATCGCCGGCACCGGCGCGATCGGCCCGGAGATCGACGACGGGGCGATCGTCTATCTGCTGGCCAAGCCCATCAAGCGGTCGACGATCGTGTCCACCAAGCTGCTCGTGGCCATCGGTGTCAGCGTCGTCTTCTCCGCGCTGCCCACCCTGCTGGCCGGGCTCGTCCTCGACGGCAACGGCCAGCACCTGGCGGTGGCGTTCGCGGTCGCCGCGGCCGCCGCGTCCATCGCCTACTCGGCGATCTTCCTGATGCTGGGCGTGCTCACCCGGCACGCGGTCGTCGTCGGACTCGTCTACGCGCTGGTGTGGGAGGGCGTGATCGGCAACGTGGTACCGGGCGCGCGCACCCTGAGCGTCCAGCAGTGGTCGCTGGCGATCGCCCAGCGAATCAGCCTGGACTCCTCGGTCACCTCGGACGTGTCCCTGACCACCGGCGTCGTGTTCCTGGTGCTGGTCACCGCCGTCGCCGGCTGGTTCGCGGCCCACAAGCTGCGCACGCTCAAGCTCGCCGGCGAGGAGTGACGGCCGGCTGAACCACCGGCGGACCCGGTTCACCCGGACGGCGGACCCGGGCCCGCCGGTGTGTTCACCCGGCGGGCCCACCGCCCGCCGGTTACAACGGGGACGTGGCCCCAGAAGTCCCGGAGACCTCCCCGCCCGCGCCGGGCCGTGCGTTCCCCCTGGCCGTCGCGCTGCGGCGCCGCGTCCGGCCCGGCGCCGTGTGCCGTGCGACAGCGGACTGGTTCCGCACCGCACCCGGCACCCATGTGTGGCTGGCCGTCCTCGCCGTCACCAGCGCGGTGGCCGCGGGACTCTCACCCGACCTGCGGTCCTACCTGCTGCACCACGTCAGCACCAACCTCGTCGAACTCCGGATTCACCCGGTCCGCGTACTGTTCGCCAGCGCCTTCTGGATCGAGACGCCGTCCGCGCTGCTCTTCTACGCCCTGGTGTTCGAGCTGGTGCACGCCACCGCGGAACGCTGGCTCGGCACCGTGCGGTGGCTGATGGTGGTGGCCCTCGCCCACGTCGGGGCCACCCTGGTCAGCCAGAAGGCGGTGCTCTTCGGTATCCGGGACGCCCGGCTGCCGCGCTCGCTCGCGCACACCATCGACATAGGGGTCAGCTACGGGCTCGCCGGGGTCGTCGGCGTGCTGGCCTACCGGGTTCCGGCACCCTGGCGCTGGGGCTATCTGCTCGGCGTGCTGGCGTTCTTCACCTACCCGGTGCTGCACAAGGGCACGTTCACCGACATCGGCCACCTCACGGCCGTGCTGATCGGCCTGTGCTGCTACGGGCTCACCCCGCAGGCGGCCGCGCCCAGGAACAGCAGGGCGCCCGGGGAACCGGCGCCGCCCGCCTGAGCGGCCGGCCTCCCGGGTCCGGCCCTCAGATCACCCCGCCGAAGACCCGCCGCAGCACCAGCGCGATACCGTCCTCGTCGTTGGACGCGGTCACCTCGTCGGCGACCGCCTTCAGCTCGGAGTGCGCGTTGGCCATGGCCACGCCGTAGCCGGCCCACGCGAACATGGGCACGTCGTTGGGCATGTCGCCGAACGCGATGGTCTCCGCCGCGGCCACGCCGAGACGGCGCGCCGCCAGCGACAGCCCGGTGGCCTTCGTCAGGCCCAGCGGCAGCAGCTCCACGATGCCCTCCCCGGCCATGATCACGCCCACCAGGTCCCCGGCCGCCGCCCGCGCGGCCTCGGCCAGCTCGTCGTCGAGCTCGGGGTGCTGGATGTAGAGCTTGTTGATCGGGTCGGCCCACAGCTCGGTGGTGTCCTGCATGTGGATGACCGGCAGTTCGGGGTGGTAGACGTACCCCTCGCCGACCAGCACCTCACCGGCCAGGCCGTCCCGGCTGGCGGCCAGCGCGACCCGGCCCACCTCGGCCTCGATCTTGGCGATCGCCAGCCCGGCCACCTGCCGGTCCAGCGTCACCGAGGTCAGCAGCCGGTGACTGCCCGCGTCGTAGACCTGCGCGCCCTGGCCGCAGACCGCCAGACCCTGGTAGCCCAGGTCGTCCAGCACATGACGGGTCCACGGCACCGAGCGGCCGGTGACGATGATGTGCGCCGCGCCCGCCGCGGTCACGGCGGCGAGCGCGTCACGGGAGCTCTGCGAGACGGTGTTGTCGCTGCGCAGCAGCGTGCCGTCGAGGTCGGTGGCCACCAGCCGGTACGGCAGCGGCCGCCCGGACGTGCCGGTGGGCCGCCCCTCCGCCGGGTCCGCGGCGGCGCTCACTTGGCCGAGGCGGGGGTGAGCGGCTCCAAGACCTCGCGGCCGCCGAGGTACGGCCGCAGGATCTCCGGCACCCGGACCGAGCCGTCCGCCTGCTGGTGGTTCTCCAGCACGGCCACGATCGTCCTGGTCACCGCGCACAGTGTGCCGTTGAGGGTGGCCAGCGGCCGCGTCCCCTCGGTGTCGCGCACCCGGATGTTGAGCCGCCGGGCCTGGAACGAGTCCGTGTTGGACGTCGACGTCAGCTCGCGGTACTTGCCCTGCGTGGGGATCCACGCCTCGCAGTCGAACTTGCGCGACGCCGAGGAGCCCAGGTCACCCGAGGCCAGCTCGACCACCTGGAACGGCAGTTCCAGGGAGCTCAGCCACTGCTTCTCCCAGGCCAGCAGCCGCTGGTGCTCGGCCTCGGCCTCCTCGGGCGTGGTGAAGACGAACATCTCCACCTTGTCGAACTGGTGGACCCGGAAGATGCCCCGGGTGTCCTTGCCGTACGAGCCGGCCTCGCGCCGGTAGCAGGAGGAGAAGCCGGCGTAGCGCAGCGGCAGCCGGTTCGCCTCGAGGATCTCGTCCATGTGGTACGCGGCCAGCGGGACCTCGGAGGTGCCGACCAGGTACAGGTCGTCCTTCTCCAGCCGGTACACGTCGTCCTCGACCTGGCCGAGGTAGCCGGTGCCGGCCATCGCCGCGGGCTTGACCAGGTTGGGGGTGAGCATCGGGGTGAAGCCCGCCGCGACGGCCTGCGAGATGGCGGCCTGGACCAGGGCGAACTCCAGCAGGGCGCCGACGCCGGTGAGGTAGTAGAACCGGGAGCCGGAGACCTTGGCGCCGCGCTCGGTGTCGATCGCGCCGAGCAGTTCGCCGAGTTCCAGGTGGTCGCGCGGGGTGAAGCCCTCGGCGGCGAAGTCGCGCGGGGCGCCGTGCTGCTCCAGGACGACGAAGTCCTCCTCGCCGCCGACGGGTGCCTCCGGGTGGACCAGGTTGCCGATCTGCAGCAGCAGCCGCTGGGCCTCGTCGGACGCCGCCTGCTGCTCGCCGTCGGCGGCCTTGACCGCCTCGGCCAGCTCCTTGGTGCGCTTCAGGAGCTCGGCCTTCTCCTCGCCCTGCGCCTTGGGGATCAGCTTCCCCAGCTGCTTCTGCTCGGCGCGCAGCTGGTCGAAGCGGGTACCGGAGGACCTGCGCCGCTCGTCGGCGGCGAGGAGGGAGTCGACGAGCGCGACGTCCTCTCCACGGGCGCGCTGGGAGGCGCGCACACGGTCGGGGTCCTCACGAAGCAGGCGAAGGTCAATCACGGACTACAGGCTACCGGCGGGAGGGCGCCGGACGCGACAACTTAGAGGCGGAATGTGATCTTTGTCCACTTTGCCGTGGAAAGCGAAATACAGCCGAAAATGACCATGAAAAGCCGCTGGTCAACCCACTTCGGCGGATCCCTCTCCCGGGGCATCCCGCTTGTGGAGAACCGGAGTTGATCAAGCTGGGAGGGCTCTTCCGGGCCGAGTTATCCACAGGCTCCGGGAGACTTTCCGCACCTTGTCCACAGGGTGTGGGGAAGATCTGTGGAGAAGTGCGGAGATCATTTCCCCGGGGCGGTGTTCGGCTATGGATTCCCCCGCCAAACCCGGCTCACACTCTCTTTGGGGTGAGAACTGTTCACCCGCGAGGATTGGTCGCGGGAATTGGGCTGACACGGGATGACCTGCATCACTTCGGTCGGCGGTGATGCGTGTGTACCTCTTTGTCGATTTGGTCCGACTTGGTTGTCGACTTGTCCCCACGTTACCCACAGGCACTCGGATGGGCCTGTGGATAACTCGGTGGACTGTGGTGGACAGCCGTGACCGGCGAGGTCCGGGACGGGCGTCAGCCGCGGCCGTCGAGCGCGCGGTTCAACCAGTCCGCGGCTTCCGTGAACGCGTCGTCCGCCGTTCCGCGGGTGACCGAGGGCGCCACCTGGTCGGCTCGCGGGTACGAACCCAGAAATCTTACATTCAGACAGCGGCGCCGCAGACCCATCAGCGTCTCACCGACCCGCCGCTCGGTCAGATGCCCCTCGGCGTCCACCGAGAAGCAGTACTTACCCAGGCCCTCACCGGTCGGCCGGGACTCGATCCGCATCAGGTTCACCCCGCGGATCGCGAACTCCTGCAGCAGGTCCAGCAGCGCGCCGGGGTGGTCGTCGCGCAGCCAGAAGACCGCCGACGTCTTGTCCGCGCCGGTCGGCGCCGCGAGCCGGGCCGGCCGGCCCACCAGCACGAAGCGGGTCGTGGCGTTCTGCGCGTCGTGGATCTCGGTGGCCAGCGGTTCGAGACCGTAGGTCGGCGCCGCGAACTCGCCCGCGAACGCCCCGTCGAACCGGCCCTCCTGCACCAGCCGGGCGCCGTCGGCGTTCGAGGCGGCCGACTCCCAGGCCGCCTCCGGCAGGTGCTCGGCCATCCAGTTGCGCACCTGGATCTGGGCCGCCGGGTGGCCGGTCACCGTCTTGATGTCGCCGAGCGAGGTGCCCGGGCGGACCAGCAGGGCGAACGCGATGGGCAGCAGCACCTCGCGGTAGATCATCAGCGGCTCGCCGAACGCCAGCTCGTCGAGGGTGGCGGTGATGCCGCCCTCCACGGAGTTCTCGATCGGTACGAGCGCCCCGCCGGCCTCACCGTTTCTCACCGCGTCCAGCGCGGCCGGCACCGAGACCATCGGTACCAGTTCGCGCGTGGCGGCTTCCGGCAGCGTGCGCAGCGCTGCCTCGGTGAACGTGCCTTCAGGACCGAGATAGGTGTAGCGGCTCGCCGGCGACATGCAGTCAGCCTAACGGCCGCCCCGCACCGACCCGCCCGGATTCGCGAGCGTCGGGGCCGAGGGGCCCGGGCCGGCCCCGTCAGCCCTCGCCGTCATCGGCCCTCAGCTCTCCAGCAGCCGCTGCCCCACGTACTCGCCCGCAGCAGCACCGCCCGGGACCGCGAAGAGACCGCTGGCCTCGTGGCGGATGAAGCGGGAGAGGCCGTCGCCGCCGTCGAGCTTGCGCTGGACGGGGACGAAGCCGCGCATCGGGTCGGCCTGCCAGGCGACGAAGAGCAGGCCGGCGTCCGGGGTGCCGTCCGCGCCGATCCCGTCGTGGTACGAGAACCCGCGGCGCAGCATGGCCGCACCGCTGTTGGACGCGGCCGCGGCGACCCGGATGTGGGCGTCGCCGGGAATCGCGATCAGGCCGTCGGGCCCGAACTTCTCCAGGTCCACCGGGGTGGTCTCGGTGCCGCCGGACAGCGGGGCGCCGTCGGACTTGCGTCGCCCGATCACCCTCTCCTGCCGTTCGACCGACAGGTGGTCCCAGGAATCCAGCAGCATCCGGATCCGCCGGACCACCGCGTACGAGCCGCCCGCCATCCACGCGGGCGACCCGCCGCCGGCGCCCGAGGCACCCGCGACGCCGTCCTCCGGCACGAAGACCGTCCGCGCGAAGCCGGGGTCGGACGGCTTCGGGTTGTTCGTGCCGTCGATCTGCCCCATCAGGTTCCGCACGGTCATCGGCCGCGCGGTCGCACCCGGTGTGCGGTTGAAGCCGTTCATCTGCCAGCGCACGGTCGCGGTGTCGCGCGCCGCCTTCTGCAGCACGCGCAGCGCGTGGAAGGCGACCAGCGCGTCGTCGGCGCCGATCTGCACCCACAGGTCGCCGTTGCTGCGGTGCGGGTCCAGCGCGTCGGCGGGGAAGTGCGGCAGCGGGGCGAGCGCCTGCGGCAGTCGCCCGGTCAGCCCGGTCCGCGCGAAGAAGCTGCGGCCGAAGCCGAAGGTGACGGTCAGTGAGGACGGCCCGGCGTCGTCGGCGACCTGGTCGTCGTACACCGCGGGGGTTCCGGGCCGCCCCGCCCGCGTCATCGCGCGCGCCGCGTCGGACCAGCGGCGCATCAGCGCGGCGGCGGCCCTGCGGTCGGCGCCCGCCGCGAGGTCGAAGGCGACCAGATGCCCGCACGTCTGCGCCGGTTCGACGATGCCCGCCTGGTGGACGCCCTCGAACGGGATGTGCGCCGCGCCGACCGACGTCAGGGCGGCGGGGTGCTGCCGTGCCGCCACCGCGATCCCCGCTCCGGCGCCGCCCCCGGCCACCAGTCCCGCCGCGCCGGCGGCCCCGGCCGCACCCGCCGTGCCCAGCAGCCGGCGGCGGCTGAGCGGTGCGCCCGCGGCGTCGGGGGCGGGGGCGGCGGCCCGGGTGCCGTCGTCGACGGTGCTCACTGGGCGACCTTCACGTTTCTGGTCACGGTCACCTCGTCGATGTCGGAGGTGCGGACGGTCAGCGAGAGCTGCCACGTCCCGGCCAGCGGGAGCTGGACCTTGGTGGCCACGTAGTGTCCGGCGCCCAGCTTCGCCAGCGGCACCTGGATCGGGCCGAGGTGCCGGGCCGGCAGGGTGAACGCCAGCCGCACCTCGGGGACGGCGACCGGCAGGTTCCCCGCACCGGTCAGCTCCAGGTGGATGTCGTTGGGGACCCCGGCCTGCCCGGGCGACAGGCTGAACGAGGCGGTACCGCTGCCCTTGGGGCCGCCGGTGTCGTACGGGATGGTCAGCGCCACCTCGCCCGGTACGGCGGCCGACGATGCCGACGACGATGCCGCCGACGACGCCGACGACGAAGCCGGGGGCGCCGCGGCCAGCCCCTTCTGCTCCTCGGCCGCCCGGCCGGGCTGCGAGCCGGACAGGATCGTGGTCACGGAGAGCAGGACGATCGCGATGCCGGCCTCCACCAGCACCGAGCGGCGCAGCGCGCCCCGCGCCGGGTCCGCCTCCCGGGACTTGCGGGCCTGCGCGGCGCTGCGGGCCGCCTGCTGACGCCGCAACTGGGCGGCGCGCTTGGAGTCGGTGCCGTCGCCGGAGCCTCCCGCGGCACCGCCCACGCCGGCGGTCGCGGCGTCCTTGCCGCTGCCGGCCGCAGGACCGTCCGCCGGTTCGTCCGCCGGTTCGTCCGCCACCGGTTCGGCGACGGTGTCGGTGGCCCGGGCCGCCGGTTCGACGGCGGCGGCCGTGACGCCCTCGCCCGTCGCGGCTCCGGCCGCGGCCTTGACGGCCGTCTCCTTCCGGACCGCTGTGCCGCCCTTGGCGGCGGACTTGCCGGCCGGCGCCTTGCCCGCGTCGGCCTTGCCGGCCGGCGCCCTGCCCGCGTCGGCCTTGCCGGCCGTCCGCGAGATCGACGTCCGGCCGAGCGTCTGCGTCCATCGGCGCGAGAACCAGGCGACCGCGACCAGCGCGCACACCAGGCCGATCTTGATGAGCAGCAGCCGTCCGTAGGAGGTGTCGGTGAACGCCCGCCACGTGCCGATCTGCCGCCACGCCTGGTAGGTGCCGGTGGCGACCAGCAGGGTGATCGCCGTCAGCGCGAGCGCGGAGAAGCGGCGTACCGCGAACGCCGGCACCGCGGGGCGGGCCATCGACGGCGCCCACAGTGCGACGAGCAGGGTGACCAGGCCGCCCAGCCACACCGCCATGGACAGCAGGTGGATCACGTCGACGGGCATGGCGATCCGGCGCTGGATGCCGACCGAGGCGTGCTCGGCCATCGCCCAGGTCGCCGCGATGCCCACCGCGACCACGCCGCCGCCGATGCCCAGGCCCCAGGCCAGGTCCGCGCGTTCCTCCGGGTCCTCCCGTTTGGCGTAGCTGCCGAACAGGACGGCGAGGAAGACCGCGGCGGCGGCGAGCAGCAGCAGCCGCGACAGCAGGGCCGCGCCCGGCCGGGTCTCCAGGGAACTGCGCATGACGCCGACGTCGAAGGCGCCTCCGAGTCCGCCGCCGTTGACGTAGGGCCCGCGCAGCATGATCAGGGCGATGGTCGCCGCGACCAGGGCGGCCCAGCCGCCGGAGACCAGCCGCTGCAGCGGCCGCCGCAGGGCGCCGCGCGGCCAGCACACGGCCAGGAACACCGAGCCGCCGACGAGCAGCGCGAACCCGGCGTAGGCGAGGAAGCGGGCGATCCCGTAGAGGGTGCCGGCGATCCCGCCGCCGGCCGGCGTCACCCCGGACAGGTCGACGGAGGTCTTGGAGGCCGCGCCGATGGAGAAGGTGAAGGCCCCGGAGACGGGATGGCTGTCCTGCGAGACCGCCCGCCAGGCCACGGTGTACGTGCCGTTGCCGAGGCCGCCGCGCAGGGCCACCGTCGCGGTGGACCCGGAGTCCGCCACGTCCGCGTGGCCCGGCGTGCCGACCGCGACGTTCGTCCCGCGCGGGTCGAGCACCCGCAGCGAGTCCGCGGACAGCAGCACCCCTTCGGAGAAGGTGAGCACCACCCGCTGCGGCGCCGCCGCCACCACGGAACCCGACGCCGGGTCGGTGCGGATGAGGGCCGCGTGCGCGGAGGCGGGTACGGCGGTGCCCAGCAGCAGGGCCAGCAGCGCCACCAGGAGTGTGGCCAGCCGGGCCGCGGATGAGCGAACGTACGACCGTGGGTTCATCGGCTCGTCAATCCTTCGGCTGGTACGTCGTCGGGCGCACGGGCACGGTGACCGTCACGGTGGCGGGCGTGGCGTGCGCGAAGTGCAGGGTCAGCGGAACCGTTTCCCCGACGGAGGGCCTGCGGGTCAGGTCCTCCAGCATCAGATGGTCCCCCCCGGTGCCGAGCGTGAGCCGGCCGCCGGCCGGCACGGTCAGCTCCATCACCTGGCGCATGGTGGTGCCCTGGGTGGTGTGCAGCGTGACATGTGCGGCCAGCGGTGTCGTCACCGCGGTCAGCTGGGCGTCCGTGCCGCCGTCGTTGACGACGGTGACGTAGGCCGCGGCCAGGTCGGTGAGCAGCGGCTGCGGGATGTACCCCGAGCGGACGGCCAGTTTGGCAGGGCCGCCCTTGCCGTGCGCGGACGCGCCGCCGACCGAGCAGCCGCCGAGCCCGACCACCGCGGCCAGCGCCACGACGGCGCCGCCCGCCAGGGCGCCGGTCACCGCGCCGGCGACCCTGCGGCGCCGGCCCGGCCGGCGGGGGCCGGTCGGTTCCGCGGCCCCAGTCCCAGCTCCGGAAACGCTCCCAGTCCCAGCCCCGGTCTCGGTCCCGGTCCCGGTCACGGGGCCTCGCTCCTGATCAGCTTGGGCAGGTCGTGCTGGTACTGGCCGGCGGTGGTTCCCGACATGTACAGCACGTGGCCCTTGTCGTCCTTGGGCCAGAACGCCAGCACCTCGGCCCCGTGCGTGACGGTGATGCTGCCGTCCTTCTCCTTGACCGGCGGCTCGATGGCGACGCCGACCGAGCGCGCGGCGGCCTGGATGACCGAGAACCTGCCGGTCAGCCCGATGAAGCTCTTGTCCATCGCGCCCAGCCACTCGTTCAGGCGGGCCGGGGTGTCGCGCTGCGGGTCGGAGCTGACGAACACCACGCGCAGTTCGGCCTGGTCGGCCCTGGGCAGCCGGGACTTGGCCAGCGCGATGTCGCTCATCGTCGTCGGGCACACGTCCGGGCAGTGGGTGTAGCCGAAGAACAGCAGCGTGGGGTGGCCGGCGGTCTGCTTCACCAGGTCGAACGGCTTGCCGTGGTTGTCGGTCAGGGTGATGTCCGGCTTGGTGAACGGGGTGTCCAGGACGGTGCCCGGCTTGCTCGCGCCGGCGGAGACGTCGGCGACGTTGCCGGAGTCCGCTCCGGAGGCGCCGGAGCCCGAGCCGGAACCGCCGCAGCCGGCGAGCGCCAGGGCGCAGGCCGCGGTGAGCGCGGCCGCGGCGACCCGGACGGTGGTGCGGGGGGACGTGCCGCGCCGGGAGGTGCCGCGCGGGGAGGTGCCGCGCAGGGAAGGAGCGCGCATGAAGGTGGTCCTATTCGCTGTGCTTCGCTTCGCTGGGAGCCGGGCGGCCGCGGGATGCGGCGGCCGCCCGGCGGGGGCCGGTGGGGCCCGACGGATCAGGCGGGGCGGCGCCGGTCAGGCGGAGGCGCCGGAGCCCGTCCCGGCGTCACCGGCGGAGCGCCGGCGCCCGGCGAAGACGCCGAACCCGACACCGGCCGCGCCGACGACGATGCCGGCGATGCCCAGGCCGCGGGCCGTGTCGTCACTGCTGCTGCCGGACGACGCGGTGGCCGGAGCCTTGCCGTTCTTCGACGTGTCGCCGGCCGGGGCCGCGGCGGGAGTTCCGGCGGCACCCCCGCTCGTGCCGCCCGTGGCCGCCGCGGTGAGCGTCAGGCTGGGTGCCGGGTTCTGCGGCTCGGGCTGACCGGTCTGCGGCACCTCGATCCAGCGCACGATGTCGCCGTTGTCGTAGGTCTGCAGGGTCTTGAAGACCAGCGAGCCGGCGTCGTCGGGCAGCGGGCCGAGTGAGACGGGGAACTGCTGGAACTGCCCCGGCGCGATCTTCCCGCCCGTCCACACGATCTTGGTGACGGCCTGGTCGACGGTGCCGTCGTCGGTCTTCAGCGGGGTCGTCAGCTTGGACGTGGTGACCTGCGCCGTCCAGCCCGGGACCGGCTGCAGGGACACCGACGCGATCGGGTGGTCGGCCGGCAGGTTGACCTCCACCCGGACGGTGGACGCCTTGTCCTGCTCGTTCGGCACCTTGAACGCCACGGTGCTGTAGCTGCCCTTGGCGGCGGTGTTCGGCTGCACGGTGACATGGGCGAAGGCCGGCACGGCCGACAGCAGGACCACGCCGCCGGCGAGGGCGGCGACGGCCGCCGCACGGGTGCGCAACGGGGAACGGCGGGCAGGGATGCGAGAACCGCTCATGGCTGTGATGTCTCCACGGTGGGATGGGAATCGGATCCGGGTGACGGGACCGCCGCCGCGCGGAACCGGGCCTGAGCCCGGCGACACGCCGGCGAGCCGAACCACTCCTCCCGACCGCGACCGCGACCGTGGCCGTGGCCGTGGCCCGGCACGTGACGCGCGGCACACACGGCACGGCGCAGGCGCGGGTCGCACGGCACGCGGAAGCGCCGGTCACCCACCTTCCGAACAGATCGGACAAGCAGGGCGAATATCGCCCAACTGGTACAGATCCATTGCGTGGTGGTGACGTGTGCGCCGCGCGTCCGCGGCCGGGCGGCGCGCCCTCGGTCCGAGGGGGCGTCAGTGCCCGGCGGTGCGCGGTCACGTGGCCGGGCGGCGCGCGGGGCGGTGACGCCCGGCGCACGGACGGCGGGGGAGGAGCAGGGCGGGCCTGTGCGGTGACGTCACCTCACCCGTGGAGGACGTCGCGCGTCAGGCCGCCAGGACGACCCGCGGTGGGCCGCGGCGCGCCACCGTGTGGCGCAGCCAGACCGTGCGGTGGCGGGCCGTGGTGGCCGGGACCGGGCGGGAAACGCCCGGGGACGGCACCGCGGTGACGAGCACCGACAGCAGCGCGAACGCCCGCCGCAGCAGCAGCGCGAGTCCGGAGGCACCGCGGGCCAGCCGCCACAGGGCGGCCTCACCGCGCCGGAGTATCCAGCCCGCGACGACCGCTGCCAGCACGTGGCCGACGACCATGGGCAGCGAGCACAGGGAGTGGGCCATGGCCTCGGCCGCGCCCATGCCCGGCATCGCCGCCGCGCCGTGCGCGCCCTGTTCGAGCGACGCGCCGGAGGCGCCGGCCGCGCCGGAGGTGCCCGGTGCCCCCGCGACGGCGGCTGCCGGCGCACCGGAGGCCGCGCACACCTGACCGGCGTTGAAGACCGCGTGCAGGGCGAGTTGCCCGGCCGCGAGCACGCCCGCGATCGACGGCATCCGGCGCTCGCGGCCCGCCAGGGGCGCGGCCACCGCGAACACGGCGAGCCACCCCAGGGCCAGAGATCCCGGGGGGACCGAGCGGCCGGAGGCCAGGGTGTGTCCCGCCGCGGCCAGCACGACGCAGACCGCGGTGAACACCGCGGCCCTGAGCAGTCGCAGGCCGGCGCCGGCACGCACGGAGCCGGCTGGAGCGGGAGATGCCATGACGGGCGACATCATCTCACCCGCCATCCGGGTGCGGCACAGTGGGTGACCGGCTCGCGGTAGTGCGCACCGAGTGTCCCTTTACACCGGTACGCCGGGCTTCCGCATCGGCCGAATGAGCGGCTTCACGTCAACACCACGCTTACGGAGTGCCCTTCGTGGCAATACGTATCCGTATGTCGAGCCGCAGCCAGGAGGCTGGAGCATGAGCATCTGGTGGTCACTCCATTTGCGGCGCGAGGCTGCGAGCGTTCCGCTGGCCAGGCGACTTCTGCAGGGGACCATGGAGACGGCCGGGGTCCACCCCGACATCTCCTTCGACCTCTCGGTGGCTCTCACCGAAGCCTGTGCGAACGCCGTCGAACACGCCGGGACGGCGACCGGATACAGCGTCACCGCGCAGATCGACGGTGACCGCTGCCGTATCGAGGTGGCCGACTCGGGACCGGGTCTTCCCCGCGACCGGTTCCGCCCTCCCGCCCGGAGCGCGCCCCACCGGGGCGCGTACGCCGAGCACGGACGCGGACTCATCCTGATCGAAGCCCTCGTGGATCACGTCCACTTCCACGACCGGCCGGGGCACGGCACGGTCGTGGCGTTCGACAAAGTGCTGAAGTGGCGGGACGACGTCCTGCTCACCGCGTCGTAGCCTGACGCCGCGCCACGGCCGCCGCCCACCGGGCGACGGCCGCGACGACACGCGAAGAAACCCGACCGCACGTGCTGACGTCCGACGGCACGCGATGCCCTGCCACGACGTGGGACGGCGCACGTGACGGCACACGTGACGACGGGTAGGGAGCGTGCGGTCAGCCGCGCAGGCCGGCCATCCACGCCTCGACCTCGTCGGCCTGACGCGGCAGCTCCGCCGAGAGGTTCCGGTTGCCGTCCTCGGTGACGAGGATGTCGTCCTCGATCCGCACGCCGATGCCGCGGTACTCCTCCGGCACGGTCAGGTCGTCGGCCTGGAAGTACAGGCCGGGCTCCACGGTGAGCACCATGCCGGGCTCCAGCGTGCAGTCCACGTACGTCTCGGTGCGGGCCTGGGCGCAGTCGTGCACGTCGAGGCCGAGCATGTGGCCGGTGCCGTGCAGGGTCCAGCGGCGCTGCAGGGCGAGTTCGAGCACCCGCTCGGCCGGGCCCTCCAGCAGACCCCACTCCACCAGCTTCTCGGCGAGCACCCGCTGCGACGCCTCGTGGAAGTCGCGGTAGGCGGCGCCCGGCTTGACCGCCTCGATGCCGGCCTGCTGCGCCTCGTACACCGCGTCGTAGATCTTGCGCTGCAGCGGGGTGAAGGTGCCGTTGATCGGCAGGGTGCGGGTGACGTCCGCGGTGTAGAGGGAGTCGGTCTCGACGCCGGCGTCGAGCAGCAGCAGCTCGCCGGAGCGGACCGGGCCGTCGTTGCGCACCCAGTGCAGGGTGGTGGCGTGCGGTCCGGCCGCGCAGATGGAGCCGTAGCCGACGTCGTTGCCCTCGACCCGGGCGCGCAGGAAGAAGGTGCCCTCGATGTAGCGCTCCGAAGTGGCCTCGGCCCGGTCCAGGACCTTCACGACGTCCTCGAAGCCGCGCGCGGTGGAGTCGCATGCCTTCTGCAGCTCGCCGATCTCGAACGCGTCCTTGATCAGCCGCAGTTCGGAGAGGAAGACCTTCAGCTCGGCGTCCCGCTCCGCGGTCACCTTGTCGGCGAGGGCGGCCTCGACGCCGGCGTCGTGACCGCGGACCACGCGGACCGGGCCGGTGGCCTCGCGCAGCGTGTCGGCGGCCTTGCGGACGTCCTTGCAGGGCAGCCCGAGGAGCTGCTCGGCCTCGGTGAGGCTGTTGCGCCGGCCGACCCACAGCTCGCCCTGGCCGTCGAGCCAGAACTCGCCGTTCTCCCGGTTCGAGCGCGGCAGCAGGTACGCGGTGGCCTCGTGCCCGCCCCCGGCCAGCGGCTCCAGGACCAGGACGGCGTCCTGCGTCTGGTCGCCGGTGAGGTGCACGTACTCGGTGGACGCGCGGAACGGGTACTCGGTGTCGTTGGAGCGGGTGCGCAGGTTGCCCGCGGGCACCACAATCCGCTCGCCGGGGAAGCGCGCGGACAGCGCGGCGCGGCGGACGGCGGCGAACGACGCCTGGGGGAGCGGCGTGAGTCCGGTCCGCTCGGTGTCCGCCCAGCCGGACTTCATGACGGCGGCCAGCTCGTCGGACACCGCGGGGTAGAGCCCGTTCTTGCGCTGCTTGATGGGCTTGTCCTGCGCGTCCTGCGCGTCCAGCTCGCCGTCCGCGCTCCGCGCGTCCTGCTGGTCCTGGGCCTCCGCCACGTCCTGCCTCCTCAGATGAACCTTTCGTCCCATCGTATGGGGGCGTGCCGTGGAGGGAAGACGGCCTCGTCACCGGGATCCGGCGGGGCGGCGGATGTGCCGAGCGGCGCCGGTCGCGGGTCGCGCCGGCGGTGGTGGGGCGCGCCGGTGGTGGCGGGTCGCGGATCGCGCCTGTCGTGGGGGGGCGCGGGTCGCGCCCATGGCGTCCGTCGCCCGGGCCGAGCCGGCCGCACAGCCCCTCTACGGCGGCTCAGTCGAAGCGGGCGACCAGCAGGACCAGGTCCTCCACCCCGTCGGCGGTGTCCAGGCCGTCGGGCAGCACGGTCCGCACGACGTGGTCGGCGAGCCGCTCGGGATCCGCGCGGACGGGCCGCGGGGCGTTCTGCGCGGCGGCGTGCAGCCGGGCGAAGGCGCGGTCGGCCGGTTCACCGGTGCGGTGCAGCAGCCCGTCGGTGTAGAGCAGCAGGCTCTCCCCGGGCCGCACGGTCAGCTCGGTGCTGGGCGCCTCCCAGCAGCTCAGCATGTTCAGCGGCGCGGACAGCGACGTCTCCACGAACTCGCAGCGCCGGTCGCCGACGACCAGAGGCGGGCAGTGCCCGGCCCCGGCCAGCGTCAGCGTGCGGCTCCCGCCGCCCGGACGCGAACCCGTGCCCGGGTCCGGGGCCGCGGCGTACGCGAACAGGGCCGTCGCCGAGCGGGCGGGCTCGGTCAGCCGCAGCAGCAGTTCCAGGTCGGAGAGCACCGCGACCGGGTCCTCGCCCTCCATCACCGCGTACGCGCGCAGGCTCGCCCGCAGCCGGCCCATCGCGGCGACCGCGGCGGGGCCGGCGCCCGTCACCCCGCCGACGGCCAGGCCCAGCGCCCCCTCGGGCAGTGGCAGGGCGTCGTACCAGTCGCCGCCGCCGCGCGGCCCGCTGGTGTGGCGTACCGCCAGCCGCAGTCCGGGGACGCGCGGCAGCCGGGCGGGCAGCAGCTCGGCGGCGAGCGCGGACGTCACGGCCCGGGCGCGGCCGAGGGTCAGGCAGCGGGCGAGGTGCTCGGTGGCGTAGCGCAGATAGAGGCCGATCAGCCGGCGCCGGTCCTCGGCGGGCTCGGCCGCCTCGTCGTAGAACCACACCGCGGTGCCGAGGCGTCCGGGCGCCTCGGCGCTGAGCGGCAGCGCGTAGCTGGCGCCCAGGCCGAGCTGGCGGGCGACCTCGCGGTGCCGCGGGGTCAGGCCGGGCTCGCGCAGCAGGTCGTGGTGCACCACCTCGCCGCGGGCGCCGTCACCGCCGTCCAGGGCGTCACGGGCGTCGTCGGCACACGGCTCGGAACAGGCGTCGGGGTGCGGCGCGTCGAAGGGCGCGTGGTGCGGGACGGTCTCCAGCGCGCCGAGGTCGCAGTGGTCGAGGCCGAGTCCCACGGTCGTGTCCGGCCCGAGGCCGTCCGCGGGCTCCAGCGCGATCAGGCCGCGGCGCGCGCCCACCAGGGTGGCGCCCGCGCGCAGCACCTCGTTGAGCGCGTCGTCGAGTTCCGCGGTGCGGGCGAGCTGTTCGGTCAGTTCGTGCAGCAGTGACAGATCGCACACCCAGGCGGCCAGCCGGTCCTGGACGGCCAGGGTGTGATCGGGCGTGCCCGGCGGCGCCAGGGCCGCGGTCACCGGGCCGGAAGCCGCAGGTGGGACGGGCAGCGCGGGCGAGGGGACGACGGGGGTCGTCAGGGCGGCCGCAGCGGCGTCAGTGTGCGCCTGGGCCGGAGGAGGCGGCTCGGTTCCGGCCACTTTTCTGACGTGGGCCGGGCTCATGGCCGGGAACTTCCGGCCGCCGTCCGTCGGATGGGGCAATCAGCGCTTTTCCTCCGCATTGCGCGGAGCATCTGCGTGAATAGCATCGCAAACCCCCATGTCGTGCTGCGCCGCTATCGAGGAACCCACTTCTACACGCACGATTGTGGGCATGTCCAGGATTGTCCTGGTGCGGTAAATGGTGTCGGAGTCTTGCGGCCGCGCGGTCGGGGGTCGTAGGTTGGCTGAAAACCGCCACCCCCGGTCTATGCGCACGGTCGACTGATCCCAGCCAACAGCGCGTCATATCGCGGGTGATGGGTAGGAACCCGAAGTCACGCTCAAGCGTCGTAGTACGTGAACAGTTGACGGCCGACCCAACCCCGAGTGGTGAGGGGTGCTGTGCTCGTCCGGGACCGTACCTGGGCCCCGCCTGCACTGGATGCACGAAGCGCCTTGCGAGCGCCACCCTCCGCCACATTCCACGCTCGGCTGGCAGCGTGATGCGCTGCCTCGAATGCGGTGTGCTCGACAGTTACGTTGTGTAATGGGCAGATCCCTGGGCGTTAACGGAAAGGAACGAGCGCTGATGCGCGAGATCCTCGGAAGGCGACGCAAGCTCTCCCTGAAGCGAGAGGGGCGAACCGCGTACCGCAACGCGGCGCTCATGTACGCCGAGCACTGGCAGTGGCGCGTGGTACCCGGAGTGGGCTACGGCAAGCCGGCCGGCAGGCGGGCCCCGAGCGGGCAGCAGTGTGCCTGCCCGCGGCCGAACTGCCCGGTGCCCGGGGCCCATCCGCTCGACCCCGGACTCCTCGCCGCGACCCACGACCCGCGGATGGTCCGCTGGTGGTGGACCCGCAGGCAGGACGCCCCGATCGTGCTGGCCACCGGCGACAAGGTCTCGGCCGCGAGCCTGCCGGCGTCCGCGGGCGCCGACGCGCTGTCCGCGCTCGAGCACTTCGGCTTCCGGCTCGGGCCGGTGGTCGCGACTCCCACCCGCTACTACTTCCTCGTGGCCCCCTATTCGCTGGACGAACTCGGCGAACTCCTCGACAGCCAGGACTGGGTGCCCACGTCACTGCGCTACCACGGCGACGGCGGCTATGTGCCGCTGCCGACACGCGACGGCACCGCCCAGCTGCACTGGGTACGGCCGCCGGCGGTGGAGAAGGAGACGTGCCGGCCGTGGCTGCCGCCGATCGACACCCTGGTCGACGCCCTGGTCCGCGCGGGCCGCACGGCGCCCGACGGGGACCGGCTGCGTTTCTGAACGGCGCCACGATCTGACCCGACAGGCGCCCTGCCACGGCGGGGCGCCTGTCTCGGCTGGCCTCGTACGGTCGAGGGGACGCCTCGCGCGGCGGGGATAATGTCCCGTTTCGCGCCGAAGTGTTCGCTATGTTCGGTGTGCGGGACCGAGACCGGATCCGACACGAGCGCAGGTGAGCCAGGTGCATTCGCAGCAGCGGCCGGACGACTCGACGCCCGGCGGTCCGCGGCGGCCGGAGGGGCTCCGCAGGGTCGCCGTCGCCAGCGTCGTCGCGCTCGCGGTCGTGCTGCCCCTGGGACTGACGACGGCGGGCCCGCAGCGGGTGGCCCGGCACGACAAGGCCCGGTCGCTGACGACGGGGGATGCATCAGCGACCGGGCTGTTTAAACGGTAACAAGAGTTCGTCCGAACGCAAATTCCCTCGTGGGCCGGTCAGGCCGATTCCCCGGTGTTTTCTGGGGACTTGTGAGCGGGATCACTGACCGACCGCTCAGTCGGCACCCCCGTTCGGGGGTGGTGGCGACGCCTGGGCGCCCCGCCGGCATCAGGGGTCCCTGGGGCAACAGTCGCCTCAGAGAAGGCTGTTGAGGGCGTGGTGCGGCGAGCCGTGGGTGGCCGTTGCGCCCGCGGTGGGCGCTGCTGCCAGGGTGACCGGCGTGGTCGCGGGGGCCGTTGCTGCGGGGGTGACGGCCGGCTCCCGGCCGCACCCCCGCGGCAATCCCTGATGCGTCCCGCGTCCCGCGTCACAGCGCGGCCGGCCGCCCGGCCGAGGAGATTCGGCCGGACCCGGCTGCGTCCTGCTGGACCCGGCTGCTTTCGGCTGGGTACGGCCCGGCGCGGCTGGATACGGCTGGGCGTTGCTCAGCTCAGCGTGATCTGGCGGTTCGTGAAGCCGCTGCGGGCCTTGCGCTCGTCGCCGGTCAGCGGCTCGGTACGCGCCAGCGTCTCCGTCAGCCGCTCGCCGAACTCGGCCGCCGGCTTCTCCACGTCGTCGGCCGTCATGCCCACCGGCAGGTCCCAGACCGGGACCATCAGCCCGTGCGCCCGGAACGAGCCGACCAGCCGCGTGCCCTCGCCCAGCGAGGACGCGCCCGCCACGTGCAGCCGGGCCAGCGCGTCCAGCAGCGCCTCCTCCGGGTGCGGCATGACCCACCGCAGGTGGTTCTTCTCCGGCGTCTCGCACCAGTACGCGGCGTCGACGCCGGTCAGCCGCGCGGTGGGGATCGCCGCCTGGTTCGCCCGCTCCAGCGAGGCCGCGACCTCGCCGGTCGCCGCGGCGGCGTCCTCCAGCCAGAACTCGAAGCCGGTCTGCACCTCGGGCTCGAACGGCGCGTCGAGGTCCAGCAGGTCCTGCAGGCGCGGCCCGTCGGGCGCCGGGCGGCGGCCCTCGACCGGGTTGCCCGGCTCGGCGGTCAGCGCCCGCCGCAGGGTGTCCGCCAGGTCGCGGCTGATGTCGCCGGAGGCGGCGTCGGTCTGCAGGCCCAGGAGCACGGCGCCGGTGTCGCGGCGCAGCCCCGGCCAGGCCATCGGCAGCACGGTGCCGAGGGTGACGGACGGCACGCCCTCGGGGAGGGCGTCCTTCAGCTTCAGCGGCACGGTCGCAGCCGGGACGAGCTCGCGCAGTGCGACCCAGTCGCACTCACCGGGCAGGCCCTCGAACGGACGGCGGACCAGTTCGGTGACGGCGTGTGCCGCCTCGCGGCCGTGACACGCCTTGTACCGGCGGCCCGAGCCGCACGGGCAGGGCTCGCGCGCGCCGACGACGGGAACGGCGGCCCCGGCTTCGGCCCGGGGGCCCTTGGTCTGGGTGGCGGTCGCGCGCTTTTTGGCCATGGCTCGGTCTCTCCCGTTGCGGCGGTGTTACGGCCGCGAGCCTAGCGCCCGGTGAGGCGACGGCCGGCCGTGCGCGCCGTTCACCGCCGGGACGGGTCGCCCGGGCGGTCCGGGCCGGGGCCCGAGTCCGGGTTTCGGTCCGGACGGTCAGGGGTTGTCCGCGCGTGCGGGTCCGTTCCGGACGGTCCAGGGTTGTCCGTGCGTGCGGGTCCGTTCCGGACGGTCTGCGGTTGTCCGCGCGTGCGGGCCCGATCGTGCGGCCGGCAGCCAGGGGCCGGCGGGGCCGGCCGTCACGGGCTCAGCCCAGGTCGTCCAGGGACTCCGCCAGGTCCAGCGGCAGACCGAGCGGGATGCCCCGCGGCAGCCCGATGCCGGTGCCCAGCGAGTCGTCGCGCCGGGCGTGCCGTCCGCGCACCGCGAGCACCGCCCACACCGTCACCTCGCCGGGCGCGTCCCGCACGCCCCAGCGGAGCGCCAGGCTGCCGACGATGCCCAGGCCACGGCCGCCGTGCGCGGTCAGGGAGGGGCTGGACGGGCGTGGGCGCGTCGGCCCGCCGCCGTCGGTGACCTCCAGGACCAGCAGGCCGTCCTCACCCACGGACCACGCGGCTCGTATGCCCTGGACCACCCTGCGGGGAACGACCGGCCGGCCCGCGGCTTCCGGGCGCAGACCCGGCAAACGCTGGGCGGGCGCCTGCGCGCCCGCCTGACCGGTGCCTCGTCCGCCCTCGTCGCCGCCGTCGCCGTCGTCCAAGGGCCGCGCGTGGCGACAGGAGTTGCTGAGCAGTTCGGACAGGATGAGCACCGCGTCGTCGACGACCGGTTCCGGCACCTCGTTCGCGTGCAGATCCGTACGCAGTCTTCTGCGCGCGTCGGCGACTCCGGTCGGACCATGGGGCAGGGCCATGGTCGTGGACGTCGGCACTTCTTGCGCCACCATCAACGACACCCCCGAGACCTCCTTCACCCCACGCCACAGGGTCAATGCCCCCTCGTACTGGACCGGAAACAGGCCAACCACGATCTCTTGACGCACTCCTTGCGCCATGCCCCGCATGCCTATGCCACCGACACGATCCGGCGTGAACCGCTGCGCTCCGCGCGCGCCTCCGCACGCCCCGTGACGGGGGCCGGGGCACCTGTGACCCCTCACACCCACGCTGATCAGCGGCCGAGCTGAGTGAGCACCTGTCGCGGCCGGTTGGTGATGATCGCGTCGACCCCCAGTTCCACGCACAGGTCGACGTCCTCGGGCCGGTCCACCGTCCACACGTGCACCCGGTGACCCGCCCGATGCAATCGCGCCACATAGCCGGGATTGGCCCGCACGATGCGCATGGCCGGCCCGGCGATCCGCACCCCCGCCGGCAGCCGCCCGTCGCGGTGCCGCGGCAGCACGTACTGCATCAGATAGACCGTGGGCAGATCGGGCGCCGCTGTCTGCACCCGGCGCAGCGACCGTGAGGAGAAACTCATCACCCGGACGGCCGAGGGCTCGCCGGGCGCCGGGCGGTCGAGGCCGAACCGGCGCAGGACCTCCAGCAGCCGTTCTTCCACCTGTCCGGCCCAACGCGTCGGATGCTTCGTCTCGATCGCCAGTTCCACCCGCCGGTCGGTCTCGTGGATCAGCTCCAGCAGGCGGGTCAGGGTCAGCACCCGGCTGCGCTCGCCCGGGTCGTACCGGTCCGGCGCCTCGGGCTCGCCGGGGCTGCCCTTCCAGGATCCGAAGTCCAGCGCGGCCAGATCGGCCAGCTCCAGCGAGGACACCGCGCCGCGGCCGTTGGACGTCCGGTTCACCCGCCAGTCGTGGACGCAGACAAGCTCGCCGTCCGCGGTGAGGCGCACATCGCACTCGAGGGCGTCCGCTCCGTCCTCGATGGCCTTCCGGTACGCGGCGAGCGTATGTTCTGGTACGTCCTCGGACGCACCGCGGTGGGCCACGACCTGGACCGGTCGCCCCCCGGGGTTGGCATCCTGGACCGCGCGCGCAGACGTCACCGGGCCATGGTGCCACCGCCGCACCGGCCGGCGTGGTGCACGGGGGCGCGGGCGGGCGCACAGCTACCGCTTACGGCGGTCCGACACGCCGTAGGAAATGCTGTGTCCACGTAAACCTTGTGTCGTGAACCCTGCGTCCTGACGCTGACTCTGAGGAGATTCGCTGTGAGCACCGAGAACGAAGCCGGGTCCGGGTCCTCCCTGCCGGCTCCGAATGCGGAGCCGGCAGCGGCAGCGCGCGAAGGTGCCGCGGCCGACGCCGCTTCGGCGCCCGTTCCCCCGGCGGCTCCTCCGGTGGTGCCGCCTGCCGCGGCTCCCGCACCCCCTGCTACCGGTACTGCCGGGTCCTCCGACTCCGCCGGCTCCGCGGCATCCGCTGATTCCGGCGGTGCGTCCGGTTCGGCGGGCTCCCCCGCCGCCGGCGCTCCCGCTGCTCCCGCCGCTCCGGCGCACGACCCGCGGACCGAGGTCCTGCCCGTGCAGCCGTCCGAGCCGCCCGCCGCGGCCGACCGGCCCTCCGCGCCGTCGGACGTCCAGACCTCCGCCGCGCCGCTCCAGGCGCCGCCGCCCGTCGGCCCGCCCTCGCCGTACGGGCCGCCGCCGGCCGCGCTGCACCGCGGGGCGCCCGCCGGGTCCTCGCCGTACGACTCCGCCGGCCCGCAGCAGGGGTCCTCGCCGTCGCCGTTCGCGGCGCCTCAGGCGGCGCGGCCCGCGGCCTCCCCCTTCGAACCGCCCCGGCCGGAGTCCGCGCCCGCGGCGTCCCCGTACGACGCGCCGAAGGCACCGCAGCCGGCCGCCTCGCCGTACGACGCGCCGCAGCCAGGCGCCTCCCCGTACGACGCACCGCAGGCCGCCCAGGCCGCCCAGGCCGCCGCCTTCGCCGCCGAGCCGCCGTCCGACGGTTCGCAGCACTCCACCCCCGACCCCTACGCGGTCCCGGCCACCCCGGCGTACGCTGCCGGCGGCCCCTCGCCGTTCGACGGCCCGGCGTCCCAGCCCGGCCACAGCGGCGGAGGCACCCCGGGCGGACCGGTGTGGGGCGCCCCCAACCCGCCCCAGCCGGGCGGCAAGCGGCGCAGCCTCGGCAGCACGATCGCCGCGGTGCTGGTGGCCGCGCTGCTCGCGGGTGGTGTCGGCGGCGGCATCGGCTACGAGGTGGCCAAGCACAACAACGACACCTCGGGTTCGACCACCGTCTCCGCGCCCAACGACATCAAGGCGCTGAACCGGACCCCGACATCCGTGGCGGGCATCGCCAACAAGGCGCTGCCCAGCGTCGTGACGATCAAGGCCAGCGGCAGCCAGGAGAGCGGCACCGGCACCGGCTTCGTCTACGACAAGCAGGGTCACATCCTCACCAACAACCACGTGGTGGCCCCGGCCGCGAACGGCGGCAAGCTCACCGTCACGTTCTCCAACGGGAACACCTACGACGCCGAGGTCGTCGGCCGGGCGTCCGGCTACGACGTCGCCGTGGTCAAGCTGAAGAGCGCCAGCGGGATCAAGCTCAGCCCGCTGCCGCTGGGCAACTCCGACAACGCGGTGGTCGGCGACGCCACCATCGCGATCGGCGCGCCGTTCGGCCTCTCCGGCACGGTCACCACCGGCATCGTCAGCGCGATGCACCGGCCGGTGGCGTCCAGCGACGGGCAGGGCAGCTCCGCGTCGTACATGAGCGCGATCCAGACCGACGCGTCGATCAACCCGGGCAACTCCGGCGGTCCGCTGCTGAACGCCGACGGCGCCGTGATCGGCATCAACTCCGCGATCCAGCCGGCGGGCAACACCTCGCCGGGCAGCCAGGGCGGCAGCGTGGGCCTCGGCTTCGCGATCCCGATCAACCAGGCCAAGCGGGTCGCCGACCAGCTCATCAGGACCGGGGTGCCGGTCTACCCGGTGATCGGGGTGAGCCTGAACTCGGCGTACGACGGTGACGGCGCGCAGATCGCCAGCGGCGGCGACAGCATCGTGGCCGGCGGGCCGGGAGCCAAGGCGGGCCTGAAGGCCGGGGACATCATCACCAAGTTCGACGACACGATCATCGACAGCGGCCAGACCCTGATCGGCGAGATCTGGCAGCACCAGCCGGGCGACAAGGCGACCATCACCTACACCCGCGACGGCTCCACCCACACCACGACCCTCACGCTGGGCAGCCGCAAGGGCGACACCCAGCAGTAGCCCCCGCTCCACCCACTAAGCTGTCCCCGCGGCGCCCACCGGGCCCCGCGGGGAGGCTTGCCCGAGCGGCCTAAGGGAACGGTCTTGAAAACCGTCGTGGCAGCGATGTCACCGTGGGTTCAAATCCCACAGCCTCCGCTTGTGAAGTGCTGAGAACGGCCCCTGACCAGGCAGTGCGGTCAGGGGCCGCGACCGTGGGCTCTGCCCGCTCGTAACCGTGGTTCCCCCTGGCTTCCCGCTCGATCGGGCACGGATGGGGCACGGGCGGAGCACCTCAGCAGTCACCTCAGAGAAGCTGGCACAAACAGGGTTGTGCTCCAGCCCTGATGTGCGGGAAGTAGCTCTGACCTGCCGGAACGTTGCCGCTGCGAGGACCCACAACTGACGTGCTTGACCCGGGTCCGCCGGTCGGTCGGGCACGGATCGGGCATGTCCGGGGACGGCTTGGTCACAGCCACCAGTTGAGCGGGCCGCCGTTGGGTCCGTAGACGTTGCCGTACTGCCATTCGACGCCGTCCAGGGCCGAGAAGCAGTGGCTCATGGCGGTCTTGATGGCTGGAAAGCCGGAAGCCGCGGGGACGGTCACGACGAGGAACCGGCCGGCGGGTGGCCCTTCGATCAGACCGCCCAAGGGGCGGAAGTGCGCGCGGAGGTCATCGATAACGCCGCCCGGGAATGTCGCCTCGGCGTAGATCTGCACGCACACGTTCGGGCCTCGCTCCACAACGTGGAATGAGCCGTCCTCGTTGCACTGGACAATGTCCCCCTCCGCGCAGCCCTCGACGAAACCGGGGCTACCGGTGATCCGATACCGTCCGCCGCCGAGCGCAGTGGCGGGAACAACCTCTCGCACAGGCTGCCCCGAGCCGCCGTGACCAGCCAGAAGACTTACGTGGTCGTGGGCGGCGTCCATATCATCGTGGTTCTGCACGGGAGGATGCTGCCACACCGCGTCAGGATCTAGGAGAGCGTCCGCATCCGGCTCCACGCCTTCGCCCTGACCAACTGCGTACTGCCCTCGCAGCAGGGGGAACTGAACTCAGGGACCTCTTCGTCCCGAAGCACTTCGGGCGGTGGTGTGGCCTGTGGCGCCACCCGGCCTGACCGGCAAGAACAGTCCACGAGTGTCCGTGGAAGTCCGCCGAAGGACGTGGCCGTTGTAGCGCACTTAGACACTCAGTCCCCGCCGCCAGGTGTGGACCACCGCTTTACAAGGGCAGCCGTGATCGGCAGGGTGAGCGCCCAGGTCGCTCCGGCTTCTCCTCCAGCCCAAGGCAGCGAGGTGTCTCGACTCCGGCGGGCCGTCCTTGACTGTGATTGACCGCACGATGTGGCACGGCTGTGGCACGCGACCCTTCGTTCCAAAGCGGTCCGAACAGCCTTGCCAGCAGGGCGCGCCGGGCACGCAGCGGGCACGACCGCGAGAGTCAGGGGACCTGCACCCACTCAGGGACGCACTCCAAGATCTCGTCTCGGTCGGCCCATCGCCACCAACGATGACCGCTCCCGCACGAGAGCACTGCGCGACATGCCCGCTGTCCGTCATCGTCGCGCTTCATCAGCAAAAGTCCGCGGTCGGCAAGTAGTCCGCCGCACTCGGGACAGGGCGCTCCGATCATGGAGCCTCGTTCCGCGCAGGAAGTAAGAGACACCCCATCCTGCCGTAGTCCACCCAGGGGGGCGAATGGTTACTCCGGCGGCCCATCGGAAGCTGCTGACCTGCACTCCACCCCCGAGCCACCCGTGACCGACTGTCGTCGTTGGTCATCCTCGGTCATCCCCGCACGGCCCCAAGACGGCCCAGCGGGTGTCTATGAAATCGTCTCATTTGGTGAGTCTGCGGTAGCAGATGAGGGTGCAGGCGGTGGCAGCCCGGCGAGCCAGGCCATGGTGCGTTCGACGGTCCAGCAGTGACGGCCGAGTCATTGGGAGGACTCGATGCCCTTGCGGGCGATGCGGTGCGTGATGCCGCGTAAACCGTCCCATGAGCGGGTGTTGCATCGCCGCTCGCCGCAGTCCGAGCCGGCTCCGCGGTGCCCGCTTCTGGTTGGGATAATGCTCCCGTGGCAGAGCCGACCTTTCGATACCACCCTCATCCGCTGGCCTCCGGGTCCGCGTTGCGGATCGACCATGTCTGCAGTGTCTGTGGCATGGCTCGACAGATCCGCTATCAAGGCCCTGTCTACGGTCGGCAACCTGATTCTCTCTGCCTCCACTGCATCCACTCGGGGGCAGCGTCAAGCGCCCTGAGCATCTCAGGCGGAAGCGATGGCGACTCCGACGTGGCTGCGATGTTCAGCGATGCCGTTGACGTCCCCGACGACGTGCCCCTCTCGGTCGTCGAAGAAATCACTCAACGCACTCCCGGCTTTGCGGGATGGCAACAGGAAGCCTGGCTTTACCACTGTGGCGATGGCGCGGCCTTCCTCGGCCCTGCCGGGTATCGCGAGCTGGAGGCCCATCCCGAGGCCCTCGCCATGCTCCGTGAAGATCACCAGCGTTACGGCTGGTCACCGACAGATACCGAGCAGTTCTTGCGGGGGCTGGACCGCACGGGCGAGCCGACCGCCTACCTGTTCCGATGCTTGCACTGCGACACAAACCTGGCGTCTTGGGACGTCGGCTGACAGCAGCTTTAAGCCGCTTGACCCCCAGCTCATTGGTTCAGGTTTTCGCAGGTCAAGCGCTTCCTGAGGAACGGTCAGCCGGTTACCTGAGCTGGCGTTGTTCGGCCGCGCGCATAGCGTGTGGTCCCAAAGTGGTCCCCCTGAGGCTGGCTCGGCTGCTGTCACGTGAGCGGCTGCGGAGCTACTGGGAGCTGCTCGCTATACAGCCATGAAAAGGTGCGGTCGGGTTCGAGATGTGCCTGACCCAGGTGGATGGCATGGATGCCGGCCTCCGCGTCGGCCGTGAAGAACACGCAGACGAGCTTGGTCGTGGCCCCTAACTCTTCGAACGTCTCGTGCAGCTTCTCGTACTCTTCGGTGGTCAGGTCGTCATCGAGCGGGAACAGTGCGTCCTGAGCATCAGGTCCGTGACCGAGCAGCAGGCGGCGTCGCGTGGGGGAAGCGTTGGCGGCCAGCCGTGCGCGGTTGAGTGGCCTCGGTCGATTGGCGTACTTGAACGGGAACAAAGCGTGATCGTTGACGATCGCGTACTCATAGCCCCGCACGTCCCGCACGGTCTCGCCCAGTTCCCTGGCGGTGTCGGCGAAGTTTTCGCGCACTGCTTCAGCGAGCGTCGCACCGTACGGGCTCCTCTTCTTCAGCCCGGCCGTCAGATGGACCGCTTGGGCTCTCACGTGCGCCCGTGCAAGTTGCTGAGGGACAGCCGCTACGAGCCTGCCTGCTCGCGCACCGAACCGCTCCCGCGCCCAAGCGGTCGGAACCAAAGGGCCATCACTGGACATGCCGCATCACCCTCCCCAATCTGCGAACCTCACATCTGTGTGACAGGTGCGCGAACTGGGCGCAAGGGAGCGATTCGGCCACGGGTTCAACTCCACCAGCGGCCCTGGTTTGGAAGACCGGTCCGGCGGTCTCGTGGTGACGTCGTACGGGCCTGTACCGGGCCTTCCGGCCACCCGGCCGGCTGCTCCCCGTGAGACCCCGCTGCGCACCCGTCAGGCGGGCACGCAGCGGGCACGGCGTGGCTAGCACCGGTTCTCCGTTTGTCTTGTCAGGAAAATCGCGATAGGTGAAGCTGGAGGTGTGCTGCTGCCCCTAACCCACCAGAAGGCCGAGCTCATCGAGGTCGTCCACATCACCGATTGGAAGAGGCATCTCACTTCGGCGGACCTTGTCGGTGACGAGCTGGCTATCTGGGCGGGGGAGCAAGCCAGGCGGGCCCTGGCGCTGATCGCCGATCTGCCAGGCAGTGAGCTATACCGGTGTTTTAGCCCCGGCTGGGGGATCCGAGCACACAGCTCCACCGATCTACTCTTCGAGATCGCCTTTTGCTTCCGCTGCCACGGGGTCCGCATCTGGGGACCAGACGTCTCGATCGAACAGCAAAACCAGAGCTTCGACGCCGATGGTCCCGGCGGTCTCGAGCTGCTCCGCATGTTTCGCGCCTGCACGCCGAACTGACGATCAGTTTTTCTAGAGGTACGCGAGGCCCCACTGACATGGATCCCCTTCGGCGACCAACACTGTGACCTGCGGCCGAGCCGTCAGCGGTGGTCGTCGTTGTGCGGTGCGGCCAGCACCGGCCCGGCACCAAGAGCGTTCGGCCCTGAGCGGGGCTCACTGCGGTGGCCCTTGGGCGGCACCAGAAGCGGGACTGTAAAACGTT
>NZ_JAINZZ010000170.1 GCF_019890725.1 Actinacidiphila acidipaludis
GCGACCACCGACGCCGACCTGCCCGACGCCCTCGCCACCGAAGCCGGCCGCGGCTTCGACCTCGCCAACGAACTCCCCCTACGCGCCCACCTCTTCACGGTCGACAGTGAACACAGCGTCCTGCTGCTCACCCTCCACCACATCGCCGCCGACGGCTGGTCCCTCGCCCCCCTCGCCCGCGACCTGTCCACCGCCTACACCACCCGCACCACCACC
>NZ_JAINZZ010000171.1 GCF_019890725.1 Actinacidiphila acidipaludis
GTGCTCGCGTTCACTGTGTGGTTCTGAAACAACCAGCCACCCACAAAGCCTCCTGGTGGGGGTGTTGTGTGGGGTTGTGTTTCATAGTGTTTCGGTGGTCATAGCGTTAGGGAAACGCCCGGTTACATTCCGAACCCGGAAGCTAAGCCTTTCAGCGCCGATGGTACTGCAGGGGGGACCCTGTGGGAGAGTAGGACACCGCCGAACAA
>NZ_JAINZZ010000018.1 GCF_019890725.1 Actinacidiphila acidipaludis
CACGCCAAGTCCGCCCGATCGGGGTACGGGCGGAGCGGCGTGTGCGGCCGGCGCGCTAGGCGGCGACGACCGACTCGAAGGCGTGCAGGTACGGGTTGACCGGGCGGATCTCGCCGACGGTCAGCCCGGCCTCGGTCATCAGCGTGCTCAGGCTCTGCTTGGTGTGCTTGGCGCCGCCCACGTTGAGCAGCAGCAGCAGGTCCATCGCGGTGGTGAACCGCATCGACGGGCTCTCGTCGACCAGGTTCTCGATGACCAGCACCCGGGCGCCGGGCTCGGCCGCGGCCACGACGTTCGCCAGCGTCGCGCGGGTGCTGGCGTCGTCCCATTCGAGGATGTTCTTGATGACGTAGAGGTCCGCGCGCACCGGGATGGCCTCCCGGCAGTCGCCCGGCACCAGGGTGACCCGGTCGGCGAGCGCGCCGCCGTCCCGCAGCCGCGGGTCGGCGCCGGCGACGACCGCCGGCAGGTCGAGCAGGGTGCCGGTCAGGCCGGGGGTCTTCTCCAGCAGCCCGGCCAGCACCAGGCCCTGGCCGCCGCCGATGTCGGCGACGCTGCGGATCCCGGTCAGGTCGACGTACTCGGCCAGGTCGCGGGCCGCCTGCCGGCTGGAGGCGGTCATGGCCCGGTCGAAGACCCGGGCGGACTCGCCGCCCTCGCTGTGCAGGTACTCGAAGAAGCTCTTCCCGAACAGCTCGGGGAAGACGCCCTCGCCGGTGCGGACGGCGTCCGCCAGGCGCGGCCACGCCTGCCAGGTCCACGGCTCGGTGCACCACAGCGCGATGTGGCGCAGGCTGCCGGGGGTGTCGTCGCGCAGCAGGCGGGACATGTCGGTGTGGACGAACGTGCCGCTCTCGGTCTCGGCGAACACGCCGTGGCTGGCCAGGGCACGCAGCAGCCGGCGCAGCGCCTTCGGCTGGGTGCCGGTCGCGCGCGCGAGCTCCTCGGCGGTAGCCGGGGACTCGCCGAGGGCGTCGGCCAGTTGCAGGCCGGCCGCGGTGCGGACGGACGCCGCCGGCGCGGCGCCGAAGACGATCTCGCGCAGCCGCATCGAGGCGTTCGGGTCGGTGCCCGCGGCCTCCGGGCGGGCCGCCTGGGCGGCGGCACCGCCGGTGGTCCGGGTGGCGTTCGGGTTGGGTGGCGCGGTGGTCATGGGCGCCGCCTTTCTCCTGGGAAACGGGGGGACACCGGAGGGACTCCGGTTCGTGGTGACGGGTCAGCAGCGACCGGCGGGCAGCGAGACGCTGCACGAGTTGCCGGTGAAGGTGTTGCCGGTGGCGGTGGTGTCGCCGTCGGCCAGGTCGGCCGGGGCGTTGCCGGACAGGACGTTGTCGCGGATGGTGTTGCCGGTGTTCGGAACGCCGACGAAGCTCTTGAAGAGCACCACGCCGCCGGACATCACCGAGGTGCCGGAGTTGCCGGTGACGATGTTCCGCTCCACCACGGTGTTCTCCACGCCGGTCAGCACGATGCCCGCGCCCTGCACGAACGGCAGGCGGGTGTTGGCGGCGCAGTACTTGGTGTTGTCGGTGACGACGTTGCCGCGCACCGTCAGGTCGCCGCCGCGCGGGGTGTTCTCGTCGCCGATGACGAACATGCCGGCGCAGTTCCCGCTCACCGAGTTGCCCTGCACGGACATGTCGCGCACCCGGCGCAGCACGACACCCATCTTGTTGCCGGTCAGCACGTTGCCGGACACCCGGGCGCCGTCCAGGTCGAGGGCGCCGCCCTCCTCGGAGGTGGTGTTCGCCAGGAAGATGCCGCCCTCGCCGTTGTTCGCGGCGCGGTTGCGGGTGAAGGTGGCGCGCACGGACTTCTGCTCGCCGATGCCGTACATCCCGTTGTCGGAGGCGTCCACCCTGGTGACGGTCAGCCGGTCGGTGCCGGACGCGGCGATGCCGTACTTCGCGAAGCCGGTGACGGTCAGGCCCTGCACGCGGACGTTCCGCACCGGGTGGTCGTCGGTGCCGGCCACGCAGATCCCGGCGCCGGTGGTGAAACAGCTCGCCGCCGCCTTGGTGGTGGCGGTCGTGCTCGCGGGCTGCGCGGCGGGCCGCAGCGTCACCCGCTGGGCGCCGGCGCCGCGGATGGTCAGGCGCGGAACCGTGACCAGGACGCTCTCCCGGTACGTGCCCGGCATGATCTGGATGACGTCGCCCGGCCGGGCGGAGTCGACCGCCTGCTGGATCGACTGCCCGGGGGTGACGACGTGGACCGTCGCGGCGTCCGCGGACGGAGCCGCGACCAGTGCCGTGCCGGCGGCCGCGGCCGCGAGCACCCCCGCTGCCGCCAGGCGGCCAGGCCGCCGGGTCCCGTAACGCATGCTCATGTGCGCAACCCGCTTTCGAGGATGACCCCGTGACGCCACCTCGGGCCGGGGTCGGTGGATGTCAGAGGGCACGGCACGGGACCGCCGCGCCTGCCGCCTCGAAGCTATGAGTGATGGCTGGGGGCCGCCACAGATGAGCACCCGCCCGGGTGCAGGCTCACCCACCGGTGTGCGGACCGCCCTCCCCGGGCGCGGACCGGCGCGTCGCGGGCGAGGTCAGCGGGGCCGGGTCGAGGGGTGCGGGCGGCGGTGGCCGCGGGGGTGCGGGGTCACCTGCGGGGTGCGGGCCAGGTATACCCGTATCTCCGCGCCGCCCAGGACGCTGCGGCCGACCGCGACGTCCCCGCCGGTCGACTCCGCGACCCGCCGCACGATGTCCAGCCCGAGGCCCGTCGACCCCTGACCGCCGTCCCCGTGCCCGCGCCGCACCGCCGCCGCCGGGTCGGCGACCCCGGGTCCGGCGTCGGACACCAGCACGATCACCGCGTCGTCCGAGCTGTGCACGTCCACCGCGAACGCCGTGCCCTCCGGGGTGTGCCGGAAGACGTTGCCGAGCATCGCGTCCAGCGCGGCGGCCAGTTCGGCCCTGGCGACCGGCACCAGGGCCGGCCGGTCGGCGCCGGCGGTCCGCACCTCGCGCCCCTCGTCCTCCGCGAGCGCGGACCAGAACGCCATCCGCTCGCGGATCACCTCGGCGGCGTCGCAGCCGGTGGCGAGCGTGGCGGGGCTGCGGTGCTCGCGGGCGGTGCGGATGATCTGGTCGACCTCGCCCTCCAACTGGGCGACGGCCGCCCGGGTCTGGTCGGCGGCCGGGCCGTCGCCCAGCGAGGCGGTGTTGAGCCGCAGCACGGTCAGCGGGGTCCGCAGCCGGTGCGACAGGTCGGCGGCCAGTTCGCGCTCCGCGGCCAGGAGCTGCACCACCCGGTCGGCCATCGCGTTGAACGCCGACGCCGCGGACCGCAGTTCACCCGGGCCGTCCTCGGGCACACGGACGGCGAGGTCCCCTTCGCCGAGCCGGTGCGCGGCCCCGGCCAGCCGGACGGCGGGCCGGATCATGCGTGCGCCGAGCCGGTCCGCGATCGCCACCGACACCACGACCAGGGCGATGCCCACCCCGGCCAGCACCAGCCAGGCGCCGGTGACCCCGCGTGTGACGTCGCGCTGCGGCACGAACACCTCGACGACCGCGATGGTGCCGCTGCTGACCGCGGTGGGCCGGAGCAGCGCGTACCCGCCGGGCACC
Source organism: Actinacidiphila acidipaludis (assembly GCF_019890725.1). Lineage (GTDB taxonomy): Bacteria > Actinomycetota > Actinomycetes > Streptomycetales > Streptomycetaceae > Actinacidiphila > Actinacidiphila acidipaludis. Next base: position 3,573 of record NZ_JAINZZ010000018.1, read on the forward strand.
CGGACGGTGGCGGCCTCGCCGTGCGCCGAGGCCGCGTCCAGGTCGGCGCGCGGCGCCCGGTGCCGGCCGAGGTCGACGGCCGGGCTGCCGGTGGTGGCCGGGACGGTGACCGCGATCCGGTCCTCGGCGCCGGCCTGGGTGGTGGCCAGCGCTCGTTCGAGCTGGGCCCGGTCGGTGGTGATCGCCAGCGCGGGCGCGACGGCCGCGGCCTGGCGTTCGGCGTTGGTGAGCGCGCGGTCGCGGGCGAGCTCCTTCACCACCAGGCCGAGCGGCACGGCGAAGGCGATGACGACCATCGCGGTCACGGCCAGCGACACCCGGATCAGCGCCCAGCGCATGCCCGCCCGGTGCGGCCGTCCCGCCACCGCGCTCACGCCGGAGGCTCCAGTTTCACGCCCACCCCGCGCAGCGTGTGCAGATAGCGCGGGCGCGCCGCGGTCTCCCCGAGCTTGCGGCGCAGCCACGACAGATGGACGTCGATGGTCTGGTCGTCGCCGTAGGACTGCTGCCACACCTCCGCGAGCAGCTCGCGGCGGGCCACGACCACCCCGGGCCGCGAGGCGAGGAAGGTGAGCAGGTCGAACTCGCGCCGCGTCAGGTCCAGCAGGGCGCCGTCGAGCACGGCCTGACGGCGGCGCACGTCGATCTGCAGCCCGCCGACCTGGATCACGGAGTCGCCGGCCGGCGCCGAGGCCCGGCCGCGGGCGCGGCGCAGCACGGCGGTCAGCCGGGCCGACAGGTGCTCGGCGGAGAACGGTTTCACCAGGTAGTCGTCCGCGCCGGCGTTGAGCAGCCGGACCACCTCGGACTCGTCGTCGCGGGCGGTCGCCACGATCACCGGGACGTCGCTGAGGCCGCGCAGCATCTTCAGCGCCTCGGACCCGTCGAGGTCGGGCAGCCCCAGGTCCAGGATCACCACGTCGAAGCCGACCTGGGCGACCTCGCGCAGCGCCTCCAGCGCCGTGCCGACACTGCGCACGGTGTGCGCGGCGTCGGTGAGGTGCCGGATCAGCGCCGACCGTACGAACTGGTCGTCCTCGACGACGAGCACACTTGCCATGCGCGGCAACCTAGCGGGTCCGGCCGCGCCGCGGCACCGCCCCTGGGTGCGGGGGCGCGCGGGGGTGGTGCAGTATGGCGCGGTGCGCAGAGGGCTCCTCCACGTCGGCGCGTGGGCGCTGACCACCGCGGCGGCGGTGACGCTGTCGTGGTTCGGGGTGCGCTCGGTCCTGCACGGCACGGCGTACGACCCGCCGCGGGCGCTGCCGATCGCGGCGCCGGCGAGCAGCCCGCCGCAGATCTCCGCCACGCACCGGCCGCGGCCCACCACCGCCACCCCGCCTCCCGCCCGCCCGCCGGCCTCGGCGGTGCCGCCGCAACGGCCGCCGGGCACCCCGAAGTCCTCGGCGCCGGCCGGCGGGGGCAGCGGCGACGTCCACCCCTACGGGGTGCGGGGCGGCCGCGTGGTCCTGGACCTCCAGCCCGCCTCGGCCTCCCTGGTCTCGGCCACGCCCAACTCCGGCTGGCAGATGCAGGTGTGGACCCAGGACGGCTGGCTCCGCGTCACCTTCACCTCGTCCTCCGGCACCCAGGCCTCCTCCGTCTTCTGCACCTGGAACGGGCACGCCCCGTCGGTCCAGACATTCGAGGACTGACGCGCGAGCTCCCGGAGTGGATCGCCGACGGCACGTCCGCGCTTCGGGGGCAACGCAACGGCGGCGGTCCGCGAAGGGAGCGAGGAGGAAGACCGACCGAAAAAGGACCGGACCGACGCGCGAGCTCCCGGAGTGGATCGCCCACGGCACGTCCGCGCTTCGGGGGCAACGCAACGGCGGCATTCCGCGAAGGGAGCGAGGAGGAAGACCGACCGAAAAAGGACCGGACCGACGCGCGAGCTCCCGCAGTGGATCGCCGACGGCACGTCCGCACTCTCGGGGGCAACGCATCGGCGGCGGGCTCGCCCGCGGGCTCCCGCACTGCTCCGCCGGACGGCGCACCCCCTCAGTCGAAGGTGCTGGCCGGGGGTTCGGGGGACGGGGTGGCGGTCGCGTCGGTGACGGGTGTGGCGCCGGCGGCGAAGTCGGCGAGGGTGCGGCCGTGGTCGACGCGGCCGGGGTGCGGGTCGGTGGCGACCCGCCGGGTGAACTCGGCGACGGGCAGCGGGCCGTCCGCGGCGAGCAGGATCGCGTTCCCGAACCGGCGTCCCCGCAGCACCGCCGGGTCCGCGGCCAGCGCGGCCTCCGCGAACGCGCCCCGCACCGTGGCGATCTGACCGCGGAGGAAGGTCAGCGCGCCGCCGTCCGTGAGGTTCGCCGCGTACCAGCCGCCGGGCCTGAGCACCCGCCGCACCTCGGCCAGGAACTCCGTGGTCGTCAGGTGCGCGGGGGTGCGGGCGCCGGCGAAGACGTCGGCGATGACCAGGTCGGCCCAGCCCTCGGGGAATCGGGCCAGCCCGGCGCGGGCGTCGCCGCCGCGCACCTTGATCCGCCAGGTGCGATCCCACGGCAGGTGCGCCCGGACCAGTTCGGTCAGCGCGGTGTCCGCCTCGACCGCCTGCTGGGTGGAGCGGGGACGGGTGTGCGCGGTGTACCGCGCGAGGGTGAGGGCCCCGCCGCCGAGGTGGACCACGTGCACGGGCCGGCCCTCGGGCGCGAGGAGGTCGATGACGTGGCCGAGCCTGCGCTGGTACGGGAAGTCGAGGTGGCCGGGGTCGGCCAGGTCGACGTGCGACTGCGGTGCCCCGTCGAGGAGCAGCGTCCAGCCCTCGGGCCGCTCGCGGTCGGGCCGGAGTTCGGCCTGGCCGCCGTGCACGGCCGCGGAGACGGCCTCGCGGTCGCGTGCCCTGCCGCCGCCCTGCCTTCTGCCCGCCATACCCCGATCATCGCAGGTCGCACCGGGGGGCGTCCGGGCGGGCGGTAGCGCGGGGTGGGCGTCACCCGCGGACGTCCGGACGCGTCGGGGGTCCCGCCGGCGGCACGACGGCGCGGCGGAGCGTCCGTCAGGCCGGCTGCGGGTCCTCGGGCACGGCGGGGCACAGCCCGTCCGCGAGTTCGATGGTGCGGGCGGCCTCGCCGAGCGCCGCCCTGAGCACCACCGGGTCGGTGAGGGACGTCGCGGCGGGCGGCGGCACCAGCCAGCCCGTGTCCCGCACCGGCGGCGGGCCGTCGATGACGATCCCGCGGCCGTCGGTGCGGGTGCACGAACTGCCGGGCACGTCCCAGCAGTCGGCGGTACCCGGCGGCACCAGGAAGCCGAGGCTGGCGCCTGTGCTGTCGTGCAGGACCGGCCCGAGGCCGGTGCCCAGCCGGAGGATGTCGACGGCCTCCAGACCCTGCCGGGACGGCACGGTCACCAGGTCGCACGGCGGCGGAAGTTCACTGTTCGCGCTGGGACAGGGGCTCTGCGACCCACTGGTGTCCGACAAGGCAAACCCTCCTCGCGTGGGATTCGGCGCGGCGTGCGGTGCACGGTGTGCGGTGCGCCACACCACTACAACGCCGAACGGCGTCAACGGCTACGTCTCGCGCAGCCCTTCAGGGGTGGCGTTTCATGGCGTATTACGGATGCGCCATCCCGTTCGCATGCGCTTTCGACGTGTGCCGCACGGATATGCCGCGAGTGGGACCCGGCCGGATCCAGCGCGCGGGCCGTCCGGGTGACGCCCGGGTGACCGCCGGATGACACGGGAGAGTCCGCCGTGCAACCACCGGCCGCCCTCGCGTGTCTACTCAACACAGGCGGTCGGCAGGGCAGTTGCCCGGGCCACCGGCCGAGCATCGTCCGAGCCCGGGGGGGGCTTTCCTCATGACGCACCGTAGCTCACGCATGCCCACATCCAGATTGCTGGCGGTCTCCGCGGCCGCCGTGCTGATGCCGCTGGCCCTGGCGGCCCCCGCGCTCGCCGGGACTCCGGGCACGCCCGGAACCACGCCCGCGACCGCGGCCACGACCACAGCCACAGCCGCGCCTTCGACGACGACGGCGACCGCGCCCGCCGCACCCCAGGGCCCGAAGGCGACGGACGGCGGCCACGCGGCGCCGGACGCCCAGGCGCAGCCCGCCGTCCCGACCGGCGTCGTCACCCAGAGCCAGGTGCCGCAGGTGACCGCCGGCCAGCCGAACGGGGGGTTCACCCAGTTCACGGTGCGGCTGCCGGAGGGAACGACCGGCCCGCTGTCGGCGCTGCTCGCCTTCGAGCCCTACCAGTTGCCGCCCGCCGGCTACACCCCGTCCCGGGTCGCGGCGGCCCTCCACTCCTCGTGCTCGGTGAACGGCGGCCCGTACCGGGCGTGCGGCTGGCTCGGCGGGGTCGACGACGGCGACGACCCGCTGGCCGGATACGTGCGGCTGCCCATGCCCGCCGCCGACGCCGGCACCACCCTGACCTACCGGGTGCAGATCAGCGCGGACTACGGCACGCTGCCCGCCGACCAGTTGCTGCACGGCTGGCTGCGGGTCAGCGACGCCGACGGCAACGCGGTCGCGGTCGGCAGCGCGCAGGTCCAGTACCTCAAGGGCGAGGCGCCGGCCGGCCGCCGGGGCGTGCTCTACGCCCGGGACACCGCCGGCGTGCTGTGGCGGTACGAGGGCAACGACACCACGCAGTCCACCGAGCCGTTCAAGCCGCGGGCCAGGATCGGCGACGGCTGGAACGCGTACACCGCGATCGTGCCGCTGGGCGCGCAGTCCGCGGCCGCCACCGGCGACCTGCTGGCGCGCGACAAGGACGGGGTCCTCTGGTACTACGTGCACACCGGTGACCCGGCGCGGCCGTTCGCGCCGCGGGTGCGGGTGGGCGCCGGCTGGAACATCTACACCGCCCTGAGCGCCACCTCGGACAGCACCGGCCGGCACGCCGACCTGGTGGCCCGCGACCAGGACGGCAACCTGTGGCGCTACCGCGCGACCGGCAACACCGGCGCGCCGCTCACGGGACGCGTCCTGGTCGGCGCCGGCTGGAACGCCTACACCGCGATCACCCCGTACGGCGACGGCGTCGTGGCCCGGGACGCCTCGGGCGTGCTGTGGTCGTACGGCGCCCGCCTGACCGACAACGGCGACGACCCGTTCGAGCCGCGCGTCAAGGTGGGCGCGGGCTGGAACGTCTACACCGCGCTGAGCCGCAGCAACGTGGGGTACAACGCCGCCCCGGACTCGCTGATCGCGCGCGACGCGGCCGGCCGGCTCTGGTGGTACGGCCAGAAGTCGGCGCACATCCCGGGCGGCCGCACCTACGTCGGCGCCGGCTGGAACATCTACTCGGTGATCTTCTGATGCGTGACTCCCAGGGGGGACCTTCCATGACTCGACGCAACGCCCGCACCTCCCGGCGCAGGATGGCCGCGGTGGCCGCGGCCGCCGTGCTGATACCGCTGGCCGCCGCCTCGCCGGCGCTGGCCGGCGCGCCGGTCCGGCCCGGAACCGCCGCCTCCGCGACGGCCGTCCCGACGTCCGGCGCCCGGCCGCCCGCCGCTCTCGGCGGCGCCACCGCGGCGAGCGACCCGGCCGAGGCGCCGGGCCGGGTGGACCAGATCACCGGGGTGCCGGTGGTGACCGGCGGCGCCGACGCGGTGACCACCACGTTCCGGGCCACCCTGCCGGACGGCGTGCAGGGACCGGTGTCGGCCCAACTGGCCTTCTCTCCGGATCAGTTGCCGCGGCTACACCTCGGACCGTGTCGCGGCCCACCTGCACGCCAGCTGCTCGGTGAACGGCGGGGCCTATGAGCCGTGCTCGTGGGCCGGTGGCGTCGGCGAGGAGGACCCGGTCCTCGACTACCTGCGGCTGCAACTCCCGCAGGCGCCCGCGGCCACGCAGATCACCTACTCCGTGCGGATCTCGGCGGACGCCGGCACGATGCCCGCCGACCTGCTCCTGTCCGGCTGGATCGAGCTCACCGACGGCACCGGCGCGGTGCTCGCCGACGGCGTCGCGCAGATCCAGTACTCGGCGGGGACGATCGCCCCCGCCGAGCGCGCCCAGTTCTACGTGGTGGACCGGGGCGGCGTGCTGTGGCGGTACGAGGGCACCGGGCACCCGGACATCCCGTACCTGCCGCGCCAGCGGGTCGGCGGCGGCTGGGACGTCTACACCTCCGTCACCCCGCTGGGCGGCACCGACGCGGCGGGCGAGGGCGACCTCGTGGCCCGCGACGCCCAGGGGGTGCTCTGGTACTACCGGCACAGCGGCAACACGGCGCAGCCGTTCGAGCCGCGCGTGCGGGTCGGCTCCGGCTGGAACGTCTACACCCTGCTCAGCGGCACCGGACAGCACACCGTGGAGCTCCACTCCGGGCTGGCGGGCGACCTGGTGGCCCGCGACGCCGACGGCGTGCTCTGGTACTACCAGTGGACCGGGGACATGAAGCGGCCGTTCGCGCCGCGCACCCGGGTCGGCGCGGGCTGGAACGCCTACACCGCGCTGTCGGTCTACGGCAACGGCATCGTCGCCAGGGACGCCCACGGCGTGCTGTGGTCCTACTCCCACGGCATCCTGTCGGGCCCGGGCACCGACCCGTTCCTCCCACCGGTGAAGGTGGGCGCGGGCTGGAACCAGTTCACCGCGCTGACCGGCGTGCAGGTCGGGGACGAGCTCGTCAACGGGCTGCTGGCCCGCAGCAGCAGCGGCGGTCTGTGGCTCTACGGCGCGAAGCCCGGTTCACCGCAGATCCCGGGCAAGGGCACGTACGTGAGCGCGGGGTGGAACATCTACACCGTGCTGTTCTGACCCGTCCCGTCCCCGTCCGCGCGCCGCTCCGGCCCGCGCGGGCTCCCGGGCCGCCGGCCCGGCCCTTCCCCGGGCCGGACGGCGGCCCGGTCGCCTCAGCCCAGGTGGCCGGTGTCGTTCCAGCGCTCGATGGCGGGGGCGCCGTAGGCCCAGCCGAGGACGGAGAGCGACGCCGGGTCCAGCCGCAGGGACGCGGCGAACGCCGGGTCCTGCCCGAGCCAGCGCGCGCCGAGGGTGCGCAGCACATGCCCGTGGGCGAACACCAGCACGTCGCGGTCGGCCGAGCGGGCCCAGTCCACGACCTCGTCGGTCCGCGCGGCCAGGCCGGCCAGCGGCTCACCGCCCGGCACCCCGTCCCGCCAGATGTGGAACCCCGGCTGCCGTTCCTGCAGCTGCGCGGGCGTCAGGCCCTCGTAGTCGCCGTAGTCCCACTCCAGCAGCGCGTCCCACTCCTTGGCGCGGGCGCCGAACCCGGCGAGCGCCGCGGTCTCCGAGGCCCGCCGCAGCGGGCTGGTGCGCACCTCGGCGTCCGGCAGTCCCTGCCAGGGCCCGCCGGCCAGCCGCTCCCCCAGCAGCAGCGCGGTGCGCCGGCCCTCCTCGGTCAGCGGGATGTCGGTGCGGCCGGTGTGCCGGCCGGACCGCGACCACTCCGTCTGCCCGTGCCGGACCAGGAGGATGCGCGCAGGCATGCGGGGCCTTTCGTGAGGAACGTGCGGAAGCGGGCCCACCATCATGACCCACCCCGGTCAGCAGCCGCCCAGCAGCCCCTCGATCAGGGCATCCAGGCCCCGCTCGTACTGGGCCATGCCGTTGTCCTGCACGCAGAGCAGCTCGGGCGCCAGCGAGACCAGCGCCGGGTACCGGTCGCGGGGCAGGGCGTCGAGCTTCGCCCGGACCCGCTCGCGGGCGCCCTCCTCGCACAGCGCCCGGGCCCGCCGGGTGTTCCACAGCGCCGACCCGACGGTGTACTGCATCAGCGCCACATGGGCGCGGGCGGCCTCGGTGCCCGGCAGCCCGGCGGCGCGCAGCAGGCCGAGCATCCGGTCGATGACGGTGATCGCGTCGTCGCCGCGGACCGGCCGCAGGGTCAGCAGCTGCAGTGCGGAGGGGTGCTCGGTGAACAGCCGGTAGACCCCGCGGCACACCTCGCGCAGTTCCGCCCGCGGCTCGGCGCAGCCGGCGGGCGGCAGCTCTATGGTGTCGAGCAGGCGCTGGGCGACCGCGTCGCTGATCTCGTCCTTGCCGCGGAAGTGCGAGTAGACGGCCATCGTGCCGACGCCGAGCTGCTGGGCCAGCGCGCGCATGGTGAAGGCCTCGGTGCCGGACCGGTCGAGCAGGCTGATGGCGGCGTCGAGGATACGATCCGGGTTGAGCGAATTGCGGGGTGCACGGCGCCGTGGGGAGCGCACCGGCTGGGTGACGGACATCGGATTCTCTTGTTCTCGTCCTGCGGTTCTCGTCCTGCGGATCTCCGGGTCTCGCGGAACTCCGTCGTACCTCTGCCTCGCGTCGGGCAACCCCGGGGAATCACCCGGGCGTCCTTCCGCGTGCATACCCTCCCATGGGACGTTGAACACCGAACCAACCAGGTGTTCGTCGGCCGGGCACGGGGTGGTGTGCGGCTGGCTTAACGTACGTCGTACGGTAGAGCCTACGCCACGAGCACGACGACCACCGCTGACCAGCCCGCTGCGGCCTTCGGAGAACCTGGAGAGACCTCCGCATGACGATCACCGCCACCGCGCCGCGCGCCGCTGCCTACCGCGGCAGGCTCCGCTGGTGGACCGAACTGCCGCTCATCGCCGTCGTCTACGCGCTGTACTCCGGCGCCCGGCTGCTGGTGCGCGGTGACGTGGACGACGCGGTGGGGCACGGCGCGGACATCCTCCACCTCGAGCAGTTCATGCACCTGGACCCGGAGCGCTTCTTCAACCGGCTCTTCACCCACCACGCCTTCCTCGGGGTGCCGGCGGACTTCGCCTACGCCTCGCTGCACTACGTGGTGACCCCGGGCGTCCTGATCTGGCTGTGGCACCGCCGGCCCACCCACTACCGGACCGCGCGGGCCTGGCTGATGATCTCCACCCTGATCGGCCTGGTCGGCTTCACGGCGATGCCCACCGCCCCGCCGCGGCTGATCGGCGGCGGCCACGGCTTCATGGACACCATGGCGCAGTACGGCTCCTACGGCTGGTGGGGCACCGACGCGAGCGCGCCGCGCGGTATGGGCCACCTCACCAACCAGTACGCGGCGATGCCCAGCCTGCACTTCGGCTGGTCGCTGTGGTGCGGGATCATGCTGTTCCGCTACGGGCGGCACCGCATCGTGCGGGTGCTCGGCGTGGTGTACCCGCTGGCCACCGCGCTGGTAGTGATGGGCACCGCCAACCACTACCTGCTGGACGTGCTGGCCGGCGGGGCCGTGATGGGCATCGGCTTCCTGCTGGCCCGTCCGGGGCTGCGGCTCAGCGACCGCCTCCAGGACCGCGCCCGCGCGGCCCTGGGCCGGGCGCCGCGCGGGGCCGTGGGCCGGCCGGCCGAGCCGGGCGTGCAGCCCGCGGCCAGGACCGCGGCGCAGACCGCCGCCCAGCCGGGCCCGGTGGCCGCGGACAGCTCCGGCGGCGCCACCCGCGTCGTGCCCGCCCCCCGGCGGGGCGATGCCGACCGCGCGGCGGAGAGCGGCGGACCGGCCGGCGAACCGGCCGCGCGCGGCGGTGAACACGCCGGACACGGCCGGATGTCGTGACCGGGTGACACACTCTCCCGGGTGAGTACTTCGCACTCCCTGCGGGAGCGGCTGGCCGCGCTGCGCGGCCCGGCCACCGCCCCCCGCCCGCTCGACGCGCGGGCCCTGGCCGCCCTGGCCGCCAACCCCGGGTGCCGCCGCCGTGCCCTGCTGGACGCCGCGGGCGTCGACAAGGGCGCGGTCGCCGGCGTCCTGGGCGCCCCCGCCCCCTTCGGCCAGTCCCGGTTCGCCTTCTCCCGCGGCCACGCCTTCGAGGCCCGCGTGAAGGCCGACGGCTGCACCGAACTGCTGCGCCTGCTGGGCGCCGAGGGCCGCGCGCACGTCCCCGACCTGGCCGCGGCGGGCCCCGAGGGCCGGGCCGCCCGCACCCGGCTCGCGCTGGCCGAGGCGCCGGCCGGCTCCTGGACGCTGCTCGACCACCCGCTGCTCGCCCTCGAGGTCGCCGGCTCGACGGCGTACCTCGAACCGGACGCGGTGGCCGTGGCGCCCGACGGGTCCTGGACGGTGGTGGAGATCAAGTCGTTCCCGATCCTGGACGGCGGCGCGGACCCGCAGAAGGTCGGCGCGGCCGCCCGGCAGTCGGCCGTGTACGTCCTCGCGCTGGACGCCGTCACGCCCGGCCGGACGCGGTCCGCCGCGCTGCTGGTGTGCCCGAGGAACTTCTCCAACCAGCCCACCGCCGAGTGGGTCGACGTGCGCAGGCAACTCGCGGTCACCCGGCGCCAGCTGGCCCGGCTCACCCGGATCGAGGAGATCGCCGACGCGCTGCCGGAGGGCACCACCTTCGACCTGGCCCGCGACGCCGACGGCTCGGCGACCCGGCCCTCCGGCGACCTGGCGGAAGCCGTCGACTCCGTCCCCGCGGCCTACTCCCCCGAGTGCCTGTCCACCTGCGAACTGGCCTTCCACTGCCGGTCCCGGGCCAGGACGTGCGGCGACGTGGCCGCCCTCGGCCGGTCGCTGCGCGGCGAACTCGGCGAGCTGACCAGCGTGGAGGCGGTGCTGGCCGCCGCCGGCGGCGCCGCGGGCGACCCGGCCGACCCCGCGGTCGCGGCACTGCGCCGGGCGGCGGCGCTGCGGGCCGAGGCCCTGGAGCGGGCCGCCGAGCACGGCGCGGACGGCGGTGCCGCCCGGTGAGCGTGCTGCACACCCTGGCCAGGGCCGAGGCGGTCGCCGCGGGCCGGGCCGTCCCCGCCGCGACCGTGCTGCACCGCCGGCTGTCCGCGCGGCCGCTCGTCCTGGTGCTGCTGACCACCGCCGGCGAGGCCGGTGCGCCGCTGGGCGCGCTGGCCGGCACCGACCGGGACGCGCCCGAACTCCTCGTGGTGCCCCAGCCCCTCGACCGCGACCTGCGGTTCGGCTTCTTCGCCGGGCTCGCCGGGATCGTGCTGCCGCTGCTGGACGCGTGCGCCGAGCGCACGGAGACCGAGCCGGCCACCCGCAACCGCGAGGAGACGGAACTGTGCGCCGACGCGCTGCAGATCGTCGTCCCCAACGCGGCGACGGTGGACTACCTGCGGCTGGTCGGCCGGTCCACCCGCTTCCTGCGCACCGCGGAGGACCCGGACGCGCCCTACCCGGTCCCGGCGCCGCTGCCGCTGCTGGGCCGCTGGCTCACGCACTACGCCGAACGGGCGCGCACGCCCGGCAGTTCGCTGCTGGTGGCGATGACCGACCTGCTGTCCCGGCACTGGACGACCGGGCAGAGCGCGCTGGAGGACCAGCACCTGGGGTCGCTGCTCGGCTGGATCGATCCGCCGCCCGGCCTGGACGGCGCCGCGGCCGCGGCGCGGGCGGAGACCGGCCGCACCCCCGACGGCCTGCTGGTCAGTCCGCCGGCCGGCCCGGCGACCGACCCCCGCTTCGACAACCGGGTGCTCGCCCCGGCGCTGACCCGCTACGACGCGGCCCGCGCGGCCGGGTCGGGGGTCGCCGCCGCCGAGGCCGCGGTGCGCCGCCTGGTCGCGTCGCAGCTGCGGCCGGTGTGGGACGACGTGTGGCACGGTCTCGACCTGCTGCGCGCCCTGCCGGAGGGCGCGCATGTCGAGGAGCGCTGGAAGCGGGACCGCTGGTCGTTCACCGGGCACCGCGACCGGGTGGTGGCCGGTGAGCCGCCGCAGCCCCGGCGGGACGACGCGATCGCCGCGGCCCAGAAGCTCGCCGGCCGCGAGACCGCGCAGGCGCGGCTGGCCGCCCAGGAGGCGCTGGACGACCCGCTCGCGCTGGCCGCGCGCCGCCTGGCGGGCGAGGCGTTCACCGGCGTGGTCCGCGACGTCGAGATGGCGTTCTCCGACGGCCGCCGGCCCATGCCCCGCCCGCTGGTGACCCTGGACACCGGCGACCTGCCGCAGGCCGAGCCGGGCGCCCGGGTGTACCGGGCGGTGCCGGAGGCGCGGTCGGCCCAGCCGGCCGACCTGGTGTCCGTGGAGGCGGCACCCGGCGCTCCGGGCGTTCCGGACGCGGCGGACGCCGCGGTGAACGGCTGCCGGATCACCGTCCGGCTGACCGGCGGCATGGGCAACGGCAAGGCGCCCAGGGAGGGTTCGGTGCCGGCGCCGGGCGACAGGGTGACGTTCACCCTCTTCGAGCACGACCCGCGCGGCGGCCCCGCCCTGCCCGACCAGGAGGCGACGCCGTGGACCCACGGCGGGCCGCCGGGCGCCCTCGCCGTGCCGGACGCCCCCGACCCCGTCACCGCGGAGGACCACCTGTGACGTCCCGGACCACACCGGTCGGCCCCCCGCCCGCCGGCGCCGCCGTGTTCGACCCGGCGGCCGAGGCGGCCCGGGCCACCGCGGCGATCCTCGACAGCACCCTGCACGGCACGGCCCGCGGGGTCGTCGTCGACTCGCCGCCCGGCGCGGGCAAGTCGACGCTGGTGGTGCGCGCGGCCCGTGAACTGGCCGCGGCCGGCGAGTCGCTGATGATCGTGGCGCAGACCAACGCCCAGGTCGACGACCTCGCCGACCGGCTGGCCACCGCGGACCCGGAGCTGCCGATCGGCCGCCTGCACGGCACGGACTCACCGCCCGACCCGGTGCTCGACCGGCACCCGGCCCTCGCCAAGTCCTCCGCGGTCGCCGACCTGCGGGACCGCGCGGTGGTGCTGGCGACCGCGGCCAAGTGGGCGTACGTCAAGGACACCGAGCCGTGGCGGCACGCGATCGTCGACGAGGCGTACCAGATGCGCTCCGACGCGCTGCTGCAGGTGGCCGGGCTGTTCGAGCGGGCGCTGTTCGTGGGCGACCCCGGGCAGCTCGACCCGTTCAGCATCGTGGGCGCCGAGCAGTGGGCGGGGCTCGCTTACGACCCGTCGGCGAGCGCTGTGGTCACGCTGCTCGCGCACAACCCGGGCCTGCCGCAGCACCGGCTGCCGGTGTCCTGGCGGCTGCCGGCGTCCGCGGCGCCTCTGGTGTCGCGGGCGTTCTACCCGTACACGCCGTTCCGCAGCGGCACCGCCCCGGGCGAGCGGCGGCTGTCCTTCGGGGTGGCGGGCGACGGTGCCGGTCCCGACCGGGTGCTGGACGAGGCCGCGGAGAGCGGCTGGGGGCTGCTGGAGCTGCCGGCCCGGCACACCCCGCGCACCGACCCCGAGGCGGTGCGCGCGGTGGCCCAGGTCGTACGGCGCCTGCTGGACCGCGGCGGGGTGACGTACTCCGGGACGGACGCGGGCCCCGTCCCGCTCACCGCGGACCGGATCGCGGTCGGCACCGCGCACCGCGACCAGGCGGCGGCGGTCCGCGGCGCGCTCGCCGCGCTGGGGGTTCCCACGGGGGCCGCGGGCGGGGTCGCGGTGGACACCGCGAACCGGCTGCAGGGGCGGGAGTTCGACGTGACCGTGGTGCTCCACCCGCTCTCCGGCCGGCCCGACGCCACCGCCTTCCACCTGGAGACCGGCCGGCTGTGCGTGCTGGCGTCCCGCCACCGGCACGCCTGCATCGTGGTGTGCCGGGCGGGCGTTGCGGAGCTGCTGGACGAGCATCCGTCGTCGGAGCCGGTGCAGCTCGGCGTCACGGTGAAGTTCCCCGACGGCTGGGAGGCCAATCACGCGGTGCTGGCGCATCTGGCCGAGCACCGGGTCGCCTGGCGGCCCTGACGCACCCCCGCTGCCCGCGCGCGGGCGGTCGGGTGTCGCCGCCGCGGCGGACGGGCCGCGGGGGGACTTGCGGGGCGCGGGAGAATGGGAGACGTCGACGAACTCCGGGAGGTACACGGTATGTCCGAGCCGCAGCCCGCGGACCGGCCGCGCGGGGAGCAGACCCCACGGCCCAAGCGGCCTGCCCCGCTGCTGTTCGAGCCGGGAGCGCCCGACGACGGCGACCGCGACCGCTTCTTCGACCTGGAGTCGATGGACGACCCGCTGCAGCTGCTGGACCGGGCGACCGAGCTGGCGCTGGCCTTCCGGTCCGCGGCCGACCGGGCGACCGCCTTCCAGGCGATGGCGGCGGCCCAGCTCGCCGACCCCCGCCGCTTCGACCGGCTGGGTCCGGACGCGATCGCCGAGCGGGCCGGGTGGACCGAGGACTACGCGAAGAAGATGGTCGAGTACGGCCAGGACCTGATCAGGAACGGCGGCGTCACGCCCGAGGCCTGAGGCCCGAGCACTGAGCCCGAACGGCAGCCGGAGACCGGCGGCCGCGGGCTGAGCGGCCTTCCGCGACCCCGGATCGTCACCGTCCGGTCACCCTGCGGCAAGATACCCCTTTCAGGGGCCCGGCGTGGGATGTTCGGGGGATGTCGCCGGAACGGCCGCGGCAGCCCCGTACATGTAGACGCCATGGATGAATGGCACGCCCTGGACGTCGTCAGTGAGGCACTCCGACGGCAGCACACCGCGTACGTCACCCCGGAAGGCGCCGCCTGGCTCGCGTCGGCCAGCGCGTTCCCCCGCAGCGTCGAGGCCCTGTGGTCGGCCCGGCCCACCGCGCCGAGCGTGCTGCCGTGCGGCACCGCGTTCGACGTGGTGAACGCGCCCGCGCTGTTCGGTCGCCGGCTGCTGGAGCAGTTGTGGGGCTCCGGTCCGGGCAGCGGCCCGGCCGCGCTGCACCGCGGCCGGGTGCTGCTGCTGGTGGCCCCCGGCACGGCCCAGCGGCTGCCGTCGCTGCTGGGCTGGGAGGAGTGGGCGGACCGCATCCCGCCCCTGCTGTGCCACGGGGCGGGCGAGGCCGTCACCGTGCCGCCGCTGTACGGGCCGCCGGGTGGTGCGCAGGGCCGATGCTCCGGGTACGACCGGCACTCCGAAGACCGCGGCTCCCCAGACGGCGGCTCCGGGGACAGCGGGGACGCCGCGGATGCTCTGGGCACGGCGTCGCGCTGGGTGGTGGCGCCGGACACCCGTTCGCCCTGGCTCCCCGGCCCCGACGTCCTGCTGTGGGCGTGCGTCAGGGCCGCGCGCGGCGGCGCGCCGGGCCCGGGCCGGGTCGCTCCGTCCCTGGTCAGCACCCCTGAGCCGGTCTGAGAACTATCGATTTTCCACACGCTGCGACCGGGTGCTAAGGTCTACGACGTCAGCAGGCGCCGCTAGCTCAGTTGGTTAGAGCAGCTGACTCTTAATCAGCGGGTCCGGGGTTCGAGTCCCTGGCGGCGCACCTGAACCGAAGGCCCTCCGCAGTCGCGGAGGGCCTTCGTGGTGTGCCCGCCCGGGACCGTGCCCGGACCGCCGCGCCCCTCCCTGATCTAGGACCAGAAGGCGTCCACGACGTCCAGGTCTTCGACGCACTCGTCGATGTCCGTCACCTTCTCCCCGATGATCCGGAAGACGATGCCCTCCATCGCGTCCAGCGTCCTCCCGTCCCGCTCGGCGGAGGCCCGGTGGAAGGCCATCACGTGCCCCCGCCCGTCGGTCAGGACGTTCTGCAGCTCGACCTTGAAGGTTCCTCCGGTCTGCTCCGCGAGCTTCCCGTAGTAGCCCAGGACCGCCTCGATCCCCTTGAAGTCCCCGGACATCGGGCTGCTGCCGGGAACGTGGTGGGTGCAGTCGGACGTGAGCAGCGTCCTGAGGGTGTCCATGTCACCTCGGGAGAAGGCGTCGTACCCCTTGCGGATCAGTGTGATGTGCGGGTGTTCCATGCCGATCACCACCTGGAACCGGCACCGGCCCGGCGCTGTGCATCGATGCCGCACCGATGCCACGTTCATGCCGTTGGTCTGTTCTGGATGATTTTCCGGCTGTTCGCCGCCGGTTTCCGCCCCTTTCCATCCTCCCACTCCCCCGGGTGCCGCAACAGAACGAGGTGCCGGCCGGCTCTGCCGGGACGCTTGATCCATGGGGCACTGGCCGGCGTACGTGGACCAGGTACAGGTGCGGATCCAGGCGTCCACCGGCCGCCGTCAGCTCCTCCTGCTGCTCCTCGGACTCCTCGCGTCGTTCCTGTTCATCCGGTTCAGCACGCGGATGATCCGGCGCGGGGTGTCCTGGTGGCCGGGCAACGTCGAGCCCGGCGGACTCCACATCCACCACGTGGTCTTCGGCCAGGTGATGATGTTCATCGGCGGGATCGGCGCGTTCGCGGTGCGCGGCGGGCCGCTGGTGCACGATCTGCTCGCGGTGCTCTTCGGTGTCGGCTGCGGGCTGGTGCTCGACGAGTTCGCACTGGTGCTGCACCTGGAGGACGTCTACTGGCGCGAGGAGGGCCGCAAGTCGGTCGACGCGGTGATCCTGGCCGTGGCGATCATCGGCCTGGTGCTGTTCGGCGCCGCGCCGCTGGGCGGCGGGGTCGGCGGCACATCCTGGGTCACCTGGGTGGTGGCCGCGCTGCTGGCCGGGTTCGTGGTGCTGTGCCTGCTCAAGGGCAAGGTGTGGACGGGCCTGCTCGGCGTGATGGTGCCGCTGCTCGCGCTGGTGGGCGCGCTGCGGCTGGCCCGCCCCGGCAGCCCGTGGGCGCGCTGGCGGTACACCTCCCGGCCGCGGCGGATGGCCCGCGCCGAGCGCCGCGAGCAGCGCTTCCACCAGAGGTTCGCGCAGATGAAGACCCGGTTCATGGACGCGGTGGCCGGCGCGCCCAACCCGGTGTCGCTGACCAAGAAGCCGCCGCGCCGCGAACCCACCGTGGTGGAGGTGCCGCCGTCCCGGCTGGAGCTGCGGCTGGCACAGGTGCTGGGACCGCTGCGCGATCCGGGCGCGGCGGCCGCCGTCTGGTACCTGCGGGCGGCCGCCGCGGTCAACCTCGTCACCGCGCTCATCGCGCCCTTCCGCGAGCGGGTGCGGGCCGCGACCGACGGCGAGTACGTGACGTCCTTCCTGGTCAGCCCCGGCTTCACCGGAGCGGCGCTGGCCTTCGTGCTGTCGGTGAGCCTGCGGCGGCGCAAGCGGGCCGCGTGGATCCTCACGGTGGTGCTGACCGCCTGCTACCTGGTGATCATCCTTACGTCCGTCGCCGCGGTGCCCCGGGCCCACCGGCACCCCTTCAACTGGGTGTCGCTGACCCTCACCGCCCTGCTGCTGGGCGCGCTGCTGGTGTCCCGCACCCGGTTCAACGTCCGCGGGGCGCACGGCAACGTCGCGCTCGCCCTGGTCACCCTGGTGGCCGGCGCCGCGGTCGCGGTCGGCCTGGGCACCCTGCTGGTGTACGGCACGGACCGGGCGGCGCCCAGCACGTGGGGCGCGAGCGCCCGGTACGCGGCGGTGCGGGTGCTGACCGTCTCCAGCCTCTTCGAACTCCCGGGCGTGGACGTGCCCGGCTGGACCGACCTGGCCATCAACCTGCTGAGCGCCGCCCTGATGCTGGTGGTGCTGTTCGCCTTCTTCCGCTCGCCGCCGGGGCGCTCCCGCCTGGCCCCGGCGGACGAGCGGCGGCTGCGGGCCCTGGTGCGCGCGTACGGCACCGCGGACTCCTTCGGCTACTTCGCGCTGCGCCGCGACCTGTCGGTGTGCTGGAGCCGGGACCGGGCCGCCGCCGTGGTCTACCGGGTGGTCAACGGCGTCGCCCTGGCCTGGGGCGATCCGCTCGGCCCCGCGGACGCCCGGCGGGAGGCGGTGGCGGGCTGGCTGGACACGGCCCGCCGGCACGCGTGGGCGCCGGCCGCGGCGTACGCGGGCGAGGAGGGCACGGCGGCCTACCGGGCGGCCGGGCTGCACGCGGTGGCCTCCGACGAGGAAGGGCTGCTGGACGCGGCCGCGGTGCCGCCGGAACTCGCCCGGCTGCGCAAGGTGATGGCCGAGGCCGGGTACGAGGCGGTGCTGCGCCGGCAGCGGGAGGTCGACCCGCAGGAGTGGCCGCACCTGGCCCAACTCGCCGACGCGTGGCGGCAGCACGGCGGGCGCCTGCGGGCGCTGCGCGGGCGGCGGCGGACGGCGCCCGGGATCGGGCGGCTCGGCGACGCGGCTGACGGCGACTGCCTCCTGGCGGAGTGCCGGGACCGCCACGGGCGGGTGTGCGCGCTGCTGGTGCTGGTGCCGTGGGGGGCGGACGGGCTGACGCTCGATCTGCTGCGGTGGGACCGGGAGTCGGGGCGGGACGCGGCGGACTTCCTCCTGGCGGAGGTCCTGGAGCGGGCCGCCGCCGGGCTCGACCCGGTGCGCGGGGTCGCCCGGATCTCCCTGGCCCTGTCCGTCCTGCCCGGCGTCCCCGCGGTACGCCGCCCCCGCCGGCTCCTGTGCCAGCGCCCCACCGAACTCCCCCGCGTGATGGCTGCCGCCACCCTCACCACCCCCCGCCCCCACTTCCACTGATCTCCCCGGCCCTCTCCAGAAGTGGGTCACGCCTTCCCCGGGCGAAGGGTTCCACCTGCCCGGGCAGCGGCACGCCCGGTGCGGACGGAGGGTTCGCCCTGCCCAGGCGGAGGATTAGCCGTGTTCGGGCGAAGGGCAACCATCAGGGGCGCGGGGTCCCCCAGGCTTCGCCCGGGAGGTGAGTCCAGCGCGAGCAACCGGCCACCGGCCGGTGGTCCGGAGCGGACCGAACAGCCCCTTCGGGGCGGTGGCGGAGTGCGGCACGCGTCGTGGCTGGTCGCGCAGTTCCCCGCGTCCCTGTCGGGGCGCAACGCACTCCAAAGCAGCCGAGGCGGGCGCAGCCCCAACAGGGCGCGGGCGCAGCGGGAGGGGGTGGAGGCGTCCACGGCAGCGGTTTCCGGGCGGAGGCCGGACAGGGGCGCGGGCTCGCCGCGGGGGGGGATGAGGGGCCGGCCGCAGGCCGGGATGTAGCGTCAGGGTGACGGCGCGAGCCGTCGGCCCTGTTCGTACCTTTGGGAGGCTTCTCATGGCAACCACCCGCACCGCGACGACTCAGTGGAAGGGCCCGCTGATCGGCGGCGCCGGTACCGTCTCGCTGGACACCTCCGGCGTCGGCCAGTACGAGGTGTCGTGGCCCTCGCGCGCCGAGGCCGCGAACGGCAAGACCTCCCCCGAGGAGCTGATCGCCGCGGCCCACTCCTCCTGCTACTCGATGGCCCTCTCGCACGGCCTGGCCGGCGCGGGCACCCCGCCGGAGACCGTTCAGACGCAGGCGAACGTCACCTTCCAGCCCGGCGAGGGCATCACCGGCATCACCCTGTCCGTCAAGGCGCGGGTGCCCGGCCTGACCGACGAGGCGTTCCAGGCCGCGGCGCAGGACGCCAAGGCCAACTGCCCGGTGAGCAAGGCCCTGGCCGGGGTGAACATCACGCTCGAGGCCGAGCTCCTCGCCTGAGCCGAGGCCCCCGCGGGATCAGCGGCGGGTGACGCGCACCGTGTACGTCCCCGCCGCTGTGCGCGACAGGACCTGGAAGGTCACCCCCGACGGGTGGTCGGTGTAGCTCTCGCCGACCGTGAAGGGCGCGTCGTTCAGCGAGTTGAAGGCCCCGCTGCTGAAGTCGCAGGCGCTGGTGAGCGGATGGGCGTCGGTGACCGTCACCGGCCCCTGCCCGGAGTCGATGTCGGTGCGCACGCGGTAGGCGAGCAGGCCGGTCCGGCAGGCGTCGCGGTCGTCCCCCTTCTTCTGCCGCACCTCCAGCACGTAGGCCCTGGTGGGTCCGTACGGCACGATGACGGCCTTGCGCCCGCCGGGCTCCTCGACCGGCGTCAGCTCGTACGTGGCGGTGCCGCGCCGGGTGACGCAGTCGATCTGCCGGTCGGTGATCCAGCCCAGCCGCCACTTGTGCCACGCGAACAGGTCGCCCTGCAGGCCCCAGTCCAGGGACATTGTGTCCCACTGGCCGGCCAGGCTGTCGGTGCGCTGGAAGTCGTCGGCGTCGTAGAGGTCGGGCAGGCCCAGGGCGTGCCCGTTCTCGTGGCTGAGCACCCGTGAACCCGACTGGTCGTGGCCGTATATCAGGGACACCTTGTTGAGCTGGGCGCCGTCGTCGGTGGTGGCGGCGGACGCGCCGGTCCAGGTGACCGAGAGCACCGCCTCGTCGGCGGGCGGGCCCGCGTTGGGTGTGACGAGGATGTTGACCAGGTCGTAGCCGCGGAAGTCGATGCCGCGGTCGGCGACCTTGAGCAGGTCCCGCATCATCGCCGTGTGCGCGTCCCAGCCGTAGCCGCGGCCGATCCCGTAGGCGGAGAACGGCTGCGGCATCCGTATCCAGCGCAGGACGGGCGTCGACTCGTAGTCGAGCCGGCCGTAGGACGCCGCGGCGTACCACTGCTTGACCGCCGGGAAGAACTCGCCGTACCGCTGCTTGGCGCTGTAGGGCGCGGGCGCGTCGGGGAAGTCGATGAAGAGCGTGAGGGCGTGCAGCGTGCCGGTGGACGGGGCGAACTCGGCGTCCGGGCCGGTGCTCTGGGACCGGTCGGGGAACCCCTCGGACATCGCCACGCCCGGGGTGGCCCGCAGGGCGCACGGCCGGGCGGCGGGCGGGGGTGGGGCGTTGAACGCGAAGTGCGGGTCGGAGGCGGCCGTCGAGGCGACGGCCAGCAGGCATATCGCCCCCAGCGCGAGAATTCTCAGTCCGTACCTGCCCGGCGCGGCCACGCCGGTCAGCTCCTGTCGCCGGAGCCGGCGCGGAGGTGCGGCACGGCCTCGGTGACCCGTACGGTCCAGGTGCCGCCGGTGCCGCGTCCCATCACCGTGACCTGGGTCGAGCCGTCCGGCACGGTGTAGGACTCGCCGACGCCGAGCGGCGCGTCGGCCAGCGGCGGGTAGACGGACGTGCCCTCGCACGCGGAGGTGCCGGGGTGGCCGTCGATCACGTCGACGGGCCCGTCGCCGGACTCCTTGTCGGAGCGCACCCGGTACATCAGGACGCCCTGGCGGCAGCCGGTGGCGTCGTTGCCCGCGGTGCTGCGCGCCTCGACGGCCAGCACCGAGTCGGGGCCGGTGCGCACCACCAGCAGCTTGGTGCCGCCGGGCGTCTCGTCCGGGCTGAGGTCGTGGTAGGTGACGCCGGTGCGGGAGATGCAGCCGACCTGGTCGTCGCGCAGCCAGCCGAGCTTCCACTTGTGCCAGGCGAACGGGTCCGGGTCGAGGCCGAACTGACTGCCCATGAGATCCCAGTCCCCGACGTGCGTGTCCCAGTCGGCGTTGCTGCCGACCGGCGGCCGGTAGTACAGGTCGGGCAGGTCGAAAACGTGCCCGGTCTCGTGGGCCAGCACGTCGCGGTCCGGCGGATGGTGCTCGAAGACGGTGACGAGCCGGCGCAGCGGTGTGCCGTCGACGGTGACCGGCTGGGCGAGGTTGACGACCTTGGTGGCGTCGGAGTCCACGCCGGGCGCGTCGGGGTCGGCGACGAGGTAGACGACGTCGTAGCCGTGGAAGTCGACCGCGGGGTCCGCGGTGCGGATGGCGTCGCGCAGGTACATGCTGCGGTCGGCGGCGTTCCAGTCCCGGTTGATGCGGTAGTCCGTGGAGGCCCGCGGCATCTGCAGCCAGCGGGTCATCGGGTGCACGTGCAGCCGGAACTGGCCGAAGGAGGCGTTGTCGAAGAAGGTGCTGGTGGCCGGGAAGTGGTCGGCGGCGATCTCCTGCGTGGACAGTTCCGGCACGGCGTCCGGGAACGACAGGAAGATCATCAGGGCGTTGACGTCACCGACGGGGTGGGAGTAGCCGCCCGGCCAGCTGTCGAGCCCCTCGGAGTGGTGGACGTCGGTGCGCGGCAGCAGGCACGCGCTGTCCTCGGCGCCGTGCGCGGCGGGCCCGGTCATCAGCGTCCAGGCCACCAGTCCGGCGAAGCCCGTCAGAGCCGCCGCGCCCGCCCGCAGCACCCGGCGCGGCACGCGGAGCCGGCGGCACACCGCCGCCGCGCGCGCCCGCGGGGCCACCGGCCGCCGGGGACC
The DNA here is from genome assembly GCF_019890725.1 of Actinacidiphila acidipaludis. GTDB lineage: Bacteria > Actinomycetota > Actinomycetes > Streptomycetales > Streptomycetaceae > Actinacidiphila > Actinacidiphila acidipaludis. The sequence goes on from NZ_JAINZZ010000018.1 coordinate 25,235, forward strand.
TGACCTGCTGCCTGACCGCCGCACTGGGACCTCCGGGGAGGAATGCCGAGCTGTTCGGGAGACCTCCCCCACATTGCTATGAAATGAGGTGTTTTGCGGCGTTCGGCTGGTCCGTGCGGGTGTCGCGCCGGGGCCTCCTCGGGGCACGGGCGTGCGGACGCACCGCCATGCGAGCGACTACGGTCCGTGATGATGTGCGGAAGGCGATCAGATGCTCGACGCAAACGAGCGGAAACCGTCACTCCGTCAGCAGTCGTGCGGGAAATCACCACGACGACGCTGGATCACCAACTCCGCCAGCCCATATGATCGCCAGTGAAGAGAGCGCGAACAGGGAGCGGGCCATGGGCGCACCCTCGGGCAGCCCCGGCGCCGAGCCCGACAGCACGACACAGGTCATCACGCAGAGTGATGTCCCCGCCTGGCCTGCGGCGGACAGCCAGCTACGGGACTATCGTGCCGCGTTCACCGCCGCCCGGACGCCGATGGCCCTGGTCGGCCTCGACGGCCTGGTGCTCGCCGCGAACCGCGCGCTCGGCACCCTGCTGGGCACCCCGCCCGAACGCGCGACCGGGACGGACGCCGCGGTCCTGCTGGGCCTGGCCGGGGACGCGCACACCGGCGCCGCCTTCCACGCGGTGCTCAGCGGCCGCCGCGCCCGGCTGCGCTGCACCCGCGGGCTGACCCGCACCGACGGCAGCGGCTTCCGTGCCGAGATCACCCTGGTCCGCACCGAGTCCCGGCCGCTGCTGCTCACCGTCGAGGACGTCGGCGAACGCGACGCACTGCGCGAGCAGTTGCGGCATCTGCGGATGCACGACGCGGTCACCCGGCTGCCCAACCGCGCGCTGTTCCTGGAGCGGCTGGCCGAGGCGGTCGAGCGGGCGGGCGAGCGCGGCACCGGCCGGATCGGCCTGTGCTACCTGGACCTGGACGGCTTCAAGGCGGTCAACGACACGCTCGGGCACCGGGTCGGCGACGAGCTGCTGGCCGCCGTCGCCCACCGGTTGCAGGGCTGCGCCCGCGACGGCGGCCACCTGGCCGCCCGGCTCGGCGGCGACGAGTTCGCCCTGCTGCTGCGCGACTCCACCGGGACCGGGCAGGCAACCGGGCTGGCGGAGGCGGTGCTGACGGCGCTTCAGCAGCCGTTCGACGTGGGCGGCCACCGGCTGGCGGTCTCGGCGAGCATCGGCGTGGTCGAGCGGGAGGCCGCGGGCAGCACCGCGACCCAGCTCATGCAGGCCGCCGACACCACGCTCTACTGGGCGAAAGCGGACGGCAAGGCGCGTTGGACGCTCTTCGACCCCGAGCGCAACGAGCACCGGATGACCCGCCAGGCGCTGGCCCGCACCCTGCGCCAGGCCGTCGAGCGCGGCGAGTTCGTGCTGGACTACCAGCCGCTGGTGGCCCTGGACACCGGCCGGCTGCGCGGGGTGGAGGCGCTGGTGCGCTGGGAGCACCCGCACTTCGGGCGGCTGGCCCCGAACCGCTTCATCGGCCTGGCCGAGGAGGACGGTTCGATCGTGCCGCTGGGTCGCTGGGTGCTGGCCGAGTCCTGCCGGCAGGCCCGCGCGTGGCAGCAGGCGCACCCGGACCGGCCGCTGGTGGTCTCGGTGAACGTCGCGGTGCGGCAGGTATGGGACTCCGACCTGGTCGCCGACGTGGCGGCGATCCTGCGCAGGACCGGGCTGCCGCCGCGGCTGCTGCAGCTGGAGCTGACCGAGTCCGCGGTGATGGGGTCGGCGGGCCGGCCGCTGCAGGCGCTGCACGCGCTGCACGAGATGGGGGTGCGGATCGCCATCGACGACTTCGGCACCGGCTACTCCAACCTCGCGTACATGAGCCGGCTGCCGGTGTCCGCGCTGAAGCTCGACGGGTCGTTCGTGCAGGGCTTCCGGTCCGCCGAGCACCCCAACCCGGCCGACGAGACGATCGTCGAGGCGCTGGTCCAGCTCGCCCACCGCCTGGGCCTGACGGTCACCGCGGAGTGCGTGGAGAGCGCGGAGCAGGCCGAGCGGCTGCGGCGGATCGGCTGCGACACCGGCCAGGGGTGGCACTGGTCGCGCCCGGTCGCGGCGGCGGCGATCTCGGACCTGCTGGGCGCCTGACGGCCCGTCCCGCCGCGTACACACGAGACGGGCCCGCGTCCTCGTGGGGGTGAGGACGCGGGCCCTGGTGTGGGGGGACTGATCAGCCGGGGTCAGGGGCTAGCAGGCGCCGTTGTCCTGCCAGACGCCCCACTGGCCGGTGGTGCCGGGCTCCTCGTTGGTCGTCCACCACTTGGCCTGCCAGTTGTGGCCCTTCCAGGAGACCTGGTTGCCGCCGACGTAGACCGCCGAGGCGCTCCAGGACGGCAGGGTGCAGGTGCCGGACGGCGGGGTGGTGGAGGGCGTCGTCGGAGGCGTGGTGGGCGGGGTGGTCGGCGGCGTCGTGGGGGGCGTCGTCGGCGGGGTGGTCGGCGGCGTGGTGGGGTTGGAGCAGCCGGACGCCGAGCCGTTGGTGGCCGTCACGATCTTGTTGAAGAGCGTGGCCGACGCGTCGAGGTCGAGCAGTGAGTACATCATCGAGCCGCCCAGGCCGTGGCAGTGCGCGTAGTCCGCCTTGGCCTGGATGCCCTGGCTGCCCAGGCCGGTCCAGAACTCGGTGCCGTTGTAGAAGTAGTTGGACTGCGAGGCCGGGTCCCAGAAGGTCGTGGAGGCGTTGTCCACGATGCCCGTCAGTTCCTTGTAGTACGCGGTGCCCGCGACCTGGCTGATGCCGCGTGCGGCCGCCGGCCCGGTGGCCGAGGAGTACAGGCCGTGGTTGCTGCCGGCCGGCACCCCGGTCCAGCCGCGGTAGTACAGCGGGTAGCCCATGGTGATCTTGCCGGCGGGGAAGCCGCCGGGGATCCCGTACGCGGCGTCGCCGTTGGTCCAGGCGTTGATCGCGGCGTCCGTGCTGTACTTCTCGGTTCCGGGCGCGACCGGGTTCGACGGGTCACCAGCCGACTGGTACGTCGGGTCCTGGTGGTTGGTCGGGCCGGTGGCGTCCCAGGCGCCGTGCATGTCGTAGGTCATGATGTTCGCGTAGTCCAGGTACTGCCCGAGCTTGTCGGTCTGGAGGTTCGCGATCTTGTCCTGGCCGGACGGCAGGGCGGCGGTGAGCAGCATGTGCTTGCCGCCGTTGGCCGCGCCGTAGGCGTCCAGCTCGCTGCGGAACTCGGCCAGCAGCGCGGTGTAGTTGGCCTTGTCGGCCGCGCTGTAGTGGTTGCCGGTGTGCCCGTTGGGCGAGCCCGGGTACTCCCAGTCGATGTCGAAGCCGTCGAAGATCCCGGCGGCCGAGCCCGCGCCGCCGTAGCCGCCCTGGACCGGCAGGTTGCCCTTGATGAACATGTCGATGCAGGAGCTGACCAGCTTCTTGCGGCTCGCGTCGGTGGCCGCCGCGTCGGAGAAGTACTTGGAGTACGTCCAGCCGCCCAGCGAGGCCACGATCTTGAGCTTCGGGTACTTCGCCTTCAGCTCCTTGAGCTGGTTGAAGTTGCCGACGATCGGCTGGTTCCAGACGTCCGCGGTGCCGTTGACGCTGATGTCGGAGCCGAAGGACTTCTGGTAGTCGGCGAACGCGTCGCCCGCGCCGTCACCGGCGTTGGGGTCGCTCTCGTTGGTGGAGTCCGACGCCTTGGTCGCCTCGAAGCACGTGAGGTTGACCGGGTCGATGTTCTCGAACGAGTAGTTGAGGATGTCGAGCTTGCCGGCGATCCCCTCGGTGTCGAGGTTCTTGGGGTAGAAGGCGTTGCCGTAGACGCTCCACTGGTCGTAGTAGGCGATCTTGACTCCGCCGCTGCTCGCGGCGGCGGCCGCGGGCTTGGCGGCGGACGTGGTGTCCGCCTGGGCGGTGCCCGTCGTCACGGCGAGCGCGGTGAGCGCGCCGAGGGCGAGGGCGGCGCTGGTGGCGGCGGCCACGAACGCTCTCTTCCTGGACTGCACAAGTACCTCCGGGGGGAAGGGAGGACCAACAGGGGGCTGCAGCATGGATAGCCCGTCGCCAGGGGCACGTCAATGGTCTGAACCAGACTTAGGACTAGACCAATATGGACCCTCCGAGCCGCTCCGGATTTCTTCACGTCATGAGCAAAGCCGCTCGTCAGCGGGGTGACGAGCGGCTTTAACCCTGGGTTAAGTCCGGGCGTACGGTCGGTCCAAGCTTGGACCACCCGCCCCTCGGAAATCAGTCCGTAACCGCGGCCACATCCTTGGGGAGGCCATAGGCGTCGGCGATGAGGTCGTAGCTGCGCAGCCGCGCGGCGGGGGTGTGCGCGTTCGCGGTGATGACCAGTTCGTCGGCGCCGGTGCGGGCGACGAGCGCGTCGAGCCCGGCGCGGACCTCGTCCGGATCGCCGTACACCACGTTGGCGAGCCAGGAGTCCACGAACTCCCGCTCCATCGGGGCGAACGGGTACGCCTCGGCCTCCTCCGGGGTGGGCGTCAGCCCCGGCCGGCCGGTGCGCAGCCGCAGCATGGCCAGTGCCCCGGTGAGCACCTGACGGCGGGCCTCGGCCGGGTCGTCCGCGGCCAGTGCCGCCACCCCGATCGAGGCGTAGGGCGCGTCCAGCACCGCGGAGGGCCGGAACGACTCGCGGTACAGGGCGAGCGCGGGGACGGTGTTGGCCGCGGAGAAGTGGTGCGCGAAGGAGAACGGCAGGCCCAGCGCTCCGGCGAGCTGGGCGCTGAAGCCGGACGACCCCAGCAGCCAGATGCTCGGCCGGGCGGCCGGCTGCACGCCGCCGTCGGCGCTGCCCTGCACGGGGCCGGGGATCGCGTGGATCCGCGCGTAGGGGTGGCCGTCGGGGAAGTCGTCGTCCAGGAAGCGGGTCAGCTCGGCGAGCTGGCGGGGGAACTCGTCCGCACCCTCCTGCAGGCCGTCGGTCCTGCGCAGGGCGGCCGCGGTCGCCCCGTCGGTGCCCGGCGCGCGGCCGAGGCCCAGGTCGATCCGCCCGGGGGCGAGCGCCTCCAGGGTGCCGAACTGCTCGGCTATCACCAGCGGGGCGTGGTTGGGCAGCATCACGCCGCCCGAGCCCAGGCGCAGGGTGCGGGTGTGCGCCGCCAGATGGGCCAGGATCACCGCGGGCGAGGAGCTGGCCACACCCGGCATGGAGTGGTGCTCGGCGACCCACATGCGGTGGTAGCCGCGGGCCTCCGCGGTCCGGGCGATCTCCACACTGGTGCGCAGGGCGTCGCCGGCCGTCAGCCCCTTGCCGACGGTGGCCAGGTCGAGCACGGACAGCGGCACGGGTGCGGTGCCGCGGACCGTGCCCCTGATACCGTCGCCCCCGCTGCCGGCCGCCTGCGCGGCTGCCTGTTCTCCCTCACCCACGGCGGGCGCCTCCTGTCGGTGTTCCTCGTCGAGCTCGTGCGGGCACTGCGCCCGTACCAGGCGGCAACCGGAGCCGTCGTCCGTTTGTTCCCGGGCGGCTGGATTCCGACGGCCGGATCCGGGGCCGACCGGCGAACCCCACCGGCCCCTCGGGCACCTCCGGAACGGGCCGTCGGCACGCCCGGAAAAGAGGGCAATGACGTGGGCATATGCCAGACAGGCCCCTTCCTGCATATACGCCTGAGGGTCACCGGGGCACTGTTCAACCACCTCTACCCGCAAGGGTATTGGGGCTATCGTGGAGTTCCGGTGGGGACGCCGGACCAGGACCTCGCGCCTGGCCCACGACCAGGCGTCACAACCGGACACGCAGACGGTCTTACCTGCAGGGGGCAACCGTGGCGCTCGAACACCGGCGGATCGGCACGGTGGGTGCGGTCCAGTACGCGCTCCGCGTGCTCGAATCGGTCGACAGCCACCGGCACGGCGTCACCGCCGAACAACTCGCCAGGGAGATCGGGGTACCCCTGGGCTATCTCACCCAGCTGCTGTCGATGCTGCGCCGCGAGCGCTATCTCGGGTTCCTGCCCGGCGGCGGCTATGTGATCGGCGAGTCCATGGTGCTGCTCGGTGCCGCCAATCGCGATCTCGCCCTCGCCGAAAAGCTCAGGACGGTCCTGTCCGACCTGCGCGACGAGGTGGGCGCCGCGGTCTACTTCAGCCGTTACGACGACGGCGAGGTCCGGATCATCGACTTCGCCGACGGCCCGAACACGCCCAAGGTCAACGAGTGGGTCGACTTCCGGTCAGCGGCGCACGCCAGCGCGGTCGGCAAGTGCCTGCTCTCCCAGCTCGACCACAACGGCCGCCTGGAGCACCTGTCCCGGCACCGTCCCGCCCGGCTCACCTCGCGCACCGAGGTCGACGACCGTGTGCTGCTGACCAAACTGGAGCGCCAGCCGGCCAGTGTGCCGACCCTGGACCTGCAGGAGTACGCGGTGGGCACGGTGTGCGCGGCGATCCCGGTCACCATCGGCAAGACCCTCGCCTGCCTGGCGCTGTCCATGCCGTACGCCCAGGCGCACCGGCTGCGCCCGGCCGTCGACACCCTGCACGAGCGGGCCGCGCCCGTCCTGCTGTCGATGAGCATCTGACCGCCCGGAGCCGTCGCCGGAGACGGCACGGCCGGACACGTCGGACACGACGAAGGCCCCCCGCAGAAGCGGAGGGCCTTCGTTTCAGGTGCGCCGCCAGGGACTCGAACCCCGGACCCGCTGATTAAGAGTCAGCTGCTCTAACCAACTGAGCTAGCGGCGCCTGCTGACGTGGATGATCGTACCCGATCGGCGGGCATGCCCCCAACACGGCTCCCGCCGGGCCCTCCCTCTCCGCCACTCCCCCGCCCTCGGTCCCGCGGCGGATTGCCGCCTGGCGGGAACGTGCCAGGTCCGGGCGGCAGACGCCACGGGATCCCGGCCGGTAGATCATGCTCATGACTTCGACTCGACGCCGGACAGCCGTGCCGGCGGGCGCCACCGCGCTCGCTCTCGGCACCGCCCTGATGCTGCCCGCGGGGAGCGCCGCCGCGGCGGCCCCGCCGCGGCCCACGCCCCCGTCGGCCACCCACACCCAGGCCGCCGCACCCGCCGCGGCCACCGTGACCCTGATCACCGGTGATGTCGTGCACATCACCGCGGGCCGGACCCCGACCGTGACCGTCGACCGCGCGCCGGGCGCGGGGGGCGCGGTCCACGTCCAGCAGTTCGGCGGCGACACCTACGTGGTGCCCGACGAGGCCCAGTCGCTGCTGGCCGCCGGCACCCTGGACCGGCGGCTGTTCGACGTCACCGCGCTGGTCGCGATGGGCTACGACGACGCCCACAGCACCGGCGTCCCGCTCATCGCCACCTGGACCAAGGCCGCGCGCACCGCCCGCTCGCTGCCCGCCGCACCGGCCGGCACCCGGACGGTCCGCACCCTGCCGAGCATCGGCGGCGCGGCGCTGAGCGCCGACAAGAAGCACGCCCGCGCGTTCTGGGACGACCTCGACCCGGCCGCGACCGGCCGGCCCGGCACCACCGGCGCCAAGCCCGCGCGGTCGCTGGACGCCACCAACGGCATCGCCCGTCTGTGGCTGGACGCCCGGGCGACCGCCGCGCTGCACGACTCCGTCGCCCAGATCGGCGCGCCGCAGGCGTGGGCGCAGGGTGACGACGGCACCGGCGAGAAGGTCGCCGTGCTCGACACCGGTGTCGACGACACCCACCCCGACCTGCAGGGCAAGGTCGCGGAGGAGCAGAGCTTCGTGCCCGGACAGGCCGTGGCCGACGGCAACGGCCACGGCACCCACGTGGCGTCCACCATCGCGGGCAGCGGCGCCGCGTCCGGCGGGCTGGAGAAGGGCGTCGCGCCCGGCGCCCGGCTGCTGGTCGGCAAGGTGCTCTCCGACCAGGGCGAGGGCCAGGACTCCTGGATCATCGCCGGCATGGAGTGGGCCAAGGCCCAGGGCGCCGACGTCGTCAGCATGAGCCTGGGCAACCCCGTCCCGGACGACGGCACCGACCCGATGGCGCAGGCCGTCGACAACCTGTCCGCGGACGGCGGCCCGCTGTTCGTCATCGCCGCGGGCAACTCCTACACCGCCGGCAGCATCGGCGCGCCCGGCTCGGCGCGCTCCGCGCTGACCGTCGCGGCGGTCGACGGTGCCGACCAGCGGGCCGACTTCTCCAGCATGGGTCCGCTGACCGGCTCCTACAGCCTGAAGCCCGACCTGTCCGCGCCGGGTGTGGACATCACCGCGGCCAAGCCGGGCGGCGGCTACCAGTCGATGTCCGGCACCTCGATGGCCACGCCGCACATCGCCGGCGCGGCCGCCGTCCTCAAGCAGCGGCACCCGGACTGGTCCGCGGCGCGGCTCAAGGACGCGCTGATGTCCTCGTCCACGGTGCTGGACGGCTACACGCCGTTCGAGCAGGGCGCCGGGCGGGTCGACGTGCTGTCCGCGGTCGACTCCGCGGTCCAGGCCACCGGTTCGGTGGACACGGCCGTCTTCCGCTGGCCGAACGCCTGGGCGGCCGCGGTCACCCGCACCCTCACCTACCGCAACAGCGGAACGACGCCGGTGACCCTGAAGCTCGCGACGAGCACCGCCGGCGCCGCGTACACGCTCTCCGCCGGGACGGTCACGGTTCCCGCCGGCGGCAGCTCGGACGTCACGCTGACCCTCGACCCGGCGCCGGTGCCCGCCGGCACCACCTTCTCCGGCCAGGTGCTCGCCACCGACGTCTCCTCCGGCACCCTCGTCGCGCACACCGCCTTCGGGCTGGTGAAGGAGAAGGAGCTGTACGACTACACGATCAAGCTGCTCGGCCGGGACGGGAAGCCCACCGCGGGCACCGTCATCGTCGCCCAGGACGGCAGCCCCACCCCGGCCCAGGTCCCGGTCGACGGGCAGGCCACGCTGCGGCTGGCCCCCGGCACCTACATGGCCTACGCGGAGATCGACGTCCCCGGCGACACCCCGGACTCGCTCGGCCTGGCCCTGGTCGCCGACCCGGAGACGGTGCTGACCAAGGACACCACGGTGACCCTCGACGCGAGCAGGGCGCACCGGATCAGCGCGTCGGTGCCGCAGCGCACCCAGGTGCGGCAGCTGAACTGGGACCTGGCCCGCACCTTCGCCGACGGCCGGCTCGTGCGGGACGTGGCGATGCTGCCGCTGACCTACGACGCCCTGTACGCCTCCCCGACCCACAAGGTGACCGACGGCACGTTCAGCTTCCTGACCCGCTGGCGGCTCGGCGAGCCCACCGTCGCCGTGACCGACCGCGGCACCGGCCTGGACACCACGACCCAGCCAGGCGCCCCGGTCACCGACGGCAGCGCCGTGCTGCCCACCGCCTACGCCGGCACGGGCACGGCCGCCGACTACGCCGGGCGCGACGTGCGCGGCAAGGCCGTGGTCGTGGACCGCAGCGACGCGGTGACGCCCGCCGACCGGGCCGCGAACGCGGCGGCGGCCGGCGCGAAGCTGCTGATCGTCGTCAACGACGGCCGCGGCCGGCTGCTGGAGGGCTACGCGGCCGACGACGGCTCCGAGGCGCCGCTGCCGGTGGTGTCGATCCGCCACGACGCCGGGGCGCGGCTGGCGGCCGAGGCCGCGCGCGGCGCCCGGGTGCAGGTCACCCAGCGCCAGTACACCCGCTACGTGTACGACCTGCTGGACCAGCACGACGGCACGATTCCCGACCGTTCGCTGGCCTACACCCCCGACCCGCGCCGTGACCTGGCGACGGTCACCGCCGCCTACGACGGCGACCGCGCCCGGCTCGGCGGCGGCTACCGCTACGACATCCCCGTGTGGGGACCGGGCGTGGGCTTCACCGAGCAGGAGTCGTACCCGTCCACCCGGACCGAGTACGTCTCCGCCGAGCACGACGCCGGCTTCTGGTACGAGGACCACTCGGTGTACTCCGCCGGGTACCAGGACCAGCTCCTGGAGGAGCGCGGCGGCGAGGACACCTTCCTGCCGGGCCACGCCTACCGCACCACGTGGTTCGGCGGGGTGTACCGCCCGCGGCTCGGCACCGCCTTCTGGGGGCCGACCCGGTCGTCGTACAACGACATCCAGTTCAACATCACCCCGTGGACCGACGGCGGCGCCGGCCACTCCGGCGACATGCCGGCCGACGAGTACGACGGGCGCACCACCTACGCCGCCTATCAGGGCGACACGCTGGTCGCCCACGGCGTGGGCCGGGCCGCCGGGATGTGGGACATGCCCGCGCGGACGCTGCCCTACCGGCTGGTCATCGACTCGGCGCGGGACGCGGCGGCGTGGAAGACGTCGGTGCGCACCCACACCGAGTGGAACTTCGTCTCCGGCCCGGTCGCCGGTGACGCGCTGGTCCCCGTCAAGCTGCTGCAGCTGGACTACGCGGTGGCCACGGACACCGCCGACGACGTGCCGGCCGGCCGGTGGACGACGATCGGCCTGTCGTCCGCGACGCAGGAGTGGCTGGACTCGGTGACCCGGGCCTCCTCGGCGACCCTGTCGGTGTCCTACGACGACGGCGCCCACTGGCAGCCGGTGACGCTGGACGCCCAGGGCAAGGGCGCCTGGACCGCGCGGATCAGGACGCCGAAGACCCCCGGTGGCGCGGTGTCCCTGCGGGCCACGGCCTCCGACGGCCACGGCGGTTCGGTCAGCCAGGAGATCATCCGGGCGTTCGGCCTGAAGTGACGGACGCCGTCCGCCGCCGGTCCCGAGGGGCCGGCGGCGGACGGCCCGGGGAAGACGGCCCCTGGCGCTCGGCGGCGGGGCGGGGTGGCACGGGGCACCCCCTCCGACCCCGTATGATGGTTCTCGCAGGCGCCGCTAGCTCAGTTGGTTAGAGCAGCTGACTCTTAATCAGCGGGTCCGGGGTTCGAGTCCCTGGCGGCGCACCTGAAACGAAGGCCCTCCGCATCGCGGAGGGCCTTCGTCGTGTCCGGGCGCCCGAGAGCGGCGTCGCGGGGGCCGGCGGGCTCAGCGGGCCCAGTGCCCGGGCCGGGTCAGGGCCGCGGGGATGCGGGTCCTGCCGTCGCCGCGCGCCGCGTTGATCTGGGACTGGGCGACGTAGAGGGCGTCGTCCAGGTCCGCGCCGCGCAGATCGGTGTCCCGCAGGTCGGCCCCGATGAGATCCGCCGAGCGCAGGTCGGCGTCCCGCAGGTCGGCGCCGATCAGGCAGGCCCCGCGCAGGTCGGCGCCGCGCAGGTCCACACCCCGCATCCGGGCGCCGACGAGGTCGGCGCCGCGGCGGTTGCGGGGGCGCCGCACGGCGGCCCGGCGCACCAGTTCGCCGGCCCGCAGGAGCACCTCGTTGACGGCGGCGCGTTCGGCCGCGACGTCCAGCGCCAGCAGTTCCGCCGCCGGAAGGGCGGTCAGCCCGGCCACGTGCTCGCGCGCCGCGGCGGCGGCTGGGTGCGTCGGGGCCGCCGCGCGCCGGGACAGCGTGTCGTCGAGGTACCACAGGAGTTCGTGGAGCTGGCGCATCACCGGCAGGGCGGCGAACATCGTCCGGCCGCCGTCCGGCGCGTCCCGCCAGTCCTGCCCGCCGAAGGTGACCTGGGAGATCCGCTGCCCGGCGCCGAAGCAGTCGTACACCGTGCAGCCGCGGTAGCCGGCGTCCCGCAGCCCGTCGTGGATGCCGCAGCGGTGGCCGTCGTCGAGGTGGCGGCAGGGGTCGCCGGCCTTCTTGTCGCGGGCGAAGTCCGACGACCGGGTGAAGGCCAGCGCCACGCAGCACAGTCCGAAGCAGTTCCCGCAGTCGGCCCGCAGGTCCGGTGCCGGTGTGCTCAACGTGGTGCTCCCTGGGCGTGCTGGGGCGCCGCCGTGCGGGGCACGGGCGACGCGGGCGGGCCGTCCCCGGTCCGCCCGCGTCCCATGGTGCCCTACCCGCCCGGGGCCTCAGCCCGCGGGGAAGGCCGCGGGCTTGGCCGCGGTGTAGAGCCAAGTCTGGAAGAACCCGCCCAGGTCCTGGCCGGACAGCTTCTCGGCGAGCCGCCGGAAGTCGGCGATGGTGGCGTTGCCGTAGCGGTGCTGGGCCGGCCACACCCGCAGCAGCGTCAGGAACGCCCGGTCGCCGATGGTGTCGCGCAGCGCCTGGATGGCGACCGCCCCGCGGTCGTACACCGCGTCGTCGAACTGGTTCTGCGGGCCCGGATCGCCCGGTTCGACGGTCCAGAACGGGTCGTCGGCCGGGTGCGCGTCGTAGACCTGACGGGCCAGGTCCTGCGGGGTTCCGGTGTGCTCGTGCTCGGCCCACAGCCACTGGGCGTAGCTGGCGAAGCCCTCGTTGAGCCAGATGTCGGACCAGCGGGCCAGCGACACGTCGTCGCCGTACCACTGGTGGGCCAGCTCGTGCGCCACGACCGAGGTGTTGACGCCTTTGGAGAAGGTGGCGGGGCTGTAGAAGACCCGGGTCTGCGCCTCCAGGGAGAAGTGGCTCGGCACGTTCGGCACGTACCCGCCGGCCGAGTCGAACGGGTAGGGGCCGAAGTAGCCGCTGAGGAAGTCGACGATCTCGGCGGTGCGCTCCACGCTCGCGCGGGCGTTGGCCTCGTTGGCGCCCAGGTCGGGGCTGTAGGCGTTGATCACCGGGATGCCGGTCTTCGTACGGCTGTGGGTGATGTCGAAGTGGCCGACCGCGAGCGTGGCCAGGTAGGTGGCCTGCGGCTTGGTCTGCTGCCAGTGGAAGCTGGTCCAGCCGTCGCCGGTGTGCTGGGAGAGCAGCAGGCCGTTGCTGATGGCCTGATCGCCGGCCGGCACGGCCACCCGGACGTCGTAGCTCGCCTTGTCCAGCGGGTGGTCGTTGCTGGGGAACCACCACCAGGCCGACTCGGGCTCGTTGGCGGCGACCCCGCCGTCGGGGGTGCGCTGCCACGAGGTGAAGCCGTACCGCTGGACGGTGGACGGGACGCCCGAGTAGGTGACGGCCACGGTGATGCGCCGGCCGCGGCCGATCGGGTGCGCCGGGGTGACGACCAGTTCCTGCTCACCGCTGGTGGCGAAGGCCGCGGGCCGGCCGTCCACGGTGACCTTGCTGACGGTCAGTGCGAAGTCCAGGTCGAAGCTGGTCAGGCCCTGGGTGGCGGTCGCGGTGATCGTGGTGGTGCCGGTCAGCGTGTCGGTGGCGGGCTGGTAACGGAGGTTCAGGTCGTAGTGGGAGACGTCGTAGCCGCCGTTCCCGTAGGTCGGGTAGTACGGGTCGCCGATGCCGGGGGCGCCGGGTCCGGCGCCGGCCGCGGATGCCGGGACGGCGAGCAGCAGGCCCAGCACGGCGGTGGCGGAGGCGATCACTCTCGTGCGCACAGGGGTCCTCCAGTGCGGAGATCGACGGATGACAGGTACACGGTGACCCTAGGAAGGGCCGCCGGTCACAGCCACCCCGAACGCCCCTGCTGTCGCAGAACCTTCACCGGGCGCAACACAACGGCCGGAAACCGGCCTCCCCGACGGGCCGCCGGACCCGCCGCCCGGCCCCCACCGTCCCCGCGCGCCCCGCCACCCTCCTGCTTTCCGGCTGACGCGGCCGGGCAGGGCGGATAGGTTCATGATGTGAAGAGCGCCTGGCTGCGCACGGTGCAGCGCCTGGAGAGCGACTACCTCGCCCGTCTCGGCCTCTCCCTGCCGCTGGTCGCCCTCCTCATCGTGATCCTCGCCGACGTGATCGCGGGCCGGGACCACTACCTGACGCCCGGCATCGTGGCCGCGCCCGCGCTGGCCGCCATCACCGTCGACTGGCGCAAAACCCTCCTCGTCAGCGTGCTCGGCGTCCTGGTCCAGGGCGCCCTGGCCCCCTTCGACGGCGTCACCCGCACCGCGGACAAGGACGTGCTCTTCGGGCAGCTCTACGCCTACGGCCTGGTCTCGGCGTTCAGCGTCTACATCGCCTGGCGCCGGGAGACCGGCGCCCGGGCCTTCACCGCCATCACTTCGGTCGCCGAGGCCGCCCAGCACGCCCTGATGCAGCCGCCCGCGCCCCGCGTGGGCGACGTGCGCGTCGCGGCCCGCTACGTGTCGGCGGCCGACGCGGCGCAGATCGGCGGCGACCTGTACTCGGTGCTGGAGACCCCGCACGGCGTCCGGGCGCTCATCGGCGACGTGCGCGGCAAGGGACTCGCGGCGGTGCAGAGCTCGGCCGTCGCGCTGGGCGCGTTCCGGGAGGCGGCGTTCGACGAGGGGGGCCTGGACCGGGTGGCCGCCCGGGTGGACACCAGCGTCGGCCGGCACGTCGGCGCCGGGGACTTCATCACCGCCCTGTTCGCCGAGTTCGGCGATCCGGGCGGCGTCGAACTGCTGCACTACGGCCATGTGGCGCCGCTGCGGGTCTCCCGCGAAGGGGAGGTGGAGACCCTGGAGCCGGCCGAGCCGTGGGTGCCGCTGGGCATGGCCGACATGGTGCAGGGCACACCGACGCCGTGGCGGGTGCCGCTGGCGCCCGGCGACGTGCTGGTGCTGTGCACCGACGGCGTGATCGAGGCCCGCGGCGCCCGCGACCCCGGCTTCTACCCGCTGGCCGACCGCGTCGGCCCGCTCGTCGCGGGCAGCGGGCCCGAACTGGACGCCGCCGTCCAGCGGGTCTACGAGGACCTGCTGCGGCACACCGGCGGCTCACTGTCGGACGACGTGGTGCTGCTGCTGATCGCGCCGGTGCCCGACCCGCTGCCGATGCACCCTCAGGACCCGCCGCTGTCACCGGCCTGACGCCCGCCGGGCGGTTCGGGCTCCGCGGAGGCCTCCCGTTCCCAGGGGCCGTCCGCCTCCCGGGACTCCCCCGGCCGCGGGGGTTCGCCGGCCGTCGCCGGCTCCGCGGGGACGTCCGGTTCGGGGAGCACGCGGGTGGCCCGCTCCAGGGCGGCGAGCACCGGCTCGTAGGGCTCGCCGGTGGCGTGCTCCATGGCCAGCTCGCACATCCGGTCCGCGGACAGGTGCAGTTCCCAGTCCCGCCCGGCGACCTCCTCGGCCTCGCGGCGGGTGGCCGCGCCCGTCAGATCCTCGCGAGCGGTGCCGCGGCCGCCGGCGAAGGCGCAGCACCCCGCGTCGCCGGGTGTCACGACCTCGGCGGCGCACGCCCGGGCCACCGCGTCCAGGGCGTCGCCGGCGCCGCCGTCCCCCTGGCCCAGACGCCGCATCGCGCACGTCGGATGCAGGACGGCGCTGGCCGCCTGGGAGGTGACGGTCAGTCTGGGCAGCAGGTGCTCGGCGGCCCACACCACGGAGTCGATCACGGTCAGCTCGCCGTGCAGCTCGCGGTTGGCCTCGGTGAGATAGGGCACCACGTCACGCGACAGGCCCAGGGTGCAGGCGCCGGCGTCCACCACCACCGGGAGGCGGCCGCCGCCGGTCCACATCCAGGTCTGCTCCACGATCCGGTTGGCCATCAGCACGGCGCCCTCGGTGTAGCCCTTGGCGTGCCAGGGGGCCGCGCAGCAGGTGCCGGTGACGTCCGGCGGTATCCACACCGGCATCCCGGCCCGCTCCGAGACGGCGACCAGGGCCTGCGGCGCCCAGCCGGCGCCGCGCGGCGGCCCGAACACCCGGTTGGCGCACGCCGGGTAGTACACGGCGGTGGCACTGTGCTGCGCGGTGCGCGGCAGGCGCGGGGCGGCGACGGGCGTCTCCGGGAGCCAGCCGGGTATCAGCTCCGTCCCGGCCGCCCGCCGCAGGACGGCGGCCACCGCGGTCAGCGGCCGGTCGCCCGCCCGCCCGCGCAGCGCGGAGGCGGCGGTCAGCGCGGCCCGCAGGGCGCGTTCCGCCGCGCGCCCGTACACGGCCAGCCGGGCGGCGGCCCGCTCCTCGGCCCGGGTACGCCGGGAGCTGCGGAACTCCAGCATCAGGGCGCCGGTGTCGATGCCGGCCGGGCAGGCGGCGGCGCACAGGGAGTCGCCCGCGCAGGTGTCCACCGCGTCGTGGCCGTAGGCGTCCAGCAGTTCCTCCAGCACGGGTGAGCCGGCGGGCTGGCGGAGCATCTCGCGGCGCAGCACGATCCGCTGACGCGGCGTCGTGGTCAGGTCGCGGCTGGGGCAGACCGCCTCGCACAGCCCGCACTCGGTGCAGGCGCCGGCCGCGCCCTCGATCGCCGGGAGGCTCTTCAGGCCACGCAGATGGCCGCGCGGGTCCTGGTCGAGCACCACGCGCGGGGCGAGAATGCCGTCGGGGTCGAGCAGCGTCTTGACCCGCCACATCAGGGCGGCGGCCGGCGCCCCCCACTCCCGTTCCAGGAAGGGCGCGGCGGCCCGCCCGGTGCCCTGCTCGGCGCGCAGCGACCCGTGGAACCGGTCGGTGACCAGGGCGCACAGCTCGTCGGTGAAGGCGGCGTAGCGCTCGAGGTCGGCGGCCTGGCCGGGGTCGAAGGACAGCAGGAAGTGCAGGGTGCCGTGGGCGGCGCGGCCTGCCAGCC
This sequence comes from Actinacidiphila acidipaludis, assembly GCF_019890725.1. GTDB lineage: Bacteria > Actinomycetota > Actinomycetes > Streptomycetales > Streptomycetaceae > Actinacidiphila > Actinacidiphila acidipaludis. The sequence continues at coordinate 41,530 of NZ_JAINZZ010000018.1, forward strand.
CCGGGGAGAAGCCGTGCCGCTCCTGGAGGGCGAGCAGTTCGGTCGCGGCCTCGCCGAGCCGGTCGGGCGGCACCGCGAAGTCCTGGACGACCGGGGTGGTGCCGGGCGGGCGGGACGCGCCGGCCGCGGCGGCGAACGCCGTGCGGGCCCGCCACATCGCGGTGAGCCGGGCCGGCTCGCGGGTGAACGCGTTGTCCGCGGAGGGCACCGGGCTGACCAGGCCGAGGTCGTCGCATATGCGGCGGGCGGCCCGCTCGTAGGCGGCGAGTTCGACGTCGTCGGCGGCGCGGAACTCCACCAGCAGCGCGGCGCACTCGGCCGGCAGGCCGGCCCACTCGGCGGGCACGTCCGGCACCCCGACGCAGGCGCGCAGCGCGTGGCCGTCCATCAGTTCCACGGTGTCGGCGCCCGCCTGGGCGAACTGCCGCACGGCGGCGCAGGCGGCCGGCAGCGAGGGGAAGAACAGCAGGCCCGCGGTGACGGAGGGGCGCAGCGGCAGGGTGTCGTAGACGGCCTCGCTGACGAAGCCGAGGGTGCCCTGCGAGCCGATCATCAGCCCGCGCAGGATCTGCACGGGCGTCTCGCCGTCCAGGAAGGCGTCCAGCCGGTACCCGGCGGTGTTCTTGACGGCGTGCTTGGCCCGGATCCGGGCGGTGAGTTTCTGGTCCGCCTCGATCTCGTCGCGCAGGTCCAGCAGCCCCTGGTACAGCTCGGGTTCCGCGGCGGCCAGCGCCGCGTCGGCGTCCGGATCACCGGTGTCCACCACCGTGCCCGAGGGCAGCACCACGGTGAGCGAGGAGACGGTGTGGTACGAGTCGCGGGTGGTGCCCGCGGCGGCGCCCGAGGCGTTGCCGGCCAGCACCCCGCCGACCGTCGCGGCGGTCGCGCTCGCCGGGTCAGGTCCCAGCACCCTGCCGTGCCGGGCCAGCGCGGCGTTCGCCCGGGCCAGCACGGTCCCCGGCAGGATCCGGGCCCGGACCCCGCCGGCCTCCACCTCGACCCCGCTGAAGTGCCGGCGGACGTCGACCAGGATGTCCTCGCCCTGCGCCTGGCCGTGCAGACTCGTGCCGGCCGCGCGGAAGACCAGGTGCCGGCGCTGGCGGCGGGCGTAGGCCATGAGCTTGACGACGTCCTGCACGCTGTCGGGGACCACCACGGCCTGCGGCACGAAGCGGTACGGGCTCGCGTCCGACGCGTGGGCGACGAGGTCCGCCACCCGCCCGAGCACCTTGTCCTGGCCCAGCAGCTCCGCCAGTTCGGACCGCAGCCCCGCCGGACTGCCGCCGGCCCGCGCCTCCTCCACCCGGTCGGCGGCGGCGTCCGCGCGTGCGGACGGGCGCAGCGCCCCGGCTCCCTTCCCCTCCTTCTTCCGCTCACGCACGGGCATCTGACCTCCTTGACGGGGATCACGTCTTCTGCACGATATGCCGGAGTCCGAGGTCGCGCGCGGTGTCCCGCGCCGCCCCGGCGTCCGGCCCGGGCACCGGCCCGGCCCGCGCGGGCCGGGAGCCCCGGCCTAGCGCGAGGCCGGGTGCGAGCCGGTCAGCGCGGCGTAGACCACCACGTTGGCGGAGTACGCCTGCCGGCTCCGGTCGAAGGTGCCGCCGCAGGTGATGAGCCGCAACTCGGGGCGGCCGGTGCTGGATCCGTAGACGCGGGCCGCGTCGAAGTGGTCCTTCTCGACGACTTCGACGGCCTCCACGGAGAACTCGGCCACCGTGCCGTCGCCGCGGGTCACGTCGATCCGGGCACCGCGCTGCACGGTGCTGAGGGTGTAGAAGACCGCCGGGCCGGTCTCGGTGTCGACGTGGCCGACGATCACCGCCGCGCCGGGCGCCCCGGGCGCCGGGCCGCCGCGGTACCAGCCGGCCACCCCGGGGGTGTCGTACGGCGGCGGGTCGATGGTGCCGTCGGTCAGGTCCCGGCCGATCAGGTCCGCGTGCACCCCGATGGACGCGATGTCCAGGTGGGTGGGCGCGGCGACCGGCAGCGGCGCGTGCGGGGCGTAGACGTGCGGCGGGTGGTCGGCGGTCGCCGCGGCGGCGACCGCCGTGCCGCCGTCCGCGTCCGCCCCGCCGTGTCCGGCGGGGCCGAGCCACCAGGCGGCCAGCAGGAGCAGGGCGACCGCGGCGGTCGTCCATGTCCTGCTGTCCGGCCTGGCGTCGGCGCCGCGACCGGTCCGGTAGACCGGCACGCGGATCAGCCGCGGACGCCGGCGTTGCGGCGGCGCCGCAGGGCGACTCCGGCCAGACCCGCCGCGGCGAACGCGCCGGTGACGGCCAGCGGGCCGGCGCTGGAGCCGGCGGCGGCCGGTCCCGCGGCGAGCTGGGCGGTGCCGCCGCCGCCCGCGGGGACGGGGTTGAGCGGCTTGAGGGGGGTGCCCGGGTTGACCGGCTTCACCGGCGTCGTCGTGGAGTTGGTGACGGTGATCGACGCCTGGGCGGAACTGCTGCCGCCGTCGCACTGCACCGAGACCTTGTACGAGCCGTCGACCGCGTCGGACTTGATGAAGGCGCTGCCTTCCAGACCGCCGCCGGACGACGCCGGGGCGAGGGTGATGCTGTCCACGAACACCGACGCACTGGCCTTGGCCTTGTGCCCGGTGCTGCACGACACCGACAGGTGGATGGTCACCATGCCGCCCGGGGAGACGCTGGACGGGGTGACGTTGACGCTGTCGGCGCCGGCGGCGGACAGCGGGTCGGCGGCGGCCGAGGGGTCGCCGGCCGAACCGGAGCCGATGCCGGACCCTGAACCGGTGTCGTAGGGCGCGCCGCTGTCGGTGCCGGAGACGCCGTCCGCGGCCACACCGCTGTCGGTGCCCGGGTCCGCGCCGCCGTCGGCGCTCGGGTCCGCGCCCGGGTCCGTGCCCGGATCGGCGGCCGCGTCGGCGCCCGGGTCGGAGCCGGTCCCGGCGGACGTGCCGGTGTCGGTGCCCGCCAAGGGGTCCGCGCCCGCGGACGGCGCGTCCGTGGCGGTGCTGCTCGTCCCGCCGGTGTCGGCGACGGCCGGCGCCGCGGCGGAGACTCCGCCGAGAGCGACCGCGGCCGCCAGGCCGGCCGCGGCGACGGCGGGCAGTTTCAGACCAAACATGGAAGAGACCTCCGCTCGGACCGGGCACGGGGACCCGCACCCGGTGCTTTCGAAGATCCCGGGGGCCGCCGCCGCCCGCACCCCGGGCGGCGGCCCGCTGACCCATCAGGGTGATGATCTCTCCACGGAGCGTGATCGGCGGCCGCGCGGCCGCGTCATACCCGGTCCGCGGGACTCGGATCCCGCGGATGCCGATCCGAGGGCTCGGATCCCGGGGGCTCAGATTTCGGGGACGCCGATCCGGGGGGCTCGGATCCCGGGGGGCTCAGATCTCGGAGACGAGGTCCGCGATGGAGTTCACGACCCGCGACGGGCGGAACGGGTAGCGGTCGATGTCCGCGACCGTGGTCAGGCCGGTGAGCACCAGGAACGTCTCCATGCCGGACTCCAGCCCGGCCAGCACGTCGGTGTCCATCCGGTCGCCGATCATCGCGCTGCTCTCGGAGTGCGCGCCGATCGCGTTGAGCCCGGCCCGCATCATCAGCGGGTTGGGCTTGCCGACGAAGTACGGGGCCTTGCCGGTGGCCTTGGTGATCAGCGCGGCCACCGAGCCGGCCGCGGGCAGCACGCCCTCGGGGGAAGGCCCGGTCTCGTCGGGGTTGGTGCACAGGAAGCGGGCGCCGCCGTTGATCAGCCGGATGGCCTTGGTCAGTGCCTCGAAGCTGTAGGTCCGGGTCTCGCCGAGGACCACGTAGTCCGGGTCGTGGTCGGTGAGGATGTAGCCCACGTCGTGCAGCGCGGTGGTCAGGCCCGCCTCGCCGATGACGTACGCGGTGCCGCCCGGGCGCTGGTCGTCCAGAAACTTCGCGGTGGCCAGCGCGGAGGTCCAGATGTTCTGCACCGGGACGTCCAGGCCCATCCGGGTCAGCCGGGCGTGCAGGTCCCGCGGGGTGTAGATGGAGTTGTTGGTCAGGACCAGGAACGGCTTGCCCGAGTCGCGCAGCCCCTTGAGGAAGGCGTCCGCGCCGGGAATCGGGGTGCCTTCGTGGATCAGCACCCCGTCCATGTCGGTGAGCCACGACTCGATGGGCTTGCGTGTCGACACGGATCGGTCTCCTGTTCGTGTGGCGCCTGCGGCCCCCAGCGTAGCCGGGGCGGGCAGCGCCCGCCCCGGCCGTCTTGCCTGCTGGTCAGCCGGGGTCGCCGGCGGGTCGGCGCCGCGCTCGGGCTCGGGCCGGCGCTCAGCTTCCGGCCAGGGCGCCGTGGGTGAACAACGGGGCCAGGACGAGCAGCGCCGCGCCCTCGGCCACCGCGAGGGGTGCGGCGGTGGTCACGGGCACCCCGCGGCCGCGCTCGGCCAGCACCGCCGCGGTCTCCCGCCGGAACACCTCGGGCGCGGCCCGCACCGTGCCGCCGCCGAGCACGATGCGGTCGACGTCCAGCAGCGCCACGAGATTCGCCGCGCCGACCCCGAGCAACCGCGCGGCGCCCGCCGGATCGCCGCGCCCGACCGCGGCCAGGCACAGCGCCTCCAGGCACCCGCGGTTGCCGCACGGGCACAGCGGCCCGTCCAGTTGCACCGCCTGATGCCCGAACTCCCCCGCGCCCGTGCGTCCCCCGCGGTGCAGGGTGCCGTCGAGTACGAGGGCGGCCCCCAGTCCGGTGCCCAGGTGCAGATACGCGAACGACTCCCCGCCGGGCCCCGGCGCGGGCGCGCCGGCGGACGGGTACTGGGCGCCGGGCGGGGCGGCCAGGACGGCGAGGGCCGCCGTGTTGGTGTTCTTGTCCACGGCGACCGGGAGGCCGAGCCGGGCGGCGAGTTCGTCGCGCAGCGGGACGCCCGCCCAGTGCGGGAAGCCGGTGACGCGGTGCAGGACGCCGGTGCGGTGGTCGAGCGGGCCCCGCATGCCGACGCCCACGCCGAGCACCGGTCCGGGGGCGAGCGCCACCGCGCCCCGGACCTGCGCGGTGACGGCGGCCAGGCCCTCGGCCACCGGCCGGTCCAGGCTCAGCGGGGCGGACCGCTCGGCGACCGTGCGGCCGGCCAGGTCGGTGAGCACCGCCGTCAGGGTCTCGCCGTCGAGGTGGACTCCGACGGCGTAACGGGAGCCGGCCGCCAGCCGCAGCCCGGTGCTGGGCTTTCCGCCGGTGGACGGCAGCCGGCCGGCCTCCTCGACCAGGCCCTCCTCACGCAGCCGCGCGGTGATCTTGCTGACCGCCTGAGGGGTGAGCCCGGTGCGCTCTGCCAGGTCGGGGCGGCTGAGGGCGGTGCCACCGGTGAGCGTGGCGGCGCGCAGCAGATCGAGCAGCAGAGCGGCATTGTGGCTGCGGAGAGCGGGCAGGTTGGCCCCGGAGGCGGACGGACGCACAGGTCCATTGTCCCGCCCGCTTGCACTTTGGCAACACTGTTGCGAAAGTGGCTGCCATGTCCCCTGCCGTGTCCCCTGCTGTGTCCCCTGCTGTGTCCGCCGACACGCCCTCCGAGATGCCCGCCGACACGCCCTCGGCCACGCCCACGCCCACGCCCGACAGCCGGCCGCTGCGCGTCGCCCTCGTCGGCTACGGCGCCGCCGGCTCGTTCTTCCACGCCCCGCTGATCGCGACCACGCCGGGCCTGGCCCTGGACACCGTCGTCACCGGCAACCCGGAACGCCGCGCCCAGGCCGCGGCCGACCACCCCGGGGTCCGGTTCGCCGACTCGGCGGACGAGCTGTGGAAGCGTGCCGACGCGTTCGACCTGGTCGTGCTGGCCTCCCCCAACCGCACCCATGTGCCGCTGGCCACCGCCGCGCTGGAGTCCGGGCTGCCGGTGGTGGTGGACAAGCCGCTGGCCGGGACCGTCGCCGAGGCCCGCTCGCTCGCCGCTCTCGCCGACGCCCGCGGGCTGCTGCTGAGCGTCTTCCAGAACCGCCGCTGGGATAGCGACTTCCTCACTCTGCGGGCGCTGCTCGCCGACCGCGACCTGGGCGAGGTCCAGCGTTTCGAGTCCCGCTTCGAGCGGTGGCGCCCCCAGCTCAAGGGCGGCTGGCGCGAGTCCGGCGACCCCGCGGAGATCGGCGGCCTGCTCTACGACCTCGGCAGCCACCTGGTCGACCAGGCGCTCACCCTCTTCGGCCCGGCGCGACTGGTCTACGCCGAGTCCGACACGCGCCGTCCCGGCGCGGCCGCCGACGACGACTCGTTCATCGCCATCACCCACACCAGCGGCGTCCGCTCCCACCTGTGGATGAGCGCCACCACCGCACGCCTCGGCCCGCGCTTCCGTGTGCTGGGCAGCACCGGCGGCTTCGTCACCTACGGCCTGGACCCGCAGGAGGCCGCGCTCCGCGAGGGCCTGCGGCCCGGCGAGGGCACGGCGTGGGGCGCCGAGACCGAGGCGGCCTGGGGGACCGCCGGCACCGACGACGCCGTGCGGACCGTGCCGTCGCTGCCCGGCGACTACCCGGCGTACTACGCGGCCGTCGCGGCCGCGCTGCGCGAGGGCACCGCTCCCCCGGTGACCGCCCTGGAGGCGGCCGCCGCCCTGGACGTCATCGAGGCCGCCCACCGCTCGGCCCGCACCGGGACGACCGTGTCCCTGTGAGGCCGGCGCCGCCCGGCGAGCCGCCCACGCACACCGGGCCGGCGCACCGGGCGGCGGACGACCGCCGCGCACGACCCCACGCCGTGCCCCGCACGCAGACCCGCACCCAGAACGGAGAACACGCTGTGCCCATCGCCAACGCCGCTGACGCCGGCGCCACTCAGGCGGCCCACGCCGCCGGTGCCGCCGGCTCCCCCGCCGCGAACGGTCCAGCGGGCCGCGACAAGGTGGCGGAGCTGACCGAGCAGGAGACCACCCTGGTCCTGCCGCGCCTGACCAACGACGACGCCTGGCGGCTGGGCTGCCTGCTGGTGGGCATGGCCCGCGAACGCGGCGCCGCCGTCACCGTCGACATCCGGCGCGGCGGCCAGCAGCTCTTCCACTGCGCCATGGAGGGCACCACGCCCGACAACGACGCGTGGCTGGCCCGCAAGGCCCGCGTGGTGGAGCGCTACCACGCGAGTTCGCTGCTGGTCGGCGAGCGGTTCCGGGCCAAGGGCACCACGTTCGAGGCCTCGTCCCGGCTCGACCCCGACGTCTACGCCGCGCACGGCGGGGCCTTCCCGCTGCGGGTGGCCGGCGCGGGCGTGGTCGGGGTGGTGGGCGTCTCCGGGCTGCCGCAGGCCGACGACCACGCTCTGGTGATCGACGGCCTGACCCGCTTCCTGGACGAGGTCCGCACCTCCTGGAACGCGTGACGCCGAACGGGGTCCGCGCGGAGTCCTCCCCGGCCGACCGAACGCCTGACGCCCACGAGCCGCCCGCCGCCCCCGACGCGAGGGCCGCGGGCGGCTCGGCGACGTGGCTCCCGCGTCAGGCCTGCTTGAGCTCCTGCCGCTGCCGGCCGAGGCCCTCGATGGCCAGCTCGACCACGTCACCGGCCCGCAGGTACGGCTTGGGCTCCGGCTGACCGAGCGCCACCCCGGCGGGCGTGCCGGTGTTGATGACGTCGCCCGGGTAGAGCGTCATGAACTGGCTGAGGTAGCGCACCACCTCGGCCACCGGGAAGATCTGGTCCGCGGTCGAACCGTCCTGCTTCAGCTCGCCGTTGACCCACAGCTTCAGCGGCAGCGCCTGCGGGTCGGCGATCTCGTCGGCGGTCACCAGCCACGGCCCGAGCGGGTTGAACGTCTCGCAGTTCTTGCCCTTGTCCCACTGGCCGCCGCGCTCGATCTGGAACTCGCGCTCCGACACGTCGTGGGCGATCGCGTATCCGGCCACCGCGGCCAGCGCCTCCTCGTGCGAGGCCGCGTACCGCAGCTCCCGGCCGATGACCACGGCCAGCTCCACCTCCCAGTCCGTCTTCCGGCTGCCGCGCGGCACCAGCACGGTGTCGTCCGGGCCGACCACGGTGTCCGGGGCCTTCATGAACACCACGGGTTCCGCGGGCGGTTGGGCTCCCGTCTCGGTCGCGTGGTCGTGGTAGTTCAGGCCGATGCAGACGATCTTGCCGATCCGCGCGAGCGGCGGACCGACCCGCTCGACCGGCTCCAGCTCCGGGAGCCTGCCGGCGGCCTCCGCCTCGGCCACCCGGGCCAGCGCGGCCGCGTCGGCCAGCAGCGATCCGTCGATGTCGGGCACCAGGTTGCTCAGGTCCCGCAGCACGCCCCCGCGGTCCAGCAGGGCCGGGCGTTCCGCCCCGGCGGGTCCGACACGCAGCAGCTTCATCGTGGGCACTCCGTAGGTCGAGTAGGTCAGTCAGGTCCGGCTGATCGCAGCCGATGCGGACGGTCATCGGATGTCTTGTCAGATCCTCCAATCCCGAGACGGCCGAGCGCAAGCCCCTGATCAGCCTGTGGACGCCGCTCCCCCGGACGAGCCCCGGCCGCGCCCGGTCCCCCACGTCCGCAGCCGCCGGGGCCCCGCCCCCGGCGTCCGGTACAGCCAGGCCCGCTCCGCCGCACTCCAGGCCGTCGTCGTCGCCAGATAGAGCCCGGCGGCCAGCGGCAGAACGGCCGCCGTCACCAGCGTGGTGAACGACAGCAACGGGCCGTACTTCGCGATCGCCCCCGCCCCCGGCAGTCCAGAGGTCGGATCAGCTCCGTTCTTCGCACCCGCTGCCGCCCCGGCCGCCTCGGCGCCCGCCGCCGCTGTCCGCCGCGCCCGCCGGACGTTCCATGCCGCCACCGCCGCGATCACCGCGAACAGCCCGAGGTACACCGCCCCGCGCGCCCCGAACAGCCCGCCGTGCGCCAGCGCCGCCGGCCAGTTCTCCCCCAGCGGCGCGCCCAGCAGCGCGTGCGCGTGCGGCCCGCCCCCGGACCGGGAGAACGCGTGGTACATCAGCATGAACACGGGGATCTGCACCAGCATCGGCAGCAGCCCGCCGAACGGCGACGCCTGCTCCTTCTCGTACAGCTCCGACATCGCCCGGGCCAGCCGCGCCGAATCCCGCCCGTGGCGGCGCCGCAACTCCGCCACCCGCGGTGCCAGGGCCGCCCTGGCCTTCTCGCCCCGCACCGCCGCCCGCGCCAGCGGATGCAGCGCCAGCCGGACGCACACGGTCAGAAGCACGATCGCGGCGGCCGTCGCCGACGCCCCGCACACCGGGTGGAGCAGCCCCGCGAGCCCGCCGAGAGCCGCGGGCACCGGCGAGGAAACGGACAGAGCCTGGACGGACACAGCCTGGACGGACAGAGCGGCATGAACGGACAGGGCCTTGGCGGACAGAGCGGCGCCAGGCACAGCGGTACTGAGGACAGGCATGGGAGTCGAACCCTCCACGGGTCTCGTCGAGCCGGAAACGACGTTCGGCGTGACGAGCCGCGCGGGCACCACCCCACCCGCGGAACCGGGTTGACCCGGTGAGCGCCTACGCGGCCGTCGGGATCCGACGGCCCGGCGCTCGCGGGCGCGAACGCCCCGCGGCGTCCGGATCGCGCTGCGCGAGAAAGGCGGTACGCAACTCCCGGTCGCGTATCGCCGTACGTATCCGGCCCGAGACGGCCGGCCCGGCCGCCGACGCGACGGCCTGCACGGCCAGCCAGAGCAGAGCCGCCGCCGCGGTGGCCGCCATCGCGACCGAGGCGACCGCCACGGCCACCCCGGGCTGGTTCAGCAGGACAGCGGCAAGGAGAGCGAGCAGCGCGATCACGTACAGACGCACCGCCGCGGTGCAACGCACCACCGGACCTCCCCCTTCCCCGCCCGACCCCACGGCGCCGCCGGTCGGCGGACGCTCACCCGGAAAGACGCCGAACACACGTCCGGAGTTCCCCGCCCGCGCCGCCCCGCCCGCGATTCACCCGCGCGAGTGAACCAGTGGGAGTCACCACCCGCCCCCGCGCCCCCGGATCAGCCCCCCGCCGCGTGCGACACCGTGTAGATCAGCAACCCCGCCAGTGCCCCCACCACCGTGCCGTTGATCCGGATGAACTGCAGGTCACGACCCACATGCGCCTCGATCTTCCGCGACGTCTGATCCGCGTCCCACCCCGCGACCGTCTCCGAGATCAGCGACGTGATCTCGTCCCGGTACGTCGTCACCAGATACGTCGCCGCGTCCTCCAGCCATCCGTCCACCTTCGCCTGCAACCGCGGGTCCGACGACAACCGCGCCCCCAGCGAGATCAGCGACGCCCGCGCACGCACCTGCAGCTCACTGCGCTCGTCCTCCGCCGCGGCCACCATCATCGCCCGCACCGCACCCCACGCCGACTGGATGAGGTCCTGCACCTCACCCCGCGCCAGAAGATCGTTCTTCAACCGCTCCACACGCGCCCTGGTGTCCGCGTCGGACTGCAACTCCACCGCGAAATCACCCAGGAACCGGTCCACCGCGCCACGCGCCGGATGCCCCGGCGAGTCCCGCATCTCCGTGACGAACCGCAGCAACTCCTTGTAGACCCGCTCACCGACCTTCCGGTCCACGAACCGCGGCGTCCAGCCCGGCGCCCCGCCCTGCACCGCGTCCATCACCGAATCGCCGTGCTCCACCAGCCAGTCACGAGCCCGCGCACACACCAGATCCACCATCCGCCGGTGCCCGCCGTCCGCGACGATCCGCTCCAGCATCTTGCCCAGACCCGGCCCGATCTCCTGCGCCTCCGCCCGTCGCGTGATCGCCTCTCCCACCACCGCCTGCACATCCGAGTCCCGCAGCACCCTCAGCAGACCGCGCAACGCGGCCGCCGCCTGCTCCGTGACCCGGTCCGCCGACGCCGGCTCCGACAGCCACCCGCCCAGCCGCGCACCGATGCCCACCGACCGCAGCCGCGCCCGCACCACCTCCGCCGACAGGAAGTTCTCCCCCACGAAGTCGCCCAGACTCGCCCCCAGCGCGTCCTTCTTCGTCGGGATGATCGCCGTGTGCGGAATCGGCAGACCCAGCGGCCTGCGGAACAACGCCGTCACCGCGAACCAGTCGGCCAGCGCACCGACCATGCCCGCCTCCGCCGCCGCCGACACATATCCCGCCCAGCCGCCCGCGCCGTGCCCGCTCGCCCAGCGCGACACCGCGTACACCACCGTCGCCACCAGCAAGAAACCCGTCGCGATCAGCTTCATACGCCGCACACCACGACGCCGCTCCGCATCCGGATCGGCCCCGCCCGGCCCGCCCGGCGGATCGACAGGGGCCGACGGCCCGCCCCCGCCGGCCGCGGCAGACCTCACCGCCGGGCCCGGCCCGTTCGGTCCCTCCGGCGTTCGCCCCGTGTCCATCGGCTCCACCCGCGTATTCTCACCGCCATTGCCAGTCTGGGAACGTACGACAGGTTCCCCACGCCTCCCGGCGCCACCCCCAAGGAGCACTCCGCACCATGATCCAAGCGCACGCCACCGGGGGACTGCCCGGCTACGCCGAGCACTTCGAGGAGCCCGAGGGATACCTCGACTTCGCCCGCTACGGCCCACCCTCCCGCGACGTGCTCGCCGCCACCGCCGACGCCCTCACCCACTCCGCCCGCGCCGGACACACCACCGTCGACGACCTCATGCGCGCCGAACCCCGCGCCCGCGAAGCCGCCGCACGCCTCGCCGGCACCGACGCCGACCACACCGTCCTGCTCCCCAACGCCTCCACCGGACTCTTCCACGCCGCCTTCGGCATCCCGCACGGCACCGTCCTCGTCCCCGCCACCGACTTCCCCGCCAACCACTACCCCTGGCGCCGCACCTCAGCCCTCGGCCGCGCCGAACCCCGCTGGCTCACCCCCGGCCCGGACGGCCTCATCACCCCCGACACCGTCGCCGCCGCCCTCACCGACGACGTCGTCGCCCTCGCCGTCAGCGCCGTCGACTTCCGCACCGGCCAGCGCGCCGACCTCGCCGCACTCCGCGAGACCATCGGCGACGACCGGCTGCTCATCGTCGACGCCATCCAGGGCTTCGGCATCGCCGACCTCCCCTGGCAAGCCGCCGACGTCGTCGTCAGCGGCGGCCAGAAGTGGCTCCGCGCCAGCTGGTCCACCGGCTTCGCGACCCTCTCCGACCGCGCCCTCGAGCGCCTCGAACCCACCCTCACCGGCTGGACCGGCATCGAGGACGTCGCCCTCTTCGACGACCGGGAACACCCACCCGCCCCCGGCGCCCAGCGCTGGAGCATCACCAACCTCAGCCCCGTCACCGCCGCCGCCCTCGCCGCCGCCCTCGAACTCGTCGAACACACCACCGTCCGCGCCATCGAGGCCCACATCTCCACCCGCGTCGACCAGCTCATCGACACCGTGCGCAGCTGCGGGGGCGAGATCCTCTCCCCCGTCACCCCCGCCGACCGCGCCGGCATCGTCTCCTTCCACATCCCCGGCATCGACACCGCCACCGTCGCCAAGGCCCTCCACACCTACGAGGTCACCCCCAGCGTCCGCGCCACCTCCGTCCGCCTCTCCCCGCACGCCTCCACGCGCCTCGCCGCCGTCGACCGCGTCCAAGCCGCACTCAGGTCCCTGACGTGACCGGAGATAATCGCCCCATGACCCGACGACTCGTCCTCGCCACCCGCAACGCCCACAAGGTCACCGAACTCCGGGCGATCCTCGCCGCGTCAGGACTGGGCCTCGACGTCGAACTCGTCGGCGCCGACGCCTACCCCGACATCCCCGACGTCAAGGAGACCGGCGTCACCTTCGCCGAGAACGCCCTGCTCAAAGCACACGCCCTCGCCGAAGCCACCGGGCTGCCCGCCGTCGCCGACGACTCCGGACTGTGCGTCGACGTCCTCGGCGGCGCCCCCGGGATCTTCTCCGCCCGCTGGGCCGGCCGGCACGGCGACGACGCCGCCAACCTCGACCTGCTCCTCGCCCAGCTCTCCGACATCGACACCCCGCACCGCGCCGCCCACTTCGCCTGCGCCGCCGCCCTCGCCCTGCCCGACGGCACCGCCCGCGTCACCGAGGGACGCCTCACCGGGACCCTGCGGCACACCCCCGCCGGCGGCGGAGGCTTCGGGTACGACCCGATCCTCCAGCCCGACACCGAGACACGGACCTGCGCCGAGCTCACCGCGGACGAGAAGAACGCCATCAGCCACCGCGGCAAGGCGTTCCGCGCCCTGGCACCCCTGATCGCGGAACTGCTGGGCTGACGGCCGCCGCACGCGGCGCACAGCCCGTGGACACAGCGAAGTCCGCCCTCCGGGGAGAGCGGACTTCGCGGGCGTGCGGCCGGTGGGATTCGAACCCACACGGGGTTTCCCCCACTGGGTCCTAAGCCCAGCTTGGCTGCCAGTTACAACACGGCCGCAGGTGCGTTCCATGGTATCGGTGCAGCCTCGCACAGGCACGCCCCTCACGGGCACCCGGACCCCCTGGCAGCGCTCCGCCCGCCCCATGTGCTGGTCAGCCCATGACAGTTCGGGCACAACGAGCGAAGGTTGTCGCGCCGTGGACCCTGCGGCCGCCACTGGGCGCGACCCGGAGCCGCCTCATGAGGTCGGCCCGACCGCGGGATCGCTCCTCAGACCTCCAGGTCGCGGAGGAGCTTGGCGACATGGCCGGTGGCGCGGACGTTGTAGAAGGCGTGGGCGACCTTGCCGGACTCGTCGACGACGACGGTGGAGCGGATGACGCCCATGATGGTGCGGCCGTAGCTGTTCTTCTCCCCGTAGGCGCCGTAGGCCTCCAGCACGGAGCGGTCCGCGTCCGAGACGAGGGTGACCTTGAGGGACTCCTTCTCGCGGAACTTGGCGAGCTTCTCGGGCTTGTCCGGGGAGACGCCGATGACGTCGTAGCCGGCCTCGGCGAGCACGTCGAGGTTGTCGGTGAAGTCGCAGGCCTGCTTGGTGCAGCCGGGCGTCAGGGCCGCCGGGTAGAAGTAGACGATGGTCTTGCGGCCGCGGTGGTCGGCCAGCGAGACGGGCTTGCCGTCGGCGTCGGGCAGGGTGAAGTCGGGGGCGGTGTCACCGGGGGCGAGTCGCGTGGACATGAAAAAGCTCCTCTGGCAAAGGGGTGCCGACGCGGCACGGGCCGGGTCGTGCTGTCAGACTGTCCGAACGCTACCGAATCAGGCGATGGAGGCAGTGCGTGTCGGATGGTGCGAGGACGCCCGCTGAGATCGAGGCGGACATTGCCCGCAGGCGGGAGGATCTGGCGGCGACGCTCGACGAGATCGCGGTCCGGGTGCACCCGTCGACCATTGCGCGGGACACCAAGGCGAAGGCCGTGTCGGCGCTGGACAGTACGGTCGGGAAGGCCTACGACGCGGCGAACCGTGCGGTCACCCGGGCGAAGGCGGAGTTCGTGACGGACGAGGGCCGGCTGCGCACCGAGCGGGTCGTGCCGGCGGCGGTGGCCGCGGCCGTCCTGATCGGGGTGGTGGCGGGATTCTCGGTGCGACGGCGCCGCCGGTAACGTCGGTCCCGTGAGTTCGAACAGTGAGCACGACAAGCTGCCCATCCGCATGCTGCACGACCGCGTTCTGGTCCGGCAGGACAGCGGTGAGGGCGAGCGCCGCAGCGGCGGCGGCATCCTGATCCCGGCGACGGCGGCCGTGGGCAAGCGGCTGGCCTGGGCCGAGGTGGTGGCGGTGGGGCAGAACGTCCGGACCGTCGAGGTCGGCGACCGGGTGCTGTACGACCCTGAGGAGCGTGCCGAGGTCGAGGTGCGCGGTGTGGCGTACGTGCTGATGCGCGAGCGTGACCTGCACGCGGTGGCGGCCGAGCGGCTGCAGGGGACGGACGACTCGACGGGTCTGTACCTGTAGGTCCGCTGACGTGTCCGGCCGGGCCCGCTGTGGGTCCGCCCCGGCCTGTGTGATGACCCCGGTGACCCGGGCGGTGGGTTCGGCCCCCGCCCGGGTCTTCGTCTGCCGGGGCGGGTTCAGCCGGGCCGGGCTCTGCCGCGCCCGGTTCAGCCCGGGGTGCCGCTGGTGGTCTTGAGGGCGGCGCTGTCGGGCGCGGCTCCCCCGGAGCCTCCGGACGTTCCCCCGGACGTGCCGCCGGCACTGCCGGTGACGGCGTTGGGTGCGGGCGGGCCCTGGTTGCCGTTGCCCGCGGTGCCGCCGCCGTCCGAGCTTCCGCCGCTTCCGCCGCTTCCTCCGCCGGTGAGTCCGCCGATGGGGTTCATGGTGGCGGTGGGGCTGGGGTCGCCGGTGGGCGGCTCGGAGGTGGGGGGCGTGGTGCTGGGCGGTCCGCTGGTGGGGGTCTGCGAGGTGGGCGGCCGACTGGGGGTGGTGGCCGTCGTGCTGGGCGCGGTGGTGGGGGGTGTGGTGTCCGGCGTGGTGGGTTCGTCGGTGGGGGTGTTCGCGTCGCTGTCCAGGGTGAGGTCGAAGTTCTGGACGGGGGTGCCGTCGAGGGCGTCGGCGGTGTACTGGGCCCAGACGTCGCCGGGCGGGCCGCCGCCGTTGACGCGTGCCTGGTTCATGGCGCCGTAGAGCTTCTCCTGGGCGCCGGTGTCGGGGTTCATGCCGAAGACGGCGACGACGGTGGCGAGTTTCGGGGTGTAGCCGGCGAACCAGGCGGCGAGGTCGTTGTCGGCGGTGCCGGTCTTGGCGGCGGCGGGCCGGCCGGCGTTCTGGGCGACGACGGCGGTGGCGCCGGGGCTGTCGACGACGCTGCGCAGCACGGAGGTGGTGGTGTCGGCGGCGGTGCGGGGGACGGCCTGGACGGGGTCGCGTTTGGGCAGGCCGAGGTCGTTGCCGTCCTTGCTGATCCTGAGGACCAGGGAGTACGGGATCTGCCGGCCGTGGTCGGCGAGGGTGGCGTAGACCTGGGCCATGTCGAGGGGGCTGGCGCCGAAGGCGCCGAGGGCCATGGCGGGGGTCTGCGGGATCTTCACGGCGTCGGACAGGCCGAGGGCGTGCGCGGTGTCGACGACCTTGCCGGTGCCGACGTCCTGGGCCATCTGCGCGTAGACGGAGTTGACGGACTTGTCCATGGCGTCGCTGACGTCGATGGAGGGGTAGGAGCGGTCGTCCTCGTTGGCCGGGTGGTAGCCGACGGGTCCGTCGGGTCCCTGGACCTCGCGCTTGTTGTGGCCGTCGTAGACGGTGGACGGGGTGATGGGGTCGCCGTCCTGGGTCTGCGAGTGGTGTTCGAAGGCGGAGGTGAGGATGACCGGCTTGAAGGTGGAGCCGGGCTGGTAGGTGCGGTTGGTGGCGCTGCTGACGTACTGCTTGGTGTAGTCGACGCCGCCGTAGAGGGCGACGACGTCGCCGGTGGCGGGGTCGATGGAGACGCCGCCGGCGCGGACGTACTTGTCGACGACGCGGTGGCCGAGTTTGTCGTAGACGTTGTCCTGCGCGGCTTTGACGAGGGCGTCCTCCTTGGGCTTCTGGATGGTGGTGACGATGGTGTAGCCGCCGCTGCGCAGGGAGTCGGCGTCGACGATGTGGTTGTCGGTGAGGTACTTGTTGACGGCTTCGATGATGTAGCCGCGCTGTCCGGCCTTGCTGGCGATGGGCTTGGGCTTGCCTATGGCGGGGAAGGGGGTGGCGTTGCGCTCGGAGGCGGTGAGCCAGCCCTCCTTGACCATGCCGTCGAGGACGTAGTTCCAGCGGGCCTTGGCGGCGGGGGCGTTCTCGGGGTGGGCGGCGAGGTCGAACTCGCTGGGCGCGTTGAGGAGGGTGGCGAGGTAGGCGCCCTGCGCGGTGGTGAGGTGCGCGGCGTCCTTGTCGAAGTAGGCCTCGGACGCGGCCTGGATCCCGTAGGCGTTGCGGCCGTAGTAGCTGGTGTTGAGGTAGCCCTCGAGGATCTGGTTCTTGGTCTCGTTGCGGTCCAGCTTGATCGCGATGAAGAATTCCTTGATCTTCCGCGACGCCGTCTGGTTCTGGTTGAGGTAGTAGTTCTTCACGTACTGCTGGGTGATGGTGGAGCCGGACTGCTTGCCCTTGCCGGTGGCGGTGTTCCATATGGCCCGGACCATGGACTTCGGGCTGACCGCGGACTCGTGGTAGAAGTTGCGGTCCTCCGCGGAGAGGACGGCGTACTGGGTGTTCTTGGCGACGCCGCTGAGCGGGATGTTCTGCCGGTTGACGGCGCCGTCACGGGACAGCTCGGTCTTGCCGTCGGCGTAGAGGTACACGTTGTTCTGGGCGATGGCGGCGGCGTTGGGGTCGGGGATGGACACCAGGGCGTAGCCGACGAAGAACGCGCCGATGAGGACCAGCAGGACGGTGAGGAAGCCGCCGGTGACCACCCGCCAGGTGGGAAGGATCCGGCGCAGGCCGGTGCGGCCGGGACGGCCGCCGCCTGTCGGGTTCGGAACGCTCATGTCTTATGGGACTCCTCCGCCGCCGCCGGGGTTGGCCGCGGCGGAACATGGTGGACCAATCGTTACGTACGCTCCCGTACACCCACACAGTCCTCGGTCTCACCCTCTCGCAGCTCCTGCCCGCCGTGGATCACCGGCACGCATCCGTGACCGTGCTGTGACAGCGCGGGTAAACCCGCCCGGGTGAAATCCGCTGGCTCCGGGAACGGGCCGCGCACTAGGCTTCCCGGCTTGTGTGCTCGGGCGTCCCGCGGGGGTGCCGGGGCGGGTCGGCGGCGGGCTGCGGGAGGTGCGGGGGCAGGTGGGCGGGTTCTACGCGGCGGTGGTCGTCCGCGGTTTCCGGCGCTACGCCACGTACCGCACGGCGACGGCGGCGGGCGTCTTCACCAATTCGGTGTTCGGCCTGATCGTGTCCTACAGCTACATCGCGCTGTGGGACCAGCGGCCGCACCTGGGCGGGTACTCGCAGGCGCAGGCGCTGACGTACGTGTGGGTCGGGCAGGCGCTGCTGATGACGATGGCCCTGATGGGCGGCGGGTTCGAGGACGAGCTGATGGAGCGGATCCGGTCGGGGGACATCGCGGTGGACCTGTACCGGCCGGCGGACCTGCAGGGCTGGTGGCTGTCGGCGGACCTGGGGCGGTCGGCGTTCCATCTGCTGGGCCGCGGGGTGCTGCCGATGGTGTGCGGGGCGCTGGTCTTCGATCTGGCGCTGCCGTCGGACGCGGTGACGTGGCTGCTGTTCCTGGTGGCGGTGGCGCTGGGCGCGGTGGTGAGTTTCGCGGTGCGCTTCCTGGTGGCGCTGAGCGCGTTCTGGCTGCTGGACGGTGCGGGGGTGAGCCAGATCGCGTGGCTGGCGGGGCTGTTCTTCTCCGGGATGCTGCTGCCGCTGACGGTGTTCCCGGGGGTGCTCGGCGAGGTGGCGCGGG
Organism: Actinacidiphila acidipaludis; assembly: GCF_019890725.1. Classification (GTDB taxonomy): domain Bacteria; phylum Actinomycetota; class Actinomycetes; order Streptomycetales; family Streptomycetaceae; genus Actinacidiphila; species Actinacidiphila acidipaludis. The sequence goes on from NZ_JAINZZ010000018.1 coordinate 59,721, forward strand.
CGCTGCCGTGGGCGGCGATGCTGCAGGTGCCGGCGGACGTGCTGCTGGGGCGGCATCGCGGCGCGGGGGTGCTGACGGCGCTGGCGTTCCAGGCGTGCTGGGGGGTGGTGCTGCTGGCGGCCGGGCGGCTGCTGCAGTCGGTGGCGGCGCGCCGGGTGGTGGTCCAGGGTGGCTGAGGCGGCGGAGCGGTGGGAGCGGGCCGGTTCCGGGCCGGGCGCGGACCGGTGGGATCGGCGGCCGGGGCCGGCGGAGACGCTGCGCGTCTACGGGCTGATCGTCCGGATGTGGGTGCGGTCCACGATGGCGTACCGGATGTCGTTCGTGATGACGGCGCTGGGGAACTTCGCGGCGACCGCCCTGGACTTCGCCACGATCCTGCTGATGTTCTCGCGGATCACGGTGCTGGGCGGGTTCACGCTGCCGGAGGTGGCGTTCCTGTACGGGACGACCAGTACGGCCTTCGGCGTGGCCGACCTGCTGATGGGGTCGATGGACCGGCTGGGACGGCGGGTGCGCGACGGCACGCTGGACACGCTGCTGCTGCGGCCGGCGCCGGTGCTGGCGCAGGTCGCCGCGGACCGGTTCGCGCTGCGCCGGCTGGGCCGGATCACGCAGGGCGGGCTGGTGCTGGGCTGGGCGCTGCTGCGGGTGGACGTGGCCTGGACGCCGGGCAAGGTGCTGCTGGTGCCGGTGATGCTGGTGTCGGGGGCGGCGATCTTCTGCGCGGTGTTCGTGGCGGGCGGCGCGTTCCAGTTCCTGGCCTCGGACGCGTCGGAGCTGCAGAACTCGGTGACGTACGGCGGCAACACGATGCTGCAGTACCCGCCGGGGGTGTTCGCGCGGGAGCTGGTGCGCGGGGTGACGTTCGTGGTGCCGCTGGCCTTCGTGAACTGGCTGCCGGCGCTGCACATCCTGGGTGAGCCGGACCCGCTGGGCCTGCCGCGGTGGGTGGACTTCCTGTCGCCGCTGGTCGCCGTCGGCTGCTGCACGCTGGCCGGTCTGGCCTGGCGCGCGGGGCTTCGTTCGTATCGCAGCACAGGGAGCTGAACGGGATGGCGGAGGACGGGACGGGCGCCGCGGGCGGCGACGTCATCGAGCTGGACGGCGTGGAGAAGGTCTTCGACGTGCGCCGCAAGGCGGGTGTGCTGCGGCGCACCCGCCACGAGGTGCGGGCGGTGGACGGGATCTCGTTCACGGTGCCGCGCGGCGAGGTGGTGGGCTACATCGGGCCGAACGGCGCGGGCAAGTCCACGACGATCAAGATGCTGACGGGGATCCTCAACCCGAGCGCGGGCCGGATCCGGATCTGCGGCATCGACCCGGCGCGGGAGCGGACCCGGCTGGCCCGGCGGGTCGGCGTGGTCTTCGGGCAGCGGACGACGCTGTGGTGGGACCTGCCACTGCGGGACTCGTACCACCTGGTGCGGCGGATGTACCGGATCGAGCAGGAGCGGTACCGGCGGAACCTGGAGGCGTGCGTCGAGCTGCTGGACCTGGGGCCGCTGCTGGACGTGCCGGTGCGGCAGCTGTCGCTGGGGCAGCGCATGCGCGGGGACATCGCGGCGGCGCTGCTGCACGACCCGGAGGTGCTGTACCTGGACGAGCCGACGATCGGCCTGGACGTGATCAGCAAGACGAAGGTGCGGTCGTTCCTGCGGGAGGTCAACGCCGAGCGCGGGACGACGGTGCTGCTCACCACGCACGACCTGACCGACATCGAGACGCTGTGCCGCCGGGTGATGGTGATCGACCACGGGCGGCTGGTGTACGACGGCGACCTGGCGGGGCTGCACGCGGTGGGCGAGAGCGAGCGGACGCTGGTGGTGGACTTCGCCCGGGAACTGCCGCCGGTGGAGGTGGCGGGGGCGCGCTGCGTGAAGGTGGAGGGCCCCCGCCAGTGGCTGGCGTTCCCGGCGGCCGCGAGCGCGGCCCCGCTGGTCGCCGCGGTCGCCGACCGCTATCCGCTGGTCGACCTGTCCGTACGGGAGCCCGCGATCGAGGACGTCATCGCCCGCATGTACGGCGCGGACGCCGACCGCACCCCGACCCCGGGCACCTGACCCCGGCCTCAGCCCTCCGGCCTTTCGGTCGGTCCTCCTCCTCACCACCTCCGCGGACGGCCTCGTTCCTCGGCCGGCCACTGCGGCGGCTCGCTCGTCAGCCCTCCGGCCTTTCGGTCGGTCCTCCTCCTCACCACCTCCGCGGACGGCCTCGTTCCTCGGCCGGCCACTGCGGCGGCTCGCTCGTCAGCCCTCCAGCACGGCCTTCTGGAGGTCCGTCAGGTCCGCGCAGCCCTTGACGGCGAGGGCGAGGAGGGCGTCGAGTTCGGCGCGGTCGAAGGGCTGGCCCTCGGCGGTGCCCTGGACCTCGACGAAGCGGCCGTCGCCGGTGCAGACGACGTTCATGTCGGTCTCGGCCTTGACGTCCTCCTCGTAGGCGAGGTCGAGCAGCGGCACGCCGCCGACGATGCCGACGCTGACCGCGGCGACCGTGCCGGTGAGCGGCTGGGCCTTGGCGCGGATGAGGTGGTTGTCGCGCATCCAGGCCACGGCGTCGGCCAGCGCGACGTACGCACCGGTGATCGCGGCGGTGCGGGTGCCGCCGTCGGCCTGGAGGACGTCGCAGTCCAGGACGATGGTGTTCTCGCCGAGCGTCTTGTAGTCGATGACGGCGCGCAGGGAGCGGCCGATGAGCCGGGAGATCTCGTGGGTGCGGCCGCCGATCTTGCCGCGGACGGACTCGCGGTCGCCGCGGTCGTTGGTGGCGCGCGGCAGCATCGCGTACTCGGCGGTCACCCAGCCCTCGCCGCTGCCCTTGCGCCAGCGCGGGACGCCCTGGGTGGCGCTGGCGGTGCACAGCACGCGGGTGTCGCCGAAGGAGACGAGGACGGAGCCTTCTGCGTGCTTGCTCCAGCCCCGCTCGATGGTGACGGGTCGGAGCTGGTCGGGGGTGCGGCCGTCGAATCGTGACATGTGCCCGAGCCTATCCGGGTGAGCGGCCCGGGCCGACCGTGGTGTTCCGGTCCGGCAGGAACCTGGCACGGCACCGGCCGCCGCGTCCGGGGTGGTCCCGGGCGCGGCGGCCGGTGAAACGGTTCGCTTGCGCCGCGCTACATCATGTCCTCGATGTCGGCGGCGATCGGGTCGGCGTCGGTGCCGATGACCACCTGGATGGCGTTGCCCATCTTGACGACGCCGTGGGCGCCGGCCGCCTTGAGGGCGGCCTCGTCGACGAGGCCGGGGTCCTTGACCTCGGTACGGAGCCGGGTGATGCAGCCCTCGACCTCTTCGATGTTGTCGAGTCCGCCGAGACCGGCGACGATCTTCTCAGCCTTGGTGGCCATCTGTGTGTCTCCCTGTTCCCCTGACCCACCGGCGGGTCCGTTCTGTCACGGTAACCCACGGTTGGCCCAGCTACACGGGCGGTTGACCGCCCGGGGGACCACCATGACGATCATGGGTGCGCCGCCCCCGGCGGGCGCGGCGCCGCCCTCGCCGCTGCCAGTGGTTTAGACCACTCTACGCGACGGTCACTCTGCCGCCTCCCGGGAGGACCGCGATGACCACGGACAGCGCGGCCGCCCTGCCTCCGCGCAGGTCCTGGTGGTCGGCGTTCTTCCAGGGCCTGCAGAAGATGGGCCGCAGCCTGCAGCTTCCCATCGCGGTCCTGCCCGCCGCGGGCATCCTCAACCGGCTCGGCCAGGACGACGTCTTCGGCAGGACGGGACTGGGCTGGGACCGGCTGGCGAAGGTCTTCGCGGGCGCGGGCGGCGCGCTGCTGGACGGCAGCCTGGGCCTGCCGCTGCTGTTCTGCGTGGGCGTGGCGATCGGGATGGCCAAGAAGTCCGACGGCTCGACGGCCCTGGCCGCGGTGGCCGGGTTCCTCGTCTACAACGGGGTCCTGCACGCCTTCCCCAAGGACTGCGCGGCCGGCAGCGCCTTCCAGGCGGGCGCCTGCGTGGCCAAGGACAACACCGCGGTGATCGCCACCTACCAGAACCCGGGGGTGTTCGGCGGCATCGTGCTGGGCCTGACCACGGCTTATCTGTGGCAGCGCTTCCACCGCACCCGGCTGCCCGACTGGCTGGGCTTCTTCAACGGCCGCCGGCTGGTGCCGATCATCACGTCCGGGGTGGCGATCGTGTTCGCCGTGGTGTGCCTGTGGATCTGGCCACCCGTCGGCGACGGGCTGACCGCCTTCTCCCGGAAGCTGGTGGACCTCGGCGCGACCGGCTCCGGCATCTTCGGCGTGGCCAACCGCGCGCTGCTGACCATCGGCCTGCACCAGTTCCTGAACACCTTCGTCTGGTTCCAGTTCGGCGACTACACCACGCCGGACGGGACGGTGGTGCACGGCGACATCCCGCGCTTCCTGGCCGGCGACCCGACCGCCGGCCAGTTCCAGACCGGCTTCTTCCCCATCATGATGTTCGCGCTGCCCGCCGCGGCCCTGGCCATCACGCACACCGCCAAGCCGCACCGGCGCAAGGAGATCGGCGGCCTGATGCTGTCGGTGGCGCTGACCTCGTTCGTCACCGGGATCACCGAGCCGATCGAGTACTCTTTCTTGTTCGTCGCCCCACTGCTGTACGCGATCCACGCGCTGCTGACCGGCGTCTCGATGGCCCTGTGCTGGGCCCTCGGGATCAAGGACGGCTTCAGCTTCTCGGCCGGTCTGATCGACTACGTCATCAACTGGAACCTGGCCACCAGGCCCTGGCTGATCCTCGTGGTGGGGGCCGGTTTCGCGGTCGTGTACTACGCGCTGTTCCGGTTCGTGATCACCGTCTTCGACCTGAAGACGCCCGGCCGGGAGCCGGAGGAGATCGAGGACGAGCGGGAGCGGGAGAACGTCGGCTAGCACCGGCGCACATCGGACACGGTCGCCCGATCGGGGCGAATGTGGCCCATCCCATACGGAATGACCCATTCCTTTACGCGAACCTGACGTGTTAAAAAGGTCTACACCACTGAGTGGTGTAGACCATAGAAGGATTGGATAGTCATTCATGAGTACGGCCACCGCCTCGGCGGCACCCGCTGCTCCCGCGAAGAAGCGGGGCTCCGGCCTGTTCCAGGGACTGCAGAAGGTCGGCCGCAGCCTCCAGCTGCCGATCGCGGTCCTGCCCGCCGCGGGCATCATGGTCCGGCTCGGCGCCGACGACGTCTTCGGCAAGGACGGTCTGGGCTGGGGCAAGGTCGCCACGGTCTTCGCCAACGCCGGCGGCGCGCTGACCACCGCACTGCCCATCCTGTTCTGCCTGGGTGTGGCGATCGGCTTCGCCAAGAAGTCCGACGGCTCCACCGCGCTCGCCGCGGTCGTCGGCTTCCTCGTCTACAGCAAGGTCCTGCAGGCCTTCCCGGTGCACGACGCGGTGATCAACACCACCGCCAACAACGGCGTGGACATCCCCGCGGTGTACAACGACCCGGGCGTGCTCGGCGGCATCATCATGGGTCTGCTGTCCGCGGTGATCTGGCAGCGCTTCCACCGCACCAAGCTGGTCGACTGGCTCGGCTTCTTCAACGGCCGCCGGCTGGTGCCGATCCTGATGGCGTTCGTGGGTCTCGTCGTCGGTGTCTTCTTCGGCCTGGTCTGGGAGCCGATCGGCAACGGCATCACCCACTTCGGCGACTGGATGACCGGCCTGGGCTCGGGCGGCGCGGCCCTCTTCGGCGGCGTCAACCGCGCGCTGATCCCCGTCGGCATGCACCAGTTCGTCAACGCGGTGGCCTGGTTCCAGCTCGGTGACTACACCACCCCGGCCGGCACCGTCGTGCACGGCGACATCCCGCGCTTCCTGGCCGGCGACCACACCGCGGGCATGTTCCAGTCCGGCTTCTTCCCGATCATGATGTTCGGCCTGCCGGCCGCCGCGCTCGCGATGGCCCACACCGCGCGCCCCGAGCGCCGCAAGGCCGTCCTGGGCATGATGGTCTCCCTGGCCCTGACCTCGTTCGTGACCGGCGTCACCGAGCCGATCGAGTTCTCCTTCATGTTCATCGCGCCGATCCTGTACGTGCTCCACGTGCTGCTGACGGCGGCGTCGATGGCGGTCACCACGGGTCTGGGCGTGCACGCCGGCTTCAACTTCTCGGCCGGCTTCATCGACTACGTCCTGAACTGGAACCACGCGACCAAGCCATGGCTGATCATCCCGATCGGCCTGTGCTTCGCGGTCGTCTACTACTTCGTGTTCCGGTTCGCCATCGTGCGGTTCAACCTCAAGACCCCGGGCCGCGAGCCCGAGGAGGAGATCGAGGACCTCACCAAGTAGCGCGGCACACGGCGGCACACACGGCGGAGCCCGGGACCGGAAACGGTCCCGGGCTCCGCCGTCGGCGTCTCAGACCTCGTAGACCGCGCCCGCCTTGGCCAGTTCCACCGGGCCGTCGTAGGCGCCCTGAGCGTCGCGCAGGTTCACCGACGGGTTGGTCCACGGCGGGATGTGGGTGAGCACCAGCCGGCCCGCATCCGCCCGGGCCGCGGCCTGCCCCGCCTCGCGTCCGTTGAGGTGCAGGTCGGGGATGTCCTCCTTGCCGTGGGTGAAGGACGCCTCGCACAGGAACAGGTCGGCGCCCTCCGCCAGCTCCTGCAGTTCCGCGCAGGGCCCGGTGTCGCCGGAGTAGGTGAGCACCTTGCCGTCGTGCTCGATGCGGAAGCCGTACGCCTCCACGGGGTGGCGGACCTGCGCGGTGGTGACCGAGAACGGGCCGAGCCGGAACGCGCCGGGCTGCAGCGTGCGGAAGTCGAAGACCTCGCTCATGCACTTCTCGTCCGGGACGTCCCCGTAGGCGATGCTGAGGCGCCGTTCGGTGCCGGCCGGGCCGTAGACCGGGATCGCGGAGGCCGGTCCGCCGTCGTGGCGGTAGTAACGGGCCACGAAATAGCCGCACATGTCGATGCAGTGGTCGGCGTGCAGATGACTCAGCAGGACGGCGTCCAGGTCGTACAGGCCGACGTGGCGCTGCAGTTCACCCAGCGCGCCGTTGCCCATGTCGAGCAGCATCCGGAAGCCGTCGGCCTCGACGAGGTAGCTCGAGCAGGCCGACTCCGCGGACGGGAACGAGCCCGAGCAGCCGACGACGGTGAGCTTCATGCCGGGAACCACCTCCGTGGGCGCGCCTCACCACCCCATTCCGGCTGGGGTGGGGGGTGGCGGGACCGTCCGCCTGTCCTGGAAGGGTAAGCGCCCTCTGTCGCCCCTGCTCCTCCACGGTGCCCTGTTGTGGGCGGAATCACCAGGACGGGCGGGCGCCTGAACGCGCGCCCGCCCTCGTCGGTGTCCGGCGGCCGGTGCCGCGCGCGGTCAGGCCCAGAGCTGCCCATGGAGGGCGGCGACCGCCGCCTCGGTGGACTCGGCGGTGTAGATGCCGGTGGACAGGTACTTCCAGCCGCCGTCGGCCACGACGAAGACCACGTCGGCGCGCTGACCCGCGCGGGCCGCCTTGTTGGCCACGCCCAGGGCGGCGTGCAGCGCGGCGCCGGTGGACACGCCCGCGAAGATCCCTTCCTGGGACAGCAGTTCACGGGTGCGGCGCACGGCGTCCTCGGAGCCGACGGAGTACCGGGTCGTCAGCACCGACTCGTCGTACAGCTCGGGGACGAACCCCTCGTCGAGGTTGCGCAGGCCGTACACGACGTCGTCGTAGCGCGGTTCGGCGGCCACGATCGCCACGCCCGGCACCTTCTCGCGCAGGTAGCGGCCGACGCCCATCAGGGTGCCGGTGGTGCCCAGGCCCGCGACGAAGTGGGTGATGGTGGGCAGGTCGGCGAGGATCTCCGGGCCGGTCGTGGCGTAGTGCGCGCCCGGGTTGGCGGCGTTGCCGTACTGGTAGAGCATCACCCAGTCGGGGTGCTCGGCGGCCAGTTCCTTGGCGACCCGGACCGCGGTGTTGGAGCCGCCGGCGGCGGGCGAGGAGATGATCTCGGCACCCCACATCGCGAGCAGCTCGCGGCGCTCGCTCGAGGTGTTCTCGGGCATCACGCACACGATGCGGTAGCCCTTGAGGCGCGCGGCCATCGCCAGCGAGATGCCGGTGTTGCCGGAGGTCGGCTCCAGGATGGTGCAGCCGGGGGTGAGCACGCCGTCCGCCTCGGCCTGCTCGATCATGTGCAGGGCGGGGCGGTCCTTGACCGAACCGGTGGGGTTGCGGTCCTCCAGCTTCGCCCACACGCTCACCTCGGCGGACGGCGACAGTCGCGGCAGGCGGACCAGCGGGGTGTTGCCGACCGCAGCCAGCGGGCTGTCGTAGCGCATCAGCGCGCGCCTCCGGCGACGGCCGGGAGGATGGTGACGCTGTCGCCGTCGGTGAGCTTGGTGGCGATGCCGTCGAGGAAGCGGACGTCCTCGTCGTTGAGGTAGACGTTGACGAAGCGGCGGAGCTCGCCGCCGTCCACCACGCGCTCGCGCAGGCCCGCGTGCCGGCTGTCGAGGTCGGTGAACAGCTCGTCGAGCGTGGTCCCGGCGCCCTCCACGGCCTTCTGGCCGTCGGTGTAGGTGCGGAGGATGGTCGGGATGCGGACCTCGATGGCCATGGCTGCGCTCCTGTGAGTGCGTGAGAGGGACTGAGAGGGACGGGGCGTGCGGGGCTGGGGCAGGGCTGCGTGCGGGGTGCTGCGAGGGTGCTCGGGAGACGGCGGGCGCTGTCACCGGGCGGTCAGGCGCGCGGACACGCCGCGGCGGTGCGGCGGCACAGGTCGACGTGCAGCCGCGCCACGAGCAGGGTGCCCGGCGCCGTGAAGCCCACGTCCATCAGAACCATGCGGTCATCGTATCGATTCCCCCCGGCGGCCCGAGACGGCCGTCCCAGGATCCGGGACGTCAGGAGGCGGAGGCCACTACTTCCACGGGTTCCTCGGTGACCTGGCCGTCCACGATGCGGAACGAGCGGAACTGCGGCCGGTCGCCGTACTCCTCCGCGGTGGACACCAGGACGTAGTGGGCGCCGGGCTCGTTGGCGTACGCGATGTCCGTGCGCGAGGGGTAGGCCTCGGTCGCGGTGTGCGAGTGGTAGACGATCACCGGTTCCTCGTCGCGGTCGTCCAGGTCGCGGTAGAGCCGCAGCAGGTCGCCGGAGTCGAACTCGTAGAAGGTGGGCGAGCGCGCCGCGTTCAGCATCGGGACGAAGCGCTCGGGGCGGTCGCTGCCCGCGGGGCCGGCGACTATCCCGCACGCCTCGTCGGGGTGGTCGGCGCGCGCGTGGGCGACGATCGCGTCGTGGAGCTCCTGGGTGATGGTCAGCATGCGGGCAACGTAACAAAGGCACGGCCCCGCGCGGTCACAAGGGCGGGGCCGTACGCGATCACGGGGGGGCGTCCGCGGTCACAGGGCGGGGGCGTCCGCCGCCGCGGCGTCCGGTGCGTCGGGGCCGGCGGGCGCCAGGTGGGGCCGCCGCACGAACGCCGTGGGGTTGCGGCGCCGCAGCACGGCGTAGCCCGCGGCGAGGGCGGCCGCCCACACCGGCGCGCCGTACAGCGAGACGCGGGCCTGGGAGTCGGCGGCGATGAGCACCACGACCGCGGCGAGGAAGACCAGCGTGCACCAGCTCGCGGCCGCTCCCCCGGGCGCGGTGAACCAGGCCGGTGCGGCCCGCCCGGCGCGCACGGCGGCCCGGTAGCGGATGTGGGCGGCCAGGATGACGCCCCAGGTCCACACCCCGGCGACGGTGGCGAACGCGGTGATGTAGGTGAACGCCCCCGCCGGGTCGACGTAGTTGAGCCACACCCCGATGCCCATGACGGCGACCGAGGCGAGGATGCCGGCCGCCGGGGTGCGGCGGCCGGTGAGCCGGGTGAAGACCCGCGGCCCCTGCCCGTTGGCGGCCAGGTCCCGCAGCATCCGGCCGGTGGAGTACATGCCGGAGTTGCACGAGGACAGCGCCGCGGAGAGCACCACGAAGTTGACGATGCCGGCCCCGAGCGGGATGCCGATCCGGGCGAACGCGGCCACGAACGGGCTGACGCCGGGCTGGAACACCGTCCACGGCACGACGCACAGGATGACCGCGAGGGCGCCGACGTAGAAGAGCGCGATCCGCCACGGCAGGGTGTTGATGGCCTTCGGCAGCGTCTCGCGCGGGTTCTCCGCCTCCCCGGCGGTGACGCCCACGAGTTCCACCGCGACATAGGCGAACATGACGATCTGCAGGGTCATCAGGGAGCGCCCGACGCCGTGGGGGAAGAAGCCGCCGTCGCGCCACAGGTGCCCCACCGAGGCGGTGGAACCGGCGGCGCCCAGGCCCAGGGTGAGGACGCCCAGGCCGATGAGGATCATGCCGAGGATCGCGGTGACCTTGATCATCGACAGCCAGAACTCGACCTCGCCGAACAACCGCACCGAGATGAGGTTGGCGGTGAACAGCAGCACCAGGAAGACGAGGGCGGCGGTCCACTGCGGCACCTGCGGCCACCAGTAGGCCACGTAGGTCGCCGCGGCGGTGACCTCGGCCATGCCGGTGACCACCCACATGAGCCAGTACGTCCAGCCGGTGGCGAAGCCGGTGAACGGCCCGAGGAACTCGCGTGCGTAGTCGGCGAAGGACCCCGAGACCGGCCGGTAGGTGAGCAGCTCGCCGAGCGCGCGCATGATGCAGAACACGGCCACGCCGGCGACGGCGTACATCAGCAGCAGGCTCGGACCCGCCTGGTGGATGGCCTTGCCCGCGCCCAGGAACAGGCCGGTGCCGATGGCGCCGCCGATGGCCATCATCTGGATCTGGCGGCTGCCCAGTCCACGGGCGTAGCCCTCGTCGTCCGTCATGCGCGATGGGTACCCCGGCGTGCGGGCACCCGCCGCCGCGCGGGCCGAACGACACCGGAAAGGCTCAGCCCAGCAGCGTCTCGACGAGGGACTCCTGCAGCCCGCCGAGCCACAGGTAGGCCATCACCAGCGGCTTGCGGGAGTCGCTGTCGGGCAGGTGGTACAGCTCGTTGCTCTCGTCCTCGGTGACCTCCAGCCGGGTGCCGATGGTCAGCCGCAGGTCGTTGAGGCCGCCGAGCCACTGCCGGGCCTCCTCGGCGCTGAGCGTGAGCACCGGGCCGCCGGAGTCCAGCACGCGCACCATCGCCAGCGCGTCCTCACGCTTGCGGGAGCGCAGGTCGTTCTCGGTGTAGCGGCGGAACTCCGAGGCGTCCGAGGGCTCCTCGTAGGCGTCGGGGAACAGCCGGGCGAGCGCGGGGTCGTCCGGCGGCTTCGTGGGGCCCTCGGCGAAGAGCTGGGCGAGCGGGTCCTCGTCGGCGCCGGCGGGCTGGTCGCCCGGGCCGATGAGTTCCAGGAGCTGCACCGCCAGGCTGCGCAGGATGGAGATCTCCACCTCGTCGAGCGCGATGGCGGCGCCGCCGCCGGAGACCGGCTCGAAGTAGCCGGCGCGCGAGCGTCGACGTCCCATCAGCGGTCCTGCGACATCGTCGCCCACAGGCCGTAGCCGTGCATCGCCTGCACGTCGCGTTCCATCTCCTCGCGGGTGCCGCTGGAGACCACGGCGCGGCCCTTGTAGTGGACGTCCTTCATCAGTTTGGTGGCCTTGCCCTTCGAGTAGCCGAAGTACGTCTGGAAGACGTACGTCACGTAGCTCATCAGGTTGACGGGGTCGTTGTGCACGAGGGTCACCCACGGAACGTCCGGCTCCGGTACCTCGAAGGGGGCTTCGCTCGACTCGGGGCGTTCGATCTCGACAGGCGCAACACTCACGTAACCCATGCTGCCGCTCATGTGGTCCATCGCACAAATGGCCTCAGCGCGCAGCACCCGGACGAGAAATCGTCAGATTGACGAGATGTGGGGTAGGATCTCCGTCATGAGCACAGCAGACCTGGGTTTGCCGGTGGACGTGCCGTCCACCGCCCTGTTCACCGACCGGTACGAGCTGACCATGCTGCAGGCCGCCCTGCGCAGCGGCGCCGCGCACCGCCGCTCGGTCTTCGAGGCGTTCACCCGCCGGCTGCCCGAGGGGCGGCGCTACGGGGTCGTGGCCGGCACCGGCCGGGTCCTGGACGCCATCGAGAACTTCCGCTTCGACGGACCGGTGCTGGACTTCCTCCAGCGCGAGCAGGTCGTCGACGACGCCACGCTGGAGTGGCTGGCCGGCTACCGCTTCACCGGCGACGTCTGGGGCTACCCCGAGGGCGAGGTGTACTTCCCCGGATCGCCGCTCCTGCGGGTCGAGGGCACCTTCGCCGAGGCGGTGGTGCTGGAGACGGTGGTGCTGTCGATCCTCAACCACGACTCGGCGATCGCGGCGGCGGCCTCCCGCATGGCGGTCGCGGCCGGCGGCCGCCCGCTGATGGAGATGGGCGCCCGGCGCACCCACGAACTGGCCGCGGTGGCCGCCTCCCGGGCCGCGTACGTCGGCGGCTTCCGGTCCTCCTCGAACCTGGCGGCCGGCTTCCGCTACGGGCTGCCCACCATCGGCACCAGCGCACACGCCTTCACCCTGCTGCACGACACCGAGAAGGGCGCCTTCACCGCGCAGGTGGAGTCCCTGGGCCGCGCCACCACCCTGCTGGTGGACACCTACGACGTGGCCGCCGCGGTGCGCACCGCCGTGGAGGTGGCCGGGCCGGAGCTCGGCTCGGTCCGCATCGACTCCGGCGACCTGCTGCTGCTCGCGCACCGGGTGCGACAGCAGCTCGACGACCTGGGCGCGAAGGACACCAAGATCGTGGTCACCTCGGACCTGGACGAGTACGCCATCGCCTCGCTGGCCGCCGCCCCGGTGGACGCCTACGGGGTCGGCACCTCGCTGGTCACCGGCAGCGGCCACCCCACCTGCGCGATGGTCTACAAGCTGGTCGCCCGGGCCGCCTCCGAGGCCCCGGACGCGCCGCTGGTGCCGGTGGCGAAGAAGTCGATGGGCGGGAAGACCAGCGTGGGCGGCCGCAAGTGGGCCGCGCGGCGGGTCGACGAGGACGGGATCGCCGAGGCGGAGGTCATCGGCAGCGGTCCCGTGCCCCCGGAGCTGGTGGAGCGGCAGCTCCTGGTCCCGCTGGTGCGGGGCGGCGAGATCGTCGGCCGCGAGGCGCTGGACGTCGTCCGCAGCCGCCACATCGCCTCCCGCGCGGGCCTGCCCCTGTCCGCCACCCAGCTCTCCCGCGGCGAGCCCGTGCTCCCCACCGAGTACGTCAGCTCCTGACCGCCGCCCGCACCGGAGCGGTAAGCACCCCGGGGAGCGAGGTGTTCCCCCCGCCAGGAGGGGGAACCTAGGCTCTGGACACGACAGCCGCAGGCCGTCACGAAGCCCGTTCCACCGGCTTCGGACCGGCTTCGTACCGATTCGGAAGGACCCGATGCACCGCGCACTGATCGTCGTCGACGTGCAGAACGACTTCTGCGAGGGCGGCAGCCTCGCGGTGTCCGGCGGGGCCGACGTGGCCGCCGCCATCACCGACCTGATCGGCGAGTCGCCGGGCGCGGGCGCCTACCGGCACGTGGTGGCCACCCGCGACCACCACATCGACCCGGGCTCGCACTTCTCCGAGCATCCGGACTACGTGACGTCCTGGCCGCGGCACTGCGTGGCCGGCACCGAGGGCGTGGGCTTCCACCCGAACTTCGCGCCCGCGGTCGCCTCCGGGGCGATCGACGCGGTCTTCGACAAGGGCGCGCACGCCGCCGCCTACAGCGGCTTCGAGGGGCGGGACGAGAACGGCGAGTCGCTCGCCGACTGGCTGCGGGACCGGGACGTCACCGAGGTCGACGTGGTCGGCATCGCCACCGACCACTGTGTGCGGGCCACCGCCCTGGACGCGGCGCGCCACGGCTTCGGCACCCGGGTCCTGCTCGACCTGACGGCGGGCGTGGCCCCCGGGACCACCGAGCGGGCGCTGGCGGACCTGCGGGCGGCGGGTGTGGGCCTCACCGGCGAGCCGGTGGTCGGCGCCTAGCCGGGACGGCGCGGGTCCCCCACCGGCGCGGGCAGGCGCGGGTCCCTCACGGCAGCGGGCCGGCCACCCGGCTGAGCGCGGATATCGGGTGCCAGGGATCGGCCGTGCGGGCGTGGTAGTCGCGCCAGATCAGGCCGTCCGGATGGTGCAGCACCGCGGTGATCTCGTCCGGCGTGGGCGGCTCGGCGTTGCCGCTCAGCCGGGCGCCGCGGAACCCCAGGTTGCTGAGCCGGGTGAGCGCCCGCTGCCGGTTCAGGGCGTGCACGACCACCCGCACGGTGTGGTCGGCGTATCCCGGCTGCGGCAGCGCGAGGGCGACGATCACCGTGCCGCTCGGGAGCTTGCTGAATCCACCGACGGCCATGGGCTCATCTAAGGCGCTTCGGCCGCCGCCCACCAGAGGACGACGGCCGAACGCCGGATCAACGCAGGTCAAACGGTGCCTGGCCTGTGCTGTACATGATCAGTGGTGGCTCGGTCCGACCTGGAGGGTCATCGTCGAGCCGTCCAGGGCCTCGTTCAGGATGGTGATCCTGGTGTTGGTGTCCGGGACCTGGACGCCGCCCGTGGGGTTGCTGCTGTACCAGTAGGTGCCCGCGTGGTCGTCGAAGACCGGGGCGCCGAGCTTGGCCGGGACCTTCGCCGCGACGCCGTTGGCGTGCAGCGTGAAGCCGACGGTCGGGTACCAGCTGAACGGCGAGTCGTACGCCTGGATGCGGTTGCGCATGATCGAGCCGTCCGCCCACTTCTCGGGCTTGGCGTGCGCGTCGACCGGCAGGATCTGCCCGCTACCGGGGTGGATGCCGACGTTGTTGTCCGCCTGCGAGGTGTCCCACAGCCAGACCAGCAGGCCGTTCTGGTACGGGTAGTGCTCGACCCAGTCCGGCTTGGCGGCGCCGAAGCCGAAGTTGTACGGGCCGGTGCGCAGCGTGCTGTCGTAGCTGACGTACTGCCGGTTCTCGGCGATGTAGTACTCCGGGTAGTCGTTGGTGAACGACCCCCCGATCCGCGAGAAGCCCTTGGCCGTCCAGCCGTTGTCGCCGTTCTCCGCGCCGTCGCTGAGCACGGTGGCGCCGTCGGCGGTCACGGTGATCGCGTCGGCCGCGAAGCCCTTCTGCGCCACGCCGCCGTCGGTGAGGTACCGGAAGCGCAGCTGGATCTGCTGGCCCGCGTAGGCGTCCAGCGGGAACGCCAGGTCCTTGTACGCGCCGGAGGTGCCGGTGAGCGCCGGCGCGTTGCCGCCGTCACGCGGGATCGAGGCGCCGTTCGCCGTGCCGTCCAGGGCGGTCCAGCTCGCGCCGCCGTCCGTGGACACCTCGGTGTACAGGTAGTCGTAGTTCTCCTCGATGTCCCACCAGCCCTTGAGCTTCAGGGACGCGGTGGCGGCACCGGTGAGGTCGACCGAGCGGGTCAGGGTGTTGGCGAGGTTGTCGCCCATGCCGCTCCACCACTGCGCGGAGCCCTCGGCCGGCGCGGTGATCGAGGTGGTGACGGCCTTGTCGGGCAGCTGGACGACGAGCGCCTGCTTGTCCTTGGTGTTGTACTCGGCGACACCCAGCTTGGTGGTGGAGCGCGTGGCGGCCCTGGCGGTGCCGTAGTTGAGCCAGCCCAGCTGCAGCTTGTCCCAGGCGCTCATGTCGTCGGGCAGGTCGCCGATGGCGTTCTTGCCGGTGCCCATCCACGAACCGGAGGACATCAGCGACCAGAACGCGACGTTGGACTCGCCCGCGTAGGTGGTGTCGTACTCGTCGGGCAGGCCGAGGTCGTGGCCGTACTCGTGGGCGAAGACGCCCAGTCCGCCGTTCTCCGGCTGGAGGGTGTAGTCGCCGACCCAGATGCCGGTGTCACCGATCTGGGTACCGCCGGCCTTGTTGTCCGCCGGGCCGGTCTTGCCGGCGTTGGTGCCGTAGGCGTACCAGCGGTGGGCCCACAGCGCGTCGGTGCCCTGGACGCCGCCGCCCGCGGACTCGTCCTCACCGGCGTGCACGATCTGGAAGTGGTCGATGTAGCCG
This sequence comes from Actinacidiphila acidipaludis, assembly GCF_019890725.1. GTDB lineage: Bacteria > Actinomycetota > Actinomycetes > Streptomycetales > Streptomycetaceae > Actinacidiphila > Actinacidiphila acidipaludis. Next base: position 75,617 of record NZ_JAINZZ010000018.1, read on the forward strand.
TCGGGCTCGTTGAAGTTGCCGTCGCCGTCGTAGTCGTAGCGGTCCCACTGGTCGTAGGCCGAGAGGTCCGCCTTGATCTGGGCGTCGGTGCGGCCCTGCGCCTTCTGGTCCGCCACGTACGCGTTCGTCGCGTCGCGGATCAGGTCCCAGGCGCTGGAGCAGGTCGAGGAACCGCAGTAGTTGGAGCCGTAACGCGCCTCGTTGTAGGGCACCTTGACCCAGTCGGAGACCTCGCCGTTCACCGAGTAGCGGCCCGAGGACTGCTTCTCGTAGTACTTCGCCAGGGACTCCTTGTCCGCGGCGTGCGAGAAGTACAGGTCCTGGAAGTGCTGCTGGTCGTAGTCGGCCTGCCAGGCGGTCGAGTTGTCGGCCGACCGGTCCGGCGCCGCGATCGTGTTGTGCGCGGGGCCGGGGGCGCCGCCGTACTTCACCACCGGCGGCTTCGGCCCGTCCGGGCCGTCCGGGTCGTACTGCGTGGTGGTGTCGACGGTGTCGCCGAACTCGACCAGGATCGTGAAGATCTTGTCGGTCTTCTCCCGCCCCAGTTCGACGTACTTGCTCTTCTTGCCCTTGCCGCCGCCGAGTTGCACGACCTGGGATCCGCCGCGCTGCTGCACCGTCGCGTCGCCCGAGACGACCTGCTGCAGGGCCGCGCTGTGCTCGGCGGCCTGCTGCTTGCTGAACGGGCCCGGCAGATCGTGCGGTTCGCTCGCCGCGGGATCGTGCGAGGCCGCCTGGCCGGCCTGTCCGGCCTGGTCCGGCACAGCCGCGTGGGCGCCGGCGGCGGTGACCGCGGGCACACCCAGGACGGCTATCGCGAGGGCCAGGGCGGCGGGTTGGGTGATCCTCCGCTGAGTCTTCAAGATTCCTTGACCTCCCCTTGGGAAAGGCCATTGCACCGGAGTGACGACGGAAAAACCAGATCTTGACTTGCGCATGACCTGACAGTAGGTTTGCCGTTTTCCGGAGCCGGGGATCCCGCTCAGCGGACGGCTCAACTCCCCTGCGCGCGACGGCCGTCGGGGCGTTCCGTGCAGGGCGGTCAGATGTGCGACCCCGTGCGCCCCCCTGTGCACCGCACGGAAAGTAAGGTGACGCTTACCCGGCGTCGGACCGGGGCATGCCGAACCGTAGAGTCAGCCTCTGAGAACCTGTCAGTCCGTGCGTTCCCCGTCAGTGCCCGCCGGTGAACCCCCGCACCGGCGTACCCCCGAGGACGGATTCCCTCATGCCCCGACCCACGACCGCACAGGTCGCCTACGGTTCCCTGACCGTCGTCCTGACCACGGTGGCCCTGCTGCTGGCCACCGACGCCCGTTCCGCCGCCGCCGTCGCCGGCCTCGCCGCGGCCGGGCTGCTGGCGGGAGTGATCGTGGCCGTGGCCCTGATGCCACGCGGTCGCCGCCTCGAGACCGCCGTGCCGGCCGCGGGCCGGCCGGCCGCCCCGGTGTCCGTGCCCCGCGCCCGGGTGGCGGCGGCCGAGCCCCGGATGACCGAGCACTCCCTGCGCCGCTGACGGCCCGCGCACGGGACGGGTTCCCGGTCGGGGCGTCAGGTCGCCTCGACCACCACCGTCTTCGCGGCCTTGTCCTCCAGCCCCTGCTTGTAGGGCCGGTCGAAGAGCACCGTGATCCCGATGATCACGAACCACAGGCAGCTGCAGCAGAACGCCGGCAGCCACAGCACCAGCGCACGGACCGCGGACGCCTGCTGGTTCGGCACGCTGCCGTCACTGAGCATCGCCGCCCGCAGCCGCATCGCCCTCTTGCCGACCGTCTGCCCGGTGGCCCGCGTCATCAGGAACTCGTAGCCGAAGCCGATGAGGACCGTGAACAGGCCGCCGACCGCCGACCGCCCGGCGGTGAAGTCGTCGTTGCGCAGGCCGACCGCGGCCCAGTCCAGCAGGAACGACGGGATCAGCACGATGATGATGTCGATGATCCGCGCCAGCAGCCGCCTGCCGCCCGGCGCCAGCGGGGGCATCCCGGCCAGCGGGTCCGGACCGCCACCGCCGTACGGCCCGCCCTCGTACGGGTTCCGGCCGGGGGGCCCCTGGTCGTACGGCCCGCCTCCGCCGTACGGGCCGCCTCCCCCGCCGTAGGGTCCGCCGCCGTCGCCGCCTCCGTACGGATCCCCGCCGCCCGGAGGGGGTGCGCCGTGCGGGCCCGAGTACGGGTCGCCGGGAGGCGGCTGGTTGGGCGGCGGCTGGTTGGGGGGTTCACCGGGCGGCTGGTTGGGGGGCTGGTTCGGCGGCTGACCGGGCGGCTGGTCGGGAGGCGGCTGGTCGGTGCTCATGCCCCGAGTGAAACGCGGCCCCGCGACGCCCGCCCGCCGCAGGACCCCGTTCGGGGTAGTCCGGGGTGCGCGACGGCCGCGGGTCGCCGTCCCCCGGGCCGCCGCGCGCCCGCCGGTGGCCGGCCCGCCCGGCCGCCGCCCCGGCCGGCCTCCGGTGCGTCAGACGCCCGCGACGAACGTCCTGGCCGCCTTGTCCTGCAGGCCCTGCTTCCACGGCCGGTCGAACAGGCACCAGGCGGTGCCGATCACGCCGACCACCGTCAGGTGCAGCAGCGTGCGCGTCAGCCAGCGGCGCAGGCTCGCGCCGAAACCGGGCGGCAGCTGGCCCTCGATGTCCAGCACCTTCAGGCCCACGAGCTTCTTGCCCAGCGTGCGGCCCCACTTGGCGGTCGGCAGCACCTCCAGGAGCAGCCCGGCGACCAGCAGGACGCCCACCACGGCGCCGAGTTCCGCGCCGGTCGTCCCGTCCAGCAGCCACACCTTGACCGTCTCGCCGGTCAGCTTCGCCTGGTCCACCTTGTCCTTGGCGTGGTGGTAGGCGGCCGTCCCCAGCGGAACGGCGGCCGCGCCGGTGATCGCGATGAGCAGAACGGCGTCGATCACCCGGGCGGCGAACCGGCGGACCAGCCCGCCGGGCCGGTCGAGCCGCTGCGCGGCGCCGAACGGGTCGCTCGGCACGGGTCGCCACGGCGGCTGCGCCAGGTCGTGCACCTGGGCGGCCCACGGAGCCGCCGCCTGCGCCCCGCCCGCGGCCTGGGCACTCCCCGCGGGACCGCCCGCCCCCGGGCCGCCCGCGCCCGGCTGCGGGCCGAGTGCGGACCGGTCCTGCGCGGGCGGCTGCGCCTGACGGGGCATCGGCTGCGCGGGCAGCACCTGCGCTGCGGGATGCGGCTGGAGTGCGCCCGGCTGGAGTGCGCTGGGTTGACCCGGCTGAAGCTGCTGCGGCTGCCCCGCGTGCGGTTGACCCGGCTGGAGTTGCTGCTGACCCGGCTGAGGCTGGACGCCGCCGGGCTGGGCGGGCTGGAGCCGGCCGGACTGGGACTGGGCGGGCAGCGGGGCCTGCGGGCTCGCCTGCGCGGCCGGTCCGGCGCCGAGGGCCTCACGAGGCTGGGCGCCCGCCTGGCCCGGGAGTGCCTGCGGCGCCTGGCCCCCGGCGTGAGCCGGTGGCTGGGCGCCCGGCCGCGCCTGCTCGGCGCCCCACGAGATCCGCGGAAGCTGCGGCCCGGGCCGGTCCATCGACGGCCACGCGGGCGCTTCCCCCTGCCCGGCGCGCGGATCGCGCGCCGCACCTCCGGCGTCGGGGAGCCCGGGGCCGCCGCCGTCCTGCCCCTGCCCGTGCCCCGGCTCGACCGCACCCGGCCGGGCGGAACCGGCCTGCCCCGAGCCGACGTGCCCCGGGCCGGCATGCGGGCCGAACCCGCCACCGGACTCCCCCGGACCCGCCTGCTGGGGCAGCCCCGCCGGACCGGTCTCGGCGCGCGGCGCCCGCGGGTCCTCGTCCAGGAACATCGGCCCCGACTCGTCCACGGCCCGGCCGGCCGGCACCACCGCCACTCCCGGCGCACCCGGCACCGCGTGACCGGAGCCCTGCGCGGGCGGGCCGCCGGCCGGGCCGGACGTCTCCGGAACCGATCCCTGCGGGGCCGATCCCTCCGGGACGGGCCACTGCGCGGCCGGTGCGACGCCGCCCGCCGGGTTCTCCGGGGTGGCGTCGACGGGAGCCGGGCGGCTCGTCCCCGGCACCCACGCGGAACCGTTCCAGTAGCGGATGTAGTTCGGAATCGACGGGTCCGGGTAGTACCCCGGAGCCGGGGAAGAGGGCGACGGTGACGAACCGGACGAGCCAGATGGGGGTGCGCTCATGGTTCACGGGTTCCGTATCTGCTCGGCCGGGGCTGTGTGTCCACATCTACCAGACCGGCGGACCCGGTGTGCCCGGCGCGTCACACGGCACCGCCGAGGTTCGTCCTTACCCTCCCGCACGACCCGTCGCCCAAGGTTCGGGAAATTTGAAGCGGATCGCGTCAACCCGCGTAATGGTTGGAGAAGCACGCGCTCTCTTCCAGGTGCAGGGCCCCGTGTGCCGCCTGCCCGGGGCCACCGCGCCGAGGGAAAGGACGTCGACAGATGCAGACCGTGGTGGAACGCGAACTCGAAATGCAGCTCGTGCTGTCACCGGAGCGCAGCATTCCGGTACCGGCCCTGCTCGCCTACCGCGCGGACGATCCCTATGCCGTGCACGTCACCTTCCACGTCGGATCCGACGCCCCGGTGAACTGGACGTTCGCCCGCGAGCTGATCGTGGAGGGGGTGTTCCGGCCGTGCGGGCACGGTGACGTGCGGATCTGGCCGACGAAGGTCAACGGCCGCAGTGTGATCTGCCTGGCGCTCAGTTCCCCGGACGGCGACGCGCTGCTGGAGGCGCCGTCGTCGCCGGTGGCCGCCTGGCTGGAGCGCACGCTGCGGCTCGTTCCCCCCGGCAGCGAGCACGAGCAGCTCGGCATGGACGACGGCCTCAGCCGGCTGCTGGCCCCCGTCGCCGGGGACGAGCTGTGGCTGCGGGACCCCTGGACCACCGGGACGGACGACACCCCCGACGCGAGTGCGTAGCGGGCGCGGCCGGAACGGCCGGCGACGCAATCCCGAGCTGAGGCCGGGGCCGAGGCTGAGACGGGGACTTGGGCTGGGACGGAGACTGAAGCGGGGTCAGAAGAGGGTGCCGGGGTTGAGCAGCCCCAGCGGGTCGAGCACCGCCTTGATGCCGCGCTGCACCTCGACGCCGGTCTCCCCCAGCTCGCGCGCCAGCCACTCCCTCTTGAGCCGGCCGACGCCGTGCTCGCCGGTGATGGTGCCGCCCAGCTCCAGGCCGAGGGCCATGATGGCGTCGAAGGACTCGCGGGCGCGCCGGGTCTGGCCGGCGTCCCGCGGGTCGAAGCACACCACGGGGTGGGTGTTGCCGTCGCCCGCGTGCGCGCACACCCCGATGGTCAGGCCGTACTTCTCGGCGATCGCGACGACCCCGTCCAGCATGTCGCCGAGCCGGGCGCGCGGCACGCACACGTCGTCGATCAGCAGGGAGGGCGCCAGCCGCTCCAGCGCGGGCAGCGACAACCGCCGAGCCTGGAGCAGCAGTTCGGACTCCGCGGCGTCCGCGGCCGGCACCACCTCGGTGGCGCCCGCGGCGGTGCACAGCGCGGCGACGGCGGCCAGGTCGGCGGCGGGGTCGGCGGTGTCGAACGCGGCGAGCAGCAGCGCTTCGGTGGACTCCGGCAGGCCCATCCGCGCCAGGTCGTTGACCGCGCGCACGGTCGTACCGTCCATCAGCTCCAGCAGCGACGGCGCGTGGCCGCGTTCCATGACGGCGCAGACGGCCGCCGCGGCGGCGGTCGTCGAGGGGAACTCGGCGACGAGCGCGAGCTGCGGGGGCGGTGCGGGCCGCAGTGCCACGACCGCCTTCACCACGATGCCCAGGGTCCCCTCGGAGCCCACGAACAGCCGGGTCAGGTCGTAGCCGGCGACGCCCTTGGCGGTGCGCCGTCCGGTGCTCAGCAGGCGCCCGTCGGCGAGGACGACGTCCAGGCCCAGCACGTACTCGGCGGTGACGCCGTACTTCACGCAGCACAGGCCCCCGGCGCCCGTGCCGATGTTGCCGCCGATGGTGCACTCCTCCCAGCTGGAGGGGTCCGGCGGGTAGGTGAGGCCGTGCCCGGCGGCGGCCCGGGTCAGCGCGGCGTTGACGACGCCGGGTTCGACGACCGCGACCCGGTCGACCGGGTCGATCTCCAGGATCCGGTCCATCCGCGCCAGGGACAGCACGATGCAGCCGTCGGTGGCGTTCGCCGCGCCCGACAGGCCGGTCCGCGCGCCCTGCGGCACGACCGGCACGCGCAGCGCGGTCGCGGTCCGCATGACGTGCCGCACCTGCTCGACCGTGCGCGGCAGCACCACCACCGCGGGCGCCCCGGCGTCGGCGAACGCCGCCTGGTCGCGGGCGTACGACGCGGTGACGTCCGGGTCGGTGAGGACGCAGGCGGCGGGCACGCCCTCAAGCAGCCGTTCGATCAGTTCGCGCATGCCTTCACCCTGTCACCGCGGGCCGCCGCGGGGAAGGACGGCCCACCCGGGCCCGGCCCGGGCCCGGAGACGGCTCCGGCCGGAGCCGCCCCCTGAGCGGCCCCAGCCGGATGATCCGTGCGGCTCCCCGTCAGAGGTTGCCGCGGCGCTCCTGCTCGCGCTCGATCGCCTCGAACAGGGCCTTGAAGTTGCCCTTGCCGAAGCCCATGGAGCCGTGCCGCTCGATCATCTCGAAGAAGACCGTGGGCCGGTCCTGGACGGGCTTGGTGAAGATCTGCAGCAGGTAGCCGTCCTCGTCGCGGTCCGCGAGGATCTTCAGCTCGCGCAGGGTGTCCAGCGGCACCCGGGTGTCGCCCACCCACTCGCCGAGCGTGTCGTAGTAGGAGTCGGGGGTGTCGAGGAACTCCACACCCGCGGCCCGCATCGCGCGCACGGAGGCCACGATGTCGTTGGTGGCGAGCGCGATGTGCTGCACGCCCGGGCCGCCGTAGAACTCCAGGTACTCGTCGATCTGCGACTTCTTCTTGCCGACCGCGGGCTCGTTGAGCGGGAACTTCACCTTGCGGCTGCCGTCGGCGACGACCTTCGACATGAGCGCGGAGTACTCGGTGGCGATGTCGTCGCCCACGAACTCCTTCATGTTGGTGAAGCCCATGACCTGGTTGTAGAAGTCCACCCACTCGTTCATCCGGCCGAGTTCGACGTTGCCGACGCAGTGGTCGACGGCCTGGAAGAAGCGGTGCCGCGGAGGCTCGACCAGCGGTCCGGCCGCCGCGTATCCCGGCAGGTACGGGCCGTCGTAGCCGGACCGGTCGACCAGGGTGTGCCGGGTCTGGCCGTAGGTGGCGATGGCGGCGAGCACCACCGTGCCGTTCTCGTCCTTGAGTTCGTACGGCTCCTCCAGCCCGGTGGCGCCGTGCTCGACCGCGTACGCGTAGGCGGCGCGGGCGTCCGGGACCTCGATCGCGAGGTCGATCACGCCGTCCCCGTGCTCGGCGACGTGCTCGGCGACGAACCGGCCGTGGTCGGTGGTGGGCTTGATGACGGAGGTGAAGACGAAGCGGGCGCCGCCCGACTCCAGCACGTAGGAGGCGGTCTCACGGCTGCCGTTCTCCGGCCCGGAGTACGCGACACGGCGCATGCCGAACGCCGTCGAGTAGTAGTGCGCCGCCTGCTTCGCGTTGCCCACCGCGAACACGACGGCGTCCATGCCCTTTACCGGGAATGCATCCTTCTCAGTCATGGGAAGAGCGTCTCCCCGCGGCTCAGAGTGCGCAATAGTTCACGTTTTCGCTGGACACCCTGCCCAGTCGACGCCACGATCGTCGAGACAATCTGTGCAGTATGACCATGGGAGGCGGCGGGGATGGGGATCGACGCGCTGGACGGCAGACTCATCACCCTGCTGGCACAGGAGCCGCGGATAGGGGTGCTGGAGGCCTCCCGCCGGCTCGGCGTGGCCCGCGGCACCGTGCAGGCGCGGCTCGACCGACTGCAGGCCGGCGGCGTGATCCGCGGCTTCGGGCCGCAGGTCGACCCGGCCGCCCTGGGCTACCCGGTGACCGCGTTCGCCACGCTGGAGATCCGCCAGGGCCAGGGTTCCGACGTCCGCGCGCACCTGGCGACGGTCCCGGAGGTGCTCGAACTGCACACCACCACCGGCGAGGGCGACATGCTGTGCCGCCTGGTGGCGCGGTCCAACGCGGACCTCCAGCGCGTCATCGACCGGGTCGTCGGCTTCGAGGGCATCGTGCGGGCGTCCACCGCGATCGTCATGGAGAACCCGGTGCCGCTGCGGATCATCCCGCTGGTGGAGCAGGCCGCCCGCGACGAGTAGTCCCCCCGCGCCCAGGGCCGACGTCCACTCGGGCAAGATGCAAAGGTTTTTTGCAAAAGAGACATTGCAAAGGCTCTTTGCATCCTTCTACGCTGAGACCGTGCCCGAGACACCCGAGACACCCGCCCGCCCGAAGGACGACGACACCCCGCCGCTGAGCCCGCGCTCGCTGCGCGGCCTGGCCCATCCGCTGCGCATGCGGCTGCTGGCGATGCTGCGCGAGGACGGCCCCGCCACCGCGTCCGGACTCGCCGCCCGGCTGGGCGAGTCCAGCGGCGCCACCAGCTACCACCTGCGCCAACTCGCCTCGTACGGCTTCGTCGAGGACGACCCGGACCGCGGCACCGGCCGCGAGCGCTGGTGGAGGGCCGTGCACCGCGGCAGCCGCGTCGAGAGCTTCGAGGAGTTCGAGCGGCACCCGGACCCCGAGGTCCGCGGCGCGCTCACGACCTTCCTGCACCACCACGCCGCCAGCCACGCCGAGCAGCTCAGCACCTGGCTCGGCACCATGGACGACTGGCCCGACGAGTGGCGCAGCACCTGGGACATCAGCGACTTCTCGGTCCGCCTGACGCCCCGACTCGCCCGGGAACTCGGCGAGAAGGTCCACGCGCTGATCGACAGCTACCGCGGCCGGGTGCCCGAGCAGACCGAGGACAGCGCGCGCGTGCGCATCCACTTCCACGCGTTCCCGCGCCGCACCGACTGACGACCGACGGCCGCGGCACATCGACGCCGCGGCAGGCCCACGCACATCGCACACCTGGGGGGACACCATGCACAGGACCGGAACCGACCGGCGGCCGCTCGGGCTGCTGCTCGCCGCGAACGTCGTCTCGATCGCCGGGAGCATGCTCACCGTCGTCGCCATACCGTGGTTCGTCCTGGAGACCACGGGCAGCGCCGCGCGGGCCGGACTGACCGCCTTCGCCGGGACGCTGCCGGTCGTGCTGGCCGCGCTGCTGGGCGGCCCGCTGATCGACCGGCTGGGCCTGGCGGTCAGCAGCGTCGCCTCGGACGCGGTGTGCGCGCTCGCGGTCGCGGCCGTGCCGCTGCTGCACATGACCGGGCACCTGTCGTACGGCGGCCTGCTCGCCCTCGTCGCGGTCTCCGGGCTGTTCCACGCACCGGGCGAGACCGCCCGCGAGGTGCTGATGCCCCGGCTCGCCGAACGCGCGGGCACCACCATCGCCCGGGCGTCCAGCGCCTACGAGAGCGCGTCGCGCGGCGCCCGGATGCTCGGCGGCCCGCTGGCCGGTCTGCTGATCGCCGCCATGGGCGCGGCCGACGTGCTGCTGCTGGACGCGGCCACCTTCGCCGTCTCCGCGGTCCTGATCGGCTCCGGCGTGCGGGACGGCGTGCGGCCGCCCGCCGAGGAGAGCCCGGCCGCCGGGGACGGCACGGCCGCCGCCGGTGAACCGGGCACCTTCGGCCGGTACCGGGCCCAACTGCGCGAGGGCTACGCCTTCCTGTTCCGGGCCCGGCTGCTGTTCGCGGTGGTGGCGATGGTGATGGTGACCAACGCCCTGGACCAGGCGTGGTCGGCGGTCCTGCTGCCGGTCGACGCCCGGGAGCACCTGGGCGGTTCGGTGAGCGTCGGCGTGGTCTCCGGGACCTTCGCCGCGGCCGCGCTCGCCGGCTCCCTGCTGTACGGCGCCTTCGGCCACCGGCTGCCCCAACGGGCGCTGTTCATCGGCGCGTTCATCGTGTGCGGCTTCCCGCGCACCGCCGTCGGCGCGTTCGTGCCCGGACTCGCCCCGCTGGTGGTCACCTGCGCGGTGTGCGGGCTCGCCGCGGGGGTGCTGAATCCGATCATCGGCACCGAGATGGTCCGGCTGTGCCCGGAGCGCCTGCGCAGCCGCGTGTTCGGCGCGGTCACCTCGGGCGTCCTGGTCGCGGTGCCGCTCGGCGCGCTCGTCGGCGGCCTCATCGTCCAGTACGCGGGCCTGACCGCCGGCATGGCGACGGTCAGCGCGGTCTACCTGCTCACCACGCTCAGCCCGCTGGTCGTGCCGGCCTTCCGCGCCTGGGAGAGCGCTCCGGTCCCGGCGCCGCCCGCCCCCGTGCGGGAGCCTGCGGCCGGCTGAGGCGGCTCAGCAGGACGGGGTGGCGCTGTGGGCCCGCAGCGCCGAGAGCGCGGACAGCGCGCCGTCGAGCGTGGTGACCGGGACCAGCTTCAGCCCCTTCGGCAGGTCGGCCTTGGCGTCGGCGCACTCGTCGCGCGGGACCAGGAAGACGGTGGCGCCGTCGCGGCGGGCCGCCTGCTCCTTCAGCGGCACCCCGCCGACCGCGCCGACCTTCCCGGCGGCGTCGATCGTGCCGGTGCCGGCGATGTTCTGGCCGCCGGTGAGATCACCGCCGTGCCCGTCGCCGTCGACCTTGTCGATGATGCCGAGCGTGAACAGCAGTCCGGCGCTCGGGCCGCCGACGTCCTCGAGCCGCAGCGTGACGTGAACCTGCGACGGCGACAGGCCCATCTGCTTGAGCGCCGCCGAGGTCGCGGCGGCCTCCGACTGCGCGAAGTCCTTCAGGTTGGCCTTGTTGATCTCCTCGACCGTGCCGCCGGACGGATAGACGGCGTCCCTCGGCATGACGGCCTGGCTGTTCTTGAACCAGGCCGACCACACGTCGCTGAAGTGCACGGACGCGTTCGGGGCGGTGGCCTGGACGGTCACCAGCCGCAGCTGCCCGCTGGTGGTGCGCACCGGGACGCCCTTGACCGTGATGATCGGCGTGCCGTTGTCGCTGCCCAGCACGTTCGCGGTCAGACCCGGCTCGACGATCGAGACCGGCAGCGGCGCGAACGCGGCCACGGCCAGCAGGGCGGCCACGACCGCGGCACACACGGAGAGCACCACGGACCGGCGGGAGAGGTTCGGCATGGGAGCGACCCTAATTCACCGGGCGCCCCGCCCTCACCCCGAGCCCGCCCCGGCGCCCGTCAGCGCAGGGCGTCCGCCACTTCGAGGGCGGCCTCCACGACCCGCGCCCCGACCCTCTCGGGCACCGAGTCCGCGAGCATCACCACGCCGACGCTGCCCTCGACGCCGGGCACGCCCAGCAGCGGGGCGGCGGCACCGCTCGCCCCGGCCTCCAGCTCGCCGGAGGTGATCACATAGCGCAGGGTGTTCACCGTCACGCCGGTGCCCAGCACCGGGTCGGCGCCGTCCGCGGAGTGCGACGCGTCGGCCAGGTGCCGCCGGTCCACCACCGCGGCCTCCAGGATCCGCACGGCCGGCACGGGGCCGCCGTCCGGCTCGCCGGGCCCGGCCGTGAGCCCGGAGAGGTCCTCGAACGGCTCCCAGCTCCCGCCGTCGGCGGCCGGCTGCATGCCGCGGCCCGCCAGGATCGCCCGGCCCGCCGCCCCGCGGTCCAGCGGGTGCCGGAACCCGGTGCGGTACGCCACGTGGTAGTCGGTCCACGTCGGCTCGACGACCGCGACGGCCAGCGCCTCGGTGCCGTCGACCAGGGTCAGGTGCGCGGTCGCGCCGATGTCCTCGGCCAGTGAGCGCAGCGCGGGCAGCGCCGCCTCCCGCAGCAGCGGGTGCACCTGGTGGGCCAGCCCCAGGACCCCGAGCCCGACCCGCGCCCGGCCGCCGACGTCACGGCGGACCAGCGAATGCTGCTCCAGCGTGGCCAGCAGCCGGTACACCACGGTGCGGTTGACGCCGAGTTTGGCGGCCAGCTCGGTCACGGTCAGGCCGTGGTCGGTGTCGGCGAGCAGTTTCAGGACCCGCAGGCCCCGGTCGAGCGTTTGAGACGTCTCCGCGGTCACGACGCCCCCTCCTCGTGAAATCGGCGGCGCATCTCACGAATGAGCGCCCTGCCGGTCCCGCGGCAGTGCGCGCGGAGAGGCCGCCGGTCGGTGTCGGCATACCGGCTGCGCTCCGCGGCTGCACTGCCACGGCGCGTGCGTGACCGGCACCGTAGCGACCGAGTACCGCTCAGCGGAAGAGGTCGTCCACAATCCGGGCGCTGCTTTGACCCGAGTTTGAGGAACGCGGCGGGGGCGTTCTCGGCAATACGGCAGAGATCACCGCATACGGGTGGCCCACTCCCGGACCTTCTTGATGCGCTCCTCGAGCTGCCCCGCGGTGGCCTCCGCGCTCGGCGGGCCGCCGCACACCCGGCGCAGTTCGTTGTGGATCACGCCGTGCGGTTTGCCGCTTTGGTGGTTGTACGCGGCCACCAGGGTGTTGAGCTCCTTGCGCAACTCCAGCAGCTGGCGGTGGGTGACCACCGGACGCCGCTCGGCGGGCAGTTCGAGCAGATCGGCCTCTTCGTCCGGCTTCTTCCTGCTGTGGGCGATCTGCCGGGCCTGCCGCTTCTGCAGGAGTATGCGCACCTGGTCGGGCTCCAGCAGCCCGGGGATGCCGAGGTAGTCCTGCTCCTCCTCGCTGCCCGGGTGCGCCTGCATGCCGAACTCGGCGCCGTCGTAGAGCGCCCGGTCGAAGACGGCGTCGGACTCCAGCGCCTCGAACGGCAGCATGTCGTCGTCGGTGACCTCGTCCTCGGCCCGCTCCGCGTCCGCGAGGAGCTCGTCCTCCTCGGCGAACAGGTCGTCCTCGCCCTGCTTCTTCGGCCGGTCGAGCACGTGGTCGCGCTCGACCTCCATCTGCGCGGCGAACTCCAGCAGCATCGGGATCGTCGGGACGAACACCGACGCGGTCTCGCCACGGCGCCGCGACCGCACGAAGCGGCCGACGGCCTGCGCGAAGAACAGCGGCGTCGAGATCGTCGTGGCGTACACCCCGACGGCCAGCCGCGGCACGTCCACGCCCTCGGAGACCATCCGGACCGCGACCATCCAGCGGTCCTCGCTCTGGCTGAACTGCTCGATGCGCTTGGACGCGCCGACGTCGTCGGAGAGCACCAACGTGGCCTTGTGGCCGGTCAGTTCCTTGATCAGCTTGGCGTAGGCGCGGGCCGAGTCCTGGTCGGTGGCGATCACCAGGGCGCCGGCGTCCGGGATGCCCTTGCGGACCTCGGTGAGGCGCTGGTCGGCGGCCCGCAGCACGTTGGGGATCCAGTCGCCGGTGGGGGCCAGCGCGGTCCGCCACGCCTGGCCGATCGCGTCCTTCGTCATCGGCTCGCCCAGCCGCGCGGACAGCTCGTCACCGGCCTTGGTGCGCCAGCGCATCGTGCCGCTGTAGCTGAGGAAGATCACCGGCCGCACCACGCCGTCGGCGAGCGCGTTGCCGTATCCGTACGTGTAGTCGGCGGCTGACCGGCGGATGCCGTCGTTGCCCTCCTCGTACGTCACGAACGGGATCGGGTTGGTGTCCGAGCGGAACGGGGTGCCGGTCAGCGCGAGGCGGCGGGTCGCCGGGTCGAACGCCTCCAGGCACGCCTCGCCCCACGACTTGCTGTCGCCCGCGTGGTGGATCTCGTCCAGGATCACCAGGGTCTTGCGCTGCTCGCAGCGGTTGCGGTGCAGCATGGGGCGTACGCCGACGCCCGCGTACGTCACGGCCACCCCGTGGTACTCCCGGCTCACCGGGCCGGCGCTGTACTCCGGGTCGAGCCGGATCCCTATCCGCGCCGCCGCCTCCGCCCACTGCGTCTTCAGGTGCTCGGTGGGCGCGACGACGGTGATCTGCTGCACCAGGTGGTTGTGCAGCAGGTACGAGGCGAGGGTCAGCGCGAAGGTGGTCTTGCCGGCGCCCGGCGTGGCCACCGCCAGGAAGTCCCGCGGTTGCCGGGCCACGTACGCGTCGATGGCCCCCTGCTGCCAGGCCCGCAGCTTGTTCGCCGTTCCCCAGGGTGCGCGGCCGGGGAAGGCGGGTGAGAGGTGGTGGGACGAGTGCGAGGCGGTGGTAGTCACGGTCTCCGTCGGGGTCGGCATCATCGGGCTGGCGCCCGCCTGTACGGAAGGGAGGGCTGGCGCCCGCCCGGTACGAAAACCGCCTCAGCCTATCCGGCGGTGGGGTGCGGGCGCGGTACGACGCAGGCCCCTTGCCGGGGTTGCGACCCACATCACAGCTCGGCCCCTCCCTCTCCCCCCGGCCGGTGCACGTCCTGCCCCTTGCGGTGCCTTGCCGACTCTCCGCAAAGGGCAGGACGGACCGGCCCCCGCCAACCCAGCGGAGCTACCCGCGGGGGTGGAGGCGGGGGGCGACGAGCGCGCCGAGGAGAGCGAGCGCGGCCGCCGGCAGGAACACCGCCGCGAACGCCGCAGGATGCCCATGGGAAGCCCCCGCGGCAGCGGAAACCGCGGAGGGCGCCACCGACCCTCCGCCCAGCGCCGTGAACACCGTCCCCGCCGCCGCGACCAGCAGCACGTTCGCCAGGGAGTCACTCACCTGCAGGGCCGCCGAGTTCGCCCCCGCGTCGCTCGGGGGCGAGACCTTGAGCAGGAGGACGCTCAGGGACGAGATGACCAGTCCCATGCCGAGCCCGCCCACGCACCAGGCCACCGCGACGACCGCCGGCGGCACCGCGTGGTCCAGCGCCAGCGGCACCGCCGCGATCGCCGCGGCCGACATGACCATGCCGGCCTGGACCAGCCGCCCGCGCAGGGGTTCGAGACGGGGCCGGGCCTGGACGTAGGAGCCGAGCGCCCAGGTGAGGCCGCCGCCGGCCAGGGACAGGCCGGCCAGGGTGGCCGACAGCCCGCGCTGGGTGACGAGCATCAGCGGGATGAAGCTCTCGGCCGCCAGGAAGGTGCCGGCCGCGATGCCGCGCATGAGGATCACGGTGGGCAGCCCGCGAACCGCGCGGAAGGTTCCGGCGGGCAGCAGCCGCAGGGCCGCCGGGACGAGCAGCACCGCGCCGACCACCGCGGGCACCACGGAGACGGGCCGCAGGTCCTGCCCCGCGTACTGCAGCAGGACGGCCCCGACCGCGAGGGCGACCGCGAGCCAGATGCGGCGGCCGTCCATGCGCTGGGCGCCGGTGTCGGCGGGGGCGTGGGCGGTACGGCGCAGCGCGGGCAGCATGACGGCCAGCGGGAGCACCACGAGGACCGGGATGGCCAGGAACACCCAGCGCCAGCCGAGCTGTTCGGTGACCGTGCCGGACACCAGGGGCCCGACGATGGACGGCACGACCCACGACGCGGCGAACGCGGCCATCACCGAGGGCCGCAGGCGTTCGGGATAGGCGCGGCCCACGACGACGTACAGGGCGACGATCACCAGGCCGCCGCCCAGGCCCTGCACGGCGCGGCCGAGGACGAACAGGCTCATCGAGTGGGCGGTGCCGCTGATGACCAGGCCGGCGGCGAACCCGGCGATGCCGCCGGCCAGCGGGGGCAGCGGGCCGCTGCGGTCGCACCACTGGCCGCTGACCACCATGGCGAGCAGCGAGGTGGTGAAGTAGCCGGAGAACGCGAAGGCGTAGAGGCCGAGGCCGTGGAGGTCGCGTGCGGCGATGGGCATGGCGGTGCCGACCGCGGTCGCCTCGAAGGCGATCATGAGCACGACGGACACGATGCCCAGGGTCAGGGCGCGGTACTCGCGTCCGAGGACGCCGCCCTCGTCCGCGGCCTCCCGCGCGCCGCGTATCTCCTGGTCACTCTGCTCGCCCTGGTTGGCCGGTACAACTGTCACCTGCCCAGGGTAAGGGGCAATCCCCCCTTTCACCCCTGCCGGACGACTGGTGCGTCTGCGACTTTGGTCCTCGGTCCCGGGACCCGGTTCATGAACGCCCGTGAACGCCGTGTGGCAGTCGCATGGCACCCCGCCCGAACCCGTTGACCACCCCACCCACCGCCCGCCATCGTCGAAGCACGCACCAGCACACGGCCGTGTGCCCGAGTGGTTGAGGGACTCGCCTGCAAAGCGAGTGACGCCGGTTCGATTCCGGTCACGGCCTCCAGCTCCCGGCCGGCCGCCCGCTCGCGGCCGGCCGCATCCCCCGCCACCCCGAGCGGCCCGCCGCATCCCTGCCCCCCCCCCCCGTGTTGACACCCTGTCTTGCAGGGACATGACCCCGTGGCGTGGAACGGTTGAGACCGGCCCGCCGGGCTGCAATGCTCGTCCGTCGGACGGGGGCGTCCACCGGAAGGGGGCGAGCTGTGGGTGACGTGGTGCTGGAACGCGCCGTCATGGTCATCACCGGGGTCATGGCCTCGGGCAAGTCGACGGTCGCGCAGTTGCTGGCGGAGCGGCTGCCGCGCGCGGTGCACGTCCGCGGCGACGTGTTCCGCCGGATGCTGGTGTCCGGCCGTCGCGAGCCGGTGCCGCGGCACGGCGACGAGGCCGTCGAGCAGTTGCGCCCGCGCTACCGCGTGTCGGCGTCCACCGCCGACCTGTACGCGGCCGCGGGCTGGACCGCCGTCGTCCAGGACGTCGTGCTCGGCGAGCACCTCGAGCCGTACCTGGCGGCCATCGCCACCCGCCCGCTCTACCTCGTGGTGCTGGCCCCCTCGCGCGACGCCGTCGCCGAGCGGGAGGCCGCCCGGGCGAAGACCGGCTACGGCTCCTGGACGGTCGGCGGCCTCGACCAGGTCCTGCGCGAGCAGACCCCGCACATCGGCCTGTGGCTGGACAGCAGCGCGCAGACCCCGGACGAGACGGTGGACGCCATCCTGGACCGGCTCGACGAGGCCCGCCTCAAGGACTGAGCCGGGCCGGCGCGGCCCCGCCCGCGGGCACCTCGCCCTCCTCCGGCTCCCACTCGTCGTGCAGCATCCCCAGGACCACCTGGTCGAGTTCGCGCCCGTACACCCATGCCGCGCGCCGCAGCGTCCCCTCCCGGCGGAAGCCGGCCCTCTCGGCGGCGGTGAGCATCGCGTCGTTGTCGGCGAGCGTCTCGACCTGGAGACGGCGCAGTCCGCGGATCACGAACCCGTACGTGCACAGCACCCGCACCAGATCACTGCCGAGGCCGCGTCCGCGGAAGGCCGGACGCAGCGACAGGCCGAGATGGGCCGACCGCTGGAACAGGTCGATGTCCCACAGCAGCCCCTCACCGGCCAGTTCCCCGGTGGCGAGTTCGACCACCGAGAACATCGCCAGGTCGTCGGTGGGTTCCAGCAGCTTCCGCCCGGAGTGCTCGGGCAGGGACGCCGGGCGCCACGCGCGGCCGTCGGCGCGGGCGAACGTGAGCACGTCGTTGTACAACTCCTCGTGGAGAACGGCCAGATCGCTCTCCTGACGGGCCCTCAGCCCGACCTTGCTGCCTCGGATCATCGGGCCTTCCTATCAGATTGGCCCAGGAATCCGCTGGACGACTGGTCCAGGTCCGCGGCCCGGCCGGGCCTTAGGTTCAGGGCATGACGAACGCAACCGAGACCGGGCGCATCGACTACGCCCGGCACGCGCCGGACATGTTCAGGAGCATGCTGGCGTTCAGCCAGGCCGCCGCGCAGGGCCTGGACCCCGTGATCGCCGAACTGGTGAAGATCCCGGCCTCGCAGATCAACCGCTGCGCGTTCTGCCTGGACATGCACACCGCGGACGCCCGCAAGGCCGGTGAGAGCGACCGACGGATCTTCCTGCTCGACGCCTGGCAGGAGGTGCGGGACCTCTACACCCCCAAGGAGCGGGCGGCGCTGGCGCTGACCGAGGCGATCACCCTGCTCACCGACGGCTTCGTGCCGGACGAGGTGTACGAGCGGGCCGCCGAGCACTTCGACGACGCCGAACTGGCGCGCCTGGTCGGGGCGATCGTCGCGATCAACGCGTGGAACCGCTTCGGCGTCACCTTCCGCAGGCAGCCGGGCGGTGCCGAGTGAGCGCGCCGGCACAGGCGTTGCGGAGCCTGCACCACGGCCGGGCGGCGGGCGACCCGCTCGTCCTGCCCGGGCCGTGGGACGCGGCCAGCGCCCGCGTCTTCGCCGACGCGGGCTTCGCGGCGCTGGCGACGCCCAGCGCGGGCGTGGCCGCCTCCCTGGGGTACGCGGACGGCCAAGGGATGCCGCCCGCCGAGATGTTCGCGGCGATCGCGCGGATCACCCGCGCGGTGGACGTGCCGGTGACCTCGGACGTGGAGGCCGGATACGGCCTGCCTGCCGGTGAGTTGGTGGAGCGGCTGCTGGAGGCCGGCGCGGCGGGCTGCAACCTGGAGGACTCCGATCCGGCGAGCAGGGCCCTCAAGGACCCGCGGCGGCAGGCGGACTGGCTCGCCGAGGTGCGGGCGGCGGCCGGCGACGCGCTGGTGATCAACGCGCGGATCGACACGTTCCTGCGCGGTGACCGGACGACCGCGGCGGCCGTCGAGCGCGGCCGGCTGTACGCCGAGGCCGGCGCGGACTGCGTGTACCCGATCATGGCGCCGCCCGCCCAACTCGCCGATCTGGCCGAGCAGATCGGTCTGCCGCTGAACGCCCTGTGCAAGGCGGGCGGACCCGCGCCCGCGGAGCTCGGCGTGTTCGGCG
Source organism: Actinacidiphila acidipaludis (assembly GCF_019890725.1). Lineage (GTDB taxonomy): Bacteria > Actinomycetota > Actinomycetes > Streptomycetales > Streptomycetaceae > Actinacidiphila > Actinacidiphila acidipaludis. Next base: position 94,144 of record NZ_JAINZZ010000018.1, read on the forward strand.
CCACCCGGGTCACGTTCGGCGGCGGCCTGCACGCCCAGACCATGTCCGGGCTCGCGGACCTGGCGGCCTCGATGCGCCCGTGAACACCCCGCCCGGGCCGTGACGGCTCCGTCCCGTCCGGTCCGCGGTCCTGCCCTCCCGGCAGCGGTTCCTGCGTCCCCGGGAGGGTCAGGTCCGGGGTTTGACGACGGCGGCCTGCGGGCGGATGGGCAGGCGGGTCACCGGTCGCCCGGTGGCCGCCCGCACGGCCGCGGCCACCGCGGCCGGCGAGGTGACGACGGGCACGGCGCTCACCGCCTTCGCCCCGAACGGCGCGACCACGTCCCGCTCCTCGACCAGCTTCACGATCCGCACGTCCGGCGCGTCCAGCGCCGTCGGCATCGGGTAGCCGGTCAGGCTGGGGCGCTTGACGACACCGCGGGGGGCGCGCAGGTCCTCCATCAGGGCCATGCCGACGCCCTGGGTGACCCCGGCCTCGATCCGGGCGGCGAGCTGGCGGGGGTTGAGGATCCGGCCCACGTCCTGGGCGACGGCCAGTTCGACCACCCGCACCGAGCCGAGCTCGATGTCGACGTCCACCACCGCGCGCACCGCGCAGAACGTGAGGCCGACGAACGCGTCGCCCTGCCCGTTCTCGTCCAGCCGGTCGGTGGGGTGCGGGCGGCACTGCGCGGTGGCCCACAGCTCCTTGCCGTCGAGGGTCTCGGCGACCGTGGTGGACAGCACGCCGTCGTACGAGGTGATCTTCCCGTCGGCGATGGTGAGCAGTTCCACGGACATGCCGAACTTGGCGGCCAGCGGCTGCAGGAGCTGGGTGCGGACCATCTTCGCGGCCCGCTCCACCGCGCCGCCTGACACCCAGGTGTGGCGGCCGCGCGCGGCGGGGCCGGCGGGCGGCTGGTCGGTGTCGGAGGGCAGCACCCGCACCTCGTCGACGCCGAGCACGTCCTGCACGATCTGCCGGGCCAGGGTGGTGAAGCCCTGGCCGGTCTCGACGGCCGCGCAGATGACGGTGGCGCGGCCGTCGTGGACGCGGACGGTCGCGGTGGACACCTCGTCGGTGCCCTCGGCGCCGAGCACGTGCACCATGCCCAGCGCGTAGCCGACGCCGCGGCGCACGGCGCCCGGTTCGCCCGCGCCGGACAGTCCGCCGGGCAGCAGCCACTGGGACTCGTCCTCGCCGTCGGGCAGCGGCGGCAGGTCGGCGTCGCGGACGGCCTTGAGCAGTTCGCCGACCGGCGCCGGGCAGGTCACGGTCTGGCCGGTGGGCAGCATGTCGCCGGTGGCCAGCACGTTGCGCATCCGCACCTCGGCCGGTTCCAGGCCGAGTTTGGCGGCGAGCTTGTCCATCTGGCCCTCGTAGGCCGTGCAGACCTGCAGCGCGCCCTCGCCGCGGACGTGCCCGGACGGCGGGTTGTTGGTGCGCACCGCCCAGCCCTCGACGAAGACGTGCGGGACGACGTAGGGCCCGGCGGCGAAGGCCACCGCGGCGGCCAGCGCGTCCGAGGAGGAGTCGGCGTAGGCGCCCGCGTCCAGCAGGATCTGCGCCTCCACCTTGACCAGCCGCCCCTCGGCGTCGGCGTGGTGGCGGTAGCGCAGCAGCGTGGGGTGGCGGTGGGCGTGGCCGAGGAAGGACTCCTCGCGGGTGGCCACGAACTTCACCGGGCAGCCGGTCCTGAGGGCGAGCAGGCCGAGCGGGAGCTGGATGCCCGAGTCCTCGCGGTCGCCCATCGCGCCGGGCACGCCGGTCACCACGACCTTGACGCGGTCGGACTCCAGCCCGAAGCAGGCGGCGGCCAGGTCGCGGTCGGCGTGCGGGTCGGTGGAGGCCACGTAGAGCTCGACGCCGCCGTCGGGGCGCGGCACCGCGAGCCCGGCCTCCGCGCCGATCGGCGCCGGGTCCTGCCGGCCCACCCGGTACAGGCCCTCGACGACGACCTCGCCGACCGCGTCGGGGTCGCCGAAGCGCAGCGGGATGTGCCGGATCAGGTTGCCGTCGGGGTGCAGCGGCTCCGCGGCGAAGGCTTTCTCCGGGTCGGTGACCGGCTCCAGCACCTCGTACTCGACGAGGATCGCCGCGGCCGCGAGGCGGGCGGTGTCGGGGTGGTCGGCGGCGACCGCGGCGATCGGCTCGCCGTGGTGCCGGACGAGGTCGCCGGCGAAGACCGGGCGGTCGGCGACGCGGCGGCCGTGCATGGCGTCGCCGGGCACGTCCTCGTGCGTGACGACGGCCCGCACGCCGGGCATCGCCGCGGCCTCGGTGGTGTCGATGCGGGTGATCCGCGCGTGCGGGTGCGGCGAGCGCAGCACCGCGGCCCACAGCAGGCCCTCGGCCCACAGGTCGGCGGCGTACGGGTATGTGCCCTGGGTCTTGGCCAGCGCCTCGGTCGAGGGCACGGACGTCCCCAGGCCGTGCGGGGCGCCGCTCCCGGCGAGTGTCTCGGGGCCGGCACCGGTCCCGTCGATGATGCTCATCGTCCGTCTCCCGCGGGCGAGTTCGTGGTCGTCCGGCGCGGGCGCCGCGGCGCGGACAGCGCCGCCGCGCTCATCGGGCGCCCTCCGGTCCCGCCGGGCCGCCCTGGTGCGGGACCCGGGCAGCGTCCTCGGCGGCCGCGGTGTCGTCCTCGGCCGCGCGACCGGCGACGACCTGACGGACGGCCTCGCGGACGCCGCGGTAGCCGGAGCAGCGGCACAGGTTGCCGGACAGCGCCTGCCGGACCTCGAGGTCGGTCGGCCGGTGGTTGCCCTCGAGCAGGTCGTGGACGGTCATCGCCATGCCCGGGATGCAGAAGCCGCACTGCACGGCCCCGCAGTCGGCGAGCGCCTGCTGGACGTCGGAGGGGCGTCCCTCGACGGTCAGGCCCTCGACGGTGCGGACCTCGCTGCCGGCGGCGGTGGCCGCGGGCACCAGGCACGAGGCGACGAGCCGGCCGTCGACCTGCACCGAGCAGGCCCCGCACTCGCCCTGCTCGCAGCCGTCCTTGGCGCCGGCCAGGCCGAGGCGTTCACGCAGCACGTAGAGCAGGGACTCGCCGAGCCAGGCGTCGGTGACCGGGCGGTCGGTGCCGTTGACCCGGAGGGTGTAGGAGGCGAGCGGGTGCTCGCTGCGGGTCTCGGGCTCCGGTTCGGGTTCGGGCTCCGGCTCGACCGCGACCGCGGCCTCCGGTTCCGCGTCGGTTCCGGCACCGACGTCCGCCGCGGCCGCGGCGCCGGGCGGGGCGTCGCCGTCGCCGGACGGGTCCGCGTCCGGGGCGGCCGCCGGGTCACCGGGCGTGCCGGGTTCGGCGAGCACGTCGTCGCCGAGCACGTCGGGGTCGCCGGGTTCGGCCGGGCCGGGGTGACCGGCGGCGGCCGCCTCGGCGGCGTCCTCGTCGTGGCCGGCGGGGGCGTCGCCGGTCAGGTGGTCCCGCTGGGACCCCGACTCCGTTGTCTGCGGCGGCTCTTCGGCGGCGGGAACGTCTGCCGCACCCGGGGCACCCGGGCCGTCCGCCTCGGACGCGCCGCCCGTGTGGGCCGCACTTCCCGGGTCCGCCGAGCCGAAGCCGCCGGCACCGAAGCCGTCGTCACCGGCCGCGTCGCCGGACCCGTCACCGCCGAAGCCGCCGTCACCCGCGTCCCCGAATCCGTCACCGCCGTGGGCGGCCGCGTCACGGGCGGCGTAGGTGTGGCCGTCCGCCGCGGGGGCGCCGGCCTCCGGGCCGTAGCCGGCGCCGGGGTGGACCGGTCCCCCGCCGAGGGCCGCCGGGCCGCCGCCGTAACCGCCGCCGCCCGCCGGGCCCGTGCCGTAGCCGCCGTCGCCGCGGCCGGGGCCGTGGAACCCGGGCGCGTAGGCGGCCTCGGCGGGGTGCGTGCCGCCGCCGGTCTCGTCGCGGGGGTGGCCGTACGCGGCCGCGCCGTCGTCCTCGCGTTCGCCGTTGTCCGCGGGCGCCCAGGCGGCGTCGGCGGCCGGGGCGTGGGACTGCCAGGGCGACGCCTCGCCGGGCTGGGCACCGCCGTAGGGCATCGCCCACTGGCCGGTGCCGTGGCCGGCGGGTGTGGTGTAGTCGGCGCCGGGCCGCGGTGCCCGCTCGGCCTCGGCCCGCGCGGCCTGCGCGGCGGCGGCGCCCTGCCCGAACATCCCGGCGGGGAAGGACTGCGTGGTGGGCGCGGCGGGCGACGGCGCCTGGTCCCAGGACGAGGTGAAGGCGCCGACCGAGTACTCGCCGGACTCGCCCTCCGCCTCGTCCCTGATCACCGGGATCGACCAGGTCGTGGCGGCGTCCGTACCGCCACCCGCGTCGGCACCCGCCGGGCCGTGGGCGCTCAGCGGGTCCTCGCCGGGCCGCGGGTCGGGCGGCAGTTGGGCGGCGAAGGAGACGTGCATGGTCTGGTCGGGGTCGTAGTCCCCGCCGCCCGGCACGGGCTGCCAGGACCCCGAGTTGCCGTGGGGGGTGCCAGAGTGCGACTGGTCGGTCATGCCAGGGCCCTCCCGAGCGCTCGACGGGACAGTGCCGCAACGGTACGCCGGAGCTGCACGGCGGCGGGCGGCAGTTCGACCCCGGGCTGGTCGGGGATGCAGGCGGCGGCGACGTACTCGCCGAAGGCGGTGCAGGCCTCGTCGGCGAGGGTGCGCTCGCCGTCCCAGTCGATCAGCCCGGCGACCCACTGCTCGGCCTCGAGCGGCCGCAGCGGCACCGGCGCGACCGCGCCGACCGAGCAGCGCACCTGCCGCCTGGCGGGGTCGACGACCAGGGCGACGGAGGCCACCGCGCGGCCGGGGCCGGTGCGTCCGGTGGACTTCAGGAAGGTCTGCGGGGCGTGCAGCAGCGGGATGCGGACGAAGGCGAGGAGTTCACCGGGCCGCATCGGGTCCATGCCGGTCAGCAGGTGGCTGATGGGCAGTTCGCGGTCGCCGTCCGGCCCGGCCAGGATCACCCCGGCCTCCAGTGCGGCGAGCACCGGCAGGGCGTCGCCGGTGGGTGCGGCGCTGGCGATGTTGCCGCCGAGGGTGCCGGCGTTGCGGATCTGCGGCGGGCCGGCCGAGCGGGCGGCGGCGGCCAGCGCGGGGATGAGCGCCGCGAAGTCGGGGCGTCCCATGCGGGCGTGGGTGAGTCCGGCGCCGAGCAGCGCGGCGCCGTCCGCGTACTGCCAGCCGCGGATCTCGCTGATGCGGCCGAGTCCGACGAGCGCCGCGGGGCGCAGCAGACCGGAGTTGACGGCCGCCATCAGGTCGGTACCACCGGCGACGGGCACGGCACTGGGCATGGCGGCGAGCGCCGCCACCGCCTCGTCCAGCGAGGACGGCAGCATGACGTTCTCCGCTGCCTGCCGTGCATACGTGCTCACGCAGCTGCCCCTTCCCGGCCTTCCTCGGTCACGCGGTAGCCGTACCGTACGTGCTCACAGCCCGGACGTGGCAACTCTGGCACATGTTCCGGGGCGGCCGACGCGAGGGTCCACGAAGTACCGATCCGCCCTTGCCGGGCTCGATCGTACGACTGCGCCCGCATCGGCCACCATGCCGGATTTGCCGTGCTTACGGGTGCTTGCGGGAGTACGGGAACCACCGTGCCAGCTCGCCGGGCGGGCCGGGGGAAGTTCCGGGCGGGGTCACCTGATCGGGGGCGGTCCGGGCTTGGGCCGGCCGACGACTCCGGGGCGGCGCTGCCACGGCAGCGGGCCGCCCGGCGGCCGGTACTCCACGCCCAGCGCGTCGAGGCGGGCGTAGTGCGTGCGCATCCTCGACTCGAAGTCCGCCCAGTCGCGTTCGGCGGGCGCGGGCAGCGCGGACCAGGCGACCTCGGCGAAGGCGGCGAGCCGCGGGAAGGCCATGTAGTCCACGACGCGCACCGAGTCCATCACCTCGGTCCACAGGTTGGCCTGGGTGCCGATGATCCGCCGGGCCTCGTCCTCGGTGAGGTCGGCGGGCACCGGCTCGAAGCGGTAGACGTCCTCCAGGGTGCGGGCGTGCGCGATCGGCACGGGCTCGTCCGGGGACTCCGACTGCCGCCAGTCCAGGTAGACGTGGCTCTCCGGGCACATCACGACGTCGTGGCCGGCCTTGGCCGCGGCGATGCCGCCGGCGAAGCCGCGCCAGGAGGACACCGCCGCGCCGGGCGCGAGGCCGCCCTCCAGGATCTCGTCCCAGCCGATGAGGCGCCGGCCGCGGTCGGCTAGCCAGCGGTCGAAGTGCCGGATGATCCAGCTCTGCAGCTCGTCCTCGTCCTCCAGGTCGAGTTCCTTGATGCGGGTCTGGGCGGTCGCGGAGTCGCGCCACTGGTCCTTGGGGCACTCGTCGCCGCCGATGTGCACGAACTCGCCGGGGAACAGCTCCAGCACCTCGGTGAAGACGTCCTCGTAGAAGCGCAGCGTCTCGTCGGTGGGCGCCAGCACGTTGGGGTTGACACCCCAGCTGGGCAGGACCGGCAGGGCACCGGTGTCGAGCACGTCGGTGTTGCCGAGTTCGGGGTAGGAGGCGATCGCGGCCTGCGAGTGGCCGGGGATGTCGATCTCGGGGACCACGGTGATGTGGCGCTCGGCGGCGTAGGCGACGATCTCGCGGATGTCGTCCTGCGTGTAGTAGCCGCCGTGCGGGCGCTCGTCCCACAGCGTGGACTCGCGCAGCCCGACCTTGGTGCGCTCGCGCCACGCGCCCTTGGCGGTCAGTTCGGGGTGGCGGCGGATCTCCAGCCGCCAGCCCTGGTCGTCGGTCAGGTGCAGGTGCAGCACGTTCAGCTTGTGCGCGGCCATCAGGTCGAGGTAGCGCAGCACCCCGTCCTTGGGCATGAAGTGGCGGGCCACGTCGAGCATGAACCCCCGCCAGCCGAACCGGGGGGCGTCGCTGAGGTGCCCGGACGGCACCTGCCACACGCGGTCGCGCACCGGGGCGCGGCGGAAGGCGTCGGGGCCGAGCATCTGGCGGAAGGTCTGGGCGCCCCAGAAGACCCCCGCGGGGCCCGCGCCGGTGATCCGCACACCGGAGGCGGGGTCGACGGTGATGCGGTACGCCTCGGGGCCGCCGGGCACGGTCTCGTCCACCGCGAGCCGGACGACGCCGTCGGCGGCGGTCCCGGCGGACGCGAACGGCAGCCCGGTGGCGGCGCCCACGACCGCCCGCAGCCAGCGGGCGGCGTTCTCGGCGCCGGGACCCGCCTCCAGCGCCGTCCCGGGTGCCAGCGTGAACGTCGCGTCGGCGGCGTAGGCCGTGGAGTGACTGGGGGTGGGGATGAGGTCCATGGGGCCATCCTGCCCCGCCGACCGCCTAATGGCATAGACCAATTCACGAACCGGTTCAGCCCGCTCCTCCCCGGCCGGCCCGGGTGCCCCGCCGGGGTCGTTCAGAGCGTCTGACGGCGCCGGGCCTGGAGCCGGCCGGCCATCACCAGGGCGGTGGCCCAGCCGCCGACCACCCATGCCAGATGCGCGACGGCCAGACCGGCCCACTGGCCCCGGGTGGCGTCGCCGCGGGCGGCGAGCGCCATGGTGCCGCCGGACAGGGCCGCGGCCGCGGCCAGGTGCACGCGGACCAGACCGCCGTAGTGCACGATCCGGCGGGCCAGCGCCGCGCCGTACCACCAGGGCACGGCGGCCAGCGCCAGCAGGACGGCGGCGAGACCGGTGAGGGCGGCGAGCGCGGCGGCCCACAGCGGCCAGGGATGTCCGTGCCAGCCGCGGTCGGCGACCAGCCCGGTGGTGAGCAGGACCGGCAGGGGCAGCGACGCGGACACGTGCACGGCGCTGATCCGCCACAGCCAGTCGTCGACGGCCATCTCGGTGCGGGTGGTGGCCTGGATGCCGCGCAGCCGGGCGCGGGCGGTGATCCCGGAGCGCCGGGTGCCGGCCCGCACCACGAAGGCGATGATCACGAACGTCAGGGCGAGCACCGCGCCGCCGGCTATGAGCTGCCAGGCGCCGCCGGTCTCGATCCGGTAGAGCTGGGTGCCCCAGAACAGGGCCAGGCCGACGCCGCCGATCACCATGCCGCCGCGCGGTGCGGTGAGGTGACGGGGATCGGCGCCGAGTTCCAGCGCGCTGCGCACGGCGGTGGCGTGTTCGGCGCGGTGGCGCCGGGGTATCCGGCCGGTCAGGCCGCGGCTCGCGGACAGCGACCGGGCGAGCGCCACCTGGGCCTCGGACTCGCGGGGCGCGGTGGCCACGGCCCGGCGGGCGGCGGCCACCGCGTCGGGCAGCCGGCCCAGCCGCCGGTAGACGTCGGAGAGCAGCACCGACGGCTCCCAGCCGTCGGGGTCGGCGCCGTAGGCGCGCAGCGCGACGGTCAGTGCGGCGTGCGCCTCGTCCAGTGCGAGCAGGACGACGCCGGCCAGCACGAACACGTCCGCGGTCTCGGCGGGCCCGGCGAGCGCCAGGGCCCAGTCGACGGCCTCGCGGGCCTGGACCGGGCGCCGCTCCTGCGCGAGCACCCAGGCCCGCAGCAGATAGCCGGCGCTGCCGTTGCGCTCGACGAAGGCGTCGCTGACCAGCGCGTGCGCCTCGGCGAACCGGCCCTGGCCGACGAGGGCGTGCACCCGCTCCCCGCTGCCTGCGTCGTCCGGCAGCGGGTCGAAGGGATCCAGTGGCGCGTCGTCGTCGGGCATGCCCTCGGGACCGAACGCGCCGCTGTCAGCCGTTGCCGCCCCCGCCGGACGCGTCGCCGCCCCCGCCGACCGGCATGCCGTCGTAGATCTCCTTGCACATCGGGCAGACCGGGTACTTCTTCGGGTCCCGGCCCGGGACCCAGACCTTCCCGCACAGCGCGACGACGGGCGTGCCTTCCAGCGCGCTCGCCATGATCTTGTCCTTCTGGACATAGTGCGCGTAGCGCTCGTGGTCGCCGTCACCGTGGGAGAGCTGCGGAGTCGGCTCGACCAGGGTGCCGGTGCCCGCCCCGCGCTCGGGCTCAAGAGTGCTCATGACGCTCAAGCCTAATTGAGACTCGGATCGTCCGGATACGTGGCCACCATGGCCAGCTCGTTGCGCTGCCGCCGCAGCACCGACCGCCACATGCGCTCCGGGTCGGGCATGGAGACGTCCCCGGGTTCGGACTCCACCACGTACCAGGCGCCGTCGAGCAGTTCCTTCTCCAGCTGGCCCGGGCCCCAGCCCGAGTAACCGGCGAAGATCCGCAGCGAGCCCAGTTCGGCGGCCAGCAGCTCGGGCGGCGCCTCCAGGTCGACCAGGCCGATCGCCCCGTGCACCCGCCGCCAGCCCAGCAGGCCGGAGCCCTCGTCCTCCCGCGGCTCGCCGGGCACCACGGCCAGCGCCAGCGCCGAGTCCAGCGACACCGGGCCGCCCTGGAACACCACCTGGGGGACCCCGGCCAGCCCGGCCCAGGCCTCCAGCACGTCACCCACCCCCACCGGGGTCGGCCGGTTCAGGACCACGCCGAGCGTGCCCTCCGCGTCGTGGTCCAGCAGGAGCACCACGGCCCGGTCGAAGTTGGGGTCCGCCAGCTTCGGGGTGGCGACCAGCAGTCGCCCTGTGAGCGAGGACACCTCGGCCATGGGTACATGATCCCGCATGGACGGGGCACGCGGAGGGGCAACCGCCAGGGCCCGTCAAGCGCATTACCATCTCTTCTTGGTTCCCGCGCGGCGGCTCTGCGCGGTCTGCTTGTGTGCGCGGCTGCGAGCCGCCCTGCCGTTTTGACCCTTCTGACCCTTCCGACGATCGCGAGTTCCATGACCGACATCGCCGACGTACTGCTTGTCCATGGTGGGACCCCCCTGGAGGGCGAGATCCGCGTCAGAGGCGCGAAGAACCTCGTCCCGAAGGCCATGGTCGCCGCGCTGCTCGGCAGCGAACCGAGCCGGCTGCGCAACGTTCCGGACATCAGGGACGTCCGCGTGGTCCGGGGCCTGCTGCAGCTGCACGGCGTCACCGTCAGCAGTGGTGAGGAGCCGGGCGAACTCGTGCTGGACCCGACGCGGGTGGAGAGCGCGAACGTCGCCGACATCGACGCGCACGCCGGCTCCTCGCGGATCCCCATCCTGTTCTGCGGCCCGCTGCTGCACCGCCTCGGCCACGCCTTCATCCCGGGCCTGGGCGGCTGCGACATCGGCGGGCGCCCGATCGACTTCCACTTCGACGTGCTGCGCCGTTTCGGCGCCACCATCGACAAGCGGGCCGACGGGCAGTACCTGGAGGCGCCGCGCGGCCTGCGCGGCTGCAAGATCCAGCTCCCCTACCCGTCGGTGGGCTCCACCGAGCAGGTGCTGCTGACGGCCGTGCTGGCCGAGGGTGTCACCGAACTCACCAACGCGGCCGTCGAGCCGGAGATCGAGGACCTGATCTGCGTCCTGCAGAAGATGGGCGCGATCATCTCCATGGACACCGACCGGACCATCCGGATCACCGGTGTCGACAAGCTGGGCGGCTACACGCACCGGGCCATCCCGGACCGCCTGGAGGCCGCGTCGTGGGCCAGCGCGGCGCTGGCCACCGAGGGCAACATCTACGTGCGCGGCGCCCAGCAGCGCTCGATGATGACGTTCCTGAACACCTTCCGGAAGGTCGGCGGCGCCTTCGAGATCGACGACCAGGGCATCCGCTTCTGGCACCCCGGCGGCCCGCTGAACGCCATCGCGCTGGAGACCGACGTGCACCCCGGTTTCCAGACCGACTGGCAGCAGCCGCTGGTGGTCGCGCTGACCCAGGCCTCGGGGCTGTCCATCGTCCACGAGACGGTCTACGAGTCCCGGCTCGGATTCACCTCCGCGCTCAACCAGATGGGCGCGCACATCCAGCTCTACCGCGAGTGCCTGGGCGGCAGCGCCTGCCGTTTCGGGCAGCGCAATTTCCTCCATTCGGCCGTCGTCTCCGGCCCGACGAAGCTCCAGGGCGCGGATCTGGTCATCCCGGATCTGCGCGGCGGCTTCTCGTACCTGATCGCGGCGCTCGCCGCGCAGGGCACCTCGCGGGTGCACGGGATCGACCTGATCAACCGCGGCTACGAGAACTTCATGGACAAGCTCGAGGGCCTGGGCGCGCACATCGAGCTGCCGCGCAAGGACGCCGAGCCGGCCCCCGCGGTCGCCTGAGACACCGGTACGCCGAAGGGCGGCTGCCCCTCCTCGCGGGAGGGGCAGCCGCCCTTCTGCTGTTCTGCGCGCCCAGGGGTGCTTAGTTGCCCTTGGCGGCTTCCTTGAGCTTGGAGCCCGCGGAAACCTTCACGCTGTAGCCGGCGGGGATGTTGATCGGCTCGCCGGTCTGCGGGTTGCGGGCGGTGCGGGCGGCACGGTGGGTGCGCTCGAAGGTCAGGAAGCCGGGGATGGTGACCTTCTCGTCACCCTTGGCCACGATCTCACCGACGGTCTCAGCGAACGCGGCCAGAACGGCGTCGGCGTCCTTGCGGGTCACCTCGGCGCGGTCGGCCAGCGCGGCCACCAGCTCACTGCGGTTCATATCTGTACTCCCGTGTTCTTTCTGCCATGGGGGCGCGAGCTCGAAGCTGTTGCTGTGTGCGTCACTGCCCAGGTGTGCATCCTGCCCCCATATATGGGGGGAAAGCCAATCGCCCGCCCGCGCGAGTCGCGGAAAAACCGCTGCACGACGCCGTCGATGACGCACTGTCGTCACGCCGTCGACGCTCCGGAACGCGATTCCGCTTCGGTCCTCCGCGCTGTGACCGCGGCGCGACGAGCCGTCACCGCGGTCAGGGCTGCCGGGTCCCGGTCAGGCCGGGACCGGACCCCGTCCGGCCGCGGCGACGGCCGGTCCCTGGGCCTTCGCGGCCTCGCGCACGGCGTCCGCGACGGCACCGGCAACCTTGTCGTTGAACACGCTGGGAATGATGTAGTTGGGGTTCAGTTCGCCGTCCCCGACCACGCTCGCCAGGGCCCGCGCGGCGGCCAGCATCATCTCGGTGTTGACCGTCCGGGACTGGGCGTCCAGCAGGCCGCGGAAGACACCGGGGAAGACCAGGACGTTGTTGATCTGGTTGGGGAAGTCGCTGCGTCCGGTGGCGACCACGGCGGCCGTCTCACGGGCCGCGGAGGGGTCCACCTCGGGGTCCGGGTTGGCCAGAGCGAAGACGATGGCGCCATCGGCCATCCGGGCGACGTCCGAGCCATCCAGGACGTTCGGGGCCGAGACGCCGATGAAGACGTCCGCGCCGACCACGGCCTCCTTCAGGGTGCCGGTCACGCCCTCCGGGTTGGTGTTGTCGGCGATCCAGCGCAGCGCCGAGCCCGCGTCGCCGTCCACCAGGTCCTCGCGCCCGGCGTGCACCACGCCGTGGATGTCCGCGACCACGGCGTGCTTGACGCCGGCGGCCAGCAGCAGCTTGAGGATGGCGGTGCCGGCGGCACCGGCGCCCGACATCACGACGCGCAGCGCGCCGATCTCCTTGCCGACGCAGCGCAGCGCGTTGGTCAGCGCCGCCAGCACCACGATCGCGGTGCCGTGCTGGTCGTCGTGGAACACCGGGATGTCCAGCGCCTCGCGCAGCCGCGCCTCGATCTCGAAGCAGCGCGGCGCGGAGATGTCCTCCAGGTTGATGCCGGCGAAGCCCGGGGCGATGGCCTTGACGATCTCCACGATCTGGTCCGGGTCCTGGGTGTCCAGGCACAGCGGCCAGGCGTCGATGCCGGCGAACCGCTTGAACAGGGCGGCCTTGCCCTCCATCACCGGCAGCGCCGCCTTGGGGCCGATGTTGCCCAGGCCCAGCACGGCGGAGCCGTCGGTGACCACGGCGACCGAGTTGCGCTTGATGGTCAGCCGGCGGGCGTCCTCGGGGTTCTCCGCGATGGCCATGCACACCCGCGCCACGCCCGGCGTGTAGACCATCGACAGGTCGTCACGGTTGCGGATGGGGTGCTTGGACTGCATCTCGATCTTGCCGCCGAGGTGCATCAGGAACGTACGGTCGGAGACCTTGCCGATGGCCACGCCGTCGATGCCGCGGAGCTTGCTGACGATCTCGTCGGCGTGCGCGGTGGAGCTGGCCGCCACGGTGACGTCGATGCGGAGCTTCTCGTGGCCCGATGCGGTGACGTCCAGACCGGTGACCGATCCGCCGGAGGACTCCACCGCGGTGGTGAGCTGGCTGACCGCGGTCCCGCTCGCCGGGACCTCCAGCCGCACCGTGATCGAGTACGAGACGCTTGGCGCCGTTGCCATGACGACCTTCTTCCGGTTCCTGCCTGAGTGCTGTTCGTGATGTTGATCGTGCCGTTGACCAGGATCGCGCAGTTGATGCCGATCGATCGTCGCATTTACCGGTGGGTACCGGGAAACCGGGCAGATGACGGAAGACTACTTCCACGATGTGAATCTTCGGCAACGGCCTGAAAGATCCTGGAAGTTTGCCGCCGGTGGGAAGAAGGTCCGGGAACGGTTTGTTAGCCTGGGTGAGGCACCGGCTCGATCCAAGCCCCCGGGCCCAACCTTAGGCGCTTCGAGCGCCCACTTGCCGCGAGGCGAGCATGGCGGGTCGGTGTCACAGCTTCGCCAGGAGGCCCCTCCCTCGGGAGGGGCCTCCTGCGTGTCCGGGTGAGGTCGGTGGGCTCAGTCCGCCCGCAGCAGGTCCGGCACGCCGTCGGCGTCGGGCAGGTCCGCCTCCCGGGCCAGCACCGTGAGCCGCTGCGTGGCGCGGGTCAGCGCCACGTACAGCACCCGCAGCCCCGCCGGGGACTCCTCGGCGATCTCCGCGGGCGAGACCACCACGGTGGCGTCGTACTCCAGGCCCTTGGCCTCCAGGCTGCCCAGCGCCACCACCCGGTCCCCCAGGCCCTCGACCCAGCCGCGGGCCTGCGCCCGGCGGTTCATCGCCACCACGACGCCCACCGTGCCGTCCACCTCGCCCAGCAGCCGCTCGGCCGCGTCCCGGACGTCGGCGCCCAGGTCGCCGCCCGCCACCTCGTAGCGCGGCAGCACACCGGTCGACCGCACCGCCCGCGGCGGCTCGCTGCCCGGCATCGCCAGCGCCAGCACCGTGGAGGCGACGTCCGCGATCTCGGCCGGGTTGCGGTAGTTCACGGTCAGCGTGAAACGGCGCCGCGGCCGGGTGCCCAGCGCCTCGTCCCGCGCCCGGGCCGCCTCGTCGACGTCCGACCAGGAGCTCTGCGCGGGGTCGCCGACGATCGTCCACGTCGCGGTACGGCCGCGCCGGCCCACCATCCGCCACTGCATGGGCGTGAGGTCCTGCGCCTCGTCCACGATCACGTGCGTGTACTCGGTGCGCTCACGGGCCAGCCGCTCGGCGCGTTCGCGCGCCGACTCGCCGACGTCCGGCATCAGCTCGTCCAGGCCGGTGAGCTGGTCCAGCGGGTCCAGATCCCGCTTCTTCTCCCGCGGCGGCGCGCCCAGCAGCGTCTCCAGCTCGTCCAGCAGCGCCACGTCGTGCACCGACGTGCCGTCCCGCCGCAGCGACCGGGCGACCCGGCGCACCTCCGGCGGCGTCAGCACCCGGCGGGCCCAACGGGACAGCCGCCGCTCGTCGGCGAGCGCCGTCAGCACCCCGCGCGGCTGGAGCAGCGGCCACCAGGCGTCCAGGAACGCGGTGAAGTCCGTCTCGGTGGTGATGTCCTCGTCGAACGCCTGCCGTTCCTCGGCGGCCAGCTCCGCGTCGTGGAACCGGCGGCCGGTCTTCCGCCACAGCGCGTCCAGCAGCAGCCGCCGGGCGCGCGGGCGCAGCAGGTTGACCGGGGCCGTGCCGCCGAGCGCCTGCCGCCGGACCTCCGCCAGCTCCTCCTCGCCCAGCTCGATCCGCCGTCCGAAGGCCACCACCCGCAGCAGCGACGGCCGGTCCTGGACCATGTCCAGGCAGCCCCGCGCGGCGTTGCGCAGCACCTTCTGCATCCGCAGCGAGCCCTTGACGCGGGCGACGGCCGGTTCGTCGTACAGGTCCGCGGTCACGCCGTCGACCAGCGAGCCGACCGCCCGGATCGCGACCTGGCCCTCCTCGCCCAGCGACGGCAGCACCCCCTCGGTGTACGCCACCAGCAGCGGGGTCGGGCTGACGCACAGGATGCCGCCGGAGTAGCGCCGCCGGTCTTGGTACAGCAGGTAGGCGGCGCGGTGCAGGGCGACCGCGGTCTTGCCCGTGCCGGGCCCGCCGGTCACCTCCGTGACGGACGCCGCGGGCGCCCGGATCACCAGGTCCTGCTCGGCCTGGATGCTGGCGACGATGTCCCGCATGGTGTGGGTACGCGCCTGGCCGAGCGCCGCCATCAGGGCGCCGTCGCCCACCACCGGCAGCCCGGTGGTCAGCTCGGGACGCAGCAGGTCGTCCTCCACGCCCAGCACCCGGCGGCCCTTGGAGCGGATCACCCGGCGCCGCACCACCCGGCCGGGCGCGACCGGCGTCGAACGGTAGAAGGGTGCGGCGGCGGGGGCGCGCCAGTCGATGACCAGCGGGGCGAAGTCGGAGTCCAGGACGCCGATCCGGCCGATGTGCAGGGTCTCGGCGATCTCGGCGGTGCCGTTCGCCGCGACCGCGTCGTCCGCGGGGTCCACGGAGGTGTAGGCGCCGTCCGGGCCCTTCTTGCCGTCCTTGCCGCGCAGCAGGTCGATCCGGCCGAACAGGAAGTCCTCGAACTCGTTGTTCAGCCGGTTCAGCCGCACACCCGCCCGGAAGACCTGGGCGTCCCGCTCGGCCAGCGCGCCGGGGGTCCCCACGTGACCGCGCTGGGCGGCGTCGTGCATCAGGAACTCGGCCTCGGTGATCTTCTCCTCCAGCCGGCGGTACACCCGGTCCAGGTGCACCTGTTCGGCGGCGATCTCCTGGTCCCGGACGCCCGGTGTTGCGGTCTGCGCGGCCACGCAGGATTCCCTTCGTTCGTGCGGTGCTCTCGGGCCGTCGGCGCGAGGAGCAGCCTGCAACCGTACGCGACCTGCGGCCTTCTGCCCACCCGGCCGCGCCATCGGGGCATCCGCCCGGGGTACGTCCGTGGCTCCGCCCGGATAACTCTGTGTACGGCTCGGCCCTTCCCTCCCCCGACGGGGCTGGCCCTGCCCCTTGCGGTGCGTTCCTGGCTTTCCGCCCGGTGGTGGGTTGCTCGCGCTGGGGGCACCTCCCGGACGAAGTCTGGGGGACCCCGCGCCCCTGTTATCGCTTGCCGTTCGTTCGTCTGTCGGGGGCAGTCCGGAAGCGTCTCCTCGGACTGTGCATGACGGGTTCTTCCACACCTTGACCCGGGCGGATGCACATTCCTGCGGGGAGCGCTTCCTCCCCACCCCCTGGCAGTGAAAGTGGCCGCAGGGGGTGTTACCGGGGTACCCCGGTCCTGCCCAGGCGGCCCCATGGACCACCAAGGGGGTGGGGAGGAAGCGCTCCCCGCAAGGACTTGTGCACACACCCGACCAGCCCCTTCGGGAGAACGGTCACGCACAAGTCCGAGGAGACGCTTCCGGACTGCCCCCAACGTGCGGACAAACGGCACGTGATCAGGGGCGCGGGGTCCCCCAGGCTCCGCCCGGGAGGTGCCCCCAACGCGACAAGCCACGACGGCGCAGCAGTCGGCAACGTACCGCAAGGGGCAGGACAAGCCCCGAGTGCCCGAGCCCAGCGGCAGGCGGCACCGCACCGCAAGGGGCAGGACAGGCCCCGAAAGGGGCGAGGCACTCGAAAGGGGGACGGGGATTGCCCGGGCGGGCGGAGAGGGGGAGGACGTGGTTGCGGGTTACCGCAGCGCGTACTTGGTGTCGGCGTGCGGGTCCAGCGACAAGCGATACCCCCGCTTGACCACCGTCTGAATCACCTTCGGCACGCCCAGCGCGGAGCGCAACCGCGCCACCGCCGTCTCGACCGCGTGCTCGTCCCGCCCCGCCCCCGGCAGCACCCGCAGCAGCTCCCCGCGGGGAACGACCCAGCCGGGCCTGCGCGCCAGCGCCCTGAGCAGGGCCATCCCGGCAGGCGGCACCGGCCGCAGCATGCCGTCGACCACCGCCGCGTGCCCGCGGATCTCCACCCGGTGCCCGGCGACGGGCAACGGCCGCACGCGTCCGGGCAGTTCACCGGCGATGAGCTGCACCAGGGGTCCGAGCCTGAACCGTTCGGGGTGGCGGGTCGGTACGTCCCGCGCTTGGAGCGGCAGCGCCGTCACCGGCCCGACGCACGCCACCAGCACGTCCGAGCGGAACGCCGCCAGCGCCTCGTCCACGATCCCGCGCCGTTCGGCCCGTTCCAGCAGCGAGGCCGCGGCGGGCGCGGAGGTGAAGCTGACCGCGTCCAGGGTGCGGGCGACCACCGCGTCCAGCAGCCGGTCCACCGGCCCGAGGTCCTCCGGCGGCATCCAGCGGTACACCGGCACCGCGACGACCGTGGCGCCGGCGGCCCGCAGCGTCTCGGCGAACCCGGGCAGCGGTTCGCCGTGCAGTTGCACCGCGATGCGCCGCCCGTCCACCCCTTCCTCCAGCAGCCGTTCGAGCACCTCGGCCATGGACTCCGACGCCGGCGACCACGCCTCGGTGAGTCCGGCCGCCCGCACCGCGCCCCGCACCTTCGGCCCGCGGGCGAGCAGTTCGACCTCGCCGAGCCGCCGGACCAGCGCCTCGCCGAGTCCCCATCCGTCGGCGGCCTCGACCCAGCCGCGGAAGCCGATCGCCGTCGTGGCGACCACGACGTCGGGCGCGTCGTCCAGCAACTGCCGTGTGGTGGTCAGCAGTTCGGCGTCGTCGGAGAGCGGCACGATGCGCAGCACGGGCGCCCGCAGCACCGCGGCGCCGCGTCGTTCGAGCAGCGCCGCGAGTTCGTCGGCGCGGCGGGCCGCGGTCACCCCGACGGTGAAGCCGGCGAGCGGCGGCACCGGGCCCCCGCCGCCGGGTCCGCCGCCCGCGGTGTGCCTGCTCCTGCTGCTGTGCGCTTGCATCTGGCCCTGCCCCACTTTGCTGGAGTGCTCGTGCCGCCCGGGGACGCGGGCCGTCCCCTGGCCCGGTGCGCGGTCACCCGCCGGAACGGCATCGTCCCAAGACGCGGTGTCCGGGGCGGTTCGCGGGGATTTCCCCGGTGTTACGCCACGCCTGCCCCGTCACACCTCCGCGTAGGCCGCGGGCGCCGTTCGTGCGGCCTCCCCGGCCCGGCCGCGGGCGCCCGCCGTCCCGCGCAGGTATACGGCCCAGGTGACCACGAAGCACAGAGCGTAGTAGGCGAGGAAGGAGACGAACGCGGGCGTTCCGGTGTGGCGGGTGAGGAAGGACTGCCGGAACGCCATGTTGATGCCGACGCCGCCCAGCGCCCCCACCGCGCCGATCAGCCCCATCGACGCCCCGGACAGCCGCCGGCCCCAGGCCGCGGCCGCCTCCCCGGTGAGCCCGTTCTCCTCGGCCTTGCGGTGGAAGATGCCCGGGACCATCTTGAACGTCGACCCGTTCCCGACGCCGGTGAGCACGAACAGCGTGATGAAGCCGGCCAGGAACAGCCCCAGCGAC
This sequence comes from Actinacidiphila acidipaludis, assembly GCF_019890725.1. Taxonomy (GTDB): domain Bacteria; phylum Actinomycetota; class Actinomycetes; order Streptomycetales; family Streptomycetaceae; genus Actinacidiphila; species Actinacidiphila acidipaludis. Next base: position 112,489 of record NZ_JAINZZ010000018.1, read on the forward strand.
CGGCGCTCGGACGCGGCGAGCACCACGGCGGTCGCCGCGGCCATGGCCAGGAAGATCCACAGCGTGATGCGCGCGCCGCCGAAGCGGTCGGCGAGCCGTCCGCCGACCGGCCGGACCAGCGATCCCAGCAGCGGGCCGATGAACGTCAGGTAGGCCGCGTGCAGCGGTGTCCGCCCGAACTGGTTCTGCAGCACGAGACCGAAGGCGAAGCTGTAGCCGATGAACGAACCGAACGTGCCGATGTACAGCACCGCCATGATCCAGGTGTGCGGCTCCCTGGCCGCCGCGACCGCGGCTCCGGTGTCGTTCCTGACCGGCGCCAGGTTGTCCATGAAAACCGCCGACAGCACGGCCGCGACGACGATCAGCGGGATGTAGACGGCGAGCACGATCCGGGGGTGGCCGGCGCCCGCCCCGGCGATCACGGCGAGCCCGGCCAACTGGATCGCGGCCACGCCGATGTTGCCGCCGCCCGCGTTGAGGCCGAGCGCCCAGCCCTTCTCCCGCAGCGGGAAGAACGCGTTGATGTTCGTCATCGAGGACGCGAAGTTGCCGCCGCCGACGCCCGCCAGCGCGCCGACGACCATCAACGTCGTGTAGGAGACGCCCGGTCGCAGGACGACGGCCGCCGCGATCGTCGGCACCAGCAGCATCAGCGCGCTGACCACCGTCCAGTTGCGTCCGCCGAAGCGCGCCACCGCGAAGGTGTACGGCACCCGCAGCACCGCGCCGACCAGCGTCGGCGTGGCCACCAGGAAGAACTTCCCGGCCGGGTCCACGTGGTACTCGGGCCCCATGAACAGCACCATGACCGACCACAGGCTCCACACGGAGAAGCCGATGTGCTCGGACAGCACCGAGAAGGCCAGGTTGCGCAGCGCGGTCCGCCGCCCCCCGCCCTCGTTCCAGAAGACGTCGTCCTCGGGATCCCAGCGTTCGATCCACCTGCCTGCCACGCCGCGCATCGCATCTCCCGTCGTCGGATGTACGGCCGACGCTAGGAACGGCGGGTTACCGGGCCCGTGGCCCGAGGTGACGTCGCCGCAACCATGCACTCACCCGGGACGGGCCCGCGGTGTGAGACCGCGGGCGTCACCGGGCGGGCGCGCCGCCGTCCGGGACGAAGCGGAAGGTCGAGGTGACGGCGTCGAAGATGTCGTGGAACGCCTCGGCCAGGTCGAGGACCGGGCTGGCGCCGGAGATCAGCACGATCTGCTCGGGCCGGCCGGGGATGGGCACATAGGTCTGGGTGAGGGCCATCCTGATGGTGCGCGGATCGCCCCGCTCGACCGGAACGTCCTCGACACCGTGCGTCCGCGCGCACAGTCCGGCCCCCGGGAGCTCCACCGTGGTGACCTTCCGCCACGCGTCTCCTTCACGGCGCGGGGTGATCGTCGCCAGACTCTCGGCGATGGCCTGCGGGTCGGTGGGCAGGGCCACACCGTCCGCGGTCCCGGCACTCAGCACGGTGACCGTGACGGTCGCGGTCAGCGGCACCCCGTCGAAGTTTCTCGGCCATGCACCCCAGGTAGAGGGCGCCCGAATCGTGGGCGTCTCGTGCCATCCGGCGCAGGAGGGTGCTCAGGTCCGCGCGGTAGGGGGCGAGTTCGGGCACGGCCCGCACGCGCTCGTCGATCAGCTTCCGAACCGTCGCCTCCCGGCCCTCCGGCCGGATGTCGAACTCCCACCACGACTCCGGCACCGCGAGCGAGACGCCGACGGGCGCGGCCACCGGGGACGTCACTGGTTCCCCTGACCGGCGGGCGCCGTACCGTCGCTGGACTGCGCGAGCTGCTTCGCGAGGTCCACGTCCACCTTCCGCATCTCGCGCACCACCGTGTTCGCCATCTTCTCCAGCCCGCTCAACTGCTTGTGGATGTCCCCCCGCCCGTCCTTCCAGTTGTGCTCGAAGTGATCGAGCGCCCCGACGACCGACGCGTCCCCCATGTCCTCCTCGAACGCCTTGAAGGTCGCCTTGGTGTCGTCCAGCCGCCGCACGATGGACCCCAACTGGGACGCGAAGTCCTCCAGGAGACCGATCGGAATCGCCAGACGGTCCTCGGTCATGGCTGCGGAATTCCCATCTCGACGGCGAGCTCTTCCAATCGCTCCAACGGGATTTCCGGTGGTTCGAATCCGCGAGAGCGTGCATGCTCGATGAATTCCCTGGGCGGCGCGACCCGGTGATAGTTCACGTAGTCCGCCCAGGCGAGATCCCACACCCATTCCCCGTCCGTCATGATGCCGATGCGCACCCCCCACCCTTCGTGTCCGGTGAAGGGATCCGGCACCGTACCGGGGGAGACGATGAGGGCTTCGGCCGACTCCATGTACGTGAACAGCGGTTCGACGTCCTCTTCGGGCAGTGTCCCGGGAGTGACCTCGGTCGTGATGTCAGGATCCGCGAGCTTGCGCGGCAAGGTCACCGAGACCATCAGGGGTTCACCTTTCCGGGGTTGCATACATGGAATCCGCCACGGTCGGTCGGATGGATATGCTTACCGGTGGCGTCGAACGGGGCGACCCTCGATTTTACCCGAGGGGTGCACCCACAGGAAGTTGTCGGGAGCCTCCACCGGGACTCCGAGGTGATTGGCGAGGTTTTGCGCGAACCCGTCGGCCAACGAGCCCGTATTGCAGGACAGCAGCCGGACGGGCTCGCCGTTCCACCCGTTCGCCTTCATGAGCGACGCCACCTGGCGGTGATCAAAGCTGTGCCAGTTCTCCGCGAGATGGGCGGGCCCGTTCTTGATCTGGAAGCCCACACTCCTGGGCGCCCCGTGCAGTCCCACGTCGAAGGTGCCTTGCACCGGTTTGATGCGGTCCATGTACCTCATCAACACGTCGCCGGGCCTGAACATCTTCATGCCCGGACGGCCGTCCTTGAAGCCCTTGATCGTCAGCGCGAGGGGCGTGTTCCCCGCTGTGGCGAGGTCCCTCACCGCTACGACCATGGGCAGCCGCCAGTAGCGCATTCCCTGGGTGAAGTCCCGGATGCCGAGGGCGACACCGCGCAGTCCGGCGCGGGCGGATTCCACGGCGTGGGCGCCGATCTTGAGGAGGCCGCCGGCCTTGTAGAGCTCGGCCAGCTTGCCGAGGCTGGTCAGGCCCTTGGTCATGGGAATGCAGTCCAGGGCCGCGAACAGCACGTCCCACAAAGTGGCCTTGCCCTGGATGTACTTCATGACCGTGTCGGCCAGCACCACCAGCGCCGCGGCGACCACGAGCCACGCGAGCGGACCGCCGATGATCATCACGACGATGCCCAGGATCGCCACGATCCACTTGCACACCGTGACGATCTCGTCCCAGTGGTCGGCGACCCAGTGGACCGCCTTCTCCCACCAGTGACGGTTGTGGATACCGGCGTCGGAGGCCTCGTGGAGCCTGGTCACCGTGCGGCGCGCGGCGTCCTCCCGCAGACCGCGGGCCTGCTCGGCCAGACGCCTGGTCGCCTCCAGCGCCGACTGGGCCGAGGAGACGCCCTGTTGGGCATGCGCCTGCTGCGCCTTGGCCGCCGCCAGATCCCGGGTGGACCGCCGCACCTGGTCCGAATCGGGCGGCGGCACCGTCGCGCCCGGGTTCTTCGCCGGATCTAAGGAGTCGGCCGTCGTGGTCGCCGCGTGGACCCAGCCGGTGGCCGTTCTTCGGCGCGGACCCGAACTCGTCACGGAACGCGTCCGCCGACAGCCCCGCCCACGACAGCAGCGCCTCCTCCGACTGCATGCCCTTCACCAGCCGCAACGCCGACTCCACATCGTCGGCGAAGGTGTGCAACTGCTGCGCCAGCGACTTCACCCGCGTCGGATCACCCGGCACCGGATCCCTATCGAGATCCAGCACATGCCAGTCGTTCGGCCGCCCCACAACACCCCAGGCGCTCCAGCCCCACCCCCCGCAGGCGAAGCGTCCGAACCGACCCTACGGGTGCGGTCCGACAAGGGACAGGGCGCCTGTGCGACCCGTCATGACGAAGCCCTCTGGGCGCGCCGGAGGGCGATCTCGCACCAGACCGTTTTGCCGATGCCGTGCAGGCGCGGCAGCACGCCCCATTTCTGGGCCAGGGCGGCGACCAGGGCCAGGCCGCGACCGGACTCGTCCTCGTCGTCGGCCTCGCGGAGGACGGGCACACCGTGGCCGGCGTCGGACACCTCCACGCGGAGGGCGGCCTCGGTGAGGACGCAGCGCACCTCGACGTGGCGCCCCGGCACGCGGGAGTGCCGCACGGCGTTGGTGACGAGTTCGCTGAGCAGCAGGACGGCCGTCTCGGTCGCGTCCTCGGCGAGACGCCACCGGCCGGCCTGGCTCCGGAATCGGCCGCGGGCCCGGCCCACACTGCGGGCGTGCCGCGCCAGACGCCAGACGCAGGTGCGGGACTCGGCTCCCGAGGGCTCCGAAGTGAACGTGGCGGATGGGGTGTTCATGGATGTGCGACTCCGGAGAGCGGCGGCGCGAGGCCGATGGGAACGGTGGACGTGCCGCCATCGTGGAGCGGTCACACCCTGTCGCCCAGGGGTTCGCCGTCCCACCCCTCCGCCCGGCACAGCGCCGGCCTCTCCTCCGCCCACGGTCTCCCGAAATCCCTGGCCAACGCTTGTCCCGAAACCCGTTGTGGGACAAGCGCGTTCACGTTCCGCGTTCCCGCCGTCACACCTCGGCACTACGCTCGGTAGCGCCCACCACTTCGGGAGGACGCGGCCATGGCACCCACCCCACGCGAGCTCAAACCCGCCCACTCCGCACGGGACTTGTTCGGCGCGGAACAGCGGCGGCTGCGCGTCGCAGCCGGGTTGTCCCTGGATCGCCTGGCGGAGATCGTCAACTACAGCAAGTCCCACCTGCACGGTGTGGAGATCGGGGAGCGCCTGCCGTTACCCCCGCTGCCGGAGAAGCTGGACGCGACGTTCGGCACAGGCCAACTCTTCGTCGGCCTCTGGGAGATCGCCAAGCGGGAGCGGACTCCGAAGCGGTTCGACCACTGCCTGGAGTTGGAGGCCCGAGCCACCCGTGTGCAGGTCTATGCCTCCAGCCTCATCCCTGGCCTGTTGCAGACCGAGGCCTACATGCGCGCCCAGTTCGCCGTAGGCGAGCCCGACCTGAGCAGCGACGACATCGAGATCGAAGTCGCCAAGCGACTCAGCCGCCAGGAACGACTGCGCGGGGACAATCCCCCCGACCTCTGGGCCGTCGTGGACGAGTCCGCTCTCAGGCGCACGTCGGGCGGACCGGAGATCATGCGAGACCAACTGGCCGCCCTCCTGGCCTTCGTGGACACGGCGCATACGACGATCCAGGTCATGCCCTTCTCGCAATCGGGCTACCCGATCACGAACGGCACCGTCATCCTCCTGACGCTGCCCGACCGTTCAACAGCCGTCTACGCAGAGAGCAGTGCCGCTGGAGAGATAATCGAAGATCGGAAAGCCATCGCGCGCACCATCCGCCATTACGATCGGATGAAAGCGTGCGCCCTGTCCCCGGGAGCGTCCGCGAGAGTCATCGAGGCGGTCCTGGAGGTCCACGAGCGATGCGAGCAGCCACCCCCGAGCTGAATGGCGTCCAGTGGCACAAGTCCAGCTACAGCGGCGGCGAACAGGGCTCTGAGTGCGTCGAGGTCGGTAAGGGCCTACCCGAAGCCGTCCCCGTCCGTGACAGCAAGGACCCGACGGGGCCCGTCCTCACGTTCGCCCCCGCCGCGTGGGCGGACTTCGTCGTGGCCGTGCGCGAGGGCGCCTTCCCGGCCAGCTGAGTTCAGCGGACGAGCGCTTCGCTCTCGCGCACCGTCACGGGCGTCGACGCCGAGGATGCGCCGTCCGGCAGGGCCGGGTCTGCCGCAGCCGGGCCGTCCGGGTTCACGGAGGGCGTCCAGTGCACCTTCCACACGATGGAAGCGGTCAGAGTGTAGCCACCCGGGGGCGAGGCTCGGCGGTAGGTGATGTTGCACGGGCCGCCGTGGGTGTCGAGACGGAACGTCCCGCCCTCCTCGGCCAGCGGGTAGGTGCAGGTGCCCGGGTCGGCCTCGGGAGTTCCCGCGTCGACGCGCAAGGCGTACGGTTCCGCGACGGTCGTCGCCGCCACGTGCACGCCGAGCGCCGCATCGTCCAGGCCGGCCGTCACCGTGACCCGCTTCAGCCGCAGCCTGAACGCGATCTCCGTCGCCAGGTTCACCAACTGGTTCTCCGGCGGGGGCCGCAACCTCACGGGCGGCGCCGGCAGCGTAGGCCAGCCCAGCGAGGGTCCTGGGATCGACGGCCGAGGCGGCCGCCGGGGCCGTGCCCTCGGCGACCCACGCCCAGTCGTCGAGTCGCGCACACGCCGCGGCCCGGTTCAGATCCGGAACCTCCAGCGTCCACCACGCGCCCCTTTCACCCTGGTGGTACGCGTCCGCGCCGTACCGCTCCGCCATCAGGCCGAACCCGTTCGAGTCCGACACATAGTGGCCGTTGACGTACCCCGCGAACTGCGCTGGCGTGAACTTCGGCTCGTACCAGCACGGTGGCGGCTCCCACGTCGCCCCGGCCCCCACCGCCATCCCCGGACCGGGCCCGCGGTAGCTCCGGCGGTACTGGACCTCGGAGGAGATCGTGCTGGCAGCGGATGGGAGCTTGGCCGGCCCATCCGGCGGAGGTGCCGCGCTGGAGGACGAAGGGTACGAGTTGCCCGCATGGCTTGGGCTACCGGACATGACCAACCCGACGCAGACCATCGCCAGGGCCGTCCGCTGCCCGGCCCGCCAGTTGAGTCGGCTCACTGCCGACACTGAGCGGCTGCCTTCTGAGACTTGTAGTTGGCCATCTGCCACGTGCCGTCTGCCGACTTGACCATCCGTGCGGTGTGAAAGACGAAGTCGTCAAGGCTCGGCTTCGTTCCGAACACCTCGCCCGTGTCCGCGTCCTTGTCGTACGACTGGCTTTGGTCCTCACAAAACGCGATGCCCGCGCTCGTCGCATTGGCCACCTGAACTCGGCGGTCGTAGAACCTCACCGTCCCGGTGACAGAGCGGCGGAACTTTCGACCCCAAGCGATGCTGTCACTCCACGTCCTGGCAGCGTCCAGCGTGAGGTACTTCGCGAAGACGGGCAGCCTGTCGTCCAGCTTGGCGAGAGACAGGTAGACCGCCCGCATCCCGTACCCCTGATCCCTCAGCACCGCATCCTTCACCGCCTCCCCCGTCACGTCGGGGTCGACCACGACCCTGACGTCGGGCGGAAAGTCGAAGGAAGGCGCGCCCGGTGCCGGGGCCGTGGCGGACGCCGTCGTCGCCCCGGCGCTCGGCGCCCCGGCCGACGTGCCCGAGGCCCCTGCTGGGATCCGTGTGCCGCCTCCCCCACCGCCGCAGGCCGTGAGCAGCAGGGTCGCCGCGCCGAGCGCACAGGCGCCAGCGGTCAGCGTGGTACGCGGTGTCATCCTGATGGTCGCCTCGCAGCACTCTCTGTACGGAGATGACTACTTTAAGCGACCGATCAAGCGCGGGGCAAACCCACCGGGAAACGCAGAACGGCGCCCTCGGGAGAGGGCGCCGTCGCGCATGGGATGAGTGGAGATGGCGGGAATCGAACCCGCGTCCTGTGGTGCGGAACCAGGGCTTCTCCGAGCGCAGTCCGCTGTGCTTTTCTCGGCCCCGGCAGTCACGCGGACAAGCCGCCGACGGGCCCAGCCACTGTGAGTTTTCCCGCCGTGCCCCGTGGCCGGGCTCGGCGGTTGAGTCCCCTAGCTGATGCCAGGATCCGGGTCGGGAACAGCCCCGGGCTGACACTCCGCGGAGTCTTCGCTAGCTGCTAATTAGGCAGCGAGAGCGAAGGCGGAGGAATCGCGCTTGGAATTGGCGATTATTGGTTTCGGCATATGGTTTACGAGATCATTGCCGCTTCCTCGGCTCGCTTCCCCTGCTTCGACATCCCCAGTCGAAACCGATCATCCCCATGTGTTTTTTTCAAGGTGCACCACCCACGGTGAGGTGGCTGCTGCCATCGTACGGTAACAACGCGCACCGGTGCCAGCGCATTCCCCGCCGGGCTCAGGCCCGCTGTTTGCGCCGCGCCGCGGACATCGCCCGGTCGGCCTCCCGCCGGTCCTGCTTCTCCCGCAGCGTCTGCCGCTTGTCGTACTCCTTCTTGCCCTTGGCCAGGGCGATCTCGACCTTCACCCGGCCGTCCTTGAAGTACAGGGCGAGCGGCACCACCGTGTGCCCGGTCTCCTGGGACTTCTGCTCGAGCTTGTCGATCTCCGCACGGTGCAGCAGCATCTTCCGCTTCCGCCGCGCCGTGTGGTTGGTCCACGTGCCCTGCGTGTACTCGGGAATGTGCACGTTGTACAGCCACGCCTCGTTGCCCTCGAGCTGCGCGAAGCCGTCGACCAGCGACGCGCGCCCCAGACGCAGGGACTTGACCTCGGTGCCGGTGAGCACCAGGCCCGCCTCGTAGGTGTCGAGGATGTGGTAGTCGTGCCGCGCCTTCTTGTTCTGCGCGATCATCTTGCGACCGGTCTCTTTAGCCATAGCCGGGCCATTCTCCCACTAGGAGGGGGCTCCGAGGCCAGTCAATACCTCGCGGCCCTCCGCGACAGGATCCTGCCCCTCGGGCACCTGGACGTCGGGGGCGATCCCCTGGCCGTCGACGCTGCGGCCGTCGGGCAGGTCGTAGTGGCCCACGGTCAGCTCGGCCACCGACCCGTCGGGCAGCGCGCTGGGCATCTGCACCGAGCCCTTGCCGAAGGTGCGGCTGCCGACGACCACCGCGCGCCCGCGGTCCTGCAGGGCGCCGGCCAGCATCTCCGCGGCGCTCATCGTGCCGCCGTCGACCAGCACCACCAGCGGGACGTGCGTGTCCCCGCCGGCCGCCGCGTACAGGGCGCGCTGGCTGCCGTGCACGTCGTAGGTGGCGACCAGCCCGCCGTCGAGGAACGCGGAGGCGACGGCGACGGCCTCCGTGACGAGGCCGCCGGAGTTCCCGCGCAGGTCGAGCAGGACGCCGTGTGGGGCGTTCCGCGCGGCATCACGGACCTGGGCGCCGACGCCGCGGGTGAAGGCGTCGGCGGCGATGACGGTCGGCCCGTCGGACGGGCGTGTCACGGTCACGGCCTCGGTGGCGAGCGTGGCGCGGCGCACCGCGACCGTCCAGTCGCGGGTGCCGCGCTGGACACCGAGCGTGACCGGGCTGCCGGGGACGTTGTCGCCGCGCAGGTCCGCGACGACCTGGGTGACGGCCAGGCCCGTGCATCGGGTGCCGCCGATGGTCGTGAGGATGTCGCCGACCCTGATGCCGGCCTGCCGGGCGGGGCTGCCGTCCTGGACCCGGGCGACCTCGATCCGCCCGCCGTCGATCCGGCGCACCCACAGGCCCACGCCGACGTAGCGGCCGTCGAGCGCCTCCTGGAGGCCGGCGTACTCCTGGGCGGTGTAGAAGGACGACCAGCGGTCGCCGCTGCGGCTGACGAGACGCGCGACGGCCGCGGAGCCGACCGTGCCGTCCTGGATCTCCTGGGCGATGCGGCCGGTGTCCAGGGTGCCGGTGCCGGAGCCGCCGCCGGCGGCACCCGCGTCGTCGTCCGTGCCGGACGTGCCGGACGTGGCTGCCGTCAGGTCCGGTACGGCCGTCCCGGTGCGGGCGGCCGGGGCCGTGCCGGCCCGCGGGCTGTCCGCCTCGGCGACCGGCGCCGCCTCGATCCGGGTGGCGGGCCGCCGCTGGGCGGGCTGGGCCAGGCTCCCGGCCGCCGCCCCCGTGGCGAGCATCGTGCCGAACACCAACGTCAGGGTGGCCCCGCGGCGAAGACGGCGGGGCGCCCCGAACAATGACGGGCCGGACATGGCCGGAAGTCTAGGCGAGAAACGGGCGGAGTACGGAACCTCGCCGTCACCGCGCATGACGCACCCTTTCGCAACCGTCCCGGACACCACGGGGGTACCGCCGACTCGCCCGCCGGACTACCAGGTCCGCCCAACTGCCGTGATCCGCGCGGTCGTCAGACCTTCAGGTAGCGGCGCAGTGCGATGAACGCCGCGCAGGCCGGCATCGCGACGCCGATGAGCAGCACCAGCGGCAGGACCCCTATCACCGAGTCCCAGCCGAGGAAGGACACCAGCGGGATCTTGTCCTGCAGCTTCAGGCCGGCGTCCACCATGAAGTAGCGCCCGCCCAGCAGCATCGCGCACGCCAGGCCCGCGCCCACAAGTCCCGCGAAGGCGGCCTCCATGATGAACGGCATCTGGATGTAGAAGCTGGACGCGCCGACGAGCCGCATGATGCCGGTCTCCCGGCGGCGGCTGAACGCCGACACACGCACGGTGTTGACGATGAGCAGCATCGCGACGGTGAGCATGAACGCCAGCACCACGTACGCGACGCGGGTCATGCCGTTGAGGAGGTCGAAGAGGTTCTTCAGCACCTCACGCTGGTCGGAGACCGACTGCACGCCGGGGTGCCCGTTGAAGAGGCTGGCGATGATGGCGAACTTCGTCGGGTCCTTGAGCTTGACCCGGTAGTTCTCCTGCATCTGGTCCGGGGTGACCGAACTGGCCAGCGGGGAGCGCTTGAACTGCTCCTGGTAGTGCTTGTAGGCCTGTTCCGCCGACTCGTAGTACACCTTCTCGACGATCGGCTGCGCCTTGAGCGTCTTGAGGATCTCGGCCTTCTGATCGTCGGTGACCGCACCGCGTGCGCAGTTGGGCGTCGACGCCGCGTCGCCCTTGTTGCACATGTAGATGGTGACCTGGACCTTGTCGTACCAGTAGCCCTTCATCGAGTCGACCTGCTTGTTGGCGAGCATCGCGCCACCGGTCAGGGCGAGGGACAGGGCCACCGAGATGACGACGGCGAAGGTCATCGTGAGGTTGCGGCGGAGACCGACGCCGATCTCCGACAGGACGAACTGGGCGCGCATGTATCAAGGTTCCTTTCGAGGGCCGGTGCTCTACGGGTTCGCTCAGTGCTGGTAGCCGTAGACACCGCGCGACTGGTCGCGCACCAGCCGCCCCTTCTCCAGTTCGATGACGCGCTTGCGCATCTGGTCGACGATGTTCTGGTCGTGGGTGGCCATCACCACGGTCGTGCCGGTCCGGTTGATCCGGTCCAGCAGACGCATGATGCCGACCGACGTCTGGGGGTCGAGGTTTCCCGTGGGCTCGTCGGCGATCAGCAGCATCGGCCGGTTGACGAAGGCGCGCGCGATGGCCACGCGCTGCTGCTCGCCACCGGAGAGCTCGCCGGGCATGCGGTCCTCCTTGCCGGCCAGGCCGACCAGGTCCAGGACCTCGGGGACGGTCTTCCTGATGGTGCCGCGCGGCTTGCCGATGACCTCGAGAGCGAACGCGACGTTCTCCGCGACGGTCTTGTTGGGCAGCAGGCGGAAGTCCTGGAAGACGGTGCCGAGCTGGCGCCGCATGTGCGGGACCTTCCAGTTCGACAGGCGGGCCAGGTCCTTGCCGAGCACGTGGACCATGCCGGTGTCGGTGCGCTCCTCGCGCAGGATCAGCCGCAGGAAGGTCGACTTTCCTGAGCCTGACGAACCCACCAGGAAGACGAACTCCCCCTTTTCGATCTCCAGCGAGACGTCCCGGAGCGCAGGACGGTTCTGCTTGGGGTAGGTCTTGGTGACGCTGTCGAATCGGATCACGTTCGCACCAGGTTTGCGGGGTGAGCGGACAGGGGATGGGGGCGACACTACGCGAAGGTGCGGGCGGTGCGCAGTCGCCGTGGAGGGTTGGTGGCCTTGCCCACAGGGCATAGCCGGACAAGCCCGTCATTGGCCCCGCGCGTCCCAGGATGCGGACTCCACATTCCGGGTGCGGACACCCCGGCATTCCCGGGTGCGGGGAGCGGCATTCCCCAGAACCTGGCACAGTGGAAGGAAGGGGTTCCGGACCCCGAGCGGGGTGGACGGATCCCGGCCCTCAGCGGGGAATGGGAGCGCATACCCCCGGGAACGATTCGTGCACCGGGGGCGTTCACCGGACGGAGGAGGAGATCGCATGACGTGCGACCGACTGGTGTGTGCGAACTGCGCCGGCCCGGTGAGTGAGGGCCGCTGCCCGGTGTGCCGTGCCAACCGCGCCCGCCTCCAGCAGGAGAACCCCTGGTCCAACATCTCTCCCGCGGCCCTGATCGCCCTCCTGGTGGCGCTGCTGACCGTGGCCCTCGTCGTGGAGCACGCGACGGCGTGACGCCTCGTCCCGTCACCGCCGGCCGCGACGGTCCGGCGGTGACGGGACGACTCCGTTCCGCGACCGCTTCCCACGGAGACACGCATGAAGGCGGGGCCCGGAACGTATGTTCCGGGCCCCGCCTTCATGCCGTACTGCGTGATGCCGCCTGGATGGAGATCAGGCGGCGGTGTTGCGGCGCGCGCCGGCCAGACGCGGGGTGAGGCGGAAGCCGACACCGCCCGCGATCAGGGTGGCGGCACCGATGATCATGAAGGTGGTGCCGCTCGAACCGGTCTCGGCGAGCTGGTTCGTGGTGGTGCCCTGCGCGACCTGCTGCGTGTTGTCGGTGCCGGGGTTGTTGTTCCCGCAGTCGACGCTGTCGCCGGTCAGGGTGCAGGTGTTGTCGTTGCCGCCCGTGGAGGACGAGCCACCACTGGACGAGCCACCGCTGGACGAGGAACCGCCCGTGGAGGACGAACCGCCGCTGGACGACGAGCCGCCCGTCGAGGACGAACCGCCGGTGCTGGAACCACCGCTGGAGGAGTTGCCGCCGGCGTTGCCGTTGGACCCGCCGTTGCTGGAACCGCCGTTGTTGTCACCGCCGTTGGAGTTCCCGTTGGAACCGCCCTGGCTGTCGCCGCCGATGGTGACGGTGCCGCCGACGGACGCGTCGCCGCCGCTCGTGGTGGTGGTGTCGCCACCGCTGGACGTCGTGGTGTCGCCACCGCTGGACGTGGTGGCGTCGCCGCCGCTCGTGGTGGTGGTGTCGCCACCACTGGTCGTGGTGGTGTCACCGCCGCTCGTGGTGGTGGTGTCGCCACCGCTGGACGTCGTGGCGCCCTGGTCGCCGCCGGACGTCGTCGCGCCCTGGTCGTCACCGCTCGTCGTGGCGCCCTGGTCGTCGCCGGACGTCGTCGCACCCTGATCGTCACCGTCGAGGCCGACCTTGACGCTGACGCCGACACCACCGTCGCTCGTCACAGCCTGGGCTGCGCCCACTGCGGTCAGCGAGGCGCCGGCCGCGATCACCGCGGCGGCGGCGATGCGGGTCATGCGCAGCCGTGTGCTGGCTTTGGCCCTGCTCATGTTGTCAAGTACCCCCAGTAGATGTCTGCTTGGGGCCGCGCAGATCTCGAAGTGCGCTGTGCCACTGGAGGGACCGGATGTGCTCACCCCCGTGCGCCTACGCCTCATTCACGCGCATGCCGCGCAACACCCTCGCGGCTTTACCGGGGGTCGTCAAGGTCATTAAGCACACAATGTGCGTATTGCCCGGCAGTGCCCGTCACTTCTCCACAGCACTGTGACAACGGAGAGCGCGAAAACGCTTACGCGTCAGCCTTCTCACGGGACTTGCGCCAGCGGATGCCCGCCTCGATGAAGCCGTCGATGTCGCCGTCGAGCACGGACTGCGGGTTGCCGACCTCGTGGTCGGTGCGCAGGTCCTTGACCATCTGGTACGGGTGCAGGACGTACGAACGCATCTGGTTGCCCCAGGAGTTGCCGCCGTCGCCCTTCAGCGCGTCCATCCTGGCCTGCTCCTCCTGGCGGCGCCGCTCCAGCAGCTTGGCCTGGAGGACGTTCATCGCGCTGGCCTTGTTCTGGATCTGCGAGCGCTCGTTCTGGCAGGAGACCACGATGCCGGTGGGGATGTGCGTGATGCGGACAGCGGAGTCCGTGGTGTTGACGCCCTGGCCGCCGGGGCCGGACGCGCGGTAGACGTCGATGCGCAGCTCGGTCTCGTCGATCTCGACGTGGTCGGACTGCTCCACGACCGGCAGCACCTCGACGCCCGCGAAGGACGTCTGGCGGCGGCCCTGGTTGTCGAAGGGGCTGATCCGCACCAGGCGGTGCGTGCCCTGCTCGACCGAGAGGGTGCCGTAGGCATACGGCGCCTTGACGACGAAGGTGGTGGACTTGATGCCCGCCTCCTCCGCGTACGACGTCTCGTAGACCTCGGTGCCGTAGCCGTGGCGCTCGGCCCAGCGCAGGTACATCCGCTGGAGCTGCTCGGCGAAGTCCGCCGCGTCCACGCCGCCGGCCTCGGCCCGGATGTTGACGAGCGCCTCACGGGCGTCGTACTCCCCGGACAGAAGCGTGCGGACCTCCATCTCGTCCAGCGCCTTGCGCACGGACTCCAGCTCGGTCTCGGCCTCGGCGCGGGTGTCCGCGTCATCCTCGGCCTCGGCGAGCTCGAAGAGCACGGAGAGGTCGTCGATACGGCCCCGGAGCGTCTCGGTCTTGCGCAGCTCGGCCTGCAGGTGGGACAGGCGGCTGGTGATCTTCTGGGCGTTCTCCGGGTCGTCCCACAGAGAAGGGGCCGCGGCCTGCTCCTCGAGCGCGGCAACGTCGCCCCGCATCCTGTCGAGGTCGAGAACGGCCTCGATCGACCCCATGGTCGAGGACAGGGACTTCAGCTCTTCGGATACATCGACGATCGCCACGCATCCAGACTACCGGCTGGTCGGACCGACCCGGCCCGTTGTCCACAGGCGCCCAGGCAGGGCGCCCGTGCCGGGGTGCTCCCGAGGCCCCTGGGGCCCCTGCGACGCCCTGACGGCGCCCGCACCGGTCCCCCATGGCCCAGGACCGGATCAGGCCCTGGCCCGTCCCCTGGCTCAGGCCGGTGCCGGGGCGGTGGTGGCGGTGAGCGTGCCGGACGGCGTGAGCGCGAAGAGCTCCAGGGTGCGGCCGTCCACCGCCGCGCCCAGCGCTCCGGAGAGCCCGGCCGGCAGGACCGCCGCCGAGCGGTCCGGCGGCGCGCACTGCATCCCGGCCGCCAGAACGTAGAGGCGGCCGGCGGCCGGCAGCGCCTCCGGCCGGTGCCCGGCGGACGCGTCCAGGCCGGCGACCGGCGCCGAGGGCCGCCAGGCGCCGCCGGAGAACGGCAGCCGCAGCACCGCGCCGTCGGCCTTGCGGACCACGAAGGCGTCCAGGGTGCCCGTGCCCCGCGAGACCAGCGCGGGCGCGGAGGTGATGCGGCCCGCCGTCGGGACCAGGGCCCAGGCGTTCCAGCGCGAGCCGACGAGGGACGCGGTCACCAGGTCGCCGCCGACCCGGCCGACCAGGTCGATCCGTCCGGGCGCGGAGGAGGCCGCGGCGGGCGCCGCGTCGAACCGGGTCCGCTCGTCCACCTGCGACCAGGCGTTCCAGAAGCCGTTCGCACAGGTGCGGCGGTAGAGCAGGCCGTCCGTGCCGAGGGCGAACAGGTCGATCCGGCCGGGCCGGGCCGACACCACCGCCGGGTCGTCGGCGACACTGATTCCCGTGAGCTTGTGCCACGCTCCGTAACCGGAACCGTCGCGCACGATGTACCAGACGTTCTTGTCCTCGCCGCGCGCGAAGACATAGGTGGCGCCGTTCATCGTGAGGGCGCGCGGCCCGCCGGTCAGGCGGACGCCGGCGGCCGGGACGGCGTGCGGGGCGGACCACTGCGGGAGGGCGACCGGCGGTCCGGTGCGGCCCTGCGGGGAGTCGGCGCCGGCGGTCGGCGCGTTCGGGGTGCCCTGCGAGGTGTGGGTGGCCCGCGGCGCCGCGGAGGTGGAGGGCGGGGCCTGGTCGTCCCGGGAGGTGCCGGAGCCCGACTTCCCGCCGGAGCCGGCCGACGCGATGCCCCAGCCGCCGATCCCCGCGACGGCGAGCGCGGCGGCCGCCGCGGCGGCGAACCTCACCCGGCGCTGCCGGACGGCGTCCGAGACGGCCCGGTGCCGTGGACTGGCCGGACGTCCCGGCGCCGACGCCCGGGTCCGGCCGGCGGCGCCCTTGCCGCCGCGCGCCGCGTAGCCGGCCAGCTCCTCGGCGGTGGGCAGCTTGATGCTGGTGTGCGTGTCGCGGCTGGAGTCCGGGGCGGAGCCGCGCACCAGCGGTACGGCGCCGCGCCGCCGGTCCTGCGGCGAGGAGGCGTCCGCGGACGGGGCGTCGGCGGCGCCGAAGTGCGGTGCCGGGGACGGCTCGTCGTCCTCGTCGTCGCCGTACGGCACGTCGGCCGGCGCGCCGTCGGCTCCGGGCGGAGCCACGTCGAGTGCGGGCAGCCCGGCCAGGCCGGGCAGCAACTCGCGCAGCCGCAACCCCAGTTCGCGGGCGGTGAGCCGGGAGGCCGGCGCCTTGGCCAGGCACTGGGCGAGGATCTGCCACAGCTCGTCGGGCAGGTCCGGCAGCGGCTGGACGGTCTCGGTGACGTGGCGGCGCAGCACCGCGCCGGGGTGGCCGCCGCCGAACGGCGTGAATCCGGCGAGGAGTTCGTAGAGGACGGTGGCCAGCGCGTAGATGTCCACGGACGCGCGCGGCGGCAGGCCCTCGATGATCTC
Source organism: Actinacidiphila acidipaludis (assembly GCF_019890725.1). Classification (GTDB taxonomy): domain Bacteria; phylum Actinomycetota; class Actinomycetes; order Streptomycetales; family Streptomycetaceae; genus Actinacidiphila; species Actinacidiphila acidipaludis. The sequence goes on from NZ_JAINZZ010000018.1 coordinate 128,935, forward strand.
GGGGGCCAGGTAGTCGGGCGTGCCGATGATCCGGGTGGCCCGGGTGCGGCGCGGGGTGTCGACGAGACGGGCGATCCCGAAGTCGGTGAGCAGCGCGGGCGGCGCGCCGCCCGGGCCGGGGGCGGCGGCCGAGTCGAGCAGGACGTTCTCGGGCTTGACGTCGCGGTGGACGACGCCGGCCGCGTGGGCGGCGGCCAGGCCGTCGGCGACGTCGGCGGCGATCGCGGTGGCCGCCTCGGGGGTCAGGCGGTGGTCGCGCTCCAGCCGCGAGCGCAGGTCGGTGCCGCGCACCAGGTCCATGACCAGGGCGAGGTCGGTGCCGTCGACGACGAGGTCGCGGATGCCGACGATGTGCGGGTGGTCCAGGGAGAGGAGGGCGGTGCGTTCCTGCACGAAGCGGCCGACGAGGTCCTGGTCGGAGGCGAGGTCCTCGCGCAGCAGCTTGATGGCGACCGGGCCTTCCGGGCCGTCGCCGAGCCACACCGTGCCCGCGGATCCCCGCCCGAGCACCTGGTGAGCGGTGTAGCGGCTGCCGATCTTCCTGGCCAAGGCTTGCTCCGACTCCTCCGAAAGTCCGTCGCGTTGGCGACAAAGCTACGCGGAACGGGGGGCGTTCGGGGTATTGGTGCCCAGTGAGGAAGGGTTCTGGCGGAGAAATCACCCTCGGGAAGTCGACAAATCCCCATGCCGGGGGCTTCCTTGGCCCCCGAGCGGCCCCTCCCCTCCTCTCCTCCCCACCTGCCGGTGCACGGTTCGCCTGCGGGCAGCGGTTCGCCCTGCGCGGGCAGCGGTTCGCTCCGTTGGCGCAGAGGGCAACCCATAGGGGCGCGGGGTCCCCCAGACTTCGTCCG
>NZ_JAINZZ010000019.1 GCF_019890725.1 Actinacidiphila acidipaludis
ACGTTGGGGACCTTCAGGGCGTCCCAGGTCTCCTTGCCGGGCGGCCACTTCAGCGCCGACCCGGTCCAGCCCTTGTGGTGCTCGGTGTTGTACTTGCGCTGCCACGCCTCGTAGGAGGCGATGTCGCCGGAGCCGATCACGTCCTTGTTGGCGCTGCTCTGGTAGTGGTTGCAGCCCACCGCCACGAGCCGGTCGTGCATGGCCGCGACGATCGGCGAGCGGCGGCCGACGGTGAACCAGGCCGCGCCGGGGAACGGCTCGTAGGCGGGCGGGTGGCTCTTGGCCGCCCAGGTGCGCAGCGACGCCGCGCTCGCGAAGTTCGCCACGTCGTGGTCGAGCCCGCCGGCCTCGCTGTACTGGTGAAAGGTCCAGGCGTGCGTCACCCCGGGGTGCCCGGCCAGCGCGTTCGGGTCGGCGATCCACAGGCCGTCACCGCAGAAGCCGGTGTGGTCGCGGTTCAGCCAGAAGTCGCGGTTGCAGTACAGGATCACCCGGTGCGTGGGAGCGGCCGCCTGCACATGCTTGATCCAGGCGTCCTTGTCGGCGTTCGAGACCCCCGCGTCCTCCCAGTCCAGCGCCAGGATCTCGCCGGCCTTGGGCGCCGCGTGCTGCAGGAAGTACGTGGCCTGCGCGGTCATCGAACCGGGGCGGACGAAGTGGTAGTGGCCGACGACCAGCCCGTGGCTGCGGCCGGTGGCGACCTGCCCCGCGTGCCGGGGGTTGACGTAGCTGCTCCCCTCGGTCGCCTTCACCATCACGAAGCTGAGGCCCGCGGTGTTGTAGTCGGTGCTCTGATAGGAGGCGACGTCGATGCCGCTGACGGTCATGGGCGGTCCTTTCGTACGGGCGCGCCCCAGGTGCTGACGGCGGTGCCCATCGGTTCACGGGCCGTGGCCCGCGGTGCTCGGTGGTCCTCGGTGGGTCTCGGGGTCGTCGGTGGTCCGGTGCGGTCCTGCCCTTCTCGGCGGCCGCCGGTTCGGCGGCGTGCGGCGTGCGGCGTGCGGCGTGCGGCGTGCGGCGTGCGGCGTGCGGCGGATCAGTGCACGGCGCCGACGTCGAAGGTGTCGCCGCACACGACGGGGCTCGATGTTGCCAGGGTCATGGACGCGGTGGAACCCGGCGGGTAGACCTTGAGGAAGGTCGGCTTGCGCCAGCAACCCCCGCTCTTGATGCCCTCGTTGAGACTGTGCAGGTCCGCCTCCGCGGTCCGGCCCGGCGCCAGCCGCACCACCGTGCCGGCCGGGCCCTGCCGGTCGGCGGGCCGGCCGATGACACTGCCGTCGCCGCGGATCAGGGAGACCCCGGGGAAACCGTCCAGGGTGCAGGTGCGACCGCCGGTGTTGGTGAACCGCAGCGGGTAGTAGACGTTCCCGGCGCCGTGGTCGGCGGCGCCGAGCCGCATCCGCAGCTCCGTCACCGTGCAGCGCGTGCCGGCCGCGGCGGGGGTCCGGGCCGAGGGCGCCGCCGGGGATCCGGTGGCCGACGGCGCGGGTTCGGCCGGCCCGGACGTGGCGGACGGCGGGGCGGGGGTGGCGGAGGCCGAGACCGAAGCCGGGGCGGTCGTGCCGGCGGACGGCGGCGACGTGGACGCCGGGGAGGCGCCGGTGCCGCAGCCGGTCGCGGCCAGGGCCAGCAGGGTCACCGCCGCCGCGGCAAGCGGCAGGTGCCGCGTGCGCCGGGTGGGGCCGGAGGGGTGGTGCGTCGGAGTACCCATACTCTTCGGCTACTCACGGGGACGGCCCTTCGAACCTCGGCGGTCTCGATTGTTGCCGATCCCGTACATTCGGTGACGCCGCCCCGAACCCCCGTGCGGGATCCGCCTCTTCGTGCGCGCGCGACGGCGCGGGGCGTGCGGGCGGGGCGGCGAGCTCAGCCGGGGCGCCGCTGCTGCTCCTCCGGCACGGCCGGGCCGTTCCCGTTCCCGTCGCCGTTCCCGTCCGGCTGGTGACGGGCGTGGGATTCCCTGGCCGCCTCGTAACCGCCTGAACGGTCGACGGAGGCCTCGTGGGCGCCGCCGGACGGCGCGTGGCCGCCGTGTTCCTCCGCCGAGCCGGACTCCCCGGCCTCCCCGGGCTTCCGCCCGCGCCCCTGCTTCCCCTCGCCCCTGCGGTGCCGCCGGACCTCCCACACGATCAGGGCGACGACGACGATCCCGGCGACGGCGATCGCCACCGCGGTGCCGGCCGTCCGCTCGACCTGCTTGTAGGCGGTGCCCGCGAAGTAGCCGAGCAGCGTGAAGCCGACGCCCCAGACGAGGCCGCCGGCCGCGTTGAAGACCAGGAACACCCGGTACGGCATGTGGGAGATGCCCGCCAGCGCGGGCATGAGGGCGCGGAAGAAGGCGATGAACCGGCCCAGGAAGACCGCGACGGGTCCCCGGCGCCGGATCAGCTCCTGCGCGCTGCCGATGCGGTCGCGGTGCTTGCGCAGGAACCGGATCTCCAGGATGCGCGGCCCGAACCGCGCCCCGACCTCGTATCCCACGCTGTCGCCGAGGACGGCGGCCAGGACCACGACCACACACAGCCAGTACACGGAGACGTGTCCCTGGGACGCCACCACGCCGCCGAGCACGACGGCGGTCTCGCCGGGCAGCACGAAACCGAAGAACAGCGCGTCCTCGCAGAAGACCAGCGCGCCCACGACGGCGTAGACCATGGGCGCCGACGCGTGCTGCAGCCAGTCCGTGATGCTGTGCATACCGCGGCGGCTCCCCTCACCTGACCGGGCGCCGGCGACCGCGCAGCCGCACGAAGCCGTAGGCCAGGTCGGCGACGAAGAGGACCACGGCGATGGCCAGCAGGAAGCCGAGGCCGCCGGCGACCGCGCCGATGATGCCGAGCACGAAGGCGACGATGATCAGCAGCAGGAACAGGGACATCGTCCGGCTCCTTTCCCGGTCGCGTCCGGTGGGGTGGGTCCCCGCCGCGGTTCAGCGGCGGGCGAGCTGGCGGACGCCGTCCGCGCCGGGCTTGTACGGCAGTCCGTAGTGCTGGAAGATCGCCTCCTCTTCCTCGGCCGGCAGGACGTCGTCCGTACCGATCGAGGGGGCCGACTTCACCAGCGACTTGGCGTACGGGACCCGTACGTAGCCCGGTCCGGCGATCACGTCGCCGACCGGCACGAAGACCAGCCGGTGGCGGGTGGGCACACCGGTGCGGACGGTCGCCATGGAGGGCTGGTCCGTCGCCGTGTCGACGTACACCGCCTCCAGGACACCGATCTTGTGGTCGCTCTCGTCGACCACGTCGTGGTCACGCCACTCGCGGAGATCAGCGGGTCGGATCATCTCTGCCCTCCTGCCGCGGGCACAACCGGTGCCCTCCTTGTCCGTCTGCCCCGGTGTCCCGGCGCTATCCGTGGTCGGTGCGGCGCGCCCGGACGAGGGCGCCCGGGCCGCTCCTGCCCCCGGGCGGCGCCGCGGGCCTCACCCCGCACTCACCTCGGTGCGGTCGCCGCCCCAGAGCGTGTGGAACACGCCGTCGCGGTCGGTGCGGCGGTAGGTGTGGGCGCCGAAGAAGTCCCGCTGGCCTTGGGTGAGCGCGGCGGGCAGCCGGTCGGCGCGCAGTGCGTCGTAGTAGGCCAGTGCCGCCGAGAAGCCGGGGACGGGCACACCGTGCCGGACCGCGGCGACCACGACCGCCCGCCAGTCGTCCTGCGCGGCGCCGATCTCCTCGGCGAACCGCTGGTCGGACAGCAGGCTGGGCAGGTCGGACCGGGCGTCGTAGGCGGCGGTGATCCGGTCGAGGAACGCGGCCCTGATGATGCAGCCGCCGCGCCAGATCGCGGCGATCCTGCCCAGGTCGATGTTCCAGCCGTAGGTGTCGCTGCCCGCCTGGATCTGGTGGAAGCCCTGCGTGTAGGAGACGATCTTGGACGCGTACAGCGCCTGTTCGACCTGGTCGGCGAAGGCGGCGGCGTCCGGGCCCGCGCCGGACGCCCGCTCGGTTCCGGCGTCCGGCCCCGCGAGGTGGCGGGAGGCGGCGCGCAGGTCGGCGTGGCCGGACAGGGCGCGGGCGAAGACCGCCTCGGCGATCCCCGACACCGGGACGCCGAGGTCGAGCGCGATCTGCACGGTCCAGCGGCCGGTGCCCTTCTGCTCGGCCATGTCGGCGACCACGTCGACGAAGGGACGCCCGGTCTCCGCGTCGGTGTGGGCGAGCACCTCGGCGGTGATCTCGATGAGGTAGGAGTCGAGCCGTCCGGTGTTCCAGGTGCGGAAGATCTCGGCGATCTCCCGGGGTTCATAGCCCGCGACGGCGCGCAGCAGGTGGTAGGCCTCGGCGATGAGCTGCATGTCGGCGTACTCGATACCGTTGTGCACCATCTTCACGAAGTGGCCGGCGCCGTCCGGGCCGATGTGGGTGGTGCAGGGGGCGCCGTCCTTGGCCTTGGCCGAGATCGCCTCCAGCATCGGGCCGAGCGCGGCGGCGGACTCCTTGGAGCCGCCGGGCATGATCGAGGGGCCGTTCAGCGCGCCCTCCTCACCGCCGGAGATGCCCGCGCCGACGAAGTGGATGCCCTTCTCGCGCAGCTCGCGCTCACGGCGCCGGGTGTCCTCGAAGTGCGCGTTGCCCCCGTCGATGATCATGTCGCCGGGCTCCAGCAGCGGGGCGAACTCCTCGATGACCGCGTCGGTGGGGCCGCCCGCCTTGACCATGATCATCAGCCGCCGGGGCCGGGCCAGGGAGGCCACGAACTCCTCCGCCGTGGCCGCCGGGACGAACATCCCCTCCTCGCCGTGCTCCTCCATGAGGGCGTCGGTCTTGGCCTTGGTGCGGTTGTGCAGGGCGACGGTATAGCCGTGGCGGGCGAAGTTCCTCGCCAGGTTGCTGCCCATCACCGCGAGACCGGTGATGCCGATGTCCGCCAGGCCGTCGCCGCCCGGGCCGCCGGAGCCGCCCTTCGCGTCCGTTCCGGCCGATCCACCCGATCCAGTCATGCCGCTGCTCCCACCGTGGTCGTCACGTGGCCTGCTCGTGCCATTCTCCGCCGGTTGACCTGAGCCCGCGCGGCCGGCCGCGGCCGAACGGGCGGTCCCACCAGCGGCGGGGCCGCGCGTCCGGCCGGCGGCAGCGGCTCAGCGGAAGCCGGCGACGGGGTGCGGGGTGTAGGGCTCCTCGAGGTGCGCGATCTCCTCGGGGTCCAGCTCCACGTCGACGGCCGCGATCGCGTCCTCCAGGTGCCGGTCCTTCGTCACTCCGACGATGGGCGCGGTCACCACGGGGTTGGCGGCCAGCCAGGCGAGGGCGATCTGCGCGGGCGGCAGCCCCCGGCGCTCGGCGATGGCCGCGACCCGCTCGACGATGACGCGGTCGTCGTCCTGGTACAGGGTCTTGCCGAACTCGTCGGTCTCGGTCCGCGCGGTCGTGGCGTCCCACGGCCGGGTGAGCCGCCCGCGGGCCAGCGGGCTCCACGGGATGACGCCCACGCCCTCGTCCGCGCAGAGTGGCAGCATCTCCCGCTCCTCCTCGCGGTAGAGCAGGTTGTAGTGGTTCTGCATGGACACGAACCGGGTCCAGCCGTGCGCGTCGGCGATGTGCAGGGCCTTGGCGAACTGCCAGGCGTACATCGACGAGGCGCCGATGTAGCGCGCCTTGCCGGCCTTCACGACGTCGTGCAGGGCCTCCAGCGTCTCCTCGATCGGGGTCTCGGGGTCCCAGCGGTGGATCTGGTAGAGGTCGACGTGGTCCACGCCCAGGCGGCGCAGACTGTGGTCGATCTCGCTGAGGACGGCGCGGCGGGACAGGCCGGCGCCGTTGGGCCCCGGACGCATCCGGCCGTGCACCTTGGTGGCGATGACGACCTCGTCGCGGGAGGCGAAGTCGCGCAGCGCGCGGCCCAGGATCTCCTCGCTGCTGCCGTCGGAGTACACGTTCGCGGTGTCGAAGAAGTTCACGCCGGCGTCCAGCGCGCGCCGGATCAGGGCGCGGGAGGACTCCTCGTCCAGGGTCCACTGGTGGTTGCCGCGCGAGGAGTCCCCGAAGCTCATGCAGCCGAGACTGATCGCGGAGACCTCCAGGCCGGTCGAGCCGAGCCGGGTGTAGCGCATTGCGGTGCCTCCCAGGGCGTGGCCCGCGACGCGCGACGGCGGGCGGGCCGGATGGACGGTGCCGGGCGGAACACGCCGCACCGGCGGTGCCGGAGGGCGTGAACCGATCATGAAGTCTAGGAGGGCCGCCTGCGCGGGTGCTCAGCCGACCACGTGCAGGCTGAGGGAGAGGCGCACGCAGATCCGCTTGCCGACCGGTTCACGCCGGACCTCGAAGCCGTCGCACAGGGCGAAGATGATCTCCAGGCCGTGCTGCCCGATGCGGCCGGGTTCCGCCGCGCGGGCCATGGGCAGGGTGGGCTCGCTGTCCCACAGGGTGATCTCCAGCAGCGGCCCGTGGACCTCCAGGCCGAGGGCGCAGGGCCCGGGCGCGTACTTGCAGGCGTTGGTGACCAGCTCGCTGACCACGAGCTGGGCGTCGGACCAGGCGCGGTCCGAGACCCGGACACCGCCGGCGCGTGCCTGGTCGAGGAAGGTGCGGGTGAGGACCCGGGCGTCGGAGATCGACTCGGTGCTGCCCTCGTAGGCCGCGCCTGCGCGCAGGCTGGGACGTGGGCTGCCCTCCCGGCCGCGCCCGGCCGTCACGTACGCCATGCTCATCTCCCGTACCCGTCTGGCCGCGCCCGCGACCGAGAATCGCGTACCCACCGGTGCGCCGCCTATGCCACCGGCGTGCGACGAGGTGCCGGGGCCGGCTTTTCGGCCACCTGTTTGCCCGGCCGGGGTTGCGGGCCGGGGGGCCCGCTGTGTGGACTGGGAGCCCCCTTGCCGACGAGTTCCCTGACGTGAAGGCCAGGTCGCCGCATGCAGAAGTGGGCCGGACATCCGTTCCCGCTCGGAGCCGATCACGACGGCTCGGGTACCAATTTCGCCCTGTTCACCGAGGTGGCCGAGAAGGTCGAGCTGTGCCTGCTCGACGACGGCGGCGGTGAGGAGCGCATCGCACTGGAGGAGGTCGACGGGGTCATCTGGCACGCCTATCTGCCGGAGGTGGGTCCCGGGCAGCGGTACGGCTACCGCGTGCACGGTCCCTACGACCCGGACCGCGGGCATCGCTGCAATCCGGCGAAGCTGCTGCTGGACCCGTACGCGAAGGCGGTCGAGGGCCAGGCCGACGGGCACCGGGCCCTGCTCGGCTACCGCCCGGACGACCCCGGCCGCCCGGACCCCGCGGACAGCCGGCCGCACACCATGCTGTCGGTGGTGGCGGACCCGGCGTTCGACTGGGACGGCGACCGCCCCCTCAAGCGCCCGTACCACGAGTCGGTGATGTACGAGGCGCACGTGCGCGGACTGACCCGCCGGAACCCGGCGCTGCCGCCGGAGCTGCGGGGCACCTACGCCGGCCTGGCGCACCCGGCCGTGCTGGAGCACCTGACGAAGCTGGGCGTCACCGCGGTGGAGCTGATGCCGGTGCACCAGTTCGTCCAGGACGGCCACCTGCTCGACCGCGGTCTGACCAACTACTGGGGCTACAACACCATCGGCTTCTTCGCCCCGCACAACGCGTACTCCGCCTCGGGCGGCCGCGGCGGGCAGGTCACCGAGTTCAAGGCGATGGTGAAGGCGCTGCACACGGCGGGCATCGAGGTGATCCTCGACGTGGTCTACAACCACACCGCCGAGGGCAACCACATGGGCCCGACCCTGTCGTTCCGCGGCATCGACAACGCCGCGTACTACCGGCTGGTCGACGACGACGCGGCCCACTACTTCGACACCACCGGCACCGGGAACAGCCTGCTGATGCGGCACCCCAATGTGCTGCAGCTGATCATGGACAGCCTGCGCTACTGGGTGACCGAGATGCACGTCGACGGCTTCCGGTTCGACCTGGCCGCCACCCTGGCCCGGCAGTTCCACGAGGTGGACCGGCTCTCGGCGTTCTTCGACCTGGTGCAGCAGGACCCGGTCGTCAGCCGGGTCAAGCTGATCGCCGAGCCCTGGGACGTCGGCGACGGCGGTTACCAGGTGGGCAACTTCCCGCAGCTGTGGAGCGAGTGGAACGGCAAGTACCGCGACAGCGTGCGGGACTTCTGGCGGGCGCAGCCCGGCACCCTGCCCGAGTTCGCGTCCCGGCTGACCGGCTCGTCCGACCTGTACGAGGGCAACCACCGCCGCCCGCGCGCCGGGATCAACTTCGTCACGGCCCACGACGGCTTCACCCTGCGCGACCTGGTGTCGTACAACGACAAGCACAACGAGGCCAACGGCGAGGACAACCAGGACGGCGAGAGCACCAACCGGTCCTGGAACTGCGGCGCGGAGGGTGCGACGGCCGACCCGGACGTGCTGGCGCTGCGGGGCCGGCAGCAGCGCAACCTCCTGGCGACGCTGCTGCTCTCACAGGGCGTGCCGATGATCTGCCACGGCGACGAGCTGGGCCGGACCCAGCAGGGCAACAACAACGCCTACTGCCAGGACAGCGAACTGAGCTGGGTGGACTGGGAGCTCGGGACCGAGCAGCGGCAGTTGCTGGACTTCACCCGGCGGCTGATCGCGCTGCGCCGGGCCCACCCGGTGCTGCGCAGGCGCCGGTTCTTCCGCGGGCGGGCCCCCGGCGCGGACCGGCCGGCGGACCTCACCTGGCTGCGGCCGGACGGCCGGGAGATGACCGAGCGGGACTGGCGTGAGGACGACGCCCACGCCGTCGCCGTCCACCTCAACGGCGACGGGATCGCCGAACGCGACACCCGGGGCCGCCCGGTGCGCGACGACTCGTTCCTGGTGCTCGTCAACTCCCACTGGGAGCACCGGGTGTTCACCCTGCCCGGCCCGGAGTTCGGTGCCCGCTGGTCGGTCGAGGTGGACACCGCCGCGGATCCGACGGCGGCCCCGGACGGCACGGTGACGTCGTACGCCCCCGGGGAGCGGGTCAAGGCCGAGGCACGCTCGCTGGTGCTGCTGATCCGGGACGTGGACGGCCCCGCGGGCGGCGCCGCGGTCGCTGACGCCGGCGCGGTGGACACCGGTGGCGGGGAGGCGGCCCGGGCGCGCGGGCGGCGCTGACGGCGGCACGGACGGCCCGAACCGTGCCCGAGGCGGCCGTTCCCCGCGGGGAGCGGCCGCTCAGGACGCGTCGGTGCGCGGGAAGACGCACTCGTCGAGGATGATCCCGAGCGCGACGGCCACCGGAATGGCCACCAGTCCCCCGACGATGCCCAGCAGCGACCCGCCGACGAGCACCGCCACCACGGTCACCACCGGATGCACGTCGACCGCGAACTTCATCGCACGCGGCATGATCAGGTAGTCCTCGGCGAGCCGGAACGCGACGTAGAAGCCGGTCGTGGCGATCGCGACCGGCAGCGAGACGGACAGCGCGACGAGGCTCACCACCACTCCCCCGACCGTCGAGCCGACCACCGGCACCATGTCGACCAGCGCGACGAAGAAGCCGAGGGCGGCGGGGAACGGCACGCCGGTCGCGGAACACCAGGCGAAGGTGGCCAGGCCCGCGACGACCGAGGTCAGGGTGTTGCCGAGCATGAACCGGCCGACCCGGCTGAGGATCTCCTCGCTGAGCGCCTCGGCCCTCGCGCGACGCGTGCCGGGCACGAAGCGGTAGCAGAACCGCTTGATGGCGGGGAGCGCGGCCATCACGTAGAGCGTCACCGTCACGATGATCACCAGGGACGTCAGGGCGCTGACGACCAGCCGTCCCGCGCCGAGCACGCCGCCGGCGACCTCCGAGGCGCCGCCCCGGGAGCCGAGCTGGGCCTGGGCGTGCTCGATCACGTGGTAGCGGTCCTCGATCCGGCCGAGCAGCGAGTGGTGGTCGCGCAACTGGCGGCGCCAGCGCGGCACCGCGCCGGTCAGCGCCGTCACCCCGGTGGTGACCGGCGGGATGACCAGGGCGACGAAGCCCGCCAGCACCCCGGCCAGCCCCACGACCACCGACAGCACCGCCCATCCCCGCCGCATCCCGCGGCGGCCCAGCCAGGCCACCACCGGCTCCAGGCTGACGGCGATGAACGCGGCGAGCAGCAGCAGCGTCAGCAACTGGCTGAGCCGCAGCACCATCTGCACCAGCAGCCAGGCCAGGGTGGCCCCCAGCGCGGCACCGAAGCCGACGCCGAACCACGCCCGCGCCTCCGAACCGCCCGGCAGGCCCCGGGCCGCCGCGCGGGCCGCCCGGGTGAGCCCGGTGGTCGCGCCTGCGCCGCCGCTCGGCGGGAGGGCGTCGAGCACCGCGTCGGCCGGGGCGTCAGACATACGGATCTCCTTCGGGCGGCGCGGAAGCGCAGGTCGGCACGGGTGGGGCCGCGGTGCCGGTCCCCGCACCACGTGTCCTTCCGCACCAACGCCGCGACCTCACGCGCGGTCACCCCGAACCCCCCGGTCAGGTGCAGCCTCCGGAGGTACCCGGCGGTTCCGTGCCGGCCGGAAAAGCCCGTGCGGCCGCGTACGCGACTCGCCTTTCCCCGGTCGCGGACAGGGCGGCACGGGCTCCTCCCAGCACGGATGGCCGCCGGAAACACGGAGGGCCCCGGACGGAAATGGGGAATTCACACGCCGTCCAGTTTCACCTGCTCCCATCGCGGCTACCCCGCTGGTCAAGGGGGATCCGGTCCATTTTCCCGTTGTCGCGGGACGTCCCGATGGGTGCGCGTTATGAGCGAAGTGCGTGTGCTGTCGATCTACGAGGGTTTCTTTTCCGGCGGGGCCCGCATTCTGCACAGCGATGTGGTGCTGGGCCTGCACGGCGGCGTCCAGCGGCACGCCGTGCTGAGCGTCGAGGGCGAGATGCACCGGGAGGCGACCCGGCAGCCGATGGAGCAGGACGCCTGTTACCGCGCGCTGACCGCGGCGGGCGTGCCGGTGTCGGCGCTGCGCCGCGGCACGAACGGGCCGCTGGTGCCGGGCGCGGGCGGCAGTGCGTTCACCGCCGACGAGGTCGCGGCCACCGCGCGGGCCACCGCCGCGGCCGACGTGATCCTGTCCCTCAAGGAGCAGCCGCTGGCGCTGCTCAACCAGGCGGGCCTGCCGCTGCGGCCGGTCGTGGTGTGCCTGCACCGCTCCGATCCGGAGAACCAGGGTCCGGCGCTGGACGCCCTCCTGGCGGCGGTGGCGGCCGGGCGGGTGCGGGCGGTCGTGTGCTGCGCGGAGTCCACCCGCCGCGCCTACGCGGCCGCCGGTGTCCCGGAGGAACTGCTGCACGTCATCCCCAACGGCGTCGACCTGCTGCGCTTCCGCCCCGACCCGGCCGCCCGCGCGCGTCTGCGGGCCGCGCTGGGCGTCCCCGCGCAGGCGCCGGTGGTGGTCTTCGCGGCGCGCTGGGCGGCGATGAAGAACGTGCCGCTGTTCCTCGCCGCGGCCCGGGAGTTCCTGCGCCGCGACCCCGACGCGCGCGTCGTGATGTGCGGGGCCGGGATGACCGGGGACAACCCCGGGCTGCGGGCCGAGATCACCGCGGCCGTGCGCGGCGAGCCGTGGCTGGCCGAGCGGATCCTGCTGCTCGGCGTCCGCTCGGACATGGAGGCGGTCTACGCGGCCGGCGACGTGGTGGCGCTGACGTCGTCGTCCGGCGAGGCGGCCCCGCTCTGCCTGATCGAGGGCATGATGTGCGGCGCCGTCCCGGTGGCCACGGACGTCGGCGACAGCGCGCTGCTGGTGGCCGGGCGCGGCCTGCTGACCCAGCCCGACCCGGCGGCGATCGCCTCCGCCTGGAGCGAGGCGGTCGCCCGGGCCCCCCTGTTCGCCCCGGCCTTGGAGGCCGGCCGCGAGGAGTTCAGCCGCACCCGGATGGTGGCCGCGTACGGTGCGCTGATCGAGCAGGTCCATCGCGGAGTGGCGTGGGCACCGCTGCCGGAGCCGCTGTAGCCCGCGGGGGGCGGGTGTTCGGGGCGGCAACGGGTCACGGACGGCGCCGACGGTCGGCGGACGGTCGGCCGCAGTGGCTGGCCGGGCGGGGGCCTGCGGGCTGCGGTGGAGGGCGCAGGCGCCGACCGCGCCCAGCCCGAGCGGCAGAGGCAGCCCCGGCGATGAGCGGTGCGGCCGGCGGTGGCGGCCGGCCGGTTCCTCCGCTCGTGGCGATCGGCCGGCACGACCAGCATGAGCCGGCCAGTACGGCACGGGGCCATGGGGACGGTGCGAGCAGCCGAGCACACCATCCGGATCGCAGGCGCCGACCGAGACCAGCCCGAACGGCAGCGCACGTTCCGCCCGGCGGTGACCCGTCGCATGAAGGCGCTCAGGCGTCGGGCGGCGCCAGGTCCACCGGGCCGAGCCGCAGGCCGAGTCGGGGGCCGGCCGGTCCCGCGCGCTCGTCACGCTGGGGACCGGCCTGCCGTCCCCTCGCGTCAGCCGCCGTCCGGAGGGCTGACCTCGTAGACGTCCCGGTAGGACGGGAAGGTGCCGCCGGGCCCCTCGACGGTGTCGGCGGTCAGCACCGCGTGCAGCACCGCTCGGGTGAGGACGTCGGCGCCCGCGGCGAGGATCTCGTTGAGCGCGCCGGCCGCGAGGTGCGTGCCGAACGCCGGGTCGGCGGGGGCGGGGCCGTCCGCGGGGAGCAGCGGGCGGGTCCCGGTGGCCAGGGCGAAGACGGTGTCGCCGTCGGACATCAGGTGCACCGGCCGCACCGCGCGCGCCAGCCCGTCGTGCGCGGTCCCGGCGAGCTTCTGCGCCTGTGCGCGGGTCAGCGCGGCATCGGTCGCCACCACGGCCAGCGTGGTGTTGAACGGCCGTGCCTCCGCGGCAGCGGCCATCCGCTCGCGCGCCCGGGCGGTCACCTCGGCGGACCGGGGTGTGCCGTCCGTGCCGAACTCGGCGTCCCAGGCCGCCCGCGCACCCCACAGGGCGCCCGTGCCGGGGTCGACCACCGAGCCAGCCGCGTTCACCACGGCCAGCGCGGCCACCACGGTGCCGGACGGCAGCACCCAACTGGCCGTCCCGACACCGCCCTTGAGCCCGCCGGCCACCGCGCCGGTGCCGGCGCCCACGGAGCCCTGGGCGACCGGCGCGCCCTCGGCGGTCCGCGCCGCCGCCTCCACCGCGGCCCGTCCCATCGCCGCGTCGGGCCGCGCCTCCCACCGTCCGCCGCGGCCCAGGTCGAAGAGCGCGGCCGCAGGCACGACGGGCACGACCCGGCCGGGCGGCCCCACCCGGAAGCCGCGGCCCTGCTCCTCCAGCCAGGCCACGACGCCGGAGACCGCGTCCAGGCCGAAGGCGCTGCCACCGGTGAGCACCACCGCCTCGACCTGCTGCACCAGGTTGCGCGGGTCGAGCGCGTCGGTCTCGCGGGTGCCCGGGCCGCCGCCGCGCACGTCGACCGCGGTGACCGCCCCGCCCTCCGGAGCGAGCACCACGGTGACGCCGGTGAGCCAGCCGTCCCCGGTCCGCTGGGCATGCCCGACCCGCAGGCCGGCGACGTCGGTCAGGGCGTTGCGGGTGCCCGGCCGGCCGGTGTCCTCGCCGTTCACGTCGTCGTCCTCCGTCTCCAGCGGACACGCGCGGCCCGCCGCCGTCGATCATGCCGCCCCGGGCGCCGTCCCGGGTCCCGCTTCCGCCGCGCGCCGCCGCGGCGCGGTGGGGCGTTCGCGCGGCCGCCGGCCCGGGCGGGTCCCCCGGAACCGTGGTACGCCGGGCGCGCGTGTTCCGGTCCAGGGGGACGGCCGGTTCGGGTCGAGGGGGGCTCATGGGCGGATGGTTCACCCGGTGGCGGCGACGGAGGACGCGCGGACGGAGTCGCGGACTCCGCGAGTACCAGGGGCGCGGCGCGGTCTCCACGACCGGCCCGAAGCCGTGGGTGCGGAGGGGCGATCCCAGCGCCTGCCCGGTGCCGGACGGCACGCGGCAGTGGATCGAGGCGGGACTGGACCGGTACCTGCGGGAGTTCGGGGAGGAGGCGCTGCACGGCCGGATCGCCGTGCCGGGACCGGAGTTCGTTCCCCCGGGCTTCACGGCGACGCAGGAGCAGACCGAAGAGCTGGTCGCCCGGGTCGCCGCGGTGATGGGCGCGGATGCGGACGGCGTGACGGTGCACCTCTTCGAGAGCCCACCGGCCGAGCTGCGGCGACGGCACGGTGTCGGCCGCTACCGACGTGTCCTGGGCCGCACCCTGATCGAGCTCGACCGGCTGGAGGCCGCGCGTCCGGCGGTCTTCACCGCGATCATCGCCCACGAACTGGCGCACGCCCGGTTGCTCGGCGAGCGCCGCATGGCTCAAGGCCGGGCCGACGGCGAGAGGTTGACGGACCTGCTCACGGTCTTCCTCGGCATGGGTGTCTTCACCGCCAACGCGGCCAACTCCTTTCCCCGTGCCGCGGAGGCACAGAGCTTCTCCGTCCTGCCCGTCGGCGACCTGACCGAGCGCATGCTCACCGGACTGGCCAACGAGCCGACGTCGCGGCTCGGCTACCTGACCGAGCCCGAGTTCGGCTACGCCCTGGCCTACTGGTCCTTCCTGCGCGGCGACCGGCGTCCGGCCTGGGCACGCCATGTGAACGGCGGCGTCCGCGACACGCTCACCCGCGGTCTGCGTCACCTGGCCGCACGCGGTGGCGCCCGCCCGCTGAACGGTCGCTTCCCGTAACGGGGTTCGCGGCGTTTCCCCCGCAACGGCGACGCGGCGGATCCCCGGGTTCACCCCCGGCTCCCGGCCGTGCGCGCCGCCGGGGCCGTCTCCGGCACGGTCAGCGACGCCCACTCCTCGTCCGGAACGGCGAGCAGCGCGGCGAGACGGCCGGGGGACGGGAGCGGGCCGTGGTCGGCGGGGACGCGGAGGGCGGCCGCCGCGGTGAGGTGTGCCAGGCGCAGCGCCCGGGGCAGCGGCTCTCCGCGGTGGAGGGCGGCGAGGAATCCTGCGGCGAACGCGTCCCCGGCGCCGACCGGTTCGACGACCTCGACCCGCGGCGCGGGCACGGCGCAGACGGCCGGGCCGTGGAACGCGGTGGCCGCGCGGGCCCCGTCCTTGACGACGAGCAGGCCCGGCCCGGGCAGCAGCGCGCGGACGTCCGCCGGCGTCCCGACACCGCTCCCCCACAGCGCCTGCGCTTCGTCCAGGCCGACGAAGACCACGTCGGCGCGGTCTGCCAGGTCGCGGAGGACGGCCGGCGCCGAGCCGTCCGGCCACAGCGCGGTCCGGTGGTTGACGTCGAAGCTCACCGGTACCGGGCCGGCCAGCGCCTCCTCCAGCAGCCGACGGCAGCTCGGCGACAGCGCGGCGGTGATCCCGGTGAGGTGGAGGAGTACCGCGCCGTGCACGGCGGGGCCGGCGAGCAGCTCCGGTCCGAGGGCGGAGGCGGCCGAGCCGCGCCGGTAGTAGTGGACGCGGGTGCCGTCGGGTCCCGGGTCCTTCACCAGCAGGCCGGTCGGGCGGTCCGGGTCGGTGCGTACGCCGGTCACATCGACCCCGCGCCCGCCCACCTCGGCCAGCACCCGCGTGCCGAACGGGTCGGCGCCGACCGCGGACACCCAGCGCACCGGCACGCCGTGGTCCGCGAGGTACATCGCCACGTTCGACTCCGCCCCGGCGACGGCGAGCCCGAGCCCCGCCGCGACGGCCAGCGGGCCGACCGGGTCCGGCACGAGCGCCGCCATGGTCTCCCCCACGCACACGACCGGGCCGGGCCCGAGGGGCACCAGCGGCGGGACGGCTGATCCGGAGTGCTGCGGCGGAGGAGGGAGGGTCGCGGCGGGCGGGGTGGAGGACATGGCGCGGCTTTCGGGTCGGGCGGGCGGGACGGATGGCGGCGCGGGTGCGGTCGGGCCCACCGCGATGGTCGGTGCTGCACGGCCCACGGCTGCGGTCGGTGCCGCGTCGCCCACGGCAGCGGTCGGTGCTGTCTCGCCCAGCCTTCCGGCGGACGGCGGCACGTCGTGCTGCGGCGAGCGGCGTCCGCGCCGCACGGCGGAGTTCAGCGAACGAACCCGGAGGGCACGGAGGCGCGTGGCGGGCGGCAGTCGGTGATCAGGGGTGGGCCACCGGGTCCGCCGGGCGCACGGCGGCCAGGAAGTCCCCGGCCCGCGCGCGGAGTTCGGGGATGCCGCCACCGTCCGCGGCGTCGCCCAGCAGCGGGCTGCCCACGCCGACCGCGATCGCACCGGCGGCGAGGTACTCACGGGCGGCGGCGGCGTCCACACCGCCGACCGGCACGAACGGCAGCCCGGGGAAAGGCCCGTGCAGCGCCCGCAGATAACCGGGGCCGCCGGCCTGCCGGGCCGGGAAGATCTTGAACGCCTCGACGCCCAGCGCCCGAGCGGCCACGACCTCGGTGGGCGTCATCACACCGCCGAGCACGGGCAGTCCCAACTGCCGGGCGGCGACAACCCCTTCGCCGAGCGCGGGGGTGACGGCGAAGGCGGCGCCGGCCCGGTGGGCGGCCTGGGCGTCCTCGTCGGTCAGCACGGTCCCGGCGCCGAGCAAGGCGTCCGGGCCGAGCGCGGCCCGGGCCTGCGCTATGACGTCGAGTGCGTCACGTCCGCTGAGCGACACCTCCACGAGCGGCACGCCCTCCTCCACGAGGGCGAGCACGGAGCGCAGGGCCGCGTCGGGGTCGGCGCCGCGCACGATGGCGACCAGGCGGTGGGTGCGCAGCGCGGTCAACAGGTCCACGTGCGGGGTCCTCTCTGGTTGGGCGATGTGTCCGGACGCCGAAGTGACGGGCGGCGGACGGGTTCTGCGAGGGCGGATGAGCAGGACGAAATGGCCGTCCCAACTGACGGCCGGTCAGGAATGGATCTGCGTACGGTTCGCCGAAGCACGCCGTTCACGGTGTCGTGGCGGCGGTGACGGTGAGCCGCCAGACCGCTTCGCCGGACGCCGGAACGTGGGCGGCGTCCCCCTCCCCCGCCGCGGCCAGGTCGAACACCCTGCCGAGCATGGGCTCGACGCCGATGGACCGGTAGGGAGCCTCCTCGGGGAAGCCGCGGAGGTTGCGCCACAGGGCCACCGACACCGGTTGCCCCTCAGCTTCCAGCGTGAACCGGAGTCGGTCCGGGCCGTCGTGGACGGTGGCCTGCCCGGCGTCGACCACGGCGCCGAGGGCCGTGCCGTCGTCCGGGCCCAGCCGGTCGAGGGCGGTGTCCCCGGCTCGCGGCCAGGCGAACGGTGTCCACGCCGCGCCGCCGTCCGGGTAGAGGCGTCCCGCGCTGCCGCCGGGCAGCGCGACCCGGCCCTGCGGGGACACCTCGAGCAGGGCGTGCGCGGCCCACACGAACCGGTAGCCCGGTGCGGCGGACAGCCGGTAGTCCGCGATCACGGCGCCGTCGGCCGCCCGGCCGGTGAGGGTGCGGGTGAGCCGGAAGCCGGGGCACTCCACGGTGTGCGTGACGGGCCCGGCCGGCGCCTCGGGGCCGCCGGGTGCCCAGGCGCGGGACCATGCGTCGCCGTGGTCGGGCAGGCCGCGGACGGTGGGCACGCACTCCTCCAGGCCGCCCGCGTCGGCGAACGGGTCGCCGGGGACCGCGCCGGCCCGGCGCGGTTCCGCCCGGTGCCACAGCCATTCGCGGCCGCCGGCGCGCAGTGAGGTCCAACGCCCGCCGTGGCGGGGGTCGGTGCCGACGCTCACCGGGACCGAGGTGCTCACCATTCCGCGAACGACCCGTCGTCGTGGCGCCATACGGGGTTGCGCCAGCGGTGCCCGGCACGGTCGGCGGCGCGGACGGCGGCCTCGTCGACGGTGACGCCGAGGCCGGGGCGGTCGGTGCGGTGCGCGTGGCCGTCGACGAACCGGAAGGGCTCGGTGTCGACGACGTACGACAGCAGGTCGGCGTCCTTGTTGTAGTGGATGCCGAGGCTCTGTTCCTGGATCAGGAAGTTCGGCGTGCAGAAGGCGACTTGGAGGCTGGCGGCGAGCGATATGGGACCGAGCGGGCAGTGCGGGGCCAACTGGACGCCGAAGGTGTCGGCGAGCGAGGCGATCCGGGTGACCTCGGTGATGCCGCCGGCGTGGGACAGGTCGGGCTGTGCCACGGCGATGCCCGCGGTGAGCGCCGGCAGGAACTCGGCCCGCCCGTAGAGCCGTTCGCCGGTGGCCAGGGGTATCGGCGTCGAGGCGGCGAGGGCGGCGAGCTGGTGCCCGTGCTCGGGCAGCAGCGGTTCCTCGACGAACAGCGGGTGCAGCGCGGCGATCTCGCTCAGGACGCGGCGGGCACCGGCCGGGCTGAAGCGGCCGTGGAAGTCCACCGCCACATCGCGTTCGGCGCCCAGCACCTCACGCGCGGTGGCGATGCGCTCCACTGCGGCGGCCGTGCCGGCCGGTGTGGTGAGCGGGTCGGTGCGCCCGGCGCCGTTCATCTTCACGGCGGTGAAGCCGGCGTCGATCTGGGCGGCGATCTCCTCGGCGAGACGGGACGGCTCGTCGCCGCCGACCCAGGCGTAGACGCGGACGGAGTCCCGGACCGGGCCGCCGAGCAGCGCGTGCACGGGCGCGCCGTACGCCTGGCCCGCGATGTCCCACAGGGCGTGGTCGAGGCCGGACACGGCGCTGGAGAGGATCGGGCCGCCGCGGTAGAAGCCGCCCTTGCTGAGGACCTGCCAGTGGTCCTGGATGCGCAGCGGGTCCTGGCCGACGAGGTACTCGGCGAGGACGTCGACGGCGGCGCGGACGACCTCGGCGCGGCCCTCGACGACCGGTTCGCCCCAGCCGACCAGGCCGTCGTCGGTCTCCACGCGGCAGAACAGCCAGCGCGGCGCGACCAGGAAGGTCTCGATGCGGACGATCTTCACAGGGTGTCCTCCCGGCTGGGTGTGCCGCCGCCGTCCCCGGCTGCGTCGGCGGCGGCTGCGTCGGCCTCGTGGGCGGCCGCCGCGTCGTCGTCGGCCGGGACGGACCGGGCGGGCCCCCCGGCGCCGGCCCGTTCGCCGTCGCCGGAGCCGTGCACCAGGTCCAGGTCGCGCACGGCCTGTTCGAGCAGGGCGCGCATGGCCGCCTCGGCGGCGTCCGGGTCCTGGTCGCGGACGGCGGCGAGCACCGCGCTGTGACTGGGCACGGGGTCCTCGCCGTGCGGCGAGGAGTGCACGATCTCGTCGCGGTGGGCGAGCCCGGACTCGATGACCATCTCCATGCGTTCCAGCAGTTCGTTGTGGGTGGCGGCGAGCAGCGCGCGGTGGAACGCGAGGTCGGCCTGGACCGCGTGCGCGGCGCCGAGGTCGTGCTGCCCCATCGCGGCGAGCGCGTCGTCCAGTGCGGCCAGGTCGGCGTCGCTGCGGCGGACCGCCGCGAGCCGGACGGCGGCGGGCTCGACGATGCCGCGGACCTCGCCGAGGTTGCGGAGCAGGGCCAGGTCGGTGCCGGTGGTGGTGCCGCCGGCGAACTGCCAGCGCAGGACGTCGGCGTCCAGCAGGTTCCAGTCGGCGCGCGGCCGCACGAAGGTGCCGCGCTTCTGGCGGGCGTCGACCATGCCCTTGGCGGCGAGGACCTTCAGCGACTCGCGCAGTGCGGTCAGGCTCACGTCCAGCTCGCTCTGCAGGGCCGGCAGGTCGAGTGTCGCCCCCTCCGGGATCTCACCGCTGAGCACCCGGCGCGCGAGGGTCTCCACGGTCTGGCCGTGCACCCCGCGGCGCGCGTATGGGGTCATGTCGTTCTGCCTTTCTGCAGGTCGTGTCGGGTCGGGGTACGGCGGGTCAGGCGGAGGACTTCACGACGCTCCAGCCGCCGTCCACGACGAGGCTCGATCCGGTGATGTACGAGGCTTCGTCGGCCGCCAGGAAGGCGATCGCGGCGGCCACCTCCTGCGGGGTGCCGAACCGCCCCGCGGCGGTCTCGGCGACGCTCGCCGCCCGGTCCTCCTCCGGCACCCGGTCCCAGGCGGCGGTGAGGATCGGTCCCGGCACCACCGCGTTGACCCGCACCCGTGGTCCGTACTCGACCGCGAGCTGCCCGCACAGGGACAGCAGCGCGCCCTTGGAGGCGGCGTACGCGGGGTGGCCGGGCAGTCCGCGGTGGGCGTGCACCGACGAGGTGAGCACGACCGCGCCGCCGTGCTCGCCCAGGTCGGGCAGGAGCGTGGTGAAGCCGAGGAAGCTGCCTGTGAGGTTGACGGCGAGCTGCCGTTCCCAGGAGGCCAGCGACAGCAGGTGGGCGGCCCGGACGTCGACGGTGAACGCGTTGCTCACCAGCACTCCGACCGGGCCGAGGGCGCGGGCGTGTTCGGCGACGCTCTCCCAGTCCTGCGGCGAGGCGACGTCGGCGGCCACGAATCGGGCCTGACCACCCCGGGCGCGGATGCCGTCGGCGACCGCCTCGCCGGCGTCCGCCGCGACGTCGGCGAGCACGACGGCCGCGCCCTCCGCCGCGAGCCGCTCGGCGGTGGCCGCGCCGATCCCGGAGGAGGCGCCGGTGACGACGGCGACCCGCCCGGTGAAGCGGGCGGCGGGTGCGGGTGCGTTCATGGGACGGGTCGACTCCTCGGGGTGCGGTCTTGCCGGCGACTCTAGTGAGACGGGCTGCGGGGACGTGGTCATTGCCTGGTCAGCACCACCAGCTCGGCGTCGTGCGCGGCGGTCCAGGCCAGGGGCAGTCCGGAGTGGAGCAGATGGGCGCCGCTGTAGAGGGTGCCGTGCTCGTCGCGGTAGCGGGCGGCCGGGTCCAGGCCGCGCAGCCGCAGCCGCGAGGCGCGGCCCGGTACCAGCGGCGCGCCGTCCAGGCGGCCGGTGCTCCAGGCGGCCACGACCGTGCGCGGGCCGTCCGCCTCGTCGTACTGGACGCCGCAGGTGGGGTCGGCGGGCGAGCCGATCAGCCGGGCCCGGCCGTGGTGGACGACCGTGCGGACCTCCTTGTAGCGGGCCACCCAGCGGGCGGCCTCCGCCCGCTGCGCGGGGGTCCAGCGCCGGATGTCCGCGCCGATGCCGAGCACGCCGGCCGCGGCCAGCACGAAGCGGAAGGCCAGCGAGCGCGGCCGCGGGTCGAAGACGCCCGGCGCGTCGGTGACCCAGGAGCTCATGGTGTGCGGCGCGTGGGCGTGCAGGTAGCCGTACTGGACGGCGAGGCGGTCCAGCGGCGCGGTGTTGTCGCTGGGCCACACCACGTCGGTGCGGGCGAGGGTGGCGTGCTCGATGCGGCCGCCGCCGCCCGAGCAGCCCTCGACAGTGACATGCGGGTGCTCGGCCCGCAGGTGGTCCAGGACCCGCAGGTAGCCCGCGACATGGGCGGCGTCGAGGTCCTGTTTCCCCGCGGGGCCGGCGCCGGGCCGGCCGCGTTCGGTCGGCGGGCGGTTCATGTCCCACTTGAGGTAGTCGACGCGGTGGCGGGTGAGCAGCCGGTCGAGGGTGCCGGTCACGAAGTCCTGCACGTCCTCGCGGCCGAGGTCGAGCAGCAGCTGCTCGCGGACCAGGGTGGCCGGACGGCCGTCGATGCGGTACACCCACTCGGGGTGTTCGGCGTAGAGCCGGGACGCGGGACTGACGGCCTCCGGCTCCACCCACAGGCCGAAGTCCATGCCGAGGCCGCGGACGCCGTCGACGAACGCGTCGAAGCCGTCGGGGAACGCGGCCGGATCGGGATCCCAGTCGCCGAGGCCGCCCTTCTCGTCGGTGCGGCCGGTGAACCAGCCGTCGTCCACGACGAACAACTCCACGCCCAGGCCGGCGGCGAGGTCCGCGAGTTCGAGCTGGGAGGCGGCGTCGACGCCGAAGCCGGTGGCCTCCCATGAGTTGTAGAGCACCTTGCGGGTGCGGTGCAGGCGTTCACCGGCCAGCCGCCGCTCGTAGCGGTGCCACACCTGGCTCAGTCCGTCGAGGCCGCCCGGGCTGAACGCGCAGGCCAGCCGGGGGGTGGTCAGCCGGCTGCCGGGCCGCAGCAGGACGGCCCCCTCGTGGGGAACCCGGCCGGCCCGGATCCGGACCGTGCCGCCGGGTTCGGCGTCGGCGGTGATGTGCCAGTTCCCGGGCCACTCCAGCGCCACGCCGTACGTGGGGGTGTCCGGGCCGTCGGCGAGGGCGGTGTCCTGGACGGCGAGCCACGGCGCGTAGGCGTGCCCGGGTACGCCCTGCGTGGACTCCATCGTGAACCGGCCGCGCACCAGGTCGAGTTGTGTGCGGGTGAACTCCTGGGACCACTGCCCGGCCAGGTGGGTGAGCCGGGCGCCGGCGGTGACCGGGACGTTGACGGCGGCGGAGTCCAGACGTTCGAGGTGCAGCGGTTCGCTCCCGGTGTTCTCCACCTCCGTCCAGCGCAGCACCACATCGGTGCCGGGCACGGCCTCGTAAGCCAGGACCGTCCGCAGGCCGGTCGGCTCGTCGGTGAACTCCAGCCGCAGCGACCGCTCGTCGTCCTGGACCGCGCCGGTGAACGTCCACCACAGGCCGCGCTCGCCGTCCGGGCGCCGCACGGTGAGGTCGGGGCCGCCGAACGGCCGCAGCCCGTACGGCAGATACTCGGCGGGGGCGGCGTCGGCGGGGGTGATGAAGTGCGTGCGGCACGACCAGTCGTACGGAGACGGGCCGGACTCGGCGCCGAGCGGTCCCCACGCGGCGGTCTCCGCCCAGCGCCCGCCGGGTTCCAGGCGGACGGCGTAGACGGTGTGGTCGGTGCGGACCGACCACGCGGGGTGCGGTGTCACTTGACGGCTCCGAGGTTGAGGCCGGCCACGAAGTGGCGCTGGAAGCGGAGGAAGACGATGACGGTCGGGGCGGCGGCGATGACCGAGCCGGCCGCGATGACGTTCCACTGCGAGACGTACTGACCCTGCAGTCCGAGCAGCGACGCCGTGATCGGCATCTTGGTGTCGGTGCGCAGCACGGTGATCGCCCACAGCAGGTCGTTGAAGATCCAGGTGAAGGAGAGCGACGTCAGGGCGGCGAGGGCCGGCTTGGCGAGCGGCAGTATGACGCGGGTGTAGATCTGCCAGGGTCCGGCGCCGTCGATGACGGCCGCCTGCTGGATCTCCTGCGGGATGGCCCGCATGAAGCCGTGCAGCACGAACACGTAGAAGCCGACGCCGAACCCGATCTGCACACCGATCAGCGCGTACAGCGAGTCGTACAGGCCGAGTTGCTCGCTCAGCTTGGAGACAGGGATCAGCAGGATCTGCGGGGGCAGCAGGTTGCCCGCGAGCATGAGCAGCAGCAGCGCCCGCCGGAACGGCAGGTCGTAGCGGCTCAGTGCGAAGGCCGCCATCGAGGCGAGCAGCAGCGACAGCAGCACGGTCGGGACGGTGACGATCAGGCTGTTGATCAGCGCCTGCTGCTGCCCGCCGTCCACCCAGGCCTGGCGGAAACCGCCGAGGGTGAAGGAGTGCGGCAGGCTGCCCAGCCCGTTCGCCGCGATGTCGTCGAAGGAGCGGGTCGCGGTGATCAGGACCACCGCGATCGGCACCAGCCAGATCAGCGAGAGCAGGCCGGCGCTCGCGTGGAAGGCCGCGGTGCCCCACATCCGCCGGGCCGGCCGCCGGGCGGCGCGGGCCGCGCGCGCCCCGCCGCCGTCGGCGGCCCGGGCGGGCGCGAGGTGTTCGGTGACGGTCATCAGTCGGCCTCCCGGAAGGCGCGCACCAGATAGGTGGCGATGACGCCGAAGGCCAGCACGAAGATGACGACGGCCAGCGCGGAGCCGTAGCCGAGCCGCAGGGACTGGAACGCGGTGGAGTACATGTAGGTGCTGAGGAGTTCGGAGGAGTGGTACGGGCCGCCGCGGGTCAGGGCCCACACGACGTCGAAGGAGCGCAGGCTGTCGATCACGATGACCGACAGCACCACGGCGTTGACGCTGCTGAGCTGCGGCAGGGTGATGTGCCGGAACTGCTGCCGGCGGGTGGCCCCGTCGACCTTCGCGGCCTCGTACAGCGCCGGGTCGATGCCCTTGAGTCCGGCCAGGTAGAGCACCATCACGTAGCCGATCTGCCGCCACAGGGCCGGCACGATCACCGCGTACAGGGCCGTGTCCTGGTCCGCCAGCCACGGGTGGGTGAGGCTGCCGAGGCCGACGCCGGACAGCGTCCGGTCGATCAGCCCGTCCGGCTGGTACATCGCCTGCCACACCAGCGCGGTGGCGGTCAGCGAGAAGACCACGGGCAGGAAGAGCGCGGCGCGGTAGAACCCGACTCCGCGGCGCTCCTGCTGGAGCAGCAGCGCCGCGCCGAGGCCCAGCACGGCCGAGAGACCGCCGAACAGCGCCAGCCACAGCACGGTGTCGAGCACCGCGGTGTGGAAGACGGTGTCGTGCAGCATCTCCCGGTAGTTGCCGAGCCCGACGAACTGCGGCGGGGAGACGCCGTCCCACTTCGTCAGCGACAGGTAGAAGCCCTGGAGGGCCGGCCAGAACACCCAGAAGCCCTCGGCCAGCAGCGGCACCAGCAGGAACGCCAGGACCACCGGCGGCACCCGGGTGGCGCGCCCGCGGCGGCCGCGCGCCCGGGTGTTCGCGCTCAGTACCGCCATGTCACTGGCTCCAGATCTTCTGCGCGTCGCGCTGCCAGGCGGTGAGGATGGAGGTGACCTCCTTGGGCTTGGCGATGAACTTCGTCAGCGCGTTGTCCGCGGTGGGCTGCAGCGCGTCGCTGGAGTCGCGGTTGAAGAACTGCGTGACGTCGGCAGCACTCTCGATCAGCGCGCGCCCCTTCTTCACCAGCGGGGTGCCGGAGTCCTTGGCCTTGGGGTTGGTCGGCAGCGAGGTGCCGGAGGACCCCTTGAGGTAGATCTCCTGCGCCTCGGCCGTCGCCAGGTAGCTCATCAGGTCCTTGACCTGGGCCTTGTGGCGGGTGCGGGCACTGGCGAAGTACCCGTCGGTGGGGCCCTCCTCGGCGACCGGGACGCTCGGGTCGATGATCGGGAACTGGAAGAAGTCGATGTCGTCGAGCTGGTCCTTGGGCGCGGCGTCGGCGAAGAAGGTTCCGATCAGCATCATGCCGGTGCGGTTGTTGAGCATCGCGGTGGTGGCGTCCTGGAAGGCCAGCGCGGTGCCGTTGGGGTCGAAGTACGGCAGCACCTCGGCCCACTTGTCGAAGACCTTGTGGACCTGCGGGTCGGTGAAGCTGTGCTTCCCGGCGAGCAGTTCGCGGTGGTACCGGGCGCCGTTGATGCGGATGTTCAGGTAGTCGAACCACGCGGAGGCGACCCAGGCGGTGCCGCCGCCGGCGCCGAGGCCGATCGGCGTGACGCCCTTGGACTTGAGCTTCTCGCAGAGGGCGATGAACTCGTCCCAGGTCTTGGGCTCCTGCACGCCCCACTTGGCGAAGTTGGACTTCTTGTAGAACAGGCCCCACCAGTAGTAGCTCGCGGGCACGAACACCTTCGCGCCGGCCGAGTCGGTGCACAGCTTCTTCAAGGCGTCGCTGTAGCCGGCCAGTTCGCCGGTCTGCCAGATGTCGCTGACGTCCAGCAGCAGGTTCTTCCTGGCGTAGCCGTCGGCGACCGAGCCGGGGTACCAGGTCAGCAGGTCCGGCGGGTTGGCGGACGTCAGGTAGGTCGGAAGCTGGGTGCGGAAGGTCTCGGAGGCGACGGTGTTGAGCGACGCCTTGGTGCCGCCCCGCTTGTCGTAGGCGGCGACGAGGTCCTGCATCGCGGTCTTGGCCTGCGGCGACGACAGGTTCGACTGCAGGCTCACGGAACCGCTGCTCGACTGGCTGCTGCTGCCGGTGGAGCTGGAGGTGACGCAGCCGCTCATCAGTGCGGCGGCCCCTACGGCGCCGGCGCCGGCCAGGAAGTGGCGGCGGCTGGGCGGCGTGAAGTTCTCGGTGTTCATGGGTCGGACTCCCTTTCGGCTGCTACAGACTGTCGCGACGGTGGAGCGCCGTCAAGATTAATTCGTAATTTATTTAGTTTCGGTTGCGGCGCTCCACCGTTCCGCCGGGGCGGCGCGCCCCGGCGGGATGGTTCAGAAGGCGCTCTGACGGACCGTTCCGCCGACGCCCCGGGAGACGGCGAGCACGGTGCCGCCCGGTCCCGCGGTGGCGCCGAGCGCGCCGTCGAAGCTGTTGCTGACGAACTGCCGGTCGGGGAACCAGTCGCCCCAGTGGCCGGCGGTGGCGTCGTAGGTCCGCTGCCAGAGCGTGTAGTCCCCGGCACGGGCGAGCAGTTGGACGCTGTCCCCGGTCGCGACGAGCGTCGGGCTGCCGCTGACGGTGCCCCCGAGCGAGGACCAGCCGGACCACGCGCCGGACGCGTCCTGGACCCGGGTCCACACGGCGTCGTCGGCGGTGCGCACGGCCACATGGGTGCGGCCCTGCGCGTCGGCCGCCGCCGAGGGACGGCCGTACAGGGCGAGCCCGTCGGGCGCCCCCAGCGAGCTCCATCCGGCGGCCTGGGTGCGGGTGATCACGCCGCCGTCGGCGCCGGTGGCGAAGAGCGTCCACCGGCCGGGGCCGGTGACGGCCGCGGACGGCGCGTCGGCGAGGTCGCCGCCCAGGCTCTGCCACGGCCCCCAGAGGCCGCCGCTGTAGGTGCGCACATAGGCCGCGTCGTCCAGGCCGCGGACGAAGACGTCGATGCGCCCGCCGGCCGAGGCGTAGGCCGCCGGCTGGCCCTGGAAGCGGCCCCGGGTGGGTCCGCCGAGCTCGGTGACGGTGCCGCCAGCCCACTGCCCGTCGCGGCCGGTCCGCGCGCTCAGCGAGCCGTTGGCCTGCTGGGTGAAGGCGGTGAGCACGTCGCCGTCACGCACGATCGACGGGTCCGCGGCCGAGGCGGCGCCGGTCACCGTCCCCGGCGCGTCGTCGGCGCCGGTCAGCCCGAGGAAGGCCGTGCCGTGGGCCGGCACGGTCACGGTGTAACCGCCGGTGTACGAGCCGCGGTTCGCGCGGGCCCGCAGGTCGCGGACCGCGACCTGGCCGGTCAGGCCCGCCTGCGCGAAGGTGACCGTGCGCTGCGCGGGCTGGTCGGAGCGGTTGAGCAGCACCACCGCACGCCGGCCGTGGCCCGTCAGGACCTTGCTGTAGGTGTCGCCGGTCGCGTCGGTGGCGATCCGCACGCCCTGGATGCCCAGCGGGTCCTGGTCGACGGCCAGGATCTCGGGGTTGCGCAGGGTGTCGAGCATGGCCTTGTCGAGCGTGCGCGGGTCGGAGCCGATGACCAGCGGCGAGGCCATCTCGGCCCACATCACCAACTGGGTCGTGGACTCCTCGCGGTCGAGCTCGTAGGAGCCGTCGGACAGGGCGCGCATGGGGATCAGGTAGTCGGGGTCGTTGAAGTGCCCGGGCCCCTGCGCCTCGGGGTGCCAGGCGTTGGCGTCCATGTTCCGCAGTACGTTGGGGAATTCACCGGCCGTCGGCGAGCCCCACGCGATGTCGGTGCCGGTGCGCCAGGAGTCGGCGGTCGTCGGCCCGTACACGTAGGTGTTGTGCGCGTCCTGGGCGGCGGTGTGGGGCAGACCCCAGTCGTCGGTCAGCGGGTTGCACAGGTTGAGCAGCATGGGCCGCCCGGAGTGCGCGATCGCGTCGCTGAACTGCCGGAACGCCGGGCCCGGGTCGAGCTTCTCGCCGATGCCGCACAGGAAGTCGACCTTGACCGCGTCGATCTTCCACCGTGCGAACTGGTCGGCGTCCTGCTGGTAGTGGCCGCGGCTGCCGAGGCCGCAGTTCGCGGGGTCGTAGTCCCCGGCGTCGGTGTAGATGCCGGCCCGCAGACCGCGGGCGTGCAGGTAGTCCACCAGCGCCGGGATCCCGGAGGGGAACCGCGTCGGGTTGGCGGTCAGATTCCCCTGCGCGTCACGGGGGTTGTCGGCCTGCCAGCCGCCGTCGAGCCAGACGATGTCGTAGCCGCTGTCGCGCAGACCGCTGCTGACCATGAAGTCGGCGACGCTCTCGACCTGCGTCTCGGTCGGCGCGCCGAGGCCGTAGTAGGTGTTCCAGCCCATGGGGGGCGTCGGCGACAGGCCGCTGCCGTAGTAGGCCGGCACGCCGGCGCCGGTGGTCGCGGGCCGTGCGGCCGAGCGGGCCTGGGCCACGCCGGGCAGGGCGACGGCGAGCAGTGCGGCCGCGCCGGCGGCGAGCGCCGCACGCCGGGCGCGCGCCATCCCTGGACGATGCGAAGTCACGTGGTTCTCCCGGAAGTTGGGGATACGCGGGCCGGCGCGGCGGTGAAGCCCCGGCGCCTGCCCGCGGATGACTGTGACCGCGGCACCGGAGGGGTGTCAACGATTATTCCTAATAAACTAAAATTCGATGCGTGGGCGAGACCTGTTCACGCGCCGGGCGCCCGGTCTGCGACGTCGCGCCCGGTGCGCGGGATCCGGTTCAGCCCCGGTCGCGGAACTCCGCCAGCAGGTCGTAGGGGTACGGCAGCGGCATCCGGCTCGCTCGCGTGAGCCGTTCCCCGGCCTCCGCGCCGAGCACCAGGTCCAGCGCGCCGAGGCAGTCGGCGAGCTGCCCGGCCGTGTGCGGCCCGGTGATCGGGGCCGTGACGCCGGGCCGGTCCATGAGCCAGCGCAGCGCGACCTGCCCCGGCGACCGCCCCAGATCGCGGGCGACGGCGTCGAGGGTGCGCAGCACCGCCTCGGCGCGGCCGAGGTCGGTGGGCGCGTGCGGCCCGGTGGTCAGCGACCGGGCGCCGGTGAGCCGGCCGCCGTCCAGCGGACTCCACGGCAGGATTCCCAGGCCCTCGGCCCGGCACAGTCCGGCGAGCTCCCACTCGACCTCGCGGTGCCGCAGGTTGTACAGCGGCTGCAGGCTCACATACGGCGCGCCGCCCCGCTGCCGGGCCAGGTCCACGGCCTTCTGCAACTGCCCGGCCGGGTGGTTGCTCGCGCCCAGGTAGCGGACCTTGCCCGCGGTGACCAGCGCGTCGAGGGCGGCCAGTGTCTCGTCCAGCGGCGCGAGCGCGTCCCACACGTGCGTCTGGTACAGGTCGATGTAGTCGGTGCGCAGGCGGCGCAGGCTGGCCTCGACCGCGGACAGGATGTGCTTGCGGCTCAGGCCGCCGTCGTTGGCGCCGGGGCCGGTGGCCCGGAACACCTTGGTGGCCACCACCAGCGCGTCCCGGTCGCGCCCGGCCAGCCAGCCGCCGAGGATGCGCTCGGCCTCGCCCTCCTGGTAGAGGTCGGCGGTGTCGACGAAGGTGCCGCCGGCGTCCGCGAAGACGTCGAGCACGCGGTGCGCCTCCCGCTCGGACGTCTCCCGGCCGAAGGACGCCGTGCCCAGACACAGCGCGCTGACCTGCAGACCGGAGGTTCCCAGACGACGGTGGAGCATGGCACGGCCTCTTTTCCTCGGCGGTGGGACAGCCGGACCGTAGCCCACGGCCGGACCGGGTCAGTGTCCCGAGGTGGCCTTCAGGCCCACCACCGCCACCAGGAGCAGGGCGACGAAGAAGATCCGCGCGGCGTTCGCGGGCTCACCGAGCAGCAGCATGCCGACCACCGCGGCGCCGGCCGCGCCGATGCCGACCCAGACGCCGTAGGCCGTGCCGATGGGCAGCGTCTTCGCGGCCTGCGAGAGCAGCATCATGCTGGCGACGACGCCCGCGCCGGTCATCAGACTCGGCCACAGGCGGGTGAAGCCGTCGGTGTACTTCATTCCGATCGACCAGGCGACCTCGAGCAGACCGGCGACGACGATGAGGACCCATGCCATGACGGCACCTCCGAACAATGCGTGTTCACGGGGGTGCACCGTCTTTGCAGGGTCCCGGTACGGCGCGCTCGTCGGGTCCTGTCCACGGTAGCAAACACGGCCGGCCGGGGCCGGGGACGGTTTCCCGGCCCCGGCGGCCGCTTCAGCGGGCGGGCTGGCCGTCGGCGAAGTAGCGGACGAGCGCGGGGTCGAGCGGGGGGATGTCGCGCGGGGTGCCGCCGTCCCGCAGCGACTCGGTGGCCCGCACTCCGGCGGCGACGGCCATCCGCGCGGCGACCGGCGAGGTGTCGGTGCGGCCGCCCGACCGGGCGAACCGCAGGAACTCGTCGATCAGCAGCGGGTCGGCGCCGCCGTGGCCGGCCGCGGACTCCGCGTCGGGCACGCGGTAGGTGGTGTCGGCGTCGGCGCGGTGCCCGGACACACCGGAGGTCCACACCTTCACCTCCGCGCCGGGACCGTCGCCGAGGTTCTCCAGCCGGCCCGCGTCGCCGATCACGGTGTAGTTGCGCCAGTAGTCGGGGGTGAAGTGGCACTGCTGGTAGGCGGCCAGCACTCCGTTGTCGAGGCGCATGTTGACCAGCGAGACGTCCTCGACGTCGATCACCGGGTTCAGGTCGCGCTGGCTCGCCGGCGGCCAGTGGCCGTCGGCGGTGTACCAGTCGTCGGTCTTGGGGACACCCGGCTCCCTGCGGTGCGGCAGGTCGCCGTAGACCATGAGGTCGCCGAGCGCCTGGACCCGCGCGGCCCATCCGCCGGCCAGCCAGTGCAGGACGTCGATGTCGTGGGCGGCCTTCTGCAGCAGCAGTCCGGTGGTGTGGCGGCGCTCGGCGTGCCAGTCCTTGAAGTAGAAGTCGCCCCCGTAGCCGACGAAGTGCCGCACCCAGACCGTCTTGACCGCGCCGATCTCGCCGCGCGTGATGATGTCGCGCATCAGCCGGATCACCGGCATGTGGCGCATGTTGTGCCCGACGTACAGGCGGCTGCCGGTCTTGTGGGCGGTGCGCAGGATCTCGTCGCACCGCTCGACGGTGATGTCAAGCGGCTTCTCGACGAAGACGGCCTTGCCGGCCCGCAGTGCCGCGCAGGTGAGGTCGGCGTGGGTGTGGTCGGGGGTGAGGACCAGGACGGCGTCGATGCCGGGATCCGCCACCACCTCGCGGTGGTCCGGGGTCGTGGCGGCGCCGTCGAACGCCTCGGCCGCGCGCTTCCGGCTGCCGGCGTCGGGGTCCGCGACGGCGGTGACGCGGGCGCCGTTCCCCGGCCGGTGGGCGGTGCGGGCGAGCGTGCCGCGCATGCCGTAGCCGAGGACGCCGAGACGGAGGTCGGTCATGGTGGCTGTTCCTTCGCTGTGCGGGGTCGCTGATCGTGGTCAGCAGCGTAGGCCGGGACTCCTTCCCGCCGGCGGCCCGCCGCATGCCGTGACGGCCGTGGTCCCGCGCTCTAAGGTCGGCGCATGCGCCTGTACTTGTCGTCCTTCCGGCTCGGGGACCACGCCGAGCGCCTGCTCGCTCTGCTGCCCGGCGGGACGACCGGCCGCCCGGTCGCGGTGGTCGGGAACGCCATGGACGCCGAGAGCCCGCAGGCGCGGGCCGCCGGGATGCGGCGGGAGGCGACGGCGCTGCGAGGGCTGGGTCTCGACCCGGTGGAGCTCGACCTGCGCGACCACGCCGGGGGCGGCGCCGGGGAGTTGGCGGGTGTGCTGGCCTGCCACGACCTGGTCTGGCTGCGCGGCGGCAACGTGTTCATGCTGCGCCAGGCGATGGCCCGCAGCGGGGCCGACGCCGCGTTCACCGCGCTGCTGGGGCGCGACGCCCTGGTGTACGCCGGGTACAGCGCGGGGGCGTGCGTCCTCGCGCCGTCGCTGCGCGGCCTGGAGCACTGCGACGACGTCACGGCGGTGCGCCGCGTGTACGGCGAGGAGCCGGTGTGGGACGGACTGGGCCTGATCGACCGCCCGTTCGTGCCGCACGTCGACTCCCCCGGCCATCCCGAGACGGTCCTGCTGGGCCAGGTCTCGGCCGCCTACCGCGCGGCGGGCACGGCTCACCACGCCCTGCGCGACGGGCAGGTGCTGGTCGTCCGCGACCGGGAGCAGCGGCTGTTCTGAGCGCGGCCGGGACGGCGCCCGCTGGGGACGCGCCCGCGCGGCGCGGTCCCGGGGCACGCGAGGGGCAGGGCGGACCCCCGTCCCGCCCTGCCCCCGGTGCGGCGGCCCTGCCTCAGCGGTAGAGGCGCAGGTCCGCCAGGCTCCACCAGTTGCCCGCCGAGCCGGTCTGCGTCACCCGCACGTAGCGGGCGTGCGTGGGCGGCAGGTCCACCGACGTGAGCTGGCCGGTGCCCGTGCCGGAGGCGGCGGTCCGCCAGGTGGTGCCGTCGTCGCTGACCGAGAGCTGCCAGCCGCGGGCGTAGTCGCCGAGGTTGTCGCCGCTGTCGATGTCCACCCGCCGGAACACGGTGCGGCGGCCCAGGTCGAGCTGGACGTACTGGCCCGGGGTCTGCCCGGCGCCGCTCGTCCAGCGGGTGGTTCCGTCGTCGTCGGCCGCGAGCTGGGGCGAGCCCTGCCCGGCCGGGGACGACGTGGCCGTCGCGCCGGTGAGCGGGATCTGCTGGAGCTTGCCGGTCAGCGCGCCGGACTTCGGCCAGGTGAACGTCGCCAGCGCCCCGCCCGGCAGCGTGTACGCGAAGCTCTGCCCGCCGACCGCGACCGCGAACGAGCGGGGGTTGTCGTTCTCGTTGTGCACCACCAGCGCGGTGGAGCCGTCCGGGTTGGTGAAGGCCACGTCGGTGATCTGGCCGTTCCAGCCGGTGGTGCCGTAGTTGGTGCTGCCGATCCGGACGGCGCCGGGCTTCACGAACTTCGACAGGTGGCCGATGGTGAAGTACTCGGCGTTGGTGGTCACCGTGTGGTCGGGCGCGACCGTCAGGAACGCCGTGCAGGTGTCGCAGCCGCCGTTGTGCGGGCCGCCCTGCGGGTCGAGGGCCAGGTTCCAGTCGGCCACGGACTTCGCCCAGTTGCGGGTGGTGCCGACCGTGATGGTGCGGGCGTGCCACGTCAGGGTGCCGCGGAAGATCTGCGGCGGCGTGTCGGTGGCGCCGTGCGAGCCGGAGCACTCGGTGAACCAGATGCCCTTGTCCGGGTGCGCGTCGTGCAGCGCGGTCTGCGCGCTCGGGTCACCGGAGTAGCAGTGGTAGGCCGTACCCGCGATCCACTTGGCGGCCGGGCTGTCCAGCACCTGGTACGGGTAGTCGGTCTGCGGGTCCTCGCCCATCTGCTGGGCGGTCTTGATGTCGTCGGGGTGCGTGGTCCAGTTGTGGTCGTAGGCCAGGATCCTGGTGTGCGGGCTCGCCTCGCGCAGCAGCGGGCCGAGCGCCTCGATGACCGCGGTCTCCTGCTGGACCGGCAGGTCGGTGCCGGGGTACGCGTTCGGCTTGCGGTTCTGCGGCTCGTTCTGGACGGTCAGGTAGTCGATGTGCACGCCGGCCGCCGCGTAGGCCTGCACGAACTTCACCAGGTAGCGCGCGTACGCCTGGTAGATCCGCGGATCGTCCTTCAGGTGCCCGCCGACGAGCGAGTCGCCGTCCTTCATCCAGGCCGGCGGGCTCCACGGCGTGGCCATCACGGTGAGCTGGGGGTTCAGCCGCTCGGCCTGGCGGAGCAGCGGGAGGATCTGCTTCTGGTCGTGGGCGATGCTGAAGTGCCGGAGCGCGAAGTCGGTCTGGCCCGCGGGCATGTCGTCGTACGTGTAGTGCGTGGGCGAGGCGGTGAAGTCCGAGGAGCCCACGGGCTGCCGCAGGAAGCTCACGCCGATGCCCTGGCTCGGGTCGAACAGCTCGCGCATGGCGGCGTCCCGGTCGGCGGCCGGCAGGGAACTGAGCACGGCCGCCGAGGAGTCGGTGAGCGCGCCGCCGAAGCCGTCGACGCTCTGGTAGCGCCGGCCCGGGTCGACGGTGATCGTCGTCAGGTCGGATCCGCCGGGGTGGAAGTCCACCGGTGCCTGCTGCTGAAGCCGCTGCGCGCCGTCGGCGGTGGTCACCCACACCGACGCACGCACGGACTGCGACGAGGCCGGGGCCGGGTGGTCCGCGGCCGGAGTCTGCGCGACGGTCCGAGCGGCCGGCACACAGGTCAGGCCGAGGGCAGCGGCGGTGACCACCGCCGCCGCGAGTGCGCGTCTCGTCATGGTTCTCCTCGCTCGAGCTCGGCTGCGTATGAAACAACCTGAAACGTTTTCTGCAACCCCACTGCGGGAGTCAGATAAGCCGCCGCAGCGCAGCGTGTCAACCGCCCGGACCGGATCCCCGTCGCAAAGGTGATGTGGCAGCCGCCGCGCGCCGGTACGCTGCCACCATGAAACGAATGCGTGTAACAGGTGGCTAGGCGGAAGGGGGCACAGGCGACCGTTCGCGCCATCGCCGCGGAGGCCGGTGTCTCCATCGCCACCGTGTCGCGCGTGATGAACGGGCACGCCCACGTCGCGCCCGAGACGCAGGAGCTGGTGCGCAGGGCGGTGGCCCGGCTGGGCGCGCCCGCCCCGGCGCGGCGCGGCAGCGCGACCGGTGCGATCTATGTGCGCTGCCCCTATGTGCTGACGGACTACTTCGGGGTGATCGTCTCCTCGATCGCGGAGACGCTGGACCTGCACGGCCGGCGGCTGCTGCTCAGCGCCGGGGACGCGGCCCGGGACATCCAGGTACTGCCGGGTCTGCCGAACGACCCGGGGATCGCCGGTGCCGTGCTGATCGTGCCGCCGGAACCGGAAAGGGAGCTGGAGGCGCTGCGCGCCCAGGACTTCCCGTTCGTGGTGGTCGACCCGCGGACCCCGCTCCCCCGTGACATCGCCTCGGTGTCGGCGGCGAACCTGACCGCTGCCCGCAGTGTCACCGGGCACCTGGTCGGCCTCGGGCACCGCAGGATCGGGGTGATCGGCGGCCCGGGCGACTGGCTGGCGAGCCGGTCGCGTCTGGCCGGGCACACCTCGGCACTGGCCGAGGTCGGCGTGCTGCCCTCGCCGGAACTGCTGCGCAGCATCGAGCCGACCGCGGACTGGGGGTACGACGCGGCCTGCGAACTGCTGGACCTTCCCCGACGGCCCACCGCGCTGGTCGCGTTCAACGACAAGGCCGCCGTCGGCGCGCTGCGGGCCGCGTACGAGCGCGGGCTCCGGGTGCCGGAGGACCTGTCGATCACCGGGTTCGACGACATCGACCTCAGCCGCAGCACCGTGCCGCGGCTGACGACGGTCCGCCAGCCGCTGGAGGAGATGGGACGGATGGCGGTGTCGCTGCTGATGCGGCTGCTGGACCGGCACACCGTCGACACCCTGCACGTCGAGCTGGCGACGCAGCTCGTGCTGCGCGGCTCGACCGGCCCGGTGCCGCCGGAGCCGTCAGGTTCCTGAGGACGCCCGACGGCCCGGCGCGGGCGGAGGTTCAGCCGGCGAGCCGGGGGTTGCGCGGGGAGGGGGTCACCGGCCCGGCCCGGAACGCGGCCGGTGTCCGCACGACGCGCTCGGGTGTGAACCGGACGCGCCGTCCCGTGACGCCGTCGTCTCCCCCGCCGCCCGGCTCGGTCCACTCGACCGCGGCGCGGCCCGAGAGCTGGAGCATCGTGCCGCTCGCGAAGTCCGGGAAGAGCAGGGCGGCCCGCGGGTCGGCGTCGATGTTGCCCAGGCTGGCGAACATGTTGTTGCCCGGGTAGTCGGGCCACCACAGCCCGCCGTCCTCGACGCGCACGAAACCGGGCGCGCCGCCGCGGTGCGAGGCGTCGGCGCCCGAGCCGGGGTGGACCGTGCCGAGGAAGAAGGTGTCGGCGCCGGAGATCAGCCGCACGTCGTCGGCGTCCGGCTCCTCGCGCCACGCCGCGCCGGCCGCGTCCCGCGGTCCGGGCGCCCCGGCGTGCGGGGCCGGGTCCGCCTCGACGTCGCGCCGCTGGATGTACTGCGGGCAGTTGCCGAACGCCTGCTGCGCCCGCACGGCGAAGCCGGTCGGGCCGGTGGCCACCACCGTGCCGTTGACGCGGAACCGCCGGCGCAGGGCGAAGTCGACGGCGATCATGCCGACCGCGCTCCCGCGGGCCGGGCCGGTGGCGAGCGGTCCGCCGGGCGCCGGGAGGGTGAGCACGTCCACGGTGGTCTCGTCCACGACGTGCAGGAACCCGGGGTGCCCGGTCAGCGGCACGGTCCACAGCAGTCCGTCACCGTCGGCGGCGGTGAGGACCGCCAGGTCGCGCTGCGCCAGGAAGAAGGCGGGAACGCCGGTGAGGTCGGGCGGCGCGAGCATGCCCGAGAGCCGGGCGGCGCGCTCTCCCACGCCCGCGCGGTGCTGAACGGCCAGCTCGCCGTCGTGGAACCCCGTTCCCCGGTCGGTGCCGATGCTCACAGGGACCTCCTTCTCGCGGCGGTGTCGACGCCCGTCCGTGCCGTGGCCGGCCCGTGAGCCCCTCACGAGTCCTAATGGATGCGACACGAATCAGACATTAGCAACCATGGCACGGATCCTCCCTGGTGTCAAATGGTTGACCTCGTGGACAACCATTAGCAACGGCGTTACCGTGAGATCCATGGAGACCACCGGACCCCGGACGGACGGCTCGCCGGCGGGGAGCGCGCCGCTGCTGCCGGGCGAGCCGCTGCCCGTGCGGCTGACGAACACGCTCTGGGCCGACACCGGCGGTGTGCACGACAGCCTGGAGGACACCGCCGGGCTGGCCGCGTGGCTGGAGACGATCGCGCCGCTGCTGCCCGGGGGAGCCGGTGACGCCCTCGCCGAGCCGGGCGACCTGACCGCGCTGCTGCCGGGGTTCCGTGAGCTGCGGGACGCCCTGCGCGTGCTGGCGGCCGACGTGACCGACGACACCCGCCCGGTGGCGGGGTCCGGCGGCCGGGTCGACCCGTCCGCCACCCGCGCGGCGGCGGAGGCGGTCGACCGGGCCTGTGCCCACGCGCCCGGCTGGTCGCACCTGGCGTGGCCGCAGGACGGCCCGCCCACCCGCGTCCTGCGGTCGGCGCACGAGCCGGCCGCCGCGGCCCTGTCGCTGATCGCCGAGGACGCCGTCCGGCTCTTCGCCGGCGACGACCGGACCTCGCTGCGCGCCTGCCTCGCCCCGGGCTGCGTGCTGTACTTCCTGCGCACGCATCCGCGCCGCGAGTGGTGCTCCGCGGCCTGCGGGAACCGGGCGCGCGTGGCCCGCCACTACCAGCGCCACCACGCCCACCCCGGCACCTGATCCCCTGACGCCGCTCGGCTCACGGCCCGGCGGCGGTGACCTCACTCCCCGGCGTCGAGCTTCCTGAGCACCCGGGCCGGGTTGCCCACCGCCAGCACACCCGCGGGCAGGTCCCGGGTGACGACCGACCCCGCGCCCACCACGGTGTTCTCGCCGATGGTGACGCCCGGGCAGACGATCACGCCGCCGCCCAGCCAGACGTTGTCGCCGATGGTGATCGGCAGCCCCTTCTCCCAGCCGGCGCGGCGGCGCTCGGTGTCGAGTTCGTGCGTCGGCGTCAGCAACTGGACGTTGGGGCCGATCTGGACGTCCTCGCCCACGGTGATCGGCGCGGCGTCCAGGAACACCGCGCCGAAGTTCACGAACGTCCGCGCGCCGATGCTGATGTACTCGCCGTAGTCGCACAGGAACGGGGGCCTGATGTGGACCCGGTCCCCCACCGAGCCGAGCAGGTCCCGGAGGACGTCGGCCCGCTCGGCGGGGTCCGCGGTCGTGTTGTAGGTCCGGCAGAGCCGGTCGCGCCGCACGGAGGCGGCGCCCAGTTCCTCGTCGTCCGCGATGTACCAGTCGCCTGCCAGCATCCGCTGCTTGTTCTCACCCATCCCCCCAGTGTGGGGTGCGGACGGGACGCGGGATCAGCCGACCTCGATCTCCACGTGCTGCGGGTAGAAGGCGACATGACCGGCGATCAGGCCGACGGCGTCATAGGGCTGCCGGTAGGTCCACACCGCGTCGGTGACGTCCCCGCCGGGACCGGTCAGCGTGTAGTACGACGCGTCGCCCTTGTACGGGCAGTAGGTCGCGGTCCCGGTGGGCCGCAGGACGTTCGCGTCGACGTCGTCCAGCGGGATGTACTGGACGGCCGGGTAGTCGGCCTCGCGCAGGGTCAGGGCGCGGGCGGTGTCGGCGATCACCTCTCCCCCGGCCCGGACGACCACGCGCGCACCCGTCGGCTCGACGGTGATGGGGTGGTCGGGGCCGGGCGTCTTGACGGTACGTGCTGTGCGTTCCATGGGCTCTCCCCTGAGGTGGACGGTGGTGCACACCGGCGGTTCCCCGGGAGCCGGGTGCCGCTCCTTGGTGCAGCGCCCGCGCCGGGCGGTCCATTCCCGTGCCCGGCGCCCGGGCCCGCCCGGTGGCCGTCACGACCCAGCCCCGATGCCGGACAGGCGGCGCTGGACCTGCAGCAGGTACTCCTTGCGGTTGAGTGGGTCGGCGTCGGTCCTGGGCCGCCCGGGGAGCGGACCGCGCACCTCGGCCCAGTGGTCGAACGCCGTCTCCAGGACGCCCTCGCCGCCGGTCAGCGTCGGCAGCCGCTGTTCCAGGCCGTGCACCCGGGCGGCGGGGATGTCGCCCTCGACGACGTAGCCGCCGCCCTTCGGCGCCTGGGTTCGCGGCACGGCCTCCAGCCGGCCGAGCGCGGGCAGCACCACGCCGAGCGCGTCCGCGGGGACGTCCAGCCGGAACCGGTGCATGGGCTCGTACACACGGGTCCCGGCCCGGCGCAGGGCGGTCATCAGCACCAGCGGTGTCAGGTTGCGGAAGTCGCCGGAGGTGCTGGACATGCTCTTGTCGAAGACGGCGTGGGCGTGGCTCTGCCGGGCGTTGTAGCCGGAGTGCGTCATGGTGACCACGCAGTCGGTGACCTGCCAGCCGTGCAGGCCCTGCCGCAGCGTCTCCGCGACGGTCTCCTCGACCGCCTTGAAGAACGCGTAGGGCAGCGAGCCGAGTTCGACCTCGCGCCGGAACTCCGCGCCGCTGCCCGGCGGCGCGGGGTCGATCCGCAGTCCGACGGTGGCGAGGAACGGGTTGCCGTCCTTCTCCTTGACCTCGAAGGCCGCTCCGGTGCCGGCCGGACGTTCGATGTGCAGGGTGGTGGTGCCGTGGAAGACCGCCTCCACACCGAACTCACCGGCGAGCGTGGCCTGGATGACCTCCTTCTGCACCTCCCCGTACAGGGACACGGCGACCTCCTGGCGCATCTCGTCGCGCCGCAGGTTGATCAGCGGGTCCTGCTCGGCGAGCAGGGTGAGGGCCGTGTGCAGGCGGCCGCGGTCGGC
Organism: Actinacidiphila acidipaludis; assembly: GCF_019890725.1. Classification (GTDB taxonomy): domain Bacteria; phylum Actinomycetota; class Actinomycetes; order Streptomycetales; family Streptomycetaceae; genus Actinacidiphila; species Actinacidiphila acidipaludis. The sequence continues at coordinate 38,777 of NZ_JAINZZ010000019.1, forward strand.
GGGCCTGCGGGCGGCGACGACGGTCTCCAGGGTCGGCGGCGCGAAGTGGTGCTCGGGGGACGCCTGCGGGGACGGCACGCCGAGGGTGTCCCCGATCCGGACGTCGCCCAGGCCCCAGAGCCGTGCGATCCGGCCGGCCCCGACCGCGTCGGCCCGCGCCTCCGTGCCCTGGTCGAAGACACCGATGGCGGTGACCTTGCCCTCGCCGGCGGCGCGGCCGGCCCGCAGCACCGGCAGCCGGTCGCGGGTCCTGATCGTGCCCGACGCGAGGCGCACATAGGTGACGCGCTCCCCCGCCGGGCCGCGTTCCACCTTGAAGACGCTGCCGGAGACCGGCCCGTCCGGATCGCCCGCGGGCGCCGGGAGCAGCTCGCGCAGCCCGGTGACCAGGGCGTCCACCCCGGCGCCGGTGACGGCCGATCCGGCGTGGACCGGGTGGACCAGGCACCGGGCGGTCTGGTCGGCGAGCGCGCCGCGCAGCCGTGCGTCGGAGACGGCGCTCTCGTCCGCGGCCCAGGCGGCGAGGAGTTCCTCGTCGTGCCCGGTGAGCACGTCGAGGAGGTCGGCCCGGAGGGCGGGGTCGCCGGCGGGGCGCGCGACGGCGCGGGCACGGCGGGTGCCCTGCCCTTCGGCGCCGGTCATGACGGCGACGTCGGGAGTCAGGCGGGCCCTGATGTCCGCCACCGTCCGGTCGAGGTCGGCGCCCCGGCGGTCGAGTTTGTTGACGAAGATCAGGGTGGGAATGCGCAGCCGGCGCAGGGTCCGCAGCAGGATCCTGGTCTGCGGCTGGACGCCCTCGACGCCGGAGACGACGAGCACGGCGCCGTCGAGGACGCCGAGCACCCGCTCGACCTCCGCGATGAAGTCGGGGTGGCCGGGGGTGTCGATGAGGTTGACGGTGCGCCCGCCGAGCGTGAACGACACCACGGCGGACTTGATGGTGATGCCGCGCTGCCGCTCCAGGGCGAGCGAGTCGGTGGTGGTGCTGCCGTCGTCGACGCTGCCGACCCGGTCGATGACGCCCGCGGTGTACAGCAGGCGTTCGGTCAGGCTGGTCTTACCGGCGTCGACATGGGCGAGGATGCCGAGGTTGAGGGATTGCACGGAGTGTCATGTCCTCGAGATAGGAGGGAATTCCTGTCCGGTGGGTCATGACGGGGCCGCGCATGATCAGCACTCCTCGGTCGGCGTCGCGTTCTCCCGACTACAGCAGAGCGGGGGACGGCCGGGCAACGCGTTTTCCCCGCGTCCCGGCGCGGGTGGAGCGCCGTCGTGGTGCGTGTCGCGCCGGGGTGAGGGGTGGCGAGCGCCCCTTCTCACACCGGCGCGGCGGAGCCTCAGTCGCGTGAGACCTTGCGGTTCGCCCGCAGCCACTCCTTGTTCATCGAGGTGATCGACGTCAGCGGGATGCCCTTGGGGCACGCGGTGGCGCACTCGCCGGTGAGGGTGCAGCCGCCGAAGCCCTCGGCGTCCATCTGGGCCACCATGTCCAGCACCCGGGTCTCGCGTTCGGGGGCGCCCTGCGGCAGCACGTTGAGGTGGTTGACCTTGGCCGAGGTGAAGAGCATGGCCGAGCCGTTGGGGCAGGCGGCCACGCACGCCCCGCAGCCGATGCACTCGGCGTGCTCGAAGGCGGCGTCGGCGGCGGCCTTGGGGACGGGGGTGGCGTGTGCCTCGGGCGCGGCGCCGGTGGGCACGCTGACGTAGCCGCCCGCCTGGATGATCCGGTCGAACGCGGAGCGGTCCACCACCAGGTCGCGGACGACCGGGAACGCGGCGGCCCGCCACGGCTCCACGTCGACGGTGTCGCCGTCGCGGAAGGAGCGCATGTGCAGCTGGCAGGCGGTGGTGCGCTCCGGGCCGTGGGCGTCGCCGTTGATGACCAGGCTGCACGCCCCGCAGATGCCCTCGCGGCAGTCGTGGTCGAACGCGATCGGCTCCTCGCCCTCCAGGGTGAGCCGTTCGTTGAGGGTGTCGAGCATCTCCAGGAACGACATGTCCGGGGAGACGCCGTCGACCGGGTACTCCTTCATGGCTCCGGGCGACCGGTCGTTCTTCTGGCGCCAGACGCGCAGGGTGAGCCTCATGCGTAGCTCCGCTGGGTGGGATGGACGTACTCGAAGACCAGGTCTTCCTTGTGCAGGACGGGAGCGTCCCCGGTGCCGGTGAACTCCCAGGCGGCGGCGTAGGAGAACTCCTCGTCCCTGCGGGCCGCCTCGCCGTCGGGGGTCTGGGACTCCTCGCGGAAGTGACCGCCGCAGGACTCCGCGCGGTGCAGCGCGTCCAGGCACATCAGCTCGGCGAGTTCGAGGTAGTCCACGACCCGGTTGGCGCGCTCCAGCGACTGGTTGAACTCGGCCTCGGTGCCGGGCACCTTGATCCGCCGCCAGAACTCCTCGCGGATCTGCGGGATGCGGTCGAGCGCCTTGCGCAGGCCCTCCTCGGTCCTGGCCATGCCGCAGTACTCCCACATCAGTTCGCCGATCTCGCGGTGGAAGGAGTCGGCGGTGCGGTCGCCGTCGACGCTGATCAGCCGGTGCAGCCGCTCCTTCGTCTCGGCGACCGCCCCGGCCACCGCCGGATGCGCGGCGTCGACGGTGTCGTGGCCGGGGTTGCGGGCGAGGTAGTCGTTGATGGTGGCCGGCAGCACGAAGTAGCCGTCGGCCAGGCCCTGCATCAGCGCGGAGGCACCGAGCCGGTTGGCGCCGTGGTCGGAGAAGTTGGCCTCGCCGATCGCGAACAGGCCCGGGATCGTGGTCTGCAGGTCGTAGTCCACCCACAGGCCGCCCATCGTGTAGTGCACCGCCGGATAGATCCGCATGGGGACCTCGTACGGGTCCTCGGCGGTGATCCGCTGGTACATCTCGAAGAGGTTGCCGTACTTCTGCTCGACGGCCTTGCGGCCCATCCGGGCGATGGCGTCGGCGAAGTCGAGGTACACGCCCTGGCCGCCGGGGCCGACGCCGCGTCCCTCGTCGCAGACGTTCTTGGCGGCGCGGGAGGCGATGTCGCGCGGCACCAGGTTGCCGAAGGAGGGGTAGATGCGCTCGAGGTAGTAGTCCCGCTCGGCCTCGGGGATGTCGCCGGGGGCGCGGGTGTCGCCCTTGGTCCTCGGCACCCAGATGCGGCCGTCGTTGCGCAGCGACTCGCTCATCAGGGTGAGCTTGGACTGGTGGTCGCCGGTGCGCGGGATGCAGGTGGGGTGGATCTGGGTGAAGCACGGGTTGGCGAACCAGGCGCCGCGGCGGTGTGCCCGCCAGACGGCGGTCGCGTTGGAGTTCATCGCGTTGGTCGACAGGTAGAAGACGTTGCCGTACCCGCCGGAGGCCAGCACGACGGCGTCGGCCAGGTGGGTGGTGATCTCGCCGGTGATCAGGTCGCGGGCGACGATGCCGCGGGCGCGCCCGCCGACCACGACCAGGTCGAGCATCTCGGTGCGCGGGTGCATCTCGACGTTGCCGGCCGCGATCTGCCGGGACAGCGCCTGGTAGGCGCCGAGCAGCAACTGCTGGCCGGTCTGGCCGCGGGCGTAGAAGGTGCGGGAGACCTGGACGCCGCCGAAGGAGCGGGTGTCGAGCAGGCCGCCGTACTCACGGGCGAAGGGCACGCCCTGGGCGACGCACTGGTCGATGATCTCCACCGAGATCTGCGCGAGGCGGTGCACGTTGGACTCGCGGGAGCGGAAGTCGCCGCCCTTGACGGTGTCGTAGAACAGGCGGTGGATGGAGTCGCCGTCGTTGCGGTAGTTCTTCGCGGCGTTGATGCCGCCCTGCGCGGCGATCGAGTGCGCCCGGCGCGGTGAGTCCTGGTAGCAGAACTGCTGGACGTGGTAGCCCTGTTCGGCAAGCGTCGCACCGGCCGAGCCGCCGGCCAGGCCGGTGCCGACGACGATCACGGTGTGCTTGCGGCGGTTGGCGGGGTTGACGAGCTTGGCGGCGAAGCGTCGGGTGTCCCAGCGTTCGGCGATCGGCCCCTCGGGCGCCTTGGTGTCGGCGAGCGGTGCCCCGGTCGCGTAGTCCGTGTAGTGGTCCATGTCCTCTGGATCTCCTGGGTTTCCTGGGTCTCCTGGGTTTCCCGGGTGACTGGTGTTCACGCTCAGCTCACGACGCCGGTCATGACGCCGACGGGCACGGCGATGAACCCGGCGGTCAGCACCAGGGCGAGGCCGTTCGCGGTGGACTTCAGGACGCGGTCGCGGGTGCGGCTGCCCGCGCCGAGCGTCTGTGCGGCGCTCCAGAAGCCGTGCCGGATGTGCAGGCCGAGCGCGAGCATCGCCACGATGTAGATGACGTCGCCGTACCAGGTGTGGAAGGTGGCCACGACGTTCTGGTACGGGTGGCCGGGCTCGGCGTTGCGGTTGACCGTCAGGGTGGTCAGGTCGAGCAGGTGCCAGACGATGAACAGACCGAGGATCACTCCGCCCCAGCGCATGGTGCGGGTGGCGTAACTGGCCCGGGGCCTGCGGTGGACGTAACCGACCGGGCGGGCCCGCCGGTCGAGGCGGCTGAGCTGGTAGGCGCAGACGGCGTGGGCCACCACGCACACCACCAGTCCGACGCGGATGATCCACAGGGCCCACTCGTAGTGGAGGAACGGCTCGCCGAGGGTGCGCAGCCAGTGCGCGTAGCCGTTGAAGGTGCCGGGGCCGAAGAAGATCTTCAGGTTCCCGAACATGTGGACGGCCAGGTAGGTCAGCATGAGCAGCCCGCTGACCGCCATGATCGTCTTCTTGCCGATGGTGGAGTCCCAGACGGTGCGCACTACCGTGGGGCGCCGGTCGGGGCGCGTTGCCAGTGCCATGAGCACGACCGTAGAACCGCGGCACACCAGTGGTCCAAGACATGATCGAGCTGGACTCGATAGCCGAAGCCTATGGCGAGGTAGGGTGGAGGTGTGCAGTTCCAGCAGCTCGCCTACTTCGTCGCCGTCGCGGACGCCCGCCACTTCACCCGCGCCGCCGAGGCGGTGCACGTCTCGCAGCCGTCGCTGTCCCAGCAGATCCGGGCGCTGGAGAAGGAGCTGGGGGCGCCGCTGTTCAGCCGGGCCCGCGGAAACATCACGCTCACCGACGCCGGCGAGTCCCTGCTCCCGCTGGCCCGGCGGATCCTCGCGGACGCCGACACCGCCCGCCACGAGGTGATGGAACTCGCCCAGCTGCGGCGCGGCCGGGTCCGGCTGGGCGCCCCGCCGAGCCTGTGCACCGGCCTGCTGCCGGATGTGCTGCGGGACTTCCACGACCGGCATCCCGGCATCCAGCTCCTCGTCGAGGAGGGCGGCTCGCACGACCTCGTCCGGGAGCTGGCCCGCGGGGCGCTCGACCTGGCACTCGTCGTGCTGCCGCTGCCGAGCCCGTCGCCCGCGCTGACCACGGTGGAGCTGTTCCAGGAGGACCTGGTGGTGGTCTCGTCGGTGGACGCCGAGGCGCCGCGGTCCCCGCTGCGCGTCGCCGACCTGGCCGGGCAGCCGATGGTGATGTTCCGGCACGGCTACGACCTGCGGGAGCTGACGCTGGCAGCCTGCCGGTCCGCCGGTTTCGAGCCGTACTTCACGGTGGAGGGCGGCGAGATGGACGCGGTGCTCGGGTTCGTGAAGGCGGGCCTGGGCCTGGGCGTGGTGCCGACGATGGTGGCCGCGCGGGCGGGCAGCGAACTGCGGGTGACCCCGCTCGCCCGCCCGGGCCTGCGCCGGACGGTCGCCCTGGCCCACCGCAGCGACGTCGCCCCGCCGCGGGCCGCCCGCGTCCTGCAGGACGTCCTGCTCGCCGCGGCCCGCCGCGCGGTGACCGATCCGGGCCTGAGCCCGGCCGGCGGCGGCTGAGCACCGGCCGGTCGCGGGCCCGGACCGGGCGCCGGGGGCCGGCGCCGGCGCCGGTCAGTCCAGCGGGACGGCCGCCCGGGTGCGAGGTCCGCCGGCGGTGCCGGTGTTGCTGGTGCCGGCCGGTTCCAGCAGCAGGACCGCGGTCTCCTCATCGGCGCGCGGGCAGTGCTCCACGCCCCTCGGCACCACGTACAGCTCCCCCGGGCCGAGGACGACGTCGCCGTCCCGGAGCTGGACGGTCAGCCGGCCGCTGACCACCAGGAACAGCTCGTCGGTGTCCTCGTGACGGTGCCAGACGAACTCCCCGAGCAGTTTGGCGGCCTTCACCTCGTAGTCGTTGACGGCGGCGATCGTGCGCTGCGCCCAGTGGTCGTCGAACCGGGCCAGGCAGGCGGCGATGTTCACGGGTGTCCCGCTGCGGGTGGCGGTCTTTCCGGCGGCAGGGCCGGTCGTGCGGCTTTCGCTCATGCCGGGATCGTCTCGCCGTCGCCCTGGGGGCGTCTTGTACATTCCTGACGTGACCACCGAGCGGCCCCGGACCCACGAGCTCCGCGCATGGCGGCCCGCCGTGCCGGGGATCACCGAGGTGCTGCACGCCCACTTCACCGACCACGCCTATCCGCGGCACACCCACGAGACGTGGGACCTGATGATCCTCGACGACGGCGCGGTGGACTTCGCCCTGGACCGGCGCAGGCACGGCGCCTCGGACACCGGACGGGTGCTGCTGCTCCCGCCGGGCGTTCCGCACGACGGGAGGACGGTCAGCGCGGCCGGCTTCCGCAAGCGCGTCCTGTACCTGACCACGGACGTGCTGCCGGACCGGCTGGCCGGCCCGGCCGTGGACGGGCCGATCCTCGGCGACGCGCCGCTGCGCCGCCGCATCCACCGGCTCCACACCGCCCTGACGTACGAGGACGACGCGCTGGAGGCGCAGTCGCGGCTGGCGTTCGTCCGCGAGCGCCTGCTGGTGCACCTGGACGCCCACCGGGTACGCCCGCCCGGCCAGGAGGCGGACCGGCTCGCCGCCCGGCTGCGCGAACTGCTCGACGCCCGGATCCGGACCGGCCTCACGCTGGACGAGGCGACATCGGTGCTGCACGCCCACCCGACGCACCTGATCCGGTGTTTCACCCAGGCCTACGGGCTCCCGCCGCACACGTACCTGACCGGCCGGCGGATCGACCGGGCGCGGCGGCTGCTGCTGGCCGGTGAGCGCCCTGCGGACGTGGCGGCCGCGGTCGGGTTCTACGACCAGGCGCATCTGAACCGCCACTTCACCCGTCATCTGGGCGTTCCGCCGGCCCGTTACGCCAGGGCGGCACGGGACCGCGGCCGTTGACCGGCGGTCCCGTGCCGCCCGGCGGCAGCCGGGTCAGCCGGTGATGAGGGCAGGGTCGCTGACTCCCGGCCGGCCGTTCTCCACGTGCCCGGCGAAGCGGCGCAGGAAGGCCGCGTCGTGGTCCGAGGTCACGGTCAGGTCGTACCAGCGGCCGCTGTGGCCCAGGTCCAGGGTGTGCGTCCCGCGCCGCCCGGCACGGACGGTGAAGGTCTCCTTGCTGCCGTCGTAGGCGTTGCGGACGGTCAGCCGCACGTCGGCGTGGCCCGCGTTGGCCAGGGTCAGCTCGATCCGCCCGGACGCCTCGTGGCGGGCTGTCACCTCGGGCCCGTTCTTGGCCACCGAGCCCGCGAAGGAGCGCAGGAAGCCGTTGGGGCCGTGCACGGTCAGCTCGTAGGCGCCGCCGGTGGCCGCGGTGTCCCAGCTGCCGGAGATCTTCTTGCCGGCCTCCGTGGTGTACGTCCAGGGTCCGTCGGTGCGGTTGCCCGCGGTGACGTGGAAGGCCGCGCCCGCCGCGACACCGCCGCCGAAGGTGACCGTGACGGTGCCGTGGGACGCGCTCACGGCCGCGTCGGCAAGCGGCGCGTACCGCAGCGGCCGGGTGGGCCGGGAGCCCTTCTCCTGCTTGGGCAGCACCGGGTTGGCCGGCGGCACGGGGACGTAGCTGGGGTGCCGCTGGTCGTCGGTGGGCCGGTAGGCGTCGGTGCCGGGCAGGTGGGCCGGCTTGTCGTGCTGCAGGCCGAAGTCGAAGGCCGAGGTGAGGTCGCCGCACACCGCGCGGCGCCAGGCCGAGATGTTGGGCTCGTGCACGCCGAACCGGCGCTCCATGAACCGCAGGATCGAGGTGTGGTCGAAGGTCTCGGAGCACACGTAACCACCGGTGCTCCAGGGCGAGATGACGATCATCGGGACGCGCTGCCCGAGCCCGTAGGGGCCGGCCGCGTACGTCGCGTCGCCCGCGAAGAGCTCGCCGTCGGTGCTCACCGTCGACGCGCCGCGGCCGGCGGCCGGCGCGTACGGCGGCACGAGGTGGTCGAAGTAGCCGTCGTTCTCGTCGTAGGTGAGGAACAGCGCGGTCCTGCTCCACACCTCGGGGTTGGAGGTGAGCGCGTCCAGCACCTGCGAGACGTACCAGGCGCCGTAGTTGGCGGGCCAGTTGGGGTGCTCGGAGAACGCCTCGGGGGCGGCGATCCAGGAGATCTCCGGCAGCCTGCCGGCCTTCACGTCGGCGCGCAGCTCGTCGAAGAAGCCGTCGCCCGCGGCGGCGTCGGTGCCGGTGCGGGCCTTGTCGTAGAGGGCGTCGCCGGGCTTGGCGTTGCGGTAGTTGTCGAAGTACAGCAGCGAGTTGTCGCCGTAGTTGCCGCGGTAGGCGTCCTCGATCCAGCCCCAGGAGTGGGCCGCGTCCAGGCCGTCGCCGACGTCCTGGTAGATCTTCCAGGACACCCCGGCCTTCTCCAGCCGCTCCGGGTAGGTCGTCCAGGCGTAGCCCGCCTCGTCGTTGCCGAGCACCGGGCCCTTGCCCTGGCCGTCGTTGCCGGTGTAGCCGGACCACATGTAGTAGCGGTTCGGGTCCGTGGCGCCGATGAACGAGCAGTGGTAGGCATCGCAGATGGTGAAGGCGTCGGCCAGCGCGTAGTGGAACGGGATGTCGTCCCGCGTGAGGTGCGCCATCGTGCCGGTGCCCTTGGCGGGGATCCAGCGGTCGTACTTGCCGCCGTTGAAGGCCTTGTGGCCGCCGATCCAGTCGTGGTTGAGGCCCTCGATGAACTGCATGCCGAGGTCCTCGGCGTCGGGGTGGTACGGCAGGACGTCCTTGGTGCCGTCGCTCTGGTGCCACACCGACTTGCCCGAGTCCAGGGTCACCGGGCGCGGGTCGCCGAAGCCCCGCACCCCGCGCAGGGCCCCGAAGTAGTGGTCGAACGACCGGTTCTCCTGCATCAGGACGACGATGTGGTCGACGTCCTTCAGCGAACCGGTGCGGCGGCTGGCCGGGATGGCGGCGGCGCGGGCGATGCTCTGGGACAGGGCCGAGAAGCCCGCGGTGGCGCCGGCGATCTGGAGGAATCGCCGGCGGTTGAGCTCGGACATGACTGACCAGCCTCTTCGCGTGGTGGGTACCGGAGTCGGTGGTCCCAAGAGCAGCGACAGCAGGCGACCGGCCGGTGTCCGCGGGATGACGCGGCGCGGTACGCGTCGCGAACAGCCCCGGCCGGTACGGGCGTTGGTGCCGCGCCCGCCCGCCGGGGCCGCGTCCGCGCGGTCACACGGCGTTCCGACGCCGGGCGGACAGGCGGCGTTCAACCGGCCGTCGCCGGGGGGCGGGAGTCTTCACGGGTTCTCACACCCCGCACCGCCCTTGCACCGAGGAGCAACGATGGTCGCACAGATGGACACCCCGGAGCCGTCCGGGAACCCGCAGCCGGGTGACCGCCTGAGCCGCCGCACGGCCGTCGGCCTGCTCGGCACCGCCGGCGTGGGCGCGGTCGCCGCGCCGCTGCTGACGGCGGGCACCGCCGCCGCCGAGCCGGCCGCCGCCGCACCCGCCTTCCTTCCCTCGCCGGACACCGGCGGCGCCCCTCCCGTGCAGGGCCTGCACCTGACCTTCGGCAAGGACCCGGCCACCCAGATGGTCGTGTCGTGGATCACCGACGGGCCGGTCAAGCGCCCGCGGGTGCTGTACGGCACGCTGGGGCACGGCCTGGGGTCCGGCGCCGAGGCCCGCACCCGTACGTACACCGACGGCAAGTCGGGCCGCACCGTGTACGTCCACCACGCGGCGCTGTCCCGGCTGACCCCGGGCACGGACTACCTGTACCTGGTGTCGCACGACGGGGCGACCCCGGACAGCGGCACGTTCCGGACCGCGCCGCGCGGCCGGCAGCCGCTGACCTTCACGAGCTTCGGCGACCAGTCGGCGCCGCAGGTGACCTGGACGGCGGCCGGCGCGGTGGGCCTGGACGCCAACTCCACGCCCGCCACCAAGGACATCGTCACCGGTGTCGAGCAGGTCGCGCCGCTGTTCCACCTGCTCAACGGCGACCTGTGCTACGCCAACCTGGACGTCGACCGGGTGCGGACCTGGAACAACTTCTTCACCAACAACACGCGTTCGGCGCGCTTCCGCCCCTGGATGCCGGCGGCCGGCAACCACGAGATCGAGAGCGGCAACGGCCCGATCGGCCTGGGCGCCTACCAGACCTACTTCGAGCTGCCGTCGACCGAGACGGACGACGAACTCGCGGGCCTGTGGTACGCGTTCACCGCCGGCTCGGTGCGGGTGATCGTGCTGCAGAACGACGACAACGCCCTGCAGGACGGCGGCGACGTCTACATCAGCGGCTACTCCGGCGGCCGCCAGCTCGCCTTCCTGGAGCGGGAGCTGAAGGCGGCGCGCGCGGACCGCGACGTCGACTGGGTGGTCGTCGCCATGCACCAGGTGATGATCTCCTCCTCCGACGCCAACGGCGCCGACCTCGGCCTGCGCGCCAAGTACGGCCCGCTGTTCGACCGTTACGGTGTGGACCTGGTGGTCTGCGGTCACGAGCACAACTACGAGCGGTCGCTCGCGGTGCGCGGCGTCGTCAGCGGCAGCGAGACCCTCACGCCGAACCCGGCGTCCACCCGCACCGACGACATCGACACGGGCCTCGGCACCGTGCACATGGTGCTCGGCGGCGGTGGCGTCTCGGGCACCACCAACCAGGCGTTCTTCAAGGACGGCACCGCCAAGGTGATCACGGCGGTGTCGGCGGCCCCCGGGTCCAACGGCAAGCGCACCTCGACCTACGTCAAGGAGGAGGCCGTCTGGACCGGCGTGCGGGACATCGACCACCCGTACGGCTTCGCGGCGTTCACCGTCGACCCGGGCCGCTTCCCCGGCGACACCACCCGCATCCACGTCACCTACTACAACGTCAACAAGCCCAACGGCGAGCTGACCGTCTTCGAGCAGTTCACGCTGCACCGCAAGCGGTCGGACGGCCACCGCTAGACGGCGGTGGAGGCATCCGGGACCGGGCGGAGTCGCGTGGACGCGCGTCACGCCCGGTGCCGGGCCGCCCTGTCGGAGCCTCGGGGCAGGATGGCCGTGTGCTGATCAGTCTCGGCGGGCTGCCCGCCACCGGCAAGACGACGCTGGCCCGGGCCGTGGCCCGCGAACTCGGGGCCGTCCACCTGCGGATCGACACCATCGAGCAGGCCGTGGTCCGCTCCGGCCTGGCCCGGCACCCGGTCGGCCCGGTCGGGTACGCCGTGGGGTACGCGCTGGCCGAGGACCATCTGCGGCAGGGACTCACCGTGATCGCGGAGTCCGTCAACCCGCTCGCCGTCACCCGTGACGCGTGGCGGGACGTCGCGTCCCGCGCGGGAGTGCGGCTGCTGGAGGTCGAGACGGTCTGCTCGGACACGTCCGAGCACCGGCGGCGGTCGGCCGAGCGCACCGTCGACATCCCCGGCCTGCCGCTGCCCACGTGGGACGACATCACCGGCCGGGAGTACGAGCCGTGGGTCCGCGGCCGTCTCGTCGTCGACACCGCGGTGCGCGACGTGGGGGCGTGCGTGCGGACGATCTGCCGGGACGCGCTCAGTCCGCCCGACCGCCCGCCGTCGGCAGGGTGACGGTGAAGGTGGTCTCGCCGGGGCGGCTGACGACGGCCGCGGTGCCGCCGTGTGCCGCGGCCACGGCGGTGACGATGGACAGCCCCAGCCCCGCGCCGTGTCCGCTGCGGGTCTGCGGCGCCCGGGTGAAGCGTTCGAAGACCGTCGCGCGCAGCGCCTCCGGGATGCCCGGACCGTCGTCGATGACCGCCATCTCGGTGTCCTGCGCGGTCTGCCGCAGCCGCACGGTGACGCGGGTGCCCTTGGGGGTGTGCCCGCGCGCGTTCGCCAGCAGGTTGGCGGCGATCTGGTGCAGGCGGTGGCCGTCACCGGTCACCGCGACGGGCTCCTCGGGCAGGTCCAGGTTCCACAGGTGGCCGGGTCCGGCGGCGCGCGCGTCGTCGACGGCGTCCAGCACCAGGCGCGTCAGGTCGACGGTCTCGCGAGCGAGCGGCCGCCCGGCGTCCAGCCGGGCCAGCAGCAGCAGGTCGTCGACCATGCCCGTCATCCGCGCGGACTCCGCGGCGATGCGGTCCAGCGCCCGGCTCACCCCGGCCGGGACGGGTTCGGGGTGCCGCAGGGCCAGCTCCGCGTGCCCGCGGATCGCCGCGACCGGGGTGCGCAGCTCGTGGCTGGCGTCCGCCGCGAACCGCCGCAGCCGCTCCTCGCCCGCCTGCCGCTTGGCCAGTGCGCCCTCCACGTGCCCGAGCATGCGGTTGAGCGCGGCGCCCACCTGGCCGACCTCGGTCCGCGGGTCGGTGTCCGCGTCGGGCACCCGGTCGGGCAGGGTCACCGCGCCGCTGTCGAGCGGGAGGGCGGTGACGGACGCGGCGGTCGTCGCGACCCGGCGCAGCGGCCGCAGCGACCAGCGCACCCAGAACGCGCCGGCGGCCCCGGCGACCACCAGCGCGCCGCCGAACACCGCGGCCTCGACCGCGATGAGCCGGTGCGCGGCGTCCTCGACGCCGCTCAGCGGCATACCGGTGACCAGGACGTCGCCGTCGTCCCCGTCGACGGCGCTCACCCGGTAGTCGCCGAGCACCGTGAGGTCCAGGGCGTGGCAGTGCCCGTCCACCGGGATCGCGGCGATCGCGGACCGGTCGGCCGCGGTCAGCGTGACGGTGGTGTCGGCGCCGGACCGGACCACGGCCGCGCCGGTGACCGTGCCGTGCAGCAGCCGGGCCCCGAAGGTGCCGGGCGCCTGACGGCGGGTGTCGACGTGGGCGTTGTCCCCGTCCGGCTCCTTGCCCCCCGCCGCGTGGTCCGGGTGCTCCAGGCTGGCGGGGAAGCGGCCGCCGGCCTCGGCGAGCTGCTGGTCGACCCGCTCGGTGAGGAAGGCACGCAGCCCGAGGACCGCGGCGATGCCGACGGCGGCACAGCTGACCGCGAGCAGCACCACGAGCCCGCAGGTCAGCCGGGCCCGCAGCGTCCGGGGCAGCAGGGCCCGGGGGGACGGGAGGCGCCGGAACGCCGCCCGGGGCCGGGGCCGCGGCGGCCGCGCCGTCACCACGGCGCCGCCTTCAGCAGGTAGCCCGCGCCGCGCACCGTGTGGATCATCGGCTCGCGCCCGGCGTCGATCTTGCGCCGCAGATAGGAGATGTAGAGCTCGACCACGTGGGCCTGCCCGCCGAAGTCGTACGACCAGACGTGGTCGAGGATCTGCGTCTTGCTGAGCACCCGCCTGGGGTTGCGCATGAGGTAGCGGAGCAGCTCGAACTCGGTCGGGGAGAGCTCGACCACCTCGCCGCCGCGCGTCACCTCGCGCGCGTCCTCGTCCATCACCAGGTCGCCGACGGTGAGGACGGCGGCGTCGCCGCGGGCCCGGGTCATGCCCGCCCGGCGCAGCAGCCCCCGCAGCCGGGCCAGCACCTCCTCCAGGCTGAACGGCTTGGTGACGTAGTCGTCGCCGCCCGCGGTGATGCCGGCGATGCGGTCCTCCACGGAGTCGCGCGCGGTGAGGAAGAGCACACACACGTCCGGCTGGCCCGCGCGCAGCTCGCGCAGCACCGCGAGCCCGTCGCCGTCGGGCAGCATCACGTCGAGCACGACGGCATCGGGCCGGAACGACCGGGCCTCGGCGACGGCCGTGGCGACGTCGCCGGCCGTGCGCACCTGCCAGCCCTCGTAGCCGAGGACGCCCGCCAGCACTTCGGCGAGGTCGGGCTCGTCGTCGACGACCAGGACGCGGACCGGGGTGCCGTCCGGATGGGCCAGGGGGTGGGGGCTGCTGTTCATGGTGCCTCCAGCATCCATGACGAGCCTCACCACCGGGGCACCGGTGCCTCTGGATCAGCTGTGAATGTCCGGCGTTCGGGACCGTTCAGAGCTCGCTCAGAGGTTTCCCCCGCACAGTGGCGGACGGACGCCCTCGAAGGGCCACGAAAGGAACCTCCGCATGAGCACCGCTTCTCCCCCGCGCACGGCCCGGCACGCGGCCGCCGCCCCCACCGGCCGGCGCTCCCCCGCAGCGACGGTGCTGGCCCTGGGCTGGCTGGGGGCGGCGGTCGTGGTGGGCCTGTGGTGGCAGGACACGGGGTCCGTCGTCGGCACGGCGGACTGGCTGATCGGCGCGGGCCGGATCGCCGGGCTGCTGTCCGGCTACTGCTGCGCGCTGCTGGTCCTGCTGATGGCGCGGATCCCGACGCTGGAGCAGGGAGTGGGCAGTGACCGGGTGGCGCGCTGGCACGCGATGGCGGGCCGCTACACGGTCTGTCTGCTGGTGGCCCACATCACGCTGGTGCTGTGGGGCTACGCGGTGCAGGCGCACAGCGGCGTGGTCGGCGAGGCGTGGACGGTCGCCTTCACCTATCCGGACATGATCAAGGGGACGATCGGCGGGCTGCTGCTGCTCGTCGTGGGCGCGGTGTCGGTGCGGGCGGTGCGCCGCAAGGTCCGCTACGAGACCTGGTACTACCTGCATCTGCTGACCTACGTGGCGATCTTCCTGGCGTTCTGGCACCAGCTCGCGCTCGGCGCGGAGTTCGCGGGCAACGAGCCGGCCCGGGTGCTGTGGTACGCGCTGTACCTGTCGGCCGCCGCGGCGGTGCTGTGGTTCCGGCTGCTGGTCCCGCTGCGGCAGAACCTGCGGCACGGGCTGCGGGTGCACACGGTGGTGCGGGAGTCGCCGGACGTGGTGTCGGTGGTGGTGCGCGGCGAGCGGCTGCCGGAGCTCGCGGCCCGGCCGGGCCAGTTCTTCCGCTGGCGGTTCCTGGCACCGGGGCTGTGGTGGACGGCGAGCCCGTACTCCCTCTCGGCGGCGCCGCGGCCCGGCATGCTGCGGATCACGGTGAAGGAGGTCGGTGCGCACAGCGCCGCCCTGGCCCGGCTGCGGCCCGGGACGCGGATCTGGGCGGAGGGTCCCTACGGGGCGCTGACCGCCGATCGGCGGACGCGGCAGAAGGTGCTGCTGCTGGCCGGCGGCGTCGGGGTGACCCCGCTGCGGGCGCTCTTCGAGTCGCTGCCGGCCCGGCCCGGCGACCTCACGCTGATCTACCGGGCCCGGTCGGAGGCGGATCTCGCGCTGCGCGACGAGCTGGAGTCGATCGCGGCGGCCCGCGGCGCCCGGCTGCAGTTCGCGCTGAACACCCCGGACGGCCGCCGTCCCGTGCTGACCGCGCGGGGCCTGCGGGCCGCGCTGCCGGACATCGAGCTCCACGACGTGTACCTGTGCGGGCCGCCCGGGCTGATGCGGATGGCCTACGACGCCCTGCGGGAAGCGGGCGTGCCCTCCTCCCGTATCCACCACGAGTCCTTCGAACTGTGAGGGTCCGACGATGAGCGCACTTCCCTCCCGCCCCCTGCGGCGGATCGTCCTGACGACCGTCTCCACGGTCGCCGGCGGTCTGGTGCTGCTGGCACTCAAGCCGCACGCCACCGTGGGCGCCCTGTCCCCGGCGGAGGCGGGGTCGGCGCCCGGGCCGACCGCGACGGGCTCGCCGTCCGGCGGCACCGGCACGGGGCCGTCCTCCGGGACGTCCGGTTCAGCCGGATCGTCCTCGGGCGGGGCGTCCGCGTCGCCGTCGCCCTCGTCGGGCTCCAAGAGCGGGGGCTCGTCGTCCACCGCGAAGCGGACCGTGGACGGCGACACGATCCAGACCCGTTACGGTCCGGTCCAGTTGCGGATCACCCTGACCGGCGGCCGGATCACCGCGGTGAACGCCGTCCAGTTGCCGCAGGACAACCCGCGCGACAGCGAGATCTCCGGCTTCGCGGTGCCGCAGCTCACCCAGGAGACGCTGTCGGCGCAGAGCGCCCGGATCGACTCCGTGTCCGGCGCGACCTACACGAGCGAGGGCTATGTGCAGTCGCTGCAGAGCGCGCTCGACAAGGCCGGACTCTGAGATGGCGACGGGCACGACGGCGCGGTGGCCGGCATGACGACGACGCGTGACATCCCCGGGGCGCCCGGGGCCTCGGGGCCGGAGCCGGCCGGGGACCTCCGGTTGCGGCACGTCGAGCACACCATGGGCACGGTGTTCTCCTTCGACGTCCGCGGCGGCGACGCCGGACGGGCGTCGGCGGCGCTGGCCGGGGCGGCCGAGTGGCTGCGGCACGTGGACGCGGTGTTCTCGACCTACCGGCCCGAGAGCCAGATCAGCCGGCTGCGGGCGGGCACACTGGCGCTGTCCGCCTGCTCGCCCGAGGTCTGGGAGGTCCACCGGCTCTGCGACGAGGCGCGGCGCCGCACCGGCGGCTGGTTCGACGCCGGGTACACCGGCGGCTTCGACCCGACGGGACTGGTCAAGGGCTGGGCGGTGGAGCGGGCGGCGGCGATGCTGCGCTCGGCGGGCGCCGACGCGGTCTGCGTCAACGGCGGCGGCGACGTCCAGGTGCACGGCGGGCCGTGGCGCATCGGTGTCAGCGACCCGCTGCGGTCCGGCGCCCTGGTCACCGCGGTCGACGCCGACGGTGATCTCGCGGTGGCGACGTCGGGCCCGGCCGAACGCGGCGCGCACATCCTCGACCCGCGCACCCGCCGGCCCCCGCAACAGGCCTTCGCGTCGGTGACGGTGGTGTGCCGCGGCCTCACGGACGCCGACGTGCTGGCCACCGCGGCCGTCGCGATGGGCCCGGCCGCGCCTGCGTGGCTGCGGGAGCTGCCGGGCGTCGAGGCGTTCGCGGTGCGCCCGGACGGCACGACGTGGTGCACGCGGGGCTTCGCACCCGGCCCGCGGACCTGATCCGCCGTCAGAGCGGTCGGCACAGCCGCCACCCACCGGAGAAGGGCGCCTCGCGGGGCGCCGGATGCCGCCCGGCCACACAGCGCGGCTCCCGGGTGTGTGGCCGGACCCCATGACCGCGGGCCCCGCGGGTCCCTATCCTGCTCGGGCCGTACGGCACGGCGGAGAGGGCGAGGCAGCGGATGCAGCAGCAGCGGGAGTACGAGGACACGGGCGTCGAGGTGGACGGCGGGCGGCTGGCGGTACGGCGCTGGCCGGGCCGCCCGGGGGCCGGGACGCTGCTGGCGGTGCACGGCATCGCCAGCAACGGGCTGGCCTGGACGCGGGTGGCCGGGGAGCTCGACGGGGTGGAGGTCATCGCCCCGGACCTGCGCGGGCGCGGCCTGAGCCGCGACGTCGCCGGCCCGGCCTCGATGGCCCGGCACGCCGACGACCTGCGGGCGGTGCTCGACCACTTCGCGGTGGAGCGGGCCGTGCTCGCCGGGCACTCGATGGGCGGGTTCGTTGCGTGCGTCGCCGCCCGGCGCGATCCCCTGCGGTACTCCCGGCTGGTGCTGGTGGACGGCGGGTTGGGCTTCCCGGTGCCGGAGGGCGCGGACATCGACGCCGTGCTGCACGCGGTGATCGGCCCGGCCATGCGCAAGCTGGAGATGACGTTCGAGGACCGCGCCGCCTACCACGCGTTCTGGGCCGGCCATCCGGCGTTCGCCGAACTGCGCGGCCCGGACGTCGAGGCCTATCTGGACCGGGATCTCACCGGTGCGGAGCCGGAGTTGCGGTCCGCCTGCCGCGCCGCGGCCATCCGCGAGGACGCCGAGGACGAACTCCGCAACCCCGAGGTCTTCGCCGCGATCCACGAACTGACCGTTCCGGCCGAGATGCTGTGGGCCGAGCGCGGCCTGCAGGACGAACCGGTGGGGCTCTACGCGCCGGACGTGGTCGCCGCGTCCGGCCTTGAGGCCGAGGGGGTGGCGCTGCACTTCGTCCCCGGGGAGAACCACTACTCGATCGTGCTCGGCCTCTCCGGCGCCCGGACCGTCGCCGCGCATGTGCGCGACGCCGTGGCCGCCTCTCCCGTCGCCCGCGCCTGAGACGGCGGTTCGGCGGCTGCCGGGCCCGGGGCGGCGGCCCCGGGCCCGGCGGCGTCAGGCGGCCGGTTCCGGCACCAGCAGGTCGGCGGCCGTCGCCGCCCGCACCTGCTCCACGCTGACGCCCGGGGCCAGTTCGGCCAGCCGCAGACCGTCCGGGGTGACGTCGACGACGGCGAGGTCGGTGACGATGCGGTCGACCACGCGGCGTCCCGTGGCCGGCAGCGTGAGCTCCTGGACGATCTTCGGCGACCCGTCGCGGGCGACGTGCTCCATCACCACGATCAGCCGGCGTGCCCCGTGCACCAGATCCATGGCGCCGCCCATCCCCTTCACCATCTTGCCGGGGATCATCCAGTTGGCGAGGTCGCCGTGCGCGGAGACCTGCATCGCGCCGAGCACGGACACGTCGATCCGGCCGGAGCGGACCATGCCGAAGGAGAACGCGGAGTCGAAGTACGCGGCGCCGGGCGTCACGGTGACCGTCTCCTTGCCGGCGTTGATCAGGTCCGGGTGCTCCTCGCCGGCCTCCGGGTACGGGCCGGTGCCGAGGATGCCGTTCTCGGAGTGCAGCACGACGTGCACGCCCGGGGGCAGATGGCCGGGGATCAGCGTCGGCAGCCCGATGCCGAGGTTCACGTACTGCCCGTCGCGCAGTTCACGGGCGGCGCGGGCGGCGAGCTGGTCGCGGTCGAGGGGCACGGTCACTTCTCCTCCTGGGCCTGCGGGGTGCGGACGGTACGGCGCTCGATCCGCTTGTCGCGCGGATCGGCGGCCACCACCCGGTCGACGTAGACACCGGGCAGGTGCACCGCGTCCGGCGGCAACTCCCCCGGTTCCACGATGCGTTCCGCCTCGACGACGGTGGTGCGGGCGGCCGTCGCGCACAGCGGGTTGAAGTTGCGGGCCGCCGCGTGGAAGGCGCAGTTGCCGTGCCGGTCGGCGACCGTGGCCCGCACGAGGGCGAAGTCGGTGGTGATCGCCTCCTCCATCAGGTGCCGGACACCGCCGAACTCCCGTACCTCCTTCGGCGGTGAGGCCACCGCGATCGACCCGTCGGCGGCGTACCGCCAGGGCAGCCCGCCCTCCTCGACCTGGGTGCCGGCCCCGGCCGGGGTGTAGAACGCGGGGATGCCCGCGCCGCCGGCCCGCAGCCGTTCGGCGAGCGTGCCCTGCGGAGTGAGTTCGACCTCCAGCTCGCCCGACAGGTAGCGGCGCGCGAACTCCTTGTTCTCACCGACGTAGGAGGAGGTCATACGGCTGATCCGGCCGAGGCCCAGCAGCAGTCCCAGCCCCCAGTCGTCGACGCCGCAGTTGTTGGAGACCACCCGCAGATCCCCGGTTCCGGACCGGACCAGCGTGGCGATCAGCGTCGAGGGGATGCCGCAGAGTCCGAAGCCGCCGACGGCGAGCGTCGCGCCGTCCGGGATGTCCGCCACCGCGTGGTCGGCCGAGGCCACCACCTTGTCCATGCGTCCGCCTTCCCCGTGGGGATCGAAGTGAGGGGTGTGCCGGACCGTGCGTCGTGCGCGGGGTCCGGGGCCGCGGGCCCGTCTGTGGCGACGGCGCCCGGTCCTGCCACCTTTTCCGAGCGCGGACGGCACCCGCCATGGTCCCCGCCGACACCGCTCGGCCGCACAGTGCGTGTGCCGCCCACATGTCCGGTTCGCCGGGGCGCTTCTACGGTTCACCCAACCATCCACCTCTCCGGGAGCCGGTCGCCATGCGCATCCGTACGTCCACCACGCCGGGGCCTTCGGGTCCGCACAGAAGCAGAACCGTCACCGCGCTCGCGCTGCTGGCCGCCGGAGTGCTGCTGGCCGGGTGCAGCAAGGCCGGCCAGGCCGGGAGTTCGTCGTCGGACAACGGCGGCAGCAGCGCCTCCGCACCGGTGAAGGTGGGCCTGGTGTACTCGCGCAGCGGGCCGCTGGCCGCCTACGGCAAGCAGTACCTGGACGGCTTCGACGCCGGTCTGGCGTACGCCACCCACAACACCGGCAAGGTCGCCGGGCACCCGGTGCAGGTGACCGAGCAGGACGACGCGGGCGACCCGGCGAAGGCCGTGGCCGAGGCCAAGTCGCTGATCGGCAAGGGCACCAGGATCCTCGCGGGCACCACCGACTCCGGCGTGGCGCTCCAACTCGCGCCGCTGGCCGCGCAGAACAAGGTGCTCTACATCTCCGGGCCGGCCGCCACCGACGCGCTCACCGGCGTGAACGCCTACACCTTCCGCTCGGGCCGGCAGTCCTACCAGGACATCCTCACCGCGGGCTCGCTGCTCGGCGACTCCAAGGGCAAGAAGGTCACCGTGCTCGCCCAGAACTCGGCGTTCGGGCAGGCGAACGTGGCCGCGGTCAAGCAGGTGCTGGGCGCGCAGGGCGCGACGGTCGACTCCGTTCTCGCGCCGCCGAGCGCGAGCGACCTGACGCCGTTCGCGCAGCAGGTGAAGTCGAAGAAGCCCGACCTGGTGTTCGTGGCGTGGGCCGGCGCGAGCGCCCCGGCGCTGTGGACCGCGCTGGACCAGCAGGGCGTGGTGACCTCCACCAAGGTCGTCACGGGCCTGGCCGGCGTCGCCTCCTACCCGCTGTTCGGCAAGGCCGGGGCGAAGGTGTCGTTCCTGGCGCACTACTTCCCCGGCGCGGCCGGGACCCCGGTGGAGAAGGCGATGCTGGACGGCATCACCGCCAAGGGGGGCACACCCGACCTGTTCAGCCCGGACGGCTTCACCGCCGCGCAGATGATCGTGCACGCCATCGAGGCGGGCAGCGCCACCGACCCGACGGCGATGGCCAAGGCGCTGGAGGGCTGGTCGTTCCAGGGCCCCAAGGGTGACGAGCAGGTCCGGGCCGCCGACCACGCCCTGCTGCAGCCGATGTTCACCGCGAAGCTGACCGGCGGCGGCGCGGCGGCGAAGCCGCAGCTGATCGGCCGGCTGCCGATGACCTCGGTGACGCCGCCGCAGAAGGCGATGGCGGGCTGACCTGTGACCCCCGTACTGCACCTGCACGGCCTGGGCTGGTCGGTCGGCGGCGCGACCATCGTCGAGGACGTCTCCTTCGACGTGCACGAGGGCGAGTTCCTGGCCTTCATCGGTCCCAACGGCGCCGGCAAGACCTCCCTGTTCAACCTGATCAGCGGCCTGGCTCCGGCGGGCCGGGGGTCCATCGCGCTGGACGGCACGGACGTCACCGCCGAGGGTGTGGCGGCCAGGGCCCGCCGCGGCCTCGGCCGCACGTTCCAGACGTCCAGCCTGTGGCCGGCGATGACGGTCGCCGACCATGTGCGGCTCGCCGCGCAGGCGGCGGGCGGCGGCTCGTACCGCCTGTGGCGGCGGGCCGGCGCCTACACCGCCCAGGTGACGGGCGTGCTGGAGCGCACCGGCCTGGCGCACCGCGCCGAGACGCTCGCCGGGTCGCTGTCGCACGGCGAGAAGCGCAAGCTCGAACTGGCCGTGCTGCTGGTCGGCGAGCCCCGGCTGATGCTCCTCGACGAACCGATGGCGGGGGTGAGCGCCGAGGAGGTGCCGGCGCTCACCGGGCTGATCCGCTCGCTGCACCGCGACGAGGGCCGCACGGTCCTGATGGTCGAGCACCACATGGACGTGCTGCTGGGCCTGGCCGACCGGCTGGCGGTGATGCACCACGGCACGCTGCTGGCGCTCGATACCCCGCAGGCGGTCATGGCGGACGCGACCGTGCAGGCGGCCTACCTCGGGGAGGCGTTGTGACGGCACACACGGAGGCGACGGAACCCCTGCTGTGCGTGCGGGACCTGCGGGTGGTGCTGGGCGGCCGGCACATCCTGCACGGGGTGGACCTCGACGTGGCGCCGGCCGGTGTCACCGCGCTCCTCGGCCGCAACGGCGCGGGCAAGACCACCACCGTCCGCGGTGTACTGGGCCTGGTGCCGCGCTCCGGCAGCGTGCGGTTCGGCGGCGAGGAGACGGTCAGGACGGCCACGCACGCGCTGGTCCGCCGGGGCATCGGCTACGCCCCCGAGGACCGCGGGGTGTTCGCCGGGCTGACGGTCGCCGAGAACCTGCGGCTGGCCGAGCGGCCGGGCGCCGGGACCCCCGACTATCCGCTGGTGCACGAACTGTTCCCCGAACTGAAGGCACGGGCACGGCAGTTGGCCGGCACGCTGTCCGGCGGGCAGCAGCAGATGGTGGCCATCGGCCGCACCCTGCTCAACGGCAACCGGCTGATCATCGCCGACGAGCCGACGAAGGGGCTCGCGCCCCGGGTGGTCACCGAGGTGGCCCAGGTCCTGGAACGCGCGGCCGAGGCCGTCCCCGTGCTCCTCGTCGAACAGAACCTCGCCCTGGTGCGACGGCTGGCCACCTCCTGCGTCGTGCTGGCCGACGGCCGCACCGCGCACCGCGGGCCGGCCGCCGAGCTGCTCGCCGACGCGGACGCCACCCGGCGGCTGCTGGGCGTGGGTTCGGCAGAGGCGCTCAGGACGGCGGGCGCGGCGCCGACGGCAGGCTCAGCACGTCCGGCGGCGGGCAGTCCCCGCCCCGACTCCCCGGAAGGAACGACCGTGTCACCGCGACCAGCGGACTCCCCCGCACCCGAGGAGGCGGACGCCTGATGGCCACCGTCGTCCTGCTCGCCGTCACCGGACTCGGGCTGGGTGCCCTGTACTTCCTGGTGGCCTCCGGGCTGTCGCTGATCTTCGGCCTGATGGACGTGCTCAACTTCGCGCACGGCGCGCTGCTGTCCATCGGCGCCTACGGGAGCTGGTGGGCCGCCTCCGGCCACCTGCCGGGCGCCGGCTCCTCCGGCGCGGGTTTCGTGCTGGCGGTCGCCTTCGGCACCGCGGTCGGGACCCTCGCCGCCGTCCTCCTGGAACTGGTGCTGATCCGGCCGCTGTACGAGCGGCCCAGGGAACAGGTGCTGGCCACCGTCGGCGTGGGCCTCGCGGTGCCGGCGCTGCTGTCGGCGATCTGGGGATCCGACGCGCGCACCTTCCCCGGGCCGCACGCGCTGTCCGGCACCTTCGGCCTGCTGGGCGCCCGCATCCCGGTCAACCGGCTGGTGCTGGTGGGCGCCGCGCTCGTGGTGCTCGTCGCGCTGCGGCTGTTCCTCGGCCGCACCCGCCACGGCCTGGTGGTCCGCGCCGGGGTGGAGGACCGGGCGATGGTCACCGCGCTGGGCATCGACGTACGGCGGGCATTCACCCTGGTCTTCGCGATCGGCGGCGCCGCGGCCGCACTGGGCGGCGCGCTCGGCGGGCTGTACTACGGCTCGGTCGACCCGGGGCAGGGCACGTCCCTGCTGATCTTCGCGTTCGTGGTCGTGGTGATGGGCGGTATGGGCTCGGTCGCCGGCGCCGCGCTGGCCGCGGTCGGCGTCGGCCTGGTCCAGCAGTTCGCCAACTACTACACCGCGTCCGGCCTCGGCGACCTCGCCGTGGTCGTGCTGCTCGCCGTTCTGCTGCTGCTGCGGCCGAGCGGCCTCACCGGGAGGCTCGCATGACCACCGCCACTCCGGTCCGCGGGCCGGCCCGCGAAAAGGCGGTGGCGCCGGCCGGTCCCCGCCGCTGGACGCGATGGTGGCCGGCCGTGGTGCTGCTGGTCCTGATCGCCGTCCCCTACAGCGCACTGCCGCTGCCGGGCCTGCTCGACGGGCCGATCGGCTCGGCGGGCAGCCTGCAACTCCTGGCTCTCTGCCTGGTGTTCGGGGCGCTGGCCACCGGCTACGACCTGCTGCTCGGCCGGACCGGCCTGCTGTCGTTCGGGCACGCGCTGTACTTCGCCGCGGGCAGCTACCTCACCGACATCTTCATGGCCGAGTTCGGTCTGCCGTTCGTCCCGTCGGTGCTGCTGGGACTGCTGTCCGGCACCGCCCTGGCCGCGCTGCTCGGGTCGGTGTCGCTGCGGGTGTCCGGCATCGCGTTCTCGATGGTCACACTGGCGTTCGCGCAGGCCGGTTCGCTCCTGGTGGAGCGCGATCCCGGCGGGGTGACCGGCGGGGAGGAGGGCCGGGCGATCCCGGCGGACAAGCTGCCCGCGTCGCTGGCGGGCATCGGCAACACCGCGAACCTGTACTGGATCGCGCTGGCCTATCTGGTGCTGACCCTCGTCGTGGTGCACTGGGCGGTGCGTTCGCCCACCGGCCGGGTGTGGGAGGGCATCAAGGAGAACGAACGCCGTGTCGAGGTACTGGGCCTGCGCCCGTACGGCTTCAAGCTGACCGCGTTCGTCCTGGCCGGGGCGCTGGCGGCGGCGGGCGGAGTGGTGCACCTGCTGCTGACCGGCGGCGCGACCCCGCAGACCACCACGTCCGACTTCACCCTCTCGCTGCTGGTGATGGTGGTGCTGGGCGGTTCGGGTTCGCGCTGGGGGCCGCTGATCGGCGGTGTCGTCTACACCTGGGCCGACCAGCGGCTCGGGGACCTCGCGGGGTCCGGCACGGTCGCCGGGCTGCCGTCGGTGCTGCGGGTGCCGCTGTCGCAGCCGCTGTTCCTGCTGGGCACACTGTTCGTGGTCGTCGTCTATGTGCTGCCCGGCGGCGTGGTCCGGCTCCCCGAACGGCTGCGCACGGCCCGCGTCCGAACGGCACGGGCCCCGGCCGCCTGACCCGCGGCCCGCCCGCACCGGCTCAGCCGGACCCCGACAGCAGGTGCAACCGGAGCGCGAGCTGGAGTTCCAGCGCGCGCTCCGGGTCGTTCCAGCCGGCGCCCAGCAGCGCCTGGATCCGGTCCAGGCGCTGCACGACCGTGTTGACGTGCAGGTGCAGTTCGTCCTTGGTGCGGGTCAGGGTCCCGCCGCAGGCGAAGTACGCGCCGAGGGTGCGGACGAGTTCGGTGCCGCGCCGCGCGTCGTAGTCCAGCAGCGGCCCGAGCGTCGCGGTCACGAACGACTCGACGTCGCGGTCGTTGCCCAGCAGGACGCCCAGGAAGCCGAGTTCGGCGGAGCTGGCGCCGTCGCCGATCCGGCCGAGCGCCTGCAGGGCCCGCAGGCAGCGCACCGCCTCGGCGTGCGCGTCGGCGATCGCCCGCGGACCGGCGGCCGGGCCGCCCGCCGCCACGGTGACGGGCGCGCCGACGAGCGGCGTGAGCTGGGTGACGGCCGCGCGGGCGGCCTCGCCGGGCCGGGTGCCGTCGTGCGGGAGCAGCAGCACGACGGTGCCGGACTGCTCGGCGCTGATGCCGTCGCTGCCGAAGAGGTAGCGGCCCGCCGCGGCGGACAGTTTGTCGTGGTGGGCGGGGGCCGTCTCGGCCACCAGCAGCAGGCAGGGCCGGCCGAGGTCGATCCCCAGCCGGCGGCCGCGGACCACGAGCCCGGCCGGGTCGCGGTCGGGCGCGGTCAGCAGGTCGGCGACCAGCTCGCCGCGCACCCGGTTCTCGGTCTCCGCGACCGAGCGGCTGAGCAGCAGCAGGAGCGCGGTGACCACCCCGGCGCGCTCGAACAGCCGGCGGTCGGAGTCGTCGAGACGGCCGCGTCCGTAGAGCACCAGGCTGCCGAGGAGTTCCTGCCCGGCGAGCACCGCGCAGGTCCAGCGGCTGTCGCGGAAGACCGCGCGGGCCGCGGCGTGCGAGTCGGCGGCGTGCCGGACCAGCGAGACGGTCTCCGGCACGGCCGCGCCGAACGCCTCGCCCCGGCGTCCGACCGCGGCGAGGGTACGGCCCTCGGGGTCGTGGATGGTGATCGGGCCGTCGAGCAGCCCGGCGACGGCGGCGGCCACCTCCGAGAGGTCGCCGCCGCGCAGCACCAGGTCGGTGAGCCGGTCGTGCGCCTCCTCGGCGCGCTGCATGGCCGCGGCGTGCTCGCGGATGACCGCGCCGGCCTCGGCGAGCTCGGTGATGGACTTCGCGGTGTCGATGGCGATCGCGGCGTGCGCGGCCAGCGAGCACAGCAGCGCGACCTCGTCCGGGGTGAACGGGCGGGGTGTGCGGTCGGCGGCGAACAGCACGCCGATGACGTCGCCCTCGGCCCCGCCGCGCGTGGCGCCGGCCGGCCGGGACCCGTCGGCGGCGGTGCCCGCCGCGCGGGGGCCGCCGCGTCCGCCGAGCACCAGCGGCACGCCGAGGATGCCGACCAGGCCCTCGTCCAGCACGCCCTCGTCGATCGAGCCGGTGTGCCGGAACCGCTGGTCGGTGCGGTAGTCGGGGCTGGCGTAGGGCTGGGCGGTCTGGGCGACGAGCCCGCCGAGGCCGTCGCCGTAGCTGAGCCGCAGCGTCTGGAAGAGGGGGGAGACGGAGCCGTCGGTGACCCGCATGTAGGTGTCGCCGGCCTCGTCGTCGCGCAGCGTCAGGTACGCGGTGTCGGTGCCGAGCAGCATGCGGGCCCGGCGGACGATGGACTGCAGGACCGCGTCGAGGTCGCGGAGTGCCGCGAGGTCGCCTGCGGTGTCGAAGAGCGCGGCCAGTTCGGTCTCGCGGCGGCGGTGCTGGCGCAGCACGCGGCGCACCCGCAGCGCGGTGCCGACGGCCTGTTCGAGCTCCGCCAGGTCGGGCGCGGCCGCCCCGGCGGCCCTGGCCTGCACCGCGACGGCCCCGTACTCCTCGGCCGGCGCGTCCTCGGCGATGAGGTCGAGCAGCCGGCGCAGGTAGGGCGCTATCGGCGCGGGAGGTTCTGACATCGGGACCACCGTGCGGGTAGGAACGGGCAGGTGAGGGGCCGCGGTTGCGGCCCCTCACCGGGGGGTGCGTGCGGGTGGGGGACGTCACGCCGGCGAGGCGGGAACCTCCGTGGACGCAGAGACTACCGAGGAGGACCCGGCTTCGTCGTCGGCCGGATCACGCAGGCTGGTGAGGTTCCGGCCGCGGGTCTCGCGGGCGAAGAGCAGCGCCACGACGGTGACGACCGCCGCGAGCGAGACGTAGACCGACACCGGGGTCGCGTCGCCGTACGACTTGAGCAGCGCCACCGCGATGAGCGGGGCGGGCGCGCCGGCGGCGACCGACGCGAACTGCGCGCCGAAGGACGCCCCGGAGTACCGCATGCGGGTCGCGAACAGTTCGGAGAAGAAGGCGGCCTGCGGGGCGTACATCGCGCTGTGGAAGACCAGCCCGACGGTCACGGCCAGCACCAGGGACGGGAAGTCCCTGGTGTCGAGAAGGGTGAAGAACGCCCAGGCCCAGGCGCCGGTGCCGACGGCGCCCACCAGGTACACCGGCTTGCGGCCGACCCGGTCGGAGAGCGCGCCGAACAGCGGGATCAGGCAGAACTGGATGCCGGAGCCGATCAGCACCGCGTTGAGCGCGGTCTGCTTGCCGATGTGGAGGTGGTCGACGCAGTAGGCGAGGACGAAGGTGGTGATGACGTAGTACGAGATGTTCTCCGCCATCCGGGCGCCCATGGCGACGAGCACGTCCCGCCAGTGGTCGCGCAGCACCGCGAGCCCGGGCAGCCGGTCCACGACGCCCTCCCGCTCGCGCTCCTCCGCCTTGCGCTCCTCGGACTTGGCCAGCGCGTCCTGGAAGAGCGGGGACTCGTCGACGGACAGCCGGATCCACAGGCCGATGCCGACCAGCACCGCGGAGAACAGGAACGGGATGCGCCAGCCCCAGGCGGTGAAGGTCGCGTCGCTCTGCACGGTCGTCATCAGGGACAGCACACCGACGGCGATGAGGTTGCCGGCTGGTGCGCCGCCCTGCGGCCAGGAGGCCCAGAAGCCGCGCCTGCGGGCGTCGCCGTGCTCGGAGACCAGCAGGACGGCGCCGCCCCACTCGCCGCCCAGCGCGAAGCCCTGGATGACGCGCAGCGTGGTGAGCAGCACCGGCGCGCTCACGCCGATGCTCGCGTAGCTGGGCACGCAGCCGATCAGCGTGGTCGCGCCACCCATCATCAGCAGGCTGAGCACCAGCAGCTTCTTGCGGCCGATGCGGTCGCCGAAGTGACCGAAGACCATGGCGCCGACGGGCCGCGCGGCGAAGCCGATGGCATAGGTGAGGAACGACAGCAGTGTGCCGGTCAGCGGGTCGGAGTGGGGGAAGAAGACCTTGCCGAAGACGAGCGCCGCGGCCGAGCCGTAGAGGAAGTAGTCGTACCACTCGACGGTGGTGCCGATCAGGCTGGCCGCGACGACACGGCGCAGATCGGCGGGGCGGGTGGGGGCCGGGCCGGAGGCGGCCGGCGGCTGAGCGGGCGGGGGGCCGTTCACGCCGGTGTGAGGGGCCATGGTGTCACCGTTCTCGGAGGGAGGGAGCGGGGGGACGGGCGTGGGGGGATGCCGTGCGCCGGCGGGCCTGGGGACGGCACGCCGGCGGCGGCGGTCAGTGAGCGGTCCAGCCGCCGTCGACGGGCAGCGAGGCGCCGGTGATGTAGCCGGTGTGCGGCGAGCAGAGCCACAGCGCGGCGGCGGCCACCTCGGCGGGTTCGATGAGCCGCTTGATGGCGGTCCGGTCGAGCATCACGCTGGCCACCACCTCGGACTCGGGGATGCCGTGGTGGGCGGCCTGTCCGGCGATCTGGTCCTCGACCAGCGGGGTGCGCACGTACCCGGGGTTGATGCAGTTGCTGGTCACACCGTGTTCGGCGCCCTCCAGGGCGACGGTCTTGCTCAGCCCTTCGAGCCCGTGCTTGGCCACGATGTAGGCGGACTTGTACGGGCTGGCCCGCAGGCCGTGCACCGAGGAGATGTTGACCACCCGTCCCCAGCCCTGGGCGTACATGTGGGGCAGGGTGCGGCGCAGGATCCGGAACGGCGCCTCGACCATCACCCGCTGGATCAGCGCGAAGCGCTCCGGCGGGAACTCGTGGACCGGGGCGACGTGCTGCAGCCCGGCGTTGTTGACGACGATGTCCGCGTCGTCCGGCAGCGCGTCGACGGCGCCGGGGTCGGACAGGTCGGTGACCAGGCAGGTGCCGCCGATCTCGGCGGCGACCTCCTTGGCGGCGTCCGCGGCCCGGTCCACCACGTAGACGGCCGCGCCGGCCTGCGCGAAGGCCACCGCGCACGCCCGGCCGATCCCGCTGGCGGCACCGGTGATCAGTGCCGTCCGCCCGGCCAGGAAGCGCGCGCCGCCGGGGCCGTCCGCGGTGGCCCCGCCGGAACCGGGGCTGTGAGTGCTCTCCATGGCCGCCACGCTAGGAACGTTGCGGGACCGCGCACACGTGGGCGGTGGCCATACTTCCCGGTGGAGGCATGGTGGCGTGCGCCATGTCGCGGCGGCCGTGCGCCGGGCCACGCGGGCGCGGAGGCGGCGCGGCAGGGCACTCCCACCGCGGGGCCGGTGCCGCAATGGCGGCGGGCGCCACTTGACCGGCGCCGAGGTGGGGGTCCGTCACGTGTCCGGCCTCGCGCGCCGGTTCTAGCGTCCACGCCAGCCGGACGACCGGATCCCCCCATGGAGCCGACCATGCCACTGACCCCCCTTCCCTCCGCCACCCCCCACTCCCCCGCCCCCACGCCCTCCGCCCGGCGCCCGCGGCGCCACCCCGCCCTGGCCGCGGTGCTGTCCGTCCTCGCGCTCCTGGCGGCCGGACTGGGCGTCCTCGCCGCGGCGGCGCCGGCCGGTGCCGCCGGCCTGACCCAGGTGACGTCCTTCGGGTCCAACCCGGGCAACCTCGCCATGTACGAGTACGCGCCGGCCGGTCTGCCGTCCGGCGCGCCCCTGGTCGTCGCGATGCACGGCTGCACACAGAGCGCGAGCGACTACTTCACCCACTCGGGCTGGCAGAAGTACGCCGACCTGTGGGGCTTCGCGCTGGTCTTCCCGCAGACGAGCTCGGCCAACAACTCGCTGTCCTGCTTCAGCTGGTTCGACTCCACCAAGGACACCCGGGGCAAGGGCGAGGCCGCCTCGGTGCTGTCGATGGTGTCGTCGGCCGAGTCCCAGTACCACTCGGACACCCACCGGGTGTACGTCACCGGCCTGTCGGCGGGCGGCGGCATGACGGCCGACCTTCTCGCCGACTACCCGGACGCCTTCGCCGGCGGCGCGGTCGACTCGGGGCTCCCCGCGCAGTGCGCCGCCACCCAGACCGCCGCCTCCCAGTGCCAGTACGGCAGCATGAACCTCACGCCCGCGCAGTGGGGTGACAAGGTCCGCTCGTCCGACTCCGGTTACTCCGGGCCGTGGCCGCGCGTCGCCATCTGGCAGGGCACCTCCGACACCACCGTCCAGCCGGTCAACGCCACGGAGCTGCGCGACCAGTGGACCAACGTGTGGGGCATCGGCCAGACCGCGTCGGGCACGCAGTCGCTGCCGGGCGGCACCACCCTGAGCGTCTACAACGACCCGCAGGGCAAGCCGGCCGTCGAGCTGTACCAGATCTCCGGGATGAACCACGGGCTGGCGGTGGACCCGGGATCGGGCACCGAGCAGTGCGGCAGCACCGGCAGCTACTACATCGACACCATCTGCTCCAGCTACTACACGGCGCGTTTCTGGGGTCTGGACGGCTCGGGCGGCGGTGGCGGCGGCACGGGCACGCTGCCCGCGCCGACGGGCCTGACGGTGACCGGCACCACCTCCACCTCGGCCTCGCTGAGCTGGGGCGCGGTGAGCGGCGCCGCCTCGTACACGGTGTACCGCAACGGCACCGCGGCCGGCTCGGTGACGGGCACGACGTTCACCGACAGCGGGCTCACGGCCGGGACGTCCTATACCTACACCGTCGCCGCCGTCGACTCCTCGGGCACGGCCGGCCCGGCGTCGGGCGCGGTGACCGCGACGACCACCGGCGGCGGTGGCGGCGGCAGCGGGGCGTGCTTCACCGACAACAACTACAACCAGGTGGCGGCCGGGCGCGCCCACCAGAGCGGCGGCTACGTCTACGCCGACGGCTCGAACCAGGCGATGGGCCTGTGGAACGTCTTCACCGTGCACACGCTCAAGCAGACCGGGACGGACTTCTACGTGATCGCCGACGGCACCTGCTGACCGGGCGCGGCCGCGACCACCCCCACGGTCGCGGCCGGCGCCGCCTCACGGCCGCCGGGCCAGCACCAGCCGGCAGCGCGGGCTGCCGTCGGCCCGGCGGCCGAACTCCGCCAGCGGGACGGACCCGACGGTGAAGCCGGCCCGCCGCAGATCCTCCTGGACCGCGGTGAGCGGGAAGGTGCGGTAGTACATCACGAACGGCGGCCGCCACAGCCGGTTGCGCACCCGCATCCCGGCGTCGAAGCCCGCCAGCGCCCAGTACCAGGGCGAGGTGACCGGCGGCGGCGCGCCGACCGGGAAGGCGAACAGCCCGCCGGGGCGCAGCGCCCGCAGCACCCCGGCGAACAGGTCCGGCCGCTCGGCCGGCAGGAAGTGCCCGAACGCCCCGAAGCTGACCGCGAGATCGAAGGCCGGCCCGAACGGCATCGCCCGCACGTCGGCCTGCACCCAGTCCACCCGGGGGCCGGACGGGTCCGCCGCGGGGGCGTTCCCGCGCGCCGCGGCCATCATCCCGGCGCTGAAGTCGACACCGGTGACACCGGCCTCGCACAGCGGCTCCAGCACCCGCAGGCCCGCGCCCGTCCCGCAGCAGACGTCGAGTCCCCGGCCGAACGGGCCGAGCGGCGCCAGCGCCCCGGCGACCGCGTCCAGGACGCGGTCCGGGGTGCGGAACGGCGTGTGGTCGAACTTCGGCGCCAGCAGGTCGTATCCGTGCTCGACGGACGACAGCGCCTGGACGGCCAGTTCGCGCAGCGAGGGACCTTCGGGTGAGAACACCGGCCCAGGATAGGCGGGCCGCCCCGGTCAGCCGCCGTACCGCCGCTCGCGGGCGGAGTAACTGCGCAGCGCCCGCAGGAAGTCGATCTCCCGGAAGGCCGGCCAGTAGGCGTCGCAGAAGTACAGCTCGGAGTACGCGCTCTGCCACAGCAGGAAGTTGGACATCCGCTGCTCGCCGCTGGTGCGGATGACGAGGTCGGGGTCGGGGCGTCCGGCGGTGTACAGGTGGCGGGCGATGTCGTCGACGTCCAGGGAGGCCGCGAGGTCGGCCAGGGTCTCCCCCGCCTCGGCGCGTTCGGTCATCAGCTCCCGCAGCGCGTCGATCACCTCCTGACGCCCGCCGTAACCGATGGCGAGGGTGACGTGGCAGCCGGTGGCGCAGTCCCGGGTGGCGTCCACGGCCCGCTTCAGGGCGTGCGCGGTGGAGTCGGGCAGCGCGTCGAGGGTGCCGGCGATGTGCACCTGCCACTGCGCGTCGGGCCTGGCCAGCTTGTCGGTGACGACCTGTTCGATCAGACCCATGAGGAAGGTGACCTCGCTGTCGCCGCGGCGCCGGAGGTTCTCGGTGGAGCAGACGAAGACGGTGACGTGCTGGATGCCCAGCGACTCGCACCAGGCCAGCACCTCGTCGACGTGCTCGGCGCCGTACTTGTGGCCCAGGCTCGGGTTGGCCATGCCCATCTGGCGGGCCCAGCGGCGGTTGCCGTCCATGATCAGGCCGACGTGCCGGGGCAGCGCGCCCTCCTGTACCTGACGTCGCAGCCGGCGGGTGTAGACGGCGTACAGAGGGTCGGTGATCCGCATGCCGTACTCCTTTCACCGCCCCCGAGCTTACGGGCCGACGGCCCGCGCGCACGGGAACACGGGCGGATCACGGCCACGCGGGGTACCCGGCCTGCCGCCGGTGCGGGGAAAGGGATTGGGGCGGCAGGCCGGGTGTCTGGTGACGCGGAGTCAGGGCCGCCGGCCGGTGGGCCGGGCCCTTCGGCGCGCAGCGTGGGAGCGCTCCCACAAGGGAAAGTTAGCGCGTGGGAGAGGGCGTGTAAACCTCGGCGCACATCCTCGGGGCGCGGCTGTCGATCCCGGGGGTGCCCGTTCGTGTAGAAGGTGAGACACCGGCGAGCGGCCGGTGGCGGAACCGAGGAGCACCCCATGAAGCAGTACCTGCTGAGCGTGGTCACCCCCACCGGCGGCGAGCCGCCGGCACCCGAGGAGCTCAAGGCGATCATGGCCGACGTCGAGGCGTTCCACGACGAGCTCAAGGCCGCGGGCGCCTGGGTCTTCGCCGGCGGCCTGCACGCGCCGGAGACCGCGACGGTGGTCCAGGTGACCGGCGGCGAGACGGTGATGACGGACGGCCCCTTCATCGAGGGCAAGGAGTACCTCGGCGGCATCTGCATCGTGAAGGCCCCCGACCTGGACGCCGCCCTGGAGTGGGGCCGGAAGGCGGCGACGGCGATCTCCCTGCCGATCGAGGTCCGGTCGTTCGTGCAGGACTGACGCACGAGTTCCCGCAGTGGCCGACCGAGGAACGAGGTCGTCCGCGAAGGGAAGAAGCAGGAAGACCGACCGAAAAGGGAGGCAGGCCTGACGCACGAGTTCCCGCAGTGGCCGACCGAGGAACGAGGTCGTCCGCGAAGGGAAGAAGCAGGAAGGCCGACCGAAAAGGGAGGCAGGACTGACGCAGGAAGGTCGGCCGGCGGAAGGGGACGACGCACGGATGGACGAGCCGCGGGTGGGCGCCCGGGAGGTCGAGCGGGTCTTCCGGGCGGAGTACGGGCGCGCGGTGTCCGTCCTGGTCGGCGTGTTCGGCGACATCGACGTGGCCGAGGAGGCGGTGCAGGACGCGTTCACCGTCGCCGTCGAACGCTGGCCGGCGACCGGCCTGCCGCCCAGCCCGGCCGGCTGGATCATCACCACCGCGCGCAACCGCGCGATCGACCGGCTGCGCCGTGAGGCCACCCGGGACGAACGGCAGGCCCAGGCCGCGGCGTTGCTGGCGGCCCGGGCCGCCGAGGCAAGGGACGGGGAGGACGAGGGCGCCGTGCGGGACGACCGTCTGCGACTGATCTTCACCTGCTGCCACCCGTCGCTGGGCACCGGCGCCCAGGTGGCCCTGACACTGCGGCTGCTGGGCGGCCTGACCACCGCGGAGATCGCGCGGGCGTTCCTGGTGCCCGAGCCGACGATGGCCCAGCGCCTGGTGCGGGCCAAGAACAAGATCCGGCAGGCCGGGATCCCGTACCGGGTGCCGTACGAGAGTGATCTGCCGGACCGGCTGCGGGCGGTGCTGTCCGTCGTCTATCTGATCTTCAACGAGGGCTATGCGGCGAGCTCGGGCGACCGTCTCGTCCGTGAACCGCTGTGCACGGAGGCGATCCGGCTCGGCCGGCTGCTGGTGGAGCTGATGCCGGACGAGCCCGAGGCGCTGGGCCTGCTCGCGCTCATGCTGCTGTCGGACTCCCGGCGGGCCGCCCGGGTCTCCCCCGGTGGCGGCCTGGTGCTGCTCGCCGACCAGGACCGGTCACGCTGGGACGCCGCGCTGGTCGCCGAGGGGCAGGAGCTGGTGCGGCGCTGCCTGCGCCGCGGCCGGCCGGGCCCGTACCAGATCCAGGCGGCGATCAACGCGGTGCACAGCGACGCGCCGTCGGCCGCCGCGACGGACTGGCCGCAGATCGTCGTCCTCTACGACCAGTTGGCGGCGATCACGCCGAGCCCGGTGGTGGCGCTGCACCGGGCCGTCGCGGTCGCCGAGGTCGAGGGACCCGCGGCGGGGCTGGCGCTGGTGGACGCGCTGGGCCCGGAGCTGACGGGCTACCACCTGTCGTATGCGATCCGGGCGGACCTGCTGCGCCGTCTCGGGCGGGACACCGAGGCGGCGGACGCCTACGAGGCGGCGCTGGCGTGTACCGGCAACGCCGCCGAACAGGACTTTCTGCGAGCCAGGAACCGGGAGGCGCGCGGCGGCGGGTGACCCCGGCCCCCTCGCGCCGGCGCGCGTCACCCGCCGCCGCGTTTTTGTTCCCGCTTCCGATGTGCCCTTTCCCGCACCCGAACGAAACGGAATGGGCATTCCAGATGGCTTAGCCTGGAGATGCGGCGGAATCACCGTTCCGTTTCCGGCTTTCCCGAAGGAGTTCCATGGCGTCCGAGACACGGCGCACGCACCATCAGGTCACCTTCGCCGTGCTTGCGGCGAGCGTCACCGCGTACGCCCTGCTGCAGTCCCTGGTCACCCCGGTTCTTCCGACCATCCAGGCCGATCTGCACACCACGCAGAACACCGTGACGTGGGTGCTGACGGCCTATCTGCTGTCCGCCTCGATATTCACCCCGATCATGGGCCGCATCGGCGACATGGTCGGCAAGGAACGTGTCTTCGTCGCCACCTTGGGCGCGCTGGCCGCCGGCTCGCTGCTGGCGGCGCTCGCCGGCAACGTCCAGGTCATGATCATCGCCCGGGTGATCCAGGGCATCGGCGGCGGTGTCCTGCCGCTGGCCTTCGGCATCATCCGCGACGAGTTCCCGCGCGAGAAGCTCAGCGGCGCCATCGGCGCGATCGCCTCGCTCAGCGCGGTCGGCGCCGGGCTGGGCATCGTGCTGGCCGGTCCGATCGTCAACGCGCTGGACTACCACTGGCTGTTCTGGCTGCCGATGATCCTCACCGTCGCCGCGGCCGTGGCGGCCGCGGTCTTCGTCCCGCGCTCCCCCGTGCGCACCCCCGGCCGGATCAGCTGGGCGCCCGCGGTGCTGCTGTCCGCGTGGCTGGTGGCCCTGCTGGTCGCCCTGAGCCAGGCCCCGGTCTGGGGCTGGGGTTCCAGCCGGGTGATCGGGCTCTTCACCGCCGCGGTCGTGCTGGCCGTCGGCTGGGTGGAGATCGAGCGCCGGACGGCGACGCCGCTCATCGACATGTCGATGATGCGCCGCCCCGCGGTGTGGACCAACAACCTGGTGGCGCTGCTCTTCGGCGTGGGGATGTACGCGGTGTTCGCGTTCCTCCCGGAGTTCGTGCAGTCCCCGAAGTCCACCGGCTACGGCTTCGGCGCGAGCATCACGCAGTCCGGGCTGATCCTGCTGCCGATGAGCGTGACCATGTTCGCCGTGGGCCTGTGGTCCAACCGGCTCGCCGTCCGGCTCGGCGGCAAGACCGTGGTCCTGGCGGGCGCGCTGGTCGGCACCGTGTCCATGGCGCTGCTGGCCTTCGCCCACACCCACACCTGGGAGCTGTACGTGGCCACCGCGGTGATGGGCGCCGGCTTCGGCCTGGCCTTCGCCGCCATGTCCAGCCTCATCGTGAGCGCCGTCCCGGCCGAGCAGACCGGTGTCGCCAGCGGCATGAACGCCAACATCCGGACGATCGGCGGCTCGATCGGCGCCGCCCTGATGGCCAGCGTGGTCACCGCGAGCCCCGCGGCCGACGGACTGCCGCGCGAGGCCGGCTACACCCACGGTTTCGCGCTGCTGGGCGCGGCCCTGCTGATCGCCGCCTTCGCCGCGGTGCTCATCCCGGTGACCCACCGGCCGAGCCGCATCGCCGTCTCCGGCGACCCGGAGTACGCCGTGCCGGCCGACGGAGCGGCGACGCCCGCCACCGCCGGGAGTACGGTCGTGGGCGACAGGGCCGAATGAGCAGGACACGGCAGTGACGGCGCGGGCGAGCGGGGCGGGGTCCCGGCGCCCGCGCCGGAACGACCACCGACGAGCGGAGTGACGATGGCAGCCGGCGACACGCAGGCCCGGCCGTTGCGCCGGGACGCGGTGCGCAACCACCAGCTCGTGATGGCGGCCGCACGGGAGGTGCTGTCCGAGTTCGGCACCGACGCGAGCATGGAGCTGATCGCCTCCCGGGCCGGCGTCGGCGTCGGCACGGTCTACCGGCGCTTCCCCAACAAGCAGGCCCTGGTCGACGAGATCGCCGAGGAGATGCTCCGCGAACTCGTCCTGGAGGCACGCGACGCGCTGGCGGTGCCCGACGGCGCCGGGCTCGACGCGTTCATGCGGGTGATCGGCCGCTCCCTCAGCGCCCACCGCGGTTACGCCGACCAGCTCGTCGGCCATTCGAAGACCTCGTGCGTCGAGCAGTTGCGTGACCTGATCACCGAGCTGCTCGGGCAGGCGCGGAAGGCCGGCCGGGTCGCCCCGGAGGTGGAGCTCGGCGACGTGATGGCCCTCATCTGGGGGCTGCGCGGGGTCGTGGAGACCAGCGGCGCGGTCGTGCCCGGCGCGTGGCAGCGCTATCTCGACATCCATCTGGCCGGGCTGCGTGCCCCGGTGACCGCCGCCTCGGGTCCCGCCGTCACCCGGGCCGAGCTCGGTCGCATCAACGGCGCCGGCGGGTCCGGCGCCCCCGGCCACGACGACGCGCGCGGCGCCGGCCCTCGCTAGGGCCGGCGCCGCGCGCACGTTCATCGGTCCCGGCTCCGGCGGAGGGAGGCGTCCCCCGGGCCGCTGCCGGTTCCGGCGGTCAGCCCTGGCGGGCCTTGGAACGGGGGTCCTTGCGGTTGATCACGTAGACCTTGCCGTGCCGCCGGACGATCTGGGCCCCCGGACGGTTCTTCAGGGACCGAAGCGAGTTGCGTACCTTCATCGGGATGCCTTTCTGCTCGTCGCCGACGTGAAGCGGCGGGTACTGCCGGCGCACATCAGTCGCGTCCCGGGAGGGTCGTACTGTTTGTGCAGGCATGACAACCGCGGCACGGTCGCATTCATTCCGGAGTCGTTCCGGCGGGGCGGAGGGGGCAGGCATGAACGCAGACAGGAACGCGGACAGGAACGCGGAGCAACGGGGTCGGCCGGACGGGGAGGACCCGGAGGAGGACGGCCCGGACTTCTCCAGTCCCGGCTTCTCGAGCCCCGACTTCTCCAGCCCGGACTTCGGCGGGCCCGACGGCGGGATCCGCGACTTCGAGGTGCCGGAGTTCACGGTGCCTCCCTTCGAGGGCCCGGACTACGAGGCGGTGGGCGCCGACGACCTGGTCCCCGACGAGGCCGGCTTCTCCAGCCCCGGGTTCAGCAGCCCCGACTTCACCAGCCCCGACGACGTCGACGACGACGGCACCCACGACCACGAGGGCCCGGACGACTGATCCCTCCCCCGCGGCCCGCGGCGGCCGCGTCCCGCCACCCTCAGCCACTTCGATCACCACAGCGCCCCGTGACGCCTGACCGCCGTCCGGGGCGCTGCCGCGTCCGGCATCCGCGGCCCAGCTCGCGAGACCCGCCGCCGAGCCGGCGGGACATCTGGGCGATATACAGGCTGAGGTGTTCAACCTCAGTTGCGCAGTCCAGACTGCATAACGTACGGTGACGACATGAGTGAAACCACGGAGGCCGGCCCCGGACCGGCCGTGTCGGAGTCGGCGGTCCAGGCCGCGCGCGACGTGCGGGTGGTCCTCGGCCGCCTGCGCCGGAGGCTGCGCAAGACGTACGACACCAGCGAGCTCACGCCCTCCCAGCTCTCCGTCCTCAGCCGGCTGGACAAGGACGGCGACGCCTCGGTCAGCGAACTGGCCGCGGCCGAGCAGGTGCGGCACCAGTCCGTGGCCGCCGCGGTGGCGGTCCTGGAGGAGCGCGGGCTCGTCGCCCGGCGTCCGGACCCCGACGACGGCCGCCGCCAGGTGGTCTCCGTCGCCGATCCCGGTCGCGCCTTCCTCGCAGACACCCGCCGCGCCGGAGAGGGGTGGCTCACCCGCGTGCTGGAGGAGCACCTCACCGAAGAGGAGCGCGGGACCGTGATCGAGGCGATGGCGCTGCTCGACCGGGTCGCGAAGTCGTGAACGTGAAGCCGACGCGCCTGACCCGCCTCATACACCGCGCCCAGCCCGGCCGCGGCGAGCGCCCGGGCGACTCCTTCGACCGGCGGCTGCTCGCGCCGATGATGCTCGGGTCGGTCCTCAACCCGGTCAACTCCTCGATCATCTCGGTGTCACTGGTGCCGATCGGCGCCGCTTTCGGTGCGCCGCCGTCCAGCACCGCCTGGCTGATCTCCGCCCTGTACCTCGCCACGGCCATCGGGCAGCCGGTCGTCGGCCGGCTGATCGACCTCTTCGGCCCGCGGCGGCTGTTCCTCGCCGGGACCGCGCTGACCGGCGTCGCCGGGATCGTCGGCACCCTGGCCCCGAACCTGGGCGTGCTCGTCGTCGCCCGGGTGCTGCTCGGCTTCGGCACCTGCGCCGGCTATCCAGCCGCCATGTACCTCATCCGCAGCGAGGCCGGACGCACCGGCAACGACAGCCCGGCCGGCGTGCTCACCGCCCTCGCCGTCACCACGCAGACCATCGCCGTGATCGGCCCCAGCCTCGGCGGACTGCTCATCGGCCTGGGCGGCTGGCGGGCCACGCT
This sequence comes from Actinacidiphila acidipaludis, assembly GCF_019890725.1. Taxonomy (GTDB): domain Bacteria; phylum Actinomycetota; class Actinomycetes; order Streptomycetales; family Streptomycetaceae; genus Actinacidiphila; species Actinacidiphila acidipaludis. The sequence goes on from NZ_JAINZZ010000019.1 coordinate 77,749, forward strand.
CGCCGTCAACATCCCGCTCGCGGCGGCCGGGATCCTGCTCGGCCTGACCCGCCTGCCCGCGACCACCCCCGGCGCCGGCGCCGAAGGACAGCGGCGGCTGTCCGGCCTGGACCTGCCGGGCATGGCGCTGTTCGCGGTGCCGCTGATCAGCCTGCTGCTCTTCCTGATGGAACCGGCAGCCGGTCACTGGTACCTGCTGCTCGCCACGGCCGCCGTCGGGAGCGCCTTCGCGTGGCGCGAACTGCGGGTCGCCGAGCCGTTCATCGATCTGCGGGTGCTGAGCGGCAACCTGCCGCTGCTCGCCACCTACGGCCGCGGCCTGCTCGCCTACGTGGTGTCGTACGCCTTCCTCTACGGCTACACCCAGTGGATGGAGGAGGGCCGCGGCCTGTCGGCGTCGCAGACCGGACTCGCCCAGCTCCCGCTGTTCGCGACGGCCATCTTGGTGTCCACCGTGACCGGGCGGCGGCGCGGCGTCCGGGGCAAGTTCCTGGTCGGCGCCGTCGGCCAGATCGCCGGCTGCGCGCTGCTGCTCCTGCTGCACTCCGGCAGCAGCGTCTGGATGCTCGCACTCGTGGCCGTCGTCTTCGGTGTCCCGCAGGGCCTGAACAGCCTGGCCTTGCAGAACGCCGTGTTCCACCAGGCCGACCCCGAACGCATGGGCTCCTCCGCCGGGTTGCTGCGCACCTTCGGCTACCTCGGCGCGATCGTCGCCTCGGCGGCGAGCGGCGCGTTCTTCCAGCAGCGCGCGGACACCGGCGGGCTGCACCACCTGGCGTGGTTCCTGGTCGCGACGGCCGTGCTCTTCCTGGTGGTGACCGTCCTGGACCGCTCACTGGGCCGCGTCGGCGCGGCCGAGCCGGACGCCGGCGAACGACCCGCGGCCCGTACCGGCGGGCGGTGAGCCGGGCTTTCCCCTCGCCTCCCCGCCGGACGGTGACCGCCCGCGTGCCCGTGCCGGCGCCCGTCTTCCCCTGACAGCCCGCTTCCCCCGATCATCCGCTTCCCCCGATCATCCGCTTTCCCTGGAGGCCTCCGCCTCCGGCTCCGCCGTGGTGACCGCGCCGCGGCGGCCCGCTCCACGACCCCTGAGAGGTTCAGCAGCATGACCAAGTCCGCCCTGCTCGTGATGGACGTCCAGCAGAACATCGTCGGGCGTGTGCCCGACCCCGACTACGTGCCGCGGGTCGCCCGGGCGGTAGCGGCCGCGCGCCGGGCCGGCGTCCCCGTGATGTACGTGGTCGTCGGGTTCCGCGCCGGGCACCCCGAGGCCAACCCGGCCAACAAGACCTTCGGCGCCCTGCCGCCCGGGGCGTTCACCCCCGACGACGAGGGCGCGGCCGTCCACCCCGGCGTGGCGCCGGAGAAGGACGAGGTCGTGGTGGTGAAGAAGCGGGTGAGCGCGTTCGCCGGCAGCGATCTGGAGCTCCTGCTGCGTTCGGGCGGAATCGGCCACCTGGTGCTGGCCGGCATCGCCACCAGCGGCGTCGTGCTGTCGACGGTGCGTCAGGCCGCCGACCTCGACTTCGGGCTCACCGTCCTGTCGGACGGCTGCGCCGACGCGGACCCGGAGAACCACCGGCTCCTGACCGAGAAGATCTTCCCCCGTCAGGCCGAGGTCACCACCATCGACGACTGGGCCGCGTCCCTGGCCTGACGCCCTGTGCCGCGCCCGGCCGCCGACCCGCTCGCCGGCGGAGGTGCGCTCACCCCGCCGGCGACAGGGCGACCGCCGCGGCGCGGGCCACCGCGTCGGCGACCGCGGCGAGCGCCGGCGAGTCCAGCTTCCACTGCTGCCAGTACAGGGGAACGTCGACGGGCGGGCCCTCCGGCAGGTCGACGAGGCTGCCTGCGGCCCGGTGGGGGGCGGACTGGGCGTCCGGGATCATGCCCCAGCCCAGCCCCGCGGCCACCGCCGCGACGAAGGCCTCGGAGGAGGGCACATGGTGCCGGGTCCGGCCCGCCGCGTCCCGCTCGGCCGTGCCGGGCGTGGCGAGCGCGCGCAGGAAGCGGTCCTGCAGGTCGTCCTTGCGGTCGAAGACCACCATCGGCGCCGCGGCCAGCGACCGCGCCAGCGGGCCCGCCGCGAGACGGCGCCGGAAGAAGGCCGGTGCCGCCATCGCCCGGTACCGCATCGTGCCCAGCGGCCGCACCGAACAGCCCTGCACCGCCTCGGGCGACGAGGTGACCGCCGCCATGACCCGGCCCTGCCGCAGCAGCGCGGTGGTGTGGTCCTGGTCCTCCCGGTGCAGGTCGAAGGTGACGGTGTGCCGGGCGGCGACCTCGGTGAGCGCGGGCAGGAACCAGGTGGCGAGCGAGTCGGCGTTGACCGCGACGGGGAGCGCGGCGGGGCCGGCCGTGGCCGTGAGCCCGAGCTCGGCGCCGGCGTCGTGCTCCAGCCGGGCGAGCTGACGGCCGAAGCGCACGACGATCTCCCCGGACGCGGTGGCCCGCACCGGCTTGGTGCGCAGCAGCAGGACCCTCCCGGTGCGCTGCTCCAGGCTCTTGATCCGCTGGCTCACCGCCGACGGGGTGAGGTGCAGGGTCTCGGCGGCGGCCTCGAACGTTCCCTCGTCCACGGCGGCCAGCAGGGTCCGCACCTGGTCCAGCGGCAGATCGAACATCGTGGCGGCTCCCGGTCCGGCGGCGGTCGTGTCGAGGGGCCGCCGGATCGACGGCCTGGACACGACCTTAAGCCGCGCTAATGCCCGCTAAGAATCATTAGCTGGTTTCATCAGTGACCCGCTTCTAGCCTCGGACCATGCACCAGGCACTCCTCGCGGCCCTCGCCGGACTCGGCACCGGCCTGTCCCTCATCGTGGCGATCGGCGCCCAGAACGCGTTCGTCCTGCGTCAGGGCATCCGGCGGGAGCACGTACCGGCGATCGTGGCGATCTGCGCTCTCTCCGACGCGGTGCTCATCGCCGCGGGGGTGGGCGGCATCGGCACGGTGGTGCGTCACTGGCCGTCCGCGGTGTCGGCCATCGCCTGCGTGGGCGGCCTGTTCCTCGTCGGCTACGGTCTGCTGGCGGCGCGCCGCGCGATGCGCCCGGCCGCCCTGACCGCCGAGGGCGGCACGGTGGGCGGCTCCCTGCGCGCGGCCGTCCTGACCTGTCTGGCGATGACATGGCTCAACCCGCACGTCTATCTCGACACGCTCCTGCTGCTCGGCTCGGTGGCCAACGGCTACGGCGGGGCGCGATGGCCGTTCGGGGTGGGGGCGGCGACCGGCAGCGTGCTGTGGTTCAGCGGTCTCGGTTTCGGCGCGCGCGTGCTGCGCCGGCCGTTCTCCCGGCCCGTGGCCTGGCGGGTGCTGGACGCCTGCATCGCCTGCACGATGGTCACACTGGGCGTGGTCATGCTGACCAGGGTCTGACGCCTCTCGCGGGTGGGCCGCGGCCGTGCCCGCGGGCCCGTGAGAACCGGCGGACCCGGCGGACCCGCCGGTCAGGACCGGTGCGCCTCCCAGCGCATCGGCCACACCGGCCGGGGCGGCCCCCCCACGGGCCGGAAGCCGATCACCGCGGCGTCGTCCCGGCGTTCGCCGACACCGGCGAGGAGCAGGGCGCACAGCTCGGCCAGCGGCAGTCCCCGCCGGACGGCGGCCTCAGCCGCCGTGGCGAGGTCGGCCATGCCATCGGCGAGGTCGGTGCCGGGGACCTCGATCAGGCCGTCGGTGTAGAGCAGCAGGGTGTCCTCCGTGCCCAGATCGTGGTGCCAGGTGTTGCGGGCCAGCCCGGGCGCCACGCACAACGGCAGGTCGGGGCCCTCGCCCTCCAGGAACCGCGGCGCGCCCTCGGCGGGGAGCAGAAGGGGCGGCGGGTGCCCGGCGTTGGACCACGCGGCGTGCCAGCGGCCGTCCGGTCCGGGGCGCAGCACCGTGTGGACGGCGGTGACGAGCGGGGCGATGGCGAGCCCGTCGACGACCCGGTCGAGCTGGGCCAGGCTCTCGGCGGGGCTGAGCGGCCGCGACTGGTCGTAGGCGATGACCCGCAGCATGCTGCGCAGCTGGCTCATCGAGGTCGCCGCGTCCAGGTCGTGGCCGGCGATGTCGCCGATGGTCAGGGTCACCGAGCCGTCCGGCAGCAGCAGCGCGTCGTACCAGTCGCCGCCGACCTCCACGGTCTTGCTGGCCGGCTGGTAGTGCGCGGCTAGTTCCGCGCCGGGGACCCGCGGGGTCGGCGTGAGCAGGGCCCGCTGGAGGGTGAGCGCGGTGTGCCGGGTGCGTTCCAGTTCCATGGCCTGGCGCAGCGGGTCGCGGACCTCGTGCAGCACCTCGCCGAGCAGCGCCAGGTCGCGGGGGCCGGGCGGCGGGCTGTCGGCGCACCCGGCGGCGCAGGCGAAGGCGACGACGGCCGCGTCGATGACGATCGGCACCAGGGTCAGGCTGGTGGCGCGGGCGGCGCGCAGCCAGTCGAGCGACAGGTCGGGCAGGACGCCGTCCGGCGGACTGCCGGCCGGGAAGACCAGCATCCGGGGCTTGCGGCTCTCCACGACCTGCCGGGCGACCGGTCCGACGGGGTGGGTCTCCTCGCGCAGGGGCGGGAGCCCGGGCAGACCCGGGCGGGCGGTGGACGCGACGCGGACCGCGGTCAGCGGACCGCCCGCGGCGGTCACCCCCGGCGCCGGCAGCAGGAACACGGCACAGGCGTCGGTCAGCTCGGGGACGACGGCCGCGGCGACCGCGCCGAACGCCTGCGGCACGTCGTCGGCCGCGGTGACGGTGGCGACCCGGGCGAGCAGGCGCTCGCGCAGCCGGTTGCGCCACTGGTCCTCGATGTCGGCGGTGGCGCCGATCCACTCGACGATCACCCCTTCGCGGACGATGGGCACCGCCCGGGACTGCACGTGCCGGTAGTCGCCGGAGGTGGTCCGCAGCCGGAAGGTGCAGACGAACATCGAGGGTGTGCCCTCGGCCGCCTCCTGCCAGGTGCGGACCAGGTGGGCCCGGTCGTGCGGGTGGACGAAGGTCAGCCATTTCTCGTCGATCACCGGCCGCCACCGGTTGCCGGTGAAGTTCTCGAAGTCGCCGACCAGCTCGCTGATCGTGCCGTCGGGCTGCATCAGCCAGACGGTCTGCGTCACCGCGCCCATCAGGGCCTCGTAGCGGTGCAGCGCCTGGTGCCGCTCCTCCGACAGCTCCTCGGCCCGCTCCACGGCGTCGACCTGCGCCGTGGTGTCGACGCAGACGGTGAGGACGCCGCGGCCGAAGCGGGAGACGACCGGCGAGCAGCTGTAGATGAAGTGCCGCCGCCCGGGTGCGCCGGGGAAGGTGCCCTCGGTGGTGCGCGGGCCGGTGACCTGGCGGCCCTTGCCGTCGTGGAAGACCTCGTCGAGCATCTGGACGTAGCGGGCGGCTTTCTCCTCGGTGAACGCGTCGGCGGCCCGCACGCCCAGCTCCCGGGGGCCGAAGAGGTTGCGGAAGGCGCCGTTGTAGTAGACGAGCCGGTGCTCGCTGCCGGCGGTGAGCGCGACCGCCACGATGGCGTCGTCGAACACCTCCGGTTCGAGCTCGGGCACCCCTGCGTCGCCGCCGATCCGCGTCATCCTCCGATCATCGCTCGCCGGGCGGGTGCGGGCACGGCGGAGGACCGCCGCGACCGCCGGGCGGGTGCGGGGCCGGCCGGCGGATCCGACAGGCCGCGTCCGGCGGCCTGGCATACGGTGGCGGGGAAGCCAGGCGGAGGGGGGAACCGAGCAAGGAAGTCGCCCTCATGTCCTCAGTTCCCAGCGTCACTCTCAACAACGGTGTGAGCATCCCGCAGCTGGGCTTCGGGGTGTTCCAGATCGAGCCGGACCGCACCCGGGACGCGGTGCTGGTGGCCCTGGAGACCGGTTACCGGCACATCGACACCGCCGAGATGTACGGCAACGAGCGGCAGGTCGGGCAGGCGGTCCGGGACTCCGGCATCGGGCGCGCCGAGATCTTCGTGACGAGCAAGCTCAACAACGACGCCCACGCGCACGACGACGCGCTGGCCGCGTTCGCCCGGACCATGGACGACCTGGACCTGGAGTACCTCGACCTGTTCCTGGTCCACTGGCCGCTGCCCGGGGTGGGCGACTTCGTCGAGACGTGGAAGGCGATGGAGGAGGTCTACCGCTCGGGCCGGGTGAAGGCCATCGGCGTGTCGAACTTCCAGCGGGCCCACCTCGAGCGGCTGATGCGCGAGTGCGATGTGGTGCCCGCGGTGAACCAGATCGAGCTGCACCCGTATCTGACCCAGGACCCGCTGCGTGCCTTCGGCCGGGACAACGGGATCGCCACCGAGGCGTGGTCGCCGATCGCGCAGGGCAAGGTGCTGGACGATCCGGTGATCACCGCGATCGCCGGACGGCTGGACCGCTCTCCCGCCCAGGTCACGCTGCGCTGGCACCTGCAGCGCGGCGACATCGTCTTCCCGAAGTCGGTGACGCCGGCCCGGGTCGCCGAGAACTTCCGGCTGTTCGACTTCGAGCTGACCGGCGACGACATGGCGGCGATCACCGCGCTGAACCGCGACGAGCGCACCGGTCCCGACCCGGACACCTTCAACTGGGTTCCCTGACGGGGGCGTTCACAGGTTCCGACCAGGCAGCCGGCCGGAACCGCGCTCGACGAACCGGGTCAGCAGGATCACCGAGCGCGGCGCGGAGCTGTCGCCCTCGATGCGTGAGAACAGCAGGTTCGCCGCGGTGCCGCCGAGCGCGACCGGGTCCTGGCTGACCACCGTCAGCGGAGGGTCGAGGCGCTCCCCCAGCGGCAGGTCGTCGAAGCCCACGACCGCCACGTCCGGCGGATGGCCCACGCCGTCGAGCACCCCGAGGGTGATCAGGTCGTTGCTGGTGAACACGGCGGTCGGCGGATCCGCCAGTTCCCGCAGCTCGGCGAGGGCGGCATGCGTCCCTTCGCGCGAGCGCAGGCCGTGCCGGACCAGGGCCGGGTCGGACGGCAGGCCCCGGTCGGTGAGCGCCGCCACGTATCCGGCGTGGCGCTCGGCCTGGGTCCAGATGTCGTAGCGGTCGCCGAGGTAGGCGATGCGGGTGTGCCCGTGGTCCAGCAGGTGGGTGACGGCGCGCCGGGCCCCGGCCCGGTTGTCGACGGTCACGGTGTCCACGGCCAGGCCGCGGGCCGGCCGGTCGACGCACACCACCCGCGTCCCGGCCCGCATGGGCTGCTTGAGGAAGCCGTGGCCGCCGATGGTGGGCACCAGGATCAGCCCGTCGACCTGCCGGGCGGTGAAGGCGGCGATGACCTCACGCTCGCGCCGGGGCTCGTCGTTGGTGCTGCCGACCAGGACGACGTAGCCGCGGCGGTGCGCCTCGTCCTCCACCGACCGGGCCATCAGTGCGTAGAAGGGATTGGCCAGGTCGTCCACCACCAGGCCGATGGTGGACGTACCGAGGTCCTTCTGCCGCAGGTGCCTGGCGTTGTCGTTGCGCTGGTAGCCGAGCCTGCGGACCGCCTGCTCGACCCGGGCCGCGGTGTCCGGCGCCACCCCGGCCTCGCCGGAGACCACGCGGGAGACGGTCATCGGGCTCACCCCCGCGACGCGGGCGACGTCCTTCATCGTCGGTCGCTTCACAGGCCTCCTCGTCGCGGGACCACCAGGGCCGGTCCTGGGATGCGTCGATGATGGCAGGCGCGGGCCGCCCGGGCGCCGCCCCGGGTGAGCGGCGCTCCGCGCCCGCCCGCCGTCCGCCCCGGGCCGTGTCCCGGGGTTGGTAACGTTCCCAGCGAATCCGGGCAGCATGAGCGGCTTCCGCAGGCCTGTCAAGACCTCGCCCGACGGGATCCGACGGCCCGTCCGCCGCACCGCGTTTCCCGTGTCCTCGCGCCTCCCGCGCACTCTTGACAGCGCGTCAGGTACACATCAACAATGCACTCTCGCTTGGTAACGTTCACACGCTTCGAGCAGCCCCGTGCCCCGAGGCCGCCCGGTGTCACGACGCCGCGCCGCCTCCGCGAGAAGGTGGTTCCCCCCATGCTCCCTGCCTTGCTCCGCTCCAGAGCCGCGGGCGCGCTGAGCGCCCTGTTACTGGCCGCGCTCGGCGTCGGCGGCCTCGCCTCCGCTCCGGCCCACGCCGCGACGCTCAACCTCACGCAGTACGCCGACCCGTTCGTCGGCACCGACGACAGTTCGGCGCCCAACCCGGTGCCGGGCGGCGCCGGCGGCAGCACCTACCCCGGGGCCGTCGTCCCCTTCGGCGGCGTCCAGTTCAGCCCCGACACCCCGACGGCCTCACCGTCCGGCTACCGCTACTCCGACACCTCGATCGAGGACTTCAGCCTCACCCACTTCGACGGCGCCGGCTGCCCCAACGACGAGGACCTGCCGCTGATGCCGATCACCGGCGCGGTGAGCACCTCGCCCGGCACCAACTGGACGAGCTACGCCTCGGGTTACACCAAGTCCAACGAGGCCGCCTCCCCCGGCTACTACAAGAACCGGCTCGACAAGTACGGCACCGGCGTGGAGCTCACCGCCACCACCCGTACCGGCATGGCCAAGCTGACGTACCCGTCGTCCACCAGCGCCGGACTGCTGATCAACACCAGCCGCAGCGCGACCGGCAGCCGCAGCGGGTCGGTGAAGGTCAGCGGTTCCGAGGTCACCGGCAGCGTCACGGCCGGCGGCTTCTGCGGGTCGAGCAAGACCTACCAGATCTACTTCGACATCCGCTTCGACCGCGCGCCGACCGGCTTCGGCACCTGGTCGGGCGGCACGGTCTCGGCGGGCTCGTCGTCGGCGTCCGGGACCAGCACCGGCGCGTACGTCACCTTCGACACGACCGGCAACCAGACCGTGCAGGCCAAGGTCGGCCTGAGCTACGTCAGCGTGGCCAACGCGCAGGCGAACGTGACCGCGGAGAACAACGGCTGGGACTTCTCGGCCGTCCGCACCGCCGCGGACACCTCCTGGAACCAGATCCTCAACCGCGTCCAGGTGACCGGCGGCGCCACCGCCGACCTCAAGAAGTTCTACACGGCGCTCTACCACGTCTTCCAGAGCCCGAACGTCTCCAGCGACGTCAACGGCGACTACCGCGGGTTCGACAACGCCGTGCACAACTCGGCCCGGCCGGTCTACCAGAACTACTCCGGCTGGGACATCTACCGCTCGTGGGCGGCACTGGTCGCGCTGGTCGCGCCCGGCGAGGCGGCCGACATCGCCAACTCGATGGTGCTGGACGGCCAGCAGGGCGGCCTGCTGCCCAAGTGGTCGCAGCAGACCAACGAGGACTTCGTGATGACCGGCGACCCGGGCCCGATCATCGTCAGCAGCATGTACGCCTTCGGGGTGCGGGACTTCGACACCGCCACGGCCCTGTCCCTGATGGAGAAGGCGTCCAACGGCGGCACCACGCAGGGCTCCGCGATCCGCGGCCGCCAGTCGACGTACACCAGCCTGCACTACCTCAACGGGGCCCCCTCGGACTCCCTGGAGTACTCGGCCTCGGACTTCGCCGTGGCGCAGTTCGCCAAGGCGCTGGGCAGCACCTCCAGTTACACCACGCACATGACCCGGGCGCAGTACTGGCGGAACACCTTCAGCAACGAGTCGGGGTACGTCCAGCCGCGCAACACCGACGGCAGCTATGTGTGGCCGCTGGACCCGGCGAGCCAGACCAACTTCACCGAGGGCAACGCCTCCCAGTACACCTGGATGGTCCCCTACGACTTCGCGGACCTGATCAACTCCATGGGCGGCCGGCAGACCGCCGTCCAGCGCCTGGACCACCACTTCACCGAGGTCAACGCCGGACAGACGCTCCCCTACTACTACATCGGCAACGAGCCCGAACACGGAGTGCCGTGGGCCTACGACTTCGCCCGTGACCCGGCGGGCGCGGCGGACGCGGTGCGCAAGGTGATGTCCGAGTCGTACACCACCGGACCCGGCGGCCTGCCGGGCAACGACGACCTCGGGGCGACGTCGGCCTGGTACGTGTGGGCCGCGCTGGGCGTCTATCCGGCGACGCCAGGGGCCGACACCCTCGCCGTCAACGGCCCCTCGTTCCCGTCGGTCCTGCTGCAGCGTCCCGGCGGGAACATCACCCTGACGTCGTCCGGCAGCGGCTCGTACGTCCAGGGCCTGAAGGTCAACGGCACGGCCACCACCCACAGTTACCTGCGCTACCCGGACATCGCGGCGGGCGGCACGCTGGACTTCACCATGGGCTCGACGCCGAGCGGCACCTACGGCACGGGCGCCTCCGACGTGCCGCCGTCCTTCCAGGACGGCGCCACCGCGGTGCCGGCGGCTCCCGACCTGGGGACCGACCTGGCCAAGGGGCGGCCGGTGACCGCCTCGACGCCGTGCGCGACCGCCGAGGGCGGCGACAAGGCCGTCGACGGCAGCCTGATGAACAACAGCAAGTGGTGCTCCAAGACCTCGGGCGCGAGCCTCCAGGTCGACCTGGGCTCCACCCAGACCGTCTCGTCCTTCGTGGTCAAGCACGCGGCGCTCGGCGGCGAGACCACCGACTGGAACACCGCCGCCTTCCAGATCCAGACCAGCACCGACGGCTCGTCCTGGTCCACCGCGGCGAGCGTCACCGGCTCGCGGTCCAGCCGGACCTACCACCCGGTCGCCCCTCGTCAGGCGCGCTATGTGCGGCTGAACGTCACCACGCCGACCCAGACCTCCGACACCGCGACCCGGATCTACGAACTGGAGGTGTACGGCGGCGGGCAGAGCGACCTGGCACTCGGCGGGACCGCCACCGGGTCCGACTCCTGCGCGACCACCGAGACGCCCGACAAGGCGATCAACGGCAGCTACACCGGCGGCAACAGCGACAAGTGGTGCTCGAAGGCCTCGGGCACCAAGACGCTGACGGTCGACCTCGGCGCGTCGCACGCGCTGTCCTCACTGGTCGTCCGGCACGCCGGCGCCGGCGGTGAGGACCCGAGCTGGGACACCAAGGACTTCGACCTGGCGGTGTCCTCCGACGGCTCGACGTGGACCACCGTGGCGCAGGTCCGCGGGAACACCGCCGACTCCACCACCAACGCGGTCAGCAGCAACGGGCGTTACGTCCGGCTGAGCGTGATCACCCCGACGCAGAACACCGACCCGGCCGCACGGATCTACGAACTGGAGGTGTACGGCGGCTAGTTCCGCGGCACCCCGCGGCAAGTGCGCGGCGGCCGTCCCCGGGACTCAGGGGGCGGCCGCCGTTCCGTGCGGCTGCGCGGTGCCGGTGCCGGTGCCGGTGCGCGGTCGATCAGCGATCCGTTGCGGCGGAGAGAGGGCCGGCGGCCGGTCACTCCACCCGCTGGGCCTTGCCGAGCGCGATCACCCCGCCGGGCGAGACGGTGTACATCTCCCGGTCCCGGTCCGGGTTGACGCCGATGGTCGCGCCGGGCGGCACGTCCACGTTCTTGTCCAGCACCGCGCCGCGTACGATCGCGCCCCGCCCGACCCGCACGTTGTCGTGCAGCACCGAGCCCTGGACGACGGCGCCCGCGTCCACGATCACCCCCGGCGAGAGCACCGACCGGGTGACCTGCCCCCGGATCACGCAGCCCGGACTGATCACCGACTCGCCGGCGATCCCGCCCGCGGCGATCTTGGCGGGCGGCAGCTGCCCGGGGTGCGTGTAGATCGGCCAGCGCCGGTTGTACAGGGTGAACGCCGGCTGGTCCGAGACCAGGTCCATGTGCGCCTCGTAGTAGGCGTCGAGGGTGCCGACGTCGCGCCAGTAGCCGTGGTCGCGGACCGTCTCGCCGGGCACGTGGTTGGTGTCGAAGTCGTAGACCTGGGCGACGCCCTTGTCGGTGAGGCGCGGCAGGATGCTGCCGCCCATGTCGTGCACCGACTGGCTGTCCTCGGCGTCCTCGTGCAGCGCGTCCAGCAGGGTCTTGGTGGTGAACAGGTAGTTGCCCATCGAGGCGTAGACCCGCGTCGGGTCCCCGGGCAGCCCCGGCGGGTCGGCGGGCTTCTCCAGGAAGCGCTCCACCCGGATACCGTCCCCGGCGGGGGTGATCACCCCGAACGACGACGCATCGGTCCTGGGCACCTTGATCCCGGCGACGGTGACGCCGGCGCCGTGCTCGATGTGCTGCGCCAGCATCTGCCGCGGGTCCATCCGGTAGACGTGGTCGGCGCCGAACACCGCGATGTAGTCGGGCTGTTCGTCGTGCACCAGGTTCAGCGACTGCAGGATCGCGTCGGCGCTGCCCAGGAACCAGCGCGGGCCGAGCCGCTGCTGGGCCGGCACCGGCGTCACGTAGTTGCCGAGCAGGCTGGACATCCGCCAGGTGGTCGTGACGTGCCGGTCCAGCGAGTGGGACTTGTACTGGGTGAGGACGCACACCTTCATCACGTCGCCGTTCACCAGGTTGGACAGCACGAAGTCCACCAGCCGGTACGTGCCGCCGAAGACGACGGCCGGTTTGGCCCGGTCCGCGGTGAGCGGCATCAGCCGCTTTCCCGCGCCCCCGGCCAGCACTATGCCGAGTACCGAAGGTCCACCGCGCATCGAGGGCCCCCTCTGTCGTGTCCGGTCGTACGGCCCGTGCCGTACGACGCCGCCGCCGTCAGCTGCCGCCGAGGACCGCGGAGTACAGGTCGGCGGTGCGGCGGGCGACGGTGTCCCAGCCGAACTCGCGCACCGCGCGGTCTCGTCCCGCCTCCCCCATCCGCGCCGCGGTGTCCGGGTCGCCGGCCAGCCGGTCGATCGCCGCCGCGAGCGCGGTCTCGAACGCCTCGGGCTGCCCCTCGTCGTACGGCACCAGCAGCCCGGTCACGCCGTCGTCCACGACCTCGGGGATGCCGCCGACCGCGGAGGCCACCACGGCGGTGCCGCAGGCCATCGCCTCCAGGTTGACGATGCCGAGCGGCTCGTACACCGAGGGGCAGACGAACACCGTGGCGTGCGTGAGGAGTTGCGCCACCACCGGACGCGGCAGCATGGCCGGGATCCAGTGCACGCCGTCGCGCACCGCGTTCAGTTCGTCGAACAGGCCGCGGAACTCCCGGTCCAGCGCCGGGGTGTCGGGGGCGCCCGCGCACAGCACGAGCTGCACCGCCGGATCGATGGTCCGGGCCGCCCGCAGCAGGTGCGGCACGCCCTTCTGCCGGGTGATGCGGCCGACGAACAGTGCATAGGGGCGGGTCGGGTCCACGCCGATCCGGGACAGCGCGTCGGTGCGCGGGTCCGGCCGGTAGGCGGTGGTGTCGATGCCGTTGCGGATGACGTGCACCCGGTCCGGGTCCAGCGCCGGATAGCAGTCGAGTATGTCGCGCCGCATTCCGTCGGAGACCGCGACCACGGCGTCCGCCGACTCCATCGCGGTGCGCTCGGCCCACGAGGACAGCGCGTAACCGCCGCCGAGCTGCTCGGCCTTCCAGGGGCGCAGCGGCTCCAGCGAGTGCGCCGTCAGCACGTGCGGCATCCCGTAGAGCAGCTTGCTGACGTGGCCGCCGAGGTTGGCGTACCAGGTGTGCGAGTGCACCAGGTCCCGGCCCTGTACGGCTGCGGCCATGGCGAGATCGACGGCGAAGGTGCGCAGGGCGTCGTTGGCGCCCTCCAGCGAGGCGGGGGCGCGGTGCCGGATCACTCCGTCGTCCCCGCCCTCGCCCCAGCAGTGCACCTCGACGTCGACCAGGGCGCGCAACTCGCGGGCGAGGAACTCCACATGGACCCCGGCGCCGCCGTACACGTCCGGCGGATACTCCCGGGTCAGCAGTCCCACCTTCACCGCGTTCTCCCACCGTCGACAACCGCGTGCCTCTTGCCTTCCCCGGATGTGGGCCCACCTATTCGCGTCACCCGGTGATCGCGTCCAACTCCTCCCGGACGCCGTTCCGGACGCGGCCGGTGATCGGCGTGGTGCCTCGTGGACGGGCGTTGCTTTTGGCCATGGCCGGTGCGCGGTGTTCGTCCCCGCCGGTCGTCCGGCGGCCCTCGAGTCGTCGTCACCCCTGAGGTGTCAGCGTACGGATGAGGCTGCTGGTACGGGGCACGCGCCGGGCACACCGGGCCCGCTAAGCACACGCGTGACGGTACCGGGCGGAAACCCGCGTTCCGGTGCCTGGTGAGGGAGCGCGGATTGACGCTTTGTGGACGGCTGCACAGCACAGGACCGGGCACACGGAGGAGAGACCGAGTGTGATGACCGACCCCCACCCCACCGTACCCGTCCCGCTGCGCTCCGGAGAGCGGTTGGCGCTTGCCCTAGCGAGGGAAGAGATGATGCAGGAGTACCACCGGTGGGAGACCGATCCGGCGACCGTCGTCGGATTCGGTGCCCGCTGGCCGGTGTCGTGGGACGTGTTCCGGGCACGCTTCCACAGCAGCCACACCTCGGACCACTACCAGCTCTTCGAAGTCATCACGGCGGACGGCGGGGTTCCGGTGGGGGCCACGTCCCTCAGCGTCGACCAGGCCGTCAACAGCGCCGAGTTCACCCTTGTCATCGCCCCGGAACACCGCGGCCGGGGCTACGCGACCGAAGCCACGTCCCTGACCCTCGACTGGGCGTTCACCATCGCGTCACTGAGCGCGGTCTGGCTGGAGGTGCTCGCCCCGCACACCGCCGCGGTGAACGCCTACCTCGGGGCCGGGTTCCGCGCCGCCGGACGGCTGCGCAGTGCCGCCCTGTGGCAGGGGCGGCGCGTGGACAAGCTCCTGCTGGACTGCGTCCCCGCCGACCTCGACGACCCTTTCCCGGCCGACCGGTCCGCCCGGCCTGTTCGGCCCGTACCGCCGGTTCACCCCGGCGACCCCGCACCCGCACCCGCACCCCATCCCCAGCGACACCCGGCACAGAAGAGGTGATCCCATGTCCTGCCCCGACGTGAACTGCCGCAAGGGTGGCTGCACCACCGACCCCGACCGTCCCCGCCCCTCAGGCGGGACCACGGGCAAGTGACCGCGTCGGCGGGAGCGCTCCCGCCGGCGACCCCCCGTCAGCCCTGCCCCTCGACGATCCATCCGCAGCCGTCCAGCATGTCCTCCGAGACCTGCCACAGCCGGGCGGCCGCCTCCGGATCGACGGCGTACGGCGCATAGCCCCGGCGAGGACCGCCCTCCTCGTGCGGGGCCGCCTCCTGACAGTCCTCGAAGTAGCGGCCGCCGACACCTTCCAGGAGCGGGGAGGTCGCCACCAGCACCGAGGTCGCCGCGCCCTGCTCGGTCGTCTTCCACTGGGGTCCGCCGCCCCCGGCCCGCGTCCGCAGCGCGTCGAGTTCCTCCTGCGACACGTGCCGCTGGAGATTGGTCCGGATCGCGCCCGGCATCAGCGCGTTGACGGTGATGCCGTCGGACGCCCAGCGCTTGCCGGCCTCCACCCCGAAGAGGACGTTGGCCGTCTTGGACTGGCCGTAGGCGAGCCACGGGTCGTAGGGGCGCCGGTCGAAGTGGATGTCCTCGAAGACCACCGGCGACTGCAGGTGCGCCGCCGAGCTCACCGAGACGACCCGCGCGCCGTCCTCGGCCAGCGCCAGCGCCCGGTGCAGCCCGCGGGCGAGCGCGAAGTGCCCCAGGTGGTTGGTGGCGAACTGCAGTTCCCAGCCCTGCGGGGTCCGGGTCTCCGGTGCGGCCATGACACCGGCGTTGCCGACGAGGATGTCCAGTGGCCCGTACCAGGCGGTCGCGAACGCGGCGACCGACGCCGGGTCGGCCAGATCGAGGAGGGCGACGCGAACCTGCTGATTGCCGGTGGTCGCGGTGATGTCCCGGGCGGCCTCCTCACCGGCCTGGGCGGCGCGCACCGCCAGGGTCACCTCGGCGCCGGCGGCGGCCAGCGCGCGGGCGGTCTCCACTCCGATGCCCGAGCCGCCCCCGGTCACGACGGCACGCTTGCCGGACAGGCTGATTCCGGCGACGACCTCGGCGGCCGTCGACTCCCGGGTGAAAGGCGTGGTGATGCGCGCGGTCTCGGTCATGTCCGTCCGTCCCTTCCCGGCCCCGGCACCTCGCGTGGCCGGGGAGTGCGCGGCGTGGACCGGTGCGGGTACCATGTATCCGGAGGTCCCTCCGCTACGACCGCCAGCGTAAACGGAGGATGCTCCGCTTGCAAGCGGAGCCGGCTCCGCATCGGCACGGTTCCCGGGTCCCCGGGACCGGCCGGAGACGGCGGGGCGGCACCCCGCGCGGAAGCCGGTCACGACAGCGAGGAGGCACATCGTGGCGGACACGGCACCTCGTCCGCTGCGCGCGGACGCCCAGCGGAACCGCGACCGGCTGCTGGCCGTCGCCCTCCGCGCGTTCTCCCAGGACGGCCCCGAGGTGACGCTCGACGCCGTCGCCAAGGAGGCGGGCGTCGGCATCGGCACCCTCTACCGCCACTTCCCGACCCGCGAGGCGCTGGTCGAGGCCGCCTACCGCAACGAGCTGGACCGGCTGTGCGACTCGGCCGGCGAGCTGCTGGCCGCCGGTCCCGCGGTGCGGGCGCTGCGGACCTGGATGGACAACTTCGTCGACTACGCGGCGGCCAAACGGGGTATGGGCGACGCCCTCAAGGCGGTCATCGCCTCCGGTGGCAACCCGTTCGCCCACAGCCGCGACCGGATGACCGGCGCCGTCGGAGCGCTGCTGAGCGCCGGGGCCGCCGAAGGGGCGCTGCGGGACGACGTCGAGTCGGGTGACGTGGTGACCGCGCTCAGCGGCATCGCGCTGGCCACCGGCACGCCCGGGCAGCGCGAACAGGCCGGCCGGCTGCTCGACCTCCTGGTCGCCGGGCTCCGGCGGCACCCCGAACCGTCCGCCTGAGGCGTCCCCGCCCCTCGCGGCACTCCCGGGAGACCCGGCGCACCCCGCGAGACGGCGGACACTCGCCGGCCGTCCGCCGTCCCATCTCGTGGGACTCCCCTGCGGGCCACCGCGGCCGCGGCCGTACGGTGTGCAGATCATCAGCCCGCACCGCCCCCGAAGGGATCCCGATGGCCCTGTTCGACCTGCCCCTGGACGAGCTCCGCGCCTACCGCTCCGCCTCACCCGAACCGGCCGGATTCGACCCGTTCTGGGCGCGGACCCTGGCCGAGGCCCGCGGACACGACCTGGACGCCGTCTTCACCCGCGTCCCCACGGGCCTGGCCACGTTGGAGACGTACGACGTGACCTTCTCCGGGTTCGGCGGCCACCGGGTCAAGGGCTGGCTGGTGCTGCCCGCGGGGACGACCGAGCCGCTGCCGCTGCTGGTGGAGTTCATCGGCTACGGCGGCGGCCGCGGTCTCGCGCACACCCATCTGCTGTGGGCCTCGGCCGGGTTCGCGCACTTCGTGATGGACACCCGCGGCCAGGGCAGCGGTTGGTCGGCCGGCGCCACCCCCGACCCGGTGGGCAGCGCACCCTCCTCCCCCGGCTTCCTGACCCGGGGCATCGAGGACCCCCAGGACTTCTACTACCGGCGGGTGTTCACCGACGCGGTCCGGGCCGTCGAAGCCGCCCGCTCGCACCGGCTGACCGACGCCGCGCGCACCGCGGTGACCGGCGTCAGCCAGGGCGGCGGGATCACCCTGGCGGTGGCCGGGTTGGTGCCGGACCTGGTCGGAGTTGCGCCGGATGTGCCGTTCCTGTGCGACTTCCGGCGGGCGGCCACGATCACCGACGCGCTGCCGTACCGTGAGATAGGCCGGTACCTGTCGGTGCACCGGGACCGCGGGGAGCGGGTGTTCGAGACGCTGTCGTACTTCGACGGCGTGCACTTCGCCGCACGCGCCACCGCCCCGGCCCTGTTCTCCACCGCGCTGGAGGACGAAGTCTGCCCGCCGTCAACCGTCTTCGCGGCGTACAACTCCTACGCCGTGAGCGACAGGCACATCGAGGTGTACGACTTCAACGGGCACGACGGCGGCGGCCCGTTCCAGCAGGTCAGCCAGCTGCGCTGGTTCGCGGAGCGGCTCGGCGCGGTACCGGCGGACGGTACTGCCGCAAACTGAGGTGCATACGTGGTGGCTTCGGGGGCAGGCGCGCGTCGAACAGTCGGATGAGTGCGAGGCGATGACGTGACCGCAAGCGTGACCGTAAAGGTTCAGCAGCCGGACAACACGAACACGACGGCCGCCGGCGTCCACCAGCCTGGGCCGGTGGACGATGCCACCGGTGGCCTTCCCCTGATCGACGACGCGACAGCCGTGGCCCCGAAGGACGCCAGGGCTCTGTCGAAGCTGTTCTTCGACAGGCTCCAGGTCCTGGAGGAAGGCACCCATGCCTATGCCTACGCGCGCAACACGCTGATCGAGATGAACCTGGCGCTGGTGCACTTCGCCGCCGCCAGGTACCGCAACCGGCCGGCCACCGACCACGAGGAGATCGTCCAGGTCGGCACCATCGGGCTGATCAAGGCGATCGACCGGTTCGACCTGTCGCGTGAGACCGAGTTCACCACGTTCGCGATCCCCTACATCGTGGGCGAGATGAAGCGGTTCTTCCGCGACACCTCGTGGGCCGTTCATGTGCCGCGCCGCCTCCAGGAACTGCGCGTGGAGCTGAGCAAGGCCAAGGAGCACCTGTCGGTGCTGCTCGACCGGGAGCCCACGGTGCCCGAACTGGCCGGCCACCTCGACCTCACCGAGGAGGAGGTGCTGGAGGGCCTGGTCGCCGCCAACGGCTACACCGCGGGTTCCCTCGACACGCCCTACAACGACGCGGACGGCAGCGCCGAGGGAGAGGGCCGGACCCTCGCCGACGCGATCGGCGAGTGCGACCCCGCGCTGGAGCTGGTGGAGGACTTCCACAGCCTGGCGCCGCTGATCGAGGAACTCCCCGAGCGGGACCGGGTGCTGCTGCAGCTGCGCTTCGGCGAGGAGCTGACACAGGCGCAGATCGGTGAGCGTCTGGGCTACTCGCAGATGCATGTGTCGCGGCTGCTGAACCGGACCCTGACCAGACTGCGCGCCGGCCTGCTCGCCCAGGGCTGACACCGGTACGGCCGAGGGCCCCGGCCCTCGGCCCCCCGCGGCGCTCCGGCGCCGCGTTCCCCTGTCCCGGACGGCGTTCCGAGAAACCGCCGGACGTCCCCGATCCCCCTGATCCCCCAGACCGCCCCCTCAGACCGGCGGCCGTGGCCCGGAACCCCTCCCCGGACCACGGCCGCCGTCGCGTGCGGTCGGCGGCGCGCCGTCAGACGCCGCTCGCGGTGGCGGCGCCGGTCTGCGGCTTCCCGGCCGAGGACAGCGGGGTGGCGATGTCCTCCAGCGACCGCTGTTCGGCGTTCACCGCGGTGAACACCGCGACGAGTCCGGCCGCGCACATCAGCGACGCGCCGATGCAGAAGGCGAGCACGGTGTCCGAGACCACGCCGGACTTGGTGAGGTCGGAGAAGACCAGCGGACCCGTGATGCCGCCGGCCGCCGTGCCGACGGCGTAGAAGAAGGCGATGGCCATCGCCCGGGTCTCCATCGGGAAGACCTCCGAGACCGTCAGGTACGCGCTGCTGGCGCCGGCCGAGGCGAAGAACAGCACGACGCACCAGCACGCGGTGACCGTGGTGGCGTTCAGCGACCCGCGGTCGAAGAGCCACGCTGTGCCGAACAGCAGCAGGCCGGAGAGCAGATACGTCGAGGAGATCATGATCCGGCGCCCGACGGTGTCGAAGAGCCGCCCGAGCAGCAGCGGCCCGAGGAAGTTGCCGGCCGCGATGACGGCGAAGTAGTAGCCGGTGTCGCCGGTCGAGACGCCGAAGAAGGTGGTGAGGATCGAGCCGAAGCCGAAGGTGATGGCGTTGTAGAGGAACGCCTGCCCGATGAAGAGCGACAGGCCCAGCGTGGCCCGGCGGGGGTAGGCGCCGAAGACGGTTCTGGCGATCGTCCAGAAGCCGATGCTCTTGCGCTGGTGGATGGTGATGGTGCTGCCCGGCTCGGGAAGCCGCTGGCCCTTCTCCTCCTCGACCTCCCGCTCGACGTCGGACACCAGCTCGGTGGCCTCGTCGCCGTGGCCGTGGATGAACTGCCAGCGCGGGCTCTCCGGGACGTGCCGCCGCACGAGCAGGATCACCAGGCCGAGGACGACCCCGAGGGCGAAGGTCAGGCGCCAGCCGATGTTCGCCGGGAAGATCGAGGTGTTGAGCGCCAGCACCGACAGCAGGGACCCGCCGATGGCGCCGAGCCAGTAGCTGCCGTTGATGATGAGGTCGACCCGGCCGCGGTACTTCGACGGGATCAGCTCGTCGATCGCGGAGTTGATCGCCGCGTACTCACCGCCGATGCCGAAGCCGGTCAGGAACCGGAACAGGAAGAACCACCAGGGCGAGAAGGACACCGCGGTCATCGCGGTGGCCGTCAGGTACACGCCGAGGGTGATCATGAAGAGCTTCCTGCGGCCGAACCGGTCGGTCAGCCAGCCGAAGAAGAGCGCTCCCGAGCACGCGCCCGCCACGTACAGGGCGGCTCCGAGTCCGGTGATCTGGGCGGCCGTGACGGCCAGTCCGCTGCCCTTCTCCGAGAGCCGTCCCGCGATGTTGCCGACGATCGTCACCTCGAGACCGTCGAGGATCCAGACGGTCCCCAGTCCGATCACGATCATCCAGTGCCACTTCGACCACGGCAGCCGGTCGAGCCGTGCCGGTACGTCGGTGGTGACGGTGTTTCCGTCCGTGGCGTCAGGGACGGGCGTCGCCATGAAGATCACCTCCTGCTGGCCAGTTTCACAGCGGTCAGCGGGCAGCGCGCGGCGGCTGACGTCCTCGTGGGTCGGCAACCGTACGGCTGTCGAGCATCATGGGATGCGTGCGCACCATGCTCCGCGAAGCCCGCGACACTCTTGTTCCCGATCTTTCCGGGCCCAAGGGTCCGCTTCCGCCCCTGTTGTTGCTCCTCACCGTCGTCACCGGTCTGGTGGACGCGTTCAGCTATCTGGCGCTCGGGCGGGTCTTCGTGGCGAACATGACGGGCAACGTGGTGTTCCTGGCCTTCTCGCTGGCGGGCGCCGGCGCCTTCTCCGTCACCGCCTCGGTGCTGGCCCTCGTCGCCTTCGCCCTGGGCGCGCTGGCGGGCGGGTGGCTGATCCGGCTGATGCCCGGACAGCCCCTGCGCCTTCTGCGGGCCGTCACGGCGGCTCAGGCGCTGCTGGTCGCGGCGGCGTGCGTGCTGGGCGCCGAGGTGGCCCTGCCGGCCGCCGGCACCGCGCGCTGGGTCCTGGTGGTGCTGCTCGCTCTGACCATGGGCGGGCAGAACGCGGTGGCGCGGCGGGTGGCGGTGCCCGATCTGACCACCACGGTGCTGACCCTGACCGTCACGGGGATCGCGGCGGACTCCCGGCTCGTCGGCGGCCCGGGCAGCCGGGCGGGTGTGCGGCTGCTGTCGGTGCTGGCGATGTTCCTGGGCGCGCTGGCCGGGGCCGCGCTGATCGTGCACGGGCACCGGGACGTCCCGCTGCTGTGCGCGACACTGCTGCTGATGGCGGTGGCCGGCGCGCTGCTGTCGCTCCGCAGGCCGGCCGGCGTCCGGGCGGGATGACGCCGCCGGAAGGTTTTTTCCCGAGGGGTGTCGTCGCGGCCGGTTCCCGATCGTCGTAGGGGTGACCGCGCGGGACGGGCCCGCGCCGGCAACGGACACGAGGAGACGTGCCATGAAGTACCTGCTGTTGATCTGCAGTGACGGCGACGGGTTCGACGCCACCCCGGAGGAACTGGACGCGCAGCCCTGGGTCGACGAGATGACCCGCCGCGGCGTGCGGCTGACCGGCAACCGCACCCGGGACGCCGAGGACGCCACGACCGTGCGGGTCAGGGACGGCGCCGTGCTGACCACGGACGGCCCGTACGCGGAGACGAAGGAGCAGATGGGCGGCTTCGACATCATCGAATGCGCCGATCTCGACGAGGCCGTCGAAGTCGCCTCCAAGCACCCGGTCGCGCGCTACGGGATGATCGAGGTGCGGCCGTTCTGGACGGAGTGACCTGGCGATGAGCGACGGGCTGGACGGGGGTGCCGCGGCGGCCGGCACGGGCGGCGGGGCCGACCCCGCGGCGGGCGGCGCCCCCGCCGGCCGTGTCAAGGAGGCGGTCGCCAGGGCCTGGACCGAGGAGTGGGGCCGGGTGGTGGCCGCCGTCATCGCCCGGACGGGCGACTGGGACCTGGCGGAGGAGTGCGCCCAGGACGCCTTCGAACGGGCCCTGGAGCGCTGGCCGCGGGACGGAGTGCCGCGCAGCCCCGGCGCCTGGCTGACGACGACCGCCCGCAACCGCGCCCTGGACCGGCTGCGCCGGGCCGCGAACGAAACGGTGAAACTGCGTCAGGCGGCACGCCTCGCGCCCGGGCAGCCCGCGACGGCCGACCTCGCCGAGGAGGCCGGGGACGGCGACACCGTGCCCGACGACCGGCTGCGGCTGATCTTCACCTGCTGCCACCCGGCGCTCCCCCTCCCGGCGCAGGTGGCGCTGACGCTGCGCTCGCTCACCGGGCTGAGCACCGCCGAGATCGCCCGGGCCTTCCTGGTGCCGGAGAAGACCATGGCCCAGCGGCTGACCCGGGCCAAGAACAAGATCCGCCACGCCGGCATCCCGTTCCGGGTGCCGGCGCGCGAGGTGCTGCCGGAGCGGACGGCCGCGGTGCTGGCCGTGCTGTACCTGCTGTTCAACGCCGGGTACGCGCCCGGTGCCGCGGGTCCGGATCAGCGCCGGGTCACCGCGGAGGCGATCCGGCTGGCCCGGCTGGTGGCCGGCCTGATGCCGCGCCAGACCGAGGCGGCCGGGCTGCTGGCGCTGATGCTGCTGCACGACGCCCGGGCGGCGGCGCGCACCGACGCGGCCGGCGACCTGGTACCGCTGGAGGAGCAGGACCGCACGCTGTGGGACCGGTCGCGGATCGCCGAGGGCGTGCGCGTGCTGGAGGGCGCGCTGGCCCTGCACCGGCCGGGGCCCTACCAGGTGCAGGCGGCCGTCGCCGCCTGCCACGCGGAGGCGCCGGGGCCGCGGGACACCGACTGGAAGCAGATCGCCCTCCTCTACGCCGAGTTGGCCCGGATGGCACCCGGGCCGGTCGTGGAGCTCAACCGGGCCGTCGCCGTCGCCATGGACGAGGGCCCGGAACGCGGTCTGGAACTGGTCGACGCCCTGGCGTCGGAGGGGGAGCTGACCGGGTACCACCTCCTGCCGGCCACCCGCGCCGATCTGCTGCGCAGGCTCGGCCGCCCGGGACCGGCCGCGGCGGCCTACCGCGAGGCGCTGGCGCTGGCGCCGACGGAGGCGGAGCGCCGGTTCCTGGAGCGGCGGCTGGCGGAGGTCTCCGCCGGGCGCCCCCGGTGAGCCGCCTGCCGCTGAGGGGAACCTGGGGTGCCTGCCCCCCGTGACCCGAGCACGGATGCCTGCCCCGTGACCCGGGCACCCGGGTGCCTGCCCCAGTGGGCCGAACCCCCCGTCACGCATCGTGACAGCACCGGCATTCGGGGCATCGTCGCAGGTCACGGTCGCATCGTCGGGTCCCGGAAAACGGTCGCATCGGCACGGAAATCGGTCGCCGGGGATGCGTAAGTGGGTTCGGAGGGGGCATCCTGGCCATCTCACGGGGGTTTCTCCGTGTCACAGGAGGTGACGACGGCCTCACGTGACGCAGAGACAGGGGGACGCATCCCGGTTCCCGCCCCCAGCCGCCTTTTCCGACCCGTCGACGAGGTGTGAGGTTCCGCCGTGCGCAAGACGTCCGTCCACGCCCGCTCATCGCGGCGCCGCGCCGCAAGGTCCCGCGGCGGCCATGCGGCCGTCGCCCTCGGCGTGCTGCTGGCCGTCGCCGCCTGCGGCAACGGCAACTCCAGCAGTTCCGGCACCCCGACCGCGTCCGGCACCACCGGGACCACCGCGTCCCCCACGACCTCCCCGGGCAGCACCCCGCCGGGCTCCCCGACCACGCACCGCACGGTGCCGCCGCCGCCGCGCACCACCACCTCCAAGGCGGTGGAGAGCTGCGTGAACCGGGTGTACGACGGGATGACCCAGGCGCAGCGGGTGGGGCAGCTGTTCATGACGGCGGTCTCCACCAGCGGGGTGACCTCGTCCGAGGCGGCGGCCATCACCCAGGGCAGGACCGGAGCCGTCATCCTGATGGGCCACAGCTCCGCCGGGACCTCCGCGGTGAAATCGGTGACCAACCGTTCCCAGGGCTTCTCGCCCACGGTGCGCGGCGTGACCGTGCACATGCTGGTCTCCACCGATCAGGAGGGCGGCAAGGTCCAGGTGCTGAACGGGCCGGGCTTCAGCACCATGCCCAGCGCGGTGACGCAGGGGACGTGGAGCACCTCGCAGCTCCAGTCCAGCGCCACGACCTGGGGCCGTCAGCTCAGGGCGGCGGGCGTCAACATGAACCTGGCGCCGATCGCGGACACCGTGCCGCCGAACCTGGTGACGGTCAACGCCCCCATCGGCAAGCTCGACCGCAACTACGGCACCAACCCGGCGACGGTCGCCACCCACAGCACGGCGTTCCTGCGCGGCATGCAGCAGGCGGGCGTGCTGCCCACCGCGAAGCACTTCCCGGGCCTGGGCCGGGTGACCGGCAACACGGACACCACGGCCGACGTCCGGGACACCGTCACCACCCGCAACGACGCCTACCTGGCGCCGTTCCGCAGCGCCGTGCAGGCCGGCAGCCCGTTCATCATGGTCTCGTCCGCGATCTACACGAAGATCGACCCGGCCAGCCAGGCCGCCTTCTCCTCGACGGTCATCCGGGGCATGCTGCGCGGCGACCTGGGCTTCCAGGGCGTGGTGATCTCCGACGACCTCGGCAACGCCGTCGCGGTCCAGGACCACACCCCGGCGCAGCGCGCGGTGGACTTCATCGCGGCCGGGGGTGACATCGTCCTCACCGTGAAGCCCAGCGACATCGGGCCGATGACGGCGGCCGTCATCAAGCGCATCCCGCAGGACGCGGCGTTCAGCAAGGACGTCCAGGACGCCGTGCACCGGGTGCTGAACGAGAAGCACAACGCGGGGCTGCTCAGCTGCGGGTGACGGCCACCCGGTCCGTCGGGCCGTCGTCTCCCGCGGGTCCCGGTTGCCCGCCGTCGTCACCCGCGGGCTCCTGTAGGACGGGGAGAGCCGCGCCCGGCGGCACGATCGTGCGGAGGGCCGTCGCGGCGAACGCCTCGGCCAGCCGCGAGGCCCGGCCGGCCGCGGTGGCGAGGGCGACCTCGTCCGGCGGCAGGTCGGCGACGGGCCGGTAGACCACGTCGGGGCGCCGGTAGAGCAGGGTGGCCGACAGCGGCAGATAGGTGACACCGCGGCCGGCCGCCACGTACTCCAGCTTCTCCTCGACCGTGCGGACCGCGGAGAGCGGCGGGGCGCCCCCGGGCTCGGGGTCGGTGCACAGGTGCAGGATCTCGGCCTGGGCCCCGAGGTCGGCGCGGGTGACGGCATCACGCGCCGCCAGCGGGTGGGCGGCGGGCAGCGCGGCCATCCGCGGCTCGCGGTACAGGGGACGGACGTCGAGCCCGGGACCGGTGACCGGAAGCCGGACGAACGCCAGGTCCACGCGGCCGTCCCGCACGGCGTCGGCCTGGTCGTCCCACTCCACCCGCCGCACCTCCACCCGGGTCCCTGGATGGGAGACGGCGAAGGCGCGGACCGCCCCGGTGACGGTGATCCCCGCGCGGAAGCCCACGACGAGCGTGCCGTCGCCGCGGGCCGCGCGGTCGACCCGGCGCCGGGCGGCGTCCGCGGCCGCCAGCAGCGGCCCCGCGTCGTCGAGCAACTGCCGTCCGGCCGCGGTCAGTTCGACGCCATGGCTGTCGCGGACGAACAGCGCGGTCCCGAGATCCTTCTCCAGCGCGCGGATCTGCCGGCTCAACGCGGGCTGGGCGATGAGCAGTTCCTCGGCCGCCCGGCTGAAGTGCAGGCGCTCGGCGACGGCAACGAAGTAGCGCACCTTGCGCAGGTCAAGATCCACGGTGCCCCCTGGTCATGCTGCGAGGGTATCGCCACCGACGAAACGGGTCTTGGACCGCGCAGGGGCCTCCGGCGCAGCCTGGACCGCATGGACACCACGTCATCCCCGCTCCCCGTCTCCCCCTGCCCCGTCCGGTACCCCGTCTCCTCCACGACCGTCGCCGTCCCGGCCGGCGACGGCACCATGGCCGCCTATGTCGCCGAGCCGTCCGGACCGGGCGCCCCCGGTCGGCGGCCCGCGGTGATCGTCGGCTTCGAGATGTTCGGCCTGACTCCTTATGTACGGCGCCTCGCGGACCGTTTCGCCGGGCTCGGCCACCTCGCGATCGTGCCGGACTTCTACCACCGCACCGCCCCCGGCCACTCCGGCACCGCCGACGAGGAGGGCCGGGCACGCGGGTACGCGCTGCTGGGACAGCTGGACCGGGACGAGGTCCGGCAGGACCTGACGGCCACGCTCGCGTACCTGGACCGGCGCAACCACACCACGGGCAGAACCGCCATGGTCGGTTTCAGCCTCGGCGGGCACCTGGCCTTCTTCGCCGCGACCCAAGTGCCGCTGGCGGCGGTCGCGATGGTGTACCCGGGGTGGCTGGACGTCGCGGGCACCGCGCTGAGCGCCCCCGGCCCGTTGCTGGACCTGGCGCCCGGGGCGGCGGAGCACGGCGGCAGGCTGCTGTACCTGGTGGGCGCCGACGACCATGTCGTGACCGCCGGTCAGACCCGGCTGACCGCGGCGGCGCTGACGGCCGCCGGTGTCCGCCACGAGATCGTCGTCTACCCGGACACACCGCACGGCTTCCTCGCCGACGAACGCGACACCTACCGTCCGGACCAGGCCGCCGACGCGTGGCGCCGCATCGACGCCCTGCTCTGCGCCGAACTGCGCTCTGGTGACCTGCCGCCGACGGCGGTGCACGACCCGCTCGGGGCCCGAAACCCGGGTTAGGGTGCCCTAACAGTGTCGAGCGGGTGAACTGCGGGGGAATTGTGGGTCGCCGCCCCCTGAGCGGGTGGGTACGCCCCACATCGCGTGCCTAGCATGAGCGGCGCCAGCGAACCACCGCAACGTCATCCGGAGGCCGGCGTGTCCGCCGAATCCGACACCGAACCCGCGTCGCCCGCCGCCGCACCGGAGCCCGAGCCGATCGCGGAGGCGGACGGCGAGCCAGGCGGGATAGCCGCCGCTTCCCCCACCACGCGCTCGCTGACGCGGCGGCGCGTCGCACCGGCCGCGGGCGCCGTGGTGGCGGTGGCCGCGGCGGTCACCGCCGCCGTGCTCGCCGGCGGGGGCGGCGGACACGGCGGTGACTCCGCGGACGGCAAGGGCGCGACGGCGACGCAGGCCGCCGACGGCCTGCCGCACACCGCCATCGACGTCTCGACGGGTGGCTGCGGGCGCGGCTGGGGCCACCCGCACGCCGGAACCCAGGTCTTCGATCTGCACAACTCCGGCTCCGCCGCGAGCGAGGTCTACCTGTCCGACCCGAAGTCGGGGAAGCTCTACGGGGAGTTGGAGGGCCTGGCACCGGGGACCACCCGGCAGATGCTGGTGGACCTGGGCAGCGGCACCTACGCCTTCAAGTGCCTGCCGGAGGACACCGACGCGGTCACCGGGCCCTCGGTCACCGTGCCCGGCCACCAGCCGCAGGGGGCCGCGACCCTGCCGGTCACCCAGCACGACCTCATTCCGCCGACGCTCGCCTATCAGCAGTGGATTGGGGCCCGGATGGGCGACCTGGCGCGCGGCACCGGCACGCTCAAGGCCGACATCGACCGCGGGGACCTGGCCGCCGCCAAGCGCGACTGGCTCTCCGCGCACCTGGTGTACGAGCGCATGGGCGCCGCGTACGGCACCTTCGGCGACGCCGACGGCGCGATCAACGGCACGGCCGCACGCACTCCCGGCGCCGTGGACGACGCGTCCTTCGCCGGTTTCCACCGCGTGGAGTACGGCCTGTGGCACGGGCAGCCCGCGGCGGCGCTCAAGGCGCCGGCGGCCGAACTCGACAAGAACGTCGGGGCGTTGCGCGACGGCTGGTCACAGGCCCGGATGGACCCGGCCGAGATGGGTCTGCGTGCGCACGAGATCATCGAGAACACCGAGCAGTTCGAGCTGACCGGCCGCACCGACTACGGCAGCGGCACCAACCTGGCGACCGCCCGCGCGAACCTCGACGGCACGCGGGAGATCCTGAGCCTGCTGCGTCCGCTGCTCACCCCGCGCGACCCGGCGCTGCCGCGCCTGGACTCCGCGGTGGAACGGCTGCAGCACGACCTGGACGCCGCCGGCCACGGCGACGCCTGGACCCCGCTGGACCGGCTCGGCCGGGCCCAGCGCGAGCAGATCAACGCCGACACCGGCGATCTCCTGGAACAACTCGCCCCGGTGGCGGCGATCTTCGACGTACGGAGGACGGCATGAGCGACACCCGGGACGCGGCGGGCGAGCTGCGCAGGCGCGGTTTCCTGCGGGGAGCGGCGCTGGGTGTCGGCACGGTGGGCGCGGTCGCCGGCGCGGGGGCCGCCACGGCGGCGCTCACCGGCCCGAGCGCCCACGCGGCCACCCCGGCTCCGGCCGCGACGCCCGTGGCGGCGCAGGACGCGCCGTTCCACGGCGAGCACCAGGCCGGCATCATCCGGCCCGTCCAGCAGGCCACCGCCTTCCTGGCGTTCGACGTGACGGCGGCGGACCGGCGCGAGCTCACCGAACTGCTGCACACCGTGACCGACCGCGCGCGGTTCCTGACCGCGGGCGGCACTCCGCAGGCCCTGGGCATCACGGCCCCGCCCTCGGACAGCGGCACGTTGGGGCCGCAGGTCCCGCGTGACGGGCTGTCGGTCACCGTGGGCGCCGGGGCGTCGCTGTTCGACGACCGGTTCGGGCTGAAGGACCGCAAGCCGCTGCGCCTGAAGGCGATGCCGGCCTTCGAGGACGACGACCTCGACCCGGCCTGGTGCCACGGCGATCTGAGCCTGCAGCTCAGCGCGCCCCACCAGGACACGGTGCTGCACGCGCTCCGCGACATCGCCCGGCACACCCGCGGCGGCATGCAGGTGCGCTGGCGGCTCGACGGTTTCACCAGCCCGCCGCGGCCGAGCGGCACCCCGCGCAACCACCTGGGGTTCAAGGACGGCACCGGCAACCCGGACGTCGGCGACCCGGCGACGGCCGGGAAGTTGCTGTGGGTCGGCGACGGCGCAGAGCCCGCCTGGACGACCGGCGGTACGTACCAGGTGGTCCGGCTGATCCGGATGCTGGTGGAGTTCTGGGACCGGGTCTCGATCACCGAGCAGGAGCGGATGTTCGGCCGGGCCAAGGACACCGGCGCGCCGCTGGACGGCTCACGGGAGTTCGACACCCCGCAGTTCGCGCAGGACCCGATGGGCGACGTCATCCCGCTGGACAGCCACATACGCAAGGCGAACCCGCGCACCGCGGACACGGCCGGATCCCGTCTGCTGCGCCGGGGCTACAACTACGACCGGGGCATGGACGGCAACGGCAACCTCGACGTCGGGCTGATCTTCGTCTGCTACCAGCAGGACCTGGAGCGGCAGTTCGAGACCGTGCAGAAGCGGCTCGCGGGCGAACCGCTGGTCGACTACATCACGCCGTTCGGCGGTGGTTACTTCTTCGCGCTGCCGGGCGTGCGGGACCGCGGCGACTGGCTGGGCCGCTCCCTGTTGGCATGAGCCCGCCCGAAAGATGGCAAAGAGCGAGTCAAGACTTGTCCTGGATTATCTGACCGGCTGTTCACCCGGACGCCACCACGGGGCCGTTGGCCGGTAGGTCACCCCCTCGACGATCGCGTTCGACACGTGCGCGAATTCCACGCAGCACGCCGAAAAGCACTACTTAGCGCCACTTAGCGGAGGCTGAGACAGCATGAGCACCACGAGCGGTACGGGAAAGAGAAGGCGGGCGAGCGCACGCATGCGTGCGGCACGCTGGGGGGCCTACGCCGGCACGGCGGCTCTCGTACTGCTGGGCGGCACCGCGCCGGCCCACGCCGACTCCCCCGCGCACCACGGGGGCGGCGACAGCACCTCCACCCCGATCAAGCACCTGGTCGTCATCTACGACGAGAACGTCTCGTTCGACCACTACTTCGGCACCTACCCGGTGGCGGCGAACACCGACGGCACGAAGTTCACGGCGGACAAGCACACGCCGAAGAACATCGACACCGTCGCCCACGCGGGCCTGCTGAAGAACAACCCGAACCAGTACGCCCCCAAGCGCCTGGCGCCCTCGCAGGCCGTCACCTGCGACCAGAACCACGGCTACGGCCCCGAGCAGTACGCGGCGAACGGCGGCAAGGCCGACGCGTACGTGCAGAACACCGAGACGAGCAAGTGCTCCGGTGGCCTGTTCGGCGAGCCCGGCCTGGTCATGGACTACTACGACGGCAACACCGTCACGGCGCTCTGGAACTACGCCCAGAACTACTCGCTGGGCGACAACTCGTACAGCAGCACGTACGGCCCCTCCACCCCCGGCGCGCTGAACCTGGTCGCGGGTCAGACGCACGGCGTGATCTCGGTCGACCCCAAGACCGGCACGGAGAACCCCAAGCAGACGGCGACGCCCGACGCGTACACGGTCGTCTCGCCGGACGCCAAGGGCGTCGGCACGGTCATCAACGACCCCGACCCGGCGTTCGACGACTGCTCGGACAACAGCCACGCCAGCAGCAACGCGCTCGCCTCGATGCAGGGCAAGAACATCGGTGACCTGCTCAACGAGAAGAACGTGACCTGGGGCTGGTTCCAGGGCGGCTTCCGTCCCTCCACCGCGTGGGACGGCAAGCAGGGCGACTACGCGAGCTGCGCCGGCAGCACCCACACCAACGTGGGCGGCGCGTCCTCGGTGGACTACAGCCCGCACCACTCGCCCTTCCAGTACTACAAGTCCACGGCGAACCCGCACCACCTCGCGCCCAAGAACACGGCCGAGATCGGTCACAACGGCCAGGCGAACCACAACTACGACCTGACCGACTTCGACTCCGCGCTGAAGGCGGGCAGCCTGCCGGCCGTCAGCTTCCTGAAGGCCGCCGAGTACCAGGACGGCCACGCCGCCTACTCCGACCCGATCGACGAGCAGAACTTCCTCGTCAAGGAGATCAACGCGGTCCAGTCGTCCTCCTCCTGGAAGGACACCGCGGTCGTCATCGCCTACGACGACTCGGACGGCTGGTACGACCACGCGTACGCCAAGCCGGAGACCGGCTCCAAGGACAGCACCGTCGGCTCCAACGGCAAGGCCGTCGACAGCCCGGCGTGCCAGGCCGGCCCCGCTGCCGCCGGCGGCTACGCGGACCGCTGCGGCCCGGGTACCCGTCAGCCGCTGCTGGTCATCTCGCCCTACAGCAAGGTGAACTCGGTCGACCACACCCGCACCGAGCAGGCCTCGATCACCAAGTTCATCGAGGACAACTGGAAGACCGGCCGCATCGGCGACGCCTCGTTCGACCAGCGGGCCAACACCCTCTCCGGCGCCTTCGACTTCAAGCACCCGAACGACAAGCAGGTGCTGCTGAACGCCGACGGCTCCGTGAAGTCGGTCAAGCACATCTCCCACCACACCAACCCGCCCGCCACCGGCACCTCGGCGACGGGCGGCACCTCCGGCGGCAACGGCGCGGGCAACAACCTGTCCACGCAGACCCTGGCGGAGACCGGCGGCACGTCCCCGGCGCTGCCGCTCGGGATCACCGCGGGCGCCCTGCTCGTCGGAGGCGGCGCGCTGTACTACGCCCGCCGGCACCGCCGCTCGGCGACCGTCACCGCCTGAAACCGCACCAGCTGATCCCTTCCGTCCGCACCGTTTCCACGGCGGCGTGACGTGAGGCCCCGAGGGGGCCGCCCCGGCGCACACCGGGACGGCCCCCTTCGCCGTTCCGGCCCCGATTCCCCTCCCTCCGCGTCCCTCCGTGGCCGATTCGGACTTGAACGCCACCGAGTTGTCAAGAGGGCGGCTGCGTTCATGAGTTGGAGACAATTCCGTCCTCGTGGCGCGCGGGCGTCATCACGGCCCTCCGTCGCACGGGTCCTGTGCACAACTCTTGACATGGATGAAACACAGGGAGAAACATTCCGGAGTGCACCGGGAGAGCGCTCTCACTCGTCAACGCGCGGGCGCCCGACCGGACTTCGCGTTGTTCACGGCATCTCACGGCCCGGTCGGCCCACGGCCGGGCCGCTCCTAGCTGCCCCCCACTTGTGGAACCAGGAGAGTTGCTCATGCTCGCTCCCCCCACCGGCTCTACGGCGCTGAGATCAGCGGCCCCGTGGCGCCGGCGCAACATCGTCGCCGCGGTGATCACCGCGCTCGTCGCTTCCCTGCTCCTCTTCGTGCCGACCCGTTCCGCCCACGCCGCCGACACCCTGCTCTCGCAGGGCAAGACGGCGACGGCCTCCTCCTCCGAGAACGCCGGCACCCCGGCGTCCGCCGCGGTCGACGGCGACACCGGCACCCGCTGGTCCAGCGCCTTCAGCGACCCGCAGTGGCTGCAGGTCGACCTGGGCGCCACGGCCACCATCAGCTCCGTCACCCTCAACTGGGAATCGGCGTACGCCAAGGCGTTCAAGATCCAGACCTCGGCGGACGGCGCCAACTGGACCGACGTCTACTCGACCACGACCGGGACCGGCGGCACGCAGACGCTCGCCGTAAACGGTTCCGGGCGCTATGTCCGGATGTACGGCACCACGCGCGCCACCGGATACGGCTACTCCCTCTGGGAGTTCCAGGTCTACGGCACCGCCGGCAGCGGCGGAGGCGGCACCACTCCCCCGTCCGGTTCGCTGATCTCGCAGGGCAAGACCGCCACCGCGTCCTCCACCGAGAACGCCGGCACGCCGGCCTCGGCCGCCGTGGACGGCAACACCGGCACCCGCTGGTCCAGCGCGGCCTCCGACCCGCAGTGGCTGCAGGTCGACCTGGGCAGCACCTCGACGATCAGCTCGGTCGTGCTCAACTGGGAGACCGCGTACGCCAAGGCGTTCAAGATCCAGACCTCGGACGACGCCACCACGTGGACCGACGTCTACTCCACCACGACCGGGACCGGCGGCACGCAGACACTCGCCGTAAACGGTTCCGGCCGCTATGTCCGGATGTACGGCACCACCCGCGCCACCGGATACGGCTACTCCCTCTGGGAGTTCCAGGTCTACGGCACCGCAGGCAGCGGCGGTGGCGGCACCGGCCCGATCCAGGGCGGCGGCGACCTCGGGCCGAACGTGAAGGTCTTCGACCCGTCCACGCCGAACATCCAGGCGCAGCTCGACCAGATCTTCTCCCAGCAGGAGAGCAACCAGTTCGGCGACGCCCGCTACCAGGTCTTCTTCAAGCCCGGCACCTACAGCGGTCTCAACGACCAGGTGGGCTTCTACACCTCGGTCTCCGGCCTGGGCAAGAACCCGGACGACGTGCAGATCAACGGCGACATCACCGTCGACGCCGGCTGGTTCAACGGCAACGCCACGCAGAACTTCTGGCGTTCGGTGGAGAACCTGGCCATCACTCCCTCCAACGGCACCGACCGGTGGGCCGTCGCGCAGGCGGCGCCCTTCCGCCGGATCCACGTCAAGGGCGGGCTCAACCTCGCGCCGAACGGCTACGGCTGGGCGAGCGGCGGCTACATCGCCGACAGCAAGATCGACGGCACCGTCGGACCGTACTCGCAGCAGCAGTGGTACACCCGGGACAGCTCGATCGGCGGCTGGACCAACGGCGTGTGGAACATGACCTTCTCCGGTGTCCAGGGCGCGCCCGCGCAGGGCTTCCCGAACCCGGTGTACACCACGCTCAACACCACGCCCGAGTCGCGTGAGAAGCCGTACATGTACCTGGACGGCAGCGGCAACTACGCGGTGTTCGTGCCGAACCTGCGCACCAACGTCAGCGGTGTGTCCTGGCCGAACACCCCGGGCACCTCGCTCCCGCTGAGCCAGTTCTACGTGGCGAAGCCGGGCGTCTCGGCGGCGACGATCAACGCGGCGCTGGCCCAGGGCCTCAACCTGCTGTTCACCCCCGGCATCTACCACGTCGACCAGCCGATCAACGTGACCCGCGCCAACACCGTGGTGCTGGGCCTGGGTTACGCCACGATCGTGCCGGACAACGGTGTGGACGCGATGAAGGTCGCGGACGTCGACGGGGTGCGGCTGGCCGGCTTCCTGATCGACGCCGGCACGGGCAAGTCGCCGCAGCTGCTCCAGGTCGGCGCACCGGGATCGTCGGCGAGCCACTCCGGCAACCCCACCA
Organism: Actinacidiphila acidipaludis; assembly: GCF_019890725.1. Lineage (GTDB taxonomy): Bacteria > Actinomycetota > Actinomycetes > Streptomycetales > Streptomycetaceae > Actinacidiphila > Actinacidiphila acidipaludis. Next base: position 111,840 of record NZ_JAINZZ010000019.1, read on the forward strand.
CGATCCAGGACGTGTTCGCCCGGGTCGGCGGCGCGGGCCCGGGCCAGGCCGGCACGGCGTTCGAGATCAACAGCAACGACGTGATCATCGACCACACCTGGCTGTGGCGCGCCGACCACGGGGCCGGCGTCGGCTGGACGACCAACCCGGCCGACGAGGGCCTGAAGGTCAACGGCAACAACGTGCTGGCCACCGGCCTGTTCGTGGAGCACTTCGAGAAGTACGACGTGGAGTGGGCCGGCCAGAACGGCAGGACGATCTTCTTCCAGAACGAGATCGCCTACGACGCCCCGAACCAGGCCGCGGTCCAGAACGGCGGCACCCGGGGCTTCGCGGCCTACAAGGTCGACGACAACGTGACCACGCACGAGGGCTGGGGGCTCGGCAGCTACTGCAACTTCACCGCCGACCCCTCGATCGTCATGGACCACGGGTTCGAGGCGCCGACGACGGCCGGCGTGAAGTTCCACGACCTGCTCGTGGTGTCGCTCGGCGGGATGGGCCAATACGCGCACGTCATCAACAACACCGGGCCGGGCACGTCCGGCACGTCCACCACGCCGTCGACCGTGACGTCCTACCCGTAGGTCGTCGGGAGACGCGGCGATCGGCACAGCGGTGATCTGAGGGCCGCCGTCCCGCACCCGCGGGACGGCGGCCCTTCCCGTCCGCCGGACGGGCCGGCGGACGAGGCCGGCGGACGGGAAAAGGACCGCGGCCCCGCCGTTCCCGGCAGCGGGGCCGCGGCTCGTGACGTCCCGGCAGGACGCCGGCCGCCACGAGTTCGAGAGAGGTCTCCATGGACCCGGGCGGGCACGGCCGGTTCGGCGTGGCCGTCCTCGATCCGGCGGGCGTGCCCGCGGTTCAGTGGCCGTGCATCCCGCCCGCGGGCCGCGGCCTGCCGCGGGGCACCAGCACCAGGGCGATCAGGGCCGCGGCCGCGGCCGTGCCGGCGCAGACCGCGTAGGCGTGCGCGAAGGAGCCGGCCACACCGCGTTCGACTCCGCTCGCCGCGACGGTGGACACGACGGCGACGCCGATCGAACCGCCCACCTCGTGGAAGGTGTTCAGCGCGCCGGAGGCCAGCCCGGAGACGTCCGCCGGCACCAGCGCCAGCGCGGTGGTGAAGGCGGTGACGAAGACCGCGCCGACGCCGAACGCGGCCACGCACAGCGCGGGCACCAGTGTGGACCAGACCCCGGTGCCGGCGTTCATCCGTGCCGGGACGACCAGACCCGCCGCCGTGACGGCCATGGCGGCCGCGGCCACCGGCCTGGCGCCGAGCGTGCCCAGCAGCCGCCCGGCGATGTGGGCCCCCGCCGCGGTGGCGACCGCCACCGGCAGGAAGGCCAGGCCCGTGGCGAGCGCGCTGTAACCGCGGTCGCGCTGCAGGTGGACGGAGCTGAGGAAGAACATCCCGATGAGCAGCCCGGTCGCCACCAGGATCAGGAACGCGCCCGCCACCACCGGCCGCCGGCTGAGCACCCGCACGTCGATCAGCGGGGCGCTCACCGTCCGCTCGGTGACGGCGAAGGCCGCGTAGAGCGCCACCGCGAGCCCGAGCGGGCCGAGTGTCTCGGGGGCCGTCCAGCCCTGGTCCCCCGCCGTGACCAGGCCCTTGATCAGCGCGGCGGTGCCGCCGGTCACCAGGACCGCGCCGGGCAGATCGAGCCGGGCCGGCCGCGGCCGCCGGGCGGCCACCAGCGACGGCAGGAGGGCGAGCACCAGCAGGCCCACCGGCACGTTCACATAGAAGATCCAGTTCCAGCCGGGGCCGCTGGTCAGCAGGCCGCCCAGCAGCACGCCGACGGCCGAGCCGGCGCCGCCGATGCCGGCCCAGACGCCCAGGGCACGGCGGCGTTCGGCCTCCTCCTCGAACGTTGAGGTGACCAGCGATAGTGCGGCCGGTGACAGGAGCGCCGCCCCGACGCCCTGGGCGACCCGCGCGGTGAGCAGGGTGCCGGGGCCGCCGGCGAGCCCGGCGGCCAGCGAGGCGCCGGTGAACAGCGCGAGCCCGGCGACGAAGGTGCGACGGGCGCCGAGCGCGTCGGCCAGCCGTCCGCCGAACAGCATCAGGCCGCCGAACGCGAGCGTGTACGACGTCACCACCCAGGTCAGGGCGCTGCGGCCGAGATGCAGGTCGGCGCCGATGTCGGGCAGCGCGACGTTCACCACCGTGACGTCGAGGATCAGCATGAACTGGGCCAGGCAGAGGAGGGTCAGGGCCGCCCAGCGGCGGGAATCGGAGCGTGGTTCGCGATGCGGCGTGAGGCTCGCACCGAGTGTCGAGTGCGTCATAACTGAACTGTACGGCACAGTTCAGATGAACTCAACGGTTCAGTTCAGTTCGAGCGCTAGACTGCTGGTCATGAGTGATCGAAACGTGCCGGAGGGCGAGCGGCGCATCCCCGCGGGCCCGCGGGCCGAGCGGAAGCGGGAGGCCATTCTGACGGCCGCCCGCACGCTCTTCCTGCGGGACGGCTTCGACGCGGGGGTCGACCAGATCGCCGCCGAGGCGGGCGTGTCGAAGGTGACCGTGTACAACCACTTCGGGACCAAGCAGGCGCTCTTCGTCGAGGTCATCAAGCAGGGCCTGGACGCGCCGCTCGGCGACACGCTGGTGGACGCCGTCGACCGGCTCGGCGAGGGCGACGACCTGCGGACGGCCTTCACGGCTGCCGCCCGGGCCTGGGTGCGGAACATCCGGTCCAACCCCGACGTGCTCGCCATGCGCAACCTGATCGCCCGCGAGGCGCACCGCGTCCCGGAGCTGGAGGAGGCGTGGCGGCACGGCGGCCCGACGCTGCACCATCCCGAGGCGCGCGACGCCCTGGAGAAGCTCACCGCCGCGGGGCGCCTGGAGATCTCCGACCCCGAGGTGGCGATCATCCAGCTCTACTCGCTGCTGGTCTTCCCGCACATGGTGTTCAGTACCTACGGGACCACCGTGGACGACGCGTTCGCCGACCGTCTGGTGACGGCCGGCGTCGACATGTTCCTGTCCTACTACGGCCCGCGCCCCGCCTGACCGGGCGGCACGACGCGGAGGGGCCTCAGCCCGGCTTGCGGGCCTCGACCAGGGTGCGGGTCGAGTACGTCACGAACGAGCCCGCACGCTCGATGAGTTCGTGCAGTTCGCGCAGCCGCGACCGGTACTGGCCGACGGTGAAGCCGGGCACCATCCAGATCACCTTGCGCAGGAAGTAGACCACCGCGCCGATGTCCAGGAACTCGATTTGCAGTGACTCGGTCCGCAGGTCCACCACCTCCAGGCCGGCCGCGGTGGCGCCGGCCCGGTCCCGGTCGGGGTGACGGGCGTTCCTGGACGCGTCCGGCTGCGGGCCGAGGAAGTACTCCACGATCTCCACCGCGCTGGCCGGCCCGACGTGCTGGGCGAAGTAGCGCCCGCCGGGGCGCAGCACGCGGGCGATCTCGTCCCAGTGGACGGTCACCGGGTGCCGGCTGGAGACCAGGTCGAACGCGGCGTCGCCGAAGGGCAGCGGCGGCTCGTCGGGATCGGCCACCACCACCGCGCCCTTGGGATGCAGCAGCGCCGTGGCCTTGGCCAGGTTCGGGGGCCAGGACTCGGTCGCCGCCATCAGCGCCGGGAACCGCGGTACACCGGCCAGCACCTCGCCGCCGCCGGTCTGGATGTCCAGGGCCGCGGAGACCTGGGCCAGCCGTTCGCCGAGCTGCCGCTGGTATCCCCAGGACGGCCGCTGCTCGGTCGCCCGGCCGTCCAGCCAGGAGAAGTCCCAGCCTTCCACCGACACGGAATCGGCCTCGGTCACCAGCTCGTCGAAGGATCGCCTCATGATCACAGCCTGCTCGTCCGGGCACCGCGGCCGCCACCGGTTTTCCGGCACGGCGCACGCGGGCCCGGCGGACGGGGGACGTTCCCCCGCCGGCCGGGCCGGCGCTCTCAGCGGTCGGTCAGCTCGCGGTGCAGGTCAGCGTGGGGACCGGTCCCGACCCCGTGCCCTGGAAGCCGAAGCTGGTGCTGGCGGAGGCTCCGAGCGAGCCGTTGTACGAGGCGTTGGCGGCGGTCACCGACGCGCCCGACTGCGTGACAGTGGCGTTCCAGGCGTTGGTGATCTTCTGCCCGCCACCGTAGGTCCAGCTGACGGTCCAGCCGTGGATGGCCGAACTGCCGCTGGTCACCGTGACGTTCGCGGTGAACCCGGAACCCCAGTCGTTGCTCACCGCGTAGGCGGCCGAACACCCGCCGCCCGGCGGCGGGTTGCCGCCTCCCGAGGACGCGGTGGTGGCGGTCACGGCCGCGGACGGCGCCGAGACGTTGCCCGCCGCGTCGCGCGCGGCGACGGTGTAGGTGTAGGCGGTCGAGGCGCTCAGCCCGGTGTCGGTGAACGAGGTCCCGGTGGCCGACCCGGCCAACTGGCCCCCGCGGTAGACGTTGTAGCCGGTGACGCCGACGTTGTCCGAGGCCGGCGACCAGGAGAGCGAGGCCGAGGACGCGGTGGTGCCGGTGACCGTCAGCCCGCCGGGAACCGTCGGCGCCTGCGTGTCGCCGCCGGAGTTGCCCCCGGTGGACGCCGAGAACGAGAAGCTGTTCGTGGCCAGGCCCTGTCCGCCCTGCCAGACCTCGAACCCGGCCTCGGCGTCGATCAGGTAGTGCGAGGGGTTCACAGAACCGCGGCTCACCGCGTCGTTGATGAGCGCCTTGACGTCGAGGTTGCTGAACGAGGTGCCGCCGCCCTGCAGGACGTAGGAGATGATCTTCCAGGAGGTCTGGTTGCCGGTCCACACGTCCCAGTTGTGCCCGGCCGCCGAGGAGGTGCCGGTCTTGCCGCCGAACGGCTGAACGCCGCCACGGCTGTTGAGCCAGATCATGATCTCCGTGCCGTCCGGCTGGCCCTTGGTGGTCGGCGTGGAGTTGATCCACAGGTCGTAGGCCACGTCATAGGCGCCGGAGCCGACCTGGGTGGTGCTCCAGGAACTGGTGGCACTCCCCAACTGGCTGATCTGGATGGGCAGCCCGCTGTTCGGGGTGCAGTCGCCCCAGTGGCAGCCCTTGAAGATCGAGGGGTACGTGGCGGGCGCGCCGTTCGTCGGCAGGTTGAAGTTGGCCGTGTCGAGCGACCATGCCGTGCCGCCGTTGTAGCCGACGCACTGCTGGGCCGTGGAGTTCCACTCGTTGGCCTGGATCGTGTAGTCGCCGGCGGAGATGGTGCCCTGCGGGTCACAGGTGCTCGTGGCCGCGTGCGCGGACTGCGCCGCCGTCACCGGCAGCAGCAGCGCGGCGACCGCGGTCAGCGCGGCGGCGGCCGGGCGCAGCCGCGGGCGCGGCAGTCGGGCTCGGGCAAGAAGGCGTTTCACTGCGAAGGTCCCTTCACCGTGCGTGTGGGGGGATGGGCCGTCTCACAGGAGCCGATGGGAGCGCTCCCATGCGACGCCGGAACACATCAAGCCAGGGCGTCCCTGCGGCGTCAAGACTGCGCGTCGCCTTCATGAGGTGAACGCGACCCGCCCGCGGCGCCCGCCTGGCGCGACACGGCCCGCGTACCAGGCAAAAGGCCGTGACCGGGGGACCCCGCGGCCCGGCGAACGGCATGTGCCGGTTCCGGCGGGTCCGCGCCTTGGAGTCCCGGCGTCGAGGATCGAACATTGCCGGGGCGGGGACGCGGGCCGGCGGGCGCGCTCACCGCAGGAGATGAAGCGGCGAGCCGCGCCGTCCCGGATCGTGGATCCGGCCGGGCCCGATCTCGTGTGCTCCCTGAGCCCGTGGGCGCACGAGCGCGGCCCGCGGACGCGTGACGCGTCCGCGGGCCGCGTGACCGTCGCCACCGGGCGGGGTGAGGGGCCGCCGGGTGGGACGGCGTCAGTTGGCGGCGATGGCCTCGAAGGCCGCCGAGAGGGTCTCGCTCTCGTCCGCCGGGACCCACCGCTCGATCGCGGAGACCAGGTCGCGCCGCTCGTGGAAAAGGTACTGGTACGCCTGGGCCAGAGCGCCGTCCACGGTCAGCACATGCGTGTCCGCCGGGTGCCCGCCGACCAGCGCCCGGTCCAGGATTCCCTGGATCAGATCGCCCTCCTGACGGTCCCGCTCCACGACGTTCTCGGGAGCGCCGTGCCGGAGCAGCACCTTGCGGACGGTGGCCTCCTTGGCCGCGTTGTGCCGCGCGAAGGCGTCGGCGAGCGGGCGCAGGTCCTCGGGCCGGTTGGCCTCTCGCATCCGCACGTCCTCCACCATCGCCAGCAGCACCCCGCCGGAGGTGGCCAGGCTGGCGCCGAGACCGGTCGGCACGTGGCGCGCCTCATGTGCTCCGGCGGTCGCGGCCGGCCGGGTGCCACCGGTGGCCGGTTCCGGCGTGCCGCCGGAAGCCGGCCCGCCGCCGGTGGACGTCCGCCCGGTCCGCCCGAGGTGCGGCCAGTGGAACCTGCCGTGGCGCGTGTCCTCCGCCGGCGCGGCAGCCTCGGGGAACGCCGCCGTGCGGTCGGGGCCAGGTCCCCCACCGGTCTTTCTGGGGTCGCTTGCTTCGCTCATGCCACCCGCTCCTCTCCTCGCTGGGGTCCCGGGCTCCCGCGGGTCACGGCCGGGGCCGCTGCCGCTTCGCCGAGTCCGTGGGTGCGGTCCGCCACGGGTCGTCCTCGTCGGGCACCAGGTGCACCGCCGCCTCCTCGGCCGAGGCGGCCCCGCCGTCGATGCCGATGTCGTCGCCGATCAGGCCGTCGTGACGGGAGTGCGCCCCCTCGTCCGGGGCCACCAGCCGTCCGGACCTGCGGTCACCGGTCTCCGCGTCGAGCAGCTCGCCGTCGGTGTCGCTGACGTCGCCGAGGCCGTCGCCGGGCGCCGGCTCCACGTCCGGCCACTCGCGGCGCAGCCGCCGTTCGAGGGATTCTCCGGAGCGCTGCTCGCGGGCGGTGGTGCCGGTGTCCTCGACGACGAGCGGACGGTCCGGCGGGGAGTAGCCCTCGTCGAGAACGTCCACCAGGCCGCGGTCCAGCAGGGTGTCCTCCGGTTCGAGCGGGCCGGCGTCCTCCCGGATCTCGCTGCCGTCCGGCTGGTAGACGTCGTCACCCATACCGTTCCCGCCTCCGTCGCCGGGGTGCGTCATGTCTTCACGTCCTCTCCGGTCCGGGCCTCGCGGTGACGGACCAGCGCCTACCCCTGCGCGGGGGGCGGAAACGGGCGACGTGAGGTGCGCCGCGACGGCGCCGTCCGGTCCGCGGGGGCGGGGGTGCGGCTGGGGAGTGCGGGGGCCCCGCTTCCATCATGCGCATGTTCCGCGATCTTCGCCTCTCGCCTCCCCGCGCGAGGCTCGGCCTCTCCCACCTCCGCCCGGGCAGCCCCCGGCCCCCTCGGCCTCCGGGGTCCCGCCTTTGCGCACCCACGGCCTCCGGGGTGCCCCCGTGTGCCCACTCCCGGCTTTCCGCCCGGTGGGTGGTTGCTCGCGCTCGGGGCACCTCCCAGACGAAGTCTGGGAGGTGCCCCGAGCGCGAACGGCCACGACGGCGCCGCAGTCGGCACAGGACCGCAAGGGGCAGGACGGGCCCCGAAGGGGGCGCGAGATCCCCCAGCTTCGCCCGGGAGGTGCCCCCAGCGCGACAAGCCAACGCGAACCGGTGGACGGCGACGGCGGCCCGGGGGACCCCCGCATCCGTACCGCCTACCGGGCTGGAAGCCGTTCTGCCGGGAGCGTGGACGGACTGGTACGGGAGGAGGGCCGTGGGGAATGACTGGCGAGGTGAAACCTGGACGCACGATTCCGGCCCCCGACGGCCACGACCGACGCTGGCCCGCCCTCGCGGTCTGCCTCGCCGCCGGCTTCATGACGCTGCTGGACGTCAGCATCGTGAACGTCGCCGTCCCCTCCATCCGCACCGGTCTGGACGCCTCGCAGGGCGCCCTCCAGTGGGTGCTGTCCGGCTACGCCCTGATGTGCGGGCTGCTGCTCGTACCAGCAGGCCGCCTCGGGGACGTCCGCAGCCGGCGCGCCGTCTTCCTCACCGGTCTGGCCCTGTTCACCGCGATGAGCGCGCTGGCGGGCGCCGCGCAGAACGAGTCGTGGCTGGTCGCGGCGCGGCTGGTGCAGGGCGTGGCGGGCGGTGTGCTCGTCCCGCAGGTGTCCGGGTTCATCCAGCAGATGTTCCGGGGGCCCGAGCGCGGCCGGGCCTTCGGTCTGCTGGGCGCGACCATCGGGGTGTCCACGGCGCTGGGCCCGCTGCTGGGCGGGCTGCTGATCGAGGCGTTCGGCCCGCAGGAGGGCTGGCGCTGGGTGTTCTACGTCAACCTGCCGATCGGGCTGGTCGCGCTGCCGCTGGCACACCGCCTGCTGCCCGGTCCGGCGCCGCGCGAGGGCGGCCGGCGGCGCAGCGACCTCGACCCGGTGGGGGTCGTGCTGCTGGGCTCGGGCACCGCCGTCCTGCTGCTGCCGTTCATGGAGCAGGAGGAGTGGCACGGTCCGCAGAAGTGGCTGCTCGTCCCGCTGGCCCTGCTGGTGCTGGCCGTCTTCACCGCGTGGGAGCGCCACTACGCCCGGGAGCGGGACCCGCTGGTGGACCTGCGGCTGTTCCGGCAGCGCTCGTACGGGCTGGGCGTGCTGCTGTCCCTGCTGTACTTCGCCGGGTTCACCTCGGTCTTCTTCATCCTGACCCTGTACCTGCAGAACGGTCTGCACTACAGCGCCCTGCTGGCGGGTCTGTCGATCATCCCCTTCGCCCTGGGCTCGGTGGCGACCGCTGCGGTCGGCGGGCGGATCGTCGGCCGGCTGGGCCGGCCGCTGGTGGCGACCGGCCTGACGACCGTCCTGGTCGGTCTGCTGGGAACCGCGCTGGCGGTGCAGCTCGACCCGGGCCGCTCGGTCGGCTGGGCCACGGCGGCGCCACTGCTGCTGGCCGGACTCGGCAGCGGGCTGGTCGTCGCGCCCAACCAGACGCTGACGCTGCACGAGGTGCCGGTGGCCCGGGCGGGCAGCGCGGGCGGGGTGCTGCAGACAGCGCAGCGCATCGGTTCCGCGGCCGGGATCGCGGCGGTCGGCTCGGTCTTCTTCGACGGCGTCGGCACCGCGCGTCCCGACTGGGCCGGCGGCTTCCAGCTGGGCCTGTTCACGGCGATCGGGCTGGCCGCGCTCGCCCTGGTGGTGGCGCTGACCGACATCCGGGGCACGAGGGCGCCGGAGCCGGTCGCGGTACCGGGGCCGCCCGAGGAGGCGGGCGTCGGCCCGGGCTGACCGGGCCGCGCCCGTCGGTCCTCGGCAGACCGGCCGCCGGGCTCAGCGCACCCCGCGCGGGCGGAACTGCACGCTGATCCGGCCGCCCACACCGGCCTTGGTCTTGGGGATGGCGTGGTCCCAGGTGCGCTGGCAGGAGCCGCCCATCACGATCAGGTCGCCGTGGCCGAGCGGCTGGCGGATGGCGGGTCCGCCCCCGGCGCGCGGGCGCAGCAGCAGCGGCCGCGGTTCGCCGAGGGAGAGGATCGCGACCATGGTGTCCTGGCTGTTGCCGCGTCCGATCCGGTCGCCGTGCCAGGCCACGCTGTCCCGGCCGTCCCGGTAGTAGCACAGGCCCGCGCTGACGAAAGGCTCGCCGAGTTCTGCGGCGTAGTGCGCGGACAGCCTGGCGCGGGCCTCGTCGAGGACCGGGTCGGGCAGCCGGTCGTCCGCGTCGTAGTGGGCGAGCAGCCGGGGCACGGTCACCACGTTGTCGTACATGCGGCGCCGTTCCTCCCGCCAGGGCACGTGCTCGGCGAGGTCCTGGAACAGGTCGTCGGCGCCGCTGAGCCAGCCGGGCAGGGTGTCGATCCAGGCGCCGTGGCTCAGTACGGTGCGGCGGACCCCGGTCAGATCGCCGAGAGCGGTCTCCCCGGCGGCGAAGAGGGATGCCTGCTGGTGGTGCATACCCGCCAGCGTAACCCACGCCCGTACACGCATTCGATTACCCGAAATCCGGCGGCCCCCCGCTCCCCCGGGATGGTTGGATCGGGTCAGCGATGCCGAGGGTGGCGGGCGGCCCCGCCGGACAGAGGGAGACACGATGAGCCAGGCCCGGAAGGCGACCGCGGACGGGGGGTCGTCCGCGCTGCCGGACGCCGACAGCCACGACGTCATCCGCGTGCACGGCGCCCGGGAGAACAACCTCAAGGACGTCAGCATCGAGATCCCCAAGCGCCGGTTGACGGTGTTCACCGGGGTCTCGGGGTCGGGCAAGAGCTCCCTGGTGTTCGACACCATCGCCGCCGAGTCCCAGCGGCTGATCAACGAGACCTACAGCGCCTTCGTCCAGGGCTTCATGCCGACGCTCGCACGGCCGGAGGTCGACGTCCTCGACGGCCTGACCACCGCCATCACCGTCGACCAGCAGCGGATGGGCGGCGACCCGCGGTCCACGGTCGGCACCGCCACCGACGCCAACGCGATGCTGCGCATCCTGTTCAGCCGCCTGGGCGAGCCGCACATCGGACCGCCGGGCGCCTTCGCGTTCAACGTCCCCTCGGTGCGGGCGAGCGGCGCGATCACCGTCGAGCGCGGCGACAGGAAGGCGGTCCGGGCCACGTTCAGCCGGACCGGCGGCATGTGCCCGCGTTGCGAGGGCCGCGGCACCGTCTCCGACGTCGACCTCACCCAGTTCTACGACGAGACCCGCTCGCTCAACGAGGACGCGATCACCGTCCCCGGCTACAAGGGCGGCGGCTGGAACTACCGGCTCTACACCGAGTCGGGGTTCTACGACCCGGACAAGCCGATCCGGGAGTTCACCGAGAAGGAACTCCGGGACTTCCTCCACCACGAGCCGGTGCGCATGAAGATCGCCGGCATCAACATGACCTACGAGGGCCTGATCCCGCGCGTCCAGAAGTCGATGCTCTCCAAGGACCCGGAGGCGATGCAGCCGCACATCCGGGAGTTCGTGGACCGCGCCGTGGCCTTCACGGCGTGCCCGGAGTGCGGGGGCACCCGGCTGAGCGAGGGCGCCCGTTCGTCGAGGATCGACGGCGTCAGCATCGCCGACGCGTGCGCGATGCAGATCAGCGACCTGGCGGCGTGGGTGCGCGGGATCGGCGAGCCCTCGGTGGCGCCGCTGCTCACCGCGCTGCAGCAGACCCTCGACTCCTTCGTGGAGATCGGCCTCGGCTATCTGTCGCTCGACCGGCCCTCGGGCACGCTGTCCGGCGGCGAGGCGCAGCGCACCAAGATGATCCGCCATCTGGGCTCCTCGCTCACCGACGTCACCTACGTCTTCGACGAGCCCACGGTCGGCCTGCACCCGCACGACATCCGGCGGATGAACCGGCTGCTGCTGCGTCTGCGCGACAAGGGCAACACCGTGCTCGTCGTGGAGCACAAGCCGGAGGCGATCGCGATCGCCGACCACGTGGTGGACCTCGGGCCGGGAGCCGGCACGGCGGGCGGCGCGGTCTGCTTCGAGGGCACCGTGGAGGGGCTGCGGTCGTCCGGCACGCTCACCGGGCGGCACCTGGACGACCGGGCGGCGCTCAAGCCGTCGGTGCGCACGCCCTCGGGCGCGCTGGAGGTGCGGGGGGCCGCCGGCAACAACCTGCGGGACGTCGACGTCGACATCCCGCTGGGCGTGCTGACCGTGGTGACCGGGGTGGCCGGCTCCGGCAAGAGCTCGCTCGTCCAGGGCTCGGTGTCCGGCCGCGACGGCGTGGTGACGGTGGACCAGGCCCCGATCCGCGGTTCGCGGCGCAGCAACCCGGCGACCTACACCGGGCTGCTCGACCCGATCCGCAAGGCGTTCGCGAAGGCCAACGGCGTCAAGCCCGCCCTGTTCAGCGCCAATTCCGAAGGCGCCTGCCCCAACTGCAACGGCGCCGGGGTCGTCTACACCGACCTGGCGATGATGGCGGGCGTCGCCACGACCTGCGAGGAGTGCGAGGGCAAGCGGTTCGACGCGTCCGTGCTCGAGTACCGCCTCGGCGGCCGGGACATCAGCGAGGTGCTCGCCATGCCCGTCGACGCCGCCCGCGAGTTCTTCGCCGGCGGCGAGGCGCACACCCCCGCGGCCCAGCGCGTGCTGGACCGGCTCTCCGATGTGGGTCTGGGCTATCTCACGCTCGGCCAGCCGCTCACCACGCTGTCCGGCGGCGAGCGGCAGCGGCTGAAGCTGGCCACCCACATGGGCGACAAGGGCGGGGTGTACATCCTCGACGAGCCGACGACCGGCCTGCACCTGGCGGACGTCGAACAGCTCCTGGGGCTGCTGGACCGGCTGGTCGACTCCGGAAAGTCGGTGGTCGTCATCGAGCACCACCAGGCGGTGATGGCCCACGCCGACTGGATCATCGACCTCGGGCCCGGCGCGGGCCACGACGGCGGCCGGGTCGTCTTCGAGGGCACGCCCGCCGCCCTGGTGGCCGCCCGCTCCACGCTGACCGGCGAGCACCTCGCGGAGTACGTCGGCGGCTGACCCCGCCGCCCGCAGCACCCGTACCGCGCCGCCGGGACGGGCGCTGCGGGCGGCGCCCGTTCCGCGCCGCCGGGACGGTCCGGACGACCCGCCGATCCGCCCGTCTCGGCGGCGCGATCCGTCGGCGGGTCGCAGGATGGGGACATGCTCTTCGCCGATGTCGCCCGAGTGTCAGGGGAGATCGCGCGGACCTCCGCGCGGTCACGCAAGACGGCGCTGCTCGCCGAGTTCTTCCGGGCTGCCGAGCCCGACGACGTGCCGATCGCCATCGCCTATCTGGCCGGGCGGCTGCCGCAGGGCCGGCTCGGCGTCGGCTGGGCGGCGCTGCGGGACCGCGCCGAGCCCGCCGCGGAGCCCGCGCTGACGGTGCGCGAGGTGGACGCCGCCCTGACCGCCGTCGCCGAGGTGTCCGGAACCGGCGCGCAGGCCGGACGGCGGGCACTGCTGCAGGACCTGTTCGGAGCGGCGACCGAACGCGAGCAGCAGTATCTGCTGGGCCTGGTCACGGGCGAGGTGCGGCAGGGGGCGCTGGACGCGGTGGCGGCCGAGGGACTGGCCGCCGCCACCGACGCGCCGCCGGCGGCCGTGCGGCGGGCCGTGATGCTGGCCGGCGCGCTGGAACCGGTCGCCCAGGCGCTGCTGGCCCGCGGCCCCGCGGCCCTCGACGATTTCGCGCTGGCCGTGGGACGGCCGGTGCAGCCGATGCTGGCGGCGAGCGCCAAGTCCGTGGCCGAGGCGGTGGCCAAGGCGGGGCCCTGCGCGGTGGAGGAGAAGCTCGACGGCATCCGCGTGCAGGTCCACTCCGACCACGGCTCGGTCGGCATCTACACCCGCACTCTCGACGACGTGACCGAGCGGCTGCCGGAGATCGCGGCGACGGTCGCGGAGCTGGCCGCCGACCGGTTCGTGCTGGACGGCGAGGTGCTGGCCTTCGACGAGGCGGGGCGGCCCCGGCCGTTCCAGGAGACCGCGGGACGGGTCGGCTCCCGGGTGGACGTGGCGGCGGCCGCCCAGGCGATGCCGGTGCACGCCGTCTTCTTCGACGTGCTGTCCGTCGACGGCCGCGACCTGCTGGACCTGCCCTACGCCGAACGCCACGCCGCCCTGGAGAGGCTGGTCCCCGAGGGGCTCAGAGTGCGGCGCGCGGTCGTCGCCGATCCCGGGGATCCGGAACAGGTCACCGCCGCCGAGGAGTTCTTCCGGCACGCGCTGGAGCGCGGCCACGAGGGCGTGGTGGTCAAGTCGGCCGACGCCCCGTACGCCGCCGGGCGGCGCGGCGCCTCCTGGCTCAAGGTCAAGCCGGTGCACACCCTGGACCTGGTCGTGCTGGCGGTGGAGCGCGGCCACGGCCGCCGCACCGGCAAGCTGTCCAACCTGCACCTGGGCGCGCGCGCCGAGGACGGCTCGTTCGTCATGCTCGGCAAGACGTTCAAGGGCCTCACCGACGCGATGCTGGAGTGGCAGACCGCACGGCTGGGGGACCTCGCGGTCGCCGACGACGGCTGGACGGTCACCGTGCGGCCGGAGCTCGTGGTGGAGATCGCCTACGACGGCGTGCAGCGGTCACCGCGCTACCCCGGCGGCCTGGCGCTGCGGTTCGCGCGGGTGCTGCGCTACCGCGAGGACAAGCCGGCGTCCGAGGCGGACACCGTGGCCACGGTGCGGGAGGCGCACGGCGGGGGGTGAGCGGGGCCCGTCCTTGTGCGGCCCGTGCTCGTACCGTCAGACCTGTGCGGCCAGGTCCGGGCGGTCAGGCCGCGGCGGGGGACTCCAGTCGCAGCCGCACCTCTTCCTCCTGGTCCCCGGCGGAGGTGCCGACGACGCGCACCGAGAACGCCTCCGTCAGCGCCTCACGCAGCCGGTCCACCGCGTGGTAACCGCCCTGTGCGGTGATGACGACGGGCTCGGTGAGCCGGCCGGGCCTGGCCAGACCGAGCGTGCGGGACACGTCGAAGGTCGCGGTCCAGATGATCGGCGGCCCGCCCTGCGGCTCGGCGGGCACGTCCTCGGGCGAACGGTCGGAGGGGAAGCTGGCGTGCAGCGCGGCGAGGACGGCGTGGGCGTCCTCCTTGCAGCAGCTGTCGAGGGTGATGGCGACCTGGGCGTCGGTGCCGGCGGGCAGGTCCTGCTGGGTGGTCACGACGGTTCCTTCCGGGTTCGGGCCGGTCGCCGGTGCGGGCTCATCGGTTCCGGTCGCGCGGACGTATCGCTATGGACAGCGCATTTCCGGCCGGCGGCCGGGGAAACCCCGGGGTGACCCGGATGGCGGCGGACCGTCCGGCTGATCTTTACCATCGGGGTATGGCCCGACGCTCAGCCCGCCCCTCCCGTCCGCCCCGCCCGGCGGTGCCCACCATGTGCCCGTGCGGGCTCGGCGTGCCCTACGCCGACTGCTGCGGCGCCTTCCACGCGGGGGGCGCCACGGCGCCGACCGCGGAACGCCTCATGCGGTCGCGGTACAGCGCGTTCGCCGTCGGTGACGCGGGTTATCTCCTCCGGACCTGGCACCCGTCCACCCGGCCGGCCCACCTCGATCTCGACGGGTCCGTCCGGTGGACCGGGCTCGACATCCTCGCCACCACGGGGGGCACGGCCTTTCATTCCGAGGGGACGGTGGAGTTCGCCGCGCACTATCGCGTCGGTGGGGAGGTGGGGGCTCAGCGGGAGTGCAGTCGGTTTCTTCGCGAGGGGGGTGGGTGGTTCTACCTCGACGGGGAGGGGGGGCCGGGCTGAGGCCGTGCCGCCTGCCGCTCGGCTTCTGACGTATGGCTTGCCCCGCCATTCCCCGCACCCCTTCGGGGCTCGTCCTGCCCCTTGCGGGTGCGTTGCCGACTACGGCGCCGTCGTGGCTGTTCGCGCTGGGGGCACCTCGCGGACGAAGTCTGGGGGACCCCGCGCCCCCTTCAGGGTTCGTCCTGCCCCTTGCGGTGCGTTTCCGGCTGTCCGCCGGTGGGTGGTTGCCCGCGCTGGGGGCACCTCCCGGACGAAGTCTGGGGGACCTCGCGCCCCTGTTATCGCTTGCCGTTCGTCCACTTGTCGGGGGCAGTCCGGAAGCGTCTCCTCGGACTTGTGCGTGACCCTTCTGACGAAGGGGCTGGGCGGGCGGATGCACAAGTCCTTGCGGGGAGCGCTTCCTCCCCACCCCCTGGCAGTGAAAGTGGCCGCAGGGGCAGTACGCAGGTACCGCAGCACACAACATCCCGGCAGCCGGGGGCCGGCCGGAGGGGACGGGGAGGGAGTGCCCCCGCAGGACTTGTGCAGCCCCCGGGCACTTCCTGCGGAAGAACGGTGCACGCACAAGTCCGAGGAGGTACTCCCGGACTGGCCCCGCCACCGGAAACCGAGCAGGCTCCGCCAGGGGCGCGGGGTCCCCCAGACTTCGTCCG
>NZ_JAINZZ010000002.1 GCF_019890725.1 Actinacidiphila acidipaludis
CCCCCCCGCCCCCCCCCCCCCCCCCCCCCCCCCCCCCCCCCCCCCCCCCCCCCCCCCCCCCCCCGCCCCCCCCCCCCCCCCCCCCCCCCGCCCCGCCCCCCCCCCCCCCCCCCCCACCCGCAACCGCCGCAGGCGGCACCACCGCCCCCGCGCCCGACGCCCCGGCCACCGTCCTCGTGCTGCTCCGGCACGGCGAGAGCGAGCTGACCGCGCAGAAGCGGTTCTCCGGAAGCGGCGGGAGCGATCCCGCCCTCTCCGACCACGGCCGGTGGCAGGCCGGCCGCGCCGCCGGGGAACTCGCCGTACGCGGGGGCGTCCAGGCCGTCGTCAGCTCGCCGCTCCTGCGCTGCCGCCAGACCGCGCAGGCCGCCGCCGACCGGCTCGGCTTGGACGTGACCGTCGAACCGGGCCTGCGGGAAACGGACTTCGGCGCGTGGGAGGGGCTCACCTTCGCCGAGGTGCGGGAGCGTTTCCCGGACGAGCTCGACGCCTGGTTCACCTCAGCCGACGCCGCGCCGTCCGGCGGTGAGAGCTTCATGACGGTGGCGGAGCGAGTGGCGGCCGCCCGGGACGCGGTGCTGGACCGCCACCGCGGCCGTACCGTCCTGGTCGTCAGCCACGTCACGCCGATCACCACGCTGGTTCGCCTCGCCCTGGACGCCCCGCCCGCGGCGCTGTTCCGGATGGCCGTCGGGCCCGCGTCCCTCTCGGAGGTGGC
Source organism: Actinacidiphila acidipaludis (assembly GCF_019890725.1). Lineage (GTDB taxonomy): Bacteria > Actinomycetota > Actinomycetes > Streptomycetales > Streptomycetaceae > Actinacidiphila > Actinacidiphila acidipaludis. The sequence goes on from NZ_JAINZZ010000002.1 coordinate 719, forward strand.
GTACTACGCCGACGGCAACGCGTCCGTACGGGAGCTGAACGCGACGGCGCACCTCAGAGGGTGAGGAGCGGCCGGGCTGCGGGCGCTGTTCAGGCAGTGAGAGCGGCGGCCTTGCGGGCCAGCGCGGTGACCTCGTCCCAGTCCCGCGCGCGCAACGCCGTCGCCGGCACCATCCACGTCCCGCCGACGCAGCCGACGTTGGGCAGCGCCAGGTAGTCGGGCGCGCGGTCGGCGTCGATGCCGCCGGTGGGGCAGAAGCGGGCGTGCGGCAGCGGCGATGCGAGGGACCGCAGATAGGCGGTGCCGCCGGCCGCCTCGGCAGGGAAGAACTTCATGTCGCTGACGCCGCGTTCGAGCAGTCCGAGTGCCTCGGAGGCGGTGGAGACGCCCGGCAGGAACGGCAGACCGGAGCCGCGCATCGCGTCCAGGAGGCGGTCGGTCCAGCCGGGGCTGACCAGGAAACGGGCGCCGGCCTCCCGCGCCGCGGCGACGTGGTCCGGGGTGAGCAGGGTGCCCGCGCCCACCACGGCCTCAGGCACGTCGCGCGCGACGGCGCGGATCGCGTCCAGCGCCGCGGCCGTCCGCAGCGTCACCTCGATCGCGGTGAGCCCGCCCGCCACGAGTGCCCGGGCGAGCGGCACGGCGGCGTCGGCGTCCTCCAGGACGACCACGGGCACGACCGCGGGGGCCAGGTCGAACACGGATGTCATGCGGGCATCCTGTCGGCTCGTCGCAGCCCCTGCAACGCCCGTTGCGCCCTCCGCAACGCTCCCATCAGCGACGGAGCCCGGGGCGTGCCTCAGCAGCCCGTCAGATGGGAGGGCACGTCAGCGGGGAAAGGCCCGTCAGCTCGAGCCGGGCGCCGGGCCCCGGGCCCCGGGCGTCAGACCTCCGTCACCAGGACGTCGAGGCGCGGGTCGCCCGGGGTGTGGTCCAGGGTGTAGCCGAGGTCGCGCAGGGTGGCGGCGAGGGCGTCGGGGGTGCGGGGGCGGGCACCGGCGGTCAGGAGCGCCCGGACCAGACGGCCCTTCGTCGCCTTGTTGAAGTGGCTCACCACCGTCCGCTTCTCGACGCCGTCCACCACGCTGACCTGCAGCACCCGCACCGTGGCCGTTCGCCGCGCCACCTCACCGCGCGGCTTCCACGCGCTCGCATACGCCGACGACCGCAGGTCCAGCACCAGCCCGCTGCCCGCCGCCTCCGGCATCACCTCGTCCATGAACGGCTTCCAGTACGCCGCGAGTCCGCCCAGCCCCGGCAGCCGCACCGCCATCGAGCAGCGGTAGGCCGGGATGCGGTCGCCGAGCCGGACCGCCCCCCACAGTCCCGAGAACACCAGCACCGACTGCTGGGCGCGGCGGCGCGCGGCCGTGTCCAGCGAGGCCACGTCCAGCGCGTCGTAGAGGACGCCGGTGTAGAGCCGTCCCGCGGGCATCGCGGGCGCCGTCCGCAGCCCGGCGTTCTTCGCCACCTCGCCGCGCAGCCCGGGGCTGAGCCCCAGCACCTCCGCGGCCTTGTCCTCGTCCGCGGAGCAGAGCGCGACCAGCTCGTCGAGGACGGCAGCACGCGCCGCGGTCAGGCCGGGCAGCGACAGCCCGTCGAGGGCGACGGGACGCCCGCGGCCGGCAGTGGCCTTCCCCTCGGACGGCGGCAACAGGACGAGCACGGATCGACTCCCTCGGACGGACTTCACAACCCGCAGCAGCCTACGGCCCCGCCGTACCCTCGCCGTATGCCCCGCCGCCACCTGCACGTCTCGGCCGCCGACGGCTGCGCTCTGCGCACGGCGCTGCGGGAGCTGCGGGCCGGGCCGGACATGCCGGGGGAGTTCCCGGCGGCCGTGCTGGCGGAGGCGGAGGCGGTCTCCGCGGCTGTGACTGCGGCGGACTCCAAGGCTGCGGCGGCCTCTGTGACTGCGGCGGCCTCTGCGGACGGGGTGGCCTCGGAGGCGGCGTCCTCCCAGGCGGCGTCATCGCAGGCGGTCAGAACCGTTTCCGCACCCGTCGTCGTGCCCGGCCCCGGCGCGGCGGCTGGCCCACGCCACGACCGGGAGGACGCGACCGACCTGCCCCCGTACACGCTGGACCCGCCCGGCTCGATGGACCTCGACCAGGCGATGCACCTGGCCCGGGTGCCCGGGGGCGGCTACCGCGTGCACTACGCGATCGCGGACGTCGCCGCGTTCGTGACGCCCGGGCGTGCGATCGACGCCGAGGCGCACCGCCGCGTCACCACGCTGTACTTCCCGGACGCGCGCGTCCCGCTGCATCCGCCGGTGCTGAGCGAGGGGGCGGCGAGCCTGCTGCCCGGCCAGGACCGTCCCGCGCTGCTGTGGCGGCTCGACCTGGACGGGGACGGCACGGTCACCGCGGTGGACGTCCGCAGGGCGCTGGTGCGCAGCCGGGCCCGGCTGGACTACGCGGGGGCGCAGGCGGCCATCGACGCGGGTGCGGCGGAGGAGCCGGTGGCGCTGCTCCGGGAGATCGGCACGCTGCGCGAGGCGCTGGAGGTGGCCCGGGGCGGGATCTCCCTCAACGTGCCCGAGCAGGAGATCACCGAACGCCCCCACCCCGGCTCGCCGGGCGTCTCCGACTACGTGCTGTCGTACCGCGTCCCGCTGCCGGCCGACGGCTGGAACGCCCAGATCTCCCTGATGACCGGGATGGCCGGCGCGGAGCTGATGCTGCGCTCGGGCACCGGCATCCTGCGGACCCTGCCCAGCGCGCCGGACGGCTCGGTGGCCCGGCTGCGGCGGGTCGCCCACGCGCTCGGCATCGCCTGGCCGGACGGCACGCCGTACGCGGCCGTGGTCCGCGGTCTCGACCCGCACCGCACCGCGCACGCCGCCTTCCTGCAGGAGTGCACGACGCTGCTGCGCGGCGCCGGGTACACCGTCTTCCGCGACGGCCGCATCCCCGAGCACACCGTGCACGCGGCGGTCGCGGCGGCGTACACGCACTGCACCGCGCCGCTGCGGCGCCTGGTGGACCGGTACGCCGGTGAACTGTGCGTGGCCGCGGCCGCGGACCGGCCGGCGCCGGAGTGGGTGACGGCCGCGCTGGACGTCCTGCCGGGACGGATGGCCCAGGGCGCGGCGCGGGCCGCCCATGTGGAGCACGAGTGCCTGGACCTGGCCGAGGCGGCGGTGGAGCTGTTCGACGGGTACGTGGTGGACCTCAAGGAGGGTGCCGCCGGGATGGTGGGCACGGTCCACCTGGACGATCCGGCGGTCGTCGGGCGCATCGAGGCCGAGCCGGGGGGCCCGCGGCTGCCGCTGGGCAGGCGGCTGCGGGTCCGGCTGACGGCGGCCGACCCCGGCACGGCGAAGGTGCTGTTCGCGCCCGCCTGAGGGACCGGACTCCGGGCGCAGGCGACGTGCCGGGGCGTGCGCGGAGCGCCTCGGGGGAGCCACTACGATGGGACCACGGCAGACGAGCCGGGCGGACGGCCGCGTGGAGCCCCAGGGGCTTCCCGAGGAACGTCCGGGCTCCACAGGGCAGGGTGGTGGCTAACGGCCACCCGGGGTGACCCGCGGGACAGTGCCACAGAAAACAGACCGCCGGGGACCTCGGTCCCCGGTAAGGGTGAAACGGTGGTGTAAGAGACCACCAGCGTCCAGGGTGACCTGGACGGCTTGGTAAACCCCACCTGGAGCAAGGTCAAGAGGGGCCGCGGTTCGCCGCGACCCCGCGCGGACGACCGAGGGCTGCCCGCCCGAGTCCGCGGGTAGACCGCACGAGGCTGCCGGCAACGGCAGCCCTAGATGGATGGCCGTCTCCCGGCCGGCCGCGAGGCCGCCCGGTGACAGAACCCGGCGTACAGCCCGACTCGTCTGCCGCTTCACGTTTTTGCAGGTCAAGGCGCTGACCTCCGAGGCGTGCTGCCCCCTGTCCCTCGAAGTCCCTCGAATCGCAACCAGTCCGTAGGGATAGTCGCGATGGGGTGCCCCAGGTGTGAGACTGGCGGAGGAAGACTTGGCGGCACGACGGGGAGGCGGCTGTGTCAGACGCACTGACGGGCAACGAAGCACTGGGTTCCCTGCTGCCCACGGCTGAGCCGCCGCCCGGTGCGGGACCGGCCGAGGTCGGACGCAGGATCGGGCAGGCCCGGGCCCGCCGTGCCCTGACGGGCGCTTCGCTGGGTGCGCTCGTCGGACTGGGCAAGGACCAGATCTCGAAGATCGAGCGCGGGCGGCGCAAGGTCAGCGCCCGGGAGCTGCCTAAGTTCGCTGAGGCGCTGGGCGTCACCGTGGCCCATCTGCTCGGGCAGACCTCTCGGCCCACCCTGGCCATGGCCCATCGCCTGGCGGGCGACACCCGCTCTCGGGAGGACGGCAACGCCAGACGCCGGGCCCTTCAACTGCTGGAGGTCGAGGACGTCCTGGCCCAGCGGGCGGCGCCGGTGCCGGCCGTGCCGACCGCATCGGGACAGCAGGTGTTCGACTACGCGCGCGACGAGCTCTCCCAGCGTCCGCGCAACCAGGCCGAGGCGGTACGGCAGGGGCGACGGCTGGCCGAGCGGACACGCCACTGCGTGGGCCTCGGGTCGCACGAACTCGGTGACCTTCCCGGGCTGATCGAGCGGCACTTCGGCGTGGACGTGGCGCTGTCGCCGCTCGGGACGGAGACGGACGGTCTGTGCGTCCACGGCGACGGCGTGGCACTGATCGTGGCCAGCACCGACTTCTCGCAGGGACACGTACGGTTCACCCTGGCTCACGAACTGGGGCACCACCTGCTGGGCGACCCGCGTGACGTCATCAATGAGGGCGAGCACGACATGTTCGCGGACGACCTGCAGGAACGCCGCGTCAACGCGTTCGCCGGCCATCTGCTGATGCCCGAGGACGGCATTCGGGAGACGCTGCGCTGGCTGAGCGCCGGGCGCGTCACCGAGCGCAGCCTGGTGGCCCTCATGGAGCAGTTCGGCGTCTCCCTGGCAGCCCTGATCTATCAGCTCTGCGTCATGGACCTGATCACCTATGACCAGAGCAGGAACCTGCGCGGTCAGAGAGTGGGCGATCTCGTCGCCCAGCACACCTCGGTGGCTCCCACCGGTGCTGGGATCACGGTCCGGCGGACCGTCCGGGCGCCCGAGCGTCTGCTGAGCGCGGCTGTGGATGCCGCCCGCAGCCGACTCGTCGGACTGGGGGTCGTGGCGACGTTGCTGGAGCGCGAGGACGACGAGGCGCTCTGGGACGCGGTGATGGAGTCCGATTCCGGGGTGCTCATTTGACGCGGGAGGGCGCGGTGCCCACACCCGCGCCCCCCCTGCCCGCCCTCTGGTTCGTCGACACCTCGTCCTTACTGTCCCTCGCCGTCGACGGCGGCCTGCGCCGGACCGTCCACGACGCCGGCCAAGCCTCGGCGGGCGTCAAAAGTCTGGCCGTAGCTGCGCTGGGGCAACTCGACTGGCTGGGCGAACCCGTGGACACGAGTGAACTGGTCGAACCCCGACGGGTCGTGGACATCCAGGACCTCCTGCGCAGCGGCCGGAGCCTCAGGCATCCGGCGGAACACTGGGCAGAGTCAGTGATCATGGCTGTGGCCGAGCGCATTCAGCGTCTGCAACCGCATCTGCTGTGCGAGGACCACAACGCGCGGGTCGAGTCCCGGCATCACAACCTCACGCCTTTCAGCTGCCGCGTCCCTTCGCAACCGCGCCCTCCAGGGGCTGAAAATGTGTCGCCGGGGGGTGGGTCGGTGGTTAGAGTGCGGCCCGTGACGGGTGGTGGAGATCCGCGGGACGTGGTGCGGCGGGGGTATGACGCCGTGTCGGTGCGGTACGACGAGGCGTACGGCGCCGAGGGCAAGTACCGCGCGTGGCTGGGGGAGTTGGGGCGGTGCGTCCCGCCGCGCGGTGCCGTGCTGGATCTGGGGTGCGGCAGCGGAGTGCCGGTGGCCCGGGCACTGACCGCCCGAGGGTTGCGCGTCACCGGCGCCGACATCAGTGACGTACAGATCCGCCGGGCACGGCAGCAGGTGCCGGACGCGGAGTTCGTCCGCGCCGACATCACGGACCCGGCCTTCGTCCCCGGCGAAGACGCGACCTTCGACGCGGTCGTCAGCCTCTACGCCCTCATCCACCTCCCCCTGGACGAGCAGCCGCGCCTCCTCGCGAGGGTCGGCCGCTGGCTGCGTCCGGGCGGCTGGTTCGTGGCCACCACGGGACACCGTGCCTGGACCGGTGTCGAGGAGGACTGGCTCGGCGCCGGCGCCCCGATGTGGTGGAGCCACGCCGACGCGGCCACCTACCGTCGCTGGATCACCGAGGCCGGCCTGATCGTCGAGCGCGAGGAGTTCGTGCCCGAGGGGGAAAGCGGGCACGCCCTCTTCTGGGCCCGGCGCCGCTCCTGAGCGACGGCCGTCAGTGGTGCCCGTGGGCCGTGTCGGACGCCCCGCCGAACAGCCGCGCGACGGCACGGAACGGAAGGGTGACGACGGTGGCGACGGCGTTGCCGATGGACGCGATCACGTCCGCGATGGCTCTGAACACGTGTCGACCTCCTCGTGGGCGCTCCCGGCCCCCGGACACGCGGGGGACCAGCGATGACTACGGACTGCCTCGACCCTCGCCTGCCCCGGAATCACCCGGTTATCCCGGGTATGGGGACGCGTGTGCGGCCCCCTGGCGGGCAACCGAAACGACATGACGACCGTCCACTCAGAACGCGAAGCCAAGTTCGAGGGGACCGGGCGCTTCGATCCGGAGGACTTCCGGAAGCTGCCTGCCGTCGAGCAGGTCCGCGAGGAAGAGCCCGAAGAACTCGACGCCATCTACTACGACACCCCCGACCTGCGCCTGCTCACCCACGATGTCACCCTGCGCCGTCGCAGCGGCGGCCACGACGAGGGCTGGCACGTCAAGCTGCCCGCCGGGGACGGCGCCCGCACCGAGGTGCACGCGCCGCTGCGGGCCGGCAAGCCCGGTGACGTCCCGGAGGAGTTGCGCCGGCGCGTCGTCGCGTACGCGCGCGGACGCGACCTCGTCCCCGTCGCGCACCTGCGCACCCACCGGCGCCGCCACACGCTGCTCGGCGCGAACGCCGACCCGCTCGCCGAGGTCGCTCAGGACAGCGTCGCCGCCCAGTCGCTGGAGCACGTCCCCGCGGCCCGCGGCGGTGCCAAGGGCACCGGTACGACCATCACCAAGTGGTTCGAGATCGAGGTGGAGCTGGAGGACGGCGACGCCGATCTGCTGCCCGCCGCCGCCCGGCGGCTGAAGAAGACCGGCTGGCGCCGTTCGACCGCCGGTCACAAGGTCGACCGGGCACTGGCCGACCGCCTCGCGGCCGTGACGCGGCAGCGACCGCCCGCCGCGTGCGGCAAGCGAGGCCCGGACGCGAAGGCGCTGCGCAAGGGCTCGGCGGGCGACGCGGTCATGACCCGGTTCCGCGAGCAGCTCACGGAACTGCTCCAGGTGGACCCGGGCGTCCGCGTCGACGAGCCCGACGCCCTGCACCGCATGCGCTCGGCCGCCCGGCGGCTGCGCAACCTGCTGCGCAGCCAGCGGCGCGTCCTCGACCGCTCCCGCACGGAACCCGTCGCGCGCGAACTCCACTGGCTGACCGCTGCGTTGGCGGAGGCCCGCGACCACGAGGTGCTGGCCGAGCGGTTGCACGACCAGGCCGCACTCCTGCGGGCGGAGGAGCACGCGCCGCGCGCCGCGCTCAAGGGGCTGGCCGGCCGGGTCCGCGACCAGGAACGTGCCCGGCACGACGTGGCCTGGCGCGAGGTGCTCGCCCTCCTTGACGGCCCGCGGTACTTCGCGCTCCTCGACGCCCTCGACAACCTGGCGGCCGATCCGCCGCTGCGGCGCGGCAGGGCGGCCAAGCCCGCGGTCAAGCAGGCGCGGAAGGCGGCGGAACGAGACCGGCGGCGGCTGGAGAAGCGGCTGGCCGCCGAACGGGACGCGCCCGCCGGGCGCGAGAAGGAGAAGGCGCTGCACGGCGTCCGCAAGGCGGCGAGGCGGCTGCGGCACTGTGCGGAGGCGGCGGAGCCGTACGGGGGTAAGCGGGCGCGGAGGTTGCGGAAGCGGGCGCGGGCGGTGCAGAAGCTTCTCGGTGGGCATCAGGATGCGGTGGTGGCTCGGCGCGCCCTCCTTCCGCTGGCCGCGGAGGCCCACTCGCGTGGGGCGGACACCTTCGGGTACGGGCTGCTTTTCGCTGTCCAGCAGCGGACGTTGGACGACGCACGGCACGCCCTGCCCCAGGCCTCCCGCCGGGTGACCGCCCCCAAACTCACCCGCTTCCCCTAGCTCCCTCGGCCCCCGGACCTGCCCCCGGGCCGCCGTCGCCGTTTGCGCCACCGCGTGGGCTTGTCGCGCAGGGGGCACCTCCCGGGCGGAGTCTGGGGGACCCCGCGCCCCCTTCGGGGCACGACCTGCCCCTGGGGCACTCGCTGCTGCCAGGGGGTGGGGAGGAAGCGCTCCCCGCAGGAATGTGCATCCGCCCGACCAGCCAATTCGTAAGAACCCGCCATGCACAGTCCGAGGAGACGCTTCCGGACTGCCCCCGACAAGTGGACGAACGGCAAGCGATGACAGGGGCGCGGGGTCCCCCAGACTCCGCCCGGGAGGTGCCCCCAGCGCGAACAGCCACAACGCACCGTTGGACGGCGACGGCGGCCCGGAGGCACCCCGGAAGCCGACCAGGCATAGCCCAGCGGCAGGCGTCACCCCTCAGAGGCGAATGACAACCAGCGCCGTATCGTCCGTGGCCCCCCGCGGCGGGAGGAGGTCGAAGAGCAGGATGTCGGCCAGCTGCTCGGGGTCCGTGGTCAGGTGACCCGCGAGAGTGCGGGCCAGGCGGGCGAGGCCGACGTCGATGTCCTCGTTCCGCCGCTCGACGAGCCCGTCGGTGTAGAGGACGAGCGTGTCGCCGTCACCGAAGGCCGCACTGGCCTGGGGCCGGGCCGCGTGCTCGGGGCGCGCGCCCAGCGGGGGATCCGTCGCCTGGTCCAGGAACTCCACCGTGCCGTCGCCACGGAGCAGCGCGGGCGGCGGGTGGCCCGCGCTGCTGTACGTCAGGATGTGGCTGTTCCAGTCGATGGAGGCCGTGACGACGGTGGTGGACTCAGCGCCGTCGACCGAGCGCGCGTACAGGCCGAGGACCTCCAGCGCCTGGGCGGGCCCCGGGGCCACCCGGGACGCGGCGCTGAGCGCACTGCGCAACTGGCCCATGACGCCGGCGGCGGTCAGCCCGTGGCCGACCACGTCGCCGACCGCGACCATCGTGCGGTCGTCGGGCAGCTCGACCAGGTCGTACCAGTCGCCGCACACGTTCAGCGCGCCGGTCGCGGGGCGGTAGCGCACGGCGGAACGGTGGTGCCCCATCGGGCGCGGCGCGGGCAGCATGGCGTCCTGGAGGGCGAGGGCGACCTCGCGTTCACGGGCGTGGGCCCGCCGCAGCCGCTCGTTGACCTCCTGGAGTTCGTGGGCGCGGGAGTAGAGCTCGGCCTCCAGGACGCTGGTGCGGCCGTGGGCGTCCCGTTCGCGGCCGTCGTGCCGGCCGCGGGCGCGGATGAGCTCGGTGACCTCCTCCACCCGGTGCAGGACGAGCGCCACCCGGCCGTCCCGGTCGAGCACCGGGGCGTTGATCGGGCTCCAGTACCGCTTCTCCCAGTGGCCGGGCCGTTCCAGCGACTCGACGTCGTAGCGCTGCAGCGCCATGGTGTCGCGTTCACCCGTGGCCAGGACGCGGAGCAGGGACGCCTCGAGGTTGCGCATGCCCGTCGCGCCCGGGTCGTTGGGGTTGTCGGGGAACACCTCGAACAGATGACGTCCGATCAGCTGCCCGTGCGAACGCCCGGACTGCCGCACGAACTCCTCGTTGACGTCGGCGTACACCAGTTCGGGGGTCATGAGCGCCACCATGGCCGGGAGGGCCTGGAACACCGCCCGGTAGTCGATCTGGGGTGTCTGTCGTGGTGTCATCAGCGCCACCCTACGAAGGACGGCCGCCGCGGAACGGGCGCCGCCCACATGGCGGCCGCCGGATCACACGGGCGGTGCAGCGCCACGTCCCGCGGGCCTGGGCAGGCCCCGCCACCGGGCCGCTGCGGGGGCCTTGACCCGGGCGGAGGGCGTACCTAGAGTCGGGCGCCGATATTCGGTCGGATCGTCGAAACTTTCGGAGGCGGCGACGCGTGCGGACTTACGGCAATCCGGTCATTCCGGGGTTCCATCCCGATCCCAGCGTCTGCCGGGTGGGCGAGGACTACTACCTGGCGTGCTCCAGCTTCGAGTACTTCCCCGGGGTCCCGGTCTTCCACAGCCGGGACCTGGTGCACTGGCGGCAGATCGGCAACGTACTGGACCGGCCGGAGCAGCTCGGCATGCCCGCCGACGTGCCGGCCTCCGACGGCGTCTACGCCCCGACGCTCCGTCACCACGACGGCCTCTTCTACCTGATCACCACCGACGTGCGCGGCAAGGGGACCTTCGTCGTCACCGCCGAGCGGGCCGAGGGGCCGTGGTCGGACCCGGTGCGGATCGACCTGCCGGGGATCGACCCGGACCTGGCGTGGGACGAGGACGGCTCGTGCTGGTGCGCGGTCTCCGGGGTCGAGGTGGCCCGGATCGACCCGCTGGGCGGACGCGTGCTGGAGGGCCCGCTCCCGGTGTGGTCGGGGACCGGGCTGCAGTATCCCGAGGCCCCGCACCTGTACCGGATCGGCGCGTGGTGGTACCTGATGATCGCCGAGGGTGGGACCGCCGAGGGGCACGGCGTCTCCATCGCCCGCGGCCGTTCGAACCCGAGCCGGTGCGTGAGGACTTCGACGCCCCGGCGCTGTCGCCCGTCTAGATCTCCCCGCGCAGCCGGCCCGACGGTTCGTGGTCGCTGACCGAGCGGCCGGGGTGGCTGACCCTGCACGCGACCGGGGCCTCCCTCGACCGTCCCGGCCACACCTTCGTCGGCCGGCGGCAGCAGCATCTCGACTGCTCGGTGGCGGTCCGGGTGGACCCCGGCGACGGGCACGCAGGGCTCGCGGTGCGGCTGGACGAAGCGCACCACTACGACCTGGAGATCGGCGGCGGCGCGGTCGAGGTGTTCGCCCGCATCGGGCCGCTGTGCCAGCGCGTCGCCCGGCGGCCGGTTCCGCCGGGGCCGCTCACCCTGGCCGTGGACGTCCGTACGACCGGCCTGCTGCCGCCCTCCGTCACGGACGCCGCGCACCCGGCGGACGGGCCGGCCGGCGTCGGCGCCAACGGCCCGGACACGATCGTCTTCTCGGTCGGCGCCGAGGGTGCGGGACCCGACGAGATCGCCCGGCTCGACGGCCGTTACCTCTCCACCCAGGTCGCCACCGGCTTCACCGGCCGCGTGATCGGGATGTACGTCACCGAGGGAAGCGCGGCCTTCGACTGGTTCGACTACCGCCCGGCGGCCACCGCCGTCGCCGGGGTGTGAGCCGCCGTCGCGGAGTCCCACGTCACCGCACGGCCGGAGCCGCCGGCCGTGCGGTGACGCGCGCCCGCGGCCGCGACAATTGGTCTAGTCCGTTCTTGGGTTGGTCTAGTCCAAAGCCTTGACCGGGTCAGAACCCGCCAGTACATCTGTCCTTGGATCAGATGTCGTGTCTGTGCCACAACTGTCTGTGCCACAACCTGCCACAACCTGGCCGGTCGTCCCGCCCTCCGGTGAACGCCCGCGACGCCGGCCCCCGGCATGCCCTTCGGCGTGCCCGTGCCCACGTCCGGGCCGCGTTCCTCGGCCCGGAACCGTCTGTGAACCGCGCACCACCGCACCTGCACCTGTTGCCCCCCATCCGGACGGGAGGCCGGTCGACGTCCCGTCCTGCCACAGGAGGTTGCCATGCGCTCGGCAAGACCCTCGATCAGACCGTCCCTGACCAGCCTCGTCGCCGTGCTCGGCCTCGTCGTCGGAGCCCTGGCGGTGTTGGTGAGCGGCGGGAGCGCGCACGCCTCGCCGGACGCCGCGAAGTCCGCCGCGAACGCGAGCACCGTCGCACAGCCGGCCGCCACCAGCGGCGGCCTCAAGGTCGCGTACTACGACCAGTGGAGCATCTACCAGAACGCCTTCTACCCCAAGGCCCTCGACACCGAAGGGCTGGCGGGCAAACTCGACTACCTGATCTACGACTTCGAGAACATCGACCCGTCCAACCTGACCTGCTTCGAGGCGACCAAGGCCACCGACCCGGACCCGGGCGGCGAGAACGACCCCAATGCCGGTGACGGCGCCGGGGACCAGTTCGCCGACTACCAGAAGACCTTCGACGGCAGCATCAGCGTGGACGGCACCAGCGACGTCTGGAACCAGCCGATCGCGGGCAACTTCCACCAGCTCCAGGAGCTGAAGGCCAAGCACCCGAACCTGAAGATCCTGCTCTCGCTGGGCGGCTGGACCTACTCCAAGTACTTCTCGGACGTGGCCGCCGGCTCCGCCTCGCGGCAGAAGTTCGTGTCGTCCTGCGTCGACATGTTCATCAAGGGCAACATCCCGGCCTCCGGCGGCTTCGGCGGGCCGGGCACCGCGAAGGGCATCTTCGACGGGTTCGACATCGACTGGGAGTACCCGGGCTCGTCCGGCGGCCACCTCGGCAACCACTACAGCGCGGCCGACACGGCCAACTACACCGCGCTGCTGGCCGAGTTCCGCAGCGAGCTGAACACCCAGGGCACGGCGGACGGCAAGCACTACGCCCTCACCGCCGCGCTGCCCGGCGGCCAGGACAAGATCGCCAAGGTGCAGACCGACAAGATCGGCCAGTACCTGGACTTCGGCGACGTGATGACGTACGACATGCACGGCGCCTGGGACACCACCGGACCGACGAACTTCCAGGACCCGCTGTACCCCTCGGCGAGCGACCCGTCGGGCACCATCCCACCGGGCAACGAGAAGTACGTCATCGACTCGGTGATCAAGGCGTACACCGCGGGCGACAGCGCCTACGGGATCCCGGGCGGCTTCCCGGCGAGCAAGGTCAACCTCGGCATCCCGTTCTACTACCGCGGCTGGACCGGAGTGCCCGCGGGGAGCAACCACGGGCTCTACCAGTCGGCGACCGGGCCGTCGGCCGGGCACACGCTCAGCGGCAACGTCCCCGGCGTCGCGATGTACAAGGAGCTGACCGGCGTCGTCGACAACGCCTCGGACACCTTCTGGGACCCGACGACCCAGTCCGCGTGGTTCTACGACGGCACCAACTTCTACGGCGGTGAGTCCGCGCGTTCCATCCAGGCCCGGGCCGACTACATCCACTGCAACGCCCTCGGCGGGGCGATGATGTTCTCGCTGTACGACCTCGATCCGCAGGCCACGCTCTTCAACGCCGTGGTGAACGACGTCAACGGCAGCGCCGGGAGTTGCTCCGGTGGCGGCGGTACCACCGGCGGGACGACCACCGGGGGCACGACGACCGGCGGCACCACCACCGGGGGCACGACGACCGGCGGGACGACCACCGGCGGTACCACGACGGGCGGTACCACGACGGGCGGTACCACGACGGGCGGTACCACGACGGGCGGCACCACCACCGGGGGCACCACCGGCGGGGGCGGCGGCGGAGGCATCGTCGTCAACGGGGACTTCGAGACCGGCAGCCTGTCCCCGTGGACCTGCACCGGAGGCACCGGAAGCGTCGTCTCCTCGCCCGTGCACGGCGGCAGCCACGCCCTGGCCGGCGCCGCGTCCAACAGCGACGACGCCCAGTGCTCCCAGACGGTCACCGTGCAGGCGGGGCACACCTACACCCTGTCCGCCTACGTCAACGGCTCGTACGTCTACCTCGGCGTGACGGGCACCGGCACCAGCGACACCAGCAACTGGACGCCGGGCACCGGCGGTGCGTACGCGCAGCTCAAGACCGGCTTCACCACCGGATCCGGTACGACCTCGGTCACCATCTGGGTCCACGGCTGGTACGGCCAGGGCACGTACCACGCGGACGACGTCACCGTCTCCTGACCCGAGTGCGCGACGCGGGCCGGCGGCCGCCTCCGGGCGGCCGCCGGTTCGTCATAGACAGCGCCTATCGCGTCGATGCGGTTTACGTGTTGGACATCACATCCGCGGGGCAGAAGAATAGTGATCGATCATCGATCGTAAGGATGGATGGGTGGGGAGTTCGAGATGAGCACGATGGTCCAGCCGTTCCGTGACGTCACCGGCCCGGGCGATGAGCGCTTCGAGCAGGAGGTGCTCACCCACCTCGACCGCGTCTACGCAGGCGCCCTCCAGCTGGTGCCGGACCGGGAGGCCGCCGAGGCCCTCGTCCAGCGCACGTTCGACCGCGCCTACCTGGACTTCCACTGGGCCCGCCCCTCGGGGAGCGTGCGGGCCTGGCTCTACGGCCATCTGGTCGCCGCCTGGTTCGAGCAGGACGCCCCCGGCCACGGGGCGCGGCGCCCCGCCGCCGGGCCCCCGCACTCCGCGGACGACGTGGTGTACGGCGTGCTGGACACCCTCGCCCCGATCGTGCGGATCACCGTCTTCCTCGCCGACGCCGAGGGCCTCTCCAAGGAGGAGATAGCCCGGATCACCGAGGTGCCGGCGGGCATCGTGGAGACCCGGCTGCGGCGCGCCCACGAGCAGATGACGGGCCGGCTCACCGACTGGCTGCAGCGAGTTCTCTGACCCCCGCCACCAGCCGGTCCACGTCCTCCGCGTCGTTGTAGGGCGCGATCCCGGCGCGCACCGCGCCGGCCGGACCGAGCCCGAGGCGGCGGGCCGCCTCGATCGCGTAGAAGCTGCCGGCCGGGGCGTTGACTCCGCGCGCCGCCAAGTGCTCGTACACCGCCTGCGGCGGGTGGCCGGCCAGCGAGAACAGCGCGGTGGGGGTGCGCGGCCGCGGCGCCGGGTGCACGGTCACGCCGCCGATCGCCGCCAGGCCGTCGAGCAGGCGGTCGAACAGGGCCTCCTCGTGCGCCTCGACCTGCCGCATCGAGTCCAGCAGCCGGGCCCGCCGGGAGCCCTCGCCCGAGCCGCCGAGGTCCGCGACGAAGTCCACCGCGGCCGTCGTGCCGGCCAGCAACTCATAGGGCAGCGTGCCCAGTTCGAAGCGTTCCGGCACGGTCTCGGTGGACGCCAGCAGCTTGTCCGGGTGGACGTCCTCCAGCAGGCCGGGGGAGGCCGCGGCCAGCAGGCCGTGGTGCGGGCCGAAGAACTTGTACGGCGAGCAGGCGTAGTAGTCCGCGCCCAGGGCGGGCAGGGAGACCGCGGCGTGCGGGGTGAGATGGACGCCGTCGACGTACACCAGCGCCCCCACGGTGTGCGCCGCCTCCGCGATCGCCGGGATGTCGGGCCGGGTGCCGAGCAGGTTGGACGCGGCGGTCACGGCCACCAGACGGGTGCGGGGTGAGAGCACGGCCGCCACGTCGTCCACGCGCAGCGCACCGGTGGCCGCGTCGAAGTCGGCCCAGCGGACGGTCGCGCCCGCGGTCGCGGCGGCGGCGGTCCAGGGGCGGATGTTGGCGTCGTGGTCGAGGCGGGTCACCACGACCTCGTCCCCCGGGTCCCAGCCCTTGGCGAGGGCCCGTGCCATGTCGTAGGTGGCCTGGGTCATCGAGCGGGCGAAGACCACGCAGGCGGGCGGGCAGTCCAGCAGGTCGCCGACGGCGGCGCGGGCGCCGGTGACCACGGCGTCGGCGCGCCGTTCCGCGGCCGTGACGGTGCCGCGGTTGGAGATGCCGCCGCACAGGGTGTCGGCCACCGCCTGGGCGACCCGGTGCGGGACCTGGGAGCCCCCGGGGCCGTCGAAGTGGGCGACCTTGAGGGCGAGGGAGGGGAAAGCGCTGCGTACGCGCGCGACGTCGAAGGCCATGGCTCCATCTTGCGCGAAGTGTTGACCGCGCCCGGGGGAGACCCTAAGGTGCGTCCGCAAGTTGCGAAGCCATCATCGAAAGTTTCGTTCGCGCATGCTCGGGATTCTCCCCACGCGTGCCTGAAAGGACCAACCATGTACAAGGTGACGCGCACCGCTGCCGGTGTGGGCGCGGCGGCGGCCGGCCTCCTCCTGACCGCCGCCTCCGTCCTGTTCGTGTCGGCCGACGCGAACGCCGGCACGCCCGCCGCCCACGACCCCGCCGCGGCCGCGCCCGGCGCCGCATCCTCCGGCAGGGCCGCGGCGAACGGCGCCACGCTGCGGCAGCTCGCGCAGAAGGCGGGCATCCGCATCGGGACCGCGGTGAACTCCGACGCGCTGGCGGACGAGGCGCCGTACACGCAGAAGGTGGCCACCGAGTTCGACTCGGTGACCCCGGAGAACGTGATGAAGTGGGACACCGTCGAGCCCGCCCGGGGGACCTTCGTCTTCACCCAGGCCGACCGGCTCGTCGACTTCGCCCAGGCGCACGGCCAGCTCGTGCGCGGCCACAACCTCGTCTGGCACAGCCAGTTGCCGTCCTGGGTCACCGACGGCGACTTCAGCGCGACCGAGTTGCGCGACATCCTGCACCGCCACATCACCGCCGAGGTCACGCACTTCAAGGGCCGGATCTGGCAGTGGGACGTGGTCAACGAGGCGTTCAACGAGGACGGCACCCTGCGCGACGACGTGTGGCTGCAGAAGCTCGGCCCCGGCTACATCGCCGACGCCTTCCGCTGGGCCCACGAGGCCGACCCCAAGGCCGCGCTGTACATCAACGACTACAACATCGAGGGCGTCAACGCGAAGAGCACCGCGCTCTACGACCTCGTCGCGCGGCTCCGCAAGGAGGGCGTGCCGGTCCAGGGCGTCGGCATCCAGGGCCACCTGGACGTGCAGTACCCGGCGCCGCACGACATCGCCGACAACATGGCCCGTTTCGACAAGCTCGGCGTCCAGACCGCCATCACCGAGGCCGACGTGCGCATCACGCTGCCCGCGAGTGCCACGGACGTCGAGGCGCAGGACGAGGCCTACCAGACGCTGCTGGAGGGCTGCCTGCTCACCCGGCGCTGCACCGACTTCACCGTGTGGGGCTTCACCGACAAGTACTCGTGGGTGCCCGGGGTGTTCACCGGCGAGGGCCAGGCCAACATCTTCGACGAGAACTACCAGCCCAAGTCGGCCTACACCGCCCTCGCCCAGGACCTGAGGCTGGCGGGCCGCCGGTGAAAATCACCGGGTTCTCAGGAACCGGAGGGAACTGAGTCGCGTCCCCGTGCGCCTATTGAGTAGGCGAGAAGGGAGTGACCCATGTCCTGTCCGAACGAGAACTGCCGCAAAGGCGGGTGCACCACCGACCCGCAGCCGTCCCGTCCGGCCCCCGCCCGGGGCCGCCGATGAGCGCACGGCCGGTGCCGTCCGGAGGGCGCCGGACGGGACCGGCCGCACGCCGCCGCTCCCCCCGGGACGGGACCGGCGGCACGCCGCCTCCTCCCCGGACGGAGCCGCCGCGGCCGTCCCGGGCGGGGCTGAGAGACTGGGCCGACCGCCGAGAGGGAGGTGACCGCCGCCCCGGGGCCGCGAACGGAGAGAGCCGCCGATGTCCGACCTTCCGACGTACGACGACGTGCTGGCCGCCGCGCGGCGCATCGAGGGACAGGCCCACCGCACCCCGGTGCTGAGGTCCCGGCTGGTCGACGGGCAGACCGGCGCCGAAGTGCTCTTCAAGTGCGAGAACCTCCAGCGGATGGGCGCCTTCAAGTTCCGCGGCGCCTACAACGCGCTCGCCCAGTTCTCCCCCGAGCAGCGCCGGGCGGGCGTCGTCGCGTACTCCTCGGGCAACCACGCCCAGGCCGTCGCCCTCGCCGCGCGGCTGCTGGACATCCCGGCCACCATCGTGATGCCGCTCGACGCCCCCGCGGCCAAGGTCGCGGCCACCAAGGGCTACGGCGGTGACGTCGTCACCTACGACCGCTACACCGAGGACCGCGAGGAGATCGGCCGGGCGCTGGCCGCCGAGCGCGGGCTCACCCTCGTCCCGCCGTACGACCACGCCCACGTGATCGCCGGGCAGGGCACGGCCGCCAAGGAGCTGTTCGAGGACGAGGGGCCGCTGGACGCGCTGTTCGTGCCGCTCGGCGGGGGCGGGCTGCTGTCCGGCACCGCGCTGGCCGCGGGAGCGCTGGCCCCGGACTGCCGGCTGTTCGGCGTGGAGCCGGAGGCCGGCGACGACGGCCGGCGGTCGCTGCGCGAGGACCGCATCGTGCACATCGACACCCCGCGCACCATCGCGGACGGCGCGCAGACCCAGCACCTGGGCGAGCTGACCTTCGCCGTCCTGCGCCGGGCCCGGCCGGCCGTGGTGACCGCGACCGACGACGAACTCGTGGACGCCATGGCGGTGTTCGCGACCTATCTGAAGCTCGTGGTGGAGCCCACCGGGTGCCTGGGGTTCGCCGCCCTGCGCCGGATGCGCGAGGAGCTGCGTGGGCAGCGCGTCGGCGTGATCGTCAGCGGCGGCAACGTCGACCCGGCACGGTACGCCGCCCTGCTCGCCGGCTGACCTCGCCGCCCCTGCCCGCCGGCTGACCCGGCCGCCCTGCCCGGCGCCCGACCCAGGCGTCCGCCGTCAGCGGAGCTGGCGGCGGACCAGCTCGTGGAAGAGCCCCCCCTGCCCGGCCAGCAGCTCGGTGGGGGCGCCCTGCTGGACGACCCGCCCCTCGGCCATCACCAGCACCCGGTCGGCGTCCATGATCGTGGACAGCCGGTGGGCGATCACGATCCGGGTGGTGCGCATGGCCCTGGTGCTGTCGATGACCGTGCGCTGGGTGCCGTTGTCCAGCGCGCTGGTCGCCTCGTCGAGGAAGAGGATGCGCGGGCGGCGGATCAGCGCCTGCGCGATCATCAGCCGCTGGCGCTGGCCGCCGGAGACCGCGCCGCCGCCGTCCGCCAGCACCGTGTGCATGCCCATCGGCATGGCCTTGATGTCCTCGGCGAGCCCCGCCATCGCGGCCGCCTGCCACGCCTCCTCCAGCGTGTACGACTCCGCGCCGCAGATGCACTCCAGGATCGAGCCGGTGAACGGCTGCGCGTTCTGCAGCACCACCCCGCACTGCCGGCGCACCGCCGCCTGGTCGAGGGCGGCCAGGTCCTGGCCGTCGTAGAGCACCCCGCCCGCGACCGGCCGGTCGAAGCCGATCAGCAGCCGCAGCAGCGTCGACTTGCCGCAGCCGCTCGCGCCCACCACCGCCACGAACTCGCCCGGCCGCACCTGGAAGGACACGTCGTCCAGCACCAGCGGCCCGTCGTCGGAGTACCGGAACGACAGCCCCCGGACCTCGATCGCGCCGGACAGCGTCCCGGGCTGCGCGCTGGCGGCGGGGACCTCGGGCGCGGCCTCCAGCACCGGCCGCAGCTGCTCGACCATCGGCAGCACCGACACCGCCGAGACGAGCGCGCCGGTCAGCTGGGTGGCCGAGGTGAGCATCATCGTGGCGGCCGAGCTGAAGGTGAGGAAGCTGCTGGGGGAGAGGCTGCCGCGGGCGGGACCGGCGAGCAGCATGAACAGCAGCAGCGTGCAGAACGGCAGGTACACCGCGTTGAACACGGTGGTGACGTTCCTGATCCGGCCCACGCGCTGCTGCAGTTCGCGGCTGCGCGCGAACTCGGTGGCCCACGCGGCGTAGGCGAAGTTCTCGGCGGCGGCCACCCGCAGCTTCGGCAGCCCGCGCAGCGTCTGGAACGAGCGGTTGGCGAGCTTGTTGTTCAGCTCCACCAGGCGCCGCTGCCAGCGCAGTTGCCACAGCCCGGTGGCCAGGAACACCGAGGCGACCACCGCGAGCATGCCCAGGGCCGCGAACGCCAGCGGCACGCTGTACCAGACCAGCAGCACCAGGTTCACGACGGCGACGGTGCCGGACTGCACGGCCACCGCGGTGGTGCCCGACAGCATGCGGCGGATGCCGGAGACGCCCATCGCGGCGGCGGCCAGTTCCCCGGTCGAGCGCTGGGCGAAGAACCGGGTGGGCAGCCGCAGCAGCCGGTCCCACACGGCAGGCTGCAGGCCCGCCTCGATCCGGCCCTCCAGCCGCAGGATCGCGGTGTTCTGCACCAGCATGAACGCCGCCGACACCAGCGTGGTCGCGACGATGGCCAGCGCGGTCTGGACGATCAGCCCCTTCTCGGCCTGCGGCACGTAGGAGCCGAGGATCCGGCCGGTCGCGATGGGCACCAGCGCGCCCAGGCCGACCGCGATCAGACTGCCGGTCAGCAGCCGCCCCACGTCGGGCCCGCTGCCGCGCATGCCGAAGCGCAGCAACTGCCGTGTGGAGACGGGCTCCTCGGGCAGCGTCCGGTAGAACATCACGCCGGCGGGCGCGAAACCGGCCGCGTTCGACGCGTCGATCCGTGTCCGGCGCCCGCCGCGCGGCTCGACCGCCTGGTAGCCGCCGCGCCGCCACAGCAGTGCCACCGGCGCGCCGCTCGCCGCCCGCGCGCCCAGCAGCGGGCCGGCGTCCTGCCGCCACCAGCGGTCGCCGAGTGCGACCTCGCGGGTGCGGAACCCCGAGGCGAGAGCGATCCGTTCGACCGGGGACGTACGGCCGGGCGCGGCGGCCTCACCGGGCGCCGCGGCGGCGTCGGCGCCGCCCGCCGGCTCCCGCACCTCGATGCCGGCCGCGGCCCCGACCAGCCGGCAGGCGGCGAGCACGGCGTCCCCGCCGCCCTCCCCGCGGTCGTCGGGGGCCGCGCCCGCGATGGAGGCGAGCAGCGCCTGCTGCGCCCGGTCGCCGGCCGCCTCGCCGGCCTTGATCCCGGCGGCCGCCCGCTCCTCGTGGTCGCGCTCCAGCCGTTCGATCCAGCGGCCCAGCGCGATCAGCAGCCGCGACTGCTGGTTGACCATCCGCTGCCACATCCCGCCGTCGATCAGCAGCTGGCCGTCGGCCTCCGCGCCGAACTCGGCGCCGTAGCGGACCGTGCCGGGGTCCACCGGCATCCACTGGATGTCGTCGTCGGGCGACGCGCCGCCGGCGGCCGGGCGGCCGTCCACCCGGGCCTCGAACAGCACCCGCAGCCCGCGTCCGACGCCCTGCGCGAACGCCTGCTCCAGCGCGCTGAGCTGCGGCACCCCGCCGCCGTACGCCCAGCCGACGTCGCCCGTGCCGTACCCCTGGCCGTACGGGTCCTGGTACCAGCCCTGCGCGCCCTGGCCGCCGTAGGTGTCGTCCATCGCGTACGGCTGCGCGGGCGCGAACAGTTCCCGCAGCGGGATCCGGCGCACCGCGCAGCCGTCCAGCGGGCGGCTCACCAGCGTGTACTGCGGGCCCTCCACCGGGCCCATGAGCAGCGTGCCCGGCTCCAGCCGGCCCAGGAAGTGCCACTGGCCGTCCGCGGCGGCGTCCACCGCGAACAGGTCCATGGCGCCCTCGACCACCAGCCACAGCACGTGCGGCCCCTCCAGGGGCAGGCTGCGCAGTCCCGCGCAGTCCACGGCGTGGCCCAGGGACCCCATCGCGCCGATCACCAGGTCGCCGGGGCCGGGCGCCTGGAGCAGCGGGTCGTGCACCGAGGTCACGTCAGCGCTCCCTGACCAGTTCCGCGTACGGCCCGCCGGCCGCGCTCAGTTCCTCGTGGCGGCCGCGCTCGACGACCGTGCCGCGCTCCAGCACGACGATCTCGTCGCTGTCGCGGACCGTGCTCAGCCGGTGGGCGATGACCACGCAGGCGCAGCCGCGGCGGCGCAGGTTGTCGATGATCAGCCGCTCGGTCTCGGCGTCCAGGGCGCTGGTCACCTCGTCCAGCACCAGCACGCTCGGCCGGCGGACCAGCGCGCGGGCGATCTCCAGGCGCTGCCGCTGGCCGCCGGAGAAGTTCCGGCCGTCCTGCTCCACCCGGCAGTGGATGCCGCCCGGCCGGCGGGCGATCACGTCGTCCACAGCGGCGTCCCGCAGCGCGGCGAGCACCGCGTCGTCCGGCACCGACGGGTCCCACAGCGCCACGTTGTCGCGCACGGTGCCCTCGAAGAGGAAGACGTCCTGGTCGACGAAGGACACCGACGAGGCCAGCGCGCTCTGCGGAATGTCCTCCAGACGCTGCCCGTCGATCCGGATCACGCCCTCCCACGGCCGGTACAGGCCCGAGATCAGCCGGGACACCGTGGACTTGCCGCTGCCGGAGCCGCCGACCAGCGCCACCTGCTGACCGGGACCCACCCGCAGGGTGAAGCCGTTCAGCAGCGGCGGGTCCAGCGGGCTGTAGCCGAACGTGACGTTCTCCAGGGTCACATGGCCGGTCAGCCGCCGGGTGCCCGCGGCGTCCGCCGCGCCCGGACCGGCGCCGCCGCGCCGCCCGCGGGTGTAGCGGGCGTCCGCGGGGAAGCTCTCCACGTCCTTCAGGCGCGTCACGTCCGCGGCGAAGTCCTGGACCCGGCCGGCCACTCCGTTGAGCCGGGTGACCGGCGCGGTGAAGCTGGTGACCAGGGCCTGGAACGCGACCAGCAGGCCGACCGAGATGCTGCCCTCGGCCGCCCGCTGCCCGCCGATCAGCAGGATCAGCGCGCTGTTGAGCGCGGCGAGGGTGGGGGCGACGACGGCGAGCGCGGCACTCGGCACACCGAGCCGCTGCTGCCCGTCCAGGGTGGCGGCGTGCTGGCCGGCCCAGCGCCGGAAGTAGCCGCTCTCCCCGCCGGTGGCCTTCATCGTCTCGATCAGCTGCAGGCCGCTGTACGAGGTGTTGGTCAACTTGGCGGTGTCGGCGCGGAGTTTGTGGGTACCGGTGGCCCGCAGCCGGACCACCACCCGCATCGCCACCACGTTCAGCAGGGCCACCAGGACGCCGAGCAGTGTCAGTTGGGGGTCGTACGTCCAGAGCAGCACCGCGTACAGCAGCACCACCACCGCGTCGACGCCCGCGGCCGCGAGGTCGCGGGCCAGCGTCTCGGCGACCGAGTCGTTGGACTGCAGCCGCTGCACCAGGTCGGCCGGGTTGCGCTGGGCGAAGAACTGCACCGGCAGCCGCAGCAGGTGCCGCATGAAGCGCGCGCTGGTCAGCGTCGAGGAGATGATCCGGCCGCGCAGCAGGTTGGCCTGCTGGACGGCGGTCAGCACCGCGGTGAGCGCGACCAGCACGCCCATGGAGAGGAACAGGGTGCTCAGCAGGGACCGCTGGCCGCCGATCAGGAAGCGGTCGATGTAGGTACGGCTGAGCGCGGGCGCCGCCGCCCCGGTGAGCACCAGCAGGAAGCTGGCCGTCATCGCGGCCAGCAGGGTGCCGGTCGTGCCGCGCAGCCGGGCCGGCAGGGCGCGCAGGATGCCTGGCTTGCGGCCGCCGCCGCGGAACCCCGCGTCCGGTTCGAAGGTCAGCACCACGCCGGTGAAGCTGGTGTCGAAGTCCTCGGTGCGCACGAAACGGCGGCCGCGCGCCGGGTCGTTGATGTGCACGCCCTGCCGGCCGAGCCGGCCCGACATGCCCTCGTAGACCACGTAGTGGTTGAACTCCCAGAAGAGCACGGCAGGCGCCTGGACCTGAGCGAGGGCGGCCGGTTCCATCTGCATGCCCTTGGCCCGCAGGCCGTGGCTGCGGGCCGCCTTGAGCAGGTTGCTCGCCCGGGAGCCGTCCCGGGAGACCCCGCAAGCGATCCGCAGCTGCTCCAGCGGTACGAAGCGGCCGTAGTGGCCGAGCACCATCGCCAGCGACGCCGCCCCGCACTCCACGGCCTCCATCTGCAGCACCGAGGGGGTGCGGACCCGCCGGGGCCGCCGTCCGCGCGGCACCGCCGCCGCCTCGGGGCGGTGGCGGCCGCCGCGCGAGGGGGCGGGGGCCGGGAAGTGCCGGGGGCTCACGGCAGCAGCCAGTCGAGCGGGCGCTCCGCGGCCAGGTGGACCGAGGCGCCGACGGGAGTCATCGAGGTGAGCCGGGTCGGCGGGCCGCCCGCCGTGGACCAGCGGTAGCCGGACGGGTTCGAGGCGGACGCCGCGAGCCGCACCAGCACCGGTACCGGCGCGCCCTTGGCCGCGAACTGCCCGGCCAGGACGGGGTCGCCGAGGAAGGCGGCGATCTGCTGGCGCGACTGCGGCTGCCCGACCCCGGCCACGGTGCCGCGCAGCGTGCCGTACCGCCCGGGCACGGAGGGCACGGCCAGTTCCACGGGGGCGCCCACCGGCATCCGCGCGGTGCCGCCCTGCACGTACAGCATGGCCACCAGCGGCTCGCCGGGCCGTCCCGCGCGTTCGAGGGTCGCCACGGTCGCGCCGGTGGTGATCACCGCGCCGATGGCGGCGGTCAGCGTCACCACCTGGCCCGCGGCCACGGTGTGCACGGACTGGACGCCGGTGGCGGTGCGGACGTCCAGCACGGGCGCGTCGGCGGGCAGGGTGTCACCGGGCTTGGCGCGCACCTGCACGACCTGGCCGGCCACCGGGCTCTGCAGCACATAGCTGCCCTCGGTGCGGGTCAGCACGCCCGCCGCGCTCAGCTTGCTGGTGACGGTGCCGGTCACCGCCCACACTCCGGCCGCCGCCAGGACGACGACGCAGACGGCGAGCGCGAGCCGGCCCTGCGGCCGGGCGAAACGCACCGGCAGGTCGAGCTCTTCCGGTGACTGCAGTTTGGCCAGCGCCTTCTGGCGGAACTCCACCGACCACTTCCTTCACGTGCGGGCGGCCCTGCTTGCGGCCGCGGTGTTCCGGTGCCGCGCGCCGGGCGGCGGGCGCGGGGACACCGCAGGGACCCCGGGCCGTGGTGGCCCCGGGGTCCATGTGCGAGCTGAGTCTGAGGCAGCCTCAGATACCGGCGATGCCGGTGACACCCGTGAGGGTGCCGGCGGCACCGGTGACCAGGCCCACGACCTCGCCGACCGGCAGGGACGGCAGGGCGGAGGTGGCCGAGCCGACCAGGGTGTCCAGACCGTCGATCTGGGCGCCGCCGGAGATGCTGATGCCGCCCGAGACGCCGTCCAGCTCGGTGTCGGAAATCTCGCGGGTCTCGACCTGGGGCGTGTTGCGCATGAGTGCGTTTTCCCTTCGTTGCACTGGAAATTCCACAAGAGATTCCGGCCGCCGGAATCTGTCCGGACAGGCCGAATTCAACGGTCGTGCGACGCCCCGGGATCCGGAATGCGTATCGGCAACTCCCGCTTGGCGGTCGATGTAAGCACGTGATCGGCCGCCCGGCCAGCCGTGCCCGGGCCGTGGGCTGCGGAAACGGTTACCCGGGAAGAATCGCGTCACCGGACCGGAACGAGTTCTTCACACGGCCCACCGATTCGTACCGCGTGTGACGCCGTGCCGCCCATTTCGCTCGAACACCCCTGCGCACGCGGCGCGGTCGCCGTTCGGTTGTGGTCAGAATCCGCCAGAAGCTGTGCAGTTTCTGTACCTGTGGTGTGCGGTCGTGCCAATACCGGTATGCGTGGCGCCAGTTCGTCCGACAGTGCGCATGATCAGGGCATGTGCGGTGATGTCGGACATCGCGGCGGCAGCCCGGCAGGCGATGCCCCTCGCGGGTTCCGGGGGGTTCGCGTACGGGTCCGGGCACGGCGACGGCGGCCGCCCGGGGTGGGCGGCCGCCGTCGGATCGGGCGGGGCGTCAGGCCGCGGTGATGGGCACGGCCTCCCCGGAGACCCGCACCCGCGGGTCGCCCGAGCGCAGTTCGACGCTCAGCACGCCGGGGCGGCCGAGGTCGTCGCCCTGGTGCAGGGTGAGCCGCTCCGGAACCGGGCCGAGCGTGCGCAGATAGGCGCCGAAGGCCAGCGCGGCCGCGCCGGTCGCCGGGTCCTCCACCACCCCGCCGACCGGGAACGGGTCGCGCACGTGGAAGACCGCCGGGCTCTCCCGCCACACCAGCTGGATCGTGGTGAGGTTCAGCGACGTCATCAGGGCGTCCAGCCGCTCGAAGTCGTAGTCGAGCGCGGCCAGCCGGGCGCGGGTGGCGGCGGCCAGCACCAGATGGCGGGCCCCCGCGTAGGCGAACCGCGGCGGCAGCGCCGGGTCGAGCTCCGCGCGGTCCCAGCCGAGGGCGGCCAGCGCCTCGTCCACGGCCGCGGCGGGGGCGTCCTCGACCTGTGGCTCCACGCTCGTCAGGGTGGCCCGCAGCGCGCCGTCCCCGCCCGCGGCCACGGCCACCGGCACCTCGCCCGCGGGCGTGCGGAACAGCAGGTCACCCGGTCCGATGCGCTCGGCCAGCGCCACCGCGGTGGCGACGGTGGCGTGCCCGCAGAAGGACACCTCGGCCTTGGAACTGAAGTACCGCACGTCCAGGGTGCGTTCGTCGCGGGCCACCACGAAGGCCGTCTCGGAGTAGCCCACTTCCGCGGCGATCGCGAGCATCTGGTCGTCGGTGAGCGCCCCCGCGTCCAGCACGACGCCGGCGGGGTTGCCGCCCGCCGGGTCACGCGAGAAGGCCGTGTAGCGCAGGACCGCGGGTCCGGATGCAGTAGTCGTCATGCCCGGCAGCCTAGGCGCACGGCTGTTCGCGTGTGCGCGGTTGACGCGCGGGAACGCGCACCGGAGCGGACGGTGGCGCAGGGCCGGCGCGGACGGTGGGGGAGGGCGGGTGCGGACGACGGCGGGAGGCGGTGGCGTCCGGCGGCGTCCGGCGGCGTCCGGTGTCGTCCGTGGCAGGAGGGGGGAGGCGGTGCGAGCATGGGAGGGAGGCCGCGGCCGGCACCCCGGCGCCGTCCGCACCGGGCCGCGCGCGGCGCCGCGCGACCCGCACGCCCGGCCTCGGCACCCTGCCCGACGCTGCCGCACGGAGGCGCCCGATGCCGTACGCCGAACCGCTGTCCCGCAAGGAGATCGAGGACCGCCTCGCCGAGCTGCCGGGCTGGGAGCTGTCCGACGACGGTACGGCGCTGCGCCGCACCTACCACCTCGAGCACATCCCCGCGGCGATCCTGGCGATGCACATCGCGGGGATCCAGGCCGAGCTGAACCACCACTCCGACCTGACGCTCGGCTACAACACGCTGGCGGTCTCCATCACCACGCACGCGGCCGGGTCACAGCTCACCGCGAAGGACTTCGGACTGGCGGCCCGGATCGCGGCGGCCGCGGCGGCCCACCGGGCGGAGTGAGCGACCGGCTCCCCGACCACTGACCGCACGGCCGCCCCGCCGGTCAGCGCCCCGCCGGTCAGCGGTCGGCCGGTCGGCGGTCGGCCGGGTAGCGGACGCCGATCCGCTCGCGGACCGCGTCCAGCGTGCGCATGACCGCCAGTGAGCCGTCCAGCGGGACCAGCGGCGACTCCGTCTCGCCCGCGCGCAGCGCCCGCATCACCTCCGCGGCCTCGTGCCGCATCGTGCCGCGGTCGTGGTCCTCGTGCACGTCGGCCAGCCGTACGGTCTGCGGCTCGGCGCCCCGGCGGTGGAGGGTGAAGGACTCGGCGTGGAAGAAGCCGTCGGCGATCTCGATCCGCCCGGCGGAGCCGGAGACCGTGGCCGGGGCGCCGGTGTCCGCGGTGAACGAGCAGGACAGGGTCGCCACCGCGCCGCCGTTCCAGCCCAGCACCATGCCGGTGCTGTCGTCGACGCCCTCGGGCGTCATGTGCGCCCACGCCTGGACCGCGTCCGGCTCACCGAGCAGCAGGTGGGCGAAGGAGACCGGGTAGACGCCGAGGTCGAGCAGCGCGCCGCCGCCCTGCCCGGGGTCCCGCATGCGGTGTGTGGGGGCGAAGTCCTCGGCGAAGCCGAAGTGCGCGGAGATGTTCCTGACCTGCCCGATGGCGCCGTCGGCGATCATCGCGGTCATCCGGCGGATCAGCGGGTTGCAGTACGTCCACATCGCCTCCATCAGGAACAGGCCGCGCCCGCGGGCGAGTTCGACCAGTTCGCGGGCCTCGCGCCCGTTGATGGTGAACGCCTTCTCGCACAGCACGGCCCGCCCGGCCTCCAGGCACAGGCCGGCCGCCTCGCGGTGGGCGGAGTGCGGGGTGGCCACGTAGACCACGTCCACGTCGTCGTCCGCGGCCAGTTCGGCCCAGGTCCCGTACGCGCGGGGGATGCCGTACCGCTCGGCGAACGCCTTCGCGGCGGTCGTGCTCCGTGAGCCGACCGCGATCACCTCGGCGTCGGGCAGCGACGTCAGGGCCTCGGTGAAGGTGGCGGCGATGCCGCCGGTGGCCAGGATCCCCCAGCGGATCCTCGGTATGTCCTGCCCCATGGCGTGTCCTCGCATCCGGTCCGTGGCGGTCCCCGTGGACTGAAAGAATAGGCAACGCTTCAACTACTTCGGACGGAGAGTGCCACCGTGCAGGACGCCGGGCCCAGAGACCCCGCGCAGACACCCGCCCTGACCACCCCCACCCCCCGCCGCACGCCTCTGGCCGGAGCGGACCTCGCGGCCCGGCGCCGCACCGGCTGGCTGGTGACCCTCGTGCTCGGTGGCCTGACCGCGCTGCCGCCGCTGTCCATGGACATGTACCTCCCGGCGCTGCCGCAGGTCACCGACGCGCTGCACGCCCCGTCGGCGACCGTGCAGCTCACCCTCACCGGCTGCCTGGCGGGCCTGGCACTCGGGCAGCTCGTGGCCGGCCCGCTCAGCGACCGCTGGGGACGCCGCGGCCCGCTGCTGACCGGCATGGTGATCTACGTGCTGGCCACCGCCTTCTGCGCCCTCGCCCCCTCCGCCGGCCTGCTGATCGGCGTGCGGGTGGTGCAGGGCCTGGCGGGCGCCGCGGGCATCGTCATCGCCCGGGCCGTGGTGCGCGACCTCTACGACGGCGTGGACATGGCCCGCTTCTTCGCCACCCTCCAGCTCATCTCCGGCGTGGCGCCGATCGTGGCGCCGCTCATCGGCGGCCAGATCCTGCGGGTCACCGACTGGCGCGGGGTCTTCGTGGTGTGCACGGTCATCGGCGTCCTGCTCACCGTGCTGGTCTGGCGGCGGCTGCACGAGACCCTGCCGCCGGCCGAGCGGCACTCCGGGGAGATGAAGGAGACGTTCGGCGCGATGCGCGGGCTGCTGGCCGACCGGGTGTTCACCGGCTACGTGCTGGCCGGTAGCTTCGGCTTCGCGGCCCTGTTCACGTACGTGTCCGCGTCGTCCTTCGTCGTCCAGGACGTCTACGGCGCCTCGGTGCAGACCTTCAGCCTGCTGTTCGGCCTCAACTCCGTCGGGATCGTCGCGGTCGGGCAGCTCAACGGCAAGGTGCTGGTCGGCCGGGTCGACATGGACAAGGTGCTGGGCGCCGGCCTGGTGCTGATCGGGGCCGCCTCGGTCGCGCTGGTGCTGCTGACCACGGGAGTCTTCGGCCCGGCCACGCTGCCCGAGATCGCCGCCGCGCTGTTCGTGCTCATGGCGTCCATGGGCCTGGTGCTGCCCACCACCAACACCCTGGCGCTGCTGCGCACCAAGCGCTCCGCGGGCTCGGCGTCCGCGCTCATCGGCACGTCGTCGTTCCTCGTCGGCGCGGCGATCTCGCCGCTGGCCGGGGTGGCCGGCGACGGCACCGCGGTTCCGATGGCGATCACGCAGCTGACCTGCGTCGTCATCGCCTCCGCGGCCTTCGTCGGGCTCTGTGTGCGGGGGCGGCGTACGGTGGAGGGACCGTAGGGCCCGCAGGCGCCGATGCGGGCCCTGTCCCTCAGGAGGAAGCGATGTCCGACGTTCCGGACGAACGCACCTGGGCGTTCAAGACCGCTGACAGCACGCTGCACACGGGATCCGAGCACGCGGTGGACCCGGAGGACCTGGTGATGGCCTCCGGCCGGGACTGCACCCCGGAACTCATCGAACAGGCACGCAAGGCACTGGAGGAACATGGTCCCGCCGCTGTCGAGAGGTTCCTGCCCTGAGGCGGGCC
The DNA here is from genome assembly GCF_019890725.1 of Actinacidiphila acidipaludis. Taxonomy (GTDB): domain Bacteria; phylum Actinomycetota; class Actinomycetes; order Streptomycetales; family Streptomycetaceae; genus Actinacidiphila; species Actinacidiphila acidipaludis. The sequence continues at coordinate 30,350 of NZ_JAINZZ010000002.1, forward strand.
TCGACACCGACGAGCTGAAGCGGATCGTCCCCGAGCTGGCCGCCTTCCTGCGCCCGGCGTCCGGGCACCCCTGGTGCGCGGGCGCCGTCGTGCTGGCCGGCCGGGGCCGCGTCGTCGCCCTGCACGAGGCGGTCGGCGACGCCGTCCGGTACACCGGCTACGACGAGCACGCCGACCGGGGGACCGAGCTGCCGGCGGACCTCCGGGTCCCGATGCGGCCCGACACCCTCTTCGACCTGGCCTCGCTCACCAAGCTCTTCACCTCGGTGATCGCCGCCCGCCGACTCGCCCTGGACGTGCCCGTCGCGTCCTACGTCCCCGGCTTCGCGGCGGCCGGCAAGGCGGCGGTCACCGTCCGCCAGCTGCTCGACCACACCTCCGGGATGCGCCCCGAGCTGCCGTTCTACGACGCGGACACCCCCGAGGCCCGCGCCCGCATGCTGTGGCAGGAGGCGCCGCTGCACGAGCCGGGGACGGTCCGGATCTACTCCGACCTCAACCTGATCGCCGTGCAGCAGTGCCTGGAGGCGGCCACCGGACGTCCGCTGGACGCGCTGGTCCGCGAGGAGATCACCGGCCCCTGCGGCATGGCCGACACCTGCTTCAACCCGCCGCGGGAGCTGCTGCCGCGGATCGCCGCGACCGAGGACCAGCGCCGGCCCTGGGGCAAGCTCGACCGGGGCATGGTGCACGGCGTCGTGCACGACGAGAACGCCTTCGCGATGGGCGGGGTCAGCGGGCACGCCGGCCTGTTCTCCACCGCCTGGGACCTCGCGCTGCTCTGCCGGGCGCTGCTGGACGCCGGAGGGCCGTGGCCCGGCTTCGAGGTCGACCAGCCCTGGTTCATGGGGGAGCTGGCGGGCGGCGGCGCCGCGGGGCACACCGGGTTCACCGGGACCAGCCTGGTGATCGACCCGGTGAGCGACGCGTTCCTGGTGCTGCTCACCAACTCCGTCCACCCGGCCAGGACCTGGCGCGACGGCAGCGCCCCGCGGGCCGCCGCGGCGACCCGGCTGGCCAGAGCCGTCCGGGCGGCCCGCCCGGCCGGCGCGGCGGTGCCGGCCCGCTCACCCATGCCCGGCGGCCCGGGCTCTCCCGCGCGGACCGTCTAGCGGAAGATCCCGGTGTGGCCGAGCGAGTAGCGGCCGGGCTGCGGGTACACGCACATGCCGTGCGGGCCCGCGCCCACCGGGATCTTCGCCAGCGTCCTGCCGGTCGTGGTGTCCAGCGCGTACACCTCGCCGTCGTAGCGGCCGGACAGCCACAGCACCTTGCCGTCCGCCGACACCCCGCCCATGTCCGGGCTGCCGCCGCCGTCGATGTGCCACTTGCCGGTCAGCTTGCCGGTGTGGAAGTCCAGCAGCGACACCGAGCCCTCGCCGCGGTTGGAGATGTACATCGTCCGCGAGTCGCGGGAGACGTAGAGGCCGTGGGCGCCGGCGCCGGTGGGCAGCAGCTTCGGCTTGGAGAAGGTGTCGCCGTTCATCACCCAGACGCCGTTGGCCACCATGTCGGCGATGTACCAGGTCCTGCCGTCCGGGGAGATCTTGACGTCCTGCGGCATCGCGCCGTCCATCGGCAGCTTCTGCTGCGCGATGACCTCCATCTTCGCGGTGTCCACCTTGAGCAGTTCACCGGAGAACTCGCAGGAGACGATGAAGTACCGGCCGTCGGGCGAGAAGTCGGTGTGGTTGACGCCGTAGCAGCTCACCGGGACGGTCTTCCTGATCGCCATGGTGTGCGCGTCGCGGAACACCAGCTGGCGGTCGAGCGAGGCCATCACCACCGCGTACTTGCCGTCCGGCGTGAAGTACAGGTTGTACGGGTCGTGCACGGACACCGGGTGGCCGACCTTGCCGGTGGCCGGGTCGATCGGGGTGAGGCTGTTGCCGACGTCGTTGTTGACCCACAGCGTCTTCAGGTCCCACGACGGCACCACGTGCTGCGGCTGCAGGCCGACCGGGATGGTGCGGATCACCTTGTAGGTCTTGGGGTCGATGACCGTCACCGTGTTGGACTCGGTGTTCGGCACGTAGACGCGCTGCGGGAAGTTGCGCACCACCGGCGACAGGGCGTTGGGCCGGTCGGCGGCGTACACGTCGTTCGGGTCGAGCAGCGGCGGCATCCCGGGCAGGCCGGCGTTCGCCGCCTCCAGGGGACGGATGCCGTTCCGCTCGGTGGACGGCGGCTTCTTGCCGGACTGCGCGTGCGGCTGCGGGCCCGAACTCCCGCAGGCCACCGCCAGGACGGCGACGGCGGCGGCGAGCACGGTGGAGGACAGGGAACGCCGGGCGCGGCGGGACGTGGGGGTGCGCATCAGGTCAGCAGCTCCGAGGTCGTGACCGCGCGCAGACCGCGGCGGTGGAGGTCGTCGAGGATCCCGGGCAGCGCGGTCACGGTCCCGCTGTGCCCGAAGTGCAGGGAGACCACCGAGCCGTTGCGGGCCTGCGCGGCCACCGCCGCCCGGACCTGGCCGGCGCCCGGATCGGTGTAGTCGAGCGGGTCCACGTCGTACGACAGCAGATGCGGGTAACCCGCCTGCCGGGCCAGCCGGACGACCAGGGGCGTGGTCAGCCGGGCCCGCGACGGGCGGAACCACCGCCCCTGCGAGCCGGTGAGCTTGTGCAGCCGCTGGGCGCAGCCGGTGATCTCCGCGGAGGCCTCGTTTGCGCTCATCGCGCCGATGTCGCCGTGCGTCTGGGTGTGGTTGCCGAGTTCGTGGCCCCCGTCCAGGACCCGGCGGGCGAGCTGCGGGTACGCGTCCAGCCAGGTTCCGACCGCCAGCACGGTGAGCCGCGCGCCGGCCTTCTCCGCCTCCGTCAGCAGGGCGGTGGCCAGGGCGGGTTCGCCCTGGCCGTGGAAGGTCAGGGCGACCATCGCGCGGTCGCGCGGGCCGTGCTCGATCTGGTCGGGCAGGGCGGTGGCGGCACCCTGCCCGGGCGTGGGGGACGGCCCGGCGGCAGGGCCGGCGGGCGCGTCCGCGGTGGCTGAGGGCGTGGCGGCGGCCGGGTCGCGGCTCCCGGAGGCGCATCCGGCGAGCAGCGCCCCCGAGGCGGTCACCTGGAGGAGGTCGCGGCGTGAGATCGGCGTGGGCATCGCGGATCACTTTAAGGCGTTTTGTCCTATCTATCGGATTGACTCGACCCGGCGTCCCGCGGATGGCCCGTACGGCTGAACGCTAGGGTGGTCGCCTGTTCGCCCCGGGGGGAGCCCGGGGTGCTTCCGCGGGGCCCGGCGGGGAGCCGGCGGCCCGGGGACATCAGGGGAGACCCGGGGACATCGGGGAGAGGGGAGCGCTCCGTGGCCGGAACCGCCGCGCGCCGCCTGCTGCTGGTCACCACCAACTACGCGCCGGAACCGGCCGGTACGAGCCGCTACGCGACACAGATCGCCGAGCACTGGGCGGCCGGCGGGGCCGAGGTCCACGTGCTGACGGGCATGCCGCACTATCCCGCCTGGCGGCTCGACCCCGCGTACGCGGGCAAGCGGCGGGCCGAGGAGGAACGCGGCGGGGTGCGGGTGCACCGGCACGGCCACCTGGTGCCGGCACGTCAGACCGCGGTGCGCCGGGCGCTGTTCGAGATGTCCCTGCTGCGCGGCGGGCTGTCCGCGGCGCCGCGCTTCGACCAGCTCGACCAGCTCCGGCGGCTCGACGTGGTCGCGGCGCAGATGCCGAGCCTGGCCGCAGGTGTGATCGGCGCACGGCTCGCGGCGCGGTACGGCGTGCCGTTCGTGCCGCTCGTGCGGAACCTGCTGGGCGCCCGGTCGGTCACCGCCCGCGCCGTGGAGCGGTCGGTGCTGCGGCGCGCGGCCGTGGTCGGCGCGGCCCACGAGACGCTGGTCGCGGAGATCGCCGCGCTCGGGGTGCCGCAGGAGCGCGTACGGCTGGTGCCGAACTGGTCGCTGACCCCGCGGGCTTCGCGCCCGCGCGAGCAGATGAGGGCGATGCTGGGCTGGCGGCCCGGGCAGACCGTCCTGCTGCACTGCGGTGACCCCGGCGACGGGCCCGGACTCGCCCTGCTGGCCGACACCGCGCGGCGCGACCCCACCCTGCGGATGGTGCTGCTGGGCGACGCCGGCCTGCGCGAGCGGGTGCGGGCGCGGTCCGGCGGCCTGCCGAACCTGGAGATCGCGCCGCTGCCGGACGAGAACGAGCTGCCCGACATGCTGGCCGCCGCGGACGTCCTGGCGGTCACCGACGCGGACGTGCCGCCCGAGCTCACCTCCTGCTTCGCCGCCGGGCGGCCCATCGTGGCCGCCGTCCCCGAGAGCAGCGGCACCGCCCGCGAACTGGCCCGTGCCGGCGCGGGTCTCGTGGTCCCCCCGGGCGCCCCCGAGGCGCTGCTCGCCGCCACCCAGGCCCTGGCCGCCGACCCCACCCCCGGCACCGCGGGCCCCGCCTACGCCGCCGCGCACCTCACCCGCGCGGCCGGCCTCGCCCACATCGACGCGCTCCTGGCCGCCGCACTCGCCGCCGCACCCGCGCGACCCGCACCCGCGGCGGGAGTCGCCGCCGTCCCCCCGATGCCCGAGGCCGCTCCCGTGGCGGGGGCGGTGGAGGTGCCGCCGATGCCGAAGACGGCGCCCGCGGCGGGGGTGGCGGAAGTCGCGCCCGCGCCGGAGGCCGAGCCCGAAGCCGAGCCCGCGGTGGCGGAGGTCGCGCCCGCGCCGGCGGCCGAGGCCGCACCCGCGGCGGGAGTTGCCGAGACCCCGCCCATGCCCGACGCGCCGCCCGTCGTGCATGACGCGCCGCCCGCCGTGGCCGACGCGGTGCCCGAGCCGGATCCTCCCGCGGCCGAACGCGTCGCCACCGTGCCCCCGATGCCGAAGGAACCGCCGGCCGGGCGCGACGCGGTCCGCGCCCCGGACCCCGCCGGTTGAGCGCCCCCGCCCGCACGGTGACGGGCGGAGCGCCCGGCGGTGGTCAGCCCGAGGTGTGGGCGGACTCCAGAGCGGAGATGTCGAGCTTCTTCATCCCCAGCATGGCGCGCGACGTGGCCGTGGCCTTGGCGGGGTCGGAGTCGTCGAGCAGGTCGAAGAGGACGGCGGGGACGACCTGCCAGGAGACGCCGAAGCGGTCCTTGAGCCAGCCGCACTGGACCTCCTCGCCGCCGCCCTCGGTGAGCCGGCTCCAGTAGTAGTCCACCTCGTCCTGGTCGGCGCAGTGGATCTGGAACGAGATCGCCTCGTTGAAGGTGAACTCCGGGCCGCCGTTGACGGCCACGAACTTCTGGCCGTTGACGGTGAACTCCACGGCCAGGACCGACCCGGGCTCACCCGGGCCGGCCTCCGTGTAGCGGCCGACCCGGCCCCGCCGCCCGTCCTTGAACACCGACAGGTAGAACTCCGCGGCCTCCTCGGCCTGCCCGTCGAACCACAGGCACGTGGTGAATCCGCTCGTCGTCATCGGGGAGCCTCCGCTCGCTCGCTGCGGTCAGATCGATCCTGCTCCCATCACGACCGGACCGCCCGCGGAAACTCATCGGTCGCCGCCGAACGCGCGGCTAGTAGGCCCCCCGTCCGTCGACCACGGCCCGCACGGTACGGGCCATCACGTCCACGTCCCCGGTGAAGGACCAGTTGTCCACGTAGCGCAGGTCCAGCGCCACCGTCTCGTCCCACGACAGGTCGCTGCGGCCGCTGACCTGCCACAGCCCGGTGATGCCGGGCTTGACCACCAGCCGGCGCAGCGCGACCTCGTCGTAGCGGGCGACCTCGTCGGGCAGCGGCGGGCGCGGGCCGACCAGGGACATGTCGCCGCACAGGACGTTGACGAGCTGCGGCAGCTCGTCGAGCGAGCAGCGGCGCAGCAGCCGGCCGACCGGCGTGACCCGCGGGTCCCGCCGCATCTTGAACATCAGGCCGTCGTTCTCGTTGGCGCCGGTCAGTTCCAGCTCGGCCCTGCGGGCCTCCGCGTCGGCCACCATCGTGCGGAACTTCCACATGGTGAACGGCGTGCAGTCCTGGCCGTAGCGGGTCTGCCGGTGGAAGACCGGGCCCGGCGAGGTGGTCCTGATGGCCAGCGCCACCACGCCGAACAGCGGGGCCAGCAGCAGCAGTCCGAGCGCCGCGCCGGTGCGGTCCAGCGCGGACTTCAGCCCGACCTGGAGGCCCCGGCGCAGCGGCGGGGCGATGTGCAGCATGGTCAGTCCGGCCGGGGCGTCCACCTGGACGCGGCGCACGGCCACGTCCACCAGACCGGAGAGCACCGCCAGCGGCAGGCCCGCGTCGTGCAGCGCCCACGACAGCCGGCGGATCCGCTCGGCGGTGAGCCGCGGCCCGGGGGCCACGAGCACCAGCTCGGCGTGCTGCTCGCGGGCCGCGTGCAGCACCGCGGCCGCGTCCTCGGTGAGCGCCGCCGGGGTGACCGGGCCCAGCCGGGCCGGCACCGGCGCGCCGCACTGGAGTTTGGCACTGCCGACCGGCACCACGCCGACCACCACGTAGGCGTGCTCGGTGCGGGCGGCCAGATGCCCGACGACCTGGTCCGCGGTGCTCGGCTCGCCGATCACCAGGACCCGCCGGACGGACTCGGCGGCCTTGCGGGCCGCGATCAGATGGTGGTGGGTGGCCTTGCGCCCGGCCAGGGTCAGCAGCGGGGCCAGGGCGAGCGCGACCAGGCCGAGGGCCGGGCGGACGATCTCCCCGAACGCCGTCCGCAGCACGGCCAGCACCCCGAGCAGCACCAGCCAGTCGCCGAACACCGCCAGGACCCCGCCGCCCTCGCCGAGGACGTCGGCCGCGTAGCGACGGCGGGCCGCCCGCACCGCGGCCCAGGACCCGGCCGCGACGAGTGCGCAGGCGAGCGGGTGCGGCTGGCCGGCGCGCCGCAGCACCAGCAGCACGGGCAGGGCGACGCCCAGCAGGTCCACGGCCAGCGCGAGCGGCAGGTACCAGGCGGGCTTGTCCCCGTACCTGCTGTGGGCCCGGTGCACGCTGTGCCGGCCGTGCGGCCCCTCAGGGCCCGGTGGCCCGTCGCCGGTCAGCGTTCTCCCGCCGGCGTGCGGCCCCTCGCCGGCGGCCGGCTGGAGCACGGCGGGCACACCAAAGGCACCGGTACGTGCCGATGCCTTCGTTCTGGGGGAGGGCGGAGACGATCTCCGCGCCGGTCTCGGCTCGCTCTCGACCGACAGGACCCGGATGACCGGGTTGTTTCCGATACGCCGCATGGACCCCCCTGGCACATCGCGACCGAGTGGACGCCTCCAGCACTTCCCCAAGTACTGGCGTCGCCCAGGTACGGGGGAACGCTAGGCCAAACAGAGGCGTGCGCGCTGCGGATTGCGCAGATTCGCGCCGTTATTTTGACCGAGTTGAGCCGACTATGGCGCCTGCGGCAGCACGCAGTGTAAGGGGTTCGTTACAGGTGTGCCGGACCCTTACAGTTGTGGCTTGTGTCGACCGTCCACCTGCCCTCCGACCTCCAGGACGCCCTCACCGAGCGGCTCCAGGCCACCGCCCCCAGCCGGGCCTCGGCTCAGGTCGAGCGGCTGATCGAGAACTACCGGGGGACGACCCCCACCGCCGCGCCGATCCTCCGGGACGCCGCGGACGCCGCCGCCTACGCCGCGTACCGGATGCCCGCCACCTACGCGGCCGTGCGGTCGGCGCTCGGCGCCTTCCGCGAGCAGGCCGGCGAGTGGACGCCGGTCACTCATCTCGACCTGGGCGGCGGCACCGGCGCGGCCACCTGGGCCGTGGCCGACGCCTGGCCGGGCGGGGCGCACCGCAGCACCGTCCTGGACTGGTCGCCGGCCGCCCTCGCGCTCGGCCGCGACCTCGCGCGGGACGCCGAGGAGGAGGCGGTCCGCCGGGCGGAGTGGACCAGGGCGCCGCTCGGCGGCGCGCCCGCGCTGCCGGTCACCGACCTGGTCACGGTCTCCTATGTGCTCGGCGAACTCACCGCCGCCGACCGGGCGTCGCTGATCGACGCGGCGGTGGCCGCCACCCGCGGGGCGCTCGTCGTCGCCGAACCCGGCACCCCCGAGGGCTACCGGCGGGTCATCGAGGCCCGCGACCGGCTGATCGCGGCCGGCCTGACCGTGCTGGCGCCCTGCCCGCACGACGGCGCCTGCCCCGTCACCGGCACCGACTGGTGCCACTTCGCCGCGCGGGTGCCGCGCACCTCGCTGCACCGGCAGGTCAAGGGCGGCACACTGCCGTACGAGGACGAGAAGTTCAGCTATGTCGCCGCCGCCCGTGCGGCCGCCGTGCCCGGGGCGCCGGCCGCGGCCCGGGTGGTCCGCCATCCGCAGATCCGCAAGGGCCAGGTGCTGCTCGACCTGTGCACCCGCGACGACGGCCTGAACCGGACCACGGTCACCAAGCGGCACGGCGCCGCGTACCGCGCCGCCCGCGACACGGCGTGGGGGGACGCCTTCGAGGCGGGGGACACCCCCGGTGGCGGCGAGGCCCCCGAACTGCCCTGAGCCGCCCCGGGCCGCCCTGAGAACCGTCCTGCGAACCCGCCCCGAACTCCCCGGCTACAGCCAGCCGTTGCGGCGGAACGCGCGATAGCAGAACGCCGACAGCACGGACGTCACGCCGACCATGAGCGGGTAGCCGAAGGACCAGCCGAGCTCGGGCATGTGGCGGAAGTTCATCCCGTAGAAGCCGGCGATCATCGTCGGGATGGCCATGATCGCGGCGGCCGCGCTGATCCGCCGCATGTCGACGTTCTGCTGCACCGCCAATTGGCTGAGATTCGCCGCCAGCAGTCCGTCCACGAGCTCGCTGTACGCCACCAGACGCTCCTTGACGTGGGACAGGTGGTCGGCCACGTCGCGGAAGTAGCGGGCGATCTCGGGGGTGACGAGCGGGTCGGGGTCCTCGCTGAGCCGCTGCAGCGGACGGGCCATCGGCACCACCGCGTGCTTGAACTCGATGAGTTCGCGCTTGAGCTGGTAGATGCGTTCGGCGTCGTCGCCGTGCGCGGCCGAGAAGACGTCCGACTCCAGGGCGTCCACGTCCAGTTCGACCGCGTCGGCGACGTCCAGGTAGTCGTCCACCACCTGGTCGGCGATCGCGTGCAGGACCGTCGCCGGGCCGTGCCGCAGCATCTCGGGCCGGGCCTCCAGGGCGCGCCGCACCCGGGACAGGCCCGGGGCGCTGCCGTGCCGCACCACGACCACGAAGTCCTTGCCGAGGAAGATCATCACCTCGCCGGTGTCGACCACCTCGCTGGTCGCGGTGAGCTTCTCGTGCTCCACGAACACGATCGTCTTCAGCACCAGGAACAGCGTGTCCCCGTAGCGCTCCAGCTTGGGCCGCTGGTGGGCCTGCACCGCGTCCTCGACGGCCAGCGGGTGCAGCCCGAACGCCTCGGCGATCTCCGCCAGGTGCTCCTGCTCCGGCTGGTGCAGGCCTATCCAGACGAACCCGCCCTGCCGCCTGGCCTCCTCCAGCGCCTCCGCCGGCGGCAGCGACGCGACCCGGTTGCCCTCGTCGTAGACCGCGCAGTCCACCACCACGTCGGCGGTGCAGCGGCGCTGCTCGGGCACGCCCCCGGCCGCGGCGTCGTCCAGCGAGTGCCACTTGCCGCCCCGCCGCCACTGGCGGCCGGTCGGCCGCCGGGACCCGTCCGGGCCGGCCTGCCGGTCGCCGGGGCGGCGGATCACGGGCCTGTGTGTCATCGTGCCTTCTCCAGTACGGCCATCGCCGCGTTGTGTCCGGGGACCGCGCTGACCCCTCCGCCGCGGACCGCGCCCGCGCCGCAGAGGAAGACGTTCGCGTCGGGGGTTCCGACACCCCACCGTCCCGTGGCGTCCGTCACGTCGCCCGGGTCGGCGAACGGCCACGACAGGTCGCGGTGGAAGATGTGGCCGCCCGGCAGGCCCACCTCGCGCTCCAGGTCGAGCGGGGACTTGGCCTCCAGGCAGGGCCGCCCCTCGGCGTCGGTGGCCAGGCAGCCCTCCAGCGGCTCGGCGAGTACGGCGTCGAGCTGCGCGAGCGTGGCGCGCAGCAGTTCCCGCCGGGTGCCCGCGGGGTCCTCGGCGAACAGCCGCGCGGGCGCGTGCAGCCCGAACAGCGTCAGGGTGTGCACGCCCTCGGCGGCCAGGTCCGGGGAGAGGATCGAGGGGTCGGTCAGGCTGTGGCAGTAGATCTCCGAGGGCGGCGCGTCCGGCACCCGCCCGGCGGCCGCCTGCTCGTAAGCGGTCTGCAACTGCCGGTAGGACTCGGCGATGTGGAAGGTCCCGGCGAAGGCCTCGCGGGGGTCCACGGCGGTGTCGCGCAGCCGCGGCAGCCGGCGCAGCAGCATGTTGACCTTGAGCTGGGCGCCCTCGGGCTTGTCCGGCAGCGGCCGGCCGAGCAGCCCGGCCAGCGCGTACGGGGAGGCGTTGACCAGGACGTCCGTGGCGCCGACGGTCCGGCCGTCGGCGAGGGTCACCTCGGCGCGCACGCCGTCGGTGGCGATGCCGGTCACCTCCGCACCGGTGACGATCTCCGCGCCGGCAGTGCGGGCGGCCGCGGCCAGGGCGTCGGTGAACGCGCCCATCCCGCCGATCGGCACGTCCCAGTCGCCGGTGCCGCCGCCGATCACGTGGTAGAGGAAGCAGCGGTTCTGCCGCAGCGACGGGTCGTGGGCGTGGGTGAACGTGCCGATCAGCGCGTCGGTGAGGACCACGCCGCGGACCGTGTCGTCCGCGAACTCCGCCTCGACGGTCTCGCCCAGCGGCCGCTCGAACAGGGTCTCCCAGGCGGCGGTGTCGCCGATCCGGCGCTCCAATTCGGCCCGGCTGGGCAGCGGCTCGGTGAGCGTCGGGAAGACCCGCTCGGCCACCTGCCTGGTCATGCCGTAGAACCGCTGCCAGGCCTCGAAGTCCCGGTCGGAGCCGGTCAGCCGGACGAACTGCTCGCGGGTGCGCCCGGCGTCCTCGGCGTCCACCAGCAGCCCGCCGCCGCCTGTGGGGGTGTACGAGGAGATCCGGCGGCGGCGCACCGCGAAGCGCAGCCCGAGATCGTCGACGACCTTCCGGGGCAGCAGGCTCACCAGGTACGAGTAGCGGGACAGCCGCGCGTCCACCCCGGTGAACGCGCGGGTGGACACGGCGGCGCCACCGGTGGCGGGCAGCCGTTCCAGGAGCAGTACCCGGCGGCCCGCCCGGGCGAGATACGCGGCGGCGACCAGGCCGTTGTGGCCGCCGCCGACGATCACGGCGTCGTACGAAGCATGCATGCGCGCACCCTACGGGGTGGCGGGACGCAGCTCCATCGTGCAGCACTTCACGCTGCCGCCGGCCTTGTGCAGCTCCGACAGGTCGACCGGCACCGGTTCGAAGCCGCGCTCGCGGAGCGGCTCGTGCAGGCCGGTGGCCGCCAGGGGCAGCAGGACGTTGCGGCCGTCGCTGACCGCGTTGAGGCCGAGCACGGCCGCGTCGTCGGCGGTGGCCGGCAGCGCGTCGGGGAACAGCCGGGAGAGCACGTCGCGGCTGGCCTCGGTGAAGGCGCCGGGGTAGTACATGATCTCGTCGCGGGTGTCGTCCAGGACCGCCAGCGCGGTGTCCAGGTGGTAGTAGCGCGGGTCGGTCAGCTCCAGGCTGATCACCGGCCGCCCGAAGAACTCCTGGGCCTCGTCGTGGGCCAGCGGGCTGCTGCGGAAGCCCTGCCCGGCCAGGATCCAGGAGGAGGTGACCGCGAAGTCGCCCTCGGCCTCGTTGACGTGCTCGGGCTCACGCACGTCGGTGAAGCCGTGGGCGCGGAACCAGGCCAGGTGCGCGGGGGCCTCCGCGGTGCGCTCGGGGTTGGCGAACCGGGCGCCCAGCACCCGGCCGTCCACGACGGTGGCGCCGTTCGCCGCGAAGACCATGTCGGGTAGCCCGGGTTCCGGGTTCAGGATCTCCACGGTGTGGCCGAGCGCGCGGTACCGGTCGCGCAGGTCCTCCCACTGGAAGAGGGCGAGTGCCTGGTCCACCGGCTTGGTGGGGTCCATCCACGGGTTGATCGAGTACGTGACGCGGAAGTGGGCCGGCGGGCACATCAGGTACCGGCGGGGTGTCGCGATACGCAAGGCGGGCTCCTCGAGGGGTGGTTGAGTGCCGGGACCTCCGGAGGACGGGTGGTCCGCCGGAGGAGTACGAACGCGTACCGCGATTGTGCGCCTCCGGTGCCCTTTTCCGCAGGGGCCTGCGGCCGTCCGTGCGACGGCACTTGGCGCCCGCCCCGGTCCCCCCGCTCAGGAGCTGCTGGGCGCCGGGGCGAGGGCCGTGAGGAGGGCCGTGGTGAGGGCGAACGCGGACCGGCACTCGGCCACCACGCGGCCGGCCTCGGCCGGGCCGATCGGCAGGGCGTCCAGGGCGGCGCGGTACTGGCGGCGGAAGGCGGCCGGGTTGGGGATGCCGTCGAAGACGTAGAACCGCACCCCGTCGCCCCGGGGCACCAGCCCGTACGCCCGCTCGGCGGCGGCGCGGATCACCTGGCCGCCGGCCAGGTCCCCGAGGTAGCGGGTGTAGTGGTGGGCCACATAGCCCGCCGGCCAGGTCGCGGCCAGTTCGGTGATCCGGGCGGCGTGGCGGGCGGTGGCCGGCAGCGCGGTGGCCCGCTCGCGCCAGCCCGGCCCCAGTAGATGGCCGAGGTCGGCCTCCAGAGCGGGCACCCGGAGCAGCGCGGGCCGCAGGAAGGGCCCGGCCACCGGGTCGCCGGCCAGCCGGGCCGCGCCCTCCTCCAGGGCGCGGTAGACGAACCAGAGCTGCTCGGTGTAGCGCGCGAAGGCGGGCAGGCCGAGCCGCCCGGTCACCAGGTCGGCCATGAACGCCGTGGTCTCGGCCTGGGTGTGCCGGTCCTGGCTGGCGGCTCGCAGCACCGCTGAGAAGGGCGGTGACGTCAACGGGACCTCCGCGGGTGAGTGGCCGGCGTGCCCGCCGGCGGATGCTTGCCGACATCGTGTCGGAAAGGGGGGCCCGGGAACAGTTCCACCCCGGGTGGGTGTTCATTCCCGGCAAGAGGGAGGATGTCCCTCACCACCCGCGTACCGTGTACGGCAACGGGGGCGGGGGCGAGGGAAGGAGCTCGATGGCAGGCATGAACAGGGTGTCCGGCTGGCTGCGACGCCGCACGGACAGCGCGTCAGGTTCTGCCCGCCCGGCTCGGGAGTCCCGGGGTTCCCGCTCCTCCCGAGGACCACACCTCGCCGCCCCCGATCCGCAGCGTGACGCGCTGACCACGGCGGCCGCCGCGGCCGGCTTCCCGGTCGCCCCCGCGGTCCACCCGGAAGGCTTCGGCTGTTCGTGCGACCGGATCGGCTGTCCGGTGCCGGGCCTGCACCCGGTCTCCATGGCCTGGCAGACCCAGGCCAGCACCGAGCCCCAGCGGGTCGCCCAGTGGCTGGCCAAGGACCCGCAGGCGAACTTCGTCACCGCCACCGGCATCAACCACGACGTGCTGGACGTGCCCGCGGAGGCCGGCCGGCTCGCGCTGGAGCGGCTCACCGCCGACGGCGCCACCTTCGGCCCGGTCGCCGCCCACGAGGACCGGCTGCTGTTCTTCACCGCCACCCGCGGCACCCCCGCCGACGAGGACGAGTGGTGGCCCTGCGCGCTGGACTCCCACCCCGAGACCGTCGACGAGCGGCCCGGCATCCGCTGGCACTGCCGCGGCAGCTACGTCCTGCTGCCGCCGGCCCGGCTCACCTCCGGCAACACCGTCGAGTGGCTGCCGGGACACGGCCCCGACCTGCCGCTGCCCGACCCGCTGCCGGTGCTCGACGTGCTCACCGACGCGTGCGCGTCCTTCGGGTACGAGCCGGAGCCGGAGTCGGTCGCCTGGGGGCGCTGAGCCCCTCCGCGAGGTCACCCCCGGCCGGCCAGGACCGTGCGCCGACCCCGCGCGTCCGGGACGGCCGGCGCTACTCGCCGGTGGCGGACACCAGCCCGACCAGCCGGCTGATGAAGCGCACCCGGCCCGTGCCGCCGCTGCCGGCCGCCTTGGGGATCGTGACCATCTGCTGGCCGACGTGGGAGAGCGTCACCGAGGTCGTCGGGGTGCCGGTCATCAAGGCCCGGGTGCTCGCGTCGACCGAGAGCCTGTAACCCGCGCGGTACGTGGACTTCGACTGGTGGCGGGTGCCGAAGAACACCAGCGCCCCGCCGTCCTTCGTGCGCAGGCCCACCGGGGCGAAGTCGCCGTCGTCGGCGGGCTGGTCGGCGTACTGGGTCACCGAGTTGGGGGTCCTGGCCTGCTTGGCGCGGGTGTTCCGCAACTGCGAGGTGGCCACGCCCCCCGCGAACTCCGAGGCGCCGGTGCCGTGCTGGAGGTAGGCGGTGTACGCCGTGCCCACCTTCGCCGGCGACAGCAGCAGGCCCCCGTCCGTGACCGGCACCGGCAGGACATGGCCGTCCCGGTCGGTGGCCAGCGCGGGCAGACTGTCCTTGGTCGCCACCGCCAGATAGGCCGCGCGCCACGTCTCGTCCGCCGACGCGCGGCGGAACAGCAGCAGCCAACGGGCGCCCGGCGTACCGCGGTTGGGGGTGGTCTCGGCGACGAAGAACTTCGGCCAGCCCACCTGCCGCGGAATCAGGAACCGCGAGTCGGAGAACGCCAGCGGTGAGAACGACGGGTTCCCGCCCGGGTCGGTGGCGTGCTTGGCCCGCACGCCCGCGCCGTCTATCGCGCCCAGCGGCCCGGTCTCTATCCGCCCGAGCAGCGGGGCGTCCCACGCCTTGGTCGCCTCGTTGTCGACCGTCGCGAAGTGCGCGAGCACCCGGGCCGCCTCCGCCGGTGCCACCGAGGGGATGTCGGCCCGCTCGCCGTGCACGGTCATGCACCCGGCCAGCGGCAGGGTGAGCGCGATGGCGGCGGCCCCGAGGCCCAGCCTGCGGCGGATCATGGCGCGTCGGCTCCTTCGTACCCGAGGGCGTACCGGTGGAATCGGCGCCACCCTATCGGGAGCCGTGCGTCACGGGAGCGTGAGGACCTCGGCACCGTCCGCGGTGACCACCAGGGTGTGCTCGAACTGCGCCGTGCGCCTGCGGTCCTTGGTGACGACCGTCCAGCCGTCGTCCCAGATGTCGTACTCGTGGGTGCCCAGGGTGAGCATCGGCTCGATGGTGAACGTCATGCCCGGGCGCATCACCGTCGTCGCCCGCGGGTCGTCGTAGTGCGGGATGATCAGGCCCGAGTGGAACGAGGTGTTGATCCCGTGCCCGGTGAAGTCCCGGACCACGCCGTAGCCGAAGCGCTTGGCGTAGGACTCGATGACCCGGCCGATGACGTTGATCTGCCGGCCCGGGCGCACCGCCTTGATCGCGCGGTCGAGCGACTCGCGGGTCCGCTCGACCAGCAGCCGCGACTCCTCGTCCACGTCGCCCACGAAGTACGTGGCGTTGCAGTCGCCGTGCACGCCGTGGATGTACGCGGTCACGTCCAGGTTCACGATGTCGCCGTCGCGCAGCACCGTGGAGTCCGGAATGCCGTGGCAGATCACCTCGTTGACCGACGTGCACAGCGACTTCGGGAAGCCGCGGTAGCCCAGGTCCGAGGGATAGGCGTGGTGGTCGACCATGTACGCGTGGGCGATCCGGTCCAGCTCGTCGGTGGTCACGCCGGGGGCCACCGCGGCGGCGGCCGCCTCCATCGCCCGGGCCGCGATCCGGGACGCGTCGCGCATCTTCTCGATCGTCTCGGCGTCCTGCACCTCCGGGCCGGTGTACGGCGTCGGACCCGGCTTGCCGACGTACTCGGGCCGCGGGATCGAGGCCGGTACCGGGCGGGTGGGGGAGAGCTTGCCGGGGACGAGGAGCGACTGACCAGACATGCCGACGAGTGTATCCGCGGGGGATCGGGCACGATGGCGCATAGGTGGCTGAGAACGGAGGACGGACATGGCGCTGTTCAAGGCGAACAAGCCGGCCGGCAAGCCGGGTGAGTGGTTCTACTGCCTCAAGCACAAGAAGGTGGAGGAGGGGCCCGAGTGCCCCGCGAAGGACCGGTTCGGCCCGTACGCCACACGGACCGAGGCGGAGCACGCGATGGAGCGGGTGGCCGAGCGGAACGACGTCTGGGACTCCCAGGACTAGGACTCCCGCCGCGCGGGCGCACCGTCAGGTGAGCGGCGACGCGGTGGCCGGGTCCGGGGCGCAGGTGTCGGCGGGGGCGTCCGGGGTCGCGGGCCCGGGTGCGGGCGGCGCGGAGCTGTAGGACAGGAGTGCGGGCAGGGAGGTGGCCAGCAGGGCGACGGCCCCCAGGCAGGCCACACCCCCGGACCACAGCGACGTCCGGACCGACGTCACCGCGGCGACCCCGCCCGACCGCACCTGCCCGAGCGTGGGCCCGATGGAGTACGACAGCAGCTCGATCCCGGCGAGCCGCCCCCGCAGCTCGTCCGGGATCGTCTGGTTCCACATCGTGGAGCGGCCGATCCCGCTCACCATGTCGAACCCGCCCGCCACGGTGAGGAACACCAGCACCACCCACACCTGCCCGGTCCACCCGGCGCAGGCCGTGGCCAGGCCCCACCCGGCGGCCGCGATCACGACCATCCGGCCGTGGTGGCGGATCCGCGACGTCCACCCGCTGGTCACGCTCACCAGCAGCCCGCCGACCGAACCGGACGCGTACATCAGGCCGAGCGACCAGGTGGCGTGCAGGTCGTCCGCGAGGAACGGCAGGATCGCGGCGGGGTAGGCCAGGAACATCGCGGCCAGGTCGACCACGTACGTGCCCAGCAGCTCCTTGCGGTGCCAGGCGTAGCGCGCGCCCTCCACGATGCCCCGCAGCGACGGCGGCCGGGCGTCGTGCGCGGGTGGCGACGGGCGCAGGCCCAGGCCCAGCAGGGTGGAGACCACGAAGGTCACCGCGTCGGCGCCGTACGCCCAGCCCAGCCCGGCGTACGCGATCACCAGGCCCGCGAGGGACGGGCCCGCGATGGCGCCGACCTGCCAGCGCAGCGAGTTCAGCGCGGCGGCCGCGGTGAGCTGGTCGCGCGGGACGATGCGCGGCACGATCGCGTCGAGCGCCGGCCGCTGGAGGCCGGTCAGCGCGCTGGAGAGCGCAGCCGCCACGTACAGCGGCCACACCAGCGGGTGCGGCAGCAGGGTGTTCAGCAGCAGCGCGCCCACCAGCACGCCCTGCGCGGCCTCCGCCGCGACGATCAGCACCCGGCGGTCCAGCGCGTCGGCGAGCGCACCGCCGTACAGGCCGAACACGATCAGCGGCACCAGCTCGACCGCGCCGATCGCGCCGACCGCCGCCGCCGAGCCGGTGAGGTCCTTCAGCTGGACGGGCAGCGCGACGAACGTCAGAAAGCTGCCGAAGGTGGTGATGACGCCCGAGATCCACATCAGGCGGAAGTCGCGCGAGCTGCGCCAGGGCGCGAGGTCCGGCAGCAGGGCGGCGAGCCGGCGCCTGCGTCGCGCGGGCCGGTCGGCTTCTGGGGGCATGGTTCCGCATGGTCCCGGGGCCCGCGCCGGGCCGCAAAGTATTTTCCGCCGGTCCCGTCAGCCGGCCGGCGACCGCTCCACCAGCGGCGCGACGGCTCTACCAGCGGCGCGGCGGCGTCATCAGGCGGGCGGCGAGACGGGCGCGCGGGGAGCGGCGGGACGGGCCGGCGGGAGCGGCGGCACCCGCGGCGATCAGATGCTGGACGGTGTCCAGGGGGATCAGCGGATCCTCCGGGACCGCCAGCGCGTCATGGGCCAGTCCGCGCAGATCGGACGTCCCGGTGGCGTCGACGGCCAGTAGCGTCGCGCCGTCGCGCCGGGCGCGGTCCAGCCGCTCCAGGAAGGTGCCGCCGAGCGGCGCCGGGGCTACGACCAGCAGGGTGTCGGCGCGGCCCGCGGCCGCGAGCCGGGCGAGCCCCACGGACAGGTGCGGCCGGGCGCCCGGCGGAACCCGGTGCCGCACGAGCGTCGGCGCCAGCTCGGGCACACCGCTCCAGGCCGCCTCCTCGTCCAGGTGCGCGGCGAGGTGCCACGGCTCGTAGGCGGCCGTCCCCACCAGCAGCAGGCCGCCGCCGCGCCGCCGTACCGCTCTGCGCAGCGCGCCGCCGAACGCCCGTGTCGTGCGCGGCCACTCCGTGCCGGCCAGCGCCTCCCGCAGCAGTGCGACCCGTAGCGCGTCCATGGCCGGGCATCCTGCCGCGATTCGGGTGATCCGCGCCACCGAACAGCGCCCGAACATCCGGGACCTGGAAGGATCGGCGGTATGACGAACCCTGACAACGGCAACAGCGGCACCCCGGCCCCGGCGAAGGCGCCGGCCAAGGACCCGTGGGCGCTGCCGGACGTGTCCGGCCTGGTGGTGGGCGTGCTCGGCGGTACCGGCGACCAGGGCCGCGGCCTGGCCTACCGGCTGGCCCAGGCGGGCCAGAAGGTGATCATCGGGTCCCGCAGCGCCGAGCGGGCGCAGGCCGCCGCGGACGAGATCGGCCACGGTGTCGAGGGCGACGACAACGCCGCGTGCGCCCGCCGCAGCGACATCGTGATCGTCGCCGTGCCGTGGGAGGGCCACGCCAAGACGCTGGAGGCGGTGCGCGAGAAACTGGCGGGCAAGCTCGTGGTGGACTGCGTCAACCCCCTCGGCTTCGACAAGCAGGGCGCCTACGCGCTCAAGCCCGAGGAGGGCAGCGCCGCCCAGCAGGCCGCGGCCCTGCTGCCGGACTCCCGGGTCACCGCCGCTTTCCACCATCTGTCGGCGGTGCTGCTGCAGAACCCGGAGATCGCGGAGATCGACACCGACGTGATGGTCCTCGGCGAGTCCCGCGCCGACACCGACCTGGTGCAGGCGCTCGCCGCCCGCATCCCCGGCATGCGCGGGGTCTTCGCGGGCCGGCTGCGCAACGCCCACCAGGTCGAGTCGCTGGTGGCCAACCTGATCTCGGTGAACCGCCGCTACAAGGCGCACGCCGGGCTGCGGGTGACCGACGTCTGACCGGCGTCCCACCGGCGCTGTGACCGACGCCCGGCCCGCGGACCCCTCCGCCGGGCGGGGCGGCCGCGGGGCATGGGGGACAATGGCGGTACGCACGACCTTCCGTCCGACCGCAGGAGCCGCTCCGCCATGCCCCGCCTCGCCCTCTACGCCCTCGTCGTGTGCCTGCTGGCCGTCGCCGCCGCGGTGGTGTCCTTCGTGAACGGGAGCTGGCTGGGCGTCGTGTGGCTGCTGCTCGCCGGCATCAGCAGCAACATGTGGTGGTACTACCGCCGCAAGGCCAAGGCCGACGCCCAGCCCCCCGCCTGACCGTCCAGCCCTCCCCGGCCCCGGGCCCGCCCGGCCTTCGGGTCAGTGCTTCCAGAACTGGAAGAGCGCGTAGCCGTACGAGGCGTACTGCGGGTCCACCTGGAACCAGTCGAGGACGTGGTAGACGAGTTCGAAGAACTTGTCGTTGAGCGACTGGATGTAGAGGAAGCCGAAGACCGCGAGCAGGCCGAACGGCGCGAAGGGCGCGACCTGGCGCTTGACGCCGTCCGACAGCCAGGGCTCGATGATGCCGTAGCCGTCGAGGCCCGGCACCGGGAGGAAGTTCAGCAGGGCCGCGGAGATCTGCAGCAGCACCAGGAAGCCCAGCCCGGCCAGGAACTCCGGCGGCCAGGTGTCCGTCGCGCCCAGCATGAAGGGCAGTGCCAGCACGAAGGCGAACAGCACGTTCGTCAGCGGCCCGGCGGCCGAGATCAGACTGTGCCGCACCCGGCCGCGGATCCGGCCGCGCTCGATGTAGACCGCGCCGCCGGGCAGGCCGATCCCGCCGGCGATCACGAACAGCACCGGCAGCAGGACCGACAGCACGGCGTTGGTGTACTTCAGCGGGTTGAGCGTCAGATAGCCCTTGGCCCCGATCGACAGGTCCCCGCTGTGCAGCGCGGTGCGGGCGTGCGCGTACTCGTGCAGGCACAGCGAGACGAGCCAGCCGGAGACGACGAAGAGGAAGACCGCGAAGCCGCTGTCGGACGCGTAGTGCGTCCACACCGCCCACCCCGAGACTGCCATCACCGCGGCGATGCCGATGAAGACCGGGCTGACCCGGCTGTCGCTGCCGCGCTGGGCGCGGCGGATCGGGGTGACGCTCATGGGACGGGTGCTCCTGAGGGGACGGGACGCGGTGCGGCGGTGACCGGGCGGGGCCCGGCCGCCCGATCATGCCATCCGGCGGGGCGCCGGCACAGGCGGTGCCCGGAGAACGCGCGGTGAGCGGCCGGGGTTCCGGGCCGTCGCCCGTCCGGTGCCCCTCGACCCGGGCGCGCCGGGGGCGTGCGCTCCGTAACAATGGGCGGGTGCGATACGCGATCCTCGGCACCACCCAGGCCCTGCGCGACGACGGTACGCCCTCGGCGCTGCCCGGCGGGCGGCTGCGCGCGCTGCTGACGGCGCTCGCGCTGCGGCCCGGCCGGGTGATCGGCCCCGAGGCGCTCATCGACGAGGTGTGGGACGGCGACCCGCCGGCCGGCGCCACCGGCGCGCTGCAGGCCCTGGTCGGCCGGCTGCGCCGCGCGCTCGGCCACGACGCGGTGCGCTCGGTCGACGGCGGCTATCTGCTGGACGCCACCCGCGAGGACGTCGACCTGCACCGCTTCGAGCGGCTGGCCGAGGAGGGTGCGCGGGCGCTCGCCGACGGCGACCCGGTCAAGGCCTCCGGCCTGCTGGGGGACGCGCTCGCGCTGTGGCGCGGACCCGCTCTCGCCGACCTCCCGGACCGTGCGACGGCGGCGGTGCGCATCGAGGCCCTGCGCGTCGACACGCTGCGGCAGCGACTGACCGCGGAGCTGGCCCTCGGCCGGCCCGACCGGATCCTGCCCGAGCTCGCCGAGATGGCCGCCGCGCACCCGCTGGACGAACCGCTGCGCGCCCTGCACATCCGCGCGCTGCGGGCCGCCGGCCGTACCGCCGACGCGCTGGCCGCGTACGAGTCGGTACGCCGTGACCTGGCCGACCAGCTCGGCACCGACCCGAGCGTGGAGCTGCGGATGCTGCACGCCGAACTTCTCAACCCGGACCCGCTGCCGGATCCGGTCGGCGTGGCCGCCGCTCCCGCGGGCGCGGCGGGTCGGCATGCCACCGCGACCGCCGCGCGCATCCCCGCGCCCGCTCCCGTGGAGCCCCCGGCCGCGGCCGCGGCGCGCGCCGCCGGCAACGCCCGTGCGCGGCTGACCAGTTTCGTCGGGCGGGAGGCCGACCTCGACGCGGTGCGCGGGGACCTGGACCGCGCCCGGCTGGTGACGATCACCGGGCCGGGGGGCACCGGCAAGACCCGGCTGTCGCAGGAGGCCGGCGACCTGGTGGCCGGACGGTGGGCCGACGGCGTCTGGTACGCCGAACTGGCGCCGGTCAGCGACCCGCTCACCCTGCCGGAGGCGGTGATCAGCTCGCTCGGGCTGCGCGAGACGCAGCTGCGCGGGTCCGCCGCCGAGGCCGCGATGGCCGCCGAGTCCAAGCCGAAGGACGCCGCGCGGCAGCTCGCCGACTACTGCGCGAGCCGCAGCCTGCTGCTCGTCCTGGACAACTGCGAGCACGTCATCGACGCGGCGGCGGCCCTGGCGGAGCAGCTCCTGGCCGACTGCCCCGGCGTCAAGGTGCTCGCCACGAGCCGTGAACCGCTGGGCGTGCCCGGTGAGTTGGTGCGCCCGCTGGATCCGCTGCCGGACCCCACGGCGCTCCGGCTGCTCGCCGACCGCGGCGCGGCCGCCCGTCCTGGCTTCTCGGTGCAGGAGGACCCGGCCGCGTGCGCGGAGCTGTGCCGCCGGCTGGACGGGCTGCCGCTGGCCATCGAACTGGCCGCCGCCCGGCTGCGCAGCATGTCGCCGCGCCAGCTCGCCGACCGCCTCGACGACCGGTTCCGGCTGCTCACCGGCGGCAGCCGCACGCTGCTGCCGCGCCAGCAGACGCTGCGGGCCGTCGTCGACTGGTCCTGGGACCTGCTGGACCCGGTCGAGCGCGTGCTGCTGGCCCGGCTCGCGGTGTTCCGTGGCGGCTGGACGCTGGAGGCCGCCGAGGCGGTCTGCGCGGACCCGGCGTCCGGCGCCGGCCTCATCGACTCCCCCGACGTCGCGGCGCTGCTGGGCTCCCTTGTCGACAAGTCGCTCGTACTGGCGGACGTCAACGGCGACGGCGCCCGGTACCGGATGCTGGAGACGATCTTCGAGTACGCGGGCGAGCGGCTCGACGCGTCGGGGGAGCGGGCCGCGGTCGAGGCCCGCCACATCGCGTTCTTCCGGGAGTTCGCCCGGTGCGCCGACCGGCGCCTGCGCGGCCGGGAGCAACTCGCCTGGTTCGAGCGGCTGGAGCGCGAGCACGAGAACCTGCGCGCGGCCCTGCGCCGGGCCGTCGAGGCCGGCGACGAGGAACAGGCCCTGGTCCTGGTGCTGGGCTGCGCCTGGTTCTGGGAGGTGCGCAACTACACGTCGGAGCGCCGCCACTGGCCCGCGGCGGTGGCGGCGATGGGCCCCGACCCGTTCGGCGAGCCGCCGCTGCTCGAACCGGTTCTCGTGGGCCCGCTGGAGGCGCCGCCGCCGCTGGAGGGCCAGCGGCTGGTCGAGGCCCGCCGCTGGGTGCACGTGGTCGAACTGGCCGCCAACGACGACGAGACCGAGTGGTGGACCGACCCCCGGCTGGCCAGGATCGGCGCCGGGATGATCGAGGCCTACCCGCCGCACCTGCCGCAGTCCGCCCGCTCGCCGGGCATCCTGCGGCCGTACGGCGCGTTCTTCTCCGGCAGCTTCGAGCGGCTGCACGAGCTGATCGACGAGACGGTGGACGCCTGCCGCCGGCACGGCAGGGACTGGGAGCTGGCGTTCTCGCTCCAGCTCCGGGCGAAGATCAACAACGACGTGCACGAGCGCGCGCCCATGGCGGTACGGGACGTCATCGAGAGCCGGGAGCTGTTCCAGCGGCTCGGCGACGAGTGGGGGATGGCCGAGACGCTGTCCGCGGAGGCCGAGGGCGCGGGCAGCAGCGGCGACTACGCCCGCGCGGCCCGGTGCTGCCGCGAGGGCATCGCCCTGGCCCGCAAGATCGGGTCGCGCCAGCACGTGCCGGTGCTGACGGTGCGGCTCGGCGAGGCGCTGATCAACGCGGGCGAGACCGAGGAGGGCATGCGGCTGCTGCACGAGGGGGTGGCGGAGGCCGAGCGGTTCGGCGCGATGAACGACGGCGCCGCGTTCTACGGCAAGCTGCTGCTGACCCTGGCGCTGAGCCGCGGCGGCCGGAACGCGGAGGCGCTGGCCCTGATCGAGTCGACGATGGGCGACAACTCGCTGCGCGGCCAGCCCGGTTTCATCCTCGGGATCCTGAAGGGCATCAAGGGCTATCTGATCGGGCGGCTCGGCCGCCCCGCGGAGGGCCTGGAGATGCTCGGTGACGGCATCGGCGTGCTCGCCGGGCATCCGCTGGCCAGTGTGATCACCCCGCGGCTGGGGGTGATGCTCGCGCCGGGCGCGATGGAACTGCTCACGATGCTGGCGGAGTCGGGGTCCGAAGCCGAGCCCGGGCCCGGCGCCGGGTCCGAGTCCGGGTCCGAGTCCGGGCCGGCGGGCGGGGGCGGGCTCAGCGGTCTCGCGGTCCGGCGGGCGCGCCGCGCGGCCCAACTGGCGTGCGCCCACGAGCGCCTGCGGCCGCAGGCGATCCCGCCGTCCGAGGCCCGGGAGCTGGCCCTCGTCGTGGACCGGCTGCGGAACCTGCTCGGCGCCGAGGCCTACGAGGCCGCGTACGCCGAGGGCGACGGCCTGTCCGTGGACGAGGCCGTCGCCCTCATGCGCGACGTGGTGTGACCGGGGCACCGACGGGGATCCGGCTCAGGTCTTCTTGCGGAACCGTGCCACCGCCAGCGGCGCGGTGACCAGCGTGATGCCGAACGACCAGGCCAGCGTCATCCACACCGAGTGGGCCACCGCGCCGCCGTTGACCAGGGCCCGGGCCGCGTCGGCCAGGTTGGACAGCGGGTTGACCTTGGTGAAGTTCTCCAGCCAGCCCGGCATCGTGGTGGGCTTGGCGAAGATCGAACTGCCGAACTGCAGGGGCATCAGAACCAGCATCGCGACTCCCTGGACCGCCTGGGCCGTCCGCATGGTCAGCCCGAGCAGGATGAAGATCCACATCAGTGAGGCGCCGAACACCGTCGACAGGCCGACGGCCGCCGCCAGGTGCAGCACGTCGGTGTGGATGGTCAGGCCGAGGGCGAAGCCCATGCCCAGCAGGATCGCGGTGGCGATCAGCATCCGCCCGACCTCGACGACGATCTTGGCGATCAGCACCGAGGACCGCGCGATGGGCATCGTGCGGAACCGGTCCATGACCCCCTTCTTGAAGTCGTCGTTGATCCCGGTCCCGACGGCCATCGAGATGTTCATGCCCATCATGGCCATCAGGCCGGGGATGACGTAGTTGACGTACTCCTGCTGGTGCCCCTTGCCGGAGACCGCGCCGCCGAAGACGTACACGAAGAGCAGGGTGAAGATCACCGGCATCAGCAGGGCGTCGAACATCGACTCCGGGTCCTGCTTGATCTGGAGCATGTTGCGGCGCGCGAGGGCGCCGATGTGCCGCAGGTTGGCCCGCAGGCCGATCCGGCCCTCGCCGGCCGCGGCCGGTGCGGTCGCGACGGAAGCCGTCGCCGTGGCCGCGCTCATACCGCCACCTCCATCTTCTGCTCGTCGTCCGTGCGGGCGGTACCGGCGGCCTCCGCAGCGCCGGTCCCGTGGCCGGAACCCTCGCCGGGGCGGCCGGTGATGGCCAGGAACACCTCGTCCAGGCTGGGCAGGTGCGTGTCGATGTGCGCGATGCCGAAGCCGCGCGCGGCCACCAGGCCGACCACCGCGGTCAGTTGCTCGTCGCTGAGGATCGGCACGCTCACCAGGCCCTCGGCCGGGTCCGCGTTGGCGCCGGCCACTCCGTCCAGGCCGGCCTGGCCGATCGCGGCGGCCATCGCGGCCGCCTGGTCCGGGTCGGTGGGCCGGATCTGCAGGGTGCGTCCGCCGACCTTGGCCTTGAGCTCGGCCACCTTGCCGCTGGCGATCACCCGGCCGCGGTCGACGACCGTCAGCTCGTGGGCGAGCTGCTCGGCCTCCTCCATGTACTGGGTGGTGAGCAGCACGGTCGCGCCGTCGGCGACCATCCGCTGCACCTCCTCCCACACCTCGTTGCGGGTGCGCGGGTCCAGGCCGGTGGTCGGCTCGTCCAGGTACAGCACCGCCGGGCGGCCGATCATGCTGGCCGCGAGGTCCAGACGGCGGCGCATACCGCCCGAGTAGTGCATCGCGGGGCGCTTGGCGGCCTCGGTCAGCGAGAACCGCTCCAGCAGTTCGTCGGCGCGGGCCCGGGCGTCCTTGCGGGACAGGTCCAGCAGCCGGCCGATCATGTAGAGGTTCTCCCGGCCGGACAGCTTCTCGTCCACCGACGCGTACTGCCCGGTCATGCCGATCACCCGGCGCAGCTGCCGCGGCTGGGTGAGCACGTCGTACCCGGCCACCCGGGCGCTGCCCGCGTCGGGCCGGATCAGCGTGGACAGCACCCGGACCAGGGTGGTCTTGCCGGCCCCGTTCGGGCCGAGCACGCCGAGCACGGTGCCCTGGCGCACCTCGAGATCGACCCCGTCGAGGGCCTTGGTGGCACCGAAGTGCTTGACCAGACCGCGCACCTCGACGGCGGCCGTCCCGCCGTTGTCAGTCAGTCGTCGCGTTGTCATGGCAACCACGATGGCGGCCGCCGCCGACAGCCCGCCGACATGCCACCGACAGGCCTGTGACCTGCGCGGACAGCGGCCGTGTCGGTGCCGTGTCGGCGGGAACGGAGCCCGGGACGGCGCTACGCCCGCGCGGGCAGCCGCACCAGCACCTGGCCCCCGTCGGTGCGCACCACCCAGGAGCTGATCTCGCTCCTGTGCCAGCCGGTCGCGCCGTGCACGGTCAGCGGTGCGGGCTGCGCGCCGGTGCCGTATCCGGCGGCCGGCACCGACCAGGTGGCGACGGTCTGCTCGCCGTGCTGCCCGACCGCGATCAGGCTGCAGGTCAGCGGCCCGCGCACGCCGCTGAGCCGCAGGTCCACGGCCGTGCCCCAGCCCTTGTCGGCGACCCCCACGACCGCCGACGCGCCGGTGGCCGGGTTGCTGGCCGAGACCCGGTCGGCGGAGAACGCCGGTGCCGCCGCCGGAGACCCGGAGCTCGCCTCGGTGGCCACCACCGCGATCGCCGGACCTCCGGCCACGAGGACCGCGGCCGCGGCGACGGCCGTCAGGCGCCGTCGCCTGCGCCGCCGCCGCTCGCCGGCGACCTGGGCCAGCAGCCGGTCCAGCATGGCGTCCCCGCCGGGCGGCTCGGCGAAGGCGAAACCGTCCTGCCGGGCCTCCTCCAGTACCGGCAGGACCCCGCTGAGCTCGTCCAGCGCCCTGCCGCACTCCTCGCAGCCGGCCAGGTGCTCCTCGAACCCGGTCATCTCCGCGTCGTCGAGCGCCCCGAGCAGATAGGCGCCCACGTCGACGTGCGGTGTCATGAGGTGGTCACCCCTCTCTCCTCCAGCGCGTTCCGCAGAGCGCGCAGCGCGTAGAACACCCGGGACCGCACGGTCCCGGCCGGCAGCCCGAGCTCCTCGGCCGCCTCGTTGACGGTGCGGCCGCGGAAGTACGTCTCGACCAGCGCCTCCCGGTGCGCCGCCGACAGGTCCTGCAGCGCGTCCGAGATCGTCATCAGCCGCAGGGTACGGTCCAGCTCGTCGCCCGCGGGCAGCTGCTCCAGCAGCGCGGCGGAGGTCTCCGGCGGCCTGGACTGACGGCTGCGGTGCGCGTCGATCACGATCCGGCGGGCGACCGTCACCAGCCACGGGCGCAGCGAGCGGGCGCCGGGGTCCAGCCGGGAGGCGTTCTTCCAGGCGCGCAGCAGGGTCTCCTGCACCACGTCCTCGGCCAGGAAGCGGTCGCCCGCGACGAGTTTGAGCACGTAGGAGAAGAGCGCGCCGGCGTGCTCCCGGTACAGCGCCCGCATCAGCTCCTCTTCGGGAACCGGTTCGGCCGGCCCCGGAGGTCCGGAGGGGGGAGGTCCGTCCACGGCGGCATCCTGCCGCAGACGGCGCGCGCGGTCGAGTTCGCCTGTTGCGGGGCGGGGCATGGGGTCAGCGCCCCCGGGGCTCGCCTGCGGGGGCGGGCCTTGGCGGAGTGAGGAGGGTCATCGTCGTTTCCCGGGTTGCCGTCTTTGCCGCAATGAGCGGTGTTCCCCCCTCCATACGCACCGCAGCGCCCTCCGTCTCACCGCCCGCCGCGGCGAGTGCTGTCGCGCGGTTCCCCGCGCCCCTTCGGGGCTGGAACGGGGCAGCCCGGAGCCCGGGTCGGATGGGACCCGGGCTCCGGGAAAGAGGGGTCAGTGGAAGGTGTGCTCCTCCGCGGGGAAGGCCCCGCCCACCACCTCGCCGGCGAACGCCTTGGCCGCGTCCCCCAAGGTCTGCCGCAGATTCGCGTACTGCTTCGTGAACCGCGGCACCTTCCCACTCGTCATGCCGGCCATGTCCGTCCACACCAGCACCTGCGCGTCGGTGTCGGGGCCGGCCCCGATCCCGATCGTCGGGATCTGCAGCGAGCGGGTGACCTCCGCCGCGACCTCCGCCGGCACCAGCTCCAGGACCACCGCGAACGCGCCCGCGTCCTGCGCGGCCTTGGCGTCGCGGACCAGCCGGTGGGCGGCCTCGTCGCCGCGGCCCTGGACTCGGTAGCCGAGGGTGTTCACGGACTGCGGGGTCAGGCCCAGGTGGGACATCACCGGGATGCCGGCCTGGACCAGCGCCTCGGTCTGGGCGAGCGAGCGCTCGCCGCCCTCCAGCTTGACCGCCCCGACCCCGGCCTCCTTGACCAGCCGGGTGGCGCTGCGCAGCGCCTGGACGGGGCCTTCCTGGTACGAGCCGAAGGTGAGGTCGCCGACGATCATGGCGCGGCTGGTGCCGCGCACCACCGCGGCGGACAGCATCGCCATGTGGTCGAGGGTGACCGGCACGGTGGTGTCGAAGCCGAGGTGACAGTTGCCCATCGAGTCGCCGACCAGCAGCACCGGGATCCCGGCCTCGTCGAAGACCGACGCCGTCATCGCGTCGTAGGCGGTGAGCATCGGCCACTTCTCGCCGCGCGCCTTGGCGCCGGCGAGGTCGTGGACGGTGACACGGCGGTTGCGGGTGCCGCCGTAGAGGGCCTTGGGGTCGCTCTGGGCGCCGCCCGCCGGTGTCGGGGCAGCCTGAAGTTCCGTCATGGTGACGAGCTCCTTCATGTCATCTCGAGGCGCCCTGACGGCGTCCCCGGATCCCTTCCATGCTGGCACGGGCGGCCGCGTCCGGAAAGGCCGGGAGGGCGAGACGGGGGACACGCGCCTCCGGCCAGGCTTTACCTCACCTTTACGATACGAGACGGGTCCGTATCGTAAATCCCCTTACGCTGGCCGTATGGCAGCGACATCCGCGACACCGATATCGACCGTCCCCGAGGCGGTGCACCGACGGCGCTGGGCGATCCTCGCCGTTCTGCTGTTCAGCCTCCTGGTGGTGGTGCTGGACAACTCCATCCTGAACGTGGCGATGAAGACCATCGCCCAGCCGTCCCCCACGGGTCTGGGCGCCACCCAGAGCCAGCTCGAGTGGGCGATCAACTCCTACACGCTGGTCTTCGCGGGGCTGCTGTTCACCGCCGGCCTGCTGGGCGACCGCCTGGGCCGCAAGAAGGTGCTCCTCGCCGGCATGTTCGTCTTCGGCGCGGGCTCCGCGCTGTCGGCCTTCGCCGGCTCCGCGGGCGAGCTGATCGCCTTCCGCGGGGTGATGGGCCTGGGCGGCGCGTTCATCATGCCCGCCACCCTGGCGATCATCATGAACGTCTTCGAGCGCGAGGAGCAGCCGCGCGCCATCGGCATCTGGGCCGGTGTGGTGGGCCTGGCCATCGCGATCGGCCCGATCACCGGCGGCCTGCTGCTCCAGCACTTCTGGTGGGGCTCGGTCTTCCTGGTCAACGTGCCGATCGTGATCGCCGGCCTGGTCGCGATGTTCCTGATCGTGCCCGACTCCAAGGACCCGCGGCCCGGGCGCCTGGACCCGGTCGGAGTGCTGACCTCCATCGCCGGCCTCGTGCTGCTGATCTACGGCATCATCAAGGGCGGTCAGTACGGGGACTTCACCCGACCCGAGGTGTGGGCCACCGCGCTGGCCGGCGTCGTCGTGCTGGGCGGCTTCGTCTGGTACGAGGCCCGGATCGACCACCCCGCGCTGGACGTCACCTACTTCAAGAAGCGGCAGTTCTCCGCGTCGGTGGCGGCGATCGGCCTGGTCTTCTTCGCGCTCATGGGCGTGACCTTCTTCATCGTCTTCTACACCCAGTCGGTGCGCGGCTACAGCGCCCTGCAGTCCGGTCTGCTGCTGCTCCCGCTGGCCGCCGCCCAGATGGTGTTCGCGCCACGGGCCCGGCTGCTGGTGGACCGCTTCGGCGCCCGGGCGGTGTGCACGGCCGGCATGGCGCTGACCGGCCTGTCCTTCCTCGGCTTCCTGATGCTCGGCCAGTCCACCCCGATCTGGGTGCTGGAGGTGCTGTTCTTCCTCATGGGGACGGCGATGGCCCATGTCATGCCGCCCGCTACTGTGATGATCATGTCGTCGCTGCCGCGGGAGAAGGCCGGTTCCGGCTCGGCCGTCAACAACACCTTCCGGCAGGTCGGCGGCGCCCTGGGCGTGGCCGTCCTGGGGTCGCTGATGTCGACGCTGTACCGGGACGGCGTCAAGGACCACCTGGGCTCGGTACCGGCCCCGGCCCGGCACGCGGCCGGCGAGTCCATCGAGGCCACCCTGGGTGTGGCGGAGAAGCTGGGGCCGCGGGGCCAGGCGCTGGTCCAGCCGGCGAACGACGCGTTCCTGCACGCCATGCACATCACGGCCGCCGCCTCCGCGGGCGTCGCGCTGTTCGGCGCGCTCGTCACGCTGGTGTTCCTGCCGGCCGGGCAGCGTCCCGCCGCCGCCCCCGGCGGCTCCGAGGAACGGGAAATGGTGGGTGCCGAGCAGTGACACGACCGGACACCGCGGCGGACGCCGCGACCCCCTGCGGCGCGACCGGAGCGCGACGCGGGAGGCCGCGCGACGCCGCGGTCGACGGTGCCGTCACCGATGCCGTGCTGCGGCTGGTGGGGGAGGGCGCGACGCTCGCCGAGCTGACGATGGAGGGCATCGCCCGCGCCGCGGGCGTGGGCAAGGCGACGGTCTACCGCCGCTGGCCCAACAAGGACGCCCTGCTGCTCGACGTGATCGCCCGGGTCGACTACCCGGCGCCCGCCGGCGGTGGCGGCGGCGACCTGCGGGACGACCTCATCGCGGCCGTGGAGTACATCCGGCGGCGCGGTCTGGCCAAGCGGGAGTCCGCGCTGATGCGCTCGATGCTGACGCAGGCGCAGAGCAACACCGAGCTGTGGCAGCGCTATCACGACTCGGTGATCGCCGCCCGCCGGCAGATGCTCATCGAACTCCTGGAACGCGGCATCGCGTCGGGCCGGATCCGGGCCGAACTCGGCACGGACCTCGATCTGCTGGCCGACATGGTGACCGGGCCGGTGCTGGCCCGCGCCACGCTGCGGCCCAACGCCCCGCTGCCGGACGACCTGGCCGAGCGGGTGGTGGACACCCTGCTGGAGGGGATGCGGCCGCGGGACTGACGATTTGACGACGATGTGCCCGCAATGTGGCCGTCCTGTCACAGTCCACCCGAATGCCGTACAACCCGGAACCTGCCGCCCCCCGCGATCCGTCGCTCTTCATGTGGACCCCTTAGGGTCGGCAGAGCACCCGGCACGGCAGCGAGGTTTTCCTTATGACCCAGGCGCAGAGCAGTACGGACGCGACCGAGGACGGCACCACGCCGTACGCGGGAGCCGCGTCCGGGGCCCGCGCCCGGTTCACCGCCGGATTCCTGCGCTGGTGGCGGCCGCGCGGCATGTGGCGGCGCGGCCTGGTCACCGCCGCGTTCGCGGTGGCGCTCGCGCTGGTGCTCTTCCTGCACTCCGACGTGCCCAACCGGATAGGGAACCTCGGCAGTCTGCTGGAGACGTTCCTGCCCTGGTTCGGCCTCGCCGTCCCGGTGTTGCTGGCCGTGGCGCTGATCCGTCGGTCGGCGACCGCGCTCATCGCGGTGCTGCTGCCGGCCGTGGTGTGGCTCAACCTGTTCGGCGGCCTGCTCGGGACCAAGTCCGCGGCGGGCGGCGACCTCACGGTGCTCACCCACAACGTGAACGCCCAGAACCCCGACCCCGACGGGACCGCCAGGGACCTGGTGGCCGCGGGCGCGGACATCGTGGCGCTGGAGGAGCTGCCGGAGAGTCAGCAGCGGCGCTACGCCAAGGATCTGGCCGCGGCCTACCGGTACCACTCGGTGCAGGGCACGGTCGGGCTGTGGAGCAAGTACCCGCTGCACGGCGTGCGTCCGGTGGACATCAGGATGGGCTGGACCCGGGCGATGCGGGCCGCGGTCAGCACCCCGCACGGGCAGGTCGCCGTCTATGTGGCCCATCTGCCGTCGGTCCGCGTGAAGTTCGACGCGGGCTTCACCGCCGGACAGCGGGACCGGGCCGCCGGCGCGCTCGGTCAGGCCATAGCGCACGAACCCCTGCAGAGCGTGGTGCTGCTCGGCGACCTCAACGGCACCATGAACGACCGGGCGCTGGCCTCGGTCACCGCGCAGATGCGCTCCACACAGGGCGCCGCGGGCGACGGGTTCGGGTTCAGCTGGCCGGCGTCGTTCCCCATGGCCAGGATCGACCAGATCCTCGTCAAGGGCGTCGAGCCGAAGTCGTCGTGGACGCTGCCGAAGACGGGCAGCGACCATCTGCCGGTCGCCGCCCGTCTCCAACTGCCCTGACGGCGGCCCGGGATCACGGGACCCCGGGCCGGCGCGCCCGCCGGGACTACCGGCGCTCGCCCTCGCGCCAGCGGTCGGTGATCGGCAGCCGGCGGTCCTTGCCGAAGCCCTTCGCGGAGATCTTCGTGCCCGGCGGGTACTGGCGGCGCTTGTACTCCGCGGTGTCGGTGAGCTTCAGGATGCGGGTCACCAGGTCCGCCGGGTAACCGGCGGCGATGATCTGCTCGCGGCCCTGGTCGCGGTCGACGTACAGCTCCAGCACCCGGTCGAGCACGTCGTAGTCCGGCAGCGAGTCGGTGTCGACCTGTCCGGGGCGCAACTCGGCGCTCGGCGGCTTGCTGATGGAGTTCTCCGGGATCGGCGGGGTCTCGCCGCGCGCGGCCGCCTCGGCGTTGCGCCAGCGCGCCAGCCGGAACACGGTCGTCTTGTAGACGTCCTTGATCGGGCCGTAGGCGCCGACCGAGTCGCCGTACAGCGTGGAGTAGCCCACCGCCAGCTCGCTCTTGTTGCCCGGCGCCAGGACGATGTGGCCCTCCTGGTTGGAGACGGCCATCAGCGTCACGCCGCGCAGCCGCGACTGGAGGTTCTCCTCGGCCAGACCGCTGAGCCGGAGCGACTCCATGTAGGCGTCGAACATCGGGGCGATCGCCACGGTCCGCAGGTGCAGGCCGGTGCGCCGGGCGAGTTCGGCCGCGTCGTCCCTGGAGTGGTCCGAGGAGTACGCGGACGGCATCGAGACGCCGAAGACGTTCTCCGGGCCCAGCGCGTCACAGGCGATCGCGGCGACCAGGGCCGAGTCGATACCGCCGGACAGGCCGATCAGCACCGAGCGGAAGCCGTTCTTCGTCACGTACGCCCGCAGGCCGGTGACCAGCGCGCCGTAGACCTCGGCGTCGTCGCCGAGCCGCTCGGCCTCGCCGCCGGTGTACTCCGGCTCGTAGGGCTCGACCGGGTCGGCCGAGAGCGTCACGTGGCGGATCTCCAGGCCGTCGTCCACCCGGCCCGACGGCACGGCCGCCGCCGCGGCGGGCAGCTCCAGGTCCAGCATCACGCACTGCTCGGCGAACTGCGGGAGGCGGGTGATGACCTCGCCGCGCTCGGAGACCACGATGGTGTCGCCGTCGAAGACCAGGTCGTCCTGGGCGCCGACCATGGCCAGGTAGGCCAGCGTGCAGCCGGCCTCCTGGGCGCGCTTGCGGCACAGGTCGAGCCGGGTGTCGTCCTTGTCCCGCTCGTACGGCGAGGCGTTGATGGACAGCAGCAGCCCGGCGCCGGCCGAGCGGGCGGCGGGCACCCGGCCGCCGTCCTGCCAGAGGTCCTCGCAGATGGCCAGCGCCACGTCCACGCCGCGGACCCGGATCACCGGCATGGTGTCGCCGGGCACGAAGTAGCGGAACTCGTCGAAGACGCCGTAGTTCGGCAGGTGGTGCTTGGCGAAGCGCAGCGCGACGGCGCCGTTGTGCAGCACGGCGGCGCAGTTCTGCGGCGCGCCGGCCGGCTGGCCGTACTTCGGCTGGGCGTTCTCGCTGCGGCCGAGGTAGCCGACGACGACCGGCAGGTCGCCCAGGCCCTCCTCGGCGAGGCGGCGCGCCAGGTCCACCAGCGCGGCGCGGCTGGCCTCCACGAAGGAGGAGCGCAGGGCGAGGTCCTCCACCGGGTACCCGGTGAGCATCATCTCCGGGAAGGCCGCGAGGTGGGCCCCCTGGGCGGCGGCGTGCCGGGACCAATGCAGCACGGACTCGGCGTTGCCGTCGATGTCGCCGACGGTGGAGTCGATCTGGTTCAGGGCGATCCGTAGTTGAGGCACGTCCTCAGTGTAATCGTCACTCCGACACAATGCCGCTGTGCCCCGTGTCACGTCGCGCCGCCGTCCCGAGCCCGTGCCCTCCGCCCGCCCGGGCTCGGGGCCGGGGCGGGCGGCGGGAACGGGCGGCGGGCCCCCGGGCACGGCGGGCCCGCCCGGGGTCAGGCGCGGAGCCAGACCGCCGTGTCGGAGGGGAGGCGGGCGTCGTCGGTGAGGTCGCCCGAGGTCAGCAGGATCTCGCTGTGCGCCGGCAGCTCCGCGGGCCCCTCGCCCAGGTTGACCACGCAGACGAAGTCCCCGCCGCGGCGGAAGGCGAGCACCTCGGAGGAGGTGTCCAGCCAGCTCATCGGCCCGTCGCCGAGCCCGGCTTCGGCCGCCCGCCGCCGCAGCGCCGCACGGTAGAGCGCGAGCATCGAGCACGGGTCGGCGGCCTGCACCTCGGCGGTGCGCCGCGCCCAGTCCGCCGGCTGCGGCAGCCACGGCTCCGCGGCCCCCTCGGGGCTGAACCCGAACGGCGCCGACGTCCCCGACCACGGCAGCGGCACCCGGCAGCCGTCGCGTCCCGGGTCGGTACCGCCCGACCGCAGGTACATCGGGTCCTGCAGCCGGTCCACCGGGATGTCCTCGACCTCCGGCAGCCCCAGCTCCTCGCCCTGGTAGACGTACACCGAGCCGGGCAGCGCCAGCGTGAGCAGCGCCGCGGCCCGGGCGCGGCGGGTGCCGAGTTCCAGGTCGGTGGGGATGCCGAACGCCTTGGTGGCGAAGTCGAAGCCGGTGTCGGCCCGGCCGTAGCGGGTGACCGTCCGCGTCACGTCGTGGTTGCACAGCACCCAGGTGGCGGGCGCCCCGACCGGCTCGTGCGCGGCCAGCGTGGTGTCGATGGAGGTGCGCAGTCGTCCGGGCTCCCACGGGCACGACAGGAAGTCGAAGTTGAACGCGGTGTGCATCTCGTCGGGCCGCAGGTAGCGGGCGAACCGCTCGGCGTCCGGCATCCACACCTCGCCCACCAGGATCCGCGCGCTGGGGGCCCCGCCCGGCCGCACGCCGGGGGAGTAGGAGTCGGCGATCCGCCGCCAGGAGCGGTAGATGTCGTGCAGGTCGTCGCGGTCGATGTACGGGTGCGGCGACGCCGGGCCGGACGCCGCGCCGGAGTCCGGGCCGGGCAGGTCCGGCAGGTCGGGGTCCTTGCTGACCATGGCCGCGGAGTCGATCCGCACGCCGCCGGCGCCGCGGTCGAACCAGAACCGCAGGATGTCCTCGTGCTCGGCGCGGACCTCGGGGTGGTTCCAGTTGAGGTCCGGCTGCTCGGAGTCGAAGAGGTTGAGGAACCAGTCGCCGGGGGTGCCGTCCGGGTTGGTGGTCCGGGTCCAGGCCGGCCCGCCGAACTGCGACGGCCAGTTGTTGGGCGGCAGTTCACCGTTCTCGCCGCGGCCCGGCCGGAACCAGAACCGCTCCCGGGCCGGGCTGCCCGGTCCCGCCGCCAGTGCCTCGCGGAACCACGGGTGGGTGGCCGAGATGTGGTTCGGCACGATGTCGATGATCGTTCTGATGCCCAGGGCCAGCGCCTCCGAGATCAGCTTCTCGGCCTCGGCGAGGGTGCCGAAGACCGGGTCGATGTCGCGGTAGTCGGCCACGTCGTACCCGCCGTCGGCCATCGGCGACGGGTACCAGGGGTTGAACCACAGAGCGCCCACGCCCAGTTCGGACAGGTAGGGCAGGCGGGACCGCACCCCGGCGAGGTCGCCGGTCCCGTCGCCGTTGCTGTCGGCGAAGCTCCGCGGGTAGACCTGGTAGATGACCGCGCCGCGCCACCAGTTCTCGTCGGCCTCGGGCTGAGGGGTGTCTGCCACGTCAACGTCCTTTCGGGCAGGAGGGACCCCGCCGCCGGCCCCGGATGGCGGGGATTCGGGTAAGAGAGCCGGCGGCGGAGTGCTGTGGGGTGGTGCGTTACGTGAGGCGTGCGGTCCGGCGCGGTGGCGGCGATCAGCCCTTGAGGCTGCCCGCGGTCAGGCCGGACATGATGTTGCGCTGGAAGAGCAGGAAGATCAGCAGGGTCGGCAGTGCGGAGATGGCCAGCGCGGCGATCAGCACGTTCTCCGGAACACCCTGCGACAGCGAGCGGATGCCGATGTTGATCGGCTGCTTCTTGGGGTCGGGCTCCACCAGCATCGGCCAGAGGAAGTCCTTCCAGACGTTCACCACCGCGAAGATCGAGACCACGCCGAGGATCGGGCGGGACATCGGCAGCACGATCGACCACAGGGTGCGCAGCGGGCTGGCCCCGTCGATCGCGGCGGCGTGCATCAGGTCCTCCGGGATGGAGTCGAAGAACCGTTTGAGCAGGAAGATGTTGAAGCCGTTGGCGACCGTCGGCAGCCAGATCGCCCAGGGCGTGCCGATCAGGTTGACGTGCAGCACCGGCAGGTCCAGCACGGTCATGTACTGCGGGACGATCAGCACGGTCGCCGGGATCATCAGGGTGGCGAGCATCGCGCCGAGGATCAGCTTGCCGAGCACCGGCCGCAGCTTGGAGATGGCGTACGCGGCGGCCACGTCGAACACGAGCTGGAAGGCCAGCGCGCCGAACGCGTAGTAGAGCGTGTTGAACAGCAGCCGGGCGATCTGCAACTGGCTCCACGCGGTGTGGTAGTTGCCCGGCTTCGGGTGGTGCGGGAAGAAGGTGGGCGGATTGGCCACCACTTCCTGGGCCGATTTGAACCCGCCGGTCGCCATCCAGTAGAGCGGTCCGAGGAAGACCAGCGTGAAGACGACGATGACGACGGTCAGCACGATCCGGTAGACCAGCCGTCCGCGCGGCCGGCTGAGCGCCGCCGGGGATATCAGAGTCCGGTTCTGCGAGGTGAAGGACGCTGCCATGATCTGTCTCTCTTCCTTCCCTGTCGCTGATCAGTCGCTGTTCCGGCTGAGGCGCGCGTACACGCCGGAGAAGGCGGCGAGTACGAGCAGCAGGAAGAGACCCAGCGCCGCGGCGCTGCCGAAGTTGTTGTAGCTGAACGCGTACTGGTAGACCATGTAGACCACCGTCATGGTGGAGTTCTGCGGCCCGTTCCCACCGGTGAGCAGATACACGTTGGTGAATTCCTGCATGGTCGCGACGATCTGCAGCAGCAGCATCATCGACAGCACCAGCCGCGTCTGCGGAATGGTGACGTGCCAGATCTTGCTCCACAGCCCGGCGCCGTCCAGGTCGGCGGCCTCGTACAGCTCACCCGGGATGTTCTGCAGCGCCGCCAGATAGATCAGCGTGGCGCTGCCCATGTTCATCCAGGTCGCCGCGATGACCACCGAGATCATGGCCGTGTGGGACGAGTCCAGCCATTGTGACGTGGGCAGGTGGAGGCTCTTCAGTACGTGGTTGAAGAGGCCGTAGTCGGGGTTGTAGAAGTACTTGAAGAGCAGCACGCCGGCGACCGGCGGGAGCATCACCGGCAGATAGACCAGAACGCGCAGATAAGCCTGCGCGTGCCGCAGTTCGTTGAGCACGATGGCGACGACGAACGGCACCGCGAAGCCGATCACCAGGGCGTAGAGGGTGAACTGCGCGGTGTTCTTCCACGCCGTCCAGAAATAGGGGTCGTGGTACACCCGGTCGAGGTTCTTGAAGCCGACCCAGGAGGTCACGCCCCGCTTCTTCTGCTGGAAGCTCATGATGAATTCGCGGACCATCGGATACCACGAGAACATCAGGAAGCACAGCACCGCTCCGATGAGGAAACCGTGCGCCTGGAGGTTGTTCTTCACCTTGCGGCGCGTGCCGGTGCCGGCCGTTCGGCCGGCCGGCCGGGTCGGCCGCCGGGCGTGGCCCTGGGTCGTGTTCTCGGGGACGGTCGTCGCCGCCATGGGTGCTCCTCGGCTGGGGAGATGTGCTGTGCGGTCCGGTGCCGCCGCGCGGGGGCCGGCCTGAGACCGGCCCCCGCGCGGGGCTGTCCTGTTACTGGCTGGCTGCCAGCAGCGAGTTGACCTGCGTCTCGGCGGTGGAGAGCAGCTTGCTGATGTCGGCGTTCTTGTTGGTCAGCACGCCGGACATCACGGTGTCGAGCACGGTGTAGATCTTCTGGGCGTTCGGCGGCTCGGGGAGCACCGGCACCTGCGCGTCCACGTAGGTCTTGAAGTTCTCGACCGGCACGGTGGCGTTGGCGGTCTTGGTCTCGGTGTCCTTGGCCTTGGAGGCGCCGGTGAAGAAGAAGGGCTGCGGCAGGCCGACGGGCAGACCGTCCGTCTTGTTGCGCGGGTAGTTGAACTGGCCCTTCTCCAGGGTCAGGAACTTGAAGTTGACCCAGGCGATGCCGGCCTTGATCTGGTCGGGGGTGTCCGACTTCTTGAACATGTAGTCGGCGCCGCCGAACAGCGCGGTCTTGCCGCCGGGGATCGGCGCCATGCCGATGTCCTCGAACTTGGCCTTGTACTGCTGGACGACCAGCGGGATGTCGTCCGGCGCGCCGACGTACATGCCGATCTTGCCGGTGCCCATGGCCTTCTGCACGTCACCCCACTGCAGACCCGGGGTGGCCGGCATGGACTTGTCGGTCCAGCGCATGTCGTGCAGCGACTGCAGCACGCTCTTGGTCTGGTCGTTGTTGAACGCGGCCTTCTGGCCGCTGTCGTCGACCGCCTTGCTGCCCACGCCGTACATCTCCGACACCAGGTGCCAGCCGCCCTGGTTGCCGGCGCTGTTGTCCATGTAGCCGTTGATGCCCTTGCTGCCCAGCTTGTCCTGGATCGTCTTGGCGTCCTGGCGGACCTCGTCCCAGGTCGTCGGCGGCTTGTTGGGGTCGAGCCCGGCGTCCTGGAAGATCTTCCGGTTGTAGATCAGGCCCATCTGGTAGTTCGAGGTGGGCAGGCCGTAGAGCTTCCCGCCGTCCTTCAGGACGCCCAGGACACCGGGGTCGATGTCCTTCAGGTTGGGGACGGTCCTGTCGTTGACGTACGCGCTGATGTCCGCGGCCTGGCCGGCGTCGAGCACCTGCTGCAGGTCGGTCATGTAGGTGTAGTAGCTGTCGGTCTCACTGCCGGCCTGCAGCATGGCGGTGAACTTGGCCGGGTCCTCACAAGGGAAGGCGTCCTTGCTCTTGACCGTGACGTTCGGGTAGGTCTTGTTGAACTCCGCGACGTCGTCGGTCCACTGCTTGCGCTCGGCCGGCTTGGTCGTCGGCGGCTCGCAGTCGACCGAGATCGTGACCTTGGTCTTCGGGTCCAAGGGGGTTCCGGCGCTGGAGCCGGCAGCCTTGCTCCCCGAGTCGTCCTTCTTGCTGTCGGAGCACGCGGCACCGGTCAAACCGATCCCCGCGACGAGGGCGACTGCCACCAGTCTGCGGTAGCCGATTCCACTCATTTCTCAACCCTTCCCCTGAACCACTGCGCGTCGTTGGACTGCGATCTGGGACCCCCGCGGCATGGATGCACATGATGTACGGCGTCGGTGTGCGCCGCCGTCCCGGGTTGGCTCAACGTACTGAAGCCGATAGATGACCGCAAGATGTCGCGTGAATTTCGCAAAGACACGACTCGGTTACGACGTGGAAGCCCGCATCCGCGCAGCGTGCGGAGCTGCGCCCCGCGCAACCCGGACGGCGCGGCGTTCCCGCCGCTCAGGGCCGGGAACGGCGACGGCGCCGGAGCCGGGACGGATTCCCGACTCCGGCGCCGTCGCCGGACCCTGTGCCGCCGTGGCGGCCCGTCACGCGTTCGTGCGCGCCTCCGGGTGCGGGATGCGGGCGGCGTGCGGCGCCGGGCCGGTGGAACCGCGCACCACCAACTCCGGCTCGAAGAACAGCTCGTCGTGGTCCACCTTGGCGCCGCTGATCTCCCCGGCGAGCAGGTCCACGGCGGCCCGGCCCATCGCCTCGATCGGCTGGCGGACCGTGGTCAGCGGCGGTTCGGTGCAGTTCATCAGCGACGAGTCGTCGTAGCCGATCACCGACACGTCGTCCGGCACCGACAGCCGGCGGCGGCGCGCTGCCCTGATCGTGCCGAGGGCCAGCAGGTCGGAGGCGCAGATGAACGCGGTGATGCCGCGGGCCAGCAGCCTGCTTGCCGCGGCCTGGCCGCCCTCCAGGGTGAACAGCGCGTGCTCGACGGTGACCGACGGATCGACCCGGCGCGCGGCGGCGAGCTTGCGGCGCGAGGGCACGTGGTCCGGCGGGCCCAGGACCAGCGCGATCCGCTGGTGGCCCAGCGAGATCAGGTGGTTCATGGCCTGCTCGACCGCCACCGCGTCGTCGCACGACACCCGCGGGAAGTCCAGGTGGTCGATGGCGGCGTTCATCAGCACGGTCGGCAGGTTGCGCTCGGCCAGGCGCGCGTAGTGGTCGTGCGGGGACTCGGCCTGCGCGTACAGGCCGCCGAAGAAGACCACGCCCGACACGTGCTGCTGCAGCAGCAGTTCGACGTAGTCGGCCTCCGACACCCCGCCGGCGGTCTGGGTGCAGAGCACCGGGGTGAAGCCCTGCTGGGCCAGCGCGCCACCGACGACTTCCGCGAAGGCCGGGAAGATCGGGTTCTGCAGCTCGGGCATGACCATGCCGACCAGCCGGGCGCGTTCGCCGCGCAGCTGGGTGGGCCTTTCATATCCGAGCACGTCAAGGGCGGTGAGGACCGCGGCCCGGGTGGCGTCGGAGACGCCGGGCTTCCCGTTCAGCACCCGGCTGACGGTCGCCTCGCTCACCCCGACCTTCTTGGCCACCTCGGCAAGTCGTCGTGTCATGCCGTCGATTCTAGTACAGGAGGCGCAAGATTCTTGCGCCCTGCTTGCGGGATCTCTGCAAGCCATCCCGAATTTTCGACATCCCATCGACATATTGCCGAGTCGTGCCGCATACCAGAAGGCTCTTTGCGCCCCCCGGTTACGCTGTGCCTCCGCCGCCCCGGTGGTCCCCGTCGCCGCCCCTGCCCCCGCCGCCGCTGTTCCCGTTCCCGTTCCCGTTCCCGGCCCCGCTCCTGCCCCCGTTCTCCCGTAAGTGCAGGGCCCGCAGGGCGATCTCGGTGGCGAACCGGTCGTCGGGGTCGTTGAGGCGCTCGCCGAAGG
The DNA here is from genome assembly GCF_019890725.1 of Actinacidiphila acidipaludis. Lineage (GTDB taxonomy): Bacteria > Actinomycetota > Actinomycetes > Streptomycetales > Streptomycetaceae > Actinacidiphila > Actinacidiphila acidipaludis. The sequence goes on from NZ_JAINZZ010000002.1 coordinate 70,970, forward strand.
CGCGGTCGAGGATGCGCAGCCGGTAGCGGACCGTCTGCGGATGCACGCCGAGCTGCTCGGCGACCTGCGCCGCGGTGCCGCGGGTGGTGAGCCAGATCCGCAGGGTGTCGATGAGCCGGGTTCGCTGAGTGGCGGTCAGCCCGACCAGCGGATCGAGGTACTTGTGGGTGATCTGGTCCACCAGCGCGGGATCGCCGAGCAGCCACAGCGGCAGCAGGTGGTCCTCGCTCAGGGTCACCTCGCCCGCGTCGATCACCCCGGAGTCGGTGAGCGCCAGGGTGTGCCGGGCCCAGCGCAGCGAGTCGGCGGCCTCCCCGAGTGGCACGGTCAGCCCGACCGCGGCCCGGCAGCCGCCGAGCGCGGAGGTGAGCGAGGCGCGCCGCTGGGCGGTGAACGGTCCCGGCACCAGCAGGTGCGGCTCGGGATCGGCGAGGTCCACCAGGACGTCCCGGTCCAGCAGCGCCCGTGACGGATGGGCGTCCGGGGCGAGGGCCACCAGCGTGACCTCCTCCGGCAGCGGCCAGGCGGAGTGCTCCGCGAGTTCGGCGAGGACGCCGCGGGCGACCGCGGCGCCGCCGAGGATGCGGCGCAGCAGTCGGCGGCGGCGGTTGTCGGGTTCCTCGCCGAGTTCGGCGAGCGCCTGCTCGTAGCCCTCGCGGGAGAGTTCGGCCAGGTCGCCCATGTACGCGAAGAGCGCGTCGGCGAAGGTGAGCATGAAGGACGCGGAGAGGTTGTAGCGCCGGCCGACGGTGCGCACCCGGCGCAGCGCCACCTGGCAGCCGATCCGGTACGCGGCCTGCAGCGAGTCCAGGCTCCTGCCCTCGTACGCCTCGAAGCGGCCGAACTGGCGGCACAGGTCGTCCCGCAGGGCGCTGGTGGCGGTGGGTGCCGCGACCCTGTCCACGAAAGTGGCGATGCTCTGCTCGATACCGAATTTGATCACCCGGGCGTTGGGGCCTTCCAGCAGGTGACCGTATTCGGGGATCGCCGCGACGATTTCAGCGGCCATCTCCTTTAATAAACTGGGGAGTTCTGGTCGCATCACAGCGGCGAACTCCCGTGGAATCGGACCCATCGGTTCCGCTTGTTCCGGGGTCTGCCGCATGACGGTCATCCCCTCCCCCTTCCCGGACGCTGGTCATTGCGTCGGTGACCTCGCTGCAAGATAGACCACGTGTGCACGGAGCGCAGCACCTCGGACACGGAAACGTTATCGGTGCTGTGCGGTCTGCGATGCGGCGGAGACGGCGCGGTGGATCACCGTGGTCCGGCGCGTGCCGGATCGCCGCGGCCGTATCCGGCCGCCGCCCCGGCGCCGACCGTACCGCGCCGGCCGCGCGGCGGAGGCGGGAACCGTTCCGGCGCCGGCGGTTGCTCACCTTCTCACAAAAACCACCGGGCGCCTGTTGCCGCGGTGACAAAGAAATACCCGTCGGTAAGGTCCGCCGCAGAATCTTGGCGCGGATTATTGCGCCCCCGGGTTACCCGTGCGTAACGTCCAGCCCCGCAAGGGCAACCGACCGGAATCGGTACCCGTATCCAGGTAGTGAGTCGCAACCGAATTCTCGCCCTGAACAGCGAGGACCGCGGTTTATCAGGCACGTCCACTCAAGGGAAGGACCAGCCCGTGCGCAAGCTCTCCACTCTCACCAGGACCGGCCTCGTCGCCGGCTCCGCGGTCGTGGCCGCCGTTGCCTTCGCGGCCGCTCCGGCCAACGCCGCCGGAACCTGGACCGTGTCCGGTGGCGGCAGCTTCACCGGTAAGTCCACGAACTCCACGCTGACCGACACCAGCACCGGCACCCAGCTCAAGTGCACCTCGTCGTCGGCCGGCGGTTCCGCGGCCAACGGCACCGGCCTGTCGGGCACCAACATCGGCACGATCAGCAGCGTCACCTGGAGCGGCTGCTCCGGCCCGCTGGGCATCACCTTCAACGTCACGGCGGACGGCCTGCCCTGGCACCTCAACGCCGTCAGCTACTCGGGCGGCGTCACCACCGGCACCCTGACCGGTGTCAAGGCCCACATCGGCGGGTTCGGCTGCACGGCGAGCTTCGCCGGCGCGTCGTCCACGGCGACCGCGACGCTGGACGTGAAGTACAACAACAGCACGCACGTGCTGTCCCTGCTGGGCACGGGCAACCTGCACGCCTACGGCGTGTCCGGCACCTGCCTCGGCCTGATCAACTCCGGCGACCCGGCCTCGTACAAGGGCGACTACACCCTGACGCCCGCCACGCTGAGCATCACCTCGCCGTGATCCCGCGCTAGCGCGACGGCACTCCCCGCACCAGCAGCGACCCCGGCTCCGCGACCCGGAGCCGGGGTCCTGTACTCAGCCCGGCGACAACCGCGGGCCGGGCCCCGGCGCGGCCCGCTCACTGGACGACAAAATTCCGTTTTTCCCTTGTCATCCGGTGACAAGAATTCCCGCCTCGGGCAACGACTCCCGTCTTCGGCCGCTCGATCACTTGTCTGAGCTAATTACCCGCACGTAATGTCCAGGCGCCGAGCCTGCCTTGAGGAGTTCCGAGATGAGGGGTGGCGTGAGACCGCGTCGATCGGTGCGGTTCGCGGCCGTCGCGACGGCGGCACTGGTGGCGGGGGCGCTGCCGGGCACGAACTCCGCGGCCAGCGGGGGGCGGGGCGAACTGTCCCTCGCCTATGCCTGCCAATTCGCCTCCGGTGAGCAGGACGTGACGATCGCTTTCACGCAGCGATTCCCGCAGACCGCGACGGCCGGAAAACCCATTCAGCCCGGTGACCTGGCGATGGCCGTGACCATTCCGCGGGCCGGCGTCACCGCGATGCTTCCGGCAGCCACCGCTTCGGTCAGCGCCGAGAGCGACCTCACCGCCCACATCACCCAGGGGTCGTCCGACGCCGACGCCGACTGGTCGGGACTCACCGCGCCCGAGACCTCCCTGGCCGGGACGGACGACGTGGTGCTCACCCTCACCGGCAAGGCGCCCGCCGTCACGGTCACCGCGTCCGGCGACGTCGCCTTCTCCGTCGGGGTGCTGACGCTCACCCTGCATCCGCGGGCGGCGGCCGCCGGCACCCCCACGACCCCGGCCCCCGGCCCGACGACGGCCCGCGCGGCGGGGACGGCCACGGCGGCCGCGACGGACACGAACGCCACGACGGCCGACGGCACGACGGCCAACGGCACCGCGTCGGACGGCACCACGGCGGACGGCACCACGGCGAGCGGGGCAGCGGCCGCGGGCGACGTGACCGGCACCTGCACCCCCGAGCCGGGCCAGGACGCCGTCCTGGCCACGGTCCATGTGCCGGGTCCGACCGGCACCACGCTCCCCGGCCACTCCGCCGCCGCCGGCCCGGTCGCCGGGCGCGGCGGCCGGTCCACCGGCCACGCCTCCGGCGCCGACGGGACCGCGTCCGGCAGCTCCGGGCCGTCCGCGGCGGCCGGCCGGGCGGGCGGCACCATCGTCCCGCTCGACCAGCCCGTCCACTCCGGCGTCAGCACCTGCGGCAAGACCCCGATCGCCCCGCTGGACCCCAGGCGCCTGCCTCCGGTGAGCGACACCGGGATCGTCGTGCCCATGCCCGGCCAGCCCGCCTTCCCGCCGGGACCGATGTGCGGTTTCGCAGTGGGCTTCTCCAACGTCAACAAGCTCAACGGTGCAATGATCATCAACGATCCGCACGCCAAGCCGGTCCTGGCCGAGGTCAACTCCGGTCAGCGCAAGGTCCTGGACTACTCCAAGCAGTATGTCGAGGTCGACTCGATCATCGACCTGAGGCTGCCGCCCTCGGCGTCCACGTTCCTCACCTTCGGCTTCATGCCCACCACAGCGGACGTGGAGTTCATCCCCCGCGGCGTGTTCACCGTGGTGCAGACCGGCGACGACTTCTTCGGCGAGCCGATCCTCACCACCATCGGCGGCTACCAGGACATCCGGATCCACAACGTGCGGATCAACGGCACCCCGCTGGACGTCGGCCCGGACTGCCACACCGCCAAGCCCCTCGACATCGTGCTGCACGGGCGCAAGGACAGCGGCCTGCCCGACGACGACGGCAAACCCGACTACTTCATCGACGCCGGCGGCCCGCTCACCGACGAGGACCTGGTGATCCCGCCGTTCACCGGCTGCGCCTCGCACGGCGAGAACCTCGACGCGCTGTTCACCGCCGCGCTCTCCGGCCCCGGCAACTCGCTCAACATCTCCCAGGGCCCCCTGTGCGACCCGATCAACGTCCCGGAGTCGTGCCTGCCCGAGATCCCGATCCCGCAGCTCCCGCAACGCAAGAAGAGCTGACCGGAAGAGCCGACCCGCCCGTCCATCCAACTCACCCCCCGGGAGGTGCAATGGGAATCGAAGTGACCGTCGAGGGCCTGACCAAGTCCTTCGGCAAGCAGACCGTCTGGCAGGACGTGACGCTCACGCTGCCGCCCGGCGAGGTCAGCGTGATGCTGGGCCCCTCGGGGACCGGCAAGACGGTCTTCCTGAAGTCGATCATCGGCCTGCTCAAACCCGAACGCGGCCGGGTGCTGGTCGGCGGCGTCGACATGGTCAACAGCCCCGAGCGGGACGTCTACGAGGCCCGCAAGATGTTCGGCCTGATGTTCCAGGACGGCGCCCTGTTCGGCTCGATGAACCTCTTCGACAACATCGCCTTCCCGCTGCGCGAGCACACCCGCAAGAAGGAGTCGGAGATCCGCCGGATCGTCATGGAGCGGATCGACATGGTCGGTCTGCTCGGCGCCGAGGGCAAACTGCCCGGCGAGATATCCGGCGGCATGCGCAAGCGGGCGGGCCTGGCCCGCGCCCTGGTCCTCGACCCGCAGATCATCCTGTGCGACGAACCCGACTCGGGCCTGGACCCGGTGCGCACCTCCTACATCTCCCAACTGCTCATCGACCTCAACGCGCAGATCGACGCGACGATGCTGATCGTCACCCACAACCTCGACATCGCCTCGACCGTGCCCGACAACATGGGCATGCTCTTCCGCCGCGAACTCGTCGCGTTCGGGCCCCGCGAGCTGCTGCTGACCAGCGACGAGCCGGTCGTGCGGCAGTTCCTCAGCGGACGGCGGGCCGGCCCGATCGGCATGTCGGAGGAGAAGGACGAGGCGACGATCGCCCGCGAGCAGCTGCACGGCGAAGGCGTGGGCTCCGGCGAACCGCCGCGGATCGTCCCGCAGCTCGAACCCACCCCCGGACTGCCGCCGCGGCAGGCCGTCCAGCGGCGCCGGGCGCGCGTGCTGGCGATGTGGGACACGCTGCCGGCCTCCGCCCGCACGGCCATCACCACCGGTCTGACCCCGCAGGGGGAGCCGGCATGACCGCACCCGTCCGCCCGGCCGGCCGCGTGCGCGCACCCCGCCAGGGCTTTCCCGGCAGCGGGGCGCTGCGCGAGACCGGCCAGTTGATGACGCTGGCCGCCACCACCGTGCGGGACGCCTTCCGGCGGCCGTTCCAGGTGCGGGAGCTCATCGAGCAGTTCTGGTTCGTCGCCAGCGTGACGATCCTGCCCGCGGCCCTGGTGTCCATCCCGTTCGGCGCCGTCATCGCCCTGCAAGTGGGCTCGCTGACCCAGCAGTTGGGCGCCCAGTCGTTCACCGGCGGCGCGAGCGTGCTGGCCGTCATCCAGCAGGCCAGCCCGCTGATCGTGGCTCTGCTCATCGCCGGCGCCGGCGGCAGCGCCATCTGCGCCGACCTCGGATCGCGCAAGATCCGCGAGGAACTGGACGCGATGGAGGTGATGGGCGTCTCGCCGGTGCAGCGGCTCATCGTGCCGCGGGTGCTGGCGACCATGCTCGTCGCGGTCTTCCTCAACGGCCTGGTCTCGGTGGTCGGCACCGCGGGCGGCTACTTCTTCAACGTGGTCCTGCAGCACGGCACCCCCGGCGCGTACCTGTCCAGCTTCTCCGCGCTCGCCCAGCTCCCGGACCTGTACATCAGCGAGATCAAGGCGCTCGTCTTCGGGTTCATCGCCGGCATCGTCGCCGCCTACCGCGGCCTGCACCCCAAGGGCGGCCCGAAGGGCGTCGGCGACGCGGTCAACCAGTCGGTGGTCATCACCTTCCTGCTGCTGTTCTTCGTGAACGTCGTGCTCACCGCGATCTACCTGCAGCTCGTCCCGCAGAAGGGAGCCTGAGCGATGACCCTCGTCGACGAGGACGCGCCGCGGGCCGAGCCGCCGCGACCGCCACGCCGCCGGGCCCCCTCCGGGACGCGCTGGCTGCGCTGGCTGGACGAGACCGGCGACCACCTCATCTTCCACATCACCGCGGTGCTGTGGATCCCGCGTACCCTGCGCCGCTACCTCAGGGAGGTGCAGCGCCTGCTCGCCGAGGTCGCGTTCGGCAGCGGCGGCCTCGGTGTCATCGGCGGCACCGTCGGCGTGATGATCGGCATGACGCTGGCCACCGGCACCGTCGTCGGCCTGCAGGGCTACGCGGCGATGAACGAACTGGGCACCACCGCGTTCACCGGCTTCATCTCCGCGTACTTCAACACCCGGGAGATCGCCCCGCTGGTGGCCGGCCTGGCCCTGTCCGCCACCGTCGGCGCGGGCTTCACCGCGCAGCTCGGCGCGATGCGGATCAACGAGGAGGTCGACGCGCTGGAGGGCATGGGGGTGCGCAGCATGCCCTACCTCGTCACCACCCGGATCATCGCCGGCGTCGTGGCGATCGTGCCGCTGTACGGCATCGGCCTGCTGAGCAGCTACGCGGCCTCCCGGCTGGTCACCGTGTGGGTCAACGGCCAGTCCTCCGGCACCTACGACCACTACTTCAACCTGTTCCTGTCGCCCGCCGACGTCCTGCTGTCCACCCTCAAGGTGCTGATCTTCAGCGTCGTGGTGATCCTCGCCCACTGCTACTACGGCTACACCGCCAAGGGCGGCCCGGCCGGAGTGGGCATCGCCGTGGGCCGGTCGGTGCGCAACGCCATCGTGATCATCTCGGTGACCGACTTCTTCCTCAGCCTGGCGATCTGGGGCGCGACGACCACGGTGCGGGTGGCCGGATGACCACCACCGACACCCGGACCCCGGCCGCTCCCGCCGCGCCGCGCCCCCGCCTGGGCGCCACCGCCCGCCGCCGCACCGCCGGCATCGTCTTCCTGCTGGTCCCGGCGCTGCTGGCGTGGCTGGCCGTCGCCGTCTACGACAAGTCGTTCGCCCACGAGGCGACCGTCACCGTCGAGACCGGCAGCACCGGCAACGAGATGCACCAGGGCGCCGACGTGAAGATGCGCGGCGTCGTCGTCGGACGCGTCGCGGCCATCCACGCCGACGGGCAGGGCGCCCGGCTCACCCTGGCCCTCCGACCGGGCGCACTGGACCGCATCCCGGCCGGCGTCACCGCGCAGATGCTGCCCACCACGCTCTTCGGCGAGCGCTACGTGGCCCTGATCCCGCCCGCCGACGCGGTGTCCGGCGGCCCCGCGCTGGCCGCCGGCGACACCATCGGCCAGGACCGGTCGGGCGACGCCATCGAGCTGCAGCAGGTGCTCGACAACGTGATGCCGCTGCTCACCGCCGTGCAGCCGCAGAAGCTGGCCGCCACCCTCAACGCGGTCGCCACCGCGCTGAACGGCCGCGGCACCCAGCTCGGCACCACCCTCGCCCAGCTCGACCGCTACCTGACCAAGCTCAACCCCGAACTGCCCGCGCTGAACGACGACATCAAGCAGCTCGTCACGGTCAGCCACGTCTACGACAGCGCCGCACCCGACCTGGTGCAGGCCCTCACCGACTTCACCAGGACCAGCGGCACCATCGCCGAGGAGCGCGCCGACCTCAGCACCCTGTACGGGTCGGCGACCTCCACCGCACAGGACCTCACCACCTACCTGCGGCAGAACCAGGACAACCTCATCCGGCTGTCCGCCGACAGCCGCGGCACCCTCGGGCTGCTCGCCGAGTACGCCCCCTCCTTCCCGTGCACCCTGCGCACCCTCGCCGACTTCGTGCCCGTCATGGACAAGGCACTCGGCAAGGGCACCTCCCAGCCGGGGCTGCACGTCGACGTCACCTCGGTGCCCTCCCGCGGCAAGTACGTCGCGGGCCGGGACACCCCGGTGTACGGCGCCGGCGGCGGCCCGCAGTGCTACCCCGTCCCGTACACCGGCCGCGGCACCACCCCGCTCGCCAACTCCCCGCAGGAGAACGAACTGGTCAACGAACTCCTCGCGCCGGCCACGCACACCTCCCCGGCGGACCTGCCGGACTGGAGCAGCCTGCTGACCGGGCCCGTCTTCCGCGGGACGGAGGTGACGGTGCGGTGAAGCGCCGCTCCCTGACCGGGCCCGTCGTCAAGTCGCTGATCTTCGTCCTGGTCACCGCACTGGCCACCGCCGTGCTGGCGATCAGCATCGCCGGCGCCGCAGTCGGCGACACCAGCGGCTACAACGCCCGGTTCACCGACACCACCGGCCTGGCCGCCGGCGACAGCGTGCGGATCGCGGGCGTCAAGGTCGGCCAGGTCGACTCCATCAAGGTCGTCGACCGCCGCTACGCGCAGGTGCACTTCTCCGTGCAGAAGAACCGCGCCCTGCCCGCCTCGGTCACCGCGACCATCAAGTACCTCAACATGGTCGGCCAGCGGTACGTCGACCTCGGACAGGGCACCGGCCCGGTCGGCGGCGTGCTGCCCGCCGGCGGCACCATCCCGCTCGCCCGCACCACACCCGCGCTCGACCTCACTCAGCTCTTCAACGGCTTCCAGCCGCTGTTCCAGGGCCTGGCGCCCACCGAGATCAACCAGCTCTCCGGTGAGATCGTCCAGGTGCTGCAGGGCGAGGGCGGCACCGTCGACCAACTGATCAGCAGCATCGGCTCGCTGACCACCACCCTGGCCGCCAAGGACCAGGTGGTCGGGCAGGTCATCGACAACCTCAACGCGGTCCTGACCACCGTCAACACCCGCGAGTCGGGCTTCAACGACCTGGTCACCACCCTCCAGCAGCTCGTCTCCGGCTTCTCCCAGGACCGCGAGCCCATCGGCCAGTCGATCTCCGCCATCTCCCGGCTCACCACCAGCACCGCCGGACTGCTCGACGACGGACGGCAGCCGCTGAAGGACTCCATCGCCCAACTCGGCCGGCTCTCCACCAACCTCGCGGACAACAGCCCGGAGCTGGAGAACTTCCTGACGAAGACACCGCAGAAGTTCCAGGCCGTCGGGCGCGCCGCCTCCTACGGGTCCTGGCTCAACCTCTACCTCTGCCAGGCGACCGTGCGGGGAGTCACCACCTCCGACGGCAGCACGCCGCCCACCGGCATAGCGATCACCGAAGCGAGGTGCCGCTCATGACGCCCGGACGCACCGGACCGCGGCCGGCCGCGGGACCCGGGAGGCTCTCCCGGCTGCGGGCGGCCGCGGGCACCGGGACCGTCGCCCGGCTGCGGCGGGTCCCCGGGCTGCGGCGCCTCCTGCGGGACCCCGCCCGCCGCGGCATCCCCCTCTTCCGGCCGCTGCGCGAACGCAGTCCGGTCGCCGTGGGCGCCGCGGGACTCGTGCTGCTGGCCCTGGTCAGCCTGGTCGCCTACAACGCCGACGCCCTGCCGCTGATCGGCGGCGGCACCGGCTACTCCGCCGACTTCAGCGAGGCCGCCGGACTGCGGCCCGGCAACGAGGTGCGGGTCGCCGGCGTCAAGGTCGGCAAGGTCACCGGGGTCTCCCTGGACGGCGACCGGGTCAAGGTCACCTTCACGGTCCGCCACACCTGGATCGGCGACTCCAGCACCGCCGCCATCGGCATCAAGACCCTGCTCGGCGAGAAGTACCTGGCCGTCGACCCGCTCGGCAACCGCCCCCAGGACCCCGCCCAGCGCATCCCCAGAAGCCGCACCACCTCGCCCTACGACGTCACCCAGGCGTTCAACGGCCTCGGGCAGACCCTCGGCGCGATCGACACCCGGCAGCTCGCCGCGAGCTTCCAGACGATCTCCGACACCTTCAAGGACACCCCCGCCTCGGTGCGCAGCGCCGCCACCGGGCTCTCGTCACTGTCGAAGACCATCTCCAGCCGCGACGCGCAGCTCGCGGACCTGCTGGCCGGCAGCAAGCAGCTGACCAAGACGCTCTCCGACCAGAACGGCCGCTTCCAGCAACTCCTCACCGACGGCAACCTGCTGCTCGGCGAGATCCAGCAGCGGCGCGACGCCATCCACTCCCTGCTCACCGGCACCCAGGACCTGGGCACCCAGCTCAACGGCCTGGTCGCCGACAACAACCGGCAGCTCGCCCCCACCCTGGACGCCCTCGACCGGGTCACCGGCGTGCTGCTGGCCAACCAGTCCAGCCTCGACAAGGTGCTGGCCCTGGCCGGCCCCTACTACCGGGTGGTCGGCAACACCCTCGGCAACGGCCGCTGGTTCGACAGCTACCTGTGCGGTCTCGTGCCCAGGAACTACCTGCCCAAGGGCACCCCGCCGGCCACCGGGTGCATGCCGCCCAAGGCGACAGGAGGCACCTCATGATGTCGGTGCGGTCCGTCCGGTTCCGCCGCCCCGCGCGGGCCGGCGACGGCAGCCCGGACCTGTGGCGCACGCTGCTGCGCGCCGGAGTCGTCGTCACCGTCCTCGCGGTGGTCGCCGGCGCCGCCGCCGCGGGCGTCCGGGCCTTCGGCGGACCCGACGGCCCGCGCGTCACCGCGTACTTCGACCGCACCGTCGGCGTGTACAAGGGCTCCGACGTGCGCGTCCTGGGCGTCCGGGTGGGCACGGTCGAGGCCATCCACCCGCGCGGCAAGCAGGTCGAGGTGACGCTGCGGCTCGACCACGGCGTGAAGGTCCCGGCCACCGCGGGCGCGGTCGTCGTCGCCCCCAGCGTCGTCGCCGACCGCTACGTCCAGCTCACCCCCGCCTGGACCGGCGGCCCGCTGATGAAGGACCACGACGAGATCCCCGCCTCCCGTACCGCCACACCCGTCGAGGTCGACCAGCTCTACGACAGCATCACCCAGCTCAGCAACGCCCTCGGACCCGGCGGCGCCAACGCCACCGGCGCCCTGTCCCGGCTGCTGGACACCGGCGCGAAGAACCTCGACGGCAACGGCAAGGCGATCGGCGACAGCATCGCCCAGCTCGGCGCCGCCTCCAGGACGCTGGACGGCCACAGCGGCGACCTGTTCGCGACCCTGTCCTACCTGCAGTCCTTCACCACCATGCTGAAGAACAACGACGGCAAGGTGAAGGCCGCCACCGACCAGCTCTCCTCCGTCACCGGATTCCTCGCCGAGGACAAGCAGAACCTCGGTGGCGCCCTGCAGCAACTGTCCACCGCGCTCGGGCAGGTGAAGACCTTCATCGAGGACAACCGCGGCCGCCTGAAGACCAGCATCTCCCGGCTGGCGCCGATCACCCAGACCCTCGTCGACCAGCGGGCCTCCCTCGCCGAACTCCTCGACACGGCGCCGCTGGCCGCCGACAACCTGCTCAACGCCTACGACCCGCAGCACGGCACCCTCGACGGCCGCGCCGACATCAACGAGCTGAGCATGGGCCCCGATCTGACCGCCGCCGGTACGGCGGCCACCACAGCCGCCACCACGTCGGCCGCGAGTGGGTCGGCCGCCAGTACGACGGCCACCGGCACCAGGTCCGGCCTGCGGCCGGTCACCCCCGGCACCGGCACGCTGCCCCTCCCGCTGCCACCGATCGGCACCGTCTACGGCAGCGCACCGGCCGAACGGGCGGGCCGATGAACCGGCGGATCACCACGGCGGCAGCCGGCGCCGCCCTCGCCCTGACCCTCACCGGCTGCGGCTTCGGCGGGGTCCAGTCCCTGCCGCTGCCCGGCGGCGCGAACGTCGGCGCCCACCCCTACACCGTCAAGGCCCGGTTCGCCGACGTCCTCGACCTGGTGCCGCAGGCGTCCGTGCGGGTCAACGACGTCGCCGTGGGACGCGTCACCGGTATCGCCCTCGGCCCCGACGGCTGGTCGGCCGTGGTCACCATGCAGGTCAACGGCAAGGTGCGGCTGCCCGCCAACGCCTACGCGCACCTGGAGCAGTCCAGCCTGCTCGGTGAGAAGTACGTCCAGCTCTCCGGCCCGCCGAGCGGCGAGTCCGCCACCGGACGGCTGGGCGGCGGCGCGACCATCCCGCTGTCGCACACCAACCGCAACCCCGAGGTCGAGGAGGTCTTCGGCGCCCTGTCGATGCTCCTCAACGGCGGCGGCATCCAGCAGCTCAAGACCATCAGCACCGAGCTCGACAAGGCGCTGGCGGGCAACGAGCCCCAGGTCCGCGACATGCTCACGCAGGTCGACACGCTCGTCTCCGACCTCGACACCCACAAGCAGGACATCACCGACGCCCTCGACGGCGTCAACCAGCTCTCCGCCACCCTCGCCACCCGCGACCAGAAGATCGGCACGGTGCTCACCGGGCTGAGCCCCGGTCTCAAGGTGCTGGACCAGCAGCGCGGTTCGCTGGTCACGATGCTCCGGTCGCTCGACACCCTCTCCGGCGTCGCCGTGGACACCGTCGACAGGAGCAAGGACGACATGGTCGCCGACCTCAAGGCCCTGGCGCCGACCCTGCAACGGCTCGCCGACGCCGGCCGGGACCTGCCGGACTCGCTCCAGGTGCTGCTCACCTATCCGTTCACCGACGAGGTCCTCAACGGCGTCAAGGGCGACTACCTGAACGCCTACCTCGACCTCACCGCCGCGCCGGGCACCCGGATCGTCCCGGCGCTGCTGCCCGAGGACAGCACCTACCCCGGCGTCGGACCCACCCCCGAATCCCAGCGCAACGCGCGGACGCTGCCGCTCCCGCTGCCCTCGGTCACCGCCACGAAGGGCGGCCGCTGATGCTCACCAAGGCCACCGTCGCCAAGAACATCGCGTTCCTGCTCGTCGCCGTCCTCGTCCTCGGCTACATCGGCGTCCGGTACGCCGACCTCGGCAAGTACGCGGGCCTGCGCGGCTACTACACCGTCAAGGTCGAACTGCCGGAGGCAGGCGGCCTGTTCAGCAACGCCGACGTCACCTACCGGGGCGTGTCGGTCGGCCGGGTCGGCCCGGTCCGGCTCACCGACGACGGCGTGGAGGCGGAGCTGCACATCGACGACTCCGCCCCGCGCATCCCCGACCGGCTGAAGGCGGTCGTCGCCGACCTGTCCGCGGTCGGCGAGCAGTACATCGACCTGCGGCCCAGCACCGACGACCCGCCCTACCTGCACAACGGCTCCCGCATCACCGAGGCCGACGCGAGCGTCCCGGCCCCGGTCACCAACCTGCTCACCAGCGTGAACGACCTCGCCGCGTCGGTCCCGCTGGACTCGCTGCGCACGGTCGTCGACGAGTTCGGCAAGGCGTTCAACGGGCAGGCGGGCAACCTCCAGTCGCTCCTCGACAGCAGCGGCGACTTCATCTCCGCGGCCGACGCCAACCTCCCCGGCGACACCCGGCTGATGCTCGACGCGCGCACCGTGCTGCACACCCAGGCCGACGAGGGCGGCGCCTTCACCTCGTTCGCCTCCAGCGCCAACCAGCTCGCCGCGCAGCTCGACTCCTCCGACACCGACCTGCGCCGGCTGATCACCGCCGCGCCGGAGGCAGCCGGACAGGTCAGCGCGCTGCTGCGGGACGTCGGCCCCGACCTCAGCGTGGTCCTGGCGAACCTGCTGACCACCTCCGACGTGGCGGTGACCCGGCAGAACGGCATCCAGGAGTTCCTGGTCAAGGTGCCCGCGGTGGCGTCCGCGGGGTCGACCGTGGTCACCTCCCACGGCGTGCTCGTCGGGATGGCCGTCACCTTCTTCTCACCGCTGCCGTGCACCTCCGGCTACGGCGGCACCGCCTACCGCAACGGCCTGGACACCGGCGCACCCGCCACCGCGTTCAACACCGCGGCCCGCTGCACCGCCTCCGCCTCCTCCGGCACCGACGTCCGCGGCTCCGCGAACGCCCCCGGCAGCGGTGCGGTTCCGGCACCCGCCCAGCCCGGTTCCGTACTGCCGACCGGCACCCTGGCCGGCGACACGACGGTGACGGGTCCGTACAGCGGAGCCGGAGCCGGAGCCGGAGCCGGAGCCGGGACCGGGACCGGGACCGGTGGCGGGTTCGACACCGGGAACGGGACCGGGGGGCGTGAGGCGGCGGCCCTGCCCGGCGCGCTCGGCCTGCCCGGACTGCCGCCCGGCGGCCCCACCAGCCTCGCCGGTCTGCTCGGACTGGAGGACACACCATGACGAGGACCCGGGTGCCCGCGCGCGTCAGGGCCCTGCGCCGGGCCACCGTGATCTGGACGGCCGGCTGGACGGCGGCCGCGCTGCTGCTGGGCGTCGCCGTGTGGTCGTACACCGCGGCCCGCGGGGACGACGCGCTGCGCTTCGGCAAGGCCCGCGACGCCGCGCTGGCGGCCGGCCGCCAGGACATCGCCCGGCTCAACACCGTGGACGCCGCCCACCTGGACCGCGACCTCGGCCTGTGGCTCGACGCGACCACCGGACCGCTGCACGACCAGCTCACCCGCAGCCACGGCGCGGACGCCGGCGCGCTCAGGACGTCCGGCACCTCGACCAGCGGGACCGTCACCGACGCCGCCGTCACCGAACTCGACACCAGGGCGGGCACCGCGAAGGTCATCGCGACCGTCCAGGTGCGCGTCACCCCGCGCGGAGGCACCGCGACCACCGACCGCAAACGCTTCGAGGCGGGCCTGTCCCGCACCGGCGGCTCCTGGAAGCTCACCGCGCTCACCGCGGTGCCGCTCGGCACGAGTTGAGGACGGACGGCATGGGCGACAGGGACGACGTGAAGGAGGCGGTGCCGGTGAGCACCACCGACGAGGACACCCCCGGGGCCGTCATACCGGCCCCGCGCACCTCACCCGAGAACGAGCCCGCCCCGGCGCCGGAGCGCGGCCCGCGCCGGCGGGGGCGGACGATCGCCGCGACCGCGGTGCTGACCCTGGTCGTGCTGCTGGCGGGCGCCCTGCTCGTCGCCGCCCAGCAGATGAAGGACCCGGCGGCCCGCGACAACCGCGCGCTCACCGACGCCGCCGCCACCGACCAGGTCACCGGCGACGTCAGCAACGCGCTCAGCCAAATCTTCGCCTACACCCCGCAGGACACCCAGTCCACCGCCCAGGCGGCCCGCGACCTGCTCGCGGGCGCGGCGGCCACCCAGTACCAGGAGCTGTTCGCCCGGATCCGCGGGCAGGTCGCCGACCAGAAGCTCATCCTGACCACCCGGGTGGTCAGGGCCGGCGTGGTCTCCCTGACGTCCACCCGCGCCCGGCTGCTGGTCTTCCTGGACCAGACCGCACAGCGCGCCGGCGCCACGGCCACCAGCGCCGCCGCCCAGCTGTCGGTGACCGCCGAGTACACCGGCGGCCGCTGGCGCATCACCGATCTCAAGGCCCGGTAGGGGAGAGGCAGATGGCCGAGAACGACGACTCCGGCAGGGCCGGGGACGGGACCGCGCGCAGCCCGCTCCTGATGGTGGCCGCGGCCCTCGCCCTGGTCGCGGCGGTGGCCGCGGCCTGGACCGGGTGGTCCTGGTACGGCGCGGCCCACGACGGGGACGCGGCGTTCGCCCGGGCCCGCGACACGGCCCTGGCGGCCGGCGAACAGGCCGTGCAGAACATGAACACGCTCAACCACAACGACCTGGCGCACGGCCTGGACGTCTGGGAGGGCAGCACGACCGGAGACCTGCACAGCCAACTCGTGCAGGGCCGCGCGGACTTCGAGAAGCAGGTGCAGCTCGCGCAGACCGACAGCACCGCCAAGGTGCTGTCCGGCGCCGTGACCGAACTCGACACCAGGGCCGGCAAGGCGAGCGTGATGGTCGCCCTGCGGATCACCGTGCAGGCCCCGAAGAGCAAGCCGTCTGTGAAGGAGAGCCGGCTGCTGGGCGAGCTGACCCGGACGGCGGCCGGCTGGAAGCTGAGTGCGCTCGGGCAGGCGCCGATGGGGGACGGCGCGGCTTCGGACTCGTCGTCAGGTCCGGCTTCGGGTTCGTCGTCGGGTTCGGCTTCGGGTTCGTCCCCGGGTTCGGCGTCGGGTGGTCCGGCCGGCACCGCTCCCAGCGCCCCCGCATCCCACGCCCCCGCATCCCACACCCCGGCCACCACGCAGCCGACCAGCGGCCGATGAGCGCCATCTGAGAGGACCGGCCCAGCCATGTCGACGACCCGCCACCTGATCAACCGCCGGCGCAGGCTCGCCGCCGTCGCCGCGACGACCCAGCCGCGTACCGTGCGGCCCGCCACCGGCCGGTCCGGCTCCGGCGCCACCGCCGGGGACGTGGCCGTCGCCGAGCCCGGCGTCACGGAGCCCGGTGAAGCCGCGGAAGCCGAGGACGCCGGAGATGCCGGAGCCGCCAGGGAATCCGGGGAATCCGGAGAGGGGCGTCCGGACGGGAGCCCCGAGGCCGGGGGAGCGGCCGCCGCGGCCGCGGCACCGTCCTCCTCACCCGTCCGGCTTACGGCGGCACGGCTGCGGAGCCTCCCGCCGCGGACGGTCCTCACCGCGGTCCTCGCCGTCCTCACCGTGCTGCTCGGCGGCTTCGCGGCCCTGGCCGGCGCGAAGGCCGGTGACCTGCGCGACGCGTCCGCCACCGGCAACACCGCGCTGACCGACACCGCCCGTACCAGTGAGGTCAAGGGCGCTGTCGCGACCGACGTCAACGCCGTCTTCTCCTACGACTACGCCGACGCCGCCAGGACGGACGCGGCCGCCAAGCGTCTGCTCACCGGCAACGCCGTCCAGCAGTACGCCGGCATGATCGCCGAGGTCCGGGCGCAGGCGCCGAAGCAGAAGCTCGTCCTGACCACCACCGTCACCAGCACCGGCGTCGAGTCGATCACCGGCGACCGGGCCCGGGTGCTGGTCTACGCCGACCAGCGCAACACCAGCACCGCGGCCGGCAGCGGCGGCACCACGTACGCGGCGGCGATGTTCGCGGTGGACGCGGTCCGGCAGGGCGGCACGTGGAAGATCGCCTCCATCGACACCTTCGGCTGACGTCCCCCGGCAGGCACTATGGGAATGAGCGGCGGTCCCGCAACGTGTGCGAAACCGTGTGGTGCAATGCTCATGGTCCCCCGATGCGGTCCCCGGCGGGGGGAGGTGGCCTGACCGGCAAGGATGGATGGATAACCGACATGGACAAGCAGCAGGAGTTCGTTCTCCGCACCCTGGAGGAGCGGGACATCCGCTTCGTTCGGCTGTGGTTCACCGACGTGCTCGGCTACCTGAAGTCGGTCGCCGTCGCCCCCGCCGAGCTGGAGCAGGCCTTCGACGAGGGCATCGGCTTCGACGGCTCGGCCATCGAGGGCTTCGCCCGGGTCTACGAGTCGGACATGATCGCCAAGCCGGACCCCGGGACGTTCCAGGTGCTGCCGTGGCGGGCCGAGGCCCCCGGCACCGCCCGTATGTTCTGCGACATCCTGATGCCGGACGGGTCGCCGTCCTACGCCGACCCCCGCTACGTCCTCAAGCGCGCCCTGGCCAAGACCTCCGACCTCGGGTTCACCTTCTACACGCACCCCGAGATCGAGTTCTACCTGCTCAAGGACAAGCCGCTGGACGGCGGCCGGCCCACCCCCGCCGACAACTCCGGCTACTTCGACCACACCCCGCAGAACGTCGGCATGGACTTCCGGCGGACCGCCATCACCATGCTGGAGTCGATGGGCATCTCGGTGGAGTTCTCGCACCACGAGGGCGCCCCCGGCCAGCAGGAGATCGACCTGCGGTACGCCGACGCGCTGTCGACGGCCGACAACATCATGACGTTCCGGCTGGTGATGAAGCAGGTGGCGCTGGAGCAGGGGGTGCACGCCACGTTCATGCCCAAGCCGTTCTCCGAGCACCCCGGCTCGGGCATGCACTCGCACATCTCGCTCTTCGAGGGCGACCGCAACGCGTTCTACGAGTCCGGCGCGGAGTTCCAGCTGTCGAAGGTGGGCCGCTCCTTCATCGCCGGCCTGCTCAAGCACGCCGCGGAGATCTCCGCGGTCACCAACCAGTGGGTCAACTCGTACAAGCGGATCTGGGGCGGGTCGCAGCGGACCGCGGGCGCGGGCGGTGAGGCGCCCTCGTACATCTGCTGGGGCCACAACAACCGTTCGGCGCTGATCCGGGTCCCGATGTACAAGCCCGGCAAGACCGGGTCCACCCGGGTGGAGGTCCGCTCGCTGGACTCCGGCGCCAACCCCTACCTGTCCTACGCGGTGCTGCTCGCGGCCGGCATGAAGGGTATCCAGGAGGGCTACCAGCTCCCGCCCGGCGCCGACGACGACGTGTGGGCCCTCAGCGACTCCGAGCGGCGCGCCCTCGGCATCGAACCGCTCCCCCAGAACCTGGGCGAGGCGATCGACCTGATGCAGCGGAGCGAGCTGGTCGCCGAGACGCTCGGGGAGCACGTCTTCGATTTCTTCCTGCGCAACAAGAAGCAGGAGTGGGAGGAGTACCGCTCCGAGGTCACCGCGTTCGAGCTGAGGAAGAACCTGCCGGTGCTGTAGGGCCAGGTCACCAGGTCACCAGGTCAGGGGCACGTTCCTGGTCGTGCCCGCTCCGGGGCGACGGCTGCTTGCCGTCGCCCCGCGGTGCTGTGCACGCGGCCTGGGCCGTCTGTGGGCTGTCTGGCATGACCGTGGGGCCCTGCTGAGCCGCATACCGGTGTCTCCGCTTCCTGGGTGGGTTGCCGGCGTCGGGGCAGATGCGCATGTCGGCGGAGCACGACCACCCCGGGTACGTCGGCGGGGGCGCCGCTTGGTGCCGTGGCCGTGATCAGCTTGGTCGGCCGAGCAGGCGCGGTGGGCTCGCATCGTTGCGGGGGCCGACGCGCGTTCGCGTTCGCGCGGTGCGTCCTCCCTGGTGAGCGCTGTCGGAGGTGGGCGGTAGCCTCCGGTTCACCGACTGGGGAAAGTGGGGGAGGCGTTCGTGGACGCACGCACCGCGGAACAGATCCTGAGGGAGAGCTGGGAGCGGTACGCCCAGGAGACGCTCGCGGATGCCGGCCAGGAGTACCCGGGCCGGGACAGGGTCGTCGCACTCTTCGGAGAACCGGCCGCGTTCGAGGAAGTCGTCGCGCCCTTCGGTACCCGGTGGCCCGGTCTCGCAGGCGTGTCGTCCGAGCCCCGGCGGACGCCGGTCATGTGGCGGCGCGGGTGCTCGCCACTCTGTTGGAGGACGACGGCGCCGTTGAGGACCTGGGCCTTCTGGACCGGCCCCACCTGAGCAAGGATCTGGCCGGCCTTGCCGAGGAAAGCGGTCTGGACGGCGGCCGTTGGCCCTACGACCTGGCGGACGTCGTCACGGTGCTGCGGTCGTGGGAGGAGCGCTTCGGTACCCGGCTGGTCGGGCGCGGGGACGACCGCATGGTGGTCTCGGTGGCGGCGCCCGTCACGACGTCGAGTGAAGCCGAAGCCATCGCCGCTGAGCACTTCGCGTTCGCGTCCGACACCATCACCCAGGGCGACGACGAATCCCTGCGCGCCTACGCCGCCCACCAGATTCTGGGCGCGCAGGTGTGGTCCTTCTGGGGGGACTAGCGAGCGAGGGCTACACGTACCAGTCGTCGCCGCCCTCGGCGAGGGAACGGCCGAGGTAGTCCCGCAGGTCGCTCGCCACCCAGCGGCGGCTGTCGGTCTCGTGCTCCCAGACGAAGATGTCCGGCCGCTGCGGGGCCTCTACGAAGGCGAACTGGTCCCCGCCCCCGTTGTCGCCGAAGAAGAGGAAGGAGTCGAAGGACATGGAGAGCTGGGCGAGGGAACGGTCGGTCCGGATGAAGATGTTCTGCTCGACGATCTCCTCGACCGGCCAGACGGTGTCGACCCCGGTGTGCCCGATGATGCCGCCGCACTCCAGGAGCAACTGCCCCAGCCCGGCGGGCAGGTCACGCCCGAGGCGTGCCTCCGCGTCAGCAAGGTCCGCCACCTGCGCGGGACTTCGGAATCGCGCCCCGGGAAAGACCTGGAGTGCCGCTTCTCTCCACATGGTCCGGGAGACTACCCAGCGCCCGGACCACGAAGGCAGCGGCCCCGCCCGCCGACTGCGCGCTGATCAACGAACTGATGGGCCACGCCGGTTGGTAGGGATGCGTCATGCTGGGGTTCTTCCGTCGGCGCAGGGGGCAGGCATGGGGGCGCGCGGCTTCTGGGCAATCTTCATCCGCAACGTGGTGTGCGCGGCGATCGGCACCGGAGTGCTCGCTGCCGCTTGGTGGTTGTTCTTCCGCCGGTGGCCCTGGGTCTGGGGTTCGGTCGTCTACGGGCTCTGGGTCCTCGGCCTGGTGGTGGCCATGTCCGTGATGCAGTGGCGGACCAGGCGCGGGATGTGGCGGTGACGGTGCCTGTCGCCCGCGTGGCGGCGCGCAAGGGGGCGCATCCCGGAGGGAGTCGCGTCGGCGGGATCACAGACGGGGGTCTGGTCGTTCGTGGCCGGCGTTGCCATGATCGCGGGGGGAGAGAAGAGGGGGGCGATGCTTCACGAGATGTTGCTGGTCGCCGTGGTGATTGCCGTAGGGCTCTACGCGGCGATGGGCGTCATGGCCCTCACGACCGGCCGGGCCGTGCTGTGGCGGCGGGAGGACATCCTCCGGCCGCGGCTGTGGGGGTGGGGAGCCCTGCTCTTCGCGTCGGGGCTGGGGTTGTCCCGGTTCGCCGGCTCACTGCACGACCGCACCGTCTCCGACGTCGCCTTCGCCTGCAGCATGCTCCTGCTGATCTGCGGCGTGGTGCTGCAGCACTTCGGCCAGCGCGTCGGTCAGCGGGCCGGCCGCTGACCTCGGCTGAGGCGGGGCCGCCGTCCCGGGCCTCCGAGGGGCTGAGGGCGGGGTGGGGCGGAGCGCACTGGCGGACTCCTGAGCCGGAAGTCCCCCGGACGGCTCAGCTGCGTGCCTCCCAGACCTCCCGGTCGGAAATGCAGACGGACGCGGATCCCGACCACCTCGGCACCTCCGGGAGTTCACGGACCATCGCGGGCACCTCGGGCTCGAACCGCAGCAGGACCACCGTCTTCCAGCCGTGCGGGATGGCGTCCCAGCTGTGTCCGAACTGCTGGGTGACGCCCATGACCGTCGCGGTCACCGACACGACGTCGGTCGGTTCGAGCCGCCGGTAGCAGTAGGCGAAACGTGTGCCGACCGGTATGTCGGCGGGGCTGTAGGCGAGGAACACCACCTCCTCGTTCGCGGCGCGTTCGGGCAGCGCGTGCCCCACGTGTCCGAGCGACTCCACGCTGACACGGTTCTCGACCAGCAGCACGCGCTCACCGACGGGTATGTCCCTCTCCGCTCTCATGCCGCCATTCTGATGCGGCGACGATCATGGAGGAACCAGGGCCCCCGCCCGTCCTCCCGGCGCTGCCGGAGCCGGCTCCCGCCCGGTGCGACGGCAAGATGAGGGTGTGGAGGACGAAGCGGTGCGCGACCGCGTCTGGTATGCCGCGTACGGGTCGAATACCCATCGCGCGCGGCTGGCGTGCTATCTGGAGGGCGGGCGGCCCGCCGGGGCGCTGCGGGTGTACCCGGGGGCCAGGGACCCGGCGCCCCCGCTGCGGTCGGCGGCGGTCGAACTGACGGGCGTGGTGTACTTCGCGACCCACTCGCCGGTGTGGGGCGGTGGCCGCGCCTTCTACGACCCGGACGCGGGGGGCCGTGCCCTGGCGCGGGCCCACCTCATCACCGCCCAGCAGTTCTCCGACATCGCGGCCCAGGAGATGTACGGCGAACCCGGCGTCGATCTGGACCTCGCCGAGGTCCTGGCCACCGGCCGCTGCGTGCTGGGGCCCGGCCGCTACCAGACGCTGGTCCGGGCAGGGTTCCTCGACGGGCACCCGCTCCTCACCCTCACCGCGCCCTGGTCCCTCCGCGACCTGCCCTGGACCGCCCCCTCCGCCGCGTACCTGCGGCACCTGAGCGCCGGCCTGCGCGAGGCCGGCGCCTGGGACGACGCGGTGATCGCCCGTTACCTCGCCGCCTGCCCGGGCGCGGCCGGCCACTGGACCGCCGAGGGCGGCGTGCTGGGCCCCGCCGGGGCCTGACCGCTCGCTCCTGACCGCCCGGGTCCGACCGCCCGGGTCCGACCGCCGGCTCCTGACCGCCCGGGTCCGACCGCCCGGCCCTGCCCCCCGAACCCGCGCCAACCACCTGACGCTACGGCAGGTACGCCGGTGCCAGAGCGGAACGGGTGAGGAGGCGCGGAGCGCCGGTGCCGTCGGCCGGCACGGAGTACAGGTCCGAGCCGTAGTCCCCGGGCAGCGCGTACACCAGCGTGTGGTCGTCCGACCAGACGGCCTGGTCGTCGACGTCGCGCGTCTCCGCCGTCGCGTGCTCGCGTCCGGTGGCCAGGTCGAGCACGTACAGCCGCCAGGGCGCGTCCGCGGGCAGGCCGGGGACGCGCTTCTTGTACGCGATGCGGGTGCCGTCGGGTGACAGGGACGGGCACTCGACGTTGCCGTGCACGGTCACCGCGGCCTTCGTCGCGGTGTCGCCGCGGATCAGGTACGTGTGGCCACCGGTCGCCACGGTGGCGTAGAAGTGGCGGTCGTCGGCGAAGGTGACACCCCAGAAGTTGAGGTCGGCGGCCCGGAGCCGCGAGCCGTCCCGGGTGACGGTGTAGTCCTCCAGCGTCGGCTCCAGGGCGCCGGTGCGGGTGTCCAGGATCGAGGTGCGCGTGGAGAAGTCGGTGCCCGCGTAGCTGTCGCCGCCGACGAAGACGGTCCAGGCGACCATCCGCCCGCTCGGCGAGACCCGGGCCCGGGTGGGGATGCCGGCCAGGTCGACCTTGCGGGTGACGTGCAGCCCGGCGTCCAGGACGACCGCGCGGTACGAGTCGCTGACCGGACCGTGCACCGCCTGCAGGCAGATGCCGGTGCCGCCCGCCGCGTAGAAGCGCAGGCACTTCACGCCGGAGGCGGTCCGCGGTCCGTCCGGGTCGCCGGCCGGCACGGTGGCCAGTTCGTCGCGGTGCGGACCCCAGGCCATCGAACGGAAGACGATGCGCTGCGGGCCGCCCGCGGTCAGCGACACGGCGCCGGAGGCCACCGTCGGGCCGCCCGGCTGGACCCGGTCCTTCGCGTGCGCGCGGTCCGAGGCCCGCCAGACGGCCGCCCCCGCGACGCACGCGAGCACCAGCACGCAGGCCAGCAGCACGAGCAGCCGCCGTCCGTTGCCCGACACGGCCCCGCCACGACCGGGCGCCCCGGTATCCGGGCCCGCGGCGGCCGCCTCCCCGCGCACCTCGCCGACCTCAGCCATCCGCACCCCTTCCCGTCTCCGCCGCGGCCGCCGGCCGCAGCCGCAGTGACACCAGCACGCTCAGTGTCAGCGCCACCGCCGCGCCGCCGAGCGCGGACCGGTCGCCGAACGCGGTCCAGGCCGCGCCGAAGGCGATCGAGCACACGAACCGGGCCGCGGCCTGCCCGGTCTGCACCAGCGCCAGCCCGCTGGAGCGCAGCGCCGCCGGTACGGATCCGGCGGCCGCCGCCATCAGCACCCCGTCGGTCGCGGCGTAGAAGGTGCCGTGCAGGGCCAGCACCACGTACGGCAGGAGGCCGGCCCGCAGATGCGACAGCAGCAGCCCGTACGCGGCCAGCAGCGCGAGGTGCCCGCCGACGAACACCCGCCAGCGACCCACCCGGTCCGCCCAGCGGCCCAGCGGCACCGCCAGCAGCAGGAACGCGGCGGCCGTGCCCAGCGGCAGCAGCGCGAACCAGCGATCGGGCACGCCCAGCCGCCGCTGCAGCAGCAGATAGACGAACGAGTCGCTGACCGTCGCCAGGCCCAGCGCCACCGCGCAGAGCGTGAGCCCGCGCAGCTCCCGCCGGCCCAGTAGTCCCAACGCGGCCCGCAGCGACGGGCGTTCGGGGGGCGCCGCGTCCGCGGGGGCCGCCGGGGCCGTGCCCGCAAGCCCCGGCTCGGGGGAGCGGGACGGCACGAACAGCAGCAGCACCACCACGCCGAGCGCGGCCACGCAGAAGCTGACCGTGAACACCGCGTCGTATCCCTCGGCGGCCTGGCGCAGGATCAGGAAGGCGGCCAGCGGTCCGAGCAGGGCGCCCGTGGTGTCCATCGCCCGGTGCACCCCGAACGCCCGGCCGCGGGTCTCCGGCGGCGAGGCGAGCGAGATCATGGCGTCGCGGGGCGCGGTGCGCAGCCCCTTGCCGGTGCGGTCGACGGCGAGCACCGCGCCGATCAGCGGCAGGGTGTGCACGGCGAGCAGCAGCGGCTTGCAGAGCGCGGACAGGCCGTACCCGAGGACGGCCACCGGCTTGTGCCGCCCGCCGCGGTCGGCGAGGTGCCCGCCGACCAGCCGGAACAGCGCGCTGAAGCCGTTGTAGACGCCGTCGAGCAGACCGAAGCCGAGCGGGGACAGGCCCAGCCCGGTGACCAGGTACAGCGGCAGCACGGCCGTGACCATCTCCGACGAGATGTCGGTGATCAGGCTGACCGCGCCGAGCGCGAGTACGGTGGCGCCGACAGCCGTCCGCCCGGGGAACGGGCCCCGGGCGGACGGTGCGGTCACCGCGGGAGTGCTGCCGCGGCTCTCGCTGACGTACATGCGTCAGTTGGCCCAGACGCCGGTGATGTCGGACGCGGACGCGGCCTGGCCGGCGTGCGTCGACGTCCCCGCCAGGTCCTCCAGGGTGCGCAGCAGGTTGTAGTGGTTGTACGTGGTGGCGCTGGAGCTGCCGGCGGTGACGGGCTGGCCGTACAGCACGGTCGGGATGCGGTTGCCGCTCAGCGAGTTGTCCTCGTCGAAGGTCACCACGAGCACGCTGTCGTGGGTCTTGGCCCAGGTGGCGTACGCGCCCAGGTTGTTCTTGATCCAGGTGTCGCCGGTGGACACCGAGCAGTCGTGCATGTCGCTGCACAGGTTCGGGGTCACGAACGACATCTTCGGCAGCGTGGAGTAGTCCGTGGGGAACTGCGCGAAGGTCTTCGCGGTGTTGACCGGGACGTTGGAGAAGCCGAACCACGGGTTGTGCTTCTGCGCGTAGTTGCCGCTCTTGCAGGTCGTGGAGCCCTGGCTGGGCAGGGTCTCGTTGTAGCTGCCCCAGGTCTTGCCGGCCGCGATCACCTCGGAGCCGAGGTTGGCGGCGGAGCTGAAGCCGGGCTTGACGCAGCTGTCGTCGGTGACGCCCTGGGTGGAGCCGGAGAACAGGGCGTAGTAGTTGGGCTGGCTCGGGTGCGTGATCGCGTAGCTCTGCGTCAGGTTGGCGCCGCCCGCCTTGAGCGTGTTGTTGATGTACGGCGCGCTGGAGCTGCCGATCACCTGGCTGTAGGCGTGGTTCTCCATGACGACCACGACGACGTGGTCGGGGCTGGGCACGGCGCCCGCCGCGTGTGCGTTGCCGCCGAGGCCGGCCCACACTCCGGCGGACGCGGCGGCGAGGCCGCAGGCGGTCAGGAGCGCGGTGCGACGGCGGGGCGAGATCCACCCGGGCACGGGTTACCTCCGGTAAGGGGAAGGGGAGTGCACGGAACAGTGGTGTGCATGCCAAGCGTTGGGGCTGACGGGACCCCGGGGACACCCGCTGCCGGTGAACGACCGGCGAACGCTCGGCGCTCCCTCACGGGGTATGTGCCCGGTCCGGCACCCGGGGAACCGGCCGGACCAAGCCGGAAGCGGGCGGGGTGGTCACGCCCGGGCGGGCCGGTCGTCGGCCCATGCCGGTACGGACCGGTCGGGGCCGTGGCGTTTCGGGCTCCGGCGCGGCCGGTTACGCTCGACTCACCTCTTGATCCACCGCCGGATCCCGCTCGTGATCCACCGCCCCGCGCCCCCGCCCCGGACCCCACGGAGAGCCGATGCAAGGCCGACGCAGCAGTACGTTCTCCCGTCTGCTGCGTCATGGCTTCACCGATCCCGCCACGGCCGGGCGCCTGCTGGAGTCCGACGTGCTCAGCACCGTCCGCACCGACCCCGTGCTGCTCGAGGCGCTCGGCGGGACCGCCGACCCCGACCAGGCGCTGCTGAGCCTGGTCCGCCTCACCGAGGCCCTGGAGGAGCCCGAGCGGCGCGTCCTGCTGGACACGGTCACGACCGCCAAGCCGCTGCGGGACCGGCTGCTCGGCGTGCTCGGCGCCTCCGAGGCGCTCGGCGACCACCTGGCCCGGCACCCCGGCGACTGGCACGCGCTGGTCACCTACGAGGCCGCCGACCTGCACCCCGGCATCGTCGAGTTCGAGCGCGGCCTGGCCGGCGCCGACACGCCCGACGCGCTGCGCGCCGCCTACCGCCGGTGCCTGCTCGGCATAGCGGCCCGCGACGTGTGCGGGACCAGCGACCTGGTGCGCACCGCCGCCGAACTGGCCGACCTCGCCACCGCCACGCTGCGCGCCGCCCTGGCCATCGCCGCGGCCGAGCAGCCCGAGGACGCGGCCGCCTGCCGGCTCGCCGTCATCGGCATGGGCAAGTGCGGCGGCCACGAGCTGAACTACGTCTCGGACGTCGACGTGATCTTCGTGGCCGAGCCGGCGGAACCCTCCGACGGCGAGGAGGGCGCGGCGGTCCAGGCCGCCACCCGGCTGGCCGCCCGCATGATGCGGGTGTGCTCGGACACCACCGTGGAGGGCACCATCTGGCCGGTCGACGCCAACCTGCGCCCCGAGGGCAAGAACGGCCCGCTGGTCCGCACGCTCTCCAGCCATCTGGCCTACTACCGGCGCTGGGCCAAGACCTGGGAGTTCCAGGCGCTGCTCAAGGCCCGCCCGGTCGCCGGCGACCGCGTCCTCGGCGAGGAGTACATGGCCGCCATCGGGCCGATGGTCTGGCAGGCCGCGGAGCGCGAGAACTTCGTGACCGACGTGCAGCAGATGCGCCAGCGGGTGGTCGACAACATCCCGGCCGCCCAGGTGGACCGTGAGCTGAAGCTGGGACCCGGGGGCCTGCGGGACGTCGAGTTCGCGGTCCAGCTCCTCCAGCTCGTGCACGGCCGCACCGACACCTCGCTGCGCAGCAGCACCACGCTGACCGCCCTCGCCCAGCTCGCCGGGGGCGGCTACGTGGGCCGCGCCGACGCCGCCGCCCTGGACGAGGCCTACCGCTTCCTGCGGCTGATGGAGCACCGCATCCAGCTCCAGAAGATGCGCCGCACCCACCTCGTCCCGGCGGACGAGGCGTCGCTGCGGCGGCTCGGCCGCGGCCTGGGCTACCGCTCCGACCCGGTCGCCACCCTCAACCGGGAGTGGAAGCGGCACGCCATGGAGGTGCGGCGGCTGCACGAGAAGCTGTTCTACCGGCCGCTGCTGGACGCCGTCGCCCAGCTCGGCACCGACGAGAGCCGGCTCAGCAGCGACGCGGCCCGGGAGCGGCTGCAGGCCCTCGGGTACGCCGACCCGGCGGGAGCGATGCGCCACCTGGAGGCCCTGGCCAGCGGCGTCAGCCGTGCGTCGGCGATCCAGCGGACCCTGCTGCCGGTGCTGCTCGGCTGGTTCGCCGACTCCGCCGACCCCGACGCGGGCCTGCTCGGCTTCCGCAAGGTGTCCGAGGCGCTCGGGAAGACCCCCTGGTACCTGCGGCTGCTGCGGGACGAGGGCGCCGCGGCGCAGCGCCTGGCCCGGGTGCTGTCCTCCGGGCGGCTCGCCCCCGACCTGCTGCTGCGCGCCCCCGAGGCCGTCGCGATCCTCGGGTCCAAGCAGGGGCTGACGCCGCGCGACCCGGCCGCGCTGGAGCAGGAGGTGCTCGCCGCGGTAGGCCGGGCGGACAACGCCGAGCAGGCCATCGCCGCCGTGCGCGGGGTGCGCCGCCGCGAGCTGTTCCGCACCGCGGCGGGCGACCTGATCGACACCTACGGCGACGACACCGAGGAGCACCAGGAGGCGGTGGACGACGCCGCGGTGGTCGACCGGGTCGGCGCGGCCGTCTTCGGGCTCACCTCGGCGACGCTGGCCGGAGCGCTGCGAGCCGCCGTCAACGCCGTCACCGGCGACGACGCCCAGCCGCTGCCCACCCGGTTCGCGCTCATCGGCATGGGCCGGCTCGGCGGCGGGGAGCTCGGCTACGGCTCCGACGCCGACGTGCTCTTCGTCCACGAGCCGTACGACCCGGCGGACGGCGGTGAGGCCGCCCGGGCCGCGCTGGCCGTCGCCAACGAGCTGCGCCGCCTGCTGCAGATCCCCACCGCGGACCCGCCGCTGCTCATCGACGCCGACCTGCGCCCGGAGGGCAAGAGCGGCCCGCTGGTGCGCAGCCTGGCCTCGTACGCGGCGTACTACCGGCGGTGGTCGCTGGTGTGGGAGAGCCAGGCGCTGCTGCGGGCGGCTCCGGTGGCGGGCGACGCCGAGCTGGGGCGGCGGTTCGTCGAGCTGATCGACCCGATGCGCTACCCCGAGGGCGGTCTGGCCGACGAGGGAGTGCGGGAGATCCGCCGGCTGAAGGCCCGGATGGAGTCCGAGCGGCTGCCGCGCGGTGCGGACCGCACCACCCACGCGAAGCTGGGCCGCGGCGGCCTGTCCGACATCGAGTGGACCGTCCAGCTGCTGCAGCTCCGGCACGGCGCCGAGGTGGAGTCGCTGCGCACCACCGGGACCCGTCAGGCGCTGGCCGCCGCACACGCCGCCGGGCTGATCGAGACGGACGACGCGCAGGTGCTGGACGACGCCTGGGTGCTGGCCACCCGGGTGCGCAACGCGGTCATGCTGGTCCGCGGCCGGCCGGGGGACACGTTCCCCAGTGACGGCAGGGAACTGGCCGCGGTCGGCCGGTACCTGGGCTATCCGCCCGGTCACGTCGGCGACATGGTCGAGGACTACCGGCGCCGCACCCGGCGCGCCCGCGCGGTGGTGGAGCGGCTCTTCTACGGGGGCTGACGGCCGCAGGCAGACGTCGGGCGCCGCGTCCTCAGGCGGGGAGCCGGTCCAGCCGCGGCAGCCGGTACACCCACCGGCCGTAGAGCCAGGACACCAGCGCGTAGCCGACGGCCAGGCACAGCGCCCCGCCGACCGCGTCGAGCCAGAAGTGGTTGCCGGTCGCGATGATGACCGTAAGAGTGAACAGCGGGTACAGGGCGCCCAGGATCCGGGCCCACAGCGGCTTGGCCAGCGTCACCAGGGTGATGCCGCACCACAGCGACCACCCGATGTGCATCGACGGCATCGCCGCGTACTGGTTCGACACGTGCGCGAGGCTGCCCTGGGACATCGAGCCCCAGGTGTGGTGGACCATGACGGTGTCGATGAAGCCCTTGCCCGCCATCAGCCGCGGCGGGGCCAGCGGGAACGCCCAGAAGCCGACGAGCGCGAACCACGTCGTCACGAACAGCACCAGCCGGGCGGGGCCGTACCGCTCGGGATGGCGTACGTAGAGCCACACCAGCACACCGATCGTGATGACGAAGTGCAGGGTGGCGTAGTAGTAGTTCATCCCGACGATCAGCCAGGTCACCGAGTTCAGGGCGTGGTTGACGCCGTGCTCGACGGCAAGGCCCATGTGGTGCTCGGCCGACCAGATCCACGAGGCGTGCCGCAGCGCGACCGACCGCTGTTCCGGGACGGCGTTCCTGACCAGGGAGTACAGCCAGTAGCTCACGCCGATCAGGAGGATCTCGAACCACAGCCGCGGACGGCGCGGGGTGCGCAGGCGCTCCAGGAGGGTGCGGTGGACCGGCGGCCGGTCGGCGATGCGCGTGGCTCCACCGCGCAGATGACCGGTGGAGCCCGGGGCGTCAGCCGTACGGCCTTTCAGCGTTTCGGCGGTCTTCGCTGTCGGTTCCCCCATAGGTCACCAGTCTGCCAGATCGCGCCTGCCGAGCCGTGGCTCACCACGTCACGTCTGTGTCGGATCGGACACATCCCGTGACGCCGACGACCGTCCGGATCCGGACGGTCGCTGGGCCGGCACCGGAGCGCTCTGCGCGGTGGGGCCGGCCGCGGTCGAACCGCGGACCACCAGCTCGGGCATGAACACGAACTCGCTGTGCGGGGCCGGCGTACCGCCGATCTCCTCCAGCAGCGCGTTCACCGCGGCCTGGCTCATCGCGGTCACCGGCTGCCGGATGGTGGTCAGCGGCGGGTCGGTGAAGGCGATCAGCGGCGAGTCGTCGTAGCCGACCACCGACACGTCCTCCGGGACCGACAGGCCCTGCTGGCGGGCGGCCCGGATGGCGCCGAGCGCCATCATGTCCGAGGCGCAGACGATCGCGGTGCAGCCCGAGGCGATCAGCGCGGTCGCCGCGGCCTGCCCGCCCTCCAGCGTGTAGAGCGAGTGCTGGACCAGCGAACGCGACTCCGTCTCGGACAGGCCCAGCACGTCGCCCATGGACGCGACGAAGCCCTCGATCTTGCGCTGCACCGGCACGTAGCGCTGCTGGCCGACGGCCAGCCCGATCCTGCGGTGGCCGAGCGCCGCCAGGTGCGTCACCGCCAGCCGCACCGCGCCGCGGTCGTCCGGTGAGACGAACGGCGCGTCGACCTTCTCCGAGTAGCCGTTGATCAGCACGAAGGGCACGCCCTGGCCGTGCAGCCGGGCGTAGCGCTCCATGTCGGCGGTGGAGTCGGCGTGCAGGCCGGACGCGAAGATGATGCCGGCCACCCCGCGTTCGACCAGCATCTCCACCAGTTCGTCCTCGGTGGAGCCGCCCGGCGTCTGGGTGGCCAGCACCGGGGTGTAGCCCTGCCGGGTCAGCGCCTGGCCGATGATCTGGGCGAAGGCCGGGAAGATCGGGTTGAGCAGTTCGGGGGTGATCAGCCCGACCAGGCCCGCACTGCGCTGCCGCAGCCGCACCGGCCGCTCGTAGCCCAGCAGATCGAGCGCGGCCAGCACGGATTCGCGGGTGGTCGTCGAGACTCCGGGTTTGCCGTTGAGCACCCGGCTCACCGTCGCCTCGCTGACCCCCGCCTGGGCTGCGATGTCTGCGAGCCGTGCGGTCACAGCACCGGATGCTAGGGGACGGAACGCCACCACGTCAGATCGCCCACCAAACTGTTGTGTCTGCGGCGATCGTGGAAGTGCGGGAGGAACCGGCCGAACCGGTGGAACCGGCGGAACCGGAGGAACCGGAGGAACCGGCGGAAACGGCCGGATCGATGAATTCGCCGTCGTCCGCCGCGCCCGCCCGCAGGTCGGCACCGCTGGACATCAGGACCGGCCCCGGCGTCGGGATCGTCACCGGCTCCGCGGTCAGGTTCACCGTGCACACGAAGCCCTGCTCGCCCGGGCCGCCCTCGCGCCGGAACGCCAGCACGCCCTCGGGGGCGTCCAGCCAGGTCACCGCCGTGCCCGCGCCCAGCGCGGGGTGCAGCCGGCGCAGCTCCAGCGCGCGCCGGTACATCTCCAGTGTGGAGCCCGCGACGCCGGTCTGCGCCTCGACGCTGAGCCCGGCCCACTCCGGCGGCTGCGGCAGCCAGCTCGGACCGCCGGCCACCGGGCCGAAGCCGTACGGCGGTTCGCCGCCCGACCACGGGATCGGCACCCGGCAGCCGTCGCGGAAGCCGTCCTGGCCGGCGGCGCGGAAGAACGACGGGTCCTGCCGCACCTCGTCGGGCAGATCGGTGACGTCCGGCAGGCCGAGCTCCTCGCCCTGGTAGAGGTACGCCGAGCCCGGCAGGGCCAGCATCAGCAGCGTCGCCGCCCGCGCCCGGCGCAGTCCCAGCGCGCGGTCGCCCGGGTCGCGGAGCTGGGTGCCCAGGCCCGGCGGGTTGGCGAACCGGGTCGCGTGCCGGGTCACGTCGTGGTTGGACAGCACCCAGGTGGCGGGCGCGCCCACCGCGGTCATCGCGGTCAGGGACCGGTCGATCACCGCGCGCAGCGCGGCCGGCTCCCAGGACGTCGCCAGGTACTCGAAGTTGAAGGCCTGGTGCAGCTCGTCGGAGCGCAGGTAGAGCGCGGCCCGCTCGATGGTCGGGGTCCACGCCTCGGCCACCGCGATGCGGTCGCCCGAGTACTCGTCGAGGATCCGCCGCCAGCCGCGGTAGATGTCGTGCACACCGTCCTGGTCGAAGTACGGCATGGCCGCGGTGCCCAGCAGCGAGAGCTGCTCGGCGTGGCCGATGTCGGGCAGGCCGGCCTCCTTCACCAGCCCGTGGGCGACGTCGATGCGGAAGCCGTCGATGCCCAGGTCAAGCCAGAACCGCAGCACCGAGCGGAACTCGTCGTGCACCGCGGGGTGGTCCCAGTTGAAGTCCGGCTGCTCGGGGGCGAACAGGTGCAGGTACCACTCGCCGGGCGTGCCGTCGGTGTCGGTGGTGCGGGTCCACGCCGGGCCGCCGAAGATGGACTCCCAGTCGTTGGGCGGCAGCTCGCCGTGCGCGCCCTTGCCCGGGCGGAAGTGGAACCGGTCCCGCAGCGGGGAGCCGGGGCCCTCGCGCAGTGCCTGCTTGAACCACTCGTGCTGGTCGGAGCAGTGGTTGGGCACCAGGTCGACGATCACCCGCAGTCCCAGTCCGTGCGCGGCCCGCACCAGGTCGTCGGCGTCGGTGAGGGTGCCGAACATCGGGTCCACCGCGCGGTAGTCGGCCACGTCGTAGCCGGCGTCCGCCTGGGGGGAGGCGTAGAACGGCGAGAGCCAGACGGCGTCGACGCCCAGGTCGCGCAGGTAGGGCAGGCGGGCCGTGACACCCGGCAGGTCGCCCATGCCGTCGCCGTTCCCGTCGGCGAAACTGCGCGGGTACACCTGGTAGATGACCGCGTCGCGCCACCAGTCTCTGCGCTCGGCGTCGGCAGCGGCGGCGGCGGAGCTGGGCGCGTCGGTGAGGTGCTGGCTCATGGAATCCCTTATGGGGTGCGGTGGTGGGCTCCTCCCCGCACCCGGCGGGGTGGGGGAGGGCATAGGTGCAGCGGGTGCGGGCTCGCCGGCGGGGCTCAGCCCTTGGTGCCGCCGGCCGTCAGGCCGGTCACCAGGTGTTTCTGGACGAGCATGAAGACGATGGCCGCGGGTATCGCGATCACCACCGAGGCGGCGGTCATGCTGCCCCAGTCGGCGCGCTGGTCCGCGGCGAAGGTGCGGATGCCGACCGCCAGGGTGGTGTGCGGGTCGCGCATGAACTGGTTGGAGTAGGCGACCTCGCCCCAGGCGGTGAGGAAACTGAAGAAGGCGGTGACGGCCAGGCCCGGCTTGGCCAGCGGCATGACCAGCCGCCAGAAGGTGCCGAACGGCGTCAGGCCGTCGACCCGGCCGGCCTCGTCGATCTCGCGCGGGATGGTGTCGAAGTAGCCCTTGAGCATCCAGGCGCAGAACGGCACCGAGATCGTGCAGTACACCAGGACCAGGCCGATGTAGGTGTCCAGCAGGTCGAGCTGCACCAGCAGGTTGTACAGCGGCACGATGAGGACGGCCATCGGGAACATCTGGGTGACGAGGAAGGTCCACATCAGCGGCCGGTGCCCCGGGAAGCGCATCCGCGAGACCGCGTAGCCGGCGCTGGCGGAGACCAGGACGCCCAGGACCGTGGTGGCCGCGGCGACGATCACCGAGTTGAGGAACCACCGGGGGAAGTGGCTGTGCAGCAGCACGAACCGGTAGTTGCCGAGGCCGAGATGGTGCAGCACCTCGTTCGGCTGCTGCCACGCGGTGCTCGGGCCCAGCGAGATGAACAGGATCCACAGCACGGGGAAGACCGCGATGGCGCTGGCCACCAGCAGCGTGGCGTGCAGTGCGATCGACGCTCCGGTGCTGCGCTCGGCGCGGCCCCGGACGCGCCGGCGGGCGGCGCCGCGCGCGGCGCGGGGGACGACGGGGACGGCGGCGGAGCCGCGTTCGGTGGTGGTGCTCATGGCGGCGGCTCCTAGTCCTGCGTCTTGAGCTGTCGGCGGTAGAAGGTGGAGAACGCCACGAGGATCATCAGGATGACGATGCCGTAGGTGGCGGAGCCCGCGTAGTCGGCGGCGCCGCCGGAGAACGCCATCTCGTAGGCGTGCGTCACGAGGATGTCGGTGTCGCCCGTGGTGTTGTTGCCGAGCAGCAGGTAGATGATCGGGAACATGTTGAACGTCCACACGGTGGACAGCAGGATCACCGTGTTCGTCACCGGGCGCAGGCCGGGCACCGTGACGTTGAAGAACCGCTGCAGCGGTGTCGCGCCGTCCATCTCGGCCGCTTCGTACAGCTCGTTGGGGATGGCCTGGAGGCCGCCGAGGAGCGCGACCATCATGAACGGCACACCGCACCAGATGTTGACCAGGATGACCGCGATCTTCTGCGCGAACGGGGTGCCGAGCCAGTCCTGGGCGGGCAGCCCGACCTTGGTGATGATGTCGTTGAAGACGCCGTACTGCGAGTTGAACATCAGCCGCCAGGCGAAGACGCCGATGAAGGCGGGCACCGCCCACGGCAGGATCAGCGCGAGCCGGTAGAACAGCCGGAAGCGCACCGGGCGGTTGAGCAGCATCGCCATGGCCAGGCCGATGGCGTAGGTGAGCGCCACGCAGGAGACGGTCCAGATGACCGTCCACTCCAGCCGCGGGTAGAAGTCGCCGTCCCGGCCGGACAGGATCTGCCAGTAGTTGTGCAGGCCGACGAAGTCGTAGGTGGCGCCGATGTGGATCGGGCCGATGTTCTGGGCGACGTTGCGCTCGTTGGCGTTGGTGAACGACAGGTACAGGCCGTAGCACAGCGGGTACAGCACCAGGACAGCGATCACGATGACCACCGGGGCGACCATCGCCCACGCGTACCAGTGCTTGTCCCACGACCGCCGGAGCGACTGCAACGGCGTCGTCCCGCGGCGCTGGGAGCCGCGCGGCCCGGGGGCCTTGGCGTCCCGGGCGGGTTCGTCCATGGTGGCGGTGGTCATCGCTCCTCGGCTTCTCGTCAGATCTCTACAGCGTCAGGTCTCTACAGGGGGGACGGGACCGGACCGGCCGGCCGGGCGCGTGAGCCCGCGCCCGGGGGGCGGGGCCCCGGCCGGCCGGTCCGGAACTGGCGGTCGCCGCTACTGGACGGTGTAGCCCGGCAGGAGCTTGCCGAACTCCTTGGCGGCGGCGTCCAGACCGGCCTGCACGGAGGTCTGGCCCTGCAGGATCTTGATGTACTGCTGCTGCAGCGGCGTGAACAGGCTGCCGACCTGCGGGAGCGCGACCCGCGGGCGGGCGGTGTCCATGATCGGCTTGAAGCCGGCGATCGTGCCGTTCTTCAGCACCTCGGGGGTGTAGGCGGAGGTGCGGGTCGGCAGGGTGCCGTTCTTCAGCGCGATCTGCTGCTGCGAGGACGACGAGGTCATGAACTGCGTGAACAGGTAGGCCGCGTCGAGGTTCTTCGAGCCCTGGTAGACGGCCAGGTCGTGGCCGCCGGTCGGGGCGAGCGCCTTGCCGCTGGAGCCGGCGGGCACGGGCGCGTAGCCGAGGTTGGACTCCTTGGCGCCCTGGAAGGCCGAGCCCGTCAGGTCGTCACCGACCGACCAGGGGCCCTGGACCAGCATGGCGACCTTGCCGGTCTTGAAGGAGGTCTGCATGTTGTCGTACGCGCTGGCGAAGTCGACCTTCAGCGACGAGGTGTCGTAGATCTTCTTGGCCTCGGTGACCGCCTTGACGGCCTCGGGCGAGTTGACCGTGACCTTCTTCGCGGCCGGGTCGGCCAGGTCCGCGCCCTCGCCGAAGAGCACCGGGAACAGGAAGTAGGAGTCGGGGTTGACGTAGGTGCCCGCGACGCCCGGCACCTTCTGCTTGATCGTCGCGGAGTCGGCGATCAGCTCGTCCCAGGTCTTGGGCGGGCTGGAGATGCCGGCCTTGGCGAAGATCTCCTTGTTGTAGAGGAGGCCGAGGGTGTCGGTCACCGAGGGCACGCCGTACGTCTTGCCGTCGTACTTGGTGGTGTTCATCGGGCCGGACATGAAGTCGCCGGTGTCCTGCAGCGCGGACGTGCCGTCGAGCGGGGCGATGTAGTGGAGCGAGGCGTACTCGGGGATCAGGCCGACGTCGGTGCGGACCACGTCGGGAGCGCCCTTGCCGCTCTGCGCGGCGGCCTTGAACTTCTGCTCCACCGTGCCGAAGTCGACGTTCTGGTAGTTGACCTTGATCTTCGGGTACTTCGCCTCGAAGTCCTTGACCAGCGCCTGGTAGGTGGGGGCCTCGTTCTTCGCGTCGGAGGTGTCCCAGTAGGTGATGGTCCCCGACACGGAGGCGGGGTCCTTCGCCTTGCCGCTGTCGCTCTTGCTGCTGCCACTGCCGCCGCCACAGGCGGTGACCCCGAGAACGATGGCCGCGGCCATCGCCACGGCGGATATGCCGCGTCGCATACCTGACTCCTTGATGAGGGAAGTGCCCGATCGCCCTGATCCGGCGAGGAGCCGGCCGTGTCTCCGGCCGCTCCGCCCGCTCGGGCTGGAGGGACGTTAGCAGCGGTGCAACATCTTGCGAAAGAGCCTGCAAGGAGCTTTCTCCATGATCATCACGATGTGACGTCTCCGTTACCTGAGGATGTCAGCAGCCCTGTGATCGGGGCAAACAGGACACAGCTTCTCTCGTGTCGCGTCCGCCGCCCGCAAGGCGCTGGAATTCCTTACGGCGTCTTGCTGCAACGCCGTCGCGGGGGATACGGTCCCGGTCAGCTCCGGCACCGAGGCCGGCGCGGCACCCGGCTTCAGCGCGTGGATCCGGGCGCGAGGCTGTCCCTCCCCGCCCCTCCGGACGGGTGACCGCAAGGAGAACTGCCCGTGGCCCTGGGTTACTTCAGGCTGCACGCATTCCGACGCTCCCCCAGAGCCTCCGGCCCCGGAGGCGCCCTCACCACCGGTTCCCGGTCCCTGAGGCGCACCGCCGCGGCCACCGCGTTCGCGGCGCTGGCCGCGCTGGCGACCCCGGCGGCCGCCGCGCACGCGCAGACGCCGCCGCCCGCGCCGCCCTCCGACCGGGCGCTCGCCGCGCAGGCCGCGCGGCACGGCGACACCCGGGAGCAGTTCTACTTCGTGATGCCCGACCGGTTCGCGAACGGCGACACCGGCAACGACCGCGGGGGCCTCGTCGGCAGCCGCCTCACCACCGGCTTCGACCCGACGGACAAGGGCTTCTACCAGGGCGGCGACCTCAAGGGCCTCACGCAGAAGCTCGACTACATCAAGGGCCTGGGCACCACCGCCATCTGGATGGCGCCGATCTTCAAGAACAAGCCGGTGCAGGGCACGGGCAAGGACGCCTCAGCCGGGTACCACGGCTACTGGATCACCGACTTCACCCAGGTCGACCCGCACTTCGGCACCAACGACGACCTGCGGAACCTGATCGCCGCCGCCCACGCCAAGGGCATGAAGATCTTCTTCGACGTCATCACCAACCACACGGCCGACGTCATCGGCAACACCGAGAACACCTACGACTACCTGTCCAAGGGCGCGTTCCCGTACCTGTCGGCGGACGGGACGCCGTTCGACGACAGCGACTACGCCTCCGGCGGGGAGGGTGCCGGCCGCACGGCGTTCCCGAAGGTGACCACCGCGTCCTTCCCGCGCACGCCCACCGTGCCCGCGGACGAGAAGAACGTGAAGGTCCCGGCGTGGCTCAACGACCCGACGATGTACCACAACCGCGGTGACTCCACCTTCGCCGGCGAGAGCGCCGACCAGGGCGACTTCTCCGGGCTCGACGACCTGTGGACCGAGCGCCCCGAGGTGGTGCACGGGATGGAGCAGATCTACGAGCGGTGGGTGAAGGACTTCGCCATCGACGGCTTCCGGATCGACACCGTGAAGAACGTGGACATGCCGTTCTGGACCCAGTGGGCCACCGCGCTCGACCGGTACGCGGCCCAGCACGGCCGCAAGGACTTCTTCCTGTTCGGTGAGACCTACTCCGCCGACCCGTCGGTCACCTCCCCCTACGTGACCCAGGGCCGGCTCGACGCCACGCTGGACTTCCCGTTCCAGGACGCGGCCCGCGCCTACGCCTCGCAGGGCGCCTCCCCGGCCAAGCTGTCCTCCCTGTACGCGCAGGACTACCGGTACACCACCGACAAGGCCAACGCGTACGAGGAGGTCACCTTCCTCGGCAACCACGACATGGGCCGGATCGGCTCCTTCCTGAAGCAGGACAACCCGAAGGCGAGCGACGCCGAGCTGCTCAAGCGCGACGAGCTGGCCGACGAGGTGATGTTCCTCGGCCGCGGCAACCCCGTCGTCTACTACGGCGACGAGCAGGGCTTCACCGGCGCCGGCGGCGACAAGGACGCCCGGCAGACCATGTTCGCCTCGCAGGTCGCCGACTACCTCGACGACCCGGAGATCGGCACCACCCGCACCGCGGCCTCCGACGCCTACGACCCGACGCACCCGCTGTACCGCGCCATCGCCGCGCTGTCGGCGCTCACCAAGGCGAACCCGGCGCTGCGCGACGGCGTGCAGACCGAGCGGTACGCCGACGACGGCAGCGGCCCCGGCGTGTACGCGTACTCCCGCACCGACGCGAGCAGCCGCGCCGACTACCTGGTGGCGGTCAACAACGCCACCACCGCCCGGACCGTGACCGTGCCGACGGGCAACGCCGCCGGCGCCTCCTACCGCGCGCTCTACGGCACCACCGGCACGGTCACCGCCACCGGTTCCGGCGCGACGGTGACCCTCACCGTGCCCGCCCTCAGCTCCGTGGTGTACCGGGCGGCCGCCCCGCTGCCGGCCGCGGCCACCGCACCGAAGCTCACCCTGACCGCGCCCGCCGCGGGCGCCACCGGCACCGTCGAGCTGAACGCCGACGTCACCGGCGGCGGCCTGAACCGCGTGGTCTTCGCCGCGCAGGTCGGCAACGCGCCCTGGCAGGTGCTCGGTTCGGCCGACCACGCGCCGTACCGCGTGACGCAGACCGTCGGCGACGGCGTCGCGGCCGGAACTCCCGTGCGGTACAAGGCGGTCGCCGTCGACGACACCGGCCGCACCGCCTCCGCGACCGCGGGCACCGTCACCGGCGCCGCTCCCGTCCAGGCGCCGCCCACCGCGATCAGCCACGACTACGCGATCGTGCACTACCAGCGGGCCGACGGCGACTACGCGGACTGGGGCCTGTACACCTGGGGCGACATCGCGGACGGCGAGGGCACGACCTGGCCCGCCGGCCACCCCTTCACCGGCCGGGACGCCTACGGCGCCTTCGCCTACGTCAAGCTCAAGCCCGGGGCGTCCAGCGTCGGCTTCATCGTCGTCGACAAGAACGGCGTGAAGGACACCGACGGCGACCGCAGCATCGACCTCACCAGCACCGGCGAGGTCTGGGTCAAGCAGGGCAGTCCCGACGTGGCCACCACCCCGCCCGCCGGCGCCTACCCGCCCCAGGACACCACCAAGGCGGTCATCCACTACCACCGCGCCGACGGCGACTACACCGGCTGGGGCCTGCACGACTGGACCGGCGCCGCCGACCCCACCGACTGGACCGCACCCCTGCAGCCCACCCGTATCGACTCCTACGGCGCGGTCTTCGAGGTGCCGCTCGCGGCGGGCGCGACCTCGCTCAGCTACATCATCCACAAGGGCGACACCAAGGACCTGCCCAGCGACCAGTCCCTGGACCTCGCGGCCTCCGGCCACGAGGTGTGGCTGCTCGACGGCACCGAGAAGTACCTGCTGCCGCAGCCCCAGGGCTCCGGCGCCGACCTCGACCTCGGCAAGTCCGAGGCGCAGTGGATCGACCGGGACACCGTGGCCTGGCAGACCAGCGCCCCCTCGGTGTCGCAGCAGCTGGTGTACGCGCCCGACGGCGGGCTGACCGTCAAGGACGGCGCGCTGACGGGTGAGGGCCACTGGCTGCGGCTGAACAAGGTCGCCGGCGGCCTGACCGACGCCCAGCTCGCGCGTTTCCCCCAGCTCAAGGGCTACACGGCGTTCAGCGTCGACCCGCGCGACCGGGGCCGGACCACCGACGCGCTGCGCGGCCAGCTCGTCGCGACCCAGCGCGCGTCCAACGGGGCCCTGCTGGCGGCCACCGGTGTCCAGACCCAGGGCGTGCTCGACGACCTCTACGCGCCCGCGGCGAGCACGGACGCGCTGGGGCCGGTGTTCGGCGCCCACGGCACCCCGCGGCTGTCGGTCTGGGCGCCCACCGCCCACTCGGTCTCCGTGGAGATCGGCGGCCGCACCGTGCCGATGGCGCGGAACGCGGCCAGCGGGGTGTGGTCGGTGACCGGCACCCCGGCGTGGACCGGGAAGCCGTACCTGTACGACGTGACGGTCTGGGCGCCCAGCGTGCAGAAGCTCGTCGTCAACAAGGTCACCGACCCGTACTCGGTGGCGCTCACCGCCGACTCCCGGCAGAGCCTGCTGGTCAACCTGGCCGACCCGAAACTGGCGCCCAAGGGCTGGACGACCCTCGCCAAGCCCCCCGCCGCGCCGATGAGCCGGGCCGAGATCCAGGAGCTGCACATCCGGGACTTCTCCGTCGCGGACACCA
Organism: Actinacidiphila acidipaludis; assembly: GCF_019890725.1. Taxonomy (GTDB): domain Bacteria; phylum Actinomycetota; class Actinomycetes; order Streptomycetales; family Streptomycetaceae; genus Actinacidiphila; species Actinacidiphila acidipaludis. Next base: position 111,226 of record NZ_JAINZZ010000002.1, read on the forward strand.
CCGTGCCGGCCGCCGACCGCGGCAAGTACACCGCTTTCACCGACACCTCGTCCGCGGGCATGACGCATCTGCGGGACCTGGCGAAGGCGGGCATCAACTACGTCCACCTGCTGCCCGCGTTCGACTTCTCCTCGGTCCCCGAGAAGACCGCCGACCAGGCGCAGCCGGAATGCGACCTGGCCTCGTACGCGCCCGACAGCGACCAGCAGCAGGCGTGCGTCGCCAGGACCGCGGCCACGGACGCCTACAACTGGGGCTACGACCCGTTCCACTTCACCGTGCCCGAGGGCTCCTACGCCACCGACCCCGACGGCACCGCGCGGACCGTGCAGTTCCGGCAGATGGTGCAGGGCCTCAACACCGCCGGCCTCCGGGTGGTCATGGACGTGGTCTACAACCACACCTCCGCCGCCGGGCAGGCCGACACGTCCGTGCTCGACAAGATCGTGCCCGGCTACTACCAGCGGCTGATGCCCGACGGCTCGGTGGCCAACTCCACCTGCTGCGCCAACACCGCGCCCGAGAACACGATGATGGGCAAGCTCGTCGTCGACTCGATCGTCACCTGGGCCAAGGAGTACAAGGTCGACGGCTTCCGCTTCGACCTGATGGGCCACCACCCCAAGGCGAACATCCTCGCCGTACGGAAGGCCCTGGACGCCCTGACGCCCGCCAAGGACGGCGTCGACGGCAAGAAGATCATCCTGTACGGCGAGGGCTGGAACTTCGGCGAGGTGGCCGACAACGCCCGCTTCGTGCAGGCCACCCAGGCGAACATGGCCGGCACCGGCATCGCCACCTTCTCCGACCGGGCACGCGACGCGGTCCGCGGCGGCAGCCCCTTCGACGCCGACCCCGGCGTCCAGGGCTTCGCCTCCGGCCTGTACACCGACCCCAACTCCTCGACCGCCAACGGCACCCCGGCCGAGCAGAAGGCCCGGCTGCTGCACTACCAGGACCTGATCCAGGTCGGACTCACCGGCAACCTGCGGCAGTTCGGCTTCACCGACTCCGCGGGCAAGCAAGTCACCGGCGCCGAGATCGACTACAACGGCGCACCCGCCGGCTACGCCGACGCGCCGGGCGACGCCCTCGCCTACGCCGACGCGCACGACAACGAGTCCCTGTACGACGCCCTCGGCTACAAGCTGCCGGCCGGCACCTCGGCCGCGGACCGGGCCCGGATGCAGGTGCTCGCGGAGGCCACCACCGCCCTCTCCCAGGGCCCAGCCCTCTACCAGGCGGGCTCCGACCTGCTGCGCTCGAAGTCGCTGGACCGCAACTCCTTCGACTCCGGCGACTGGTTCAACGCCATCCACTGGAGCTGCGACCAGGGCAACGGGTTCGGGCGCGGGCTGCCGCAGGCCGCCGACAACCAGAGCAAGTGGGACTACGCCAAGCCGCTGCTGACCGCGCCGCAGCTCAACCCCGGCTGCGCGGTCGTCCAGGGCGCCTCGGCCGCCTACCAGGACCTGCTGCGGATCCGCACCGGCGAGGACGCGTTCCACCTCACCACCGCGGCGCAGGTCCAGCAGCAGGTGTCGTTCCCGCTGTCGGGCACCGACGAGACGCCGGGCGTGATCACCATGAAGGCCGGTGACCTCGTCGTCGTCTTCAACGCCACCCCGCAGCGGCAGACCCAGCGCGTCGATTCCCTGGCGGGCACGCGCTACGCCCTGCACCCGGTGCAGGCCGCCGGCGCGGACCCGGTCGTCAAGACCGCCGCGTACACCGCCGCTACCGGTACGTTCAGCGTGCCGGCCCGCACGGTGGCGGTCTTCACCACCGCCGGCTGAGCCCGGCCCCGAGACTGCGGCGGGCCGCCCCGGATCCTGACGTCCGGGCCGGCCCGCCGCGGCTTTTCGCCGTGCGGCCCGACGGGTTCGCCGCCGTCCCGGTCGTGCGGCCGTCGCGGCCGGTGCGGAAGGATGGCCGCTCATGGAGCCCACGACGCCGCCGCACGACCGGGACGCGGGACGGACACCCACCGTCCACAGCACCCGCACCCTGCGGTTCGACGGCGACGAGGTGACCAAACGGTTCCGCGGCGAGGACGGCGCGGAACGGGCGGCGGCCGAGTGGCGTGCCCTGCGGCTGCTGCACCGGCACGCGCCCGGACTGGCCCCGGAGCCGCTCTCCGCCCCGCCCACCGCGGACCGGCCCCACGTGGTGATGTCCCGTCTCGACGGCCTGCCTCTGCGCGGCACTCCGGTGGACGGCCGCCGGCTGCGCGCCCTGGCCGCGGCGGTCACCCGGCTGCACACCGCCGTGCCGGCCCATGAGGTGGCCGCGCTCACTCCCCGGCCGGGCGGGCCGGACCAACTGGCCGCGGAGATCCGGGTCCTGGCGCCGCACGTCCGTCGTCTCCCGGCTGCCCGCGCGGCCGGCCGGGAGACCACGGACATGGATTCGGGCCCCCGTATCGTCCGGGCGATGGACGAGGGGCTGGCGTGGCTGGACACCCTGGAACCGGTCGCCGGCGCCTTCCGCCGGGCGGCCGACGTGCCGGCCGTGCTCGGACACGGCGACGGCAACCTCGCCAACTACCTGTGGGACGGCACCCGGGTCGCCGTCCTCGACTTCGAGTTCGCCGGGGCCGCCGACCGGCCGCTGGAACTCGCGGAGATCACCGAGCACGTCGCCGCCTGGACCGGCCCGCCGCTCGACGCCGGCGCGTTCCTCGGCCGCTTCGACCTGACGCCCGGCGAGCGCCGCCGTCTGACCCTGTGCCGCCGGCTGCTCGCCCTGCACTGGCTGTGCCGCCTCGCCCTGGACGACCCCGCCCGCCCCCGCAACCCGCCCGGCACGGCCGGGCGGCAGGCCGTGCGGCTCGAAGCGCTTCTCGCGGGGGAGTGAGCGGCGAGGTTCGTAGAACCGGCAACCTTCCGGCGCGCCCGGGCGTCTGTCTAGCCGTGACCACCCCGCACGTAGTGATCCGGCCTGCCGTGATCGAGGATCTGGACGCGATCTGCGACGTCCATGCCCGGGCCCGGGCGACGTACTACGCCGGGCATCTGCCCGCGGACGCCTACAGCGGTCCCGAGGAGCTGGAACGCCAGCGAGCCGGGACCGCCCGGGCCATCGCGTCGCGCGAGCACACGGTGCTGTGCGCCACGCGGGACGGCCGGGTCGTCGGGTTCGCCGTGGTCGGCGCGCGCTTCGACGAAGACAAGCTCTTCCACTTCCACATCGACCCCGAGGTGTGGCGCACCGGCGCGGGCACCGCCCTGCACCAGGAGTGCGTGGTGGTGTGGCGGGCCGCCAAGCTCACCAGCGTCCGGCTGGAGGTCTTCGCGCCCAACGCCCGTGCCCGCGCCTTCTACACCAGCCAGGGCTGGGAGGAGGACGGCCGGGAGGACGACCACGTGCTGATGCGGCTCCGGCTGCCCGCGGGGGACTGACCCGGCGGGACGCCCAGGACCCTGGCCACCGGACGGCCTGCCTGCGCGCCGCAGTGCCGTGGACAGCTTGCCTCGTGCCACCGGGCCGCCGTGCCGCCGTGCCGACGGGCGGCCTGCCTGCGCGCCGCAGTGCCGTGCCGTGCTTGCGCCGTGCCGCCGGGCCGACGGGCGGCCTGCCTGCGCGCCGAAGTGCCGTGCCGCCGTGCCGCCGTGCCGCCGTGCCGCGGGTCCGATCCGCCGTGCCGCGCGCCCGTCCCGCCCCACCCCGCCGCGCGGCCCCGCGGCTACCCCTGCCCGAGCGGCGTGAGGGTCCGGCCGTCGGAGAGGTGCCCGGTCAGGGTGGGCCGGGCGGTGCGGACGGCGCGGGCCGCGAGGAAGGGGCCGGAGGAGGCGGCGGTCACGCCGTGCGTCGCCGTGATCCCGGTGACCTCACGGCTGCCCGCGGCCAGCAGGTACCAGTGGCCGGCCGGCGACCGCCACATCGCCCCCGCCATCACGTGCGGCCCGAAGCGGCTGCAGGCGCTGCCGTCCTGCTGGCGCCCGATCTCCGCGGCGGGGGCGGCCGTGCCCCGGCCGGGGGCCAGGAAGCGCACCGTCGCCATGCCCGGCCCGCGCCAGGTGTCGGCCCGCTCGCAGGTCCACGACGCCACGCCGGCCGACTCCGGCAGCGCCGTCCGGGCGAACTCCCAGTCGTTGACGGACCGCACGCCCTCGCCGCGCAGCGCGCCGAGCCGGCAGGCGCTGTGCGCCCAACTGGTCAGCGCCGCGGGACCGGTGGCCTCCCGCGGCGGACCCGCCGGAGTGCCGCTGCCGGGCGCCGGGGTGTAGGTCAGGTGCACCGGCGTGAGGTCCCCGAGGTCGGTGAGCAGGAACGCGTGGTGCTCGGCGACCCGGGGCGACGACCGCAGTTGCAGCACCGGCCAGGTCGTCCCACAGGCCGCGTCCGCGCTTCCGTCAGCCTTTCCGCCCGTCCCCGGCGCGGCCGACGCGCCCGCGGCCCGCGCACCGGGCATCGCGACCGGGTCGGTGACGCCGTCCGCGCCGCGGTGCAGCGGGGTGCCCGCGCGCCCGGGCACGAGCAGATCGCGGGTCTGCGCCTCGGCGACCCACGGCGCGGTGAGGAAGCGGGTGTTGCCGTCCACCCGGTCCAGGACCACCGCGGCCGCCGTGGTGATGTCGGCGTCGTCGACCCGGGCGAAGTCCAGCGCCGTGTCACCGCCGCCGTGAGCCGGCTCGGCGTAGCGCACCAGCCGCATCCCGTCGTGCAGGACCACGACCGCGATGCCGTCGACGTTCCCGGCGAACAGCAGTTGCGCCGGTCCCGCCGGGCCGGTGCGCGGTGTCCCGGGGGTCGCCGTGACGTCGGCGCCCGAGCCCGGGCGCGCCCAGGTGTCCAGGGCACGGCCGAGCAGCGCGCTGTCGCCCGTGCGGTCGCCGCGCGCCGGCCAGGCCGTGAAGTCGATGCGCGCGGTCGACCGCCAGGCGTCGGCCGGGACGCGCACCAGGGACGCGGGGTCGAGCGCGTCGGCCGCGCCCGCCGCCGGTGAACCGGCCGCCGCCCGGGAGCCGGGGGAGGCGCCGCCGGCCGAACCGACGGCGAGCAGCAGCGCCCCGACGCCCACCACGGCCGCGGCGACCAGGCCGACCCGGGCGCGCTGGCGGCGCCGCAGCAGGTCGGTGGGCCCGGTCTGCACGGTGCAGGGGTCGAACTCGCCTGCGGCCAGCAGGTGCGGGCGCGCCTCGACGGCCGCCGCCGCCCGCAGCGCGGCCCGCGCGTCCCCGGCGCCCGCGGCCTCCAGCACCGCCCGGGCCCCGCGCTCCCCGAGCCCCTCCAGGGCCCGCAGCGCGAACGCCGCCCTGGCCGCCGCGGGCAGCGCCGACAGGGCGCGGTCCAGGGCGAGTTCGTCACTGCCGCCGGCCCGGGGATGCACCCGCAGGCCCGCCACGGCCGGCAGCCGCACCCGGTCCAGCAGGGCCGGCACCGCCTGCCGGCCGCGCGGGCCCCGGAGGCCGCCGGTCCCGCCGTACGCCAGCGCGGCCCGCAGGACCTCGGAGCGCAGCAGCCCGTACGCGCCGCCGCGCGCCGGCCGGGCCCTGCGTGGCAGCGCGCGCTGCACCAGCCGGTGCGCGACCAGCACTCTGCGGTGCTTGCCGAGGCGGGCCGGCAACGTGAGATAGGCCAGCCGCACCAGCCGCGGATAGTGCTCGACGAGCGCCGCCTCGGCCTCCTCCACGGCCACGGGTGCCGCCGGGTCGCCGGGCGAAGTCACGGACTGCGCTTGCGTGTTCACGCCTCGTCAAACGAGCCGTTGATGCGATGGTCACTCCGCCGCGCGGCCCCGGGGGACCCACCCGCCCCGGGTTCTCACGCGTCCGCGCCCCGGTCTCCCGGAGTCCCGCCCCAGGTTCTCCCCGGCGGTCCGCCGGTGTCCGGGGCCCGCACGCGCAAGGGCGCCCGTCGTGACGACGGGCGCCCCTGGCGGCGGCGGCCGGGACCGGACCGGCCTCCGCCGGGACCGGACGGGAGTCAGACCAGTGCGGCCTTCTCCAGCGCGGCGCAGCAGGTGTCGACGATCAGCCGGGTCACCACGTACGGGTCGACGTTGGCGTTGGGGCGGCGGTCCTCGATGTAGCCCTTCTTGTCCACCTCGACCTGCCACGGGATGCGCACCGACGCGCCGCGGTCGGACACGCCGTAGCTGTACGCGTTCCAGGGCGCGGTCTCGTGCGCGCCGGTCAGGCGGGCCTCGACGTCGGCGCCGTAGTTCCTGATGTGCTCCAGCGGCTTGTCGTCACGGCCCAGCGCCTCGGCGGCCTCGATGATCGCGTCGTAGCCCTCGCGCATCGCCTTGGTCGAGAAGTTGGTGTGCGCGCCGGCGCCGTTCCAGTCGCCCTTGACCGGCTTCGGGTCCAGGGTGGCGGAGACGCCGAAGTCCTCGGCGGTGCGGTAGAGCAGCCAGCGGGCGATCCACAGCTGGTCGGAGACCTCCAGCGGGCTCAGCGGGCCGACCTGGAACTCCCACTGGCCGGGCATCACCTCGGCGTTGATGCCGGAGATGCCGAGCCCGGCGGCCAGGCAGTTGTCCAGGTGCTTCTCCACGATCGCGCGGCCGAAGATCTCGTCCGCGCCGACACCGCAGTAGTAGCCGCCCTGGGGTGCGGGGAAGCCGCCCTCGGGGAAGCCCAGCGGGCGGACGCCCTGGAAGAACGTGTACTCCTGCTCGATGCCGAACAGGGACTCCTGGTCGGCGAACCGCTCGGCCACCTCCCGCAGCGCGGCCCGGGTGTTGGACTCGTGCGGGGTGCCGTCGGTGTTGAACACCTCGCACAGCACGAGCAGGTTCGCGCCGCCGCGGATCGGGTCGGGGTAGGAGGCGACCGGCTTGAGTACGCGGTCCGAGGCGTGGCCCTCGGCCTGGCTGGTGCTGGAACCGTCGAAGCCCCACACCGGAAGCTCGGCCCCGTCCGCCAGGATCCTGGTCTTGGAACGCAGCTTGGCGGTGGGCTTGGTGCCGTCTGTCCAGATGTACTCGGCCTTGTAGGTCACGGTGACGCCATCCTTAACGAACGTGAGCGCGGGTGCGGCCGGAGCTGCGGTGGTCGGGCCGTTCCAGAGCGTCGCAGCGGGCTTTTTCCCGTCCGTTGCCCGGGTGTTAACCGGAGGTGAACTACCCCGGGTGACCAGCGGCTACGGCACTTGGGTCCCGTCCGTCCCAGCCTCGCCACGCGTCCCGTCGGGCACCCGCCGCGCCTCCCCGCGAACACCCGCAGCGCACCGCCGCGGACCCGGCGGCCTGCGGGAACGGACCGTTAGGCTCAGCGCATGCCACACATCAGCCTCGAGTACACCGCCAACCTCGCCGGCTCGGTCGACCTCCCCGCGCTCGCCGAGGACCTCCACCGGGCGATCGTCGCCGTCGCCGACGGCCGCGCCGGGGGCTGCAAGACCCGTTTCATGCGCCACGACGACTACTACATCGCCGACGGCGCCCCCCACTACGCGATGCTGCACGCCGAGATCGCCCTGCTGTCCGGCCGCACCCCCGAGACCAAGCGCGAGCTCTCCGAGGCGGCTCTGGTCCTGCTGCGCAAGCACACCACCCCCGCCCCGCAGTTCGAGGTCCAGTTCTCGGTGGACATCCGCGACCTCGACCGCGACGCCTACACCCGCCACGAAGACCTCCGGACGCAGGCGTGACGCCCGCCGCGCCGCTGCGGGTCGGGCTCCTCGGCACCGGTCCGTGGGCCCGCTTCACCCACGGACCGGCGCTCGCCGCGCACCCCGCCGTGGAGTTCGCCGGGGTCTGGGGCCGTCGGCCGGAGGCCGCCGCCGAGGTGGCGAAGCTGTTCGGCACCCGCGCCTACGGTGACGCCGACGCCCTCATCGCCGACGTCGACGCGGTGGCGATCGCCCTGCCGCCCGGCCCCCAGGCCGAGTTGGCGGCCCGGGCGGCGCACGCCGGACGGCACCTGCTGCTCGACAAACCGCTCGCCGCGACCGTCGAGGACGCCCGCGCGGTGGCCGAGGCGGTCGAGGCCGCCGGAGTGCGCTCGGTGGTCTTCTTCACGCTGCGCTTCGACGAGGGGAGCGCCCGCTGGATCGAGACGCAGGCCGCCGCCGCGCGCGGCACCGCCGACGGCCACGCCGCCGGGAACTGGTTCACCGGCCGCGCCGACTGGTACGGCGCGGTGTTCAGCGACGACGCCAGCCCCTTCGCCGACTCGCCGTGGCGGCGGGAGAAGGGCGGCCTGTGGGACGTCGGCCCGCACGCCCTGTCGGTGCTGATCCCGGTGCTCGGGGACGTCACCGAGGTGCGGGCGGCCCACGGTCCCGGCGACGCCGTCCACCTGACGTTCCGTCATGACAGCGGCGCCTCCAGCACGGCGCTGCTCACCCTCACCGCTCCGCCCGCGGCGGCCGGCGTGGCCATCGAGTTCCGCGGCACGCCCGGCGTTGCGGTGTATCCCGACGGTGTGAGCGGGCCCGCCGCCGACGCGTTCGCCCGGGCCGTGGACGCGCTCACGGACGGGACCCCGCACCCGTGCGACGCGCGGTTCGGGCTGCGGGTCACCGAGATCCTCGCGGCGGCGGAGGCGGCGCTGACCTGACACGGGGGCGTGCCCCGGCGCAAGTTGGGACAAAGGATCACGCTCCGGACCGGCCGCAACCCTTCCGGCGGCCGCCGTGGGTGTCTATGGTCGAAACATGAGGCCTGCGGACTGGTGGTCGATCGAGATCCTGGACGCCGAGCACGCGATGACCTCGGCGGCGGACTGGCGTGACGCTTACGCGCAATCGCTGGCCGAGTCGCTGGTCACCAACGGCGCGTCGTCCTGGGAGTGGTACACGTTCAGCTGGGGAGTCGTGCTCGAGGTGGCGTTCACCGAGGAGCGGGCCTGGCAGGACTGGAAGGCGCTGCCCGGCACCCGGGCGGCACTCGACGCGGTGCCCGACCCGCTGGCCGGGCTGCTGGTGCACCGCGGTCACGGCGGGGCGTCCGGCAGGTACGTGCCCCGGACGCCCGCGATCCCGCCCGCCGCGGACCGGGTGGCGCTGCCCGAGCCCTTCTGAACCGGCCGGCGCCCGAACCCTCTGAGCCGGTCGGGGGATTTTCCCGGCCCGCCCGGCGGACGGAGCCGCGAACTCCGGAACAGCCGCCAGGACCGCGTAGTTGGGTGAGGTCATGAGAGCCATCACCTACACCACCACCGGCGGCCCCGACGTCCTCACCCTGACCGGGGACCGGCCGGTCCCCGAGCCGGGCACCGGCGAGGTGCGCGTCGCGGTCCACGTGTCCGGGGTCAACCCGACCGACTGGAAGCAGCGGCAGTCGGGATCCGTGAGCGGAACCCAGGTACCCGGTCAGGACGGCGCCGGTGTCATCGACGCGGTCGGGCCCGGAGTGCCCGCCGAACGCGTCGGCGAGCGGGTCTGGCTGTGGGAGGCCGCGTACCAGCGGGCCGACGGCACCGCGCAGGAGTTCACCGTGCTGCCGTCCCGGCAGGCGAGCCCGCTGCCCGGCCACGCCTCCTTCGACCTCGGTGCGAGCCTCGGCATCCCCTTCCTCACCGCCCACCGCGCGCTGACCGTCGCCGACGGCGGACCGCAGCGGCTCGCGCCGGGCGCGCTGAGCGGCCGCACGGTGCTGGTCGCCGGCGGCGCCGGAGCGGTCGGCAACGCGGCGATCCAGCTCGCCCGGTGGGCGGGCGCCACCGTCGTCACCACGGTCAGCAGCCCGGAGAAGGCGGCGCTCGCCGCGGCGGCCGGCGCGCACCATGTCGTCGACTACCGCGCACAGGACGCGGAGACGGAGATCCGGGGGATCGCGCCGGACGGCGTCCACCTCGTGGTGGAGGTCGCGCCCGCGGCGAACGCGGCGCTCGACGTGGCCGTGACCGCGCCGGACGCCGTCGTCGCCTTCTACGCCGACGACGCGGCGACCGTCGCGGTCCCCGTCCGGCCGTCCATGAGCGGGAACCTGCGCTGGCAGGGCGTGATGGTCTACCGGGTCCCCACGGCCGCCAAGGACCACGCGGTCGCCGCGGTCACCGCCGCCCTCGCCGACGACGCGCTGCGGGTGGGCGAGGGCGCCGGCCTGCCGCTGCACCACTTCCCGCTCGACGGGACGGGGGCGGCCCACGCCGCCGTGGAGTCGGGCAAGGTCGGGAAGGTGCTGGTCACCGTCGCGTCCTGAGCCCTGCGGCGTCCGCCGCGCCGTTCCCGCGCCGCCGTCGTTCGGTGCGGGGCGAACGGTGACGGGAGCAGGATGGGGGGATGGACACGCACCTGACCGCCGACCCGGGAGCGTCCGGCCTCGCGGCGCTCGCCGGGCTGCTGGCGGACGAGACACGCGCCGCGGTCTGCCTGGCCCTGCTCGACCGGCGCGCCCGGACCGGGGCCGAGCTCGCCCGGTACTGCGGGGTGGCGCCGTCGACCATGAGCGAGCACCTCTCGCGGCTGGTCGACGGCGGTCTGCTCGTGCGGGAACGGCAGGGCCGGCACGGGTACGTGCGGCTCGCCGGGCCGGACGCGGCCGCCTTCGTCGAGGACCTGGCCGCCCGGGTGGCGGCCCCGGTCTCCGCGCCCGCCGGGGGACTGCGGGCGCACAGCGCCGGCCGGGCGATGGCCCGTGGCCGCACCTGCTACGACCACCTCGCCGGGCGTCTGGGCGTGGCGGTCACCGACGCGATGACCGCGCGCGGGATGCTCCGGCAGGACACCGGGTTCGCGCTGACCGAGGACGGGGTCGCCTGGCTCACCGGGCTCGGCGCGGACCTGGCGGGCCGGCCGTCCTCCCGCCGCCCCCTGGCGCGGTCCTGCCTGGACTGGACCGAACGCCGCCCGCACCTGGCCGGCACCGCGGGGGCCGAACTGTGCCGCCTGGTGCTGGACCGCGGCTGGGCCCGGCGCGTCGGCACCGGCCGGGCGGTCAGGGCGACGCCGCTGGGCGAGCGGGAACTCGCCCGCACGCTGGGGATTCCCGCCGGCACGCTCGATCCGGAGGGCGAGGGGTAGCGGCCTGCGCGGGGCGGTGCAGCGGGGCTCGCTTTTCCCCCCCCCCCGACGCCGCCGCCGGCGGAGCGTTCGTCAGGCCGCGGCGAGGCGGGCGCGCACCTGGTCCGGGGCGATGGACAGCGTCGTCAGCAGGTCGGCCGCCGGGTCCGGGTGGCGGGCGCCCAGCAGGGCCAGCAGCAGGTGGCGCGGCTCGATGCGGCGGCCGCGCCGCTCACCCTGCGCCTGCGCCTTGGCCTCGGTGATCGCGGCGCGGGCCGCGGAGTTGAGGCTCACCAGACGCCGGGCCCGCACCGGCGGCGGCGCGAGCGGGGTGCCGAGCCGGACGCCGATCGCGGCGAGCGCGGCCCGGTCAAGCTCGTCCAGCGCGGCGCGCCCCTGGGCCAGGGTCACGCCCAGCGCGCGGGCCGGCGGGGCGGAGCCGTCGTGGAGGAGTGCGAGCAGCAGGTGGTCCGTGCCGATCCGGCGGTCCCCGCGCAGGAGCGCCTCCTCGCGGGCGTGTTCCATGACGTGCTTGAGCCGCGCGTGCGCGGACGTGGTTCCGGGGTTCTCGGACATCGGCCCTCACTTCCCGTACTTGGCGTGCACCGACTGGCGGGACACCCCGAGGGCGTCCCCGATCTGCTCCCATGACCAGCCCTGTTCGCGGGCCAGTGCGACGTGTGCGGCCTCGACCTGCTCGGCGAGGCGGTGCAGTGCGCCGACGGCGCGCAGGCCGACGGCGGGGTCGTCCGTGTTCACGACAGCGGTCAGGTCCATGTCTGTCAGTCTGGACTGACAGATGCAGCGATGTCAATCCAGACTGACAAGCGGGCGGCCGGGGGATGGCCCACAATGGCCGGGTGACCTCCGTGACCCTGACGCTGGAAGGCGAGCGGCTGCCCGGGCGCAGCTGCGGCGCGGCTCCGGGCTTCCCGGGCTACGACGGCATCCATGTCGGCGTCCAGCGCCGGGCGAAGCCGGGGGAGTTGCTCGGGCTCACGCCGGGCGACGCGCGGCGGGCCACCTGGACGCTGGAGTGCGCGGCCGGGCCCGCGCCGGACGGCACGACCGAGCTGACCGGCCGCTACGTCCAGGGCCGGCCCGGCGATCGCTTCGTCTACCTGTCGTGGGGCACGGTCGGCGAGGACGGCGCCTTCACCATGTTCCGGCGCGCCAAGCTCATGCTGGGCGCGATCGCCCCGGCCGTGCTGGCCGCCGCCGTCGGCTCGGGACGGCTGACCGGCCGGCTGGGCCTCACCGACGCCAAGGGGCATCCGCTGTGCGCCCGCGTGGTCCCGCCCGCCATCCGCTGGACGGCGGGCTGAGACGCGCCCGCTGAGGTGGGCCCGGCCGGGACCCCGGCTCCCAGGGTGAGCGGAAGGCGGCTCCCAGGGCGAGCGGAAGGCGGCTCCCAGGGTGAGCGGAAGGCCGCTCCTAGGGTGAGCGGAAGGCGTCGGCCGCGGCCGAGGCCGCCCGCTCGACGAGGTCGATGCCGTCCCGCTCCGAGCCCTGCCCCGAGGACAGCACCGCGATCAGCATGCGGTGTCCGTCGTGGACGACCTGCCCGATGCTGTTGACGTCCCACAGTCCGGTCTGCGTGCGCTGCAGCCAGCCGTTCTTGAGCGCGTAGCCCGCGTCGTCGGAGTCCGCGGCCGACACCCCCCACGTCTGGGTGGCGGTCACCGCGCCCATCAGGCCCGCTACGTAGGCACGGGACGCGCTCGACAGCGGTGACCCGGACGCCACGAACACCGCTCGGAGCAGCGTGAGTTGGTCGGCCGGGGTGGTCTGCGTGAGTCCCCACAGCTCGCCACTGCCGGGAGAGGTGTGGTCCAGCCCCAGCGTGCGGTTGGCGGCGTCCAGGCCGGCGGCCCGGCCTATGGCGTCCCACAGCGCGGTGGCCGCGTCGTTGTCGCTCTGCTCGATCATCACCGCGGCCAGCGCACGCTCGTTCGCGGTGAGACGGGTGCCGGCGTGCTGGGCCTGCAGCAGCAGCGCGGCCAGGATGTCGACCTTGACGATGCTCGCCGTGTCGTAGGTGTTGCCGTCGTCGTCGCTGGTGTCGTACGCGGCGGAGGAGTCCGCGTCGTCGTCCAGGTCGGTGACGGCCACGGCGAGGTCGCCGTCCGCGGGCAGCGCGTCGATCGCCCGCCGCACCGCCGTGGCGGCCGATCGGGTCGCGGTGGCCGTCGGCGTCGGCGGCGACGTCGACGACGTGGCCGGGGACTCCGTCGGGGGAGTGGCCGAAGAAGAGGCCCTGGGAGCGGCGGACTTGGAGGTCGCTGTGGGAGCCGGTGGGCTCCCCGCGCCGCCGGTCGTCGCCCCGGCCGGCTTCGCGTCGGAGCCCGCGCGGGCCGACGGCGACTGCGTGATCGTGGCCAGGGTCAGCACCGCCATGGCGGCGAGCGCGGTCACCGACACCATCAGCGGCCTGGCCCACGCCGGCGCGGGCCGTGCCGCCGGCCCGCCCTCACCGTCCTCGCGGGACGGTGGCCGTTCCGTTCTCATGGCGTGACCGTACGAACGGATTCTGGGGTTCTGGTGAGAGATGCGGCTGCTGTCCGTGAGATCCCGATGAATCCTCCGCCGGGCCGGACGCGGCTCCCGGCGCCGGTTCCGCGGCGCGCCCGGTCGCGGGTCCGGTCCGGACTCCCGGCGGTCCGCCTCGCCGACCGCGACCGGCGGGCCGCCCCACACGTCCCGCCCGCCCCTGCCGACCAAGCTGGGTGTTTCTTGCGGGAGTTGTGCCTATTCTTTCGCTTGCTACGCGGAGTATTGCCGTGAAGTCATCGGGTCGTTACGATCCCCGGCACCAGACTTCCGGACCGCTGCCGATCCCCCCATCCCCGTGCGGCGGCGGGAGTTGACCACCGATCGGAGGAGTCCAGATGGGTGTCACACGCCGGGTCTTCCTGCAGGCCGCCGTCGCGGCGGGAGCCGCCGGAGCCGCAGGGGCCACCACGACCGCGCTCGCCGGCACCGCCGCCGCGGCGAGCGGCCCGGGCGACGTGGTCGGCAAGATCACCGTCGGGTACCAGGGCTGGTTCGCGTGCATCGGCGACGGTGCGCCGATCAACGCCTGGTGGCACTGGAGTTCCGACGCGGGCCAGCCGCCGTCCCCGTCCAACACCGGCATCGTCGCCTGGCCGGACGTGCGGGACTACACGCACACCTACCGGACCGCGTACGCGAACCTCGGGAACGGTCAGCCGGCCACCCTGTTCTCGTCCTACGACCAGCAGACGGTCGACACGCACTTCCAGTGGATGCAGCAGTACGGCATCGATACCGCGGCCCTGCAGCGCTTCAACCCCAACGGCGGCGAGGGCCCGACGCGGGACGCGATGGCCACCAAGGTGCGCAGCGCCGCCGAGGCGCACAACGTGAAGTTCTACGTCATGTACGACGTCTCGGACTGGACGAACATGCAGTCGGAGATCAAGACCGACTGGACGGCCAAGATGGCCGCGCACACGGCCAGTCCGGCCTACGCCCGGCAGAACGGCAAGCCGGTGGTGTGCATCTGGGGCTTCGGCTTCAACGACAACCAGCGCCCGTTCGCCCCCGCGCCGTGCCTGGACGTCGTCAACTGGTTCAAGGCGCAGGGCTGTTACGTCATCGGCGGCGTGCCGACCTGGTGGCGCACCGGTGACCGCGACTCCCGGCCGGGGTTCAGCGACGTCTACCACGCCTTCCACATGCTCTCGCCCTGGATGGTGGGCCGGATCGGCAACGTCGGCGACGCGGACAACTTCTACAACGTCGCCACCGTGCCCGACCTCGCGGAGTGCGCCGCCCACGGCATCGACTACCAGCCGTGTGTGCTTCCCGGCGCGGTCACCCTGCGGCAGCGCGCCCACGGCGACTTCATGTGGCGGCAGTTCTACAACATGTGCCGGGCGGGCGTGCAGGGCGTCTACATCTCGATGTTCGACGAGTTCAACGAGGGCAACCAGATCGCCAAGACCGCCGAGAGCCAGGCGTGGGTGCCGGCCGGCTCCGGCTTCCTGGCGCTGGACGAGGACGGGACGGCCTGCTCCTCCGACTACTACCTGCGGCTGACCGGCGACGGCGGCCGGATGCTCAAGGGGCAGCTCGCGCTCACCGCCACCCGGCCCACCCCGCCCGTGACCGGCGGCGGGGGCGGCGGCACCCCGGTGAACCTGGCGCTGCACAGGGCGACGTCGGAGAGCAGCCACACCCAGGTCTACGGGTCGGGCAACGCGGTCGACGGCGACCCGAACACCTACTGGGAGTCGGCCAACAACGCGTTCCCGCAGTGGCTCCAGGTGGACCTCGGCGCGGCGACCGGCGTGCGGCGCATGGTCCTGGCGCTGCCGCCGTCCACGGCGTGGGGCGCCCGCACCCAGACCGTCGCCGTCCAGGGCAGCACCGACGGGGGCACCTTCAGCCAGCTGCTGGCCGCCGCGTCGTACCGGTTCGACCCGGCGACCGGGAACACCGCGACGGTGACGCTGCCCGCGACGACCGTGACGCGCTACGTGCGCCTGACGTTCACGGCCAACACCGGCTGGCCCGCCGGGCAGGTCTCCGAAGTCCAGATCTACGCGTCCTGACCGGTCCGGTACCGGCCGGCGCCCGTCCTCGTCCGACGGTCAACTCGGCCCGCAGGCGACCGCGTCGGTGAGGTCGGCGCACGGCCGGTCACCGTGCGAGCGGATGATGTCCTGACCCACCTCGTTGGTCAGGTAGCGCAGGAAGCTGGCGGTGAGCGACCGGGCCGGCGGCTCTCCGTAGGTGTAGGCGTACTCGGTGGCCCAGAACGGGTACGCGTCGGCGTCCGCCGCGTCCAGGGTGGCCTGCTGGCCGTTGATCCGCACGGTCAGCAGGTCGTGGCGGGCCGTGGCCGACCCCAGCTCGCTGTACCCCAGCGCCCCGGGCGTGGCCGCGACCGTGTCCAGCAGGGCGTCCGTCGTGCCGCGGCGGCAGCGGATCACCCCGGTGGCGCCGCGCCCGGACGGTGTGCGGCAGTCGCTGGAGTTCTCGCCCGGCTCCAGCGTGCCGCCGAGCAGCCGGGTCTCGAACGCCCTGCGGGTGCCCGACCCGGAGTCGCGGCTGACCAGCCGGACCGGGACGTCGTCACCCCCCAGCTGCCGCCAGTTGGTGATCTTCCCGGCGTAGATCCGGCGGATGTCGCCGGACGTCAGGTCCTGCACGCCCGCGTCCTTGTTCACGACCAGAGTGAACAGCAGGAAGCCCATGGGGCGTTGCAGCACCCGCGGGTGCCCGGCGTCCTTGGGCCCGTCGGAGAAGGCGATCACCGGCGGGGTGCCGGAACCCTGCCGGCGTCCGGCCGCGTCCAGGTCGTCCACGCCGACGCCGCTGGTGTCGGCGGTGACGGTGAACGTCGCGCGGGGGCAGGTGTGGTGGTACGCCGCGGACGCCTCCCGCAGCACCGGCGCGAACGCCGTCGAACCCGACAGCGTCAGCCGCCCGGACGCGCAGTCCAGCGGCGCCGCGGTGGTGTCCTTGGTGAGCGACACGACGAGTTGCGCCACGATCACCGCGGCCAGGAACAGCACCATCGCGACCGCCGCCCGGGAGGTGCCGGTCCGGCTCCTGGTCTCCTGGATCTGCCCGGAGCCCACGCCGCCCTTGATGCCGCCGCTGACCCGCGGCGCCACGAACTCCGTGCGCGCGCCGTTCGCCGGCGGGTCCGCGCTCTCCAGCGCGGCGAGCACCTTGTAGTGCGCGCCGCGGTTCATCGGCACCCGGGGCAGGGAGATCACCCCGTCCTGGAACCCCAGCCCGGACTCCCGGTCGAAGGAGTCCCGCAGGAAGTCGGAGCTGACCTCGGTGACGACGAGACCGGCGACCTTGCGGCCGGGGAACTCGACGGTGATGCCCACCCGGTCGTGGTCCAGGCGGGCGTAGTCCCCGGTGTCGATGTCGGTGACCCCGTTGTTCTCCACCCGCAGCAGCACGAACGACGGGTCGACCAGCGCCCGGCCGTCCGGCAGCCGCAGCTGCTGCAGGGCGCCGGCGTACTCGGAGTGCACGAGGTCGGTGACCGTGGTGTCCATCTGCACCCGGTAGCCCAGCCGTTTGCGGCCGGTGAAGGCGAACTCGTAGAGCGCGGCCACGACCGGGACCACCAGGCCCAGGACCGCGAGCGTGATCTCCCAGGGGACGTTCACGGCTGCGCGCACCTCTCACGACGACGGCCACCGCAAAGGGGTGGACCGTCACGCTACGAGAGCTGACGTCCCGTCACACCCTGTCCCGGGAAGCGTTCCGCAGGTGTTCACCGAGCGTTGGCGGGCGGGCGGCGGAACGCCACATCCCGGTTCCGGGAGGCCGCGAGGGAAGACCGCGGGAGAAGCCCCCGGGGGAAGCCCGCCGGGGGGAAGACCGTTATTTCAGCAGGCGGGACAGCCGGCGGTCGGCCAGCGGCTTGCCACCGGTCTGGCAGGTGGGGCAGTACTGCAGCGAGGAGTCGCTGAAGGACACCTCGCGGATGGTGTCGCCGCACACCGGGCAGGGCTCGCCGGTGCGGCCGTGCACCCGCAGCCCGGACTTCTTCTCGGACTTCAGGTCGCGCAGCGGCAGCCCGCGGGAGCGCTCGACGGCCTCGGTGAGGGTCGTGCCCATCGCCGCGTAGAGACCGGCCACCTCGTCGTCGCCGAGATTCGCCGCCAGCTTGAACGGCGACATCTTGGCGGCGTGCAGGATCTCGTCGGAGTAGGCGTTGCCGATGCCCGCCAGCACGCTCTGGTCGCGCAGTACGCCCTTGATCTGCCGGCGCTCGCCGCGCAGCAGGGCCGCGAAGTCCTCCAGCGTGAAGGTCCCGGACAGCGGGTCGGGGCCCAGCCGGGCGATCCCCGGCACCTCCTGCGGATCGCGGACCACGTAGATCGCCAGGCGCTTCTGGGTGCCGGCCTCCGTGACGTCGAAGCCGGCGCCGTCGTCCGGGTCGCCGAGCCGCACCCGCAGCGCGAGGGGGCCGCGGCCGGGCTTCGGCGGGGCGTCCGGCAGCCGGTCCAGCCAGCGCACCCAGCCGCCGCGGGCGAGGTGGACGACCAGGTGCAGGTCGCCCAGGGTCAGGTCGAGGAACTTCCCGTGGCGTCCGGCCGCGTCGAAGGTCCGCCCCTCCAGGGCGGTCAGCGGCGGGTCGTAGGTCTTGAGGGCGTGCACGGCCGTGAGCTGGGCGCGGCCGACGCTGCGGCCCGCCAGGTGCTCGGCCAGGAACCGGCTGAGGGACTCGACCTCCGGCATTTCGGGCATGCGTCCAGTCTGCCCCGGGCCGGCGCGAGCGCGCACCCGCCGCGGACCAGGGAGTGAGGGATCGGCCTGACCGCTCGATCTTGATGCTAGGCGCCAGCACGCGGGCCGCGCCCTCCCGGCGGGGAAGGGCGCGGCCCGGAGACGGCACAGGGGGAGCGGAAGCCGCTCCGGCCTGCGGCTGGGTCACACGTCGAAGTAGAGCTCGAACTCGTGCGGGTGCGGGCGCAGCGCGATCGGGGCGATCTCGTTGGCGCGCTTGAAGTCGATCCAGGTCTCGATCAGGTCCGAGGTGAAGACGCCGCCGGCCTGCAGGTACTCGTTGTCCTCCTCCAGGGCGGAGAGGACCGCGGGCAGCGAGGTCGGGACCTGGGGCACGTTCGCGTGCTCCTCGGGCGCGAGCTCGTAGAGGTCCTTGTCGATCGGCTCGGCCGGCTCGATCTTGTTCTTCACGCCGTCCAGGCCCGCGAGCAGCAGCGCGGAGAAGGCCAGGTACGGGTTGGAGGACGGGTCCGGCGCGCGGAACTCGACGCGCTTGGCCTTCGCGTTGGAGCCGGTGATCGGGATGCGCATCGCCGCGGACCGGTTGCGCTGCGAGTACACCAGGTTCACCGGCGCCTCGAAGCCCGGGACCAGGCGGTGGTACGAGTTCACCGTCGGGTTGGTGAAGGCCAGCAGCGACGGCGCGTGCTTGAGGATGCCGCCGATGTAGTAGCGGGCGGTGTCCGACAGGCCCGCGTAGCCCTGCTCGTCGTAGAACAGCGGCGAGCCGCCCTGCCACAGCGACTGGTGGACGTGCATGCCCGAGCCGTTGTCACCGAAGATCGGCTTCGGCATGAAGGTCGCGGTCTTGCCGTTGCGCCAGGCGACGTTCTTCACGATGTACTTGAAGAGCATCAGGTCGTCGGCCGCGGCGAGCAGCGTGTTGAACTTGTAGTTGATCTCCGCCTGGCCGGCGGTGCCGACCTCGTGGTGCTGGCGCTCGACCTGCAGGCCGGCCGCCTCCAGCTCCAGGCTGATCTCGGCGCGCAGGTCGGCGAAGTGGTCGACCGGCGGGGCGGGGAAGTAGCCGCCCTTGTAGCGGACCTTGTAGCCGCGGTTGTCCTGCTGCGCGCCGGTGTTCCAGGCGCCCGCCTCGGAGTCGATGTGGTAGAAGGACTCGTTCGCCTTCGTCTCGAACCGCACGCTGTCGAAGACGTAGAACTCGGCCTCGGGACCGAAGTACGCCGTGTCGGCGATGCCGGTCGACGCGAGGTAGGCCTCGGCCTTCTTCGCCACGTTCCGCGGGTCACGGCTGTACTGCTCGCCGGTGATCGGGTCGTGGATGAAGAAGTTGATGTTGAGGGTCTTGTCCCGGCGGAACGGGTCGACGCGGGCCGTGGAGAGGTCGGCGCGCAGCGCCATGTCGGACTCGTGGATCGCCTGGAAGCCGCGGATGGACGACCCGTCGAAGGCGAGCTCCTCGGTCGGGTCGAAGGACGAGACCGGGACCGTGAAGTGCTGCATGACGCCGGGCAGGTCGCAGAACCGGACGTCGACGAACTTGACGCCCTCGTCCGCGATGAACTTGTTGACGTCGTCGGCGTTCTGGAACATCCAACTCCTCCTAGGCCCGGCCCCGGCGGGTCGGGTTGGCGATCGAGGTGCGGCCAGTGCGGTGGCGCACACGCCCCGACCATAGAGATCAGGGATTTCTCCAGCATGACCCATTTGTTTCGTCGGCGTTAACCGCGACGCCCGGGTGGGGGGACCCGTGCGGCACCACTGCGCCACTCGGGGGTTACCGTGGACGGGTGGACAACAGGGAAGCAATGGGATCGTGGCTCTCCGGACCGCGGGCCGCCGCCGAGAAGATGGGCGTGGACTTCGGCTACCGCGGTGAGCGCCTCGGGCTCCCCGAGGAGGGACCTGGATCCATCGCACCGGTCGGCCGGCGCATCGCGGCCATCTTCATCGACTGGATCCTCTGCGTGCTGATCGCCTACGCCCTCATCGCGCACCGTGACCTGCACGGGGCCGAGAACTGGGCGCTCGCCGTCTTCGGGGTCGTCGCCTACATCGGTGTCGCCCTGGTCGGCGCCACCCCCGGCAAGCTGCTGCTGCGGCTGCGGGTCGTCCGGGCCGACGGCCGCCGCCTCGGCCCCGGCGGCGCGCTGATCCGCACCGTGCTGCTGCTCCTGGTGATCCCGGCCGTCGTCTGGGACCGCGACACCCGGGGACTGCACGACAAGGCCGCCAAGGCCGTCCAGATCAGGATCTAGAGAACGCTGGAGAACGGGAGAAGGGGCGCGGCCTCAGGCCGCGCCCCTTCTCCCGTTCTCGTCGTGCCGCGTCAGCGTCCCTTCGGCAGCCGCATGCCGCGCGGCATCGGGCCCTTCGGGATCGGCATGTTGCTCATCATGTCGCCCATCGCGCGCAGCCGGTCGTTGACCTCGGTGGCCTTCGGCCCGCTCAGCGCGCGCGGCAGGCGCAGCAGCGTGGTGCGGATCTTCTTCAGCGGCAGCTGGCCCTCGCCGTCACCGACGATGTAGTCGTGCACCGGCACGTCGTACACGATCCGGGCGACCTTGCGCTTCTCGGTGGCCAGCAGGCCCTTCACCCGGTTCGGGTTGCCCTCCGCGATGAGCACCACACCGGCGCGGCCGACCGCGCGGTGCACCACGTCCTGGCTCTTGTTCATGTTCACCGCGGGAGTGACCGTCCAGCCGCGGCCCACGTTCTGCAGCACCGCCGCCGCGGCGCCCGGCTTACCCTCGAGCTGGCCGAAGGCCGCCCGCTCGGCACGGCGCCCGAATACGACGGCCATCGCCAGGAGCGCGATCAGCGCACCCAGGATCGCCGCGAAGATGGGGTGATCGATCAAGAAGCCGAGGGCGAGGATGACACCGAAGGTGACGATTCCCACAGCCGCAAGGACAAGCCCGATCTTCGGATCGGCCTGCCTGGTCATCTTGTACGTCTGAGCGATCTGCGCGAGCCGCCCAGGGTTCTCGGATGTTTCCTTCCTCGCCATGCGGCAAAGGATACGTGGCCGTTCGGGACGGCGTCACCGCGGCCGGGTCGCCGGCCGCGCGGCGTCAGTCGCGGAGCACTCCTGTGACGCGCTGGCCGGCGGTCAGGGCGTTCATCTCGTACTCCGCGTCCCGGCGGTCCCTGGCCCGCTGGCGGTCCGCCACGACGGCCGCCCAGGCGTTCCTGCGGGCCGTCTGCTGGCCACCGGACAGCAGAAAGGATTCGACAGCGCGCAGCCCCCGGGTCACGGGAGTGCGGACGTGCGGTGCGGCAAACGGCTCGGACGGCAACTCGGACGGCATGGAGCCCCCTCGGAAGGCAGCTGTGCGACGGCTGTACGGAACCAGCCTCGGCACAATGTGTTACCAGCCGGTGACCATCCGGTCAATCTCGTATGAAAGCCTCATCGGTGCCGCCCGGACCCTTCCGGACGGCACCGAGTCACGACTCAGACCGCGGCCGCGAGCGAACCGCCCTGCTGGCGGCGGTCGACGGCCTGCTGGAACAGCCGGCCGGCGCGGTAGGACGAACGGACGAGCGGGCCGGACATGACACCCGCGTAGCCGATCTCCTCCGCCTCCTCCTTCAGCTCCACGAACTCGGCCGGCTTCACCCAGCGCTCCACCGGGTGGTGCCGCACCGACGGGCGCAGGTACTGCGTGATGGTGATCAGCTCGCACCCGGCGTCGTACAGGTCCTGCAGCGCCTGGCTGATCTCCTCGCGCTCCTCGCCCATGCCCAGGATCAGGTTGGACTTGGTGACCAGACCGGCCTCACGGGCCTTGGTGATGACCTCGAGCGAGCGCTCGTAGCGGAAGCCCGGGCGGATCCGCTTGAAGATCCGCGGCACGGTCTCCACGTTGTGCGCGAGCACCTGGGGGCGGGAGCCGAAGACCTCGGCGAGCTGCGCGGGCTCGGCGTTGAAGTCGGGGATGAGCAGCTCGACCTTGGTGCGGCCGCCGGCCCGGTCGGCGGTCATCGCGTGGATCTGCCGGACCGTCTCGGCGTACAGCCAGGCGCCGCCGTCCTCCAGGTCGTCGCGGGCGACGCCGGTGATGGTGGCGTAGTTCAGGTCCATGGTCAGCACCGACTCGCCGACGCGCCGCGGCTCGTCGCGGTCCAGCGCCTCGGGCTTGCCGGTGTCGATCTGGCAGAAGTCGCAGCGCCGGGTGCACTGGTCGCCGCCGATGAGGAAGGTGGCCTCGCGGTCCTCCCAGCACTCGTAGATGTTCGGACAGCCGGCCTCCTGGCACACGGTGTGCAGCCCCTCGCTCTTCACGAGCTTCTGCATCTGCGTGTACTCGGGACCCATTTTCGCCCGGGTCTTGATCCACTCGGGCTTGCGCTCGATGGGGGTCTGGCTGTTCCGGACCTCCAGGCGCAGCAACTTGCGTCCGTCGGGTGCGACTGCGGACACGACCGGCTCCCTACAGCTGAGATTTAGCCTTCGGCTTTGATTCTTCGGTAAACGCCAGGGTACGCCCCTGAATTCCTAGACGGCACGCGGCAGGGGGACCGCGGAACCGAGCACCTCGGTCAGGTGCTTCTCGACCACCGGCAGCACCTCGGCCACGGTGACGTCGCGGCCCAGTTCCTGCGAGAGCGAGGTGACGCCCGCGTCCCTGATGCCGCACGGCACGATGCGGTCGAACCAGGTGTTGTCGGGGTCGCAGTTGAGGGCGAAACCGTGCATCGTCACGCCCTTGGCGACGCGGATGCCGATCGCGGCGAGCTTGCGGTCCTCACCGCGCTGCCCGGCGTTGGACGGCGCGTACTCCGGGCCGTTCAGCCGCGGGTCGAACTCCTCGTCCGCCAGCCGCGGGTCGAAGTCCAGGGTCAGGCCGTTCGAGGTCCGCTCGGTGACCGGGTCGCCGAGCACCCAGACACCGGACCGGCCCTCGACGCGGGTGGTCTCCAGCCCGAAGTCGGCGGCCACCCGGATCAGTGCCTCCTCGAGCCGGCGCACGTGCGCGACCACGTCGACCGGGCGGGGGAGCTTCAGGATCGGGTAGCCGACGAGCTGGCCGGGGCCGTGCCAGGTGATCTTGCCGCCGCGGTCCACGTCGACCACCGGGGTGCCGTCGAGCGGGCGTTCGTTGTCGGCGGTGCGGCGGCCGGCGGTGTAGACCGGCGGGTGCTCCAGCAGTAGGCAGGTGTCCGGCACCTCGTCCGCGAAGCGCGCCGCGTGCACCCGGCGCTGCTCCTGCCAGGCCTCGGTGTACTCCACCGCCTCCGCGCCGAACCCCAGATGAACGAAGTGCAGGTCGCTCACGGTCACTCCTCCGCAGTCCACAGCTCCCGGCCGGACGTGGATCCCACTCCGTGCCTCCCTCACTGTACGGCGGCGCGGCAGGCCCCCGGCGAGCACGTGCCCGTATCACGGCACCGCGCTGCCCAGTGGGTGGTTTACCCGGTAATACCCCTGGTTGTCGCTCGTTCGGGGGAATGTTCGGCCGAGCTGGTCACCATGCGCGCACCGGCCGTTACATTCGCGCCGACCCGCAGACCTCACCGGCGAACCCCCGGCCCGCCTGCCACCGGACGTCCGGCGAACCCCAGCGACCCCCCCAGTCAAACGTCAGCCAAGCATCAGCCAACCCTCGGCGAAGCCCAGCGAACCCCTCAGTGAAAGTGGCCGCACCACCGATGACGGAACGTGCCCCGCAGCGAACCCCTCAGCGCCCGAAGGCCGCCCCGGACCCGGACCCGGCGGCCCAGCCGTCCCCGCCGGCCCGCACCACCCGGGAGCACCGCCCCAACCGCAGGCTCGCCGCGCTCATCTCGGAGGCCGGCTTCTCGCACGCGGGGCTCGCCCGCCGGGTCGACCAGCTCGGCGTCGAGCACGGCCTGGACCTGCGCTACGACAAGACGTCCGTCACCCGGTGGCTGCGCGGCCAGCAGCCGCGCGGCACCACGCCCGCACTGATCGCCGAGGTCTTCACCCAGCGCCTCGGACGGCGGCTGTCGGCGCAGGACCTCGGGCTCGACGCGTGCGCCCCGGTGTACGCGGGCCTGGAGTACGCCGCCACGCCCCTGGAGGCGGTGGACATCGTCAGCGGGCTGTGGCGCAAGGACACCGGCAGCCAGGCGGAGCTGCGGAAGATCGCGTTCACGCCGGCCGGACTCGTGGTCCCCAGCCGGGACTGGCTGATCGGGCGGGCGGACGACACGGTGGTGCCGCCGGGGTCCGCCGTCCCGCCGGGTCCGCCCGCCGCGCCCGGTCCGCCCGTCGCGCCGGGTCCGCCCGTCCCGCCAGGGCAGTCCGTGCCGCCGGGACAGGCGCGGGTGCCGGCGCAGAGCCGGGGACCGCGGGGCACGGGGACGCAGGCCGGCGCGGACGCCTCGGGCGCGGGTGCCGCTGTCTCCGGCGCGCTCGGGGGCGCCGGTACGGCCGTCGTGCCCGCCGGCCCGGTGCGGACCTCCGGGATGCGGGTCGGGGCCGGTGACGTGGCGGCGGTCGGAGCCGTCGGCGAGCTGTTCCGCTCCCTCGACCACGCCTACGGAGGCGGGCACGCCCGCCAGGCCCTGGTGCGGTACCTGGAGCACGAGGCCGAGCCGATGCTGCGCGGCAGCTACGGCGAGACGCTGGGCCGCCGGCTGTTCGCCGCCGTCGCCGACCTCACCCGGCTCGCCGGCTGGACCTCGTACGACATCGGCGCCCACGGACTGGCCCAGCGCTACTTCGTGCAGGCGCTGCGGCTGGCGCAGGCCGCCGGCGACCGGGCGTACGGCGGCTACGTGCTGGTCACCATGAGCCGCCAGGCGGTCTACCTCGGGCACGGGCGGGAGGCCGTGCAGCTCGCCCGGGTCGCGCAGCAGGGCGTCGGCAGCAGCGTGCCGTACACCGTCCAGGCGCTGCTGTACGCGGCCGAGGCGCGCGGGCACGGCCTGCTGGGGGAGGCCAGGGCGTGCGCGGCGGCCCTCTCGCGGGCCGAGCGCGCGCTGGGGGCCGCGCGGACGGGCGACGAGGTGCCCCCGTGGGCCCGGTTCTTCGACGAGGCCCAGCTCGCCGACGAGTTCGCGCACTGCCACCGCGACCTCCAGCAGTGGCGGCCGGCCGTGCAGCACGCCGAACGGTCCCTGCAGCTGCGGGCCCCCGGGTACGCGCGCAGCCGGCTGTTCTGCCGCACGGTGCTGGCCTCCGCGCGGCTCGGGCTCGGCGACGTCGACGCCGCCTGCGCGCACGGCTACGAGGCGGTGCGGGCCGCGGGCGACCTGCGGTCCGCCCGGGCCACGGAGTACGTCCGCGAGTTCGCCCGCCGCCTCGACCCCTACCGCGAGACCGCCGCCGTCCGGACCTTCCGCGAGCGCGTCACCGCCCTCCGCGGCTGACCCCCGCCCGCGGCGCGCGACGGGGGCGGGGGCCGGCCGGAGGAGGTCAGGCCGCGGCCTCGGCGGGGGCGGCGGGCTCGGAACGGCCGGCCGCGGGACGCCCGGCCAGATCGCGGAGGGCGGCGAGGGCGGCGCGCCGCCCGGAGAGCAGGGCGCCCTGGACGGAACTGGTGTCGCGGTGGTCGCCGCACACGTACAGGCCGGAGAGCAGCCGGACCGGCCGCCGCAGGTCGTGCGGCGGCGGCATCGCCGGGACCGCGTCCGGGTCGGTGCGCAGCGCCAGCAGCTCCCACCGGTCGGTCGAGGTGTCGTACAGCTCGGCCAGATGCGCCCGTATCGCCTTGTCGTCCTCGCCGTCCGGCGGCGGGCCGAGCACCACCGAGCTGACGAGTGCCCGTCCCGAGGGCGCCCGGGTCGGGTCGACGGCGCTCGCGGGCAGGGTGTGCGAGACCGGGCCCAGCCGGTCCGCGTCCAGCACCAGGACGGGTTCGCGGACCGGCGCGGCGGGCGCCGCGTGGTGGACGACGGTGACCTGGTGGAAGGCCGGCATCCGCAGGCCGGGCAGCAGCGCGCACGCCGACCGCGCGTCGGTCGCCACGACCACGCCGCGGCAAGGGAGTTCGGTGCCGTCCTCGGTCGTCACGGCGTTGGCCGCGACCCGGGTCGCCCGGGTGCCCAGCCGGACCGTGCCCGGCGGCAGCGCGTCCGCCAGCCGGGCCGGGACGCTCGCCGCGCCGCCCGTGGGCAGGCAGGTGCGCCCCCGGGCGAACGCCCGCAGCACCAGGTCCGCGACCCGGCTGGACGTGCCGAGTTCCGGGTCGCACAGCAGCGCGGCGAGGAGCGGCCGCAGGAAGCCCTCGACGGTCCGCGGGGCGAACCCCCGGGCGCCGAGCGCCTGCGCGGCGGTCGTCTCGGGGCGGGCGCCGAGCCGGGTCGCGGGGGTGCCCGCGAGGCGGTTGAGGGTCGCTCCGAGCCGGGCCTTGTCGAGCGCGGAACCGATCGGCGCCCGGGCGGAGCTGAACGCGACGCGGACGCCGCGTGGATCGCCGACCCGGTAGCCCCGGCCCGCGCCGCGCAGCACCGCGCCGGGCGCGACCGGGGCCATGGGCAGGCCGCGCAGGGCCGGACTGCTGTGCAGTTCGGGGTAGGAGGTGTTGAGCAGTTGCGGGCCGCGGTCCAGCCGGAAGCCGTCCACCGTGTCGGTGGCCATCCGGCCGCCCACCCGGTCCGCGGCCTCCAGGACGGTGACCGACAGGCCGCCGTCCGCCAGGTGCCGGGCCGCTGCCAGCCCGGCCAGTCCCGCACCGATCACGATCACGTCCGCGGCGGCCACCGTCCGTTGTCCGCGTGCTGGTGAGAGCACGATGCCCCTCCCGGAGATCGGGTCCGTTCCCCGCTGAAGCCGGGGGCACCCTGGAGCGCCGCCGACGCTGGTAGGGGTCATGCCCTTATCAAAGGCATTCGATGCGGGACCGACCGGACCTTTCCGGACTTCTACCACGGTGTTTCCGGACTTCGCGGCGTCAGCACACCCCAGCGGCCGCCCCGGTGCCGTCGCGGGGCGCCTCAGAACACCCGCAGGGCCTCCTTGACCGCCTGCTGGATCTCCGGCTGGGCCCAGGTGAACCCGGCGTCCAGCAGCCGCCGGGGCCGCACCCGCTGGCTGCTGAGCACGTCGCCGGCGAACTCCCCGAGCACGGTGCGCAGCACCTGCGCGGGCACGGCCGCCAGCGTCGGGCGGTGCATCACCTTGCCCATGGCCTTGGTGATCTGACGGTTCGTCAGCGGATCGGGCGCGGTGAGGTTGACCGGGCCGGACAGGCCGGGGTTGTCGATGAGGAAGCGCAGCGCGGCGACCTCGTCGTGCAGCGAGATGAAGCTCCAGTACTGCTTCCCGCTGCCCAGCCGTCCGCCGAGCCCGGCCCGGAAGAGGGGGAACAGCGGGGCCCACGCGCCGCCCGTCCTGGCCACCACAAGGCCGGTACGGGCGTGCACCGTGCGGATGCCGGCCTCGCGGGCCGGGTCGGCGGCGGCCTCCCAGTCGACGACGAGGTCGGCCAGGAACCCCTCGCCCGCCGGGCTGTCCTCGTCGACCCAGCGGTCGCCGGTGTCGCCGTAGAACCCGATCGCGCTGCCGCAGACCAGCACGGAGGGCGGGGTGGGCAGGGAGGCGACGGCCCGGGCGACGGCACCGGTGCCGCGCACCCGGCTGTCGCGCAGTTCCTTCTTGCGGGACTCCGTCCAGCGGCGGTCGCCGATGCCGGCGCCGGCGAGGTGGACGACGGCCTCGCAGCCGGCCAGGCCCTCGGTGTCGACGGTCCCGGCGTCCGGGTCCCAGGCGACCTCGCCCTCCTTCTTCGGCGTGTGCCGCACCAGCCGTACGACGTCGTGGCCGTCGCCGGCCAGTGCGTCCGCCAGTGCCGACCCGATCAGACCGCCCGCCCCGCTCACCGCAATCCGCATGCCCCCATCTTGCCGTCCCGGCGCCCGGTCCCGCGCACCGGCGGCGCGTCGCGGGACGCGGACCGCCCGCAGGATCCACCGCGCGCCGGGGCGAACGGGCGGACCACTCAGCCGAAACGCGCCCACAGGTGCGGGAAGCGCGCCGCCATCGCGGCCTCGTCGTCGAGGTCGAGCGGGTCGCCCTCCGGGGCTTCCTGGACCGGGAGTTCGAGGTCGGGCAGGCGCACCGCGGTGAGCTGTTCGTACGCCTCGTCCGCGGCGTACCCGAGATCCTCCGCGTCGCCGTCCGCGTCGGGGTCGAACTCCGGGACCAGGACGGCCAGATCGTCGGGTGCGGCGAGCGCGCCCTCGAAGACGTGCCGGCCCTGGCCGATCAGCCAGCAGCGGAAGTAGTCGAAGGACTCCTCGTCCGCGCCGCCGAGCATGATGTCGGCCGCGCCCCACAGGTCCCAGCGGAAGGCGCGGGCGAAACGCGTCTCGAAGTGCCGGGCGAAGTCCAGCACGGCTTCGGGGTCGAGCTGCGCCAGCCGCTCGACGAGCAGGTCGGCGTGCTCCTCCGAATCGCCGTCCGCGGCTTCGCGCGTGCCGTCGACGATCTCCCAGAACTCCGTCTCGTCCATCACGCGTCCAGCTTCCCGGTTGGCGCCCCCCGCCGCACGCGGAGCGCCCCGGATGCGCCCGTGTCGTTACGTTCGGACCGGCGGCGCCCCTCCGGACGTTGCGGCGTCAGCGGCGGTGCAGGTCCAGCCGGAACGTGACGGTGCGCCGCCGCGGACGGAAGCCGAGCGCGGTGTTGACGGCGAGCATGTGCCGGTTGTCGTCGGCGGTACCGGTCTCGATCTCGGTGATCCGCGGGTGGTCGGCGCCCACCCGGCGCAGCATCGCGGCCTTCAGCCACAGGCCCAGTCCGTTGCCGCGGTGCTCGGGCAGCACCGCGGTGTCGTGCTGCCGGGCGCGGCCCGGCAGCCCGGCGGGCAGCACGAGTTCGGTGAAACCGGCGACCGCGCCGTCGGCCTCGCAGACCGCGGCGACCGTCAGCAGCCGTTCCCCGCGCCGCTCGACGACCCGGGCACGCTCCCGCAGACGCGTCTCGTCCCACGCCGCGTCGCCGGAGCGCGCGGCGCCCGCGGGCCCGCCGGCCGTGGCCTGCCGGGCGCGCGCGTAACCGGCCGCGAGGGCGTCCGGTACCGCGCCGTCCCACGCCGTCAGCCGGTAGCCGGCGTGCGGCACGTCCGGCAGCTTGCGGATCGGCTCGGGCACCTCGTCCAGGGCCAGCCGCAGCCAGGTGAGCCGGACCACGGGGGTGAAGGAGCGGTTGACCAGGAAGCGTTCGCCGGACGTGCCCGCCGCCACCTCGGTGGTCATGCTGCGGCACCCCGCGGCCCGGGCCGCCTCGGTGACGGTGGACAGCAGCCGGGAACCGGCGCCCATGCGGCGGTGCGCGGGGTGGACGGTCATCTCCACCTCGGCGTGCTCGCTGCGGTCCGGGTGGGAGAACAGCCGCAGCGCCGCGGTGGCCACCGGGTCCGACCCGCTGCCGCGAACCAGCCACAGCACCAGCCTGCTGCCGGGCGCCGGGGTGGTCAGCCGTGCCTGGACGGCGTCCTGCGCCGGAACGGGCTCACCGGGCAGGTCGTGGGCGAGCGCGGCGGACTGCACCCGGTGCCAGGCCCGGAAGTCCTCGGCGCCGGGCGCTGTCAGCGGGAGTGGATTGGCAGGCATCCGGGGGACCGTAACCGCTGGCCGGAGAGCCCGCAATCCCTTTCCGGCCGGTAGGTTGACTGCTTTCCAGCCGAACCCCTGGTTCCGCTGGGGCGTGCGTGCCGTCAGGGAACACAGCAAGGTGCCGCGCCCGGTGAACCCGGGCGCGGCACCTGCTGAACGTCCGTCAGAGGCCGTACCGCTCGGCGGCCTTCCTGACCGTCTCCGGCTTGACGTCGCCGCGCCGCGCCAGTGCGCCGAGCGCCTGCACGACGACCGACTGCGGATCCACGCCGAAGTGGCGGCGCGCCGCCTCGCGGGTGTCGGACAGACCGAACCCGTCGGTGCCCACCGACGTCCAGTCCTGCTCCACCCACTGGGCTATCTGGTCCGGGACCGCCCGCATCCAGTCGCTGACCGCGACCACCGGGCCGGGCGCCCCGGCGAGCGCGCGGGTCACGTACGGCACCCGGTCCTCGCCGCGCATCCGCGCCGCGTCGCACTCCAGCGCGTCACGCCGCAGCTCCGTCCAGGACGGCGCGGACCACACGTCGGCGGCCACACCCCAGTCCTCGGCCAGTAGCCGCTGGGCGTCCAGCGCCCAGTGGACGGCGGTGCCGGAGGCGAGCAGCTGCAGCCGCGGGGCGTCCTCGGGGGTGCTCACCGCGCCGGCCGCCGGCCGGTAGCGGTAGAGGCCCTTGACGATGCCCTCCGCCACGCCCTCGGGCATGGCCGGCTGGACCTTCGGCTCGTTGTAGACCGTCAGGTAGTAGAAGACGTTCTGGTCCTCGCCCTCCCGCTCCGGTCCGTACATCCGCCGCAGGCCCTCGCGGACGATCACCGCGACCTCGTACGCGAACGCCGGGTCGTAGGAGATCGCCGCCGGGTTGGTCGAGGCGATCAGGTGCGAGTGGCCGTCGGCGTGCTGCAGGCCCTCACCGGTCATCGTGGTGCGGCCGGCGGTCGCGCCGATCACGAAGCCGCGGCCGAGCTGGTCGGCGAGCGCCCAGAACTGGTCGGCCGTCCGCTGCCAGCCGAACATCGAGTAGAAGATGTAGAACGGGATCATCGGCTCGCCGTGCGTGGCGTACGACGTGGCCGCGGCCGTGAAGTCGGCGAGCGAACCGGCCTCGGTGATCCCCTCGTTGAGGATCTGGCCGTCCTTCGCCTCCTTGTAGTACAGGAGCTGGTCGCGGTCGACCGGGTCGTACGTCTGGCCCTTGGGGGAGTACAGGCCCGCGGACGGGAACAGCGACTCCATGCCGAAGGTGCGGGCCTCGTCGGGCACGACGGGGACCCAGCGGCGGCCGGTCTCCTTCTCCCGCATGAGGTCCTTGACCAGCCGGACGAACGCCATGGTGGTGGCGATCTCCTGGGTGCCCGAGCCCTTCTCCAGCGCGGTGAACGCCTTGTCGGCGGGCATCGGCAGCGGGGTCGGGACGACGCTGCGGGCCGGGGCCGGGCCGCCGAGCGCGGCACGCCGCTCCCGCAGGTACCGGATCTCGGGGGAGTTCTCGCCGGGGTGCCAGTACGGGACGAGGTCGGCGTCCAGCGCGCTGTCCGGGATGGGGAGCTCCAGCAGGTCGCGCATCGTGCGGAACTGCGCGGCCGTGAGCTTCTTCATCTGGTGGTTGGCGTTGCGCGACTCGAAGCCGGCGCCGAGCGTGTAGCCCTTCACCGTCTGGGCGAGGATCACCGTCGGGGCGCCCTTGTGTTCCAGCGCGGCGCGGTAGGCGGCGTACACCTTGCGCGGCTCGTGGCCGGCGCGCGAGGTCTGGAACAGCTCCAGCAGCTTGGCGTCGGACAGCCCGGCCGCGATCGTGCGCAGCGCGGGGTCGGCGCCGAAGAAGTGGTCGCGGATGTAGGCCGCGTCCCGGGTGGCGTAGGTCTGGAACTGCGCGTCCGGGGTCTGCCGCAGCCGGCCGAGCAGCGCGCCCTCGGTGTCCTGGGCGAACAGCTCGTCCCAGGCGACGCCCCACAGGGACTTGACGACGTTCCAGCCCGCTGCGCGGAACTGGGCCTCCAGCTCCTGCACGATCTTGAAGTTCGGGCGGACCGGACCGTCGAGCCGCTGCAGGTTGCAGTTGATCACGAAGGTCAGGTTGTCCAGGCCCTCGCGGCCGGCCAGCGCCAGTGCCGCGGTCGACTCGGGCTCGTCCATCTCGCCGTCGCCCAGGAACGCCCACACGTGGGAGTCCGAGGTGTCCTTGATCCCGCGGTGCTCCAGGTAGCGGTTGAAGCGCGCCTGGTAGATCGCGGACAGCGGGCCCAGGCCCATGGACACGGTGGGGAACTCCCACAGCCACGGCAGGCGCCGCGGGTGCGGGTAGGACGGCAGGCCGTCGCCGCCCGCCTCCTGGCGGAAGCGGTCGAGCTGCGCCTCGCTGAGCCGTCCGTCGAGGAAGGCCCGGGCGTAGATGCCGGGGGAGGCGTGGCCCTGGATGTAGAGCTGGTCGCCGGAGCCGGCGCCCTCCTTCCCGTGGAAGAAGTGCTGGAAGCCGGTCTCGTAGAGCCAGGCCGCCGACGCGAAGGTGGCGATGTGGCCGCCGAGGCCCTGGCGGCTGCCGCGGGTCACCATCGCCGCGGCGTTCCACCGGTTCCAGGCGGTGATCCGGGCCTCCAGCGCCTCGTCGCCCGGGTACGCGGGCTCGGCGGAGGTCGGGATCGTGTTGAGGTATTCGGTCTCGAGCAGCGACGGCAGCGCGACGCCGCCGGAGACCGTGCCCGCGGCGCTCGCGTGCTCGAGGGTCCGTCGCATCAGGTACGCGGCCCGGTGGGGGCCCGCGGCCTTGGTGACGGCGTCCAGGGACGCCCGCCACTCCGCGGTTTCCTCGGAGTCGCGGTCGGGGATCTGGTCGAGCTGGCTCGGCCGTGGCAGTCGTACGGCGTCGGGCATGGGTGGCCGCCTTCCGAACGGAGGGAGGGGTGGGAGTGCTTGTCGGCACGACAGGTGTGCTCCCTGATCTGGACGATAACTCCGCGATCGATGATCGATCAATGCTTCTCGGCCTGGAAAAGAAAAGTCGGCACGGGGTGTCAGCCTTACGGGCACGCGGTGTCAGTCAGTCGCGGCCTTCGAAACAGCGGAGCGTCAGCTCACGGTCACACCTGAGGAGCGCAGCTCAGCACATGTGCCTTGACGATCGCGCAGATCGCCGGGTCGCGGCGGACGAAGGCGTCCACGATCTCCTGGTGCTCGTCGGCGTAGGCCCGCGGGGCCGGGCTCAGCCAGCGGATGGACAGCGTCGTCCACACCTCGATACCCAGCGCCTGCCAGGCGTGCGTCAGCACGGCGTTGCCCGCCGCGCGCACCAGCTCCTCGTGGAAGGCCACGGTGTGCCGCGCCTGGGACTCGCCGTCCAGCACGGCGTCGGCCTCCCGCAGTGCGGCGACCTCCCGCTCCAGCGCCGAGGGGTCGGTCGCCAGCCGCTCGGCCGCCAGCTCCGCCGCGACCTGCTCCAGGCCGGCCCGCACCGGGTAGCCCTCCTTGAGGTCGGCGGCGGTCAGGCTGCGCACCCGCACGCCCTTGTTCGGCGCCGACTCGATCAGCCGCAGGCTCTCCAGCTCGCGCAGCGCCTCGCGCACCGGCGTCTGGCTGACCTGCAGCTCCGCCGCGATGCGCCGCTCCACGATGCGCTCGCCCGGCTTCCACCGCCCGCTGACGATCCCTTCGAGGATGTGCTCGCGGATCTGCTCGCGCAGGCTGTGCACGACCAGGTTGGGGGTGGCGGCAGAGGCCATCACGATGCACTCCTTCACGCTGTGCGTGACATAGACGATACGGCCTGTCGGCAGGGGCGGCGCCGCCGCGACGACGACGGTGCCCCCGCCCCGGGCACGGGACGGGGGCACCAGGGCCGTGAAGGGGGACTACAGGCCGAGCTCGACCTCGAACTCGCCCGCCTCCAGGATCTCCTTGACCGCGGTCAGGTAGCGGGCCGCGTCGGCACCGTCCACCAGCCGGTGGTCGTAGGACAGCGACAGGTACGTCATGTCCCGGACGCCGATGACCGTGCCCTCGGCGGTCTCCACGACCACCGGGCGCTTGACGGTCGCGCCGATCCCCAGGATCGCGGCCTGGTTCGGCGGGACGATCACCGTGTCGAACAGCGCACCGCGCGAACCGGTGTTGCTGATGGTGAAGGTCGCGCCCGCCAGGTCGTCCGGGGTGATCTTGTTGGACCGGACGTTGCCCGCCAGCTCGGCGGTCTTCTTGGCGATACCGGCGATGTTCAGGTCGCCGGCGCCCTTGATGACCGGGGTCATCAGGCCCTTCTCGGAGTCCACCGCGATCCCGATGTTCTCGGAGTCGAAGTAGGTGATCGTGCCCTCGTCCTCGTTGATGCGGGCGTTGATCACCGGGTGGGCCTTGAGCGCCTGGGCCGCCGCCTTGACGAAGAACGGCATCGGCGACAGCTTGACGCCCTCGCGGGCCAGGAAGGACTCCTTGGCCTGGCCGCGCAGCCGCATGATGCGGGTGACGTCCACCTCGACGACGCTGGTGAGCTGGGCCTGCGAGTGCAGGGCCTTCATCATGTTGTCGCCGATGACCTTGCGCATCCGGGTCATCTTGACGGTCTGACCGCGCAGCGGGGACACCGCGGGCGCCGCCTTCGGAGCGGCGGCGGCCGGAGCGGCCTGCGCCGGGGCGGCGGCCTTGGCGGCCTCCGCGGCGGCGAGCACGTCCTGCTTGCGGATCCGCCCGCCGACGCCGGTGCCGCGCACCGAGGACAGGTTCACGCCGTTCTCGGCGGCGAGCTTGCGGACCAGCGGGGTGACGTACGCGCCCTCGTCGACCGCGGCGGTGGCCGCGGGCGCCGGAGCGGCCGGGGCGGCAGCCGGAGCCGGAGCCGGAGCCGCCGGGGCCGGAGCGGCGGGCTGCGCCGGGGCGGGCGCGGGCGCCGGGGCCGGGGCGGCAGCGGGAGCCGGGGCGGCCGGGGCCGGTGTGGGAGCCGGGGCCGCAGCGGCCGGGGCGGGCGCCGGCGCAGCCGGCGCAGCCGGGGCGGCGGCCGGGGCCGGGGCGGCGGCGGGAGCGGCACCGGCGGCGCCGACGACGGCCAGCCGGGCGCCGACCTCGGCCGTCTCGTCCTCCTGGACCAGGATCTCCAGCAGGGTGCCGGCGACCGGCGACGGGATCTCGGTGTCGACCTTGTCGGTGGACACCTCCAGCAGCGGCTCGTCGGCCTCGACCGACTCGCCGACCGCCTTCAGCCAGCGGGTGACGGTGCCCTCGGTGACGGACTCGCCGAGCGCGGGCAGCACGACGTCGGTGCCCTGGGCGCCGCTCGCGCCGGCCGTGGCCTCGGCGGTCGGAGCCGGGGCGGGGGCCGCGGCCTCGGTGGAGGGAGCGGCCGGGGCCGCCGGGGCGGGCTGCGCCGGGGCGGCGGGCTGGGCCGGCGCGGGCTGCTCGGCCGCGGCGGGGGCCGGGGCGGCGGCGGGCGCGCCGCTGCCGTCGTCGATGACGGCCAGCTCGGCGCCGACCTCGACCGTCTCGTCCTCGGCGACCTTGATGGAGGCCAGCACGCCGGAGGCGGGGGAGGGGATCTCGGTGTCGACCTTGTCGGTCGAGACCTCGAGCAGCGGCTCGTCGGCCTCGACGTGCTCACCCTCGGCCTTCAGCCAGCGGGTGACGGTGCCCTCGGTCACGCTCTCGCCGAGCGCCGGGAGGGTTACGGAAACCGCCATGGTTGCGGTTGCTCCTAACGGATCTGTGCGGATGGGGTGGCGTGCGGAGGGTCAGTCGTGCGAGTGCAGCGGCTTGCCCGCGAGCGCGAGGTGGGCCTCGCCGAGGGCCTCGCTCTGCGTCGGGTGGGCGTGGATGAGCTGCGCCACCTCGGCGGGCAGCGCCTCCCAGTTGTAGATCAGCTGAGCCTCGCCGACCTGCTCACCCATCCGGTCGCCGACCATGTGGACACCCACGACGGCCCCGTCACGCACCTGGACGAGCTTGACCTCGCCCGAAGTCTTGAGGATCTTGCTCCGGCCGTTGCCGGCCAGGTTGTACTTCAGGGTGACGACCTTGTCCGCGCCGTACACCTCCTTGGCCTTGGCCTCGGTGATGCCGACGGAGGCGACCTCGGGGTGGCAGTACGTCACCCGCGGCACGCCGTCGTAGTCGATCGGCACGGTCTTCAGACCCGCCAGGCGCTCCGCGACCAGGATGCCCTCGGCGAAGCCGACGTGCGCGAGCTGGAGCGTGGGCACCAGGTCGCCGACGGCCGAGATGGTCGGCACGTTGGTGCGCATGTACTCGTCGACCAGGACGTAGCCGCGGTCGATCGCGACGCCCTGCTCCTCGTAGCCGAGGTTCTGCGAGACCGGGCCGCGGCCGATCGCGACCAGCAGCACCTCGCCCTCGAAGGTCTTGCCGTCGGCCAGCGTCACCTTGACGCCGTCGGCGGTGTACTCGGCGCTCTGGAAGAAGGTGCCCAGGTTGAACTTGATGCCCCGCTTGCGGAACGCGCGCTCCAGCAGCTTGGAGCTGTTCTCGTCCTCCACCGGAACCAGGTGGGGCAGGCCCTCGACGATCGTCACGTCGGTGCCGAAGGACTTCCACGCCGAAGCGAACTCGACGCCGATGACGCCGCCGCCCAGGATGATCGCGGACTTGGGCACGCGGTCCAGGACCAGCGCGTGGTCCGAGGAGATGATCCGGTTGCCGTCGATCGTCAGACCCGGCAGCGAGCGCGGCACCGAGCCGGTCGCCAGCAGCACGTGCCGGCCCTCGATCCGCTGGCCGTTCACGTCCACCGAGGTCGGGGAGGACAGCCGGCCCTCGCCCTCGATGTAGGTCACCTTCCGCGAGGCGACCAGGCCCTGCAGGCCCTTGTAGAGGCCCGAGATCACGTCGTCCTTGTACTTCAGGACGGCCGCGATGTCGATGCCCTCGAAGGTGGCCTTCACGCCGAACTGCTCGCTCTCGCGAGCCTGGTCGGCGATCTCGCCGGCGTGCAGCAGCGCCTTGGTGGGAATGCATCCCTGGTGCAGACAGGTGCCCCCGAGCTTGTTCTTCTCGATCAGGGCGACGTCCAGTCCCAGCTGCGCGGCACGCAGAGCGGCAGCGTAGCCGCCGCTGCCACCGCCGAGGATCACTAGGTCGAAAACAGTGCTGGCGTCGTTCGCCACGTCACGTCCTCCATGCATGGGTACGCCGGAGCCGGTCCACCATGACCGGGCGGCGGCTTGGTTCGGCCGCTTTGTCTCAAAGGGGGCCCTGTCGTGCCGAGACAACATCTTCGCACTTCTCGGCGGCAGACGGGTCACCGGGCCGGGCGGAGACCCATACGACGCGGCCCCGGAGCGTCGCGTCCGGGGCCGTACGTGAGGGAAGTCACCCGATCAGAGGAGATCGCCCTCGGCGGTCCTGCGGGCCAGACCCACCAGCGTGCGCACCGCGCTGCCCGTGCCGCCCTTGGGCGTGTAACCGAACGGGCCGCCCTCGTTGAAGGCCGGACCGGCGATGTCCAGGTGCGCCCAGGTGATGCCCTCGCCCACGAACTCCTTCAGGAACAGGCCGGCGATCAGGCCGCCGCCCGGCCGCACACCCATGTTCGCGATGTCCGCGGTGGGGGAGTCGAAGGTCTTGCGGAGCTGCTTGGGCAGCGGCATCGGCCATGAGTCCTCGCCCTGCGCCAGCGCGGTGGCGTGCACGGCGGTACGGAAGTCGTCGTCGTTCGCCATGATGCCGAAGCGGCCGTCGCCCAGCGCCAGCACCATCGCGCCGGTCAGCGTCGCCACGTCCACGATCGCGTCCGGGGACTCCTCGGAGGCGCGGGCGAGCGCGTCGGCCAGCACCAGGCGGCCCTCGGCGTCGGTGTTCAGCACCTCGACGGTCTTGCCGCTGTACATCCGCAGCACGTCGCCGGGGCGGGTGGCGTTGCCGCCGGGCATGTTCTCGGCCAGCGCCAGCCAGCCGGTGACGTTGACGGCCAGGCCGAGCTTGGCGGCGGCCACGACGGCGCCGAACACCGCGGCGGCGCCGCTCATGTCGCACTTCATCGTCTCGTTGTGGCCGGCCGGCTTCAGCGAGATGCCGCCCGAGTCGTAGGTGATGCCCTTGCCGACGAAGGCGAGAGTGCGGGTGGCCTTGGGGTGCTTGTAGGCCACGCGCACCAGACGCGGCGGGGTCGCCGAGCCGCGGCCGACGCCCAGGATGCCGCCGTAGCCGCCCTTGGCCAGCGCCTTCTCGTCCAGCACCTCGACCTTCAGGCCGAACTCCTTGCCGGCCGCCTGCACCTGGGCGGCGAACGCCTTCGGGTCCAGGTCGTTGGAGGGCATGTTCACCAGGTCGCGCGCGCGGTTGACCTCCTCGGCCACCGCGACGGCCCGCTCGGCGGCGGCCTTGTGCTCCTTGTCGCGCGGCTTCGCGCCGACGACCGCGACCTCGCCCAGCGAGCCCTTGCCGGCGCTGCCGTTCTGCGACTGGTAGGCGGTGAAGGAGTAGGCGCCCAGCAGCGCGCCGACGGCGATCGCCTCGATGTCCGCGGCGCCGGCGATCGGCAGCGCGAAGGCCGCCTTCTTCGAGCCGGCCAGGGCGCGGCCCGCGACGCCCGCGGCCTTGCGCAGCGCCTCGGGGTCGTAGCCTTCGCCGTCCTCGGGTGCGTCTCCCAGGCCCACCGCGAGCACGACCGCGGCCTTCACGCCGGCCGGGGCGGGCAGCTTGGTCGCCTCGCCCTCGGCGCCGGACGCCCCCAGGGTCTCCAGGGTGGCGGTCAGCCTGCCGTCGAAGGCGGCGTCCACGGCTTCCGCTCCCGGGGCGAGCCGCGGGCCCTTGGGCCCCTTGGCCAGGCCCACGACGACGGCGTCCGCCCGCAACGCTGCGGCGGAGGAGGTACTGAGAGTCAGAGCAGTCACGGTGGGTGAGGTCCTATTCGGTTGAGGTCCTGTGAGGGGCCGGCGGGTGGCCCGGCCGGGGCTCCCGCATCGTATTCCGCCACATCAGCGGGGCGGTGCGACAGCGGGGAACCCTCCGACTGTACGCCCGGCTCCTGTCCCCGGTACGACGGTCCCGCCGCTCCCCGCCTCCCCCCTTTCCCGCCGCCCACTCACCGTCCGCACACGGTCACCTGCCGTGCGGTACCCCTGCCGGGAGCGGTGCACGGTCGGGGGCGAACCCTCAGCGGAGGGCGAGGACGAGGAGGGCGGAGATCGTGGAGATCTCGCACAGGGCCCCGAAGACGTCACCGGTGACCCCACCGAACCGCCCGCGGCACCGCCGCAACACCGCCTCCGAGGCGCCCACCGCCCCCACCGCAGCCACGCAGAACCGCACCGCGCTCAGCCCGCCGAACGCAGCGCCCGCCGCACAGGCGGCCAGTACCGCCCCGGCGACCACCGCCAGGGCCGCCCCTCTCGGCACCACTCCGGCGACCGCCGCGCCCAGCCCGCCCGGCCTGGCCGCCGGCACACCCGCCCGGCACGCCAGCGTCATCGCCACCCGCCCGCCCGCCGCGGCCACCACCGCCGCCGTACCGCCGTACACCCAGCCGTGCCCGTAGCACGCGGCCAGCGCGGCGGTCTGCCCGAGCAGCGTCAGCACCAGCACGACGACCCCGAACGGCCCGATGTCCGACTGCTTCATGATGCGCAGTGCCTCGTCGGCCGGCTTGCCGCTGCCGAGCCCGTCGGCGGTGTCGGCGAGACCGTCCAGGTGCAGCCCCCGGGTGAGCGCCGCGGGTACCGCGACGGCGCCGGCCGCGGCCAGCAGCGGGGTGGCGCCCAGGGCGGTGAGGACGCCGCCGGCCACCGCCGCCGCCAGGCCCACCACGAGGCCCGCGAGCGGCGCCGCCAGCATCCCGCCCCGGGCCGCCGCCCGGTCCCAGCGCGTCACCCGCACCGGCAGGACCGTGAGCGTGCCGAAGGCGAAACGGAGTGCGTCGAGGGAAGCCGGCCTGGTCACCGCGCGAGGCTACCGCGCGCCCGAGGACCCTCCGCACGGGTGGGCTTGCCCCGTCCGCCCTGCCGAACCGGGCCGAACCGGGCCGGGCACGCGGCGCGGAACGCTACCGGCGGACCCTCAGGGACCCGTGGTGCCGTGCGCGGAGCCGGGACTCCGCGGCGGCCAGCGTCAGCACCGCGGCCACGCCGGCCAGGTGCTCGTAGCCCGCGAGGTTCGTCACCCAGACGACCTCGACGATCATCGCGACGGCGATCGCCGTGGCCGTGCACCAGGCGCGATAGCGGCACGCCGCGTACACGCCGAGGGCCACCACGGCGGCGGACGGGCCGGTGTCCCGGACGTCCAGGGCCTGCGGCGCGAGGCCCAGCAGCACTCCGGGGCCGGCCCACACCGACCAGCGGGCGAAACACGTGCCGGCCAGCGTCGCGAGCAGCGCGACGCCCAGGGTGCGGCGCGCGCCCAGCGTCGTCTCGGCGATCCCGAACACCACGACCACCTGCACGACCAGCCCCCAGATGGGCAGCGAGGGGTCCGGCACGAACAGCGACAGCGGCGTCCGCAGCAGGGCCAGCCACCACGGCAGCGTGGCGTAGACGCCGCCGAGCCGTTCGACCCAGTCGCTGACGCCGTCGGAGTGCTGCACGAGCTGGAGGAACAGGATGCCCGCGCACGAGACCAGGGTCAGCGGGACCGCCCGCGGCCCGGAGCCGCGCAGCCGCCGCCACACGTCGGGGAAGACCGTCCCCCACTCGGCGACGGCCAGCCGCCGCAGCCGCCCGGCCGCCGCCGGCGCGGACACCGTCCCCGCGGGTGCCGCCTCACGCACCCTCGCGGCGCCGCCGCAGCGGCACGGGCAGCCGGGGGACGCCGAGGAAGCCTTCGGCCCGCGCGCCCGCGAGCCCGATTCTGGGCAGTTCGCTGGATTTGCCGAACAGCACATAGCGCGGCTCCCAGATCGGGCGGAACTTGGCGTTGGCGCGGTACAGCGACTCGATCTGCCACCACCGCGAGAAGAACGTCAGCAGCGAGTGCCACAACCGCAGCACGGGGCCCGCCCCCAGCCGCGAACCCCGCTCGAACACCGAGCGGAACATCGCGAAGTTCAGCGAGACCTGACGCACCGACACCTCGTCCGCCCGCTGGATCAGCTCGATCACCATGTACTCGATCAGACCGTTGTCGGCGCTGCGGTCACGCC
Organism: Actinacidiphila acidipaludis; assembly: GCF_019890725.1. GTDB lineage: Bacteria > Actinomycetota > Actinomycetes > Streptomycetales > Streptomycetaceae > Actinacidiphila > Actinacidiphila acidipaludis. The sequence continues at coordinate 151,968 of NZ_JAINZZ010000002.1, forward strand.
GCATCAGGTCGAGCGACAGACCGTGCGGCCCCCACGGAACGAAGCTCAGCAGCGCCCGCGGACGCCCGCCGTCGTCCTGGCACTCGACCATCACGCACTCGCCGTCCGCCGGGTCGCCCAGCCGCCCCAGGGCCATCGAGAAGCCGCGCTCGGTGCCGCCGTCGCGCCAGTGGTCGGCGCGCTCCACCAGGGCGTCCATCTCCTCCTGCGGGATGTCGACGTGCCGCCGGATGCGGACGGTGCAGCCGGACCGCTTGACCCGGTTGTACGCCTGCCGGACCGTCCGCATCGCGCGGCCGTCCAGCGTGAAGTCGGTGACCTCGACGATGGCCTCGTCGCCGAGTTCGAGTGCGTCCAGGCCGTGCCGCGAGTACACCGTGCCGGCCTCCTCGCTGGCGCCCATCACGGCCGGCACCCACGCGTGCTGCTTCGCCTCGGCGAGCCATGCCTCGATGGCCCCCGGCCACGCCTCCGGATCGCCGATCGGGTCCCCGGAGGCCAGACTGACGCCGCCGAGCACGCGGTAGGCGATCGCCGACTTGCCGCTCGGCGACCAGATCACGCTCTTGTCGCGGCGCAGCGCGAAGTAGCCGAGCGAGTCGCGGTCGCCGTACTTCTCCAGCAGCGCGCGCAGCCGCTCCTCGTCCTGCGCGCAGAGCAGTTCGCGGCCGCGCGGCGAGCGGAACGCGACGAACAGCACGAGCAGGAAGAGCAGGGCGCTCATGATGTTGATGACGACGTCGACCCAGTGCGGCGCCTCGATCGCGGCGAACGCGGCGTCGCTGGGCACCAGGGAGACCAGCCGCACCAGGGCGTAGCCGAAGACGTCGCCGAACGTCGCGCCGTTCGCCGAGTTCGTCGCGGCGACCAGCCCGGTGCCGATGAGGCCGGCCAGCACCAGGCCGACCACCGCCACCAGTGCGGCCTGCCAGGGGTTCGCCCGGTCGCCCTTGGCGCGGAATTCGGGCCGGCCCAGCAGCAGCGCGCCCAGGAAGGAGGCGGTCAGCGCCAGCGACACCCAGTTCTGCGGGTGCCGGTGGATCTGCGGCCACACCATGCTGATCGCCAGCGCGGCGAAGAACAGCCCGCACAGCACGAGGTTGAGGATCCACGCGGCGCGTTTGTGCCGGCGCATCGTGACGGAGAGGAAGAGGGCGAACGCGGCCGAGGTGAAGCCGGCGGTGAGCAGATAGGGGGTGAAATAGTCCTGGGCGTTGTGCCGGCGGATGTCGGCGCCGAAGCTCACCCAGACCGCGCCCAGCAGGTTCACTGCGGTGACGATGCGGAGGTACCACACCGTGTAGGCGGCGGCGCGCCGGGCGGTTCCCATCTGGGAAGTTTATGACTCCTCGTCCCGATCGCGCGGAACGGCCGCCCGGGCCTGCGGGGATTCCCGCGACCGGCCGCCCGGGCGTGCGGGCGGGCGGCCGGCGGGAGAGAATGCGCGGCCCGGGGCCGGAGGTCCCGGGCGGGAGGGCGCGATCGTCAGGCGGGGAGCTCGGCCGAGAGCAGGGCCGCGGCCTGCAGCAGGGGCAGCGCCAGCAGCGCGCCGGTCCCGCCGCCCGAGTGCACGGCGTGGTCCAGCAGCGGGCTCAGCGAGATCCGGTCCAGGGCCTTGGCCTGTCCCGCCTCACCGCTGGCGTGCCCGGCCAGCCACCAGTCCGGCGCGCGGAACGCGATCCGCTGCGCCACCAGGGCACAGGCCGCGCTCACCACGCCGTCCAGCACGACGGGCATCTTGCGCACCGCCGACTGCAGCAGGAAGCCGGTGATCGCGGCGAAGTCGGCGCCGCCGACCGCGGCCAGCAGGGCGATCTGGTCGCCCAGCACCGGGCGGGCCCGGCGCAGGCCGTCACGGATCGCCGCGCACTTGCGCATCCAGGCCAGGTCGTCGATGCCGGAGCCGCGGCCCGTCACCACCGAGGCGTCGGTGCCGCACAGGGCGGCGATCAGGACGCCGGCCACCGTGGTGCCGCCGACGCTCAGGTCGCCGAGCAGGACGAGGTCCGTGCCGGAGTCGGCCTCCTCGTCGGCGAGGGCCATGCCGGCGCGGAACGCCTGCTCGGCCTCGTCGCGGGTCAGCGCGTCCTCGACGTCGAGCCGGCCGGAGCCGCGGCGCACCCGGTGGGCCGTCACATCGGCGGGCAGTCCGGCCGGATCGCAGTCCAGGGCCATGTCGACGAGGCGCACCTGCGCGCCGAGTTGGCGGGCCACGATGCTGACGGGGGCGGTGCCGTCGAGCACGGCCCCGGCCAGGGTGGACGCGGTGCCCGCGGGGCGTGCCGACACGTCCAGCGCGGCGACGCCGTGGTCACCGGCGAAGACCAGTACGCGGGGGCGCGTCAGGGGCCGGGCCGGGACCTCGCCCTGCACGGCGGACAGCCAGTCGGCCAGTTCGGCCGGCTTGCCGAGCCCGTCCGCGGGCTTCACCAGTTCCCGCCAGCGATCCTGCGAGTCCCGGCGCAGGCCTGCGTCGGGGCGCTCCACGAGGGAGCCGAAGTCGTCCAAGTCGATGCCGCTCACTTGCCGAACAGTACCGTGACGACTCCTCTGCGGTACCTCCCCCTCTTCCTCGGGCCGTCCCGGCCCCGGCGCCGCCCCGCGGTGCGCTGCCCCGCCCCTCCCCTCTCACGCGCAAACCGTCTTCCACGCGCACACCGTCGTACGGGGGCCGGAGGGGGCGCCGGGTCAGCGCAGGAGGGAGGGGAGGCCTGCCGTGAGGAGGAGGACGTGTTCGGACTCCGCGGCGATCGCCGTGTTGAGGCGGCCCAGCTCGTCGCGGAACCGGCGTCCCGACGCGTGCGCGGGCACCACCCCGGAGCCGACCTCGTTGGAGACGGCCACCACCGTCCGCCGCGTCGCCCGCCACGCCGTGGCCAACTCCTCGGTGCGGGCGCGCACCTGACGGTACGCCCCGTCGTGCCACGCCTCGTCGTCCCAGGCGTCCGCCGCGTCCATGACGTGGGTGAGCCACAGCCCGAGGCAGTCGATGAGCAGGGGCGGCCCGCCGGGAACCTCCAGCAGCGGCACCAGGTCCCGCGTCTCCTCGGTACGCCAGCCGGCCGGCCGCCGTTCGCGGTGGTCGGCGACCCGCCGCGCCCAGTCGGGGTCGTCCTCGCGGGACCCGCCGGTGGCGACGTAGACCACGTCGGGGAACGCGGCCAGCCGCCGTTCCGCCTCGGCCGACTTGCCCGAGCGGGCACCTCCCAGCACCAGCGTCCGGCGCGGCACGTCCGGCACGCTCTGGTAGTCCCCGGCGACCAGGGTCGTCCCGTCGGGGACGGCCCGCGCGCCGAGCGCGGCCAACCGCCGTCCGAGCTCCGGCTGCGGCGGCGCGCTGTGCCCGATGTGCACGGCGACGACATCCGTGGTCGGGGTGACCGCCCCCGCCGCCCGCAGCCGTGCCAGTGCGTCCGGCCGGCCGACGACGTCGAGCAGCACCAGGTCGTACGCCTCGCCGCCGTTCTCGGCGAGGCCGGCCGGCGCGCAGCCCGGCGGCAGGTACAGGGCGCGCAGGCCGTCCGGGGACTCGATGGCGTACCCCGTGCCCGGCGCGTCCACGGCCACCGCCTCGACCCGGTGACCGGTGATCAGCGGCAGCCGCTGCCCGTCCGGCACCCGGGCCGGCGCCGGGAGTCCCGGCGGGATCTCCACCGCCGGGCCGTCGTGCGGGTGGGAGAGCAGCACCAGGCGCAGGGCGCCCAGGCTCTGCCCGGCCCGGGCCGCGGCGAGCGCCACACCGGGCGTGAGGTCGATCAGCACCACCCCGTCGACCAGGACGGCGGTCGCCGCGCGGGCGCCGGCACCGACGGCGAGCGCGCAGGCCGCGCACGGGCAGTCGGGCAGCGGCAGGCCCTCGGGGCCGCCGGTGCCGAGCAGAGTGAGTTCCACGGAAGTGATCCTCTCGCGTCCCGCCCGCGCGGGCGCGTCCGGCCCGCCATGCGGAGACGACCGTCACGCGTCCGGACACGGCAGATACGCTGCGAGAGCAGCACGGAAGATCCGGTACGACCTCAATGGACCGAGGAGAAACACATGGCGTGGACGTGGCGGTTCGAGAAGGCCGACGGCACCGAGGTGCCGCCCGCGGTGGAGCCCGAGGAGTTCACCACCCAGGGGGACGCCGAGTCGTGGATCGGGGAGGTCTGGAAGGAGCTGCTGGAAGGGGGCGCCGACCAGGCCGTGCTGTTCGAGGACGAGAAGCGCATCTACGGTCCGATGAGCCTGCACGCCGAGAGCGACGGCGGCGAGGGCGGCGAGGGCGGCGGCGGTGGGGGCGGCATCGACGGAGTCGAGCCCGGGATCGGCAGCGAAGTCGCGGAGGCGGTCGCCCCGCCCGAGGCGTCGGGCGCGACCCAGGCCCCCGACGGCATCTGAGGGAGCGCCGGCGAAGGCGTCCGGCGATCGGCTGACGGACGCTGACGGACGAGGACCGGGCCGGCCGCGCTGGGTGGCCCGGTCCGTCGACGGGAGCCGGCCGCCGGAACCGCGGCCTGTGGCGGCCGCGGGAGCCGGTCAGAGCGAGCCGAGGGTGACCTGAACCGTCTTCTGCTGCCCGTTCCGCTCGTAGGTGACGGGCACCTGCTGACCGGGCCGGTAGGCCGCCAGCGCCTCCGTCAGGGACTGCACCGTGGTGATCGGGCTGCTGCCCACCTTGGTGATCACGTCGCCCGCCTGCAGGCCGGCCTTGGCCGCCGCACCGCCGTTGCTGACGGAGACGATCGCGACGCCCGCGGGCTGGAAGTCCTGGCCGACGACGCCCCGCACGGTCACGCCGAGGCCGGCCCGGCCGGAGTTGGTGACCTTGCCGTTCTGCACGATCTGCCCGGCGATCCGCTGGACGGTGGAGGCGGGGATGGCGAAGCCGATGCCGGGCGCGGCACCGCTGCCGAGCTGGGGGTCGGTGGCGGCCAGGGTGGGGATGCCGATGACCTGGTCGTTCAGGTTGACCAGCGCGCCCCCGCTGTTGCCCGGGTTGATGGCGGCCGAGGTCTGCACCATGTCGGAGATGGTCGCGCCGGTGCCGCCGCCGGACTCGCCCTCGGTGACCGTGCGGCCGGTGGCGGAGACGATGCCCTGCGTCACACTGCTGGACAGGCCCAGCGGGTTGCCCATGGCCAGCACGATCTGGCCGACCGCGACCTTCCCGGAGTCGCCGAACGTGGCCGGCTTGAGACCGCCGGGCACCGAGTCGAGCTTGATGACCGCGAGATCGCTGGGCGGGTAGGACGCCACCAGCTTCGCACCGAGCGGCTGGCCGCCGGTGGCCAGCGACACCTCGAACGTCTTGGAGTTGCCGACGACGTGGGCGTTGGTCACGATGTCGCCCTTGTCGTCGTACACCACGCCCGAGCCCAGTCCCTGGTCGGTGCTGATCGAGACGACCGAGGGCAGCACCTTCTTCACCGCGTTCTGGTACGCGGTCTGCAGATCGTCGGCGCCCGAGGTCGACTGGTCCAGGCCCTGCACCGCGCCGGGGGTCTGCGCCGCGGCGTGGCCGCCGGAACCGGACGAGCAGCCGGTGGCCAGCAGGGCCGTGGCGGTCAGACCGGCCGCGACGAGGGGGAGCACCGGTCGGGGACGTCCCCGGCGGGTCCGGGCACGGTGGTCACGGGTGGTACGGACACGGGCACGGTGCGATCCACTCATGCCGGAATTGTCGCGTTTCTCCGGTCGCCGGGCCTGGCCCGCGCACCCAATCGGGTCCCGTCGCGACGGCGGTGGCAGGTCGTGCGGCCCGACGGCGGCAGAGCCCGCGGGGGGACTTCCCCGGGTTCGGACACCGCGTGGGCTAGGACTTCACCGCGCACAGGTGCAGCAGCGCCGCCACTCCGCGGTAGGGGTCGGTGCGGCCAGCCCGCTCCTCGGCCTCCAGCAGGGCGCGCAGCTCGTGCGGGTCCTGCGGGGCCCGCGCGCTGTCGGCCGCGGCGTCGGTGAAGACCCGCACGCCGTACCAGGACCGCAGCGGCACCCCGATCCCGGCGAGCATCGCGGCCAGCGGCTCGCGCCGGTCGGCGCGGGTGGCCAGTCCCAGCCGGTTGACGTAGGCGTCGGAGCCGAACGCGGCCACCGCCCGGTCCCAGTCGCAGAGCAGACCCGGCCGCATGGCCAGGGCGTCACCGTTGCGGACCAGCAGGGAGAGCAGACCGCCGGGGGCCAGGACCCGGGCGAGGGCGGCCAGCATCGGCTCCGGGTCCGGCAGGTACATCAGCACGCCGTGGCAGAGCACCACGTCGAAACAGGCCGGCCCGAAGTGCCGGCCGGTCTCCCGGCCGTCGCCCTGGAGCACGGCGAACCGCTCGCGCACCTCGGCGGGCTCGGCGGCGACCGCGGCCCGCAGCGCGCCGAGCATCGCCGGGTCGGACTCCAGCCCGGTCACCTGGTGGCCGGCCCGGGCCAGGCGCAGCGCCTGGGTGCCCTGGCCGGGGCCTATGTCCAGCACGCGCAGGAACCGCGGCGGCTCGCCGGAGCCCTGCCGCTCGGCGAGCTGCTCGTCGAGCTGGCGGGCGACCAGCTCCTGACGGACGGTGTTCCGCAGCCCGCCCAGCCGGGCGAGCCAGCCCTGCGCCCCGCCGGAGAACCCGGCGGACCCAGGACCGGCGAAGCCGGCGGTCAGAGCTTGGTGCCGCGCGCGACCTGCGGCTTGGGCAGGCGCAGCCGGCGCATCTGCAGGGTGCGCATCAGCCCGTAGGCGACGGCGCCCTTCGTGTTCTGCTCGGGGAAGCGCTTGCGCAGCTGGTTGCGCAGCGCGAAGCCGGTGACGAACGAGTCGGCGACGATGGCGACGATCACGATCAGCCACAGCAGCAGCGAGATGGTCTGCAGCGACCCGACCCGGACGATGCTCAGCACCAGGATGAGGACCGCGATGGGCAGGAAGAACTCGGCGATGCGGAACCGGGAGTCCACGTAGTCGCGGGTGAACCTGCGCACCGGGCCCTTGTCGCGGACGGGCAGGTAGCGCTCGTCACCACTGGCCAGCGCCTCGCGCTGCTTGGCCATGTCGACACGGCGGGCGTCACGGGCCTGGCGGGCAGCGCCCTTGCGGTCCGTGGGGGTGGTCACCGCCCTGCGGCGCTGGCCCTGGGCCTCGCTGCGCTTGGGAGTGGGGCGACCCTTGGGAGCCTGCGGGTCGCGGGCCTGGTCGTCGAGCACCGCGGTGGTCGAGACCTGCTCATCTTGGGAACGACGTCGGAACACGTCTTCCAGGTTACGTGAGTGTGCGCCGCGACCCCAGCCCCTCGCCTCGTCCCTGGGCCTGAGGTCACCGAACCGTGATCGTCCTTGCGGATGAGCGCATCCGCTCCGGAACAGTGCGGTAATGGAACCATGGCCCGTACGCTTGGGTCTGTAAAAGGTGCTGGAGCAGTTGCCGAGAAGGGGGCGCGCGAGGCCCATGAGCGGTGTCATGAAGCGGATGGGACTGATCTTCCGCGCGAAGGCCAACAAGGCCCTGGACAGGGCTGAGGACCCGCGCGAGACGCTCGACTACTCGTACCAGAAGCAGCTCGAGCTGCTGCAGAAGGTGCGCAGGGGCGTGGCGGACGTGGCGACGTCCCGCAAGCGGCTGGAGCTGCAGCTCACCGAACTGCAGAAGAAGTCCGCGACCTACGAGGACCAGGGGCGCAAGGCGCTGGCCCTCGGCCGGGAGGACCTGGCCCGTGAGGCGCTGTCGCGCCGGGCCGCGCTGCAGCAGCAGGTCCAGGACCTGGAGACGCAGCACACCCAGCTGCAGGGCGAGGAGGAGAAGCTCACGCTGGCCTCCCAGCGGCTGCAGGCCAAGGTGGACGCCTTCCGGACGAAGAAGGAGACCATCAAGGCCACCTACACCGCCGCCCAGGCCCAGACCCAGATCGGCGAGGCGTTCTCCGGCATCTCCGAGGAGATGGGCGACGTCGGCATGGCGATCCAGCGGGCGGAGGACAAGACCGAGCAGCTCCGGGCCCGGGCCGGCGCCCTGGACGAGCTGCTGGCCTCCGGCGCGCTCGACGACCCGAGCGGGCTGGCCAAGGACGACATCCAGGCCGAGCTGGACCGCCTCTCCGGCGGCAGCGACGTCGAGCTTGAGCTCCAGCGGATGAAGGCCGAGCTGGCCGGCGGCAGCGCGCAGCAGGCCATCGAGGGTGGCCAGAACGGCCAGAACACCCAGGCCCAGCCGCAGGACACGCCGAGGTTCGACAAGCAGTAAGCCGCTCCGGCACGCCGGGACCGGCGTCGCCGGCGTGCCGCCGACCACGGGTTTGACGAGGAGGCCGTCATGATCGTGCGGATCATGGGGGAGGGCCAGGTGGAGCTCGACGACGCCCACCTCGCCGAGCTGAACACGCTGGACGACGAACTGCTCACGGCCGTCGAGTCGGGTGACGAGGAGGGCTTCCGGCGCACGCTGGGGGCCCTGCTCGACGGGGTGCGGCGGCTGGGCAGGCCCCTGCCGGACGCCACCCTGGAGCCGTCCGGGCTGATCCTGCCCGCCGCGGACGCCACGCTCGACGAGGTCCGCAAGATGCTGCACGACGACGGGCTGATCCCGGGCTGAACCCGGGCCGGCCGGGAGCTGATCCCGGCCGGACCGCCGCCGACGAGCCGCCGGTCGCCGCGCAGGCCGGCGGCTCGCGTCGTCCCCGGCCGCGTGAGGTCGCGTGGCGGGGTTCGGGCGGGGCTCGGCGACGGGGTCCCGTGACAGGGAGCCCCCGCAGCGGGGGTGGGGCACGGGGGTGCGGCCGGAGCGGGTCCGTCCCTTACCGTTGCCTACTGTGCAGTACCCCGCCCGGAAGGCGCTCACCGGCCCGTATCTCTGGCTGCGCGCCCACCAGAACACCGCCGACGCCGGTCTGGCCGCGGCGGCGTTCTCCGTGCTGCTGCTCGGCACGCTCGTCGGCGGGGCCGGCACCTACCGGCTGGGGCCGCTGGAGTGCGCCCTGGAGGCGCTGGCCTGCGCCTCGCTGACCGTGCGGCGCCGCTGGCCGTGGCCGGTGCTGCTCCTGACCTGCGGGCTGGGGGCGTGGTTCGTGGTGGTCAGCCCGGTCGACGGCCGGGTGCCGGTGGTGCTCGCGGTGGCCGTCGCCCTGTGCACCGTCGCCGTCCGCACCGACCGCCTCACCACCTGGACCACCGGGCTGGCCACCGGCGCCGGGCTGACCGGGCTCGCCATGGCCTTCGGGCCGGGCCCCTGGTACTGCCAGGCCAACTTCGCGCTGCTGGCCTGGGCCGGCATGGCCACCGCCGCCGGCGACGCGGCCCGCAGCCGCAGGGAGTACGTCGCCGCCGTCGAGGAGCGCGCGGTGCGGGCCGAGCAGTCCCGCGAGGAGGAGGCCAAGCGGCGGGTCGCCGAGGAGCGGATGCGGATCGCCCGCGAGCTGCACGACGTCGTCGCCCATCACATCGCCCTGGTCAACGTGCAGGCGGGCGTCGCCGCCCACGTCATGGACAACCGGCCCGACCAGGCCAAGCAGGCGCTGGCGCACGTCCGGGAGGCCAGCCGCTCGGCGCTGGACGAGCTGCGGGCCACCGTCGGCCTGCTGCGGCAGTCCGGTGAGCCGGAGGCCCCGATGGAACCGGCCCCCGGGCTGGCGGTGCTCGACCAGCTGCTCGACGGTTTCCGCCGCGCCGGGCTGCGGATCGAGGTCGACTGCCAGGGCGACGGCGGCGGCGCGCTGCCGGCCAGCGTCGACCTGACGGCGTACCGGATCATCCAGGAGTCGCTGACCAACGTGCAGAAGCACGCCGGGCCGGACGCCGGGGCCGTGGTCCGGATCAGCAAGGAGCCGAGCACCCTGGAACTCGTCGTGGACGACGACGGCGCGCCGGGCAGCGCGGCGTCGCTGCTGCCGCCGCCCTCCCTGCCGCGCCCGGCGGCGCCCGGGGGCGGCGAGTCCGTCGTCCCGCCCGGCGTGCCCTGCCCGGCGCCGTCGGCGGACACGGCGCTGTCCGGCGGGCACGGACTGCTCGGCATGCACGAACGGGCCAGCGCGCCCGGCGGAGTGTGCCGCACCGGCGCCCGGCCCGGCGGCGGCTTCCGGGTCTGGGTGCGGCTGCCGCTGTCCGCCCCGCCGCGCTCGCGCACCGTGAATCCGCGGCCCGCGGAAGGCGGGGTCTGCGGATGAGCGGGCAGGGCGGCGACGCGCGGGACCGCGCCGGGCGGACCGCGGACCGGGACCGCGACGGACAGGACGCGGACCGGGAGCTGATTCCGGCCCCGGCCGGCGAGCCGGAGTCGCTGCGGGTGGTGATCGCCGACGACCAGGCGCTGATGCGCGGCGCGCTGCGGATGCTGGTGGAGTCCGAGCCCGACCTGGAGGTCGTCGGCGAGGCGGTGGACGGCGCCGAGGCGGTGGCGCTGGCCCGGTCCCACCACCCCGACGTGGTGCTGATGGACATCCGCATGCCCGGCACCGATGGGATAGCCGCCACCCGGCAGATCACCGCGGACCCGGCGCTCACCGGCACCGCCGTGCTGGTGCTGACCACCTTCGAGGCCGACGAGTACGTCGTGCGGGCGATCACCGCGGGCGCGGCCGGCTTCCTCGGCAAGGGCGCCGAGCCGCACGAACTGCTGTGCGCGATACGGACGGTGGCCCGCGGCGAGGCGCTGCTGTCGCCGGCCGCGACGAAGAGCCTGATCGCCCGGTTCGTCGCCCAGCAGCACGGCGACGGCGGCCCGCCGCGCGCGGTGCCCGGGCTGGAGGCGCTGACCGTACGGGAACGCGAGGTGCTGGTCGAGGTGGCGGGCGGCCTGTCCAACGACGCGATAGCCGAACGGCTCGGCGTCAGCCCGCTCACCGTGAAGACGCACATCAACCACACCATGGCCAAGCTCGCCGCCCGCGACCGCGCCCAACTGGTCGTCGCCGCCTACGAGTCGGGGCTGGTGCGCCCGCAGCCGCGCTGACGCTCACGTTCGCTGGACGTGCGAGCCCCGGCCGTCGGCGGCCGGTGATCCCCTTCTTCGTTCCCGGTTCCCCGTTCCGCCTTCTTCGTTCCCGGTTCCCCCTTCCCGCGTGCTGGTCACAGGAACGACGGCGACGGCAGGTACGGGTTCGGGGGCCGCATGCCGCGCAGGCACACATAACCGGCGTTGGAGACGGTGAGTCCGGCGGCGATCCCGACGTCGACCGCCCACTCCTGCTCGGCCGTCAGGCCCGGCACCCGTACCGGGCGGCCCTGCGGCATCGTCAGCAGCGCGGCGGTCAGCAGCCGGGTGGCCAGCCGGCGCGAGGTGGCCGCGAGGAGTTCCACCCCGTCGTCGCGTGCGTAGCAGTAGCCGCTGCCCGCCAGGTCGTCCACCACCAGCAGCCGGTGGTGGCGCCGGAGTTCATCGTGGTCGGGACCGTGGGCGCCGCCGCGGGTGCGGCGGTCCACGGAGTCCATCATGTCCTGGCTGCGGTCGGTACCCGGGTGGACGGCGCCGTCCAGCGGGGCCAGTCCCGTCGGGTCGACGGCACCGCTGAGCACCATCGCGGGGTGCAGCGTGAACCCGGCCCGGCGGCAGGTGCGGGCGGCCACCGGGTGCGGCGGAGCGCAGATCACCCCGCGCAGACAGGCCTGTCCGTGCACCATCGCGCGGGCCATCAGGGCCTTGCCGACGCCCTTGCCCTGCGCGCCGGGCAGCACCGCCAGCAGCGACATGCCCCAGGTGCCCTCGCGCCGGGACGACAGCACCGCGCCGATCGGGCCGGTCTCCTCGTCCTGGGCGATCCAGCAGCCGCCCGGATCGGTTCTGGCCAGGTGCCGGTGACGGCCGCGGAGCCGGGCGGCCTCCGCGCCGGCCGGGTCACCGGCGGCCGGGTCGCCGCCGGTGCCCGCGCCGGGCGCGTCGCCCGGGAGTGTGCGCGAGGCGCCGAGGGCGGCGGCAGAGATCACCCGCACGACCTCGGCGTCCTCCTCGTCGTCACGGACGGGTCGAAGGATCACCGATCCATCATTGCCCGCCGCCCTACGGCAGGGCCAGCATCTGCTCCAGTGCCAGCTTCGCGAAGTGCTCGGTCTCGGCGTCCACTTGGATGCGGTTGACCGGCTTGCCGTCGGCCAGTGACTCCAGCGCCCACACCAGGTGCGGCAGGTCGATCCGGTTCATGGTCGAGCAGAAGCAGACGGTCCTGTCGAGGAACACGATCGTCTTGTCGGGGTGCGCCTTGGCCAGCCGCCGCACCAGGTTGAGCTCGGTGCCGATCGCCCAGCTCGAACCGGCGGGCGCCTCGTCCAGCATCTTGATGATGTGCTCGGTGGAGCCGACGTGGTCCGCGGCGCTGACCACTTCGTGCTTGCACTCTGGGTGCACCAGGACGTTGACGCCGGGGATGCGGGCGCGGACGTCCTCGACCGAGTCCAGCGAGAACCGGCCGTGCACCGAGCAGTGGCCGCGCCACAGGATCATCTTGGCCGCGCGCAGTTCCTCGGCGGTCAGCCCGCCGCCGGGCTTGTGCGGGTTGTAGACGACGCAGTCCTCCAGCGAGAACCCCATCTCGCGCACCGCGGTGTTGCGGCCCAGGTGCTGGTCGGGCAGGAAGAGCACCTTCTCGCCCTTGGAGAACGCCCACTCCAGGGCGCGCCGGGCGTTGGAGGAGGTGCAGATCGTGCCGCCGTGGCGGCCGGTGAACGCCTTGATGTCCGCCGAGGAGTTCATGTACGAGACGGGCACCACGGTGTCGGCGACGCCGGCCTCGGTGAGCACGTCCCAGCACTCGGCGACCTGCTCTGCGGTGGCCATGTCGGCCATCGAGCAGCCCGCCGCCAGGTCGGGCAGGATCACCTGCTGGCGGTCCGAGGTGAGGATGTCGGCCGACTCGGCCATGAAGTGGACGCCGCAGAAGACGATGTACTCCGCGTCCGGCGCGGCGGCCGCGTCCCGCGCGAGCTTGAAGGAGTCACCGGTCACGTCCGCGAACTCGATGACCTCGTCGCGCTGGTAGTGGTGGCCGAGGATGAAGACCTTGCTGCCGAGCCGGGCCTTGGCGGCGCGGGCGCGTTCGACGAGGTCGGGGTCGGACGGCGCGGGCAGGTCCCCGGGGCAGTCGACGCCGCGCTCGCTGCGCGGGTCGGACTCGCGGCCGAGCAGCAGCAGGGCGAGGGGCGTCGGCTGGACGTCCAGCGGGTCGATCGGCGTTTGCGTGGTGGTCACGGGCCCGTAGCCCTTTCTTTGCGGCGCAGACCTTTTCGTCTACTTGACGCTATCTATCATAGCCCGTTCGTGTCAGATTGACGATGGGGGTCGCGTCACTGTGACGCATTCGCCGGGGACGGGCCGCGCGAGCGGACGGCTGCACCTTGCGGGCGTGTGCGAGCATGGAGGAGACAGGTCACCGCGGACGCGGCCGACCCGCCGCACGAAGCCGCATGGTGCGGAATGAATCCGAGCGGGTACCGGTTAGCCATCGGTAGCCAGCAGTCCGTACAACCCGGGAGTGAAGCAGATGACGGTTCAGGACGAGACCACCACGAGCGAGGGCATCCTCCTGTCCGACGCCGCCGCCGCCAAGGTGAAGAACCTGCTGGAGCAGGAAGGCCGCGAGGACCTCGCGCTGCGTGTCGCCGTCCAGCCCGGCGGCTGCTCGGGCCTGCGTTACCAGCTGTTCTTCGACGAGCGTTCCCTCGACGGCGACGTCGTGAAGGAGTTCGGCGGGGTCAAGGTCGTCACCGACCGGATGAGCGCCCCCTACCTGGGCGGCGCCTCCATCGACTTCGTCGACACCATCGAGAAGCAGGGCTTCACGATCGACAACCCCAACGCCACGGGCTCCTGCGCCTGCGGCGACTCCTTCCACTGATTCCACTGATTCCACTGATTCCACGGGTTCCCCTGGTCCCCTGGTTCCACGGATTCCAGCGAGAAGGACGGCCCCCCTGCTCCGGCCGGGGGGCCCGCGTGTACCGCCGCGACGGCGGCAGAGCATACGAAGCGGCGGCACCCCCACCAGGTGCCGCCGCTTCTCATCGGCAGCCGGTCACTGTCCCCTGACCGGCTGCCCGTCCGTGGCGTCGACCACTGTCCTGCTACCCAGCGGCTGCTTGAGCGTCACCTGAACGGTGAGGGTCTTCTCGATCATCGGGCACACCTTGCCGGGCTTGGCCGGCTCCTCGGAGACCCGCACCTTCACCTGCGTGGCCGTCTCGTCGGCGGAGCCGTGGTACGTGCCGCACAGCCCGCCCCAGAACACCAGCGTCAGCGTGCTGCCCTTCGCCTGGTAGGCGGTGGCCTCCACCGGATGGGGCGCCCGGGGGTCGGCCGGCTGGCCGGGGCCGGTCCGCACCGGCCCGCCCGGGTTCACCGGCGTCACCGGCACCGACGTCACCCCGCCGCCGGAGGTGATGTACTTCGGGTCGACCGCCGGCTGGGCCACCACCGAGGTCGCCTTCACCCCGGCCTGGGCCGTGTCGAAGAGCCAGGACGGCACCAGCGTCTGGGTCCCGTTCACGAACTGCGTGGACAGCCCGAAGGAGGCGCCGCGCACCTGCACCGGGTGCGGGTTGCGGGGGAGGCACGGCACGGTGCGCGGCAGTGCGTGGTTGCCGCTGGTGCCGGGGGCGAGCGGCGTCATCGTGGGCACCGGCAGCCGGCACGACGTGGGGCCGTCCGGGTGAGCCACGGCTCCCGCGTTCAGTTCTTTCAGCGCGGCCGCCGCGCTCACCACCGGGTAGGTCGCGCCCTTGCCGAGCGGTGAGAGCCGTCCGTTCGCCAGCGTGATGCGGCCGTCGGCGCCGACCTGCGCGGTGGTGGCCCAGCCGTGGGTGGGCAGGCCGCCGAGTACCGGGTCCGCCTCGACCGTGCGCAGGGAGCCGACCGTCCGGGACGCGTCGGTCCGGGCGCCGGACAGCCCGAGCCCGGCCAGCAGCGGCTGGACCGACCGCAGCGCCGCCTGCTCGGACACCGGCGGGGTGCTGCCCGTGGTCGCGGTCGTCCCGCTCGACGAGCTGTTCGAGCTGCTGGAGTCGCCAGAGCTGTCTGAGCCGTTCGAGTTGCCCGGGGAGCCGGGGGAGCCCGTCGAACCGCCGGAGGGCGCCATCGTCCCGCCGCCGGACTGCTGGATCGTCCGGTCCGGGTGGGCCATCGTGGGCGGCGCGCCGAACCGGGTGTACACCCAGCTGCCCGGCGCGTCCTTGCCGACCATCAGGCTGGGGCCGCCGCCGTCCACCGTGCCGCCCACCCGCCAGGTGCCGCCGACGGTGGTGACCGGCCCGCTGACCCCGAGCACGGTGGCCAGGTGCTGGACCGCGGCCTGGTCGATCCCGCCGGACGGCTTCCACACCGGTGCGGACGAGGGTCCGCCCGGGAGCGTCCCGGTGAGCTGGTAGGTGTCTCCGCTGTCCGCGGGGGAGGTGCCGGACGCGCTGTCGCCCGAGACGGACGCCGACACGCCCGGGCCGTCGAACCGCAGCGGCTGCGGCGCGCTCTGGCTCGCCTTGGCGTCGTCGCCCCCGCCGCCGGACGCCGCCGCCCAGTAGGCGCCACCGCCTCCGGCGAGCAGCACCGCCGCGGCCACCGCAGCGACGGTCAGGCGCGACCGGTGCGCGGGCCGGTCCTGCGGGTGCTCGCGTGCGGTGTCGCCGCCGCGGTCGGCGGCGGCGGGCTGTGCGGCGTCCTGACCCGGGTCGTGACTCGGCTCGTCGCTGTTCTGGTCGTGGCGCTCGGTGCTCACCGCGTACTCCTTCGGCTCCGTTACCGTCAGGTGCCGATGTGACGCGGCAGCCCGCGATCCGGTTCCGCTCCCCGGCGCGACCCCCGCCGCGGCGGGCCGGTCGTGTCCTGAAGCCGACGGCGCGGGCCGGTGACGCGGTCAGCCGCCGTAGTCCGCCATGGCGCTCACGGCGTGCGCCGAGGCCTCCGGGACGGTGATGCCGTGCAGGCTCGCCGCGGTCGCGGCAGCGCCGGCCGCCTGCTGCGGGGCCGGGGCCCGCCAGCGTGCCGCCATCCGGCGGCAGTCGCCGATCAGCTCCTCGAGCGATTCCCCGGCTTCGCCGAGTGGTGCGGAGGGAAGAACGAGTGGCAGCTTGGTGTCGCCCATAAGTCGACCCTAGGCACGCGGCACGCAAGGAGATAGCCCTACTATCGGGTAGTTTCAGCGTGTCCGCCCCATCGCCCCCCGACCTCCCAGGAGTCCGCCGCCGTGCGTATCGCCGTCACCGGATCCATCGCCACCGACCACCTGATGACCTTCCCCGGCCGGTTCGCCGACCAGCTGGTGGCCGACCAGCTGCACACGGTGTCGCTGTCCTTCCTGGTCGACGCCCTCGACGTGCGCCGCGGCGGGGTGGGGGCCAACATCTGCTTCGGCATGGGCCAGCTCGGCACCCGGCCGATCCTGGTCGGCGCCGCGGGCAACGACTTCGCGGAGTACCGGGCCTGGCTCGACCGGCACGGCGTGGACACCTCGTCCGTGCGGATCTCCGAGGTGCTGCACACCGCGCGCTTCATCTGCACCACCGACCAGGACCACAACCAGATCGGCTCCTTCTACACCGGCGCGATGAGCGAGGCCCGGCTGATCGAGCTGCAGGCCGTCGCCGAGCGGATCGGCGGTCTCGATCTGGTGTCGATCGGCGCCGACGACCCCGAGGCGATGATCCGCCACACCGAGGAGTGCCGTTCCCGCGGGATCCCGTTCGCCGCCGACTTCTCCCAGCAGATCGCGCGCATGGACGGCGACGACATCCGGGTGCTGCTCGACGGGGCCGCGTACCTGTTCAACAACGAGTACGAGAAGGGTCTCATCGAGACCAAGACCGGCTGGAGCGGCGAGGAGATCCTGGACCGCGTCGGCACCCGGGTCACCACCCTCGGCGCCCAGGGCGTGCGCATCGAGCGCAAGGGCGAGCGGGACATCCAGGTGCACTGCCCCGAGGAGACGGCCAAGGTCGACCCGACCGGTGTCGGCGACGCCTTCCGGGCCGGCTTCCTGTCCGGCCTGAGCTGGGGTGTGAGCCTGGAGCGCGCCGCCCAGGTCGGCAACATGCTGGCCACCCTGGTCATCGAGACCCTCGGCACCCAGGAGTACGAGCTGCGCCGCGGCCACTTCATGGAGCGCTTCACCAAGGCGTACGGCGACAGCGCCGCGGCCGAGGTGCAGAAGCACCTCGGCTGACCGACGGCCGCCCGTGCTCGGACGGGGCCCGGCCTCAGACGCGGCGCCGCACCACGTAGGCGGTGCCGCGTTCGGCCGGGCGCTCCCCGACGTACTCCTGGTCGCGCATGGTGCACCAGGCGGGGATGTCCAGCCGGGCCGCCTCGTCGTCGGAGAGCACGGTGACCAGGCCGCCCAGCGGCACCTCGCCGATCACCCGGGCCAGTTCGATCACCGGGATCGGGCACCGCTTGCCCAGTGAGTCCACCACCAGCTCCGCACCCGGTTCCGTGGCGGTCGCGTCGCTCACCGCGGCGGCCGCCGAAGTGCCGCCGTCCGCAGGGGTGTTGAGGCCGGGCACCGCGTCGGCGCCCATGTGCGCCCGGACGTCGGCCACCACCCGCGGCAGGGCCGCGAGGAAACGCTCGACGTCCTCGGCGGCCGTCCCCGGCGGCAGCGAGACGCGCACGTTGCCCTCCGACAGCACGCCCATGGCCTTCAGCACATGGCTGGGGGTGAGCGTGCTGGAGGTGCAGGACGAACCGGACGACACCGAGAACCCCGCCCGGTCCAGCCCGGACAGCAGCGCCTCCCCGTCGACATAGAGACACGAGAACGTGACGAGGTGCGGCAGCCTCAGCCGCTCGTGCCCCACCACCTCGACGTCCGGGACGAGTTGCGGCACCCGCGTCCTGATCACGTCCACCAGCGCCGACAGCCGGGCCGCCTCGGCCGCCGCGCCGTCCCGCACGGCCCGCAGGGACGCGGCCGCCGCGACGATCGCCGGCAGGTTCTCGAAGCCCGGCGCCCGCCCCGACTCCCGTTCGTCCGCGGGCTCCTGAGGAGCGAATCGGGTGCCCTTGCGCACCACCAGCAGTCCCACCCCGGGCGGACCGCCCCATTTATGGGCACTTCCGGCGAGCAGGGACCAATCGCCCGCCACCGGGCCCCAGGTCAGCGACTGCGCGGCGTCCACCAGCAGCGGCACGCCCGCGGCCCGGCAGGCGTCGGCCACTTCGGCCACCGGCTGGAGCGTGCCCACCTCGTGGTTGGCCGACTGCAGACAGGCCAGCGCGGTGTCCGGGCGCAGCGCCGCCGCGAACCGGCCGGCGTCCACCCGCCCGGCGCGGTCCACCGCGACCTCGGTGGTGTCGAACGGCTCGGCCGCGTGCAGCACCGCGGAGTGCTCCACCGCCGAGAGCACGACGTGCCGGCCGGTCCTGCGCCGGCCGGCCGCCGCCCCCGCGACCGCGGAGTGCAGGGCGCGTGTCCCCGAAGGAGTGAAGGCCAGTTCGTCGGGCCGGCAGCCGACCTCCTCGGCCGCGGCCTCCCGGGCGGCGTCCAGCAGCAGCCGTGCCCGCCGTCCCTCCCGGTACAGCCGGGCCGGGTCGGCCCACCCCTCGTCGAGCGCGGCGACGAGGGCCTGACGTGCCACGGGATGCAGCGGAGCGGCCGAAGCCATGTCGAAGTAGGACACGCCAGCACGCTACAGGCCGGGGCGGGCGGGGTGTCAGAAGGCGTCCGGCGCGCGGGATTCCATCCCTTCGGGGTGAGGCACGGCGCGTTGTCCCCCCTCCCTGCGCGACCCCAAATAGCGTCCAGTAGGGTTTGGTCCGCATAAACATCCACACCTCAGTGCCCGCGTTCGGGCCGACCGACCAGCAGACGGCCGGAACACTCGGACCGCGGGCGAGACTCTCGGGAAGGCGCTACGTGAGTCCCAACGGCTCCGACCGCTCGTCGCGGCGCCCCGTACGGCGATGGCTGCCGCGGGCGCTGGCCGCGGGCCTGGTCCTGGCGACCGCCACTGGCTGCTCGTACAAGGACTATCCCCGCCTGGGTATGCCCAGCCCGGCCACAGAAGAGGCACCTCGAATCCTCGCGCTCTGGCAGGGCTCCTGGGCCGCCGCGCTGGTGACCGGATGCCTCGTCTGGGGCCTCATCATCTGGAGCGTGATCTTCCACCGGCGCAGCCGGACCAAGATCGAGGTTCCTCCGCAGACGCGTTACAACATGCCTCTCGAGGCCCTGTACACGATCGTCCCGATCCTCGTGGTCGCGGTGCTCTTCTACTTCACCGCGCGCGACGAGTCCAAGATCCTGGACACCTCCAAGAAGCCGCAGCACGTCATCAACGTGGTCGGCTTCCAGTGGAGCTGGGGCTTCAACTACGTCGAGAACGTGGACGGCAACCCGGCGACCCCCGTCGGCGGTGTTCCGCCCAACCTGCGTGAGATCCCGGCGAACAAGCTGGACATGCCGGCCGGTGCCGAAGGCGTCTACGACGTCGGCACTCCGGCGAGCAAGGACCCCGACACCGGTCTCCCCGGCCCCACGCTGTGGCTGCCCGAAGGCCAGTCGGTGCGCTTCGTCCTCACCTCGCGTGACGTGATCCACTCGTTCTGGATCATCCCCTTCCTGATGAAGATGGACGTCATCCCGGGCCACACCAACGTCTTCCAGGTGACGCCCGACAAGATCGGCAACTTCAAGGGCAAGTGCGCCGAGCTGTGCGGGCAGGACCACTCGCGGATGTTGTTCAACGTCAAGGTCGTGACGCCCGCCCAGTACCAGCAGCACCTCAAGGACCTGGCCAAGGCGGGCCAGACCGGCTACATCCCGGCAGGTATTCCCACCACGGGCAACGCGAAGAACTCGGAGCCCAAGACCACATGAGCATCCTCAACGAACCTCAAGGCGCGGCCGAGGCCGACGACTCTTACGCGGACGAGGTGCCGGCGCGCACCCGGCGTCCGGGTTCGGTCGTGGTCCAGTGGCTCACCACCACGGACCACAAGACCATCGGCACGCTTTACCTGGTGACCTCGTTCGCCTTCTTCCTCATCGGCGGCGTCATGGCGCTGCTGATGCGTGCCGAGCTCGCCCGTCCGGGAAACCAGTTCCTGTCGAACGAGCAGTTCAACCAGGCGTTCACGATGCACGGCACCGTGATGCTTCTGATGTTCGCGACCCCGCTCTTCGCCGGGTTCACGAACTGGATCATGCCGCTGCAGATCGGCGCGCCCGACGTGGCGTTCCCGCGGCTGAACATGTTCGCCTACTGGCTCTACCTGTTCGGCTCGCTGATCGCGGTCGGCGGTTTCGTCACGCCCCAGGGCGCGGCGGACTTCGGCTGGTTCGCGTACTCGCCGCTCTCCGACGCGGTGCACTCGCCCGGCGTCGGCGCCGACATGTGGATCATGGGTCTGGCGCTGTCCGGCTTCGGCACCATCCTGGGCGCGGTCAACTTCATCACCACCATCATCTGCATGCGCGCACCGGGCATGACGATGTTCCGCATGCCGATCTTCGTGTGGAACGTGCTGCTGACCGCCGTTCTGGTCCTGCTCGCCTTCCCGGTGCTGGCCGCCGCGCTGCTGTGCCTGGAGGCCGACCGGAAATTCGGGGCGCATGTGTTCGACGCCGCCAACGGCGGTGCTCTGTTGTGGCAGCACCTCTTCTGGTTCTTCGGCCACCCAGAGGTGTACATCATCGCCCTGCCGTTCTTCGGCATCATCTCCGAGGTCATCCCGGTCTTCTCCCGCAAGCCGATGTTCGGTTACATCGGCCTGGTGGCGGCGACCATCTCCATCGCGGGTCTGTCCGTGACGGTCTGGGCGCACCACATGTACGTCACCGGCGGTGTGCTGCTGCCGTTCTTCTCCTTCATGACCTTCCTGATCGCGGTACCGACCGGTGTGAAGTTCTTCAACTGGATCGGCACCATGTGGAAGGGCAGTCTGAGTTTCGAGACCCCGATGCTGTGGGCCATCGGCTTCCTGATCACCTTCACCTTCGGTGGTCTGACCGGTGTGATCCTGGCGGCGCCGCCGCTGGACTTCCACGTCTCGGACTCATACTTCGTTGTCGCGCACTTCCACTACGTGGTCTTCGGCACCGTCGTCTTCGCGATGTTCGCCGGCTTCCACTTCTGGTGGCCGAAGATGACCGGCAAGATGCTCGACGAGCGACTCGGCAAGATCACCTTCTGGACGCTGTTCTTCGGCTTCCACGGCACGTTCCTGGTCCAGCACTGGCTGGGCGCCGAGGGCATGCCCCGCCGCTACGCCGACTACCTGGCCGCGGACGGCTTCACCACCCTGAACACCGTCTCGACCATCTCGTCCTTCCTGCTCGGCCTGTCGATCCTGCCGTTCCTCTACAACGTCTGGAAGACCGCGAAATACGGCGAGAAGGTCGAGGTCGACGACCCCTGGGGTTACGGCCGTTCGCTGGAGTGGGCGACCTCCTGCCCGCCGCCGCGGCACAACTTCCTCACGCTGCCGCGCATCCGCTCCGAATCGCCGGCGTTCGACCTGCACCACCCGGAGATCGCCGAGGTGGACGCCCTGGTCGCCAGCGGCGCCGCCACCGCTCCGCTGACCGGTGCCGACGACAAGGAGGGCCGGTCGTGAAGATCCAAGGCAAGATGTTCGGGGGCTTCGCCCTCTTCATCCTGGCCGCGGCCATCGTCTACGGCGTGTGGTCGAAGGAGCCGGCCGGTACCACCGCGCTGGTGCTCGCCTTCTGCCTGTGCACCATGATCGGCTTCTACCTGGCGTTCACCGCCCGGCGGGCCGACAACGGCGCCCAGGACCGGGACGACGCCGACGTCGCGGACGACGCCGGTGAGCTGGGCTTCTTCAGCCCGCACAGCTGGCAGCCGCTCGCCCTGGGCATCGGCGGTTCGCTGGCCTTCCTCGGGATCATCTTCGGCTGGTGGCTGCTGTTCTTCTCGCTGCCGGTGATCCTGGTCGGCGTGTACGGCTGGGTCTTCGAGTACTACCGCGGTGAGGACCGCACGCAGTAGCGGCGACTCCTCAGCACGGCCGTAACGGGCCCGGACACCTCGCGGTGTCCGGGCCCGTTCGCGCTCCGCGCCTGCCCCCGAAGCCGCCGGGCCGCCGGTTGGCGGCGGCCGTCCGGGTGACTTCTGCGGCGTGCCTGCTTGCCGTGCCCCCCGTTTGCACCGTCCGGCGGGCGGTCGGAGCGGACCGTTCCTAGCGTGGCCCCATGACCCCCATGACCGACATACGCACCGGGGACAGCCCCCGCCGGGCGCGCCTGGCGTCACGCTGCGCGCTCCTGATAGCCATATCCCCCCTGGCGGTCGGACTGGCCGCCTGCACGAGCGGCGGCAACCCTCTCGCCGCAACGCCGTACGACGCCGCGGCCAAGGTCGTGTACGGGACCGCCGCGGGCGGGAAGGCCGATCCGAACAAGCCACTGAAGGTGTCCGTCAAGGACGACGGCAGCCGTATCACCGACGTGACGGCCACCGACACCGCCGGGCGTTACGTCCGCGGTCAGCTCAGCGCCGACGGGAAGCGCTGGCAGTCCACCGCCCCGCTCGCCGCGGGAGCGCACTACACGGTGCGGGTGAGCACCGAGGACTCCGACGGCCACCCCGGCCGCAAGGTCCTCTCCTTCGACACCACCACGACGGGCGGCGCCGGACTCCACGTGACGTTCGGCCCCGACGCCGGTACGTACGGCGTCGGCCAGCCCATCACCGCGACCCTCAGCAAGCCGGTCCACGACCGTGCCGCCCGGGCGGCCGTCGAGGCCAACCTGCGGGTCAGTTCGGTGCCCAACGCCTCCCAGGGCTCCTGGTACTGGGTCGACGACAAGACGCTGCACTACCGTCCGCAGACGTACTGGCCCACCCACGCCACCATCACCGTGCGCAGCACGCTCAGCGGCGTGCGCGTGCAGGACAAGCTCTACGGCGGCGACGACAAGCCGCTGACGCTGCACACCGGTGACCGGATCGAGGCCATCACGGACGCCGGCACCGACCAGATGACGTTCAAGGACGACGGCAAGGTCGTCAAGACCATGCCGATCACCACCGGAAAGCCCGGCTTCGACACCCGCAACGGCATCAAGGTCGTGCTGGAGAAGGAGCAGTTCGTGCAGATGCGCAGCGAGACCGTCGGCATCGGCGGCTCGGACGCGTACGACCTGCCGGTGTACTGGGCGACCCGGGTGACCTGGAGCGGTGAGTACGTGCACGCCGCGCCCTGGTCCGAGGGCTCGCAGGGCTCCGCGAACGTCAGCCACGGCTGCACCGGCATGAGCACCGAGAACGCCGAGTGGTTCTTCGAGCACGTGCGCGAGGGCGACATCGTCCGGGTGATCAACAGCCACGGCCCGACGATGACGCCGTTCGACAACGGCTTCGGCGACTGGAACCTGGGCTGGGCCCAGTGGAAGCAGGGCAGCGCCCTCAGCGGCGGCGGCGGCGTGACCGGCGCGCCCAAGCAGGAGCAGCCCGACCCCGACCAGAGCCCCAGCCCCGACCAGGGCCAGGACCCGGGTCAGCTCGACGCGGGCAGCAGGCCCACGACCGACCCGGCCCGGCTGCAGCCCCAGGCCCTCTGAGGCCGCCCCTCCGAGGGCGCCTCACGCCCCGCCGCGGCGGTGCCTAGCGGGTCGCGACGGCCTTGCCGGCCGGCGCGACCCTGCGGCGCAGCAGCTCCGCCGCGGTCTCGCTGAGCGCCACCGGGTCGACCGGGTGGGTGACCGCGCCGTCGGCACGGCTCCAGGTGGCCAGCCAGGCGTCCTGCGGGCGCCCGATCAGCACCAGCACCGGCGGGCAGCGGTAGATCTCGTCCTTGATCTGGCGGCACACGCCGAGGCCGCCCGCCGGGTTCGCCTCGCCGTCGAGCACGCACAGGTCGATGCCGCCCCGCTCCAGCTCGGTGAGGACCGCGGGAAGCGTCGCGCACTCGACGTACTCCACCGGCGGCAGGGCTGCGGAGGGCCTGCGGCCGACGGCGAGCCGGACCTGTTCCCGGGTGTTCGCGTCGTCGCTGTAGACCAGCACCGTGGCGGTCGCCTGCATCCTGGCTCCTCCTCGTACACGTCCTCGTGAACGCTTTCTCAAGCTGTCTCGGATGCTACTCCGCCCAGGGCCGGCGAGGGAGATCCCCGGGGCTCCCGGATCTTCGGCCCGGCGGTGCCGCCGCGGCTTCCGGGGCCGGGCCGACACCCCCCGGGGGTCCGCCCGACGAAGCGTCATCCCCCGTTCGGGCGACGCGCTGACTAGGCCGTGCGGGTCCCGCCGGGCCCTTGACACACCGAAGGGGACCCCCCGGAGTCAGCGCCAGATAAGGGACCGACATAATGTCGGACGTGGCGACAGCAACAGCAGTAGAAACCGGGCACGCGCACCCGTCGGTCAACAGGCCGAACCTCACCAGCGTCGGAACCATCATCTGGCTGAGTTCCGAGCTGATGTTCTTCGCGGCCCTCTTCGCGATGTACTTCACCCTTCGGTCGGTCACGGGTGCCGACTTCTGGAAGGCACACGCCGACGCGCTGAACGTGCCGTTCGCGGCGACGAACACCACGATCCTGGTGCTCTCCTCCTTCACGTGCCAGATGGGCGTCTTCGCCGCGGAACGCGGCGACGTGAAGAAGCTGCGCTCCTGGTTCATCGTGACGTTCGTGATGGGCGCGATCTTCATCGGCGGACAGATCTTCGAGTACACGAACCTGGTCAAGAAGGACGGGATCTCGCTCAGCTCCGACCCGTACGGCTCGGTGTTCTACCTGACGACCGGGTTCCACGGGCTTCACGTGACGGGCGGTCTGATCGCGTTCCTGCTGGTCCTGGGTCGTACGTACGCAGCCAGGCGGTTCACCCACCAGCAGGCCACCGCTGCCATCGTCGTGTCCTACTACTGGCACTTCGTCGATGTCGTCTGGATCGGCCTCTTCGCCACGATCTACCTGATCAAGTAGTCGGCTGCGTCCGTCGCGGGCGCCGCACACGACGGGCGCCGGACAGACACACATCCAGAAGCATCGACACAAGAGATCCTGACACCGGGGTAATCCGTGAAAAAGCTCTCCGCACGACGGCGCCACCCGCTGGCGGCGCTCGTCGTCCTACTCTTCGCGCTCGCGGCCACCGGGGGGCTGTACGCCGCGCTCGCGCCGGCGCCTAAGGCGCAGGCCGACGACTCCGCGCAGTCCCTTGCCATCACGCAGGGCAAGAAGCTCTACTCCGTCGGCTGCGCCACCTGCCACGGCACGTCGGGGCAGGGCAGCACCGACGGCCCGAGCCTGGTCGGCGTCGGCTCCGCGGCGGTGGACTTCCAGGTCGGCACGGGCCGCATGCCGGCCCAGCAGCCGGGTGCGCAGATCCCGAAGAAGAAGAACATCTACACCCAGGCGCAGATCGACCAGCTCGCCGCGTACATCGCGTCGCTGGGCCCCGGTCCGGTCGTGCCGACCAAGGACCAGTACAGCCCGGCCGGCGCCGACGCCGCCAAGGGCGGCGAACTGTTCCGCACCAACTGCTCGCAGTGCCACAACTTCGTTGGCCGAGGCGGCGCCTTGACGGACGGCAAGTTCGCACCCAGCCTGAAGGGTGTGGATCCGAAGCATGTCTACGAGGCGATGCAGACCGGGCCGCAGAACATGCCCTCGTTCCCGGACACGACCATGCCGCAGGACGCCAAGGCCGACATCATCGCCTACCTGCACGAGGTCGACAGCTCCAGCAGTCCCAACCCCGGCGGTTTCACGCTGGGAACGATCGGGCCTGTCTCCGAGGGCCTGTTCGCCTGGGTGTTCGGCCTCGGCGCGATGATCGCCATCGCCGTCTGGATGGCCGCACGGACGAGTAAGGCCAAGAAGTCATGAGCGACGAAACCGGATCCCACAACGACGTGTCAGAAAACCTGCCGAGTGCGCACGGCGGCCACTCCGGCGACGTGGTCAAGCCCGACCCGTTCGCCAACCCCGGCCTGCCGCCGCACGAGTACCGCCGCCAGGACATCGACGAGAAGGCCGCCAAGCACTCCGAGCGCGTGGTCGCCGGGCTGTTCGGCCTCTCGATGCTCGGGACGATCGGGTTCATCGCCTGCTTCGTCATCTTCCCGGTGGACAAGATCGTCTACATCTTCCCGTTCGGGCACGTCAGTGCGCTGAACTTCTCGCTCGGCCTCACGCTCGCGGTGGCCCTGCTCGGCATCGGCGTCGGTGCCGTGCACTGGGCGCGCACGCTGATGAGCGACGAGGAGATCGTCGACGAGCGCCACCGCGCCGACGCCGACGACGAACTGCGCGAGAACATCCGCCAGCAGTGGATCACCGGCGCCCGGGAGAGCGGTTTCGGACGCCGCAAGCTGATCCGCACCACGATGTACGGTGCGATGGCGCTGGTCCCGCTCGCCGGTGTGGTCCTGCTGCGCGACCTGGGCCCGCTGCCGGAGGACAAGCTCCGCCACACCCTGTGGTCCAAGGGCAAGGTGCTGATCAACAGCAACACCAACCGACCCCTCCGTCCCGAGGACGTCGCCGTCGGCTCGCTGACCTTCGCACAGCCGGAAGGCCTGCAGGAGAGCGACGAGGACTTCCAGCAGCAGATCGCCAAGGCGGCCCTGATGATCGTCCGGCTCAAGCCGGAGGACATCAAGGACAAGCAGGAGGCCGACTGGGGCCACCAGGGCATCGTGGCCTTCTCCAAGATCTGCACCCACGTCGGCTGCCCGATCAGCCTCTACGAGCAGCAGACGCACCACGTACTGTGCCCCTGCCACCAGTCGACGTTCGACCTCTCCGACGGGGCCCGAGTGATCTTCGGGCCGGCGGGTCACCCGCTGCCGCAGCTGCGGATCAGCGTCAACGGCGACGGCAACCTCGTCGCCCTCGGTGACTTCGCAGTGCCCGTCGGCCCGGCTTTCTGGGAGCGCTGATGAGTACTACGACCGAATCCCCGTCCCGTCGGCAGGCCACTCACCCCGGTGAGCGGATCGCCGAGTGGACCGACGGCCGGCTCGGCCTGTACAAGCTGGCCAAGTCGAACCTGCGCAAGATCTTCCCGGACCACTGGTCCTTCATGCTCGGCGAGGTCTGCCTCTACAGCTTCGTCATCCTCATCCTCACGGGTGTGTACCTGACGCTGTTCTTCCACCCGAGCATGAGCGAGGTCGTCTACCACGGCCCGTACGCGCCGCTGCAGGGCGTGCGGATGTCGGACGCGTACGCCTCGACCATGCACATCAGCTTCGAGGTCCGCGGTGGTCTGCTGGTCCGGCAGATCCACCACTGGGCCGCGCTGATCTTCATCGCCGGAATGATCGTGCACATGATGCGCGTCTTCTTCACCGGCGGGTTCCGCAAGCCGCGCGAGATCAACTGGCTGTTCGGCTGGACGCTGCTGTTCCTCGGCATGTTCACCGGCTTCACCGGTTACTCGCTCCCGGACGACCTGCTGTCCGGCACCGGTGTGCGGTTCATGGAGGGCGCGATCCTGTCGACCCCCCTGATCGGCACCTACCTGTCGATGTTCCTCTTCGGCGGTGAGTTCCCCGGCCACGACTTCGTGTCCCGGTTCTACTCGGTGCACATCCTGCTGCTGCCGGGTCTGATGGCCGGTCTGCTGACCGCCCACCTGATCCTGATCTTCTACCACAAGCACACCCAGTTCCCGGGTGCGGGCAAGACCGAGAAGAACGTCGTCGGCACCCCGCTGCTGCCGATCTACACGGCCAAGGCGGGCGGCTTCTTCTTCCTGGTCTTCGGCGTCATCTCGGCGATCGCCGCGATGGTCACCATCAACCCGATCTGGACCATGGGCCCGTACCGGCCGGACCAGGTGTCCACCGGCGCACAGCCCGACTGGTACATGGGCTTCTCCGAGGGCCTGATCCGTGTGATGCCGGGCTGGGAGATCAGGGCCTGGGGCCACACCCTGGTGCTCGGCGTGTTCATCCCGCTGATGATCTTCCCGCTGGTGCTGATGGCGATCGCCGTCTACCCGTTCGTGGAGTCCTGGATCACCGGCGACAAGCGCGAGCACCACATCCTGGACCGGCCGCGCAACCGCCCGGTGCGCACCGGCTTCGGTGTGGCCTGGCTGACCCTGTACTTCGTGCTGCTGATCGGTGGCGGCAACGACATCTGGGCCACGCACTTCCACCTGTCCATCAACGCGATCACCTGGTTCGTCCGGATCGGCTTCTTCGTGCTGCCGGTGCTGACCTACTGGATCACCAAGCGGATCTGCCTGGGTCTGCAGCGGCGTGACCGCGACAAGGTGCTGCACGGTCGTGAGACCGGCATCATCAAGCGGCTGCCGCACGGTGAGTTCATCGAGGTGCACGAGCCCCTCTCGCAGCAGCAGCTGCACGTGCTCACCGCGCACGCCCAACCCCGTCCGATCGACCTCGGCCCCGAGTTCGACGAGAACGGAGTGGCGCGCAAGACCTCGCCCGTCGCGAAGCTGCAGGCACGTATGTCCCGCAACTTCTACGGCGAGAACAGCGCCATCCCGAAGCCGACCGCCGAGGAGTTCGAGGAGATCACCGCGGGCCACGGTCACCACTGAAACCGCGCACCGCGCGGTAGCGTCGCCACACACCGGGCCGGCCCGGCACCCCTCGGGGGTGCCGGGCCGGCCCGCTGTGGCAGGACCCTGCAACCCTCGGGGCGGCCGGGCCGGGCCCGGTCTGGCCGGACCCCTGTGCCGATAGGGTGAAGGCGCGACTTCCCACTGGCTTCGTCGCCCTATCCAGGAGCGTGACCCATGAGCGTTGTGACACCCGCCGGAGGCGAGACGACGGCTCCCCGCTCCTGGCCGGAGGTGCTGAGCGCCCTCATGGCCGGTCGTGACCTGACGACGGACGACACCGCCTGGGCGATGAGCCGGATCATGGGCGGCGAGGCCACCGACGTGCAGATCGCCGGGTTCGCGGTGGCGCTGCGGGCCAAGGGCGAGACCGTCGACGAGGTCACCGGCATGGTGCGGGCGATGTACGAGCACGCCAACACCATCGAGGTGCCCGGTCCCAGCGTCGACATCGTCGGTACCGGCGGCGACCGGGCCAAGACCGTCAACATCTCCACGATGTCGGCGATCGTGGTGGCCGGCACGGGGGCCAAGGTCGTCAAGCACGGCAACCGGGCCTCGTCGTCGGCCAGTGGCGCCTCCGACGTGCTGGGGGAGCTCGGCGTCAACCTGGAGCTCACCCCCCAGCGGGTGGTGGAGGTCGCCGAGGAGGCCGGCATCACCTTCTGCTTCGCGATCCGCTTCCACCCGGCGCTGCGCCATGTGGCGAAGGCCCGCGCCGAGTTGGGCGTCGGCACCACCTTCAACTTCCTCGGCCCGCTGACCAACCCCGCCCGGGTCATGGCGCAGGCCACCGGCGTCGCCGACGCGCGCATGGCGCCCATCCTGGCCGGCGTGCTCGCCGAACGGGGCTCCTCGGCCCTGGTGTTCCGCGGCGACGACGGCCTGGACGAGCTGACCACCACCGCCACCTCACAGGTGTGGGTGGTCCGTGACGGCAAGGTCGAGCAGACCGCGTTCGACCCGCGGGACGTCGGCCTGCCGCTGGTGCCCGTGGAGGCGCTGCGCGGCGCCGACGCGGCCCACAACGCGGCCGTCGCCCGGCGTCTGCTGGCCGGCGAGACCGGCCCGGTGCGGGACGCCGTCCTCCTCAACTCCGCGGCGGCGCTGGCGGCTCTGGAGCCGCGCAGCGTGCCGCTGGAGGAGCAGATCGCGGCCGGCCTCGTACGGGCCGCGGAGTCCATCGACTCCGGCGCCGCGGCGGCCGCCCTCGAACGCTGGGCGGCGGCGACCCAGGCCTGACGTCCGGGCGAGGCGCCGTCCGTCCACGGTGCGGACGGCGCCTTGCACGCCGGCACGTGTATGGCACAATGCTTTCCAGGTCACGAGTGACAGCGCAAAGGCCCCGGCTCGCTGTCCGGCAACCCTCCGTCCGAGGCGGGGTGCCCCGGGTGATGACCAGGCTGTGAGCAGCAAGGCTCGCAGCAAGCCGGACATGGGGAGTTCTTTCATGAGCAAGCGAATGCGATAGGGCCTGCCGGCCCCGGTTCTGCGTTTCCACTGCACTTCCGTCCGCTTCTTCCTTCCGCTGTCAGCGCCGCCCGCAGGTGTGGCCGCCGTGTGTTCCGGCGTGCCCCGCGGCGGCCGACTTCGCCTGCCTTCCTGGAGTTCGTCATGACCGTGACCACCGCCGCCCCCGTGCCCGCCGCTGCCGCCCGCCCCGCAGCCGGCTCGGACGCCTGCGCCGACGCCGGGATCTGTGCGCCGCTGCCGGTGCTCGGCCGGGACGTTTCCGTCCCGCTGGTGACCGGCGGCGAGGTGACCTACGCGGCACTGGACTACGCGGCCAGCGCGCCGGCCCTGCAGCGGGTCTGGGACGACGTGGCCGCCTACGCGCCGTACTACGGCAGCGTCCACCGCGGCGCCGGGTACCTCTCCCAGCTGTCCACCGACCTCTTCGAGCAGAGCCGGGAGACCGTCGCCCGCTTCCTCGGCTGCCGTGAGGACGACCAGGTGGTGTTCACCCGGTCCACCACCGACTCGCTCAACCTGCTGGCCGCCGCGCTGCCTTCGGGCACCCATGTCTTCGTCTTCGAGACCGAGCACCACGCCGCGCTGCTGCCGTGGCGGCGGGCCGCGGACGCCACCGTCAGCTGCCTGCCCGCGCCGCGCACCCCCGAGCAGGCCGTCGCCGCGCTCGACGTGGCCCTGCACGCCGCGGCCAAGGGCCCCAAGCTGGTGTGCGTCACCGGCGCCTCCAATGTGACCGGCGAGATCTGGCCGGTCCGTGAACTGGCCGCCGCCGCGCACCGGCACGGCGCCCGCATCGTCCTGGACGCCGCCCAGCTCGCCCCGCACCACGCGGTGGACATCGCCGAACTCGACGTGGACTGGGTCGCGTTCTCCGGGCACAAGCTCTACGCGCCGTTCGGCGCGGGCGTCCTGGCCGGACGGGCGGACTGGCTGCGCGAGGCCGAGCCGTACCTCGCCGGCGGCGGCGCCACCCGAACCGTCGGTCGCGGTGCGCACGGCGGGCTCGACGTCGAGTGGCACACCTCGGTGGCCCGGCACGAGGCCGGCTCACCGAACGTCATCGGCGCGTACGCCGTCGCCTCGGCGTGCCGCGCGCTGACCGAGGCCGGCCTGGACCGGCTCGCGGAGCGCGAGCAGCAGTTGCTGCGGCGGCTCCGGGAGGGGCTGGCGGAGATCCCGCAGGTGCGGGTGCTGTCGCTGTTCGGCGAGGACTCCGCGCGGGTCGGCGTGCTGTCGTTCGTCGTGGACGGATGGAACAGCTCGCACTTCGCCGCGGCGCTGTCGGCCGAGCACGGGATCGGCGTGCGCGACGGGCTGTTCTGCGCGCACCCGCTGGTGCGGGTCCTGCTCGACGCGGAGCCCGGGGAGCCGGGGGAGTGCGGGGCGCCCGACGCCGCGCCCGGCGACCGGGCGCTCAACGCGATCCGCGTCAGCTTCGGGGCGGGGACGCCCGAGGAGCACGTCACGCGCTTCCTGGCGGCCACGCGGTCCCTGGTCCGTCAGGGCGCGGTGTGGAAGTACCGCACCGAGGCCGGCCGTTGCGTCCCCCTCAAGGCCTAGGGCCTCCCGGGCTCAGGAGTCCAGGCCGATGGCGAAGGCGGCCTCGAGGTCGTGCTGGCTGTAGGTGCGGAACGCGACATGCGTGTCCGTCACCTCGACACCGGGAATCTTGCTGATCCGCCCGGGAATCACGTCCGCGAGGTCGTCGTGCCGCGCCACCCGCACCAGTGCGATCAGGTCGTAGTTCCCGGTCACTGAGTACACCTCGCTGACGTGCTCCAGTGCGGCGATCGCCTCCGCGATCTCCGGGATCCGGTCGACAGACGTCTTGATGAGCACGATCGCGGTGATCACGGCGGGATGTCTCCTTGGGTCGACCTGATGACGAGGCTCACCTTACGCCGTGGCCGGTAGCACACCCACGCGCAGAGGAACCCGAAGGCGAAGCCGACCACGTGCGCCAGATAGGCGATGCCCGGGCCGCCCCGCGCGGTCTGCGCGGCCAGCCACTGGAGCACGAACCAGAAGCCCAGCACCATCCACGCCGGGAAGCGCAGCGGGATGAAGAAGAGGAACGGGAACAGGCTGGTCACCCGCGCCCGCGGATACAGGTAGAGGTACGCCCCGAGCGCCCCGGAGATCGCCCCCGACGCCCCCACCAGGCTCTGGGTGTCGTCGGTGTGCGCGACGGCGAACCCGTAGGTCGCCAGGTATCCCGCGACCAGGTAGAACAGCGCGAACCGCACGCGTCCCATGCGGTTCTCCACGTTGTCGCCGAAGACGTAGAGGAAGAGCATGTTGCCGACCAGGTGCAGCCAGCCCCCGTGCAGGAACATCGCGGTGAACACCGAGAGGAACGGAATCTTGGTGTAGGCGGGCGGCGGCGGGCACCCCTGCGGCAGCGGCAGCCGGTCCACCGGGAGGGTGCCGTGGAACAGTTCGCCCGGGATCACCCCCCAGCGGTCGAAGTAGACCGCCTGCTCGCACTGGAGCGCGTGACCGTGCCCGTAGGAAGGGGTGAAACCGGACAGCGGGCCGAGCAGGAACACCACGGTGCACAGGGCGATCAGCGTGTACGTCACCACCGGCGTGCGGCGGACCGGGTTCTTGTCGTACACCGGGATGACCATGCCCTGATCATGACGGATGGTACGTAACGGGCAAAGGCCGCCTCGCCGCAGCGCGCCGTACCTCCGAGGCCGTAGGGTGACCGGGACACACGCCCGATGTCCGGCCGTCGTGATCCGGACGACCGGAGCCGGCGGCACGGACGACGACGCGGTGCGCGCTTCCGGGACGGGTTGACCCGGGTAACGGGGACAATGGAAGCAGGAGGCGGCGGCCGCAGGGATCTGAGGGGGCCGGGAGGGCGTCGCTCATCCGACCGACACCGACGGGTGACCGTCCGGTGCGGACCTCGGACGGGAGTGAGTGGTGGACGATAGCGGCGGCGTTCCGGGCGCCGAGGCGGGCGCGGAGCGGGCACAGGGCGACGGTGAGCCCCTGCTCGACCGGCCGCTGCCCGAGGGTGTCCGGCATCGTGTCGTCACCATCGCCGCGGACGCCTTCGGCGGGTTCACCTACCCCGAGCTGCCGGTGTCCCTGCGACCGTACGCCCGGTTCACCCCCTCCAGACGTGTGAAGTACGCGGCGACCGCGCTGGCCGCCGCCCTGGAGTCCGACGCGGCGTTCCGGCAGAAGGTCGCCGCCAAGCTGCGCGAGTCCCAGCCCGACCTCACCGGCGCGCTCGACGCCGGCACCCCGCCGCCCGCCGCCGACCCGCTGGACGTGGCGGCGGCCGCGTACCTGCTGCGTCCGGCCGGCTGGGCCAAGCTCGTCGCCACCGCGGGCGAGGAGGCGCAGCGCGCCGACGCCGAGCGGGCCGACGAGGAGACGCTGCGCGAACTGGCCGCGCTGCGCGAGGAGGTGGAGTCGCTGCACGCCCACGCGCGCAGCGAGGCCGCCCGCGCGCGGGCCGAACTCGACGGCGTCCGCAAGGAGAGCGACGCGCTGCACCGCAAGCTGCGGGCCGCGCTCAGCGACGTCAAACGCGCCGAGGCCGCGCAGCGCAAGCTGCAGGCCGAACTGGACGAGGTGCGGGCCGCCGCCGCGCAGGACAAGGCGGCGGCGGACAGCGAGGCCCGGCGGCTGCGGGCCCGGCTGGCCGAGGCGGAGTCGGTGGTGGAGGCCGGCCGAAAGGCCGCCCGCGAGGGCCGCAGCACCGAGGACGTACGGCTGCGGCTGCTGCTCGACACCGTGCTGGACGCGGCCGCCGGTCTGCGCCGCGAACTGGCCCTGCCGCCGCGGGACACCCTCGGGGTGCGGCCCGCCGACACGGTGGACGCGGTCGCCCCCGGGCAGTTCAGCGCCCGCGACATCGCCACCCGCGCGCTCTCCGACACCGACCCCGCGCTGCTGGACCAGCTGCTCGCGCTGCCCCAGGCGCACCTGGTGGTGGACGGCTACAACGTCACCAAGACCGGCTATCCGTCGATGCCGTTGGAGAAGCAGCGGCTGCGGCTGCTCGGCGGGCTCGCCGCACTGGCCGCGCAGAGCGGCGCCGAGGTGACGTGCGTCTTCGACGGCGCGGACCTGGACATGCCGGTGCTGCTCGCGCCGCCGCGCGGCGTCCGGGTGCTGTTCTCCAAGGCCGGTGAGACCGCGGACGAGTTGATCCGCCGCCTGGTGCGGGCCGAACCGCCCGGGCGGCAGATCGTGGTGGTCTCCGCGGACCGCGAGGTGGCCGACGGCGTCGCCAAGGCCGGTGCGCGCCCGGTCGCTTCGACGCTGCTGCTGCGCCGGCTCGCCCGCGTCTGACAGCGGGCCCCGCGACCCGCCCTGCCCGGCCGGTCTCCGCCCGCTGCGTTCGGGGCTTGTGCCCGCAGTGTCGGATTCGGCGGGAATTCCGGCGAACGCCCGTACATGACATGGGTGTTCACCACTTGGGCGCTACCGGGCGTCGTTTCGCCCTCACGGCGCGTACGACAGCCGTAAAGAATGTGCGAAACGATCGAGATTTTGCCTACAAGGATTTGAACCGATCACAGTTCCATCACTAAGGTCGGGCGTCGAACCTCCGCGCAGTCGATCATCCAACCCGGGTGGCGCTCGGAGGCCGCCCGCCAGCTGAACCGGTAGGCGGCTGAAGGAAGAAGGAGCTCGCCTTCGTGGCGTCCCACCGTCGTCCCAAGCCGGCAACCCGCACTCGCGTGACCGTGCTGACCGCGACCGCCGCAGCGGCCGTCGCGCTCTCCGCCCAGGCCGCGAACGCGACCCCCGCCAAGCCGTCCGTCAAGGACGCCAAGGCCAAGGTGGACGCCCTCTACACCCAGGCGGAGCAGGCCACCGAGAAGTACGACGCTGCCAACGAGAAACTGCATACCCTCCAGAAGGACGCCTCAAGCCTTCAGGACCAGGTGGCCCGGCAGCAGCAGCACCTGAACCAGCTCCGGGACGGCCTCGGCACCATCGCGGCCTCGCAGTACCGCAGCGGCGGCATCGACCCGTCGCTCCAGCTCTTCCTGTCCTCCAACCCGGACAGCTACCTGGACCAGGCGACCACGCTGGACCAGCTCGGCTCCCTCCAGGCCAACGCGCTCGAGCAGCTCCAGAACGCCAAGCGCACCCTGGACCAGGAGCGGGCCGAGGCCACCACCAAGCTCGCCGAGCTCCAGAGCACCCGCACCGAACTGGCCCAGCGCAAGGCCGAGGCGAAGAGCAAGCTCTCCCAGGCCCAGCAGGTCCTCAACTCGCTGACCCAGGCGCAGCGCGCGCAGATGCAGCACGACGACGCGCTGGCCGCGAGCCGCGCCAGCTCCCGGGTGAACCTCGGCAGCGCGCCCGCCGCGTCGAAGTACGCCGCCGCCGCGTTCGCCGCCGCCCAGACGAGGATCGGCGACCCGTACGTCTACGGCGCCACCGGCCCGAGCTCCTTCGACTGCTCCGGCCTCACCTCCTGGGCCTACAAGCAGGCCGGCGTCTCCATACCGCGCACCTCGCAGGAGCAGGCCAACGCGGGGACCCGGATCTACTCGATGTCCGAGCTGCGCCAGGGCGACCTGGTGATCTTCTTCGGCGACTACCACCACGTCGGGCTCTACGCGGGCAACGGCATGGTGCTGCACGCCCCGAAGCCGGGCGCCTCGGTGCGCTACGAGTCGATCGGCGACATGACCTTCGAGTTCGGCGTCCGCATCTGATCATCGGCGGTACGGCGTACGGGTGATGAACCCCTTTCCGGGGGTTCGCCGCCCGGCGCGTGTGACCTGCGGCGCGAGGCCGGCGGCCGGCGCCGGTCACACGTACGGGCGGCTCGTTCTTTGAACTCCGCGTCGCCGCGTGGCTACTGTCTGCTGCCGTGGCTTCCCATCGACGCTCCCCGCAGCCGGGCCTGGCCGCCCGTACCACCCGTGTGACCGTCCTGTCGGCGGCGGCCGCGGCCACCGCCGCGCTCTCCGGCGCCGCCGCGCAGTTCGCCGCGGCCGACCCCGGGGGCGCCGGCGACTCCGCCTCCCGCGTCGACGATCTGTACCAGCAGGCGGAGCAGGCCACCGAGGCGTACGACGCGGCGCAGGAGCGTACGCAGCGGCTGCGCGCGGAACTCGGCACCCTGCAGGACCGGGCGGCTCGCGGCCAGCAGCGGGTCAACGAACTCCGCGACGAACTCGGCGTGGTGGCCGCGTCCCAGTACCGCGACGGCGGCATCGACCCCTCGCTGGACCTGCTGCTGTCCGACGACCCCGCGAGCTATCTGGACCGCCTCAGCACGCTCGACCGGCTCGGCGGGCAGCAGGCCGGGGAGCTGCGGCAACTCCAGTCCGCCGAACGCGTGCTGCACCAGCAGCGGGATCAGGCCGCGGGCAAGCTCACGGAGTTGGACCGGGCCGGCGCGGCGCTGCGGCGGCACAAGCACGAGGTGCAGCACGCGCTGGCGTCCGCGCAGCGGCTGCTGGCGGGACTCCCCGCGGCGCAGCGCGCACGGCTGCTGCCGGGCGGCGACCAGCGGGCCTCCCGCGACCGGGTCCTGCCGGACATCCCCGACCTGCCGGCGCCGACCGGGCGGGCGGCCCTCGCGGTGGCCGCGGCGCGCAGGGTGCTGGGCGCGCCCTACGTGTGGGGGGCGACCGGGCCCAACGCCTTCGACTGCTCGGGGCTGATGCTGTACGCCTACCGGCAGGCGGGGGTGGAGCTGCCGCGGACGTCGCAGGAGCAGATGAACGCGGGGCCGCACGTTCCGCTGGACCAGGCGAGGCCTGGTGACCTGGTCATCTACCGCGGTGACGCGAGCCATGTGGCCATGTACGTGGGCGGGGGCATGGTGATCCACGCGCCCTATCCGGGGGCGCGGGTGCGGTACGACCCGGTCGACATGATGCCCGTCACCGCGGTGACGCGGCCCTGAGGGGGGTACGCCTCCCGCTGGGGTTCCCCGCCCCTCCTGCGGCTCGCCCTGCGCGGGCTGCGGTTCGCCCTGTTCGGACGGACGGTCACCACCTGAGGCGCGAGGTCGCCCAGGCTTCGCCCGGGAGGTGCCCGCAGCGCGAGCGGCCACGACGCGTGCCGCACTCCGCCGGCCGCTCCGAAGGGGCTGTTCGGTCCGCTCCGGACCACCGGCCGGTGGCCGGTTGCTCGCGCAGTTGCCCACGCCCCTGATGGTTGCCCTCTGGCCGAACAGGGCCAGCCGTTCGCAGCTCCGCCAGGCGGGCGGGTGATGGTTGCCCTCTTTCCGAAGAGAGGGAGCCATCGCCTGGGCAGGGCGGACCCCGGGGCCGGGGAGGGCGGACGCCGTGGAGGGGCGGGGCCTTACGATCGGGGCCATGGCCGCGGTGACCCCCTCACGTCGCAAGGCCGCCGCCCAGGCCCCCGCGGCGGTCCTCGCCGCGCTGCTCACCGCCCTCGCCCTACTGGCGACCCTCG
This sequence comes from Actinacidiphila acidipaludis, assembly GCF_019890725.1. GTDB lineage: Bacteria > Actinomycetota > Actinomycetes > Streptomycetales > Streptomycetaceae > Actinacidiphila > Actinacidiphila acidipaludis. Next base: position 189,276 of record NZ_JAINZZ010000002.1, read on the forward strand.
CGGGCTGCGACACCCGCACGAACCCCACCCCCGCCCCGACCGACGCCGCGCTGCGCCACCTGTTCGACCAGCACGCCGCCGCCGTCCTGCACCGCGACCGCACCGCCTTCCTCGCCGGGATCGATCCGCGGGCCGGGCGGTTCCGCGCCCGTCAGCAGCAGGTCTTCACCAACCTCGCGCACGTCCCGCTGGCGGCCTGGTCGTACACGGTGGTGCGCACCGGCGCCTTCCCGCTGCCGCCCGCGGCTGACGGCGCCCGGCAGGCCGCCGTCCAGGTCCGGCTGGACTACCGGCTCGCGGGCTACGACACCCGGCCGGTGTCGGCCACCTCGTACCTGACCCTGACCCGGCGGGGCGGCCACTGGTACCTCGCGGACGACGGTGACGGCACGGCGAGCGGTCACCGCAGCGACGTCCAGCTGTGGGACCAGAGCCCGGTGACGGTGGTGCGCGGCGCGCGCAGCATCGTGCTGGGGCTCGCCCCGGACAAGGCCCTGCGGGGGTACGCCGCCGACGCGGACGACGCGGTGCCCGAGGTGACCCGGGCGTGGGGGAGCGACTGGCCCCGCAAGGTCGTCGTCGAGGCGCCGGCCACGCTGGCCCAGATGGCCTCGCTGCTGGGGGTCGGCGCCACCGCGTACGCCGGCATCGCGGCCGTCACGACGGGCGAGCCGGGTGTGAACGCGGCCCCCGCGGACCGGGTGGTCGTCAACCCGGAGGCGTTCGGCCTGCTCTCCGACTTCGGCCGCCAGGTGGTCTTCACGCACGAGACCACACACGTCGCGACCCGGCGGTCCACCGACGGCCACACCCCGCTGTGGCTGTCCGAGGGCACCGCGGACTGGGTGGCCTACCGCGACTCGGGCCGCACCGCCCCCGAGATCGCGCCCGAACTCGCCGGTGACGTCCGGGCGGGACGCGTGCCCGCCGCGCTGCCGTCCGACACCGACTTCCGCGCCGGGTCGGCCCGGCTGGCCCAGGCGTACGAGGGCAGCTGGCTGGCCTGCCGGATGATCGCCGACCAGTGGTCGCCGCAGACCCTGACCGCCTTCTACCGGGCGGTGGCCCGGGGCGGCACCCTGGACGCGCACCTGCGCGGTGCGCTGGGGCTGTCCACGGCCGAGTTCACCGCGCGCTGGCAGGCGTACGTCCGGAAGGAGCTGGCGTGAGCACGCAGGACGGAGCGGCGGCGGGGGAGAGCGCCGCCGGGGAGCCCCTCACCGCCGACGGGTTCACGGCGGAGGAGACGGCCCGCGGGCGGGACCTGTTCCGCCGGGTGTGGCCGTTGGCGGTGGGCGCCTCGGCCGCGTCCCTGGCGCTGTCCCTGGCGCTCGGACTGACCTCGGCCGGCGCCGGGCTCGTCGGCGCGTTCGGTCACGCGTGGGCGCCACGGGTCGCGGGCGCCGCCGTGACGCTGGTGCTGCTGCCGACGCTGCTCGGCCTGCCCTTCGCCGCGCGGGGACGGGTCGAACGGGCCCGGTTCGGGCTGGTGACCCAGGGCTGGGGCGGCTGGGCCGTCGACCGCCTGCGCGGGCTGCTGATCTCCGTGCCGCTGGCGTTCGGCGCGCTCTTCGCCCTGTACGGCCTCGCGGGCGTCACGCGCTGGTGGTGGGCGTGGGCGGCGCTCGGCGCGGCCGCGCTGACGGTCCTGCTCTCGTTCCTGGCGCCGCTGGTGTTCGAGCCGCTCTTCAACCGGTTCACGCCGATGGAGGCCGGGCCGCTGCGAGACGCGCTGCTGGCGCTGGCGGCCCGCGACGGCGTCACCGTCCGGGACGTGCTGGTGGCCGACGCCTCGCGCCGGACCACCGCGCTGAACGCGTACGTGTCCGGGCTGGGCCGCACCCGGCGGATCGTCGCCTACGACACCCTGCTGGCGACCGCCGACCCGCGCGAGGTGGAGCTGGTCGTCGCGCACGAGCTGGGCCACGTGGTGCACCGCGACGTGCTGCGCGGCACCGTGCTCGGCGCGGCCGGCGCCGCGGCGGGGGTCTGTGTGCTCGCCGCGGTGGTGTCCTGGCAGCCGCTGCTGGACGCGGCGGGCGTCGCGCGCTTCGCGGACCCGCGGTCGGCGTGGCTGCTCGCGGCCGTCGCCGGGGTGGGCGGGGCGCTGTCCGGCCCGGTGGGCCGGGCGCTGAGCCGGCGCATCGAACGCCGGGCGGACGTCCACGCGCTGGACCTGACCGCGGCGCCCGCGGAGTTCGTCGCCATGCAGCGCCGGCTGACCGTGGCCAATGTCGGGCACCCGTCCCCGCCGAGGCTGCTGCACCTGCTGCTGTCCACGCACCCCGCGCCCGCCGAGCGCATCCGGCTGGCCCGTACCTGGCGGCCCCGCGGCGGCTGACCGCCCGGCCGCGGCCCGGTGCCCGAACGCCGTGCCCGGCAGGGTGCGGTGACCGGCGTTCAGCGCCGGGTGAGCACCGACAGGCGGCCCAGGCCGGCCGGCGCCGTCCCCAGCGCGTCCGGATCCGGCACGGTGGCCGCCCACAGCCGCCGGCAGGCCAGCACCGACGCGGCCACCAGCAGGCCGTTGCGGCTGCCGAGCATCAGCAGCCCCCAGACGTCACTCTTCGTCACATGGTCGAAGAAGAGCGGGAACTCCAGGGTGGTGACGAGCGTCGCCGCCAGGGTGAGGTGCACCGGGAGCCGCATCACGCTGCCCCGCGCGGCCGCGCACACCGCCCCCGCCCCCACCAGCCACACCATGTACTGCGGGCTGATGACCCGGCTGGTGGTGGTGAAGACCAGCAGCGCGGTGAACGCGGCGTCGTACGGTGTGGCCGCGGTGAACCGCCGGGCCCGCAGCCGCCACCACGCCAGCCAGCACATGCCGATCACGCTCAGCCCCAGAGCCGCGGCGCTGACCAGGTGCACGTGCCGCCCGAGGAACTCCGTCGAGCCGTAGTGCATCTCCGCCTTGCCGTGCCAGCCGGCGTGACGCGCGACGTGGAAGACCAGGGCTCCCAGCGACTCCACCTCGGTGCCGCGGTCGCGCTGGAAGGTGAGGAAGGACATCGAGTTGCGCGTCAGGGCGGCGAACAGCGCGGTCAGCACCGCGATCGTGCCGGCCGCGGCCGTCCATGAGCGGCGCATGCGGCGCCGGTCCGGCGCGCCGATGAGCATCAGCAGCGGCCAGACCTTGAGCATCGCCCCGAACCCCGCGAGGGCCCCGGCGAGCGCGGGCCGGCGCCGGAACACCAGCAGCGCCAGGACCGCGACGGCGGTCACCATCACGTCGTAGCGGGCGTAGACGATCGGGCCGAGCAGAGCCACCCCCGCCACCCACACCCAGACCCCGGCCAGCCGCCCCGAGCGCCGGGCGTCGCGCAGCAGCGCCGCCAGCACCACCGCGTCGGCCAGCAGGGCCAGGACGAAGAAGGCCGCCGCGTAGCCGAGGAACGGCAGGGCGCCGGGGGCGACCAGCACCAGCGCCGCGCCGGGAGGGTACTGCCAGGTCACGTCGTGCGCCGGGAAGGCGCCGTGGCGCAGCACCGGGTACCACCCGCGGTAGATGTCGGCCACGTCGTGCACCACCACCTGGCCCGGGAAGCGGACCACCTGGAACACGAAGAGAAGCAGGGCGGCGCGGCTGACGGCCCAGACGACGACGGCACCGCGGGGACCGCCGATACGGGTGTTGGTCACGGTATGCATCATGCGTGCCGCCGCCTCCGCACCCCTGTACGGACGCGGTCCCGCACGTCCGCCCGGGTGAACGCCGGGGACGCGGCCGCGGACCGGCCCCCGCGGGGGCCGTCGCCCGGCGGCGTGGGCGCGGGGGCGGACGGATAGACTCCGACGTCCGGCCGGCGCGGGCCACCAGCGCCGGCAGCCCTGCGCACCGGCCACAGAGGGACACCTGGCGTGGACAAGACCCTGATCGTCACCAACGACTTCCCGCCCCGCCCCGGCGGCATCCAGTCCTTCGTGCACAGCATGGCCCTGCGGCTGGACCCGGGGCAGGTGGTCGTCTACGCCTCCACGTGGAAGGACGGCACGGAGGTCGCGCGGTTCGACGCCGAGCAGCCGTTCCCGGTGGTGCGCGACCGCACCCGGATGCTGCTGCCCACCCCGCGGGTGACCCGGACCGCCGCTGGGCTGCTGCGCGAACACGGCTGCACCTCGGTGTGGTTCGGGGCCGCCGCGCCCCTCGGGCTGATGGCGCCGGCGCTGCGCAGGGCCGGCGCGCGGCGGCTGGTCGGCACCACGCACGGCCACGAGGCCGGCTGGGCCCAACTGCCGGGCAGCCGCGGGCTGCTGCGCAGGATCGGCGAGGGCACCGACAGCCTCACCTATCTGGGCGAGTACACCCGCTCCCGGATCGCCGCCGCGCTGACCGAGCAGGCGGCGGGCCGCATGGTCCAACTCCCGCCCGGCGTCGACGAGAAGACCTTCCATCCGGGTTCGGGCGGCGCTGCGGTCCGGGCCCGGCTGGGGCTGGCCGACCGGCCGGTCGTGGTGTGCGTGTCGCGGCTGGTGCGGCGCAAGGGCCAGGACACGCTGATCCTGGCGCTGCCGCGGATCCTGCGGGAGTTCCCCGACGCCGCGCTGCTGATCGTCGGCGACGGGCCGTACCGCGGCGAACTGGAGACGCTCGCCGAGCGCACCGGGGTCGCCGGGTCCGTCGTCTTCACCGGGGCCGTGCCGTGGGCCGAACTGCCCGCGCACTTCGGGGCCGGCGACGTGTTCGCGATGCCCTGCCGCACCCGGCGCGGCGGCCTGGACGTCGAGGGACTCGGCATCGTCTACCTGGAGGCGTCGGCGACCGGGCTGCCCGTCGTGGCGGGCGACTCCGGCGGGGCGCCGGACGCGGTCCTCGACGGCGAGACCGGCTGGGTGGTGCCCGGCGGCTCCCCCGAGCAGGCCGCCGAGCGCGTCCTGACCCTGCTGCGCGACCCCGAGCTGCGCCGCGCCATGGGCGAGCGGGGCCGCGACTGGGTGGAACGCGCCTGGCGCTGGGACCTGCTGGCCACCCGGCTGAAGTCGCTGCTCTGACCTCCGGGCACCCCGCGGGGGGCCCTGGGCGCGAGCCCGGGGCAGGGGCCCGCGGCACGAGGCGCCGGGCCTGCGTTCCGGACCACCCGGGGTCCCGAACCCCGCGCCGGGCCCGAACCCCGCGCCGGGCCCTCTACGCGCGGTAGAGCGACTCGATGTCGTCGGCGAAGTCACGCAGGACCACGTTCCGCTTCAGCTTCAGCGACGGCGTCAGATGCCCCGATTCCTCGGTGAGCTGCGTCGCCAGTATGCGGAACCTGCGGACCGACTCCGCCTTCGAGACCGCCGCGTTGCCCTCGTCCACCGCGCGCTGCACAGCGGCCAGCAGGTCCGGGTCGGCGGCCAGTTCGGCGACCGTGCGGCCGCTCTTGCCGTGCTGCTCGGCCCAGCGCGGCAGGAACTCCTCGTCGAGCGTGATGAGCGCGCCGACGAAGGGCCGGCCGTCGCCGACGACCATGCACTCGGCGACCAGCGCCTCCGCCCGGATGCGGTCCTCGATCACCGCGGGCGCGACGTTCTTGCCGCCCGCCGTCACGATGATCTCCTTCTTGCGGCCGGTGATGGCCAGATAGCCGTCCTGGTCCAGCGAGCCGAGGTCACCGGTGTGGAACCAGCCGTCGGCCATCGCCTCCGCGGTCGCCGCGTCGTTGTTCCAGTAGCCGGTGAACAGGTGCTCGCCGTAGAGCAGCACCTCGCCGTCGTCGGCGATCCGGACGGTGGAGCCGGGCAGCGGCTGGCCCACGGTGCCGATCTTGGTGCGGTCCCACGGGTTGAACGCGGTGGCCGCGCAGGACTCGGTGAGTCCGTAGCCCTCCAGGACGGTGAAGCCGATGCCGCGGTAGAAGTGGCCGAGGCGGTCGCCCAGCGGGGCGCCGCCGGAGATCGCGTGCGTGGCGCGGCCGCCGAGGACCGCCCGCAGCCGGCTGTACACCAGCCGGTCGAAGACCTTGTGAGTGAGTTTCAGCTTCAGCGACGGGCCGCCGGGGGCGTCGAGCGTCCGGCTGTAGGCGATCGCGGTCGCCGCCGCCTTGTCGAAGATCTTCCCCTTGCCGCCGGCCTGGGCGGTGGCGCGCGCGGTGTTGTAGACCTTCTCGAACACCCGGGGGACACCGAGGATCAGGGTGGGCCGGAAACCCTGCAGGTCGTCGGTGAGGTTCTTGATGTCGGGCACGTGGCCCAGCCGGATCGGCGCCATCATCGCCGCCACCTCCACCAGCCGTCCCAGGACGTGCGCCAGCGGCAGGAACAGCAGCACCGAGGAGTCCCCGGTCCTGAACAGCGGCGCGAGGCGCTCCACCACGTTGCCGCACTCCGCGAAGAAGCTTCGGTGGCTGAGCACGCAGCCCTTGGGGCGGCCGGTGGTGCCCGAGGTGTAGACGATCGTGGCGGGCGCGTCGGCGTTGGCCCAGGCGGCGCGGTCGGCGACCACCGCGTCCGAGACGTCCGTGCCCGAGGCGTTCAGCGCGTCCACCGCGCCGCCGTCGATCCGCCACACGTGCTTGAGGTGCGGCAGCCGGACCCGCACCGACTCCACGACGGCCTCGTGCGCCGCGGACTCCACCACCACGGCGACGGCGCCGGAGTCGGCGAGGATCCACTCCACCTGGGAGGCGGACGAGGTCTCGTAGACCGGCACGGTGACCGCCCCGGCGCTCCAGACGGCGAAGTCCAGCAGCGTCCACTCGTACCGGGTCCGTGACATCAGGGCGACCCGGTCACCGGGCTGCACGCCCGAGGCGATCAGGCCCTTGGCCGCGGCCCGGACCTCGGCGAGGAAGGCGGCGGCGGTGACGTCCTGCCAGTGCCCGGCGGCGTCCTTGCGGCCGAGCACCGGGACGTCGGGATGCTGCGTGGCATTGCGGTGGATCAGATCCGTCAGGTTTCCGTCCGCGGGGACCTCGTACAGGGCCGGAAGGCTGAACTCACGCAAGGCAGCTGCTCCTCATCGGTGCCACGGCGCACCCGGAGGGAAGTAGGACGGCCTGGACGTTACCCATGGGTAAAGCTCCGGCGATAGGGGGGCCGGTGCAGATGTTTTCAGCATCACACACCGGCGGAAGTCCGGGCGGGCGGGCTCGGCGCGCCGCTTGCGGAAGGGTAGACCAGGGCGCCCCCAGGCCGGGGATGACCCCCCATAAGGTGCCCGCTATAGGGTGACGGTATGCGGGTGCATGTGGTGAGCGACGTCCACGGCGCGGCCGAGGCACTGGCCCGGGCCGGAGACGGCGCCGACGCCCTGGTCTGCCTCGGCGACCTGGTGCTCTTCCTCGACTACGCGGATCACTCCCGCGGCATCTTCCCCGACCTGTTCGGCGTGGCCAACGCCGACCGCATGGTCGAACTGCGCACCGCGCGGAGGTTCGACGACGCCCGCGCCCTCGACCGGGAGCTGTGGGCCGGCATCGACCGGCGCGCCGCCATCGAGACCGCGGTGCGCAAGCAGTACGCCGAGCTCTTCGCGGCCTTTCCCACGCCCACGTACGCCACCTACGGCAATGTCGACATTCCGTCGCTGTGGACGGAGTACGCCGGCGAGGGGACCACCGTGCTCGACGGCGCCACCGCGGAGATCGGCGGCCGGGTCTTCGGCTTCGTCGGCGGCGGCCTGCGCACCCCGATGCGCACGCCTTTCGAGATCGACGAGGAGGACTACGCCGCCAAGGTCGCCGCGCTCGGCCCGGTCGACGTGCTGTGCTCGCACATCCCGCCGGCGATCCCCGAGCTCTGCTACGACACCACGGCGCGCCGGTTCGAACGCGGCAGCCAGGCGCTGCTCGACGCCGTCCGGACGATCCAGCCGAAGTACGCGCTCTTCGGGCACGTCCACCAGCCGCTGGTGCGCCGCACCAGGATCGGCCGGACGGAGTGTGTCAACGTCGGCCACTTCAACCACACCCGCACCCCCTGGGCGCTGGAATGGTGACACCGCCTCCGCCGCGGTGACAGCCGCCACACCTGGGCGCGGTAGCCTGCACCTGCAGCCAGCAGCACGGTTCAGGAGGCCACGGCCATGGCGGAACACACGAGGTCCAGCATCACCATCGAAGCGGCCCCGGCCGCCGTCATGGGCGTCATCGCCGACTTCGGCCGCTACCCGGAGTGGACCGGCGAGGTGAAGGAGGCCGAGGTGCTGGCCACCGACCCGGCCGGCCGCGCGGAGCAGGTCCGGCTGCTGCTCGACGCCGGCGCGATCAAGGACGACCACACCCTGGCGTACACCTGGGTCGGTGACAACGAGGTGCAGTGGTCGCTGGTGAAGTCGCAGATGCTGCGCACCCTCGACGGCTCGTACGCGCTGGTCCCGCTGGACGGCGGCGTCCGCACCCAGGTCACCTACCAGCTCACCGTCGACGTCAAGATCCCCATGCTCGGGATGATCAAGCGCAAGGCGGAGAAGGTCATCATCGACCGGGCGCTGGCCGGGCTGAAGAAGCGGGTGGAGACCCCGCTGCCCCAGCAGGACGCCGGTGCCGCCGGCGAACCGGCCTGACCGCGTGACCGCGCTGACCGGCGTCCGCACCCTGCTCGTCACCGGTGCGGGCGGTGCCGGCCGGACCTGCGTCGCCGCGGCGACCGCGGCCGCCGCCGCACGCGCCGGCACCCACACCCTGCTGCTGACCGCCGCCAGCGGCGCCGTGCTCGACCCGCTGCTCCCGCCGGCCGGGCAGGAGACCGCGGGCACCACCGCCACCGGGCTGCCGCAGCCGTACTCCGTGGACGGCGTCGACGGCCTGTACGTGGCCAGGACCGACCCGGCGGCGGCCTACCGCGCCGGGGCGCTGGACCTGCAGGACCGCATCGGCAGCCTGCTGGGCATGCTGGGCGCCGCGCCGCTCGACCCCGAGGAGCTGACCGAACTGCCGGGCGCGGGCGCCCTGGCCGTGCTGCGGGCGCTGCGTGAGGCGCGCGGCCCGCAGGCCGCCTGGGACCTCGTCGTGGTGGATCTGCCGCCGGCGGCCGAGGCGGTCCGGCTGCTCGCCCTGCCCGAGCAACTCCGGCGCTACCTGCGGCGGTTGCTGCCGGCCGACCGGCAGGCGGCCCGCGCGCTGCGGCCGGTGCTGGCCCAGCTCGCCGGGGTGCCGATGCCCGCGGAGTGGGCGTTCGAGGCGGCCGCCCGCGCGGACGCCGAACTGGGCGCGGTCCAGACCGTGATCGACGACCCGGCCACGGCGGCCGCTGTCGTCGTGGCGCCCGACGCGACGGCGGAGGCCGTCCTGCGGAGCGCGCGGACCGGTCTCGCGCTGTTCGGCCACCGGCTGGCCGGGGTGGTCGCCAACCGCGTCCTGCCGACCGGCTCGGCCGACCCGTTCCTGGCCGGCCTGTCCGGTCACCAGCAGGACGTGCTGAAGCTGATCGCCGACCAGTGCGCGACCGACGGCGTCCCGCTGTACGAGCGCGCGCACCTGGGACGGCCGCCCCAGGGCGTCGAGGAGGGCCTCGCGGTGCCGGTGGACGTCCCCGGACCGCAGGCCCCGGCGCCGCACCGGCCGCCCGAGCCGTGGACGGTGGAGGACCGGCTCGGCGCCGACGGCCACTTCCTGTGGTCGCTGCCGCTGCCCGGCGCGGGCCGCGAGGGCCTGGACCTGGTCCGCCGCGGGGACGAACTGGTCGTCGACGCGGGCGGGTTCCGGCGGATCGTGCCGCTGCCGTCCGCGCTGCGCCGCTGCGCGGTGGCCGGCGCCGCCCTGCGCGACGGCGCCCTGTCCGTGCGGTTCACCCCCGACCCCGACCTCTGGCCGCGGTAGCGCACCGCGTCCCAGTCGCCGCGTTCCCGGCGTCCTCAGCTTCCCGGCGGTCTCGGCGTTCGCGGCGGTCTCGGCGTCCGCAGCTTCCCGGCTTCGTCTTCCCCGGCTTCGTCGGCGTGCTGAGCCCGCTCCGCGGCCGCGTCCTCGCCGCCGGGCCGGCGGGTACGCCCGCGAAAGCAGGTACCGTCGGTGGGGGGCCCTCGGTCCCCGAGGGAGAACCGTCGCGGGTGTTTGGAGCCGATCATGAGCGAAGCCACGGACCGTCCCGACGCCGACGCGTGGGCGAAGGCCAGCGCGGAGGACATCGCGGCCGAGCACGCCCGGCGGCGCGCGCAGGCCGGGGAGGCCCCGGGCAGCGCGGCCGACGAGCTGCGCCGGCTCGCCGAGGCGGTCGGCGAGGCCGTCACCGACCGGCTGGCCGCGCTGAACAACCCCGCGGTGCAGATGGCCGCCCAGTCCGTGGCGTCCCAGGTGCGTTCCGTTGTCGAACCCATCGTGGACCGCAACCCCGATGTCTTCGAGCACCTGGCGAGCGCCGGAGCCGAACTTCTGGCGGCCTACCGGTCCGCGGTCGCCTCCGCGGAAGCCCGCTGGACGTCCGGCGACCGCTCCTCGCGTTCAACCGCTGAACACATCGACCTCGACTGACCTCCCCTCCGGTACGGTTCTCTTAGCGGGGAACGACCGAAAACTGAGGGACACATGGGACTCACCATCGGCGTCGACATCGGCGGCACCAAGATCGCGGCTGGAGTGGTCGACGAGGAAGGGTCGATTCTCGAGACGGTCAAGGTGCCGACTCCGTCGACTCCCGAAGGCGTCGTGGACGCGATCGTCGAGGCGGTTCGCCAGGTCAGCACGGGTCACCAGATCGAAGCGGTCGGCATCGGCGCGGCGGGTTACGTCGACGACAAGCGCGCCACGGTTCTCTTCGCGCCGAACATCAACTGGCGGCACGAGGCACTCAAGGACAAGGTCGAGCAGCGGGTCGAGCTCCCTGTGGTGGTGGAGAACGACGCCAACGCGGCGGCGTGGGGCGAGTACCGTTTCGGCGCCGGACAGGGTCATTCCGATGTGATCTGCATCACACTCGGTACGGGTCTGGGCGGCGGCATCATCATCGGCAACAAGCTCCGCCGCGGACGGTTCGGCGTCGCCGCCGAGTTCGGCCACATCCGCGTGGTGCCCGACGGCCTGCTCTGCGGCTGCGGCAGCCAGGGCTGCTGGGAGCAGTACGCCTCCGGCCGCGCGCTGGTCCGCTACGCCCGGCAGCGCGCCCACGCCACCCCGGAGAACGCGGAGGTGCTGCTCGGCCTCGGCGACGGCACCCCCGACGGCATCGAGGGCCGGCACGTCAGCGCGGCCGCCCGGCAGGGCGACAAGGTCGCGATCGACTCCTTCCGCGAGCTGGCCCGCTGGGCCGGCGCCGGACTGGCCGACCTCGCCTCGCTCTTCGACCCGTCGGCGTTCATCGTCGGCGGCGGCGTCTCGGACGAGGGCGAACTGGTCCTCGACCCGATCCGCAAGTCGTTCCGGCGGTGGCTGATCGGCGGCGAGTGGCGCCCGCACGCCCAGGTGCTGGCGGCGCAGCTCGGCGGCAAGGCCGGTCTCGTCGGAGCGGCCGACCTGGCGCGCCAGGGCTGACGGGCCGCACCGGCGGACGACCGCACCGCCGGACAACCGAAGATCCGAAGAAGCGAGCAACCGAAGCAGCCGAAGAGCCGGCGGGCCCGCCGGCCTTCGCCCCGGGCCGGGTCCGGCCCGGGCGGACCAGCGACGAGGGAAAGGCGCAGCGCACCGTGGAGGATCTGCCGGGTTCTGCCAGCGAGTCGGAGGGCTCGGCGGTCGTCCGCGTGCTCAGCTACAACATCCGCTCCCTGCGGGACGACAGGGCGGCGCTGGCCCGGGTGATCCGCGCCTGCGCCCCCGACCTCGTGCTGATCCAGGAGGCTCCGCGGTTCTTCCGGTGGCAGAAGGCTGCGGTGCGCCTGGCCGAAGCCACCGGGCTGGTCTATGTGACCGGGGGTGCGACGACCACCGGGCCGATGATCCTGGCGGGCCTGCGGGCCCACGTCGAACGCACCGAGGACAGCCTGATGCCGCGCACGCCGGGCCTGCACCGGCGCGGCTTCGCCACCGCCGTGCTCCGGATCGGCGGGGCACGGCTGGCCGCGGTGAGCACCCATCTCAGCCTCAGCCCGGCCGAGCGCTACGACCAGGCGAAGCTGGTCCTGGACCGGGTGCGCGCGATGGGCGAGCCGCACGTGGTCCTCGGCGGCGACTTCAACGAGCCGCCGGACCGCCCCGGCTTCGGCCGGATCGCGGCGGTCCTGCGGGACGCCCACGCGGTGAAACCGTGGGGCGGCGAGGTCACCAACACCCGGCCGCCGTTCCAGCGCATCGACGCGATCTTCACGACGCCGTCGATCGAGGTGCTGGGCTGCGGGGTGCCCCAGGGCCTGCCGGGCGTCAGCGACGCCGACCTGCACGCCGCGACCGACCACCTCCCGGTGCTCGCCGCACTCCGCGTCCCCGCTGCGGACGCCTCGGCCTGACCGTCCCCCGACCCGGCCCCTGACAGACCGGACCGGCTCCGGCCTGACCCCGGCCCGGCCCGTTCCGCCCCGGCCCGCCTCGACCGGCCGGGCTCAGACGACCGCGCCGCCGCCCGGATCGTCGTCGTCCTCGTCCCCGGTGCGCATTCGCGCGACCAGCGTGGCGAAGCCGCCGAGGAAGCCGCCGACGCCGACGAGGATGGCCCACCACGTCATCTCGAGCTGGAAGAGCACGAACGCCAGCAGCAGCAGCGGGCCGCCGATCACCGCGATCCAGGCGAACTTGGTCGTGACGTCGGCCTCGGGCAGCGGCGGCGGCTCGGGCGGGACGAAGTGGTCGTCCTCGTCGTCCTCCGCCAGCTCGTAGTTGCGCGGGCCGGAGATCACGGGATGGACGACGACGCTGCGGGCCGGCGGCGGAGGCGGCTTGGGGGCCGGCGTCTCGTCCGCCACATTCTCCGCCTCCGGCCACACGGGCGCGGCGCCGGGCTCCGGCTCCGCGTCGAAACCGGCGACCAGCGCGGCCCAGGCCGCTTCCTCGTCGAGCGGAGCGGCGCCCTCGTCCTCGCGGTCAGCCACCTGCCCTGCCTTCCTCGACCGCCGCCGGGGCGGACAGGCGCTGGATGAACTCGTGGGACTCGGAGAAGATCCGGTCGGCGTCGTGGTCGAGCGTGGCCACGTGGTAGCTGCGCTCCAGCACCCGCTCGGTGACGTCGGTGGACGACACCCGGGCCAGCACCACCGCCGAGTTGGACGGGTGCACCACGTGGTCGACCCGGCTGTGCAGGAGCAGCAGCGGCTGGGTGACCTGCGGCAGCCCGGCCTGCACGATCTTCCAGAAGCGGCTGAGCGAGTGGACCGCGTGCAGCGGGGTGCGGTCGTAGCCGACCTCGGCGGCGCCCTCCAGAGCGATGTCGCTGGCGATGCCCGCCACCGACGGCACCACGTGCCGCAGCACCGGGACCGCCTTGAGCTGCATGCTGTCCGCCTTCACCGACGGGTTCACCAGCACCACGCCGCTGATCGCCGCGCCGTGCTTCTCCGCCAGCCGCAGCGCCAGCCCGCCGCCCATCGACATGCCGCAGACGAACACCCGGGCGCAGCGCTCGGAGAGCACCCGCAGCTCCCGGTCCACCTCGGCGTACCAGTCCTGCCACCCGGTCACCTGCAGGTCCTGCCAGCGGGTGCCGTGTCCGGGCAGCAGCGGCAGTGAGACGGTCAGCCCGCGTGCGGCCAGGTACTCGCCCCAGGGCCGCAGCGACTGCGGCGTACCGGTGAAGCCGTGGCAGAGCAGGACGCCGGTGTCGCCGCCTTCGTGGCGGTACGGTTCGGCTCCGGGCATGAGCGGCACCGTGGTTCTCCTGTTCGCGGGCGCGGATCCGGGTACACGCAAGTACGGAGCTTCAGCGTACGCGGGACCCGTACCAAGCGGTAAGCCCCATCCGACGTGCGCGCTCATCCGGGCCCGCCGCGGGCCGGAAGTGCGCGCCCGTGGCGTTAAGGTCTTTGCGTCGGAAACAGGAGGCAGGGTTGTTCTACGGCGCGATGAAGATCGTCCTCGGCCACCCGATCAAGGCGGCGTTCCGCCCCTGGGTCGAGGGCCTGGAGCACATTCCCGAGGAGGGCCCGGCCATCCTCGCGAGCAACCATCTGTCCTTCTCCGACTCCTTCTTCCTGCCCGCGGTGCTCGACCGCCAGGTCACCTTCATCGCCAAGGCCGAGTACTTCACCTCGCCCGGGATCAAGGGCAAGCTGACCGCGGCGTTCTTCAAGGGCGTCGGACAGCTCCCGGTGGACCGTTCGGGGGCGCGCGGCGCGGGCGAGGCGGCCATCAAGAGCGGCCTGGCGGTGCTGGAGCGCGGCGAGTTGTTCGGCATCTACCCCGAGGGCACCCGTTCGCCGGACGGCCGGCTCTACCGCGGCAAGCCCGGCGGGCTGGCCCGGGTGGCGCTGGCGTCCGGGGCGCCGGTCATCCCGGTGGCGATGATCGACACCGAGAAGGTGCAGCCGGTCGGCAAGGTGATGCCGAAGTTCTCCATCCGCCCGGGCATCCGGATCGGCAAGCCGCTGGACTTCAGCCGCTACCACGGCATGGAGCACGACCGGTTCATCCTGCGGTCGGTCACCGACGAGGTGATGTACGAGATCATGCGGCTGTCCGGGCAGGAGTACGTCGACATCTACGCCACCGCCGCCAAGCGGCAGATCGCCGAGGCGGCCAAGCGGGCCGCGGAGCCGTCGGGATCCTGACGGCGCGGCCGGCCGCCGGCCGGCGCCCAGGGGGAGGGGGAGGACCGCATGCCCGTGCGGATGTCGGTGGAGCAGCCGCTGTGGCGTGCCCTGCTCGCGTACCGGGTGCTGACCGCCGGTTACGCGGTCGCCCTGTACGTCCACGCCTACGGCGCCCTGCGCCACCCGCTGCCGGCCGGCGTCTACATCGCCGTGCTCGCCGGGTGGACGGCGGCCACGGCCGGGCGGGTCAGCAACGCCGAGCGGTGCACCCGCGCCTTCCTGGCCCTCGACCTGACCGTCGCGGTCACCGGCATCCTGCTGACCGGCTATGTGGACACGGCCGCGCGGATCGACTCCGGCGCGTTCACGCTGCCGTCGATATGGACGGCGGGCTCGGTGCTGGCGTTCGCGGTCAAGGGCGGCTGGCGGTGGGCGGCCGCCGCGTCCACCCTGGTGGCCGCCGCCGACCTGATCGAGCGCGGCAGCCCCGGCCGCGACACCGTCCACAACGTCATCCTGGTGTGGGTGGCCAGCATCGCCATCGGCTACGTCGTCGAGGTGGCCCGAGCCAGTGAGCGGACCCTGGCGCGGGCCCTGCAGATCGAGGCGGCCACCCGGGAGCGCGAGCGGCTGGCCCGCGACATCCACGACGGCGTGCTCCAGGTGCTGGCGATGGTCCAGCGCCGCGGCGACCAGGCCGGGGGAGAGGCCGCGGAGCTCGGCCGGCTCGCCGGGGAGCAGGAGGCCGCGCTGCGCACCCTGATCAGCGCGACGCCGCCCGGCCCGCGCGGCGCGGACGGCGACGCCGGCGGCCCGGCGGGCCCCTACGACCTGCGGGCCCTGCTGGCGCGGTACGCCTCCGCGCGGGTGACCGTGTCCGCGCCCGGCACCCCGGTGCTGCTCCCGCCGCACGCCGCCGCGGAGCTGGCCGCGGCCGTGGGCGCCGCGCTGGACAATGTGGGGCGGCACGCCGGCGAGCAGGCGCACGCCTGGATCCTGGTCGAGGACGAGCCGGACGCCGTGCTGGTCTCGGTCCGCGACGACGGGCCCGGCATCGCCGAGGGCCGGCTGGCGGCCGCCGAGGACGAGGGCCGGCTCGGCGTCGCCCAGTCCATCCGCGGCCGGCTGCGGGACCTCGGCGGCGACGCCGACCTGGTGTCCGTCCCCGGTCAGGGCACCGAGGTGGAGCTGCGGCTGCCGCGCCGGGCCGCGGAGCGGCCGCCCGCGGTTGTGACGGGTGGCGCGGGAGAATCGGGGCAGGCACTCACGGACGCCGACGGAAGAGGCATGCGATGACGGTCGGCACGGCCGGCAGCACCGGGCACGAGAAGCCCGTGACGGTGATGGTCGTCGACGACCATCCGATGTGGCGGGACGCGGTCGCCCGCGACCTGGCCGAGGCCGGGTTCGAGGTGGTCGCCAGCGCGGGCGACGGCCCGGAGGCGGTCCGGCGGGCCCGTGCGGCCCGCCCCCAGGTGCTGGTGCTCGACCTCAACCTGCCGGGCGCGTCCGGGGTGCAGGTGTGCAAGGACGTGGTCGCGCACGACCCGGCGGTCCGGGTGCTGGTGCTGTCGGCCAGCGGCGAGCACGCCGACGTACTGGAAGCGGTCAAATCCGGGGCGACCGGTTATCTGCTGAAGTCCGCGGCCCGCGCCGAGCTCGTGGACGCCGTGCGGCGCACCTCGGTCGGCGACCCGGTGTTCACGCCGGGCCTGGCCGGGCTGGTGCTGGGCGAGTACCGCAGGCTCGCGACCGTGCCGCCGGCGTCGGCCGCGCCGGACGAGGCGGCCGCCCCCCGGCTGACCGACCGGGAGACCGAGGTGCTGCGGCTGGTCGCCAAGGGGCTGAGCTACAAGCAGATCGCGCACCGCCTGGTCATCTCGCACCGCACCGTGCAGAACCACGTGCAGAACACCCTCGGCAAGCTCCAGTTGCACAACCGTGTGGAGCTTGTCCGATACGCGATCGAGCGCGGTCTGGACGGTGACGACGACGCCCGCACGGGCGGCGACATGTGACCCAAGTCACGCTAGCTTGGCGGAGGTTGCACATTCCGGCACAGCTGGCTTGTGACGAAGGGAAGAGTCCATGCGGGTCGGAGTCCTGACCGGCGGCGGAGACTGCCCCGGCCTCAACGCGGTCATCCGCGGCATCGTCCGTAAAGGCGTCCAGGAGTACGGGTTCGACTTCACCGGCTTCCGCGACGGCTGGCGCGGTCCCCTCGAAGGGGACACCGTGCGTCTCGACATCCCGGCCGTCCGCGGCATCCTGCCGCGCGGCGGCACCATCCTCGGCTCCTCGCGCACCAACCCCCTCAAGACCGAGGGCGGCGTCGACCGCGTCAAGCGGAACCTGGCGGAGAACGAGGTCGACGCCCTCGTCGTGATCGGCGGCGAGGACACCCTCGGGGTGGCCGCCGAACTGTCCGCGCACCACGGCGTGCCGTGCGTGGGCGTGCCCAAGACCATCGACAACGACCTGTCGGCCACCGACTACACCTTCGGCTTCGACACCGCGGTCAACATCGCCACCGAGGCCATCGACCGCCTGCACACCACCGCCGAGTCCCACATGCGGGTCCTGGTGGTCGAGGTGATGGGCCGGCACGCCGGCTGGATAGCCCTGCACTCCGGCCTGGCCGGCGGCGCCAACGTCATCCTCATCCCCGAGCAGCGCTTCGACCTCGACCAGGTGTGCGCCTGGGTGGAGAGCAGGTTCAAGATCCGCTACGCGCCGATCGTCGTCGTCGCGGAGGGCGCGATGCCCCTCGACGGGGACCTGGTGCTCAAGGACGGCACGCTGGACTCGTTCGGCCATGTGCGGCTGTCCGGGATCGGCGAGTGGCTGGCCAAGCAGATCGAGAAGCGCACCGGCAAGGAGGCGCGGACCACGGTGCTCGGGCACGTCCAGCGCGGCGGCACCCCCAGCGCCTTCGACCGCTGGCTCGCCACCCGCTTCGGGCTGCACGCCATCGAGGCGGTCCGCGACGGCGACTTCGGGACCATGGTCGCGCTGCGCGGCACCGACATCGTGCGGGTGCCGATCGGCGACGCCACCGCCCGGATCAAGACCGTCGACCCCGCCCTCTACCAGGAGGCGGGGGTCTTCTTCGGGTAGCCGCGGACGGCCTCCCGCGACGCCGGCCGGGCACTTCGGAGCGTGCCGGAAAACGCCTTGCCGCCCCCTTGACCCACTCCGCTTGCCGTAGCTGATCCCCGCGACCTATCCTCCCTCCACCCGATCCGGTGGCCCGCAGGCCCGGCGGCTTCGTTCCCCCTTTCGCCATCCCCTTTTTGAGCACATGAGGAGCGCCCGTATGACGGGTGTTGTGGGAGGACACCGCGTGCGTGTCCTGGCCGTCGCCGGCGGCACCGCGTCCGGCAAGTCCACGCTGGCCGACGCCCTGGTGCGTCACCACCCCGAGACCGTGGCCCTGGTCCGGCTCGACGACTTCTACGTCCCCGCGCACGATCCGCTGCGCGGGGTGCGGACGCTGTCGGCGACCGGCGCCGAGATCCTCGACTGGAACCATCCCGGCTCGATCGACCAGACGGCGGTCGCCGACGCCATCGACCGCGCCGTCGCGTCGCCCGGCCGGCACCGGCTGGTCGTCGTCGAGGGCCTGTTCGCCCTGACCCTGCCCGTGGTCACCGCCCGCGCCACCTGGCGGGTCTACGTCGACACCCCCGACGACATCCGGCTGGCCCGCAAGATCCTGCGCAAGATCGAGGTGCAGCGGCAGGACCCGGCCCTGTCGCTGCGCAACTACCTGATGACCGGCCGGGAGCGGCACGCCGCCCACGTCGCGCCCTCCCGCGCGGTCGCCGACCTCGTGGTCGACGGCACCGCCGACGAGTACGCGATGATCACCGCGATCACCATGCTGATCGGGCCGGTGCTGGCCGAGCCGGTCCGCGCGGAGCCCGTGCTGGACGCGAGCCAGTTCGGCGAGACCGCCTGAACCGCCGGGCGCCCGCCCGGCGGAACCGGGGCGCACGGCTTCCGTCCGCCCGGCGGGGGAGGACCGGTCGGCCCCCGCCGGGCAGCACGGCGCTCAGCCCACGGTGACCCCGGCCAGCACCTCGGCGACCAGCGCGGGCCCGTCCAGCGTCAGCACCGACTCCGGGTGGAACTGCACCCCCGCGAAGCCGGGACCGCGCATCGCATGGATGTCACCGGTCGCCGGGTCCCGGCTCAACTCGACCTGATGCATGGCCAGTTCGCTGGCCGTGGCCTCGTCGCAGCGGGCGGTGAAGGTGTTGTAGAAGCCGACGGTCTCCGGGCGGCCGAAGAAGTCGATGCGCTCCTGGGCGCCCTGCGCCGGGTTCGCCTTGCGGGCCAGGTCCAGGCCCAGCTCGGCGGCGATCAGCTCGTGGCCCAGGCACACTCCCAGCAGCCCGTGCCGGTGCCCGGCCACCAGCTCCGCGGCCAGTCCGCGCAGCAGCCGCATCTTCGGGTCGGCGGTGTCGGCCGGGTCGCCCGGGCCGGGCCCCAGCACCACCGGCCCCCGGTGGGCGAGCGCGGCCTCCCGCAGCCCGGGATCGTCGAACCGCCGGACCGTCACCGCGAGTCCGCAGGAGCGCAGCAGGTGGGCGAGCATCGCAGTGAAGGTGTCCTCGCCGTCCACCACCAGGGCGTGCCCCGAGAGCACCGCGTCCCCGGCCGCCACCGGACCGGTCCGCATGCGCAGCCAGAACGGCGCCAGGTGCGCCCGGCGGGCGTCCAGCGCCGCCCGCACCCGGATGTCGTCGGCGAGCCGGGGCCGCGGCTCCCGGGCGGCCGCGGCCGGCGCCGGGACCACGCCCAGCGCGGTGAGCACCCCGGCGGCCTTGGCGTGCGTCTCGGCGACCTCCGCCCGCGGGTCGGAGTGCCGCACCAGCGTCGCGCCCACCGGCACGCGCAGTCCGCCGTCCGGCGCGATGTCGGCGGTGCGGATGAGGATCGGCGAGTCCAGGGTCTGCGCGCCGCCCGCGTCCCGGCCGATCAGTGCCAGCGCGCCCGCGTAGTAGCCGCGGCCGGCGCCGTCCGGACCCGCCGGCTCGTAGCGCTCGATGACCCGGCAGGCGTTCTGCACCGGCGAGCCGGTGACCGTCGCCGCGAACATCGTCTCCCGCAGCACGTCCCGCACGTCCATCGTGGACCGGCCGCGCAGCTCGTACTCGGTGTGCGCGAGGTGCGCCATCTCCTTCAGCCGCGGGCCGACCACCACGCCCCCGAGGTCGCCGACGGTGCACATCATCTTCAGCTCCTCGTCGACGACCATCGTCAGCTCCTCCACCTCCTTCGGGTCGTGCAGGAAGGCCAGCAGGCCCTCGGCGGACGGACCCTGTGCCGGGTAGCGGTAGGTGCCGCTGATCGGGTTCATCACGACCGTCCCGCCGGACATCCGCACGTGCACCTCGGGGCTCGCGCCGACCAGGGTGCGCTGCGGGGTGTGCACCACGTACGTCCAGTAGGCGCCGCGCTCGCCGCGCAGCAGCCGGCCGAACAGCGCGAGCGCGGCCCGCGGACCGTAGCCGGGGACCGCGCCGCGGAAGGTGCGGCGGATGACGAAGTTGGCGCCCTCGCCGCGGCCGATCTCGTCCTCGACGACGCGCTCGACGATTCCGGCGTAGGTGTCGTCGTCCACGTCGAAGGCGCCGCCCTCGACCCGCACCTCGTCGTCCGGCAGCGCGGCCGCCAGGTCGTCCAGCGGCAGCTCGTACGCCTCCTCGGGCAGCAGGACGGCCAGCGGGGTGCCGTCGTCCCGGACGTCGAAGCGGCGTTCGCGGATCTGCCGGAAGGGGACGAGCGCGAGGGCGTCCAGGGCCGGGCCGCCCGCGCCGGGGGCGCTGGCGGGCAGCGGGATGCCGGACAGCGTGCCGGCCGTCATCACCGGCCCGAGCAGCACCTCCACCACCCCCTCGGGGCGGCCGGGGGTCCTGCGGTGCAGCAGGGCGAACGGCGGGCAGCCGTCCGTGGTCAGGCGGTTCACGAGCTGGGCCGGGGTGACAGACACGTCGGTGGTCCTTCCGGTGGTCCCGTGGACGGAAGGGGCGGCCGGGCCCGGGAAACGCCGAAGGCCGCCCCTGAGGGGCGGCCTTCGCGAGTGCGGTCGTCGCGCGCGAGGTTCAGTGGGCCGCCCGGAGAGGGGGCCACCACCAGTTCTGGTTCATCGGCGCGAACATGAGCCGACCCTAGCGCACCGCGACGCGCGACGGCCGCCCGTCCCGGGGATCGGGACGGGCGGCCGTGTCGCTGTCAGGTTGCTGCCATTTCGGTGTCAGACCGAGTGCCGGTCGTGCCGGTCGTGCCGGTCGTGCGTCAGACCAGGAGGCCGTATATCTGCCAGCCCGTGCCCACCTTGACGCGGGCGGCGTACGGGGCGGTGGCGGAGCCGGTGCCCTTGTAGAACCACAGGGCGCCGGTGGAGTCGCGGCCGATCAGGTCCGGCTTGCCGTCGCCCGACATGTCGCCGGGGCCGACCATGGCGTTGTAGATCTGCCAGCCGGTGCCGATCTTCACCCGTGCCGCGAAGGGCGCGGTCGCCGAACCGGTGCCGGTGTAGAGGTACAGCGCGCCCGACGCGTCCCGGCCGAGCATGTCGCCCTTGCCGTCGCCGGTGAAGTCGCCCAGCGCCACCAGGGAGTTGTACGCGCCCCAGCCCGCGCCGATCTTCACGCGCGCCTTGAAGGGCGTCGCCGGGGTGCCGGTGCCCTGGTAGAGCCACAGCACGCCCGAGGAGTCACGCGCGACCAGGTCCGGCCTGCCGTCCCCGGTCACGTCCCGCACGCCGGACATCGTGTTGTAGGCGCCCCAGCCCGCGCCGACCTTGAGCCGGGCCTTGAACGGCGCCGACGGGTTCCCGCTGCCCTGGTAGTACCAGAGGACACCGGAGGTGTCCCGGGCGACCATGTCACCCGTGCCGTTCGCCTTCAGCTCCGTCATCGGCACCAGCGTGTTGTACACCTGCCAGCCCGCACCGACCTTGAACCGCGTGAAGTAGGGCGAGGTGGCGCTGCCCGTGCCCTGGTACTGCCACAGCACGCCGGACGCGTCCCGACCCAGCATGTTCGTGCGGGTGGTGCCCGGGTCCGGAGCGGTGGAGCCGACCAGCTTGACGTCCGAGGCCTTCACCCAGGCGATCCGGTGGTTGTACTGGATCGGGTAGAACTGGTCGGTGCCGGTGACCAGCGTGCGGTCGCCCGCGGCGGTGCCGGCGTAGGTGCCGCCGTTGTAGTAGTCGCCGACCTTCTCCGGTCCGGCCTGCGCGTACGCCTGGCCGGCCGGGATCGAGTACTTCGTCAGGTAGTCGTCGTTCTTCGTCTGGACGGAGACACCGGTGCCGGAGTACGCGGCGTCCTCCGGGTACGCGCGACCGTAGACGTGGACCGCGGCCGTTCCGGCCGGGGCGATCACGCTGGTGCTGGCGACCGGGGCGGTGAACTGCCCGCCGGGGTTGTGGAACCACAGCTTCTGGCCGCTGTACCAGATCGCCGTCCAGTCCGGTCCCGACGTGCCGGCCACGACGTACTCGCTGCCGGCGACGGCCTTGTTCTCCCAGTTCGAACCCTCGGTGGCCAGGGTCGACGAGGACAGGTACGGGTCGTTCGGCTGCGCGGCCGTGGTGGACGGGCTGGTGTAGAGGTACACGAAGTTCGCCGGGTGGGCGGCGAACGCCGTGCCGCCGCTGGTCAGCTTCGGCTCGTTCGCCGTGGTGTACGGCGGCACGATCCGGACCAGCTCACCCGTGCGCACCGGACCGCCGGCGCCCTGGTCGCCCTCGGGGCGGCCGAGCAGCGCCATGTAGTGGTTCCAGTCCCAGTACGGTCCCGGGTCCCAGTGCTGCGCGGACACCAGCGTGTCCAGGACGCCCGGGACCTCGTCGTGGCCGATGATGTGCTGCCGGTCCAGCGGGATGCCGAACTTGTTCGCCAGGTACTTCACCAGCGCGGCCGAGGAGTCGTACTCGGGCTCGGCGTACCAGCTGCCGGCCTTCATGGCGTAGCCCTCGTGCTCCACGCCGATCGAGTGCATGTTCACGGTCTTGTTGGCCGCGTGCCACGCCTCGTCCTTCGTCTGCACCATCTGCGTCACCCGGCCGTCTTCGGCGACCAGGTAGTGGGCGCTGGCGACAGCGGCGGGGTTCTGGAACTCCTGGATGGAGCCCTCGAAGGACCCCTCCATGTCGTGGATGACGATGTACCGGATGTCCTCGCCGCTGGCGGGCCGGTTCGCCGGGTTGTAGTTGCCCTCGATGGTGGGCGGCGTGTCCGTGTCCTTGCCGAACGCGGCCGGCACGTAGTTGCAGCTCAGGCCGGACGGGCAGTCGGCCGTCACCGCGGCGGTCGTGGCGTCGGCCTGGGCCGCCAGCGGCGTCTTCGCCGGCTTGACGGGCTTCACCGACGGATCGGCGGCCAGCGTGACCTGCTGGCCGTCGTCGGTGACCCGGCTCACACCGGTGCGGATCGTCTGGTACACCCGCTGCGCGAACTGGTCGGCGCCGCCGGCGGCCGGGGACTGGCTGAAGCGGGCGATCGCCCCGTACCAGTTGCCCGGGCTCGCCGGCAGCGAGCCGTAGGAGTCCTTCTCGTACTGTGCGAGCAGTGCCGCGGCCCCCCGGACGCTCTGCTCGGAGTCGGTCTTCAGGTCGTCCGCGGACGTGCCGGTCAGCTTCGCGGCCTCGTCCAGCGTGTGCAGCCGCGGGTCCGCGGTGTTCACGTCGTTGTGGACCGAGGCCAGCGCGCGCTTGGCGTCGAAGTGCTTGGAGACCGCCGGGTCGCCGCTGAGGTTCAGCTCGGCGAGCTTCTCGTCGGTCGTCGGCGTGACCAGGTCCGACGGGTTGACCTGGGTGAGACCCATGACGTTGTAGTTGCCGGTCGCGCTCGGCTTGCCGCCGTGGGCGTCCCAGAGCGTCTGCCGGTACGACACGGCCATCAGAACGCTCTGCGGGACCTTGTACTCCTGCGCGGCGGACGCGAAGGCGTCCTGCAGCGCGTGGCTGCCGGCCTGCGCGGTGGTGCTGGAGCCGCTCGACGGCGACGCCAGCGCGATCGTCCCGTACGTCGCGGCGGTGGCCAGCACGGCCGCCCCGGCCCCGTACGCGATCAGTGACTTCCTTCTGCGGTGCCTGCTACGGGCCACCTTGCCCCTGGCTCTCCGGCACGCCCGGGGCGTGCCCTCCCCTGGCGAGCACCCGGTCGGTGATCGCCTCCGAAGGCGCAGACGCTATCAGCCGTCTCTGACGCCCCGTTGACGACCCTGCGTGGCAACTCCATGTCTCACCCACTGAGCCGAAGGAAGATCGGCCCCGGTGAACCCGTAGTGTTGTTCGTGTGACCGTGAACGCAGATCTCCAGGCCGGTGGCAACACCTGGCACTCTCTTCCCGCGGCGCAGCAGCCCGAGTGGCCCGACCCCGAGGCTCTGCGCGACGTGATCGCCGAGCTCGCCTCGTATCCGCCGCTCGTCTTCGCCGGTGAGTGCGACCAGCTGCGCGCCCGCATGGCCGAGGTGGCCAGGGGTGAGGCGTTCCTGCTCCAGGGCGGCGACTGCGCCGAGGCGTTCGACGCCGTCGGCGCGGACCAGATCCGCAACAAGCTGAAGACCCTGCTCCAGATGGGCGCGGTGCTCACCTATGCCGCGTCCGTGCCGGTCGTGAAGGTCGGCCGGATCGCCGGCCAGTACAGCAAGCCGCGCTCCAAGCCGACCGAGACCCGCGACGGCGTGACCCTGCCGACGTACCGCGGCGACTCGGTGAACGGCTTCGAGTTCACGTCGGAGGCGCGTATCCCCGACCCGCAGCGGCTGAAGCGGATGTACCACGCGTCCGCCTCCACGCTGAACCTGGTGCGGGCGTTCGCCACCGGCGGTTACGCCGACCTGCGCCAGGTGCACGCCTGGAACCAGGACTTCGTGAAGTCCTCGCCGTCCGGCCAGCGCTACGAGGCGCTGGCGCGGGAGATCGACAACGCGCTGAACTTCATGGCGGCCTGCGGCACCGACCCCGCCGAGTTCCGCACGGTGGAGTTCTACTCCTCCCACGAGGCGCTGCTGCTCGACTACGAGACCGCGCTGACCAGGACCGACTCACGGACCGGGCAGCTCTACGACGTCTCCGGGCACATGGTCTGGATCGGCGAGCGCACCCGGCAGCTCGACCACGCGCACATCGAGTTCGCCTCCCGGATCCGCAACCCGCTGGGCGTCAAACTCGGACCGGGCACCACGCCCGAGGAAGCCCTGACGTACATCGACCGGCTCGACCCGGACCGTGAGCCCGGCCGGCTGACGTTCATCGTGCGGATGGGCGCGGACAAGGTGCGCGACAAGCTGCCGACGCTGGTGGAGAAGGTCACCGCGTCCGGCGCGCAGGTCGCCTGGGTCTGCGACCCCATGCACGGCAACACCTTCGAGGCGGCCTCCGGGCACAAGACCCGCAGGTTCGACGACGTGCTCGACGAGGTCAAGGGCTTCTTCGAGGTCCACCACGGCCTCGGCACCCACCCGGGCGGCATCCATGTGGAGCTGACCGGCGACGACGTCACCGAGTGCGTCGGCGGTGGCGACGAGATCTTCGTCGACGACCTCCACCAGCGGTACGAGACCGCCTGCGACCCCCGGCTGAACCGCAGCCAGTCGCTCGACCTGGCGTTCCTCGTCGCGGAGATGTACCGGGGCCAGTAGCCCCGGCAGGCCCGGTCAGGAGCCCGCACGGCGCAGGGCCCACACGGCGAAGGGGCGCGGATCACACCGATCCGCGCCCTTCGTGGCTTTTCCGGCGGTCCCGGCGACAGGTAAGGTAAGGGTTACCTCAGTCCCCCAGGGCCCGGAAGGCTGGTGACCGCGTGTTCGTCTGCTCCTGCTTCGGCATCACCGAGCAGCAGGTCAAGCAGCACGCCGACAGCGGTCGCTGCACTCCCCGGCAGATAGCCTCCGCCTGCAAGGCGGGCACGGACTGCGGTTCGTGCGTCAAGCGCATCCAGGCCCTGCTGGGCCGCGGCGCCGGCTGCACCACCCGCGACCGCCTCGACCCGGCGGGCGTCGCGGCCCCCGGCCCGGCGGAGTCCGCTCCAGAGGCCGCTCCGGAGTCCGTACCGGCGTCGGGTCCGGCCGAGGTCACCCCGCTGCCCGGGACGCCGGCCGTACCCGCGTCGCCGGTCGCCCCCGCTGCCTGAGCCCCGGACGCCCTAGCTCTCCGGCTGCTCGATCTGCTGGGCGAGGTAGAGCGGTTCGCCGAGCTTCTCGATCAGGTCCAGCTGGGTGTCGAGGTAGTCGACGTGCTCCTCCTCGTCGGAGAGGATCGACTCGAAGACGTTCGCCGAGGTGACGTCGCCCTTGGCCCGCATGAGTTCGACCCCGCGCCGCAGCCGGTCGATCGCCTCGACCTCCACCTGCTTGTCCGCCTGGAACATCTCGGTGACCGACTGCCCGACGCGGACGTGGAACAGCCGCTGGTAGTTCGGCAGCCCCTCCAGCAGCAGGATCCGGTCGGTGAGGAGTTCCGCGTGGCGCATCTCGTCGAACGACTCCGCCCGGGTGTGCTTCGCGAGCTTCAGCCAGCCGAGGTGGTCCTGCATCTTCGCGTGCAGGAAGTACTGGTTGATCGCGGTCAGCTCGGCGGTGAGCTGCTCGTTGAGGAACTCGAGGACTTCGGGGTCGCCCTGCATCGCAGCGCCGTCCTTTCGGGTCCATGCGTGGACAAGACGTACGTGTCGCCCGCATCTTTCCATCGTGTCCCGGTTCGATCCAGTAAGGGGAGGCTCACGTTCCGTGGCCGGGTCAGAAGCACTCCGTCCGGTCTGTCACCATGGAGGCATGGGCCAGTCCGAGCGTCGTGAGGGAGAGCTGCCCCCGGGCCAGCGGATCCAGCGCGGCTGGCCGGTCACCCACTACGGTCCGGTGCCGCGCTTCAAGCCCGACCGCTGGGAGTTCCGGGTCTTCGGCGCGACCGCCGACGGCGACAAGACCTGCTGGAACCACGAGGAGTTCTCGGCGCTGCCCTACGCGTCCGTCGTGGCCGACTTCCACTGCGTCACCAAGTTCTCCATGCTCGGCATCGAGTGGGGCGGGGTGGCCACCTCGACCGTGGTGAAGCTCGCGCCGCCGGCCGAGGACGTCACCCACGTCATGGTCTGGGCCGAGTACGGCTTCTCCTCGAACCTGCGGATCGAGGACTTCCTCGACGACCAGTCGATATTCGCCACCCACCGGGGCGGGGAGGCGCTCACCGCGGAACACGGCTTCCCGGTGCGCCTGGTGGTGCCGCGCCTCTACGCCTGGAAGGGCCCGAAGTGGGTGCGCGGCGTGGAGTACATGACCGCCGACCGCCGCGGCTTCTGGGAGGAGCGCGGCTACCACAACCTCGGCGACCCCTGGCGCGAGCAGCGCTACTCCTACCAGGAGGAGCCCGGCGACGGCCCGGAGCTCTGACCCGCCCGGCCTGATGCCCGGGCGTCCGCGCCTCACGGCAGGCGCAGCTCCTTCAGCTGCTTGATGTCCGAGGCGTGGCCCTCGGTGCCGCCCGGCGTCTCGATGACGAACGGCACGCCCTGGGTGGCCGGGTGGTGCAGCAGCCCGCGGAAGGCCTCCGGGCCGATGTGACCGGCGCCGATGTTCGCGTGGCGGTCCAGCCGCGACCCGCAGCCCGCCTTGCTGTCGTTGGCGTGCACCAGCTTCAGCCGGCCCGGGCCCGCCACCGCCGTCAGCTCGTCCAGCAGCCGGCCGGGGCCGCCCGGCGCGGCCAGGTCGTGCCCGGCGGCGAAGGCGTGACAGGTGTCCAGGCACACGCCCAGCCGCGGATGCCGGTCGAGGGCGTCCATGTAGGGGCCCAGCTCCTCGGCGAGCGAGCAGAGCGACGCGCCCTGCCCGGCGGTGGGCTCCAGCAGCAGCCACGGGTCGTCGTCGCGCGTCAGCTCCGCCAGCAGCGGCCGGACCCGCTCGCGTATCTGCGCCAGCGCGACCTCGCGCTCGCGCCCGCCGGTCGCCGAGCCGGTGTGCACCACCACGCCCAGCGCGCCGATCTCCCGGCCGCGGCGCAGCGAGTGCCGCAGCGAGGCGACCGACAGGTCCACCGTCGCGGGGGTGTGGGAGCCGAAGTTGATCAGGTAGGGCGCGTGCACGTACGCGGGTACGCCCAGCTCGGCGCACCGCGTGCGGAACTCCTCGTCCTGGGCGGGGTTGCCCGGCCCCGTGGCCCAGCCGCGCGGGTTCGCCACGAAGACCTGGACGCACTCCGCGCCGATCCGCGCGGCGTAGTCGAGGCCCTTGGCGGCCAGCCCGCCGGCCACCGGCACATGGCTGCCGACGGGGTTTCGCCGGGGGCTGCCGGCCGGGGTTCGGACGGGCTGGGACGCGGCCGCGGGTTCGCCGCCGGGCCCCGGCCCGGGGCTGTCCGTGTCGGTCCTGCGCACGGCCACCGGATCAGCGCACCCAGATGGTGATCGTGGCGCCCTTGGGGGCCTGCCCGCCGCCGCCCGGCGACTCGCTGAACACCGTGTCGCCGAAGAAGATGTCGATCACCCGCACGTCGAAGCCCGCGTCCTGCAGGATCTGCTTGGCCTCGTCCCGGTGCTTGCCCTTCACGTCCGGCACGTCCACCATCTGCTGGCCCTTGGACACCGTGATCGTCACGGTGTCGCCGGTGCCCGCCTGTGCGCCGGCGTCGGGGGACTCCACGGCGACGGTGTCCTTGTCGGCCTCGTCCGAGTACACCTTGCCCGGGGCGAGCACCACCTTCAGGCCCGCCTCCTCCAGCGCCTGCTGGGCGTCGGTCACGGACTGGCCGACGACGTCCGGGACCTCGACGGGCTCGCCGCGCGAGACGGTGATCGCCACCGGCGTGCCCGGCGCCCGGTCGGTCGCGCCGGCCGGATCGGTGGAGACGACCTGTCCGTTCGCCACGTCCGAGCTGAAGACGCGGTTGACGGTCCCGGCGGTGAGACCCGCCTTGGTGATCTCCTGCCGGGCCTGGTCCAGGGAACGGCCCGTCACGTCCGGCACCCGGACCACCTGCGGGCCCTTGGAGACGGTCAGGGTGACGGTGCCGTTGGACCGGATGCGCTTGCCGGGCCCGGGGTCGGTGGCGATCACGCTGCCGCGCGGCACGTTCAGCGAGAACGCCTGCTTCACCTTGCTGTCCAGGCCGGCGGCGGAGAGCTTCTTCTGCGCCTGGTCCTGCGGCAGGGCCAGCACGCCCGGCACCTTGGTGAACTGGCCGTCGCTGATGTACCAGACGCCCGCGCCGACGCCGAGCAGCACGAGCAGCGCCAGCAGGACGGCGAGCGGACCGCGGCGGCCGCGCCGGACCGCCGTGCGGGTGGTGTGCTCCGGCTCGTCCCGTACGGGGGCGGGCAGGATCAGCCGGCTGGTGCGGTTCAGCGCCGCGTCGTCCGCGCCGGCGGAGCCCGCGCCTCCCGCCGGCCCCGCCGCCCCGGCGGAGTCCGCCGGACCCGCCGCGTCCGCGACCGGCAGCGGGACGACGCTGGTGCGCTCCTCGGAACCGGCGGCCACGCCCGCGGCCGGCGGCCGCAGCCGCATCTGCACGGTGCCCTCGTGGTCCAGGCCGTCCGCGGCGAGTGCCGCCGCGGCGCGCGGGTCACCGGGCCGACCGTCGAGCTGGTCGGCGGTCAGCGCCGCCCGGACCGCGCGGAGCTCGGCGAGCATCTCCACCGCGTCCGCGGGCCGCCGCTCGGGGTCGCGCGCGGAGGCCCGCGCCACCAGGGCGTCCAGGCCAGGGGCGACGGACGGCACGACCGCCGACGGCGCCGGCACGTCCTCGTTGAGGTGCTGGTAGACCACCTTCATCGGGGTGTCGCCGGTGTAGGGCTTGCGGCCGGCCAGCATCTCGTACAGCACCAGGCCGCACGCGTAGACGTCGCTGCGCTGGCCCACGGTGCCGTGCCCGATCTGCTCGGGC
The DNA here is from genome assembly GCF_019890725.1 of Actinacidiphila acidipaludis. Lineage (GTDB taxonomy): Bacteria > Actinomycetota > Actinomycetes > Streptomycetales > Streptomycetaceae > Actinacidiphila > Actinacidiphila acidipaludis. The sequence goes on from NZ_JAINZZ010000002.1 coordinate 218,695, forward strand.
GCGAGGTAGGAGACGGTGCCCAGCAGTGCCCCGGTGCTGGCGCTGGTCTGCGTGTCGACCGCCCTGACCAGGCCGAAGTCCGCGACCTTGACCCGGCCGTCGTCCCCGATGAGGACGTTCTCCGGCTTCATGTCGCGGTGTACGAGACCGGCCCGGTGCGCGGCGCCGAGCGCGGCGAGCACCGGCTCCAGGATGTCGAGTGCCGCCCGCGGCTGCAGCGCGCCGCGCTCCTTGAGCACGTCCCGCAGCGTGCAGCCGGCCACGTACTCCATCGCCAGGTACACGTACGTGCCGTCCTGGCCCTGGTCGAAGACGCCGACCACGTTGGGATGGGCGAGCCGGGCGACCGCCTTGGCCTCGCGGATGAACCGCTCCACGAAGCCGGTGTCGGCGGCGAGGGCGGGGTGCATGACCTTCAGTGCGAGGACACGGTCCAGCCGGGTGTCGACGGCCCGGTAGACCGTCGCCATCCCCCCGACCGCGACCCGGCTCTCGACCCGGTAGCGCCCGTCGAGCACCTGTCCGACAAGCGGGTCCTGCACGCTGATGTCCACGACGCCCGATTCTACGAGCCCGGCTTGCCCCATCCGGCGGTACGCGCCCGCACTGTGCCCCACCCGTGGCGATCCGGAACAATTCCGTGACCTCGGCGCGCCGGGCGCGGGCCCGGCGGCCCTGGCTGCGGTGGTGGATGCGGCAGCGGCGGTGGCTACGGCGGTGGCTGCGGCGCCGGCAGCAGTGGAGGCCGTCAGAACGCGGGGCGCTCGGGGTCGAGGTCCGCGGTGCCGTCGGTGGGCGAGGACGCCAGGGCGTGGTGGCGGCGCGGGATGCGGCCGCCCCGGTACGCCAGCCGCCCGGCGCTCACCGCGTCCCGCATCGCCCGGGCCATCAGCACCGGGTGCTGGGCGCGGGTCACCGCCGAGGCCAGCATCACCGCCGCGCAGCCCAGCTCCATGGCCAGTGCGACGTCCGAGGCCGTCCCCGCCCCCGCGTCCAGGATCACCGGCACGCCCGCCCGTTCGGTGATCAGCCGGAAGTTGTGCGGGTTGCGGATGCCGAGACCGGAACCGATGGGGGAGCCCAGCGGCATGATCGCCGCGCAACCGGCGTCCTCCAGCTTGCGGGCGAGCACCGGGTCGTCACTGGTGTAGGGCAGCACGGTGAACCCGTCGTCCACCAGGATCTCGGCGGCGTCGAGGAGTTCGACCGGGTCGGGCAGCAACGTCCGCTCGTCCGCGATGACTTCGAGCTTGATCCAGTCGGTGCCGAGCGCCTCCCGTGCCAGCCGCGCGGTCAGCACGGCCTCGCCCGCGGTGTAGCAGCCCGCCGTGTTGGGAAGCACCCGGATGCCGTGCTCGGCCAGCACCGACAGTACGGACCCCTTCGTCGTCGGGTCCAGGCGCCGCATCGCGACGGTGGTCAGCTCGGTGCCCGAGGCCAGCAGCGCCTGCTCCAGCACCTCCAGGCTCGGCGCGCCGCCGGTGCCCATGATCAGGCGGGACGCGAACGTGAGGTCGCCGATCCGCAGCGGGTCGTCCACGGTCAGCCTCCCTGCACGGCGGTGAGGATCTCCACCCGGTCGCCGTCGGCGAGGGCGGTGGCCGCCCAGCGGGTGCGCGGCACGACCGTCTCGTTGACGGCGGCGGCCACACCCGCGGACGCGGAGGTGAGGGAGGCGACCAGGGCCTCCAGGGCGACCGGCGCGGCGAGGGCCCGGCGCTCGCCGTTGACCTGCACGGTGATCGTCATGCCGGCTGCCCCTGGCGTGTACGGGCGAAGCGCTGCGCGCCGAAGGCCGTTGCGTACGGCGGCAGTTCACCGTCCGCCGAGGTCAGCACCTCGGCCATGACGTCCCCGGTGACCGGGGTGAGCAGCACGCCGTTGCGGTGGTGTCCGGTGGCCAGCAGCAGGCCGTCGACGTCGGTGGGGCCGAGCAGCGGCGCGTTGTCCGGGGACCCGGGCCGCAGCCCGGCCAGCGTCTCGGTGAGCGGGAGTTCGGTGATGCCCGGCACCAACTCGTGGGCGTCCCGCAGCAGTTCGTAGACGCCGCCGGCCGTCACGGTGGTGTCCCAGCCGAACTCCTCGCTGGTCGCGCCGAGAACGAGCTCGCCGTTCTCCCGGGGCACCAGGTAGACGTGGCTGCCGCGGACCACCGCGCGGACCGTGCGGGACAGGAACGGCGCGTGGCCCGGCGGGATCCGCAGCCGCAGGATCTGGCCCTTGACCGGCCGCACCGGCGGCACCACGTCCGGCGGGAGCCCGGCGACGCGGGCGCTCTCGCTGCCGGCCGCCAGCACCGTGCGGCCGGCCCCGAGCACCGTCCCGTCGGCGAGCACGACGCCGGTGGCGCGGCCCGCGGTCACCTCGACGCGGACCGCCCTGGCGCGCACGAAGGCCACGCCGGCGAGTTCGGCCGCCCGCAGCAGGGCCGCCGCCAGCCGCCGGGGGTCGACCTGGTGGTCGCCGTCCACCCGCAGACCGCCGCGGACGCCCGGCGCGAGCATGGGTTCCAGCCGGCGGCAGTCCCGGCCGCCGAGCCACTGCGACTCCAGCCCCAGCGAGGTCTGGAAGGTGTGCAGGTCGCGCAGGTGCGCGCGGTCGTCGGCGTCCAGCGCGACGGCCAGGGTGCCGCAGCGGCGGTACCCGGTGTCGAGGCCGGTCAGGTCGGTGAGTTCGGCGACGAAGGCCGGATAGCGGTCCGCCGACGCCAGGTTGAGGTCGAGCAGCGTCTGCTCGCCGTACTGCAGCTCGGTGACGGCGGCGAGCATCCCGGCGGCGACGTGCGCGGCCCCGCCGCCCGGCGCCGGGTCCACCACCGTGGTGCGCAGGCCCTGTTGGGCCGCGCGCCAGGCCGTGACGAGACCGATCAGGCCGCCGCCGACGACCAGCACGTCCGGCACGGGCTGCGGCACGGACGACGGCACGGACTTCGGCGGCGACGCGGTGATCGGTGAGGGTGCGGGTTCGGATGCGGATGTGCGCATGGGCTGGCGCTCTCCCTTCGCCGGCATGACCCGGATCAGGTTCGTACGGTCGGCGGCCGGTCAGCCACCCTCTCAGCCCGGTGCGTCCGGGCTCCCGCGTGTGCGGGGCCCACCCTATCCCCGCCCGGCCCGTCCGGGTCCTGCCGGGTGGACGCGGCTGGACGCGGGGGCCGGTGCGGGGCGGCGGGCGAACCGGCGAAGAACCGGGGAAGAACCGGGGAAGACCGCACCGCGCCCGCGAGGGGACACCGGCCCGGCGCGGACGGCGGGCTACCGTGACCTCGTGAGAGAGCTGCACGCAGTGATCGTCGGCGCCGGTATGGCCGGCGTCCAGACCGCCCTGGAACTCCGCCAGCAGGGCTGGCGATCCCCCGTGACGATCATCGGCGCCGAACCGCACGCCCCCTACGACCGGCCACCGTTGTCCAAGGCCGTCCTCCTCGGCGGCTCGGGCGACGCACTCCTCGACGCCACCTTCGACGTCGACTTCGCCGCGCTCGGCGTCGACCTGCGCCTGGGCGTGCGCGCCGAGGCGCTGCACGCCGCCGAACGGCGGCTCGCCACCGACGGCGGACCGCTGGACTACGACCGCCTGGTACTGGCCAGCGGCGCCTACGCCGCCTCCCTGCCCGGCACGGAGGGCATGCCCGGGGTGTACCCGCTGCGCACTCTGGACGACGCCGCGGCGCTGCGGCCGGTGCTGGAGGCCCGGCGCCGCGTCGTAGTGGTCGGCGCCGGCTGGATCGGCGCGGAGTTCGCCACCGCCGCCCGCCAGGCCGGCTGCGAGGTCACCGTGGTGGAGGCCGCGGAGCGGCCGCTGGCCGGAGTGCTGCCCGCGTCCGTCACCGCGCCGATGCGCGGCTGGTACGAGGAGGCCGGGGTCGGCCTGCGCACCGGGACGCCCGTCGCCTCCCTCGAACCGGGCGCGGTGCTGCTCGCGGACGGCACCCGGCTGCCCGCGGACGCCGTGATCGTCGGGATCGGCGCCCGCCCGGCCACGGACTGGCTGGCCGGCTCAGACGTCGTCCTCGACGCGCAGGGCGCCGTGCGGGCCGACGACCGGCTGCGCACCACCGCGCCCGACGTCTTCGCGGTCGGGGACTGCGCGTCGTTCCCGTCGGCCCGCTACGGCACCCGGATGCTCATCCACCACTGGGACAACGCCGTGCAGGGACCCCGGACCGCCGCGGCCAACCTGCTCGGCGGCGACCTGCGCTACGACCCGGTGCCGTACTTCTGGTCCGAGCAGTTCGGGCGGTTCGTGCAGTACGCCGGGCACCACGCGGCCGGCGACACGCTGCTGGAACGCGGTGACCCGGCCGATCCGTCGTGGTCGGTGCTGTGGCTGCGGGAGGGCACGCTGGTGGCGGTCCTCGCGGTGAGCCGCCCCCGCGACATGGCGCAGGCCCGCAAGCTCATCGCCCGGTCCGCCGTGCTGGACCCGGCGGTGGCCGCGGACCCCGCGGTTCCGCTGAAGGCCGCCGTCCGCTGACGCACGCGCGGCCCAGCCCCCCGGCGCCCCCCGACGACCGCCGACGACCCCGCCGCCCCCCGGACGGCGGTCGTTCGGCGGTGTGCCGCAGCGCTTGTCGGCGCCAGGTGGCAGGCTTGCCCTGTGACTGTTTACTCGTCGGTTGACGCACACATCGACGCACTGGTCCCCTCCTGGCTCACTCTGCCGGAGGTCGCCGAGCGTCTCGGTCTCGAAGTGACCCGGATCCGGCCGCTGATCAAGGAAGGGCAGCTCATCGCCGTCCGCCGCGGTGAGAACAAGGCCCTGATGGTCCCCAGCGACTTCATCGGTGACGGGAAGATCGTCAAGGGTCTCAGCGGCACCCTGACCGTTCTGAAGGACGACGGCTTCACGGACGATGAGGCCCTGGAGTGGCTCTTCACCGCCGACCCGACCCTGCCCGGCACCCCGGTCCAGGCGCTGCGCGAGAATCGCGGGACCGAGGTGAAGCGCCGCGCGCAGGCGCTCGCCGTGTAGTCCGACCCCTGGGGGGAGCCCGATGAGCGCCACGGCACGCGAGCAGCTCGCCGACGCCCGGCTGTACCTGTGCACCGACGCCCGTGCCGAGCGGGGTGATCTCGCGGACTTCGCGGACGCGGTGCTCGGGGCCGGGGTGGACGTCATCCAGCTCCGCCAGAAGGGCATCGAGGCCCGGGAGGAGCTCGCCGCGCTCGCGGTGCTGGCGGCCGCCTGCCGCCGGCACGGCCGGCTCCTCGCGGTCAACGACCGGGCCGACGTGGCGCACGCGGCCGGCGCGGACGTCCTGCACCTGGGGCAGGGCGACCTCCCGGTCCCGGCCGCGCGCGCCCTGCTCGGCGACGAGGTCGTCATCGGGCGGTCCTGCCACGCGGAGCCCGAGGTCGACGCCGCCTCCGTCGAGCCGGGCGCGGACTACTTCTGCACCGGGCCGGTCTGGCCCACCCCCACCAAGCCCGGCCGCCCGGCCCCCGGCCCGGACCTGGTCCGCTACGCGGCGGGCCTGGGCGTCACCCGCCCCTGGTTCGCGATCGGCGGCATCGACCAGGACAACGTCGGGCAGGTCCTGGAGGCCGGTGCCCGGCGGATCGTCGTGGTCCGCGCCATCACGGAGGCGGCCGACCCGGCCGCCGCCACCGCCGCGCTCGCCGCGGCCGTCCGTTCGGCCGTCTGAGGCCCGGCGGCGCCGTGTCCGGGCCGGCCGTCCGGCCCGGGCCGCGTCCGTGCCGCGTCCGGGCCGGCCGCTGCGGCGGGCGGAAACCCCAGGATGTCCACCAGGTGGACGGGAATCGGACGTCGGGGGCATATCGCCTCTCCGGTTACGCACGGTCGCCGACCGAGGTTAGCCTGCATACATGGCACTGGGGACTTCATCCACTCGCACCGACCGGGCGGTCACGATTCGTGAGCTGCTCGCCGGTGGCGGGCGCTCGTACTCGTTCGAGTTCGCCGCGCCCAAGACCGAGAAGGGCGAACGGACCCTGTGGAACGCCATCCGCAGGATCGAGGCGGTGCAGCCGACGTTCGTGTCCGTCACGTACGGTGCCGGCGGATCGTCCCGCGAGGGCACCGTCCGGGCCACCGACCGGATCGTCTCCGACACCACCCTGACCCCGTGCGCGCACCTGACCGCCGTCAACCACTCGGTGGCCGAGCTGCGCAACATCATCGGCCAGTACGCCGACGCCGGGATCCGCAACATGCTGGCCGTGCGCGGCGACCCGCCGGGCGACCCGATGGGGGAGTGGGTCCCGCACCCGCAGGGACTGACGTACGCGGCCGAACTGGTCCGGCTGATCAAGGAATCGGGCGACTTCTGCGTGGGCGTCGCGGCGTTCACCGAGATGCACCCGCGCTCGGCGGACGCGGAGACCGACACCCGGCACTTCATCGACAAGTGCCGGGCGGGCGCGGACTTCGCGATCACCCAGATGTTCTTCGACGCCGACGCCTACCTGCGGCTGCGGGACCGGGTGGACGCGGCGGGCTGCACCGTCCCGATCATCCCCGAGGTCATGCCGGTGACCAACGTCCGGCAGATCGAGCGGTTCTCCCAGCTCGGCAACGCGCCGTTCCCGCCCGAGCTGGCCGCCCGCATCCTCGCGGTGAAGGACGACCCGGCCGCGGTGCGCGCCATCGGCATCGAGTTCACCACCGAGATGTGCGGGCGTCTGATGGCCGAGGACATTCCCGGGCTGCACTTCATTACTCTTAACCACTCCACCGCTTCGCTGGAGATCTACGAGAACCTCGGACTTCACCAGCGGGCGGCGTGACACCCTAGGTTCGGAGGTGGGCAGCGCATGGGCTACTCGGTGCTCTACGTCGCGTTCGGCATCGTCGCGCTGTGGCTGCTCGGCGAGGTGCTGCTGCAGTACAAGGCGCGGCTGCGCTGGCGGGTGCTCGCCTTCGCGGGCTTCCTCTGCGTCGTCGTCGGCGTGTACGGGCGCCAGGTGCCCGTCATCCTGCTGGGGGCGATCGCCTTTGGCACCGGTCAGGCGTTCGTCACCCTGTCCTACAAGCGCGGCTTCTCCACGGGATGGGCGCTGGGCGGCCGTCCCGGCTCCAGCCGCCGCCGCAGGGGCACCGCGCCCCGCGCGGAGCCGGTCCTGGAGGTCACCCCGGTCGAGGCGGGCCACGACGCGGACGACCCCGCCGCTCCGGCCGCGCAGGACGTGCTGACCGGCGAGCAGGACCGCACCGAGATCTACCAGCCGGTCCCGATGCACGAGGACAGCGGCGAGTACCCGCTGTACGACGGCCGCTCCACCTACACCCCTGACCCGTACACCAGCGGTGGCTACGAGGGCTACGGAGCCCAGGGCTACGAGGGCTGGGGCGGCACGGAACCGCAGCCGGCCGCGGCCGCCGCCTCCTACGACTCCGGCGGCTACCAGGGCGGTTACGGCGGCTACGACACATCCGGCGGCTGGGGCGCCGAGCAGGCGTATGGCTACGGCCAGGACGGCTACCAGCAGCCGGCGGCGGCCTCCTACGACCCGAACTACGGCGGCGGTTACCAGGGCGGCGGGTTCGGCGAGCAGGCCACCGGGGAGTGGACCCCGCAACCGCACCCGCAGCACCCCGAGGGGCCGTACGCCGGGCAGCAGGCGCCCGCGGACCCGTACGGGGCATACGGCTACGAGCCCCAGCAGACGTCGCAGCCGTACATCCCGCAGCAGCCGCACCAGTCGCCGTACGAGCAGCCGGCGCCGCATCAGCAGTCCTACGACCCGTACGACCCCTACCGCTACTGACCCGCACGCGGCGGGCGCGGGCCGCCGGAGGCCGCGGCCTGCGGCTCAGCGGCCGGTGAGCAGCGACGGCAACCGGGCCGCCGCGGTGCCGATCCCGGTGGGCACGGCCTCCCACCGGGCCCTGCCGGCCGCCGGCCCGAGCGGGTGGTTCCGCAGCAGCGCCTCCTCGGTGTACCGCGCGCAGGCGCGGTGCCAGTGGACGATGCCGGCCATCCAGTCCCGCAGCTCCCGCGCGTGGTCCAGCACCGCGGTGCGGGCCGCCGGGTTGAGGCCGAACTCGTCGAAAAGCGCTGGCAGTTGGGTGTCGGTGATGTGCTGGAACTCCTGCAGCCTGGCGGCGATCAGGTCGCCGGTCACCGCCATCGCCTGCTCCGGGGAGCAGTCCAGGAAGTTCTGCACGACCAGCACCGCGTTGTGCAGCTCGCCCTCGAACTCGATCTCCTTCCGGTAGGAGAACACGTCGTTGACCAGCGATCCGAAGTCCATCGCGGCGGTCTCCACGGCCCGCACCGGGCGTGACCGGGCGATCTCGTCGGTCAGCAGGTCGCCGTGGGCGATCCGGGACAGACTCATCGTCAGCTCGGAGCCGAAGGTGTCGCGGCGCATCTCGATGTAGTCCACCGGGTCGGGCACGCGGTGCTGGCGGTGGTTGGCCAGCTCCCACAGCCAGCTCCGGCACATCCGCTCGACGGACGAGCGCAGGCGGCGCCGGGCCCCGGGCTCCAGGGAAGCCGTCGTGCGCGGCCACAGGTCGGCCAGTCCCCGTTCGAGCGCGGTGACCGGCGCCGCCCCCGGCGCGTCCTCGGCGTCCAGCGGCATGAGGAGCAGCAGCCGCTCGGTGGCGGCGCGGGCCGCCGCCAGGTCGCCGGTGCGGCCGAAGACCGCCGGGTAGTAGTCGTCCGCGTAGGTGCCCCAGGCCAGCCAGTCGGTGGTCAGGGCGAGTTGGTCGCGGCCGGCGCGCGGGTGGATGCCGGCCGCGCACAGGGCGAGGTCGTTGTCGGCGAGCCTGCGCTCGTCCCACAGGCCGCCGGGCAGCGGGTAGCCGGGCTCGGGACCGACGAGGCCGATCCGCGCGGCCCACGCGGCGCCGTGCCGGCGCGCCTCGTCCAGGTGCGGGTTCAGGGTGAGTTCGAAGGGCATCGGGATGTCGGGAAGCGGCACGTGACCGGCCGGCTGCCGGACCGGGTGGCTGTAGGCGCGGGCACGCTGCGGCATGGTGGCGGTCAGCGACAGCAGGATCTGCGCGGCGGACGTGCCCAGGCCGGACGGGCCGGACAGCCCGCCGAGCGAACCGCCGGCCGGCGTGCCCACCGGACCGCCGACCGGGTCGCCCACCGAACGGGCCGTGCCGTCGGCGCCGTTCATGTACCGGCTGGAGCGCATGTGCCACTCGTGGCCGCCGGACTGCCAGTCCTGGAGGCCCTTGACGTAGGCCGCCACGGCGAGTTGCTCCTGCGGGGTCAGGCCGTGTTCGGCGACCAGCGGCTCGACCTCGGTCAGCGCGGTGTGCTCGAACTGCTGGAGCCGCGAGGTCAGCAGGTCGTTGACGCGATCGGCCGCCTCCTGCGGGCTCAGCCCGAGGAAGCGCTCCAGGACCAGGACGGCGTTGGCCAGTTCGCCCTCCTGCTCGGTCTCGCGCTGGTACGAGAAGAGGTCGTTGCGCAGATGGACGCTGTCGGAGAAGGTGTCGCGCAGCACCCGCATCGGGCGGCTCGCCGCGATCGACGCCGGGACCTCGGCGCCCGCGGCGTGCTCCACCAGATTCGCCGACCAGGGCGCGCCGCCCACCTTGCGGCGCATCTCGATGTACTCGACGGGGTTGGAGACCCGCCCGGCGCTGATGTTCGAGAGCTCCCACAGGGACTCCTCCAGCAGGTGGCGGGTGCTCTCGTGGAAACGCCGGCGCCAGCTCTCCGACATCGCCGGCACCGTCCGCGCCCACAGGTCGGCCAGGCCCGCCTCGACCTGGTTGGTGGGCTCCGGCACCTCCTGGCCGAGGTCCACCGGCATGAACGCGGGCAGCCGGTCCAGGTACGCCTTGGCGCCCGCCATGTCCCGGGTGCGCTTGAAGATGTCGAGGAAGTGGTCGTCGAAGAAGAACACCCACACGTACCAGTCGGTGACCAGGTCGAGTTCGGCTCCCGAGGCGTCGGGGTGCGTGTAGGCGCACAGCAGCGCGTAGTCGTGCGCGTCCAGGTCCGACGCGTCCCAGATGCCCGAGCCCTCCAGCATGTTCATTCCGCGGGCCCAGCACTTGGTGTGCTCCCGGGCCTGCTCCACATGCGGGTTGAGCCGCGCCGGATACGGCACGTAGAAGCGAGGCAGTTCGAACGGCTGCGGCATGGCGGTCGGGCCTTCCGGTCGGCGATCACAGGCCGCTCGTCACGCTAGGACGCGGAAGACGGGCGCAGCAGGGCCCAACGGGCTTTTCCGCCCGATGGGTTGAAACGCCCCCGCCCGGCGGTTAACGATCTTGGAAGTGGGCCAGTCCTGCGGACAGCGGGGTCGGTCCTCGCGCGCGGGGGAGGGCTGCGCCGCCGTCCGGACCGAGGCGGACCGGGCCGGACCAGGCCGGGCCGGGCGCGGTGGCTCAGCGGCTGCCGCCAGGACCACCCGCGACGAGGTCCGCGACGATCGCCCCCGACATACCCGCGTGCGGCAGACCGCCGCCCGGGTGCGCCCAGCCGCCGACCCGGTACAGGCCGGGGACCGCCGAGCGGTTCGCCGGCCGCAGCAGGGCGCCGCCGGCGCCGGCCAGCGCGGGGGCCGGGACCGAGCCGCCGGGCGCGCCGGTCTGGCTCGCGGTGTCCGCCGGTGTGCGCACCACCCGCCACAACTCCCGCTCCCGCAGGCCGGGTACGGCCGCCTCCGCGGCCTCGGCCATGCGCGCCGCGACGGCGCCCGCCAGGCCGGGGGATGACCAGTCGAGGCCGGTCCCGGTTCCGGTGGCTGTGCCCGTGCCGCCGGCCGATCCGGTGCCGTCCGCGGTGTGGCACGGCACCGTCGCGACGAGCGTCACCGCCTCGTGGCCGTCGTCCGGCCGGGTCGCCGGGTCGTCGGGACGCAGCACGGTCACGGTGAGGCCGCCTGCCGGGGGAAGGGCGTCGCCCCGGCGCTCCCCGAACACCCACGCGTACTCCGCCGCCCGCTCGGCCGGGTGGACCACCGTGCGGTGTGCGGTGCCCTCCGGCCGCGGGCCGCGCAGCGCCAGGTGGACGACGCAGCGGCCGGGCTCGCCCGCCGGCCCGGGGAACGGTGCGCCCGGGCCCTCCGGCGGCAGCACGCCGTCGCGGTACAGCGCGGGCAGCGGGGCGCCGGCGACGACCACGTCGGCCGGCGTGCGGCTTCCGCCGGCGAGTTCGAGCCCGGCGGCCCGGCCGTCCTCCACCAGCAGACCGGTCACCGCGGTCCCGAAGCGGAACTCCACGCGCCGCTCCAGGCAGCGCTCGTACAGGGCGTCCGCGAGCGCCCGCATCCCGCCGCGCGGATACCAGACGCCGAACGTCTGCTCCACATAGGCCAGGACGCTCGCCGACGCGGGCGCGTGGCGCGGGTCCAGCCCGTACGCCAGCGCCCAGCTCTCCAGCAGCGCTCCCAGGCCCCCGCCGCCGAGTTCGCGGGCGGCCACCCCGGCGAGACCGGACGTCCCGGCGCGCCGGAACAGCCCGCGCCGGACGGCGGCCGGGTACGGATCGGCGGCCTGCGCCGCCGGGTCGTGCAGGACGTCCTCCAGCAGCGGCCTGCGGGTGGCCTCCCACACCTCGCGCGCCCTGACCATGACCTGGCTCCAGCGCTCGCCGCTGCCCGGGCCGAAGGCGGCGTCCAGCGCCTCGACCACGCCCGAGCGCGAGGCGTTCGGCAGCGCCACGGCGGTGCCGTCGGCCAGCAGGTGGCGGACGGCCGGATCCACCTGGACCAGGTCGACGACGTCCTCCAGCGCGGCCTTCCCGGTCTTCACGAACAGGTCCCGCTGGACCGCGGGCAGCAGCAGCACACCCGGGCCGGTGTCGAAGCGGAAGCCGTCCCGGGACAGCAGCCCGAGACCGCCGCCGTGCGTCTCCGCCCGCTCGTGCACCACGACCGTGTGGCCGCCGGTCGCGAGCCGGGCAGCCGTCGCCATCGACGCCATGCCCGCGCCGATCACCGCAATCCGTGCCATGACCAGGACTGTAGCGGCGGCCCGGCGGCCGGGTGGGCGCAGGGGCCCGCGTCCCGCCGTGGGCCCGTCCCCAGTCGCGTGCACAGCCCCGTTCGCAGTCCGGTTCCCAGCCGTTCGCGGTCCCGCCCGCAGTCGCATCCGGCGCCGCGTCCCCGCGCATCTCCGCCGCCGCACCCGCGGACGCCTGGGGGAAAGCGCGTGGGCCTGAGTATCCGTACCTAGCCACCGGGTTGAGTAGCCGCACGGATGGCCGCGACCTGCGGAAACGGGAAGAGTGTGTACCGCGGACGGGTACGGACCAGGACCGCCGGCACGGGGCGGCGGATCCGCCGGCCGGTCCGCGAACGGGGGACGCACGGGGGACGTGCTGTTCCGGTCCGGCCGGCGGAGACGCCGGCCGGACCGGAAGAGCACCACCCCGGGCCGCTCCGAACCACCCCGGGCGGGGTCGGGCCGGAGCGGACGAGCGACGCCGGACGCCCGTTCAGGCGCAGGCGGTCGCGCCGCCGCCGATCCGCCCCTGCAGCAGCAGGGACAGGGCGGCGTGCACCTCGTCGAGGCTGCGTTCCGGCTGGAACGCCTGCCAGTCCAGTGCCGCGACCAGCACCATGCCGAACAGCGCGGACGCGGTCAGCGGCACGTCGGTCTCCGGGCTCACCTCGCCGGCCCGCACCGCCTCGCCCAGCACCTGCTCGACCACCGCCACCGCCTCCTGGCGGACCGTCATCAGCGTCTGCTGCCAGGTGCGGTTGGTGCGCCACAGCTCGGCGACGTAGAGCTGCGTGAAGGACGGGTTGCGGACGATGAACGTCAGCCCCGCCCGGATCATCGCGTCCAGCGCGTCGACCCGGGTCCCGCCCCGGGCCGCGGACTCCTCCGCCGCGCGGCGCAGCGAGACGGTGAGCCGTCCCACGCCGTGCCGCAGCAGCTCCTCGAAGAGGTCGTTCTTACTGGCGAAGTTGTAGTAGACGGTGCCTTTGGCGACGCCTGCCCGTTCGGCGATCTCGTCGACCGTGGTGGCGGAGAAGCCCTGTTCGGCGATGAGGGTGACGGCGGCCTCGTAGAGCTTGCGCCGGGTGGCCTCGCGTCGTGCGGTGGTCATGGACCCGATTCTGCCCGCCCCAGGCCGGGCCCGTCCGCACGATCGACCGGCGGTGCGGTGTTTGTGCAGGTCAGGGCGATTGTCAGTGGTCGGCCCCAGTATGGGCGTACGGAGAAAGGAGGCTCGTCATGGCAGTTCCCGTCAGCGACATCCACCCTGTCCTGCGCCGCGCCACCGCGTCGCCGGCCGCCCTCGACCTGCTCACCCAGGCCCACATCGGCCTCGAGGAGGCCGCGGCCCTGCAGGCTCCGCACGAGCGCTACGCCACCGCCCACCTGGCCGCGCTGCGCACCGCCGCGGCCGTGCTGGCCGTGCGCGGACGTCCCGAGGACACCAGCCGGCGCCGCCGCCGGATCCGCAGCGCCTGGGAGGTGCTGCCCGAGATCGCACCCGAACTGGCGGAGTGGAGCGCGCTGTTCGCCGCCGGGGCCGAGCGCAGGGCCCGCGCCGAGGCCGGCATAGCGAGCGCGGCGAACGCCCGCGACGCCGACGACCTGATCCGGGCCACCGCGATGTTCCTGCGGCTGGTCGAGCGGATGCTGCTGCTGCGGCCCGCGTTCCAGAGCGAGCCGTCGCCGGTCCCCGCGCCGCCCACCGCGGGCTGAGCAGGCTCGACCTCACGGGCGCGGGGCAGGCAGGCCCTAGAGTGGGAGCGATCGTTGTGCCCAGCCGCCGCCGTACGCGAGGAGAGCCGCCCGCCATGTCCCGTGAAGGAGGGGTGGAGCCGATCCGCCCCCGTGCCAGCCTCCGTACCGCCGTGGTGTGGGAGGTCCTGCGCGGCGCGCTGGAGCGGCGGGCCAAAGCCGCGGAGCGTCCGGTGCTCGACGTCCTGGACACCGGCGGCGGCACCGGGAACTTCGCCGTGCCGGTCGCCCGGCTCGGCCACCGCGTCACCGTCGTCGACCCCAGCCCCGACGCCCTGTTCGCCCTGGAGCGGCGGGCCGCCGAGGCCGGAGTCACCGACCGGGTCACCGGCGTGCAGGGCGATGCCCACGGGCTGCTGGGCGTCGTCGAGCCCGGCGGCTATGACATGGTGCTGTGCCACGGCGTGCTGGAGTACGTCGACGACCCGGCCGAGGCGCTGCGGAACGTGGTGGGCGCGCTGCGCGGCGACGGCGCGGTCAGTCTGCTCGCCGCCGGACGCGGCGGGGCCGTGCTGGCCCGCGCGCTGGCCGGCCACTTCGCCGAGGCGCAGTACGCGCTGAGCGACCCCGACGGACGGTGGGGCGCGGGCGACTCGCTGCCGCACCGCTTCACCGCCGAGGAGCTGACCGGGCTGGCCGGTGACGCGGGTCTGCGGGCCACCGCCGTGCACGGCGTGCGGGTCTTCTCCGACCTCGTCCCCGGCGTGCTGGTCGACACCGAGCCCGGCGCGATGGAGGCACTGCTGCGGCTGGAGCTCGCGGCCGCCGAGGAACCCGGCTTCCACTCCGTCGCCACCCAGCTCCACGTCCTGGCCGAACGCGGCTGAACGGGTGGTCGCGCAGCCCCTCCGGAAACGGCTCGGAGGGGAGTCGGTCACACACCGCCCGCAGCCGCATTCGTGACCGTATGCTGGCATGACGTAAGGGCGGACGGGGAAGAAGAGCCCCGTCGGACAGGGCACAGTGGGGCGGGTTTCACCGGGGCGATTCCCTGCCTATCCTGAAAGGGTCGGACCGGTCGTCTTACGCGACCGACGAGTAGGAGGTCGCCGTGCCGCTCTCGGAGCATGAGCAGCGCATGCTCGAGCAGATGGAACGGGCGCTGTACGCCGAAGATCCCAAGTTCGCGTCCGCGCTCGAAGGCGGCGGGCTGCGCACGTTCACGCGCCGCCGCGTGTACCTCGCGATCGCCGGCTTCCTGGTCGGGATCGGGCTGCTCATGGGCGGCATGGTCGCCAAGCAGACCTGGGTGAGCGTCGTCGGGTTCCTGGTCATGCTGGCCTGCGCCGTTCTGGCGGTCACCGGCTGGCGCAAGGCGTCGCGACCCGCCGAGCATCCGCCGGCCGTCACCGGCGGCCGCCGTTTCGGGCGCCGGGGCCACCCCCACCAGCAGCGCCGCGGCAAGGTCATGGACCGGATCGAGGAGCGGTGGCAGCGCCGGCGCGACGAGCAGGGACAGTGACCGGCCGCTGAGCCGGGTTCCGGCCGACGTGCCGGACACGCCGACGACGACCTCGTGAGACTCCCGAAAGGGCCCGCCTGTGCGGGCCCTTTCGCCTGCCCCGCACCGCCTGGAACAGCCCGGACCGCCCACACCCCCAGACCGCCCGGCCCGCCTGGAACGGCCCGCACCGCCCGCACCGCCTGGAACGGCCCGGACCGCTCGCACCGCCTGGAACGGCCCGGACCGCTCGCACTCCCCGGACCGCCCGGCCCGCCTGGAACGGCCCGCCCCCCGGAAAACCGCCGGCCCCCGGGTATGCGCCCGGGGGCCGGCGGGTGCGGTCTCACACGACCGTGGCGCGCGGAGCAGTGGTGGTCAGGGCGCGGTGCGGCGGCGCAGCGGCCGGGGGGTGAGCCGGGCGAGACCGGCGGACACCCGCTGCGTGAGGCCGTTCCACCAGGCCGAGGCCGCCCAGAACAGGCGGGCCGAGGAGCGCGGCAGGAACCGCGCCCGCAGCCGGGCGGTGCGGGAGGCGCCGGCGTGGAGCCCCTTGCGCACCCGGTGCACCTCGTCGGAGAGGCCGGGCGTCGGGCGCGGGTTGGGCGCGTAGAGCCGGCGCTCCACCGCGCCGGCCAGCACACCGGCCGCCGAGGCCGCCTCGCCGGTCAGCTTGCCCTCCTCCACCAGGCGGGCCATCGCCCGCCGCGGTGTCTCCGACTCGTCGGGCAGGATGCCGTAGTCCCAGCCGGTGTCCATCACCTCGCGCCACGCGGACAGGGTGAGTCCCTCCGCCTTGCCGCGTCCGCCGCCGAGCCGGGCGGCCCGCACCCGGGTCCGCCACAGCAGCGGTGTCAGGGGGACGCCGATGACCAGCAGGGCCAGCACGCCGTACAGCGCGAGCTGCCCCACGTTCGGCCCGGAACCGCCGCCGGCCGCCGCGGGCGGCAGCGAGCAGTCCGCCGGCGCCCGGTGCTCGGGCGCGCAGCTGTCGGTCTGCGACGGGGCCACCGCGGGGGCGGACACGGAGCCGTGCGGCGCCGTGTCCGTCTGGTCGCTGCCGCCGGTCGGGGTGTCCGTCGCCGTGTAGGCCGGGGCCGAGCCGCGGTAGGGCGTCGGCTCGAAACGGGTCCAGCCCACGCCCTCGAAGTAGAGCTCGGGCCAGGCGTGGGCGTCCTTCAGTCCGACGGCCATCTTCCCGCTCGTGGTCTGGGAGCCGGGCGTGAACCCGATCGCCACACGGGCGGGGATGTCCAGGGTGCGGGCCATCGCCGCCATGGTGAAGGCGAAGTGGACACAGAAGCCCTCCTTCGTCTGCAGGAAGCGGGCGATGGCGTCGACGCCGGTGCCGGCCTTGGCCTGCGTGTTGTAGACGAAGTCGCCGGAGGTGAAGTACCGCTGGAGGTCCAGCGCGCGCTGGTAGTCGTTGGCCGCGCCCTTGGTGACGTCGCGCGCGGTCTGCGCGACCACCGGCGGCAGCGACTTGGGCACCTCGGTGTACTCGGCGGCGATCCGGCCGCTCGCCTTCGGCGCGGCCGCGAGCTGGGCCGCGGTGGGCATGACCTGCATGCTGGTGACGGTGTAGTGCACGTCGGACGTCGTCTGGCCGTGCTCGCCGATCACCATCCGCCCCTCGGGCTGGAACTTCCAGTTGCCGGGCGCCTCCACGTTCAGCGCGGGGTACGGCATCGGCAGCAGCCCCTGGCCGTAGTCCGAGTCGACCTGCACCCGGGTGGTGACCGGCTTGAACTTCACGTCCGTCGCCATGCCCTGCGGCTGCGGCAGTTGGGAGGGGATGTCCACGACCGGCCGGTCGGAGGGCGTCCACGCCTTGCCGTCGAACTTGTCGAGCGCCGCGATCCGCAGGTACATCCCCGGCAGGTCCGTGGAGTCCGTGGTGTAGGTGAACACCTCGCGGTTGTCGGGCTGGTTGAGGTTGTCCTGCAGCGCCGCGACGAGGTTGACCGCGCCGGTTCCGTGGCCGCCCCCGCCACCGGCCCCGCCGCCGTGGCGGGCGGGGTCGAGCAGGCCGTTGCCCAGCGACGGCAGGACGGCAGGGGCGAGCAGCGCGATGCCCAGGGCCATCGCCCCGATCCGGCGCCCGGTGCGCACCGGTGCCGTGGCCGAACCGGCCCCCGAGGGCGCGGCCCAGCCGCCGGCGGCCGGACCGCCGCCGAACACCCGGCCCCAGCGCGACAGCCGGTCCCGGCCCTCGGCCAGGAGCAGCAGCAGGTAGCCGGCCGCCGCGAGCAGGAAGAACGGCCAGGCGGAGCCGCCGTCGTAGAGGCCCGCGGCCACCGAGTACAGCGCCAGCAGCGGCAGGCCCGCCGGGGCCGCGCTGTTGTAGGTGACGGCGATCGCGTCCACCGCGAGCGCGACCACCACGGTCCCGCCGACCAGCATCAGCCGGATGCCGGGCGTGACGGGGGCCGGGATGGCGAAGTTGCCGACGTCGTCGACGCCGCCCTGCAGCACCTGACCCAACTCGTGGATCGCCCCCGGGCCCGGCAGGATCCCGCCGAGCGCCTGGTGCGGTGCGAACATCATCGTCAGCACGATCAGCGAGACCAGCGCCTGCACCAGGATGGTCAGCGGCCTGGCCAGCGGGATGCGGCGCGCGCCCGCGCCGATGCCGGCCTGCAGGCACACGCACAGCAGCGCCCTGAGGATCCAGTCGCTGGTCGCCGTCAGCGGCAGCAGCGAGGCCGCGGCCATCATCGAGGCCGCCGCGCCGCACACCGTCAGCCGTGCCCGGCCGCTCATGGCCTCGCCCCCGCTTCGCGCCTCTTGTGCGCCGTCTCCTCGCCGGACCGGTAACGGTCCGCCTGCCGCCACAGCTCCGGCAGCGTCTCGCCCGGGTGCACCTCGACGACGGTCCACCCGGACTCGCGCAGCAGGTGCACCGCGCGCTCGGTGGTGTAGACGTCCTCCTCGCCCTTGGCGTCCCCGGACGGCGACGTCTCCGGGGTGCCCAGACGCGCCGCCACCTCGCGGCTCAGCCAGTCGTCGCTGTCCAGCACGAACGCCACCGCGCCGCCGGCCCGCTGGCGCATCCGGCCGAGAGTCACCGCCTGCTCCTCGTACAGGTCGCCGAGGAACGCCACGATCAGGCCCTCGCTGCCGGTGCGCAGCACCTCGTAGGCGGCCGCCAGGTCCTCGTTGTCGGAGTGGTCGACGACCGCGAGGGTGTCGAGCAGCAGCCCCGCCATGTCCGAGGAGTCGCCGCTGAACCCGGCGCCGCCCTCGGGCCCCGGCACGCTGCTGCCGGTGTCGGTGAGCAGACGCACCGCGAAGCCCCGCTCCAGCATGTGGGTGGAGACCGAGGCGGCGGCGGAGACCGCCCACTCGAACGCCGAGTCCGGGCCCGCGCCGAAGTAGGCGGTCTCCCGCGTGTCCAGCAGGACCGTGCAGCGCGCCCGGTTGGGCTGTTCCTCGCGCCGCACCATCAGTTCGCCGTACTTGGCGGTGGACCGCCAGTGGACCCGGCGCAGGTCGTCTCCGTGCCGGTAGCCGCGCGGGATCACGTCGTCGTCGCCGGCCAGGGCCAGCGCCCGGGTGCGGCTCTCGCCGTAGCCCGAGGACTCGCCGGCCAGCCTGATCGGGGGCAGCGCCTCGACCCGCGGTACCACTGTGAGGGTGTCGTAGGTGCTGAACGAGCGGGTCAGCTCGACCATCCCGAACGGGTCGGTGAGCCGCAGCTGCAGCGGGCCCAGCGGATAGCGGCCGCGCAGGTCGGAGCGGACCCGGTAGGACACCTCGCGGTGCCCGCCGGGCTCGACCCGGTCCAGCACGAACCGCGGGCGCGGCCCGAGCACGTAGGGCACCCGGTCCTGGAGCATCAGCAGGCCGGACGGGATCCGCGAGACGTTGTCGATGCGCAGGTGCACCCGGGCCTCGGACATCGCGGGCACCCGCGACGGCGACAGCCGGCGGCTGCCCGCCACCCGGTAGCGGGTGCGGAACAGCACGGCCACGCACACCAGCGGCAGCACCGCCAGCAGCAGCCCCACCCGCAGCAGGTCGGACTGCCCCAGGACGTAGCTGCACACCGCGGCCGCCAGCCCCGCGGCGACGAACGACCGGCCGCGGGTGGTGAGTCCGCCCAGCGCCGAGCGCAGACCGCCGCCCTGCTGGGCCCCGCCGGCAGCGGCGGCGCCCGGTGGCGGGGGCCCCGGAGGAGGTGGCGGCAGGGGCGCGGACATCACAGCCCCCGGGTGCCGGGAGCGCCCTGCGGCCGTCCGTCGGGCCGGGCCGGCCAGCCGGCGGCGGCCCCGCCGGGACCCTGCTGCGGGCTGGGCACCGGCACCCGCTGCACGATCTCGGCGACCACCTGCTCGGGGGTGCGACGGTTCAGCTGGGCCTGGGCGGTCGGCAGCAGGCGGTGCGCGAGCACCGCCGTCGCCAGCGACTGGACGTCGTCGGGCAGGACGTAGTCACGGCCGTCCAGCGCGGCGGAGGCGCGGGCGGTCCTGATCAGATGGAGGGTGGCCCGGGGCGAGGCACCGAGCCGCAGGTCCGGGTGGTTGCGGGTGGCGCCGACCAGGGTGACGGCGTACCGCCGGACGGGGTCCGAGACGTGCACCTGGCGCACGGCCTCGATGAGCTTGACGATCTCATGGGCGTGGGCGACCGGCTGCAGGTCGTCCAGCGGCGAGACCCCGCCGTGCACGTCGAGCATCTTCAGCTCGGCGTCGGGGCTGGGGTAGCCGATGGAGACCCGGGCGGTGAAGCGGTCGCGCTGCGCCTCGGGCAGCGGGTACGTGCCCTCCATCTCCACCGGGTTCTGGGTGGCGATGACCATGAACGGGCTGGGCAGCTCGTACGTGGTGCCGTCGATGGTGACCTGGCGCTCCTCCATGGACTCCAGCAGCGCCGACTGCGTCTTCGGCGAGGCGCGGTTGATCTCGTCGCCGACCACGATCTGCGCGAAGATCGCGCCCGGCTTGAACTCGAAGTCCCGCTCCTGCTGGTCGAAGACGCTGACACCGGTGATGTCCGACGGCAGCAGGTCCGGCGTGAACTGGATACGCCGGACGGTGCAGTCGATCGAACGTGCCAGGGCCTTGGACAGCATCGTCTTACCGACGCCCGGCACGTCCTCGATCAGCAGATGTCCTTCGGCGAGCAACACGGTCAGTGCGATGCGTACGACCTCGGGCTTGCCCTCGATCACGTTCTCCACGCTGCGGCGCACCCGCTCCGCGGTCGTGGTCAGATCGCTC
This sequence comes from Actinacidiphila acidipaludis, assembly GCF_019890725.1. Lineage (GTDB taxonomy): Bacteria > Actinomycetota > Actinomycetes > Streptomycetales > Streptomycetaceae > Actinacidiphila > Actinacidiphila acidipaludis. The sequence continues at coordinate 238,993 of NZ_JAINZZ010000002.1, forward strand.
AGGCTTGCTCGTGCGTCAAAGGTCGTCACCCGGTACTCCTCGGCCTGTTCCTAGGGACCGCAGGGTCGCGGTCATACCGGACCGGCCCTCCCCGAATGCGCAACGCTCGCTTCGGGCGAGACGTGCCGCACCTTGCATTCTTCCCTTACGGGACCGCCCACGTCACTCGCCTGCCGTTACTAGTTCGTGATTTCCCGCAGCAGGCCGGTGTGAACGTCGAAGACGAAGCCTCGCACGTCGTCGGTGTGCGTCAGGAACGGGGAGGTGCGCACGCGGGCCATGGACTGCCGGACGTCCTGGTCCGCGTCGGTGAACGCCTCCACCGACCAGGTGGGACGCTGGCCCACCTCGGCCTCCAGATCGGTCCTGAAGTCCTCGGTGATGGTCTGCATGCCGCAGTTGGTGTGGTGGATGAGGACGACGGAACGCGTGCCGAGGGCGCGCTGGCTGATGGTCAGGGAACGGATGGTGTCATCGGTGACCACGCCACCGGCGTTGCGGATGGTGTGACAGTCACCCAACTGGAGGCCGAGCGCCCTGTGCAGGTCGATCCGGGCGTCCATGCAGGCGACCACGGCCACCCGCTGCACGGGTGCGGCGCCCATGCCCGGGTCGTGGAACTCCGATGCGTAGCGCTGGTTGGCGGCGACGAGCCGGTCGATGACGGACTCGGTGGCCGTGCCGGACGGCTCTCCGGCGGGCTGGGTGTGCTCGGCTTGTATCGACATGTCTATGACGTTAGCGGAGGCGGGGCGGCCGGGCCGCGCCGGCGCGGGGAGGGCGCCGGGAGGGGGCGCGCCCGGTGCGCGCCGACATCGTTGCCCGTGGAGAGCTGTGGAGTAAAGTGGCGCGAAGTGGTGCCGTCTGCGGGAGGTGTGATGTTCCTCGGGACGTACACACCGCGGCTGGACGACAAGAACCGGCTGGTGCTGCCCGCCCGCTTCCGCGACGCGTTCGCCGACGGCCTGGTCATCACCCGCGGGCAGGAACGCTGCCTGTGCGTCTGGTCCCTCGCCGGCTTCACCGCCGCCACCGAACAGCTGTCGGCGGCCCCGCTGACCTCCAGGGCCGCCAGGGACTACCTGCGCGTGCTCTTCGCCGGGGCCCATGACGAGGTCCCCGACAAGCAGGGCCGGGTCACCGTGCCGCAGGGCCTGCGCGAGTACGCCGGGCTGGTCCGCGACTGCGCCGTCATCGGCGCGAACACCCGGGTGGAGATCTGGGCGGCGGACACGTGGGAACGCTATCTGGCCGCCCAGGAAGACACCTTTTCGGCCCTGTCACAGGAGGTTCCGCCCGGATTACTGTGAGCGCGGCCCCGACACGCACGCCGCGCACCACTCCGTCCCACCCGCGTGGACGTACGGCCCGGCCTCCTCCCGCTCCCCGCTCCGCTGGCACCACTTCCCCGGCGCCAGAGGGGCACCTCCCGCGAGCGGGCGGGGACCCGGTTCTACGTCCCGGCTCACCGAGCCAGAACCCGGCCCTCACCGCCGGGCGCGGACTCCGCACGTGGCGGCACGCGCCGCAGTCCCGACAGGAAAACAGGGCCCCATGAACGACCCGTCCTCCACGCCCGCCGCGCAGGCACGGCACGTCCCCGTGATGCTGGACCGCTGCCTCGACCTGCTGGCGCCCGCGCTCACCACGCCGGGCTCGGTCGTGGTGGACGCCACGCTGGGCCTGGGCGGCCACAGCGAGGCGCTGCTGACCACCTTCCCGGCCGCCCGGCTCGTCGCCGTCGACCGCGACCCGGCGGCGCTGAGGCTCGCCGGGGAGCGCCTGGCGCGGTTCGGCGACCGGGCCACGCTGGTCCACGCGGTGTACGACGAACTGCCCGATGTCCTGCGGCGGCTGGGCGTCCCGCGCGTGCAGGGCGTCCTCTTCGACCTGGGCGTGTCGTCGATGCAGCTCGACGAGGCGGAGCGCGGCTTCGCCTACGCCCAGGACGCCCCGCTGGACATGCGGATGAACCAGTCGGCCGGGATCAGCGCCGCCGAGGTGCTGAACACCTACCCGCCCGGCGAGCTGGTGCGCATCCTGCGGGCCTACGGCGAGGAGAAGTTCGCCCGGAAGATCGTCGACGCCGTCGTCCGCGAGCGGGAACGCGAGCCCTTCACCACCAGCGCCCGGCTGGTCGAGCTGATCCGCGACGCGCTGCCGCAGGCCGCCAAGCGCACCGGCGGCAACCCGGCCAAGCGCACCTTCCAGGCGCTGCGGATCGAGGTCAACGGCGAGCTGTCGGTGCTGGAGCAGGCGATCCCGGCGGCGGTGGGCGCCCTCGCGGTCGGCGGCCGGATCGCGGTGCTGTCGTACCACTCGCTGGAGGACCGGCTGGTCAAGCAGGTGTTCGCGGCCGGCGCGGCCAACACCGCGCCGCCCGGGCTGCCGGTGGTGCCCGAGCAGTACCAGCCCCGGCTGGCCCTGCTCACCCGCGGCGCGGAACTGCCCACCGAGAAGGAGATCGCGGAGAACCGGCGCGCGGCGCCGGCCAGGCTGCGCGGCGCGGAACGCATCAGGGAGGACGTGCGGTGATCGGAGCGCAGGCCGTCAGGAGGCGATCGCCGGGGGGCGCGGGTGCAACCGCGGCGCGCACGCCGTTCGTCGTTCTCATCGTGACGCTGCTCGCCGGAGGCCTGATCTCGCTCCTGCTGCTGAACTCGGCGGTCAACCAGGACTCGTTCGAGCTGAACAAGCTGCAGAAGGAGACCACCGGCTACACCGACGAGCAGCAGGAGCTCCAGCAGGAGGTGGACGGCCTGTCCGCGCCGGGCGCGCTGGAGCAGCGGGCGCGGCAGCTCGGCATGGTCCCCGGCGGCGCGCCGGCCTTCCTCGCCCCGACCGGCACGGTGCACGGCAGCCCGGAGCCCGCCACCGCGCCGCCCGCCCCGCCCTCGCCGACGGTCACGCCGGCCGCGACGCCGACCGGCGCGGCCGCACCGGGTGACTCCCCGGCCTCGGGCGGCCCCTTCACGAGCCCCACCCCCTCCACGGGGACGCCGACCCCCGCCCTGGGCAGGTGAGCCGGTGACCCCGCGCGACGACGAGAGGGACCCCCGCGGGCACGGTTCCGGCGGGGGAGCGGGCCGGGGCGGACGCCCGGTCCCGGGCGGCCGAGGTCCGGTCCCCGGCCGGGGACCCGGCCCCGGCGGTGCCCGCGGGGGTCCCGCCGCCGGCTCCGGCCGCCCCGCCGCCGGCGGCCGGGGCGGCGCCGTGCGTGCCCCGGGCGCGGCCTCGGGTGCTCGTGCCCCGGGCGCGGGCGGCGGCTCCGGACGGGCACAGGGCGCCGGACACGGTGCGGGGAACGGCGGAGGGCAGAGCGGCGGGCAGGGCGGCGGCCGGGTCGGACCGCCGCGGCGGCCGGCGGCGTCCCGCCCCGTCCGCGGCCCGGTGCGCCCGTCGAAGCCCCGCATGGTGCGGCTGGGCCGGCCCAGGCCTCGGCTGCGGCTGGTCGGCGCGGCCCTCACCATCGTGATGGCCGTCTTCGTGGTGCGCCTGCTCCAGGTCCAGGCGGTCGACGCCTCCGCGTACGCGGCCAAGGCCGCCGTGAACCGCTGGGTGACGCACGAGGTGACCGCCGACCGCGGCACCATCACCGACCGGACCGGCGCGGACCTGGCCACCACCGTCGACGCCTTCGACATCACCGCGGACCCGTACCTGTTCACGCCCGGGCAGGCCAAGGTCGGCAACGCGCCGCAGCAGGCGGCGGAGCTGCTCGCGCCGATCGTCGGCGGGGACGCCACGAAGATCGCCCAGCAGCTCGCCGCCCCGAAGTCGCGCTACCAGGTCATCGCCAAGCAGCAGACCCCGCAGGTGTGGAACCAGATCAAGGACCTCAAGGCGGCGTTCGCCGCCAAGGCCGCGCGGAACCAGGGCGCCGACGTGCTGGCCGGGATCTTCAGCGAGCCGCACTCCAAGCGGGTCTACCCGGCCGGGGACCTCGCCGCGGGCGTCCTCGGGTTCGTCAACGGCGACGGGAAGGGCGCGGGCGGCCTGGAGTCGATGCTGGACAAGCAGCTCTCCGGCACCAACGGCAAGATCCGCTACGCCCAGTCCAACGGCCGGCAGGTGCCCACCGCCGGCACCCAGGAGCAGCCGGCGGTCCCCGGCGACGACGTGGAACTGACCCTGGACCGGGACATCCAGTGGGCCGCGCAGAGCGCGATCACCGCACAGGTCGAGAAATCCCGGGCGGATCGCGGGTATGTGACCGTGATGGACAACAGGACAGGCGAGATCCTGGCCATGGCCGACGCACCCGGCTACGACCCCAACGACCTGGCGCACGCCGACCCGGCCGCGCTCGGCAACGCCGCGGTGCAGGACGCCTACGAGCCGGGCAGTGTCAGCAAACTCATGTCGATGGCCGCCATACTGGACACCGGCACCGCCACCCCCCTCACCCGCGTCGTCGTGCCCGGCACGCTGCCCCGCGCCGACCGGATCTTCCACGACGACGTGCCGCACGGCACCTGGGACCTGACGCTCAACGGCGTGCTGGCCAAGTCCAGCAACATCGGCACCATCCTGGCCAGCCAGCAGCTCGGCAAGACACAGCCGCAGGCCAACCAGGTCCTGTACTCGTACCTGCGCAAGTTCGGCATCGGATCGAAGACCGGCCTCGGCTTCCCCGGGGAGACCCCGGGCATCCTGGCCAAGCCACAGGACTGGAACGCCTCGCAGCAGTTCACCATCCCGTTCGGCCAGGGCCTGTCGCTGAGCGCGCTGCAGGCCACGTCGGTGTACGCGACCATCGCCAACGGCGGGGTCCGGGTCCAGCCGTCGCTGATCCGGGGCATCACCGGGCCCGACGGCCGGTTCGTGCCCGCGCCGGCGCCCAAGAAGACCCGGGTGGTCAGCGCGAAGACGGCGACGACGCTCTCGCAGATGCTGGAGTCCGTCGTCGGCAGCGAGCAGGGCACCGGCGTCTACGCCCGTATCGACGGCTACCGGGTCGCGGGCAAGACCGGTACGGCCAACCGGGTGGACCCGGACACCGGCCGCTACAAGGGCTACACCTCGTCGTTCATGGGGTTCGCGCCGGCCGACAACCCGCGGCTGACCATCTCCTGCGTCATCCAGAACCCGACGAAGGGCAGCTACTTCGGCGGCGAGATCTGCGGCCCGGTCTTCAAGAAGGTCATGGAGTTCGGCCTCAAGTCCCTCGGCGTCGCGCCCTCCGGCAAGCCCGCGCCGAACCTGCCGGTCACCTTCGACCCCGCGGACCCGGTGTCCGCGGGGGGACAGAAGGCCCCGCGATGACCGGGCGGACGACGGGGAACGGGCTCGCTGACCAGCACGGCGGCAGGGACCGTCACAGCCGCGACCCGCTCGGGCCGCCACCGGGTGATTTTGACCCGGGGCCCCGGCACCCGGGTAATCTCACCGCCGTGCCCAACGCTGATCAAACCCTCAGACAGCCGGGCGCGCCGCGCCCGTCGCACCCGCGCCCCCAGCCGCTGGCCGAGCTCGCCGGCCTGCTCGGGGTGGCCGTGAGCGCCGGCGTGACCGGCGCGACCGGCCCGGTGGACGGTGCGGACGGCCCGGACGTCACCGGCATCACCCACGACTCGCGTGCGGTCCGCCCCGGCGACCTGTACGCGGCGCTGCCCGGCGCGCGCTTCCACGGCGCGGACTTCGCCGGCCAGGCCGCCGCGTCCGGCGCCGTGGCCGTGCTCACCGACCCGGACGGCGCCGAGCGCGCCGCGGCCACCGGCCTGCCCGTGCTCACCGTGCCCGACCCGCGCGGCGTGATGGGCGAGCTGGCCGCCGCGGTCTACGGCCGGCCCGGTGACGGGCTGCTGCGCATCGGTGTGACGGGCACCTCCGGCAAGACCACCACCTCGTACCTGATCGAGGGCGGCCTGCGGGCCGCGCGGCACGGCACCACCGGGCTGATCGGCACCGTGGAGACGCGGATCGGCGACGAGCGGATCAAGAGCGAGCGGACCACCCCGGAGGCCACCGACCTGCAGGCGCTGTTCGCGGTGATGCGCGAGCGCGGCGTGGAGTCGGTGGTGATGGAGGTCTCCAGCCACGCGCTGGTGCTCGGCCGGGTCGACGGAGCGGTGTTCGACGTCGGGGTGTTCAACAACCTCAGCCCGGAGCACATGGAGTTCCACTCCGGCATGGAGGACTACTTCCAGGCCAAGGCGCAGCTGTTCACGCCCCGCCGCAGCCGCCTGGGCGTGGTGAACCTGGACGACGAGTACGGCCGCCGGCTGGTCGCCGAGGCCACCGTGCCGCTGGTGACGTACTCGGCCGAGGGCCGCCTCGACGCCGACTGGCGCGCCGAGGACGTCGAGGCGGGGCTGATGGAGAGCCGCTTCACCGTCGTCGGGCCCAAGGGCGAGCACGTCCAGGCCGTGGCCCCGCTGCCCGGCCCCTTCAACGTGGCGAACACCCTCGCCGCGATCACCGCGCTGGCCGCCGCCGGGCTCGACCCGCAGGCGGCCGCCGACGGCATCGCCGCCGTGCCGGGCGTGCCGGGCCGGCTGGAGCGGGTGGACGCCGGCCAGCCGTACCTGGCGGTCGTGGACTACGCGCACAAGACCGACGCCGTCGAGTCCGTGCTGCGCGCGCTGCGCACCACCACCGAGGGCCGGATCCACGCCGTGCTCGGCTGCGGCGGCGACCGGGACCAGACCAAGCGGGGCCCGATGGGCGCCGCGCTCGCCCGGCTCGCGGACACCGCGGTTCTCACCTCGGACAATCCGAGGTCGGAGGACCCACTGGTTATCCTCGCCGCGATGCTGAACGGAGCAGTGGACGTCCCCGCCGCCGAGCGGGGCCACGTCGTCGTCGAACCCGACCGGGCCGCCGCGGTGGCCGTGGCCGTCGCTCAGGCGCGGCCCGGCGACATCGTGCTGGTGGCCGGCAAGGGCCATGAGCAGGGCCAGGACATCGCCGGAGAGGTACGCCCCTTCGACGACCGAGAGGTGCTGCGCGCCGCGATCGAGAAGGACCAGAAAAAGCTGTGATCCCCCTCACCCTCGCCGAGGTCGCACGCGCGGTCGGCGGGAGCATGCACGACATACCGGACAGTGACGTACGGATCACCGGACCCGTGGTCAGGGACTCCCGCGAGGTGGTGCCGGGATCCCTGTTCGTGGCCTTCGCCGGTGAACGCGCGGACGGCCACGACTTCGCCGCGGGAGCCGTGGCCGACGGCGCGGTCGCGGTGCTGGCCGCCCGCCCCGTCGGCGTACCCGCGATCGTGGTGGACGACGTCCAGGCCGCGCTGGGCGCGCTGGCCCGGCACGTGATCGCCACGCTGGGCGCCACCGTGGTCGCGCTCACCGGCTCCGCGGGCAAGACCAGCACCAAGGACCTGCTCGCGCAGCTCCTGGAGCGCCTGGCGCCCACGGTCTGGACGCCGGGATCGCTGAACAACGAGATCGGGCTGCCGCTGACCGCGCTGCAGGCCGACCAGGACACCCGCCACCTCGTCCTGGAGATGGGCGCGCGCGGCATCGGGCACATCCGCTATCTGACCGGCCTCACCCCGCCGCGGATCGGGATGGTGCTCAACGTCGGCAGCGCGCACATCGGCGAGTTCGGCGGCCGCGAGCAGATCGCGATCGCCAAGGGCGAGATGGTCGAGGGGCTGCCCCCGGCGGAGGAGGGCGGCATCGCGGTCCTCAACGCCGACGACCCGCTGGTGCGGGAGATGGCGAGCCGCACCAAGGCTCGGGTCGTCCTCTTCGGCGAGAGCGAGAACGCCGCGTACCGTGCCGAAAATGTCCGGCTGAACGAAAGGGGACAGGCGGTCTTCAGCCTGCGCACACCCACCGGGTGCGCCGACGTGACCTTGCGCCTGTACGGTGAGCACCACGTGTCGAACGCGCTCGCCGCGGCCGCCGTCGCCGGTGAACTCGGCATGCCCGCGGAGAAGATCGCCATCGCGCTCTCCGAAGCGGGCTCGCTCTCACGCTGGCGGATGGAGGTCACCGAGCGCCCCGACGGCGTGACGGTCGTCAACGACGCCTACAACGCGAACCCCGAATCCATGAGGGCCGCCCTGCGCGCACTGGCCGCGATGGGCACGTCAGCACAGGCACGGGGGGGCCGTACCTGGGCGGTGCTGGGACAGATGGCCGAGCTCGGCGAGCAGTCGCTGGCCGAGCACGACGCCGTGGGGCGGCTGGCCGTCCGGCTCAACGTCAGCAAGCTCGTCGCCGTCGGCGGTACCGAAGCCGCCTGGCTGCAAATGGGCGCCTATAACGAGGGTTCGTGGGGTGAGGAGTCGGTGCACGTGTCCGACGCTGAGGCGGCGATCGACCTGTTGCGCAGGGAAGTGCGACCGGGGGACGTCGTGCTGGTGAAGGCATCGAGGTCGGTCGGGCTCGAGGCAGTGGCGCTCGCGCTGATCGAGGGTGCCGGTCGATGAAGCAGATCCTCGTCTCCGGCGTCCTCGGTCTCTTCCTCTCCCTGATCGGCACCCCCCTGCTGATCCGCCTGCTGGCCTCGCGCGGCTACGGCCAGATGATCCGGGACGACGGCCCGAAGGCCCACCACAGCAAGCGCGGCACGCCCACCATGGGCGGCATCGCCTTCATCCTGGCGACGATCGTCGCGTACGCGGCCACCAAGCTGATCACCGGCGACAAGCCGTCGATGTCCGGCCTGCTGGTGCTCTTCCTCACCGCGGGCCTCGGCCTGGTGGGCTTCCTCGACGACTACATCAAGATCGTCAAGCAGCGCAGCCTGGGCCTGCGGGCCAAGGCGAAGATGGCCGGGCAGCTGATCGTCGGCATCGCCTTCGCGGTGCTCTCGCTGAACTTCCACGACTCGCGCAACCAGACGCCGGCCTCCACCAAGCTCTCCTTCACCACCGACTTCGGCTGGTCGATCGGCCCGGTCATCTTCGTGGTCTGGGCGCTGTTCATGATCCTGGCGATGTCCAACGGCGTGAACCTCACCGACGGCCTCGACGGCCTGGCGACCGGCGCGTGCGTGATGGCCTTCGCCGCCTACACCGTCATCGGCGTGTGGCAGTACGGCCAGTGGTGCGGCGCCCCGGTCAGCGCCAACGGCGCCTGCTACGAGGTGCGCGACCCACTCGACCTGGCGGTGGTGGCGGCCGCCTTGATGGGCGCCTGTTTCGGCTTCCTGTGGTGGAACACCTCGCCGGCGAAGATCTTCATGGGCGACACCGGTTCGCTGGCGCTGGGCGGCGCGCTCGCCGGTCTGGCGATCCTGTCCCGCACGGAGCTGCTGCTGGCCGTCCTCGGCGGCCTCTTCGTCCTCATCACCATGTCCGTGATCATCCAGGTCGGCTCCTTCCGCCTGACCGGCAAGCGGGTCTTCCGGATGGCGCCGCTGCAGCACCACTTCGAGCTCAAGGGCTGGAGCGAGGTCCTGGTCGTCGTCAGGTTCTGGATCATCCAGGGCATGTGCATGGCGCTGGGCCTGGGCGTCTTCTACGCCGCGTGGGTGGCCGCCTCGTGACCGCCCCCGCGCAGGAACCGGAGGCAGCCGTGGACCTGAAGGACGTACGGGTCACCGTCGCCGGCCTCGGCGTCTCCGGGGTGCCCGCGGCCAAGGTCCTGCACGGTCTCGGCGCGCGGGTCACCGTGGTCAACGCCACAGCGGGCGACAAGCAGCGGGCCGAGGCCGCCGAGCTGGAGGCGCTGGGTGTCAGCGTCCGCCTGGGCGACGGCGACACCCTGCCCGAAGGCACCGAGCTGGTCGTCACCACCCCCGGCTGGAAGCCGTCCAGCCCGCTGTTCACCGCGGCCGCCGCGGCGGGCGTGGAGATCTGGGGCGACGTCGAGCTCGCCTGGCGGCTCAGGAAGCCCGGCGCGGCGCCCTGGCTCGCGGTCACCGGCACGAACGGCAAGACCACCACCACCCGGATGCTCGCCGCGATCCTCGCCGCGGCCGGCCTGCGTACGGCGGCCGTCGGCAACATCGGCGTCTCCCTGCTGGACGTGGTGCTCGGCGACGAGGAGTACGACGTGCTCGCCGTGGAGCTCTCCAGCTACCAGCTCCACTGGGCGCCCAGCATCCGGCCGCACTCCGCGGCCGTGCTCAACCTCGCGCCCGACCACCTCGACTGGCACGGCTCGATGGCCGCCTACGCCGCGGACAAGGGCCGGATCTACCACGGCAACCAGGTCGCCTGCGTCTACAACACCGCGGACCCGGAGACCGAGCGGCTGGTGCGGGAGGCCGACGTCGAGGAGGGCTGCCGCGCCATCGGCTTCACCCTCCAGGCCCCGCGGCCGTCGGAGTTCGGCGTCGTCGACGGCATCCTCGTCGACCGGGCCTTCGTCGAGGACCGGGCGAACAACGCCCAGGAGCTCGCCGAGACCGGCGACGTCACGCCGCCGGCGCCGCACAACATCGCCAACGCGCTGGCCGCCGCCGCCCTCGCGCGCGCCTACGGAGTGCCGCCGGGCGCGGTCCGCGAGGGCCTGCGCGCCTTCACCCCCGACGCGCACCGCATCGCCGAGGTCGCCACCGTCGACGGCGTCACCTACGTCGACGACTCCAAGGCCACCAACACCCACGCCGCGGAGGCCTCGCTGGCCGCCTACCCGTCGATCGTGTGGCTGGCCGGCGGACTCGCCAAGGGCGCGGAGTTCGACGAGCTGGCCGCGCGGGCGGCCGGGCGGCTGCGCGCCGCCGTGCTGTTCGGCGCGGACCGCGCGCTGATCCGGGAAGCCCTCGCGCGACACGCGCCGCAGGTCCCGGTCACCGAGCTGGAACGGACCGACACTGGGGCGATGCCGGCCGCCGTCGCCATCGCCCAGGACCTGGCCCGGCCGGGCGACACGGTCCTGCTGGCGCCGGCCTGCGCGTCGATGGACATGTTCACCAACTACAACCAGCGCGGCGAGATGTTCGCGGACGCGGTGCGGGAGCTGGTCCGGGCATCGGCCGGCACCGCGGCCGGCGGAGGCCGGGCCGGGGACTAGCGCACCCGGCGGGCGCGCGAGCAGCGCACGAAAGAGGGGGCGCATGAGCGGCTACTCCGTCCGGTCGCGCGGAAGCGCGCTGCGCGGCGCGGCCCGCCTGCCGGGGCGGCTGCGCGCGGCGTGGGACCGGCCGCTGACCGCCTACTACGTCATCGTGGGCGCCGGCCTGCTGATCACCGTGCTGGGCCTGGTGATGGTGTACTCGGCCTCGCAGATCCAGGCGCTGCGGTACGGGCTGCCGTCGACGTTCTACTTCCGCAAGCAGTTGCTGGCGGTGGCCATCGGCGGGGTGCTGCTGTGGTTCGCCGCCCGCGCGCCGATCCGGCTGCACCGGGCGCTGGCCTATCCGCTGCTGCTGGGCGCGGTGTTCCTGATGTGCCTGGTCCAGGTGCCGGGGATAGGGCAGACGGTCAACGGCAACACCAACTGGCTGTCCATCGGCGGCCCGTTCCAGCTCCAGCCCAGCGAGTTCGGCAAGCTCGCCCTGGTGCTGTGGGGCGCCGACCTGCTCGCCCGCAAGAACGAGCGCCACCTGCTCGTGCAGTGGAAGCACCTGCTGGTGCCGCTGGTGCCGGTCACCGTGCTGCTGCTCGGGCTGATCATGCTGGGCGGCGACATGGGCACCACGATGATCCTCACCGCGGTGCTCTTCGGCATGTTGTGGCTCGCCGGCGCCCCCACCCGGCTGTTCGCCGGGGTGCTCGGCGGCGCGCTGGCGCTGGCGGCCCTGGCCATCGCGACCAGCCCCAACCGGATGGGCAGGCTGCACTGCATCGGGGCCACCTCGCCGGGCGGCAACGACCAGTGCTGGCAGGCCGTGCACGGCATCTACGCGCTGGCGTCCGGCGGCTGGTTCGGCACCGGACTGGGGGCGAGTGTGGAGAAATGGGGTGAACTGCCCGAACCGCACACCGACTTCATCTTCGCCGTGACCGGGGAGGAACTGGGCCTGGCAGGGACGCTGTCGGTGCTCGCCCTCTTCGCGGCACTAGGCTACGCGGGTATCCGCGTGGCCGGTCGTACGGAAGACCCCTTCGTCAGGTTCGCAGCGGGTGGTGTGACCACCTGGATCACGGCTCAGGCCGTGATCAACATCGGTGCGGTGCTCGGCCTGCTGCCGATCGCCGGTGTCCCGCTCCCGCTGTTCTCCTACGGAGGGTCCGCCCTCCTGCCGACGATGTTCGCGATCGGGCTGCTGATCTCCTTCGCCAGGAACGAGCCCGCCGCGCGAGCGGCTCTGGCCGTGCGGGGCCGGAACAACTCCCTGACGGGAGTGCTGAGACGGACGATGCGACGGCGCGCCAGACGGCGGCCGTCCGGAGAGCGGTGAATTCGGTGCATGTCGTACTCGCCGGCGGGGGGACCGCCGGCCACATCGAGCCGGCGCTCGCGCTCGCCGATGCCCTGCGCAGGCAGGACCCCACCGTGGGCATCACGGCACTGGGCACCGAGAAGGGCCTGGAGACCAGGCTCGTGCCGGAACGCGGCTACGAACTCGCGCTGATCCCGGCCGTGCCGCTGCCGCGGCGGCCCACCCCCGAACTGATCACCGTGCCCGGCCGGCTGCGCGGGACCATCAAGGCCGCCGAGCAGATCCTGGAACGCACCAAGGCCGACTGCGTCGTCGGGTTCGGCGGCTACGTCGCGCTCCCCGGCTACCTGGCCGCCAAGCGGCTGGGCGTGCCGATCGTCGTCCACGAGGCCAACGCCCGCCCCGGGCTGGCCAACAAGATCGGCTCGCGGTACGCGCACGCCGTCGCCGTCTCCACACCGGACAGCAAGCTGCGGGACGCCCGGTACATCGGCATCCCGCTGCGCCGCACCATCGCCACCCTCGACCGCGCGGCGGCCCGCCCCGAGGCGCGTCACGTCTTCGGCCTCGACCAGAACCTGCCCACGCTGCTGGTGTCCGGCGGCTCGCAGGGCGCCCGGCGGCTCAACGAGGTGATCGCCACCGTCGCCCCGCGCATGCAGCAGTCCGGCATCCAGATCCTGCACGCGGTGGGACCGAAGAACGAACTGCCTCGGTCCGACAACATGCCCGGCATGCCGCCGTACCGCCCGGTGCCCTATCTGGACCGGATGGACCTGGCCTACGCCGCCGCCGACATGATGCTGTGCCGGGCCGGCGCGATGACCGTCGCCGAACTGTCCGCGGTCGGGCTGCCCGCCGCCTACGTGCCGCTGCCGATCGGCAACGGCGAGCAGCGGCTCAACGCCCAGCCGGTGGTCAAGGCCGGCGGCGGACTGCTGGTCGACGACGCCGAACTCACCCCGGAGTGGGTGCTCGGCAACGTGCTGCCCGTGCTCACCGATCCGCACCGGCTGTACGCGATGTCCCGCGCCGCCGCCGAGTTCGGCCGCCGCGACGCGGACGAGCTGCTGGTGTCCATGGTGTACGAGGCGGTCTCCGCCCGCCGGAAGTGACCGCGGACGCTCCGCGGGACGCCCGCCGGCGATGGCGCGCCGGGGGAACGGGTCCCGCGGAGTTCCCCGCCGGGGCTGGCACGATGGGTGATACAGCGACACGAGGCGAGCGGCCCGGCTCCGCGGCCGTCGACGTGGGGAGGCAGCGGTGACCGGAACGCAGGCCGCGGCGCGGCGCACCGGCCCCGCGGGCGCGCCCCCGCCCGCCCGAGGCGGGCGGCCGCGGATCAGGATCACCCCGCCCTCGCGCCGGACTTCGCTGATCGTGCTGGTGCTGCTCACCGTGCTGGGCGGCGGCACGACCTGGGCGGTGTACGGGTCCGGCTGGTTCCGGGCGACCAAGGTGACGGTGCGCGGCGAACGGGTGCTGACGGAGGCGCAGATCGAACAGGCGGCGGCCGTGCCGCTGGGCGGTCCGCTGGCCTCGGTCGACACCGGCGCCGTCCGCGAGCGGCTGCTGACCGCGCTGCCGCGCCTCGCACGGGTGGACGTCGCCCGCTCGTGGCCGCACACCGTGACCGTGACGGTGACCGAACGCGTTCCTTCCGCGGTGCTGCAGAACGGCCGGAAGTTCACCGAAGTCGACCGTGACGGTGTGCGGTTCGCGACCGTCGACCGCGCCCCGGCCGGTGTTCCGCTGGTGCGGTTGACGCCCGACGCCTCAGGGGCCGCGGCCAGTCTGCGGGTGTTCGGCACCAGCCGGCTGCTGCAGTCCGCGATCGCGGTCTCCCGTGATCTCCCGGACGCGCTGCACGGCCGGGCGACGGCGATCCGGGTGCGTTCCTTCGACGGCATCAGCGTCGAACTCACGGGCGGGCGTGACGTGATGTGGGGGAGCGCGGAACAGGGCGCGTTCAAGGCGTCGGTGCTCACCGCACTGATGAAGGCGGAGCCGCACGCGACGCACTACGACGTCAGTGCGCCCAGCGCACCTGCGGCTTCGGGGAGTTGACGCCCCCTCGGGCAGTGCCGCCACGGGGTCCGACCCCTGGCGGGACGGAGGACGGCGTGATCACATAGGGTGAAAAGAAAAACGGGAGGTTCGGCGTGTTCGTTGAACCATCACCGCTTGTCGACTTAGTGTCTCGTCCCAAAGGAACACGGGGACAGACATACTGGTAACCCTAAACCTCAGGGTTAGGGTTCGGAACGGCAACGGCGAACGCACCGACCGTCCCACCCGGATTCGTAACTCGAGGCGAGAGGCCTTCGACGTGGCAGCACCGCAGAACTACCTCGCAGTCATCAAGGTCGTCGGCATCGGCGGCGGTGGCGTCAACGCCATCAACAGGATGATCGAGGTCGGTCTCAAGGGCGTCGAGTTCATCGCGATCAACACCGATGCGCAGGCTCTGCTGATGAGCGACGCCGACGTCAAGCTCGACGTCGGCCGTGAGCTGACGCGCGGGCTCGGCGCCGGGGCCAACCCGGACGTCGGCCGCAAGGCCGCCGAGGACCACCGCGAGGAGATCGAAGAGGTGCTCAAGGGCGCCGACATGGTCTTCGTCACCGCGGGCGAGGGCGGCGGCACCGGCACCGGCGGCGCGCCCGTCGTGGCCAACATCGCCCGCTCGCTCGGCGCGCTGACCATCGGCGTGGTCACCCGGCCCTTCACCTTCGAGGGCCGCCGCCGCGCCAACCAGGCCGAGGACGGCATCGCCGGCCTGCGGGAGAACGTCGACACCCTGATCGTCATCCCCAACGACCGGCTGCTGTCCATCTCGGACCGCCAGGTCAGCGTGCTCGACGCGTTCCGCTCGGCCGACCAGGTGCTGCTCTCCGGTGTGCAGGGCATCACCGACCTGATCACCACGCCGGGCCTGATCAACCTCGACTTCGCCGACGTGAAGTCCGTGATGTCCGAGGCCGGTTCGGCCCTCATGGGCATCGGCTCGGCGCGCGGCGACGACCGGGCGGTGGCCGCCGCCGAGATGGCCATCTCCTCGCCGCTGCTTGAGGCGTCGATCGACGGCGCCCGCGGCGTGCTGCTCTCCATCTCCGGCGGCTCCGACCTCGGCCTCTTCGAGATCAACGAGGCCGCCCAGCTGGTCAGCGAGGCCGCCCACCCGGAGGCCAACATCATCTTCGGCGCGGTCATCGACGACGCGCTCGGCGACGAGGTGCGGGTCACCGTCATCGCCGCGGGCTTCGACGGCGGGCAGCCGCCGACCAAGGGCAACCGCGACAAGGCGCTCGGCGGCTACGCCTCGCGCGACGACGCGTCGGTGCCGCGGAGCGACAGCCCGCGCCCCTCCTCGTCCTTCAACGGCCTCGGCAGCATCCCGCCGGCCCCGGTCGAGCGGGACCCGGAGCCGGCGCCGGTCGCCGAGACCCCGGTGACGCCGCCGTCCATCCCGCCGATCGTGCCCCCGGCCCGCCCGTACCAGGACTCGGCCGAAGAGCTCGACGTCCCCGACTTCCTGAAGTGACCGCCCGGCAGTGATAGGGCACAGCACGGCAGTGGACGGCGCACACTTCGCCTTCACCGACAGGTGGGGCGGCGTGAGCGCCGTTCCGTATGACAGCCTCAACCTCGGCGGCGCGGTCGGTGACGACCCCGCGGCCGTCCACGCCAACCGCGCCCGCGCCGCCGAGGCGCTCGGCCGCGACCCGGAGCGCGTGGTCTGGATGAACCAGGTGCACGGCCGGGACACCGCGGTCGTCGACCGGCCGTGGGGCCGGGACCCGGTGCCCGCGGTGGACGCGATCGTCACCACCCGCGCCGACCTCACGCTCGCCGTGCTCACCGCCGACTGCGTGCCGGTGCTGCTCGCCGACCCGGTGGCCGGGGTGGCCGCCGCCGCGCACGCCGGCCGGCCCGGACTCGTCGCCGGGGTCGTGCCCGCGGCCGTCGAGGCGATGACCGCGCAGGGCGCTCGGCCCGAGCGGATCACCGCCGTCATCGGCCCCTCGGTCTGCGGCAAGTGCTACGAGGTGCCCGCGGCCATGCGCGACGCGGTGGCCGCGGTCGTACCGGAGGCGTTCGCCGCCACCAGCTGGGGCACACCGGCGGTGGACGTGGGCGCCGGGGTGCGCGCGCAGCTCGCGCACGCCGGGGTGCGGATCGCCGACGCGCCCTCGGTCTGCACCCTGGAGTCCCCCGACCACTTCTCCTACCGTCGCGACTCCGTCACCGGACGGCTCGCGGGCTATGTCTGGCTGGACGGAACCGCGTGAACCACACTGCTGCCTCCGGCAGTTCGGACAGAAGTGATCAACTCCGGGCAAATCTGGCGCAGGTGGAGGAGCGGATCGCCGTTGCCTGCCGCGCGGCCGGCCGGGACCGCGGGGACGTCACCCTGATCGTGGTCACCAAGACCTATCCGGCCTCCGACGTGCGGCTGCTGGCCGGACTCGGGGTGCGGAACGTCGCGGAGAACCGCGACCAGGAGGCCGAGGCCAAAGCCGCCGAGTCCGCCGATCTGCCGCTCAGCTGGCACTTCGTGGGCCAGTTGCAGACCAACAAGGCGCGCTCGGTGGTCGGTTACGCTGATCATGTGCACTCCGTCGACCGGCTCCGGCTGGTCGGCGCGCTGTCCCGAGCGGCCACCGCCGAGGGACGGCAGGTCGGTTGCCTCGTCCAGGTCGCACTGGACGCGGAGTCGGGAGCGCAGGGCGAACGCGGCGGAGTCGCACCCGACGCGGTCGGCGCGCTCGCGGACGCCGTGGCGGAGGCCGAGGGTCTCCGGCTGGACGGACTGATGACCGTAGCACCGCTCGCCGGCGGCTATGCGGGCCAACCCCGCGCTGCCTTCGATCGGTTGATGGAAATCTCATCCCGCCTGCGCGAGACCCATCCGGCTGCGAACATGGTCTCGGCAGGGATGAGCCAGGACCTCGAGGAAGCGGTGGCGGCCGGAGCGACACATGTCCGCGTCGGTACGGCGGTACTCGGAGTCCGTGCACGGCTCCGGTAACGTCACCAAACAAGTCGGACCACAGCACAAATATGGTGTGGCGGCCGTCCGACAGGCGGCCGAGGACGGCAACCCCGCTGAGAGGACGCAGAGCATGGCCGGCGCGATGCGCAAAATGGCGGTCTACCTCGGCCTCGTGGAGGACGACGGATACGACGGCCCGGGCTTCGATCCCGACGACGAGTTCGAGCCCGAGATCGCGACTCCGGCCGGCGGCCGGGCGGTCCCGGAGCCCGAGCGCACGGCTCCGCGCCGCCCGCTGCCCCAGCACGTGCCGCCGAGCCAGCACCAGCCGCCGCAGGACGAACCGCCCCGGCTCGTCCACGCGCCGGCACCCCGTGAACCCCGGATCGCCCCAGTGGCATCCATCACACCCGAACGTCACAGCCTGGAGAAGAACGCACCCGTGATCATGCCCAAGGTCGTGTCCGAGCGCGAGCCGTACCGGATCACGACACTGCACCCCCGGACGTACAACGAAGCCCGTACCATCGGGGAACACTTCCGTGAGGGCACGCCGGTGATCATGAACTTGACGGAGATGGACGACACGGATGCGAAGCGACTTGTCGACTTCGCGGCGGGTCTCGTCTTCGGCCTGCACGGGAGCATCGAGCGGGTGACGCAGAAGGTGTTTCTGCTCTCGCCTGCTAACGTCGATGTCACGGCGGAGGACAAAGCCCGGATCGCCGAGGGCGGGTTCTTCAACCAGAGCTGAGCGATACGCAACCGCAGGACCGGCCGACAGGCCGCTGACGAGCAAGGGGAGAGGGAAGCGCGAGATGAACGTCGCACTCCAGGTGCTGTACATCGCGCTGTACTGCTTCCTTGCCGTCCTCATTTTCCGGTTGGTGATGGATTGGGTCTTCCAGTTCGCCCGTTCATGGCATCCTGGGAAGGCCATGGTGGTGGTTCTGGAAGGCACCTACACTGTCACCGATCCGCCACTCAAGCTTCTGCGGCGGTTCATTCCGCCGCTACGTCTCGGGGGCGTGGCGCTCGACCTGTCCTTCTTCGTATTGATGATCATCGTGTACATCCTGATCTCCGTCGTCGGGGGCTTGATGTGAACGGTGTGGGCTCCCGATATGTCGACGATCACGTTGAGGTGAAGAGATGCCGCTGACCCCCGAGGACGTTCGGAACAAGCAGTTCACGACCGTCCGCCTCCGAGAGGGCTATGACGAGGATGAGGTCGACGCCTTCCTCGACGAGGTGGAGGCGGAGCTGACCCGACTGCTCCGCGAGAACGAGGATCTGCGGGCCAAGCTGGCCGCGGCCACTCGTGCCGCCGCGCAGAACCAGCAGCAGGGCATGCGCAAGCCGGAACCCCAGGACCGGCCGGTGCCCGCTGCCATATCCGGACCGCAGCCGGTGCCCCAGCAGCAGATGGGTCCGCCCCAACTGCCCGGAGGAGCACCTCAGCTGCCCGCGGGGCCCAGCGCCCAGCACCCGATGCAGCAGGGTCACCCCATGCAGCAGCAGGGTCCCGGCCCGATGGGCCAGCACCCGATGCAGCAGGGTCACCCCATGCAGCAGCAGGGTCCCGGCCCGATGGGCGGGCACCCCATGCAGCAGCAGGGTGGACCCGGTGGTGACAGTGCCGCCCGTGTGCTGTCGCTCGCGCAGCAGACCGCCGACCAGGCGATCGCCGAGGCGCGTTCCGAGGCCAACAAGATCGTCGGTGAGGCGCGCAGCCGTGCCGAGGGCCTGGAGCGGGACGCCCGCGCCAAGGCCGACGCACTGGAGCGGGACGCCCAGGAGAAGCACCGCGTCGCGATGGGCTCGCTGGAGTCCGCCCGCGCCACGCTGGAGCGCAAGGTCGAGGACCTGCGCGGCTTCGAGCGGGAGTACCGGACGCGTCTGAAGTCCTACCTGGAGTCGCAGCTGCGCCAGCTGGAGAACCAGGCGGACGACTCGCTCGCCCCGCCGCGCACCACCCCGCCGGCGCCGTCCCTGCCGGCCGCGTCCTCCATGGGCGGCGGCACGATGGGTGGCAACGGCATGGGCGGCATGACTCCGGCCGGCGCCGGTGCCATGGGCCACGGTGCCGGGCCGTCCTACGGCGGCGGTCAGGGCATGGGCGGTCACACGCCCGGCCCGACGTACGGCGGTCAGCAGCAGATGTCGCCCGCGATGACGCAGCCGATGGCTCCGGTGAGGCCGCAGGGCCCGTCGCCGCTGCAGCAGGCGCCGACGCCGATGAGGGGCTTCCTCATCGACGAGGACGACAACTAACCAGAGCAGCCAGTTCGCTGGTCTCTAGGGCCGGGCCTCCGGGGAACCGTTTCCCCAGGAGGCCTGGCCCTTTTGTGCGCTGTGCGCACCGGTACAACGCCGTGTGCGCTGTGCGCACCGGTACAACGCCGTGTGGGCCGTGCGCGCCGGCGCAACGCAGTGGGGCGGCCCCCCATCCCGGGGGGCGCCCCACTGCGTTGCCTCAGCGGTCAGGCGGACTTGCGGAGGTGGAACGTGAGGCCGAGGGCCTCGTCGGTGAAGGGGGCGCCGAAGCCCTCGCCGCCGGAGCCGGCCTCGAAGCTGTCCGCCAGGACCTCCTCGGAGATCAGCCCGGCGTGCTCGGCCAGCGCGGTCGTCAACTCGCCCTCACCGGCGGCGTACCGCACGTCGATGCGATCCGTCACCTCCAGACCGGAGTTCTTCCGGGCCTCCTGGACGAGCCGGATGACGTCCCGGGCGAGACCGGCCAGCCGCAGCTCAGGTGTGACCTCCAGGTCCAGCGCGACCGTCGCACCCGCGTCGGACGCCACCGACCAGCCCTCACGCGGGGTCTCGGTGACGATGACCTCCTCGGCGGAGAGGACCACGTCCTCGCCGTCCACGAGGACCGTCGCCGTCCCGTGCTCCCGCAGGTCCGCCGACAGCCGGGCCGCGTCCGCGGCGGCCACCGCGGCCGCGACCGCCTGGACGCCCTTGCCGAACCGCTTGCCCAGCGCCCGGAAGTTGGCCTTGGCGCTGGTGTCGACGAGTGAGCCGCCGACCTCGGAGAGCGACGCCAGCACCGAGACGTTGAGCTCGTCCGCGATCTGCCGGCGCAGCTCGTCCGAGAGGTTCTCGAAGCCCGCGGCCGCGACCAGCGCCCGCGACAGCGGCTGCCGGGTCTTGACGCCCGACTCGGCCCGGGTGGCCCGGCCGAGCTCGACCAGCCGGCGCACCAGCTGCATCCGCTCGGACAGCGCCGGGTCGATCCACTCCCCGGCCACCTGCGGCCAGGACGCCAGGTGCACCGAGTCCGGCGCGTCCGGCACCGCCGCGACGACCAGGTCCTGCCACACCCGCTCGGTGATGAACGGCACAAGCGGCGCCATCAGCCGGGTCACCGTCTCGATCACGTCGTGCAGCGTGCGCAGCGCGGCCGCGTCGCCCTGCCAGAACCGTCGCCGCGACCGGCGCACGTACCAGTTGGACAGGTCGTCGACGAAGCCCGACAGCAGCTTTCCGGCGCGCTGGGTGTCGTAGGACTCCAGCGCCTCGGTGACGTCGCGCACCAGCACGTTGAGCTCGCCGACCAGCCAGCGGTCCAGCAGCGGGCGGTCCGCCACGGCCGGGTCCGCCGCCGAGGGCGCCCAGCCGGAGGTGCGGGCGTACAGCGCCTGGAACGCCACGGTGTTCCAGTAGGTGAGGAGCGTCTTGCGGACGACCTCCTGGATCGTGCCGTGGCCGACCCGGCGGGCGGCCCACGGCGAACCGCCGGCGGCCATGAACCACCGCACCGCGTCGGCGCCGTGCTGGTCCATGAGCGGGATGGGCTGCAGGATGTTGCCGAGGTGCTTGGACATCTTGCGGCCGTCCTCGGCCAGGATGTGGCCCAGGCACACCACGTTCTCGTACGCCGACTTGTCGAACACCAGCGTGCCGACCGCCATCAGCGTGTAGAACCAGCCGCGGGTCTGGTCGATCGCCTCGGAGATGAACTGCGCCGGGTAGGTCCGCTCGAAGATCTCCTTGTTGCGGTACGGGTAGCCCCACTGCGCGAACGGCATGGAACCCGAGTCGTACCAGGCGTCGATGACCTCGGGCACCCGGGTCGCGGTCAGCGTGCACTCCGGGCACGCGAAGGTGACCTCGTCGATGTACGGGCGGTGCGGATCGAGGCCCGACTGGTCGGTGCCGGTCAGGGTGCTCAGCTCGGCGAGCGAGCCCACGCAGGTGAGATGGCCCTCGGAGCAGCGCCAGATCGGCAGCGGGGTGCCCCAGTAACGGTTGCGGGACAGCGCCCAGTCGACGTTGTTGTTCAGCCAGTCGCCGTAGCGGCCGTGCTTGACCGACTCGGGGTACCAGTTGGTCCGCTCGTTCTCGCGCAGCAGCGCGTCCTTGACCGCGGTGGTGCGGATGTACCAGGACGGCTGGGCGTAGTAGAGCAGCGCGGTGTGGCAGCGCCAGCAGTGCGGGTAGCTGTGCTCGTACGGCAGGTGCCGGAACAGCCGTCCGGTCGACTGGAGTTCGGCGACCAGCAGCTCGTCGGCCTTCTTGAAGAACACGCCGCCGACCAGCGGCACGTCCGGCTCGAAGGTGCCGTCCGGGCGCACCGGGTTGACCACCGGCAGCCCGTACCCGGCGCAGGTCTTGAGGTCGTCCTCGCCGAACGCCGGGGACTGGTGCACCAGACCGGTGCCGTCCTCGGTCGTCACGTACTCGGCGTTGACGACGTAGTGCGCGTCGGGGATGTCCACCAGGGTGAACGGCCGCTCGTAGGACCAGCGTTCCATCTCGCGCCCGGTGAAGGTCTGCCCGGTCGGCTCCCAGCCGCTCCCTGGGCCCAGCGGCCCGGGAGGCGCCCCCACGCCCAGCGCCTTGCCGAGCAGCGGCTCGGCGACGACGAGCTGCTCGGTGCCGTCGGTGGCCACCACGTACGTCACGTCGGGGTGCGCGGCGACCGCGGTGTTGGACACCAGAGTCCAGGGCGTGGTCGTCCAGACCAGCAGCGAGGCCTGCCCGGCCAGCGGCCCGGAGGTCAGCGGGAAGCGGACGTAGACCGACGGGTCGACGACCGTCTCGTAGCCCTGCGCCAGTTCGTGGTCGGACAGGCCGGTCTGGTCCTTGGGACACCAGGGGGCGACGCGGTAGTCCTGGACCAGCAGACCCTTGTCGAAGATCTGCTTGAGCGACCACCACACGGACTCCACGTACTCGGGGTCCATCGTGCGGTAGGCGTCGTCCAGGTCGACCCAGTAGCCCATGCGCGTGGTCAGTTCGGCGAACGCGTCGGTGTGCCGGGTGACCGACTCACGACACTTGGCGTTGAACTCCGCGATGCCGTACGCCTCGATGTCCTGCTTGCCGGTGAAGCCCAGCTCCTTCTCAACGGCCAGCTCGACCGGCAGGCCGTGGCAGTCCCAGCCCGCCTTCCGCGTGACGTGGTAGCCCTGCATGGTCTTGAACCGCGGGAAGACGTCCTTGAAGACGCGCGCCTCGATGTGGTGGGCGCCCGGCATGCCGTTGGCGGTCGGCGGGCCCTCGTAGAACACCCAGTCGGGACGGCCGGCGGTCTGGTCCAGCGAGCGGGCGAAGGTCTTGCGCTCGCTCCACAGGGAGAGCACCTCGTGCTCGAGGGCGGGCAGGTCCACCTGGGCGGGCACCTGGCGGTACTGCGGCTGGGACGGCTCGTGCTGCGGGCTCATCTGGGTCTCTTCCTCCGGCGGACACTCGTCGCTCGTGGCGGACTTCCGTCGGAGGGACGAGAGCCGACGACGATCGCTCCCGCGGTACCACCCTCCTTGGCGGTACGGCACCCTGTCGGGTCCCGCCGCCCCCTCATTGGGGTCGCGAGGCCGGGTCTACTGCCCGCGGCAGATGCGCGCGGTGTTCTTCCGGCGGCTCCGGGGTGATCTTCGCGTCGCGCACACCCCCGGGCTTCCACCGTCCCCGGGTCGCTCATGGCTGCGTGCGGCGTTACTCGTCCCATCCACGCCTTTCGCTGGGGCCAGTGTACGGGGAGGCGCGCCCCACGGCCGCACGGATTACCTCCGGGGCGCCGCGCCGGTGGTCTGACCCGAATGGCGGGCGTCCGGCCGGTTCGCCGTCATTGCGCCCGGCGGCCCGGAATACCTGGCCGTGAGCTGGGCACAACGGATGCAGACCGGTGTCCCGCAGGGGGGTACGGGTCGACCGGGCAGCGCGCCCCGTTGCCGCGGATCGACGCCCGTTTTACCGTTTCCGGCACGATTCGCGCACAAGATCACGGATGTGAAGGGGTCGCGGCCATGGTCGTGAGCAGAGCCGCACGAAACCGGCGGCGAGGAGGACGGCCTTGACGGGCGCAGCCACGACCGCGGCCGGGAAGTCCGCCGGCCGGAAGACCGCGAAGACCGCGAAGAAGGCCACGGCCCAGAAGGCCGCGGCCAAGAAGAGCGCGGCCAAGAAGAGCGCGGCCAAGAAGAGCGCGGCCAGGAAGGCCACGGCCGGAAAGGCGGGGACCAAGGCGGCGGCCGGTACATCCGCCGCCGGGAAGAGCCCGGCCAAGAAGGCTGCGGCGACGAAGGCTGCGGCGAAGAAGGCCACGGCCGCGAAGTCCGCGGCCAAGAGCACCGCCGCCGGCAAGGCCACGGCGACGAAGGCGGCCGCGAAGAAGGCGCCCGCCGGCAAGGCCACGGCCACGAAGGCGGCGGCGGGGAAGGCCCCGGCCAAGAAGGGCCCGGCCAAGAAGGCCCCGGCCAAGGAGGCGGCGGCCAAGAAGACCGCCGCCAAGAAGGCCGGCGCCGAGAAGGCCGGCACCAAGAAGGCCACCGCGAAGAAGGCTCCGGCCAAGGACGCGGCGGCGAAGAAGGCCCCCGCCAGGAAGGCGGCGGCCACGAAGGCCCCGGCCGGGAAGGCGGCGGCGGGCAGGAGCACCGCCGAGCAGACCGCCGCCAAGAAGGCGGCGGCCACGAAGAAGGCGACCGGGAAGACGGCCGCCGGGAAGACAGGAGCCCGCAAGGTGGCAGCGAAGAAGACCGTGGCCCAGACGGCCGCGACAGCAGGGTCCCCGGTCCCCGCCGCCCGAACCGCGGCCGAGCCCGGCACACTGGCCGTCCTCCCCGGGGAGGACCCCTGGACGGCGGAGGAGGTCGAGGAGGCCCGCGCCGAACTGCTCGGCGAGGTCGAGCGGCTGCAGGCCGAGATCGAGTCGTCCGAGGCGGCCGTGGCGGGCCTGATGCGGGACGGCGGCGACGGCGCGGGGGACGACGCCGACACCGGCACCAAGAACATCACGCGCGAGTACGAGCTGGCCCTGGCGGCGAACACGCGCGAGACCCTCACCCAGGCCACGCACGCCCTGCAGCGCCTCGACGAGGGCACGTACGGGCTCTGCGAGATGTGCGGCAACCCCATCGGGAAGGCCAGGATGCAGGCGTTCCCGCGGGCCACCCTGTGCCTGGACGACAAGCAGCGGCAGGAGCGCCGCTGACCGCCCGCGAGACCGGGCCCCACGGCCCCCACGGCGTCCCCCGGGCCCCGTTCCCGGCCGTCCCCCCGCGCGCGCCGTCCACGGTGGGCGCGGGGACGCCGCCGGGGGACCTCGCGCGTGCCCGTGCCGTACCCTCGTCATCAGTCAGGATTTCGGCCTGGCGGGCACGGAGCACAAGGCTGAGGGACTCACGTGACGGAAGCGGACCGCACCATCGCCACACCGGACACCCCGGAAGAGGGACCGGACGCCCCCGCGCGGGATGCGGCGTCCGGCGCGTCCGCCGTGGACCCCTCCCCGGCCCGCCGGCGCCGCGTGCCGGTGCTCATAGGCGTCGCCGCCCTCGCGTACCTGCTCGACCTGCTGTCGAAGCTGTGGGTGGTGCACAGCCTGGAGCACCACGACCCGGTGAACGTCCTCGGCCACTTCCTGCGGCTCGACGCCACCCGGAACGCCGGCGCCGCCTTCGGCATGGGCCAGGGCATGACCATCGTGTTCACGCTGATCGCCGTCGGCGTCATCGCGGTGATCGTGCGGCTGTCCCGCCGGCTCTACAGCACCCCCTGGGCGATCGCCCTCGGCCTCCTGCTCGGCGGCGCCTTCGGCAACCTCACCGACCGGGTGTTCCGCGCTCCCGGCGGCTTCCAGGGCGCGGTGGTGGACTTCATCTCGCCCGAGCACTTCGCGATCTTCAACCTGGCCGACTCGGCGATCTGCTGCGGCGGCGCCCTGATCGTCCTGCTGTCCTTCCGGGGTGTGAACCCGGACGGTTCCCGGCACGAGGACTGAGCGGTCCGTCCCGTCCGGCATACTCGATCAGGTGAGTACGCTTCCCGAAGTCCGTTCCCTGCCGGTGCCCGAGGGCCTCGAAGGCGAGCGCGTCGACGCCGCCATCGCCCGTATGTTCGGTTTCTCGCGCACCAAGGCGGCCGAGCTGGCCGCGTCCGGCAAGGTCTCGCTGGACGGGACGGCGGCGGGCAAGTCGGAGCGCGTCCGCGGCGGGGCCTGGCTGGAGGTCGAGATGCCGGCGCCGGCCGCGCCGGTGGAGATCGTCGCCGAGCCCGTCGAGGGCATGGAGATCGTCCATGACGACGACGACGTCGTGGTGATCGTCAAGCCGGTCGGCGTGGCCGCCCACCCGAGCCCGGGCTGGACCGGCACCACCGTGATCGGCGGCCTGGCCGCGGCCGGGTACCGGATCTCCACCTCGGGCGCCGCCGAACGCCAGGGCATCGTGCACCGGCTGGACGTCGGCACCTCCGGCCTGATGGTGGTGGCCAAGTCCGAGCGGGCCTACAGCCTGCTCAAGGCGCAGTTCCGCGACCGGGTCGTCGACAAGCGCTACCACGCGCTGGTCCAGGGCCATCCCGACCCGCTGAGCGGCACCATCGACGCGCCGATCGGGCGCCACCCCCACCACGACTACAAGTGGGCGGTCGTCGCGGACGGCAAGCCGTCGGTGACGCACTACGACCTCGTCGAGGCGTTCCGCTCGGCCAGCCTGCTGGACATCAAGCTGGAGACCGGCCGCACCCACCAGATCCGGGTGCACATGGCCGCCCACCGCCATCCCTGCGCCGGCGACATCACCTACGGCGCCGACCCGACGCTGGCCAAGCGGCTGGGCCTGACCCGGCAGTGGCTGCACGCGGTGCGGCTGGGCTTCGAGCACCCCGCGGACGGCTCGTGGGTGGAGTTCGAGAGCCGTTACCCGGCGGACCTGCAGCACGCGCTGGACACCGTCCGGGCGGACAGCCAGTGACCGCCGTCGGTTCCGGTGAACAGGTGCGCGCGGCGGTGCGGGTCGTCGCCGCCGGCGACGCCCAGAGCATGTCGGCGGTGCACGCGATCCGCCACGAGGTCTTCGTCGTCGAGCAGGACGTCCCGCCCGAGGTGGAGTGGGACGGCAAGGACGACCGGGCCGTCCACGTGCTCGCCGAAGGCGTGGGGACCGGCCGGCTGCTGCTCGGCGAGGACGCGGCCGGGAAGAACGGCGGCGACCCGGAGCTGGCGGTCCTCGGCCGCCTCGCGGTGCTCAGGTCCGCCCGCGGCGCCGGTCACGGCGCCCGGCTGGTGCGGGCCCTGGAGGACGAGGCGCGGCGGCTCGGGCTGCGCGGGGTGTACCTGGAGGCTCAGGTGCACGCGATCCCGTTCTACGAGAAGCTCGGATATACCGCGTACGGCCCCGAGTTCCAGGACGCGGGCATCGCACATCGGGCCATGAAGCGGGCATTCGTGACAATCTGACGGCGTGGATCAGCTCGCCCTCTTCTTCTCGCTCGCCCTCCTGGCCATCATCATGGTGCCGGTGGGGGACCGGGTCGGGCTGCCGTCACCGGTCCTGATGACCCTGTGCGGCGGGGTGCTGGCCCTGATCCCGCAGGTGCCGAACGTGCGGATCGACCCGTCGCTGATCCTCCCGCTGCTGCTGCCGCCCCTGCTCTACGCGGCCGCCCAGCGCACCTCCTGGCGGCAGTTCGCGGCCAACCGGCGGGCCATCTTCCTGCTCGCGGTGGGGCTGGTCTTCGTCAGCATGGCCGCGGTGGCGGCGGTCGCCGACGCGGTCGTGCCGGGCATCACGCTGGCCGCGGCCTTCACCCTGGGCGCCCTGGTCGCGCCACCCGACCCGGTGGCCGCGACCGCGGTCGCCGGATCGCTCGGCCTGCCCCGCCGCATGATCTCCACCCTGGAGGGCGAGGGGCTGTTCAACGACGTCACGGCCATCGTGCTCTACCACGTGGCGGTGGCCGCGGCGGTGTCCGGCGAGTTCTCCGTGGGGCACGCGGCACTGGAGCTGCTGCTGTCCGCGGTCGTCGCCGTCGGCGTCGGCCTGGTGCTCGGCTGGGGCGCCAACAAGCTGATGGGTGTGGTCGAGGACCCCACGCTGCAGGTCGGCCTGTCGCTGCTGGTGCCGTTCGCGTCGTACGCGCTCGCCGAGGAGTTCCACGGCTCGGGCGTGCTGGCCGTGCTCACCACCGCGCTGTTCCTGTCGGAGTACGCCTACGCCGCGGACGACGTGACGGCCCGGCTGGCCGGCAACACCTTCTGGGAGATCGTCGACACCCTGGTGACCGGGGTCGCCTTCGGGCTGATCGGCCTCGAACTGCACCAGGTGTTCAGCGTCGGCGGGGGCAACTGGGGGCCGATGCTGCGGCACGCCGCGGTGGTGGTCGCGGTCGTCGTGGTCGTCCGGCTGCTCTACCTGCTGCCCGCCGCGTGGCTGGCCAGGAGGCTGCACCGGGTCCGGGACATGGACGAGGACATCCCGATGACCTGGCGCGAG
Source organism: Actinacidiphila acidipaludis (assembly GCF_019890725.1). Taxonomy (GTDB): domain Bacteria; phylum Actinomycetota; class Actinomycetes; order Streptomycetales; family Streptomycetaceae; genus Actinacidiphila; species Actinacidiphila acidipaludis. The sequence continues at coordinate 266,950 of NZ_JAINZZ010000002.1, forward strand.
ACGGTCATCATGTGGTGGGCGGGGATGCGCGGCGTGGCGTCGGTCGCCCTCGCGCTGGCCATCCCGCTCGACACCGACCACGACGGGCCGTTCCCGGCCCGTCACGAGCTGCTCTTCATCGCCTTCGCGGTGGTGCTCACCACCCTCGTCCTGCAGGGACTGACCCTGCCCGCGCTGGTCCGGCGGCTCGAGGTAGGGGCCGACGTGCAGTCCGAGCACGAGCTGGAACGGGCGCTGGCCCTGCGCGCGATGAAGGCGGCCAGGACCCGGCTGAAGGAGATCGAGGCCACCGAGACGCTCGACGAGGACCTGTCTGAGATGCTGCACCACCGGGCGGTCGAGGTGGGCGCCCGCATCTCGCCCGACATCCTGGACGACGAACGCCGGGAGAGCCACGCCCGCCGGCTCAAGCGCCTGCGGGAGCTGCGCCGCATCCAGGAGGACATGCTCTCCGCGGCCCGCCACGAGGTGCTGGCCGCCCGCAGCGAGCCCGGCAGCGACCCGGAGATCGTCGACCGGGTGCTGCGCTCGCTCGACCTGCGCTCGATGCGCGGCTGAGGTGCCGGGGGACACCCGGTGCCTCACCGCCGGAGGGGGCGCCCGCAGCGCGGCCCCGGAGGCCGTCGCCCGGACCTCAGCGCGCGCCCGGGCCCGGCCCGAGGTCCTTGGCGTCCGGCATCGGCGCCGCGTCGCGCTCCGCGCCCTCGTGCAGGACGCCGGGCGCCGGGGCCGTGGCGATCCGCGGCAGCGCGTAGGGGTGCTCGACCCGCAGCCAGTCGATGAGCTGCTCGCGGACGATGCAGCGCAGGTTGAAGATGTCGCTGGAGTCCTTGGCGGTCAGCAGCGCGCGCAGCTGCATGGTGGTGGGCGTGGTGTCGATGACCACCAGGCCCCAGGCCCGGTGGTCCCACTCGGTGGTCTGCTCCAGGATCTCCAGCAGCCGCTTGCGCATGAGGTCCACCGGCGCCGCGTGGTCGAGGTGGAAGAAGACCGTGCCGGTCATCCGCGGGTCGCCGCGCGACCAGTTCTCGAACGGCTTGCTGGTGAAGTACGACACCGGCATGGTGATCCGCCGCTCGTCCCAGGTGCGCACGCTCAGATAGGTCAGCGTGATCTCCTCGACCTCGCCCCACTCGCCGTCCACCACGACGGTGTCGCCGATGCGCACCATGTCGCCGAAGGCGATCTGCAGCCCGGCGAACAGGTTGCTCAGCGTGGACTGCGCGGCCACACCGGCGACGATGCCGATGAGGCCCGCCGAGGCCAGCACCGACGCGCCCACCGTGCGCATCTCGGGGAACGTGAACAGCATCGACGCGACCGCGATCACCCCGATGACCGCGGTCAGCACCCGCTGGATCAGCGTCAGTTGGGTGCGCAGCCGGCGTATCTTCGGCACGCTCCTGGAGGTCGCCGCGTAGCGGGCGTACGAGGCGTCGATGATCGCGGCGGCCACCCGCACCACCAGCCAGGACGACGCGGCGATCAGCGCCAGGGTGAGTCCCTGCCCGACCGCGGTCGGGTGGCCGTGGGAGACGTGCGCCGCCGGATAGGAGCCCCGCAGCATCGCCGTGCACAGCACCACCTGCAGCGGCAGCCGGCAGCGCCGCAGCAGGCCCCACAGGGGGGTCTCCGGGTGCCGCGCGTCCACCGAGCGCAGGAAGCGGTCGACCACATAGCCCACCGCCAGTGTCAGCAGGACCGCGGACCCCAGTACGACGACCGGCCGCAGTGCGCTTTCCATGCCACCTCTCCCTCACGGGTCGTGTCGGTTCCACCTGGCACGATGGTCGCGTACCCGACCCCAGAGAGGGCAGCCCTGTGACGATCGTCCTGTTCCACTCCATGTACGGGCTGCGGCCCGCCGTGCTCGACGCCGCCGGCCGGCTGCGTGACGCGGGTCACGAGGTCCACACCCCGGACCTCTTCGACGGCCGGACCGCCGAGGGCGCCGAGGAGGGCATGCGCATCAAGGACGAGATCGGCCGCGAGGAGCTGCTGCGCCGGGCGGTGGCCGCGGCGGCGCCGTACTCCGACCGGGGCCTGGTGTACGCCGGGTTCTCGCTCGGCGGGTCGATCGCGCAGAACCTCGCGCTCGGCGACGAGCGGGCCCGCGGGCTGCTGCTCCTGCACGGCACGTCGGACATCGCCGACGACGCGGCCACCGACATCCCCGTCCAGCTGCACGTCGCCGACCCCGACCCGTTCGAGCCGGACGACTGGCTGAACGCCTGGTACCTGCGGATGCGCAAGGCCGGGGCCGACGTGGAGGTGCACCGCTACCGCGGTGCCGGGCACCTCTACACCGACCCCGGCCTGCCGGACTACGACGCGGAGGCCTCGTCGCGGACCTGGGCGATCGCGCTCGACTTCCTGGAGTCGGTCACTTCTTGACGTTGGCCTCGATCGAGGACATCACCTGGGCCGAGGGCACGCCCGCGACCTGGATGTCCTTGTCGTTCATCTTGACCGTCGGGGTCGAGTTGACGCCGCTGTCGTCGAACGACTTGCTCATCGTCAGCGCCCACTTGTCGAAGGTGCCGTTCTTCACCGCGTCGGAGAACTTGGCGTTGTTCTTCAGCGCGGGGATCTTCTGCGCCACCTGGATCAGGTGGTCGGCGTTGTTGAAGTCGTCCTTCTTCTCGTCCGGGTGGACGGCCTTCGAGTAGAGCAGCGTGTGGTACTGCTCGAAGGCGTCCACCGAGACGTTCAGCGCCGCGCCCAGCGCGCTCAGCGCCTTCTTCGAACCCGAGCCGCCCTGGCCCGCGTCGAGGAAGGTGCCGAACGTGTACTGGATGCGGTACTTGCCGTCCTTGGCGCCCTGCAGCACCGCGGCGCCGGACTCCTGCTCGTAGGCCGCGCAGATCGGGCAGCGCATGTCCTCGAACTCGTGCAGGGTGTTCTTGTTGTTCTTGTCGCCGATGATCAGCGTCGTGCCGTCGGTGCCGTCGGTGTTGGCCGGCTTGACGAGCGTCTTCTTGGCGGCGGCCGACCAGTAGCTGGGCTTGTTGGCCTGGTTGACGGCGACGGCGACGCCGCCGGCAACGGCCAGCACCGCGACGATGCCGACGCCGACGAAGACCTGGCGGCGCACCTTCGCGCGCTTGGCCTCCTTCTCGCGCTGGGCGCGCAGCCGCTCGCGGGCGGCTGCCTTGCTGGCCTTGCTGTTCCTGCTGCTCATGACTCAGTCTCCGGGGTACGCGTGGTGGGGGACGTGCTCGTGCGGTCAGGCGGCGAGCGGCGCGGGGGGACCCCGGCGGACCACGGCGTGCAGCAAGGACCGGGCGGCCGGTCCGGGGGAGACGTGCGCCGCGGCCGGGCGGACCCGGCGCGGCAGCAGGCGGACGCGGTGGGCGGCCACCGCGACCAGCAGCGGGCGGAAGGCCGCGGCGCCGGCGGCCCGCAGCATCCGCTGCAGCGCCTTCTCGCCGCGCCGCAGCCACCACGAGGCGAGCAGGCCCACCGAGACGTGGGCGGCCAGCAGCAGCCACGGCAGGGTCGCCGACGGCATCTGCGCGGCGGCCGACGGCCCGGACACACCGGGAAGCCGGGTGCCTGCCTCGCCGCCGTGGCAGATCACGGCATTGTGGAAGGAGCGCCAGGAGCCGGTGACCGGACCGCCGGACGGCCCGTAGCAGAGCTGCTGACCGGAGGTGAACCAGGTGTCCACAGCCAGTTCGAGCGGCACCATCAGGGCCGCGATCAGCCGGAAACCGCACTCGCGGCGGCCGGCGACCAGGTAGGCCACGGCGAGAACGGCCGCGAACGCGACGGCCACCGCCGGCAACGGCAGCGGCTCGTGGGACAGCAGCACATGGGAGGTGGAGGAGAGGGTGACGCAGAGCGCGGCGAAGAGGGCAGCACGAAGCAGCCCCAGCCGCGGTCGTATCTCCTCCATGGCGACCGAGTGTGCCATGCGCGGGCGTATGTGTGACCTAAAGACCGGGTAACGGCCGGTGGCCCGTCGGCGTCCGGCTGTCGTACCCGGGTCGTAGAGTTGCCATCACCGTCATCAGCCCGCCAGATCCGACCGCGCCTGCCGGAGGTGTCGCTCCCCGTGACCGACCAGCCCTTCACTCACCTGCACGTCCACACCCAGTACTCGCTGCTGGACGGCGCCGCGAGGCTGAAGGACATGTTCAAGGCGTGCAACGAGATGGAGATGACCCACGTCGCCATCACCGACCACGGGAACCTGCACGGCGCCTACGACTTCTTCCACCAGGCGAAGGCGGCCGGCGTCACCCCCGTGATGGGCATCGAGGCGTATCTGGCGCCCGAGTCCCGGCGGTACGCCAAGCCCGTCAAGTGGGGTGCCCCGCACCAGAAGAACGACGACATCTCCGGTGCCGGCGCCTACACCCACATGACGATCTGGGCCCGGAACAAGACGGGCCTGCACAACCTCTTCCGCGCCCAGTCCCGCGCCTCCTTCGAGGGCTTCTTCCGCAAGCCCCGGATGGACCGCGAGCTGCTCAGCGAGTACGCCGAGGGCCTGATGGGCACCACCGGCTGCCCGTCCGGCGAGGTCTCCACCCGGATCCGGCTGGGGCAGATGGACGAGGCGATCAAGGCCGCCGCCGAGTACCAGGACATCTTCGGCAAGGAGAACTTCTTCGTCGAGATCATGGACCACGGCATCGACATCGACCGCCGGGCCCGTGACGGGCTGATGGAGATCTCCCGGAAGCTCAAGGCGCCGTTCGTCGTCACCAACGACTCGCACTACACGTACGCGGAGGAGGCCTCCGCGCACGACACCCTGCTGTGCATCCAGACCGGCTCCAACATGTCCGACCCGGACCGGTTCAAGTTCGACGGCTCCGGCTACTACCTGAAGTCCGCCGCCGAGATGTACGCGATCGACTCCTCCGACGCCTGGCAGGAGGGCTGCCGCAACACGCAGCTGCTGATCGCCGACCGGGTCGACACCGAGGGCATGTTCCAGTTCAAGAACCTGATGCCCAAGTTCGACGTGCCCGAGGGCTACGACGAGGTCTCCTGGTTCCGCGAGGAGGTCGCCCGCGGCATGGCCCGGCGCTTCCCCGGCGGCATCCCCGAGGACCGGCAGAAGCTCGCCGAGTACGAGATGGACACCATCGTCCAGATGGGGTTCCCCGGCTACTTCCTCGTCGTCGCCGACTTCATCATGTGGGCGAAGAACAACGGCATCGCGGTGGGTCCGGGCCGCGGCTCGGCGGCCGGCTCGATCGTCGCCTACGCGATGGGCATCACCGACCTCGACCCGGTCCCGCACGGCCTGATCTTCGAGCGCTTCCTCAACCCCGAGCGCATCTCCATGCCCGACGTCGACATCGACTTCGACGAGCGCAGGCGCGGCGAGGTCATCCGGTACGTCACCGAGAAGTACGGCTCCGACAAGGTCGCGCAGATCGCCACCTACGGCACCATCAAGGCCAAGGCCGCGATCAAGGACTCGGCCCGCGTGCTGGGCTACCCGTTCTCCATGGGCGACCGGATCACCAAGGCGATGCCGGCCGACGTGCTCGGCAAGGGCATCCCGCTCTCCGGCATCACCGACAAGGACCACCCGCGGTACAGCGAGGCCGCCGAGGTCCGGGCGATGTACGAGAACGAGCCGGACGTCACCAAGGTGATCGACTCGGCCAAGGGCATCGAGGGCCTGGTGCGCCAGATGGGCGTGCACGCGGCCGGCGTGATCATGTCGTCCGAGTCGCTCATCGACCACGTGCCGATCTTCTCGCCGAAGAACGACGGCGCGGTCGTCACGCAGTGGGACTACCCGAGCTGCGAGTCGCTCGGCCTGCTCAAGATGGACTTCCTGGGCCTGCGCAACCTGACGATCATGGACGACGCGGTCAAGTCGATCAAGGCCAACAAGGGCATCGACATCGACCTGCTGAGCCTGCCGCTGGACGACCCCAACACCTACGCACTGCTCAGCCGCGGTGACACCCTGGGCGTCTTCCAGTTCGACGGCGGCCCCATGCGGTCCCTGCTGCGCATGATGAAGCCCGACAACTTCGAGGACATCTCCGCCGTCTCGGCCCTGTACCGGCCGGGCCCGATGGGCATGAACTCGCACATCAACTACGCGCTGCGGAAGAACAAGCAGCAGGACATCACCCCGATCCACCCCGAGCTGGAAGCGCCGCTCAAAGAGGTCCTGGACATCACCTACGGCCTCATCGTGTACCAGGAGCAGGTGCAGAAGGCCGCCCAGGTGCTCGCCGGGTACTCGCTCGGCCAGGCCGACCTGCTGCGCCGGGCGATGGGCAAGAAGAAGAAGGAGGTCCTCGACAAGGAGTTCATCCCGTTCCAGGCGGGCATGCGGGAACGCGGCTACTCCGACGAGGCCATCCAGTCGGTGTGGGACGTGCTGGTCCCGTTCGCCGGCTACGCCTTCAACAAGGCGCACTCCGCGGCCTACGGCCTGGTGTCGTACTGGACCGCGTACCTGAAGGCGAACTACCCGGCCGAGTACATGGCCGGCCTGCTCACCTCGGTGAAGGACGACAAGGACAAGATGGCGCTCTATCTCAACGAGTGCCGCCGAATGGGCATCAAGGTGCTGCCCCCGGACGTCAACGAGTCCAACGCCAACTTCACCCCGAGCGGAGACGACACGATCGTCTTCGGCCTCACCGCCGTGCGCAACGTCGGCTCGAACGTGGTGGAGTCCATCGTCAAGTGCCGTAGGTCCAAGGGCCGTTACGGCTCGTTCCCGGACTTCCTCGACAAGGTCGAGGTGGTGGTGTGCAACAAGCGCACCGTCGAGTCGCTGATCAAGGCCGGCGCCTTCGACGAGATGCAGCACACCCGGCGCGGTCTGACCGAGCACTTCGAGTCGATGATCGACAACGTGGTGCAGGTCAAGCGCAAGGAGGCCGAGGGCCAGTTCGACCTCTTCGGCGGGATGGGCGACGAGGGCGACGACTCCCCGGCCTTCGGCATGGACGTGGTCTTCTCCGACATCGAGTGGGACAAGACGTATCTGCTCGCCCAGGAACGCGAGATGCTCGGACTGTATGTGTCCGATCACCCGCTGTTCGGCATCGAGCACATCCTCAACGACAAGACGGACGCCTCCATCGCGGCGCTGGCCGGCGACTACTCGGACGGCGCGATCGTCACCATCGGCGGCATCATCTCGGGCCTGCAGCGCAAGATGACCAAGCAGGGCAACGCGTGGGCGATCGCCACCGTCGAGGACCTGGCCGGCTCGGTGGACTGCATGTTCTTCCCGGCCACCTACCAGTTGGTGTCCACCCAACTCGTCGAGGACGCCGTGGTGTTCGTCAAGGGCCGGCTGGACAAGCGGGAGGACGTGCCGCGGCTGGTCGCGATGGAACTGATGGTGCCCGACCTGACGGACGTGGGCGCCAACGCCCCGGTGGTGCTGTCGATCCCGACGGTCAAGGTCACGCCGCCGCTGGTGGCCAGGCTCGGTGAGGTGCTGGACAGCCACAAGGGCAACACCGAGGTCCGGGTGCGGCTCCAGGGCGCCCGCAGCACCACGGTGCTGCGGCTGGACCGGCACCGGGTCACCGCGGACCCGTCGCTGTTCGGCGACCTCAAGGCCCTGCTGGGACCGGCCTGTCTGGGCGCGGGCCAGCAGGCGGGCTGAACACGAGCGCGGGGGCGCCCCCGAAGGGGCACCCCCGCGTGTGTGAGAAGTGCGGGTGCGGCGCGATCAGTTGTGGCCGAACCTCTTCTGCTGCTTGCGCGAGACCTGCGTCGAGGCCGGCATGCCGTGCTCCTCGGTCATCGTCGCGGAGTGCGTGGGCTCCTGGCCCTCCATGGCCGGGTTGGGCCGCTGGTCGTGCTGCTCGCGCTGACGGTTCTGGTTCTTGTTCTTAGCCACGATCGTGCCTTCCTAGTGTGGGGATTGTTGGCCGATGGGCCGCCATCAGATTTGCACGTGAGTACAAAGCGCGCATTTCGGGCAGTTGACCGGTGAGAGCGCTGCGTGACCACGACGACCGCCACGCCGAAGATCGGCTTCGCGGCCATAACGCCCGGGAATTCGGGCAGACTCGGGGGAAATCTCAGGCAGAGCCCTGGATGAACTCGCCGGGGGGCGACCGGAAGAGGTGCGACATGGATCGCTGCGTCGTCCTGGTGGACGCCGGATACCTGCTGGGTGCAGCGGCCAGCCTGCTGGCGGGTGAGCCCTCCCGGTCCTCGATCGTGGTGGATCATGCCGCCGTGGTCGCTGGCCTGCGCGAACGCGCCGAATTGGAGACCGGCCGGCCGCTGCTGCGGATCTACTGGTTCGACGGAGCGCCCGACCGGGTTCCGCAACCCGAGCACCGCCGGCTGCGGGTCATGCCCCGGGTGACGGTCCGCCTCGGCGCTCTCACCCGGACGGACGGCCGCTGGGCGCAGAAGGGCGTCGACGCTGCTATGCACGCCGAGCTGTCCGAGCTCGCCCGCAACCGCGCCTGCTCCGACGTGGTCCTGGTCACCGGGGACGGCGATCTGCTGCCCGGCATGATGTCCGCCAAGGAGCACGGCGTCGCGGTCCACCTGTGGGCCGTGCAGGCCGCCGACGGCGACTACAACCAGTCCGAGGACCTGGTCGCCGAGGCCGACGAGCGCCGCGTGCTGGACCGGGAGTGGATCACCGCGGCCATCCGCGCCCGCGACACCAGCGGGTTCTGCCCGCCGGTCGGGCCGCGGCCGGAGTTCGGCCCGGAGATCGCCGCGATCCTCGCCGCGCCGCTGCCCGAGTCCGCCCTGCCGCCCCGGCAGCCCGAGACCGCGCCCGCGCCGCCCGAGGCCCCGCACCCGGCCAAGAACGGCTCCGAGCCCCATCCGCCGCAGCACGCCCGGGGCGTGCCCACCCCCAAGGACCTGGCCGACCTCGGCCGGACCCACACCGCCCCCGCCCAGCACCCCGTGCCCAACGCCACCCTGCGCTGGTCGTCCGAGAAGGGCTGGGCCGACCGCGGCTCCGACCAGGCCGACACCAGCGGACTGCCGACCCTGGCCCAGCTCACCAGCGCCGAGCAGCGCTGGGCCGACCGCGAGGCCGACATCACCGCGGTCAGCGGCGACCCCTACGAGGTGGGCCAGGTCTTCGCCCGCCGCTGGATCGCCCGGGTCACCGACTCCGGGCAGCGCCAGCAACTCGCCGGCCACTACCCGCGGGTCCCGCACCGCATCGACGGCGAGCTGCTGCGGTACGCCGCCCGTTTCGGGCTGCTGGCCCACAAGGACGACCAGATCGACGAGCACGACCGCTACGCGATCCGCGCGGGCTTCTGGCGCGAGTTCGGCATCCGCGGCTCCGCGGCGGCGGCCGCGCAGGACTGAGGCCCGCCGCCGGCAGGGTGCGGAGCTGCGGCCGCCGCCCGCCGGGTGCCGCCGCCCGGCGCCAGGCGACCCCCGGCCGCACAGCGCGTACGCCCGCCGTCGTACAGCGCCGCACGCCGGCCTCGGCCACGGCCGCGCAGGCCCGAACGGCCCGCCCAGGGAAGGCGCCCCGGGGCCGAACCGGGCCGATCCGGGCCGATCCGGACGGAGCCGCCGTGCCGGGCCCCCCGTTTGGCCCACCGGCGGCCGTTACGCGTACTCTCGATGTTCGTGAGTACGGGCACGGAGGAGACGGCGGCCCCCACGGTCGCCACCGCCCGCGATGCGGTGTGCACCGTGCGCGGTCTCGTCAGGACGTACCCGTCCGGCCGCGGCTCCCGGCTGCCCGCCCTGCGCCGCCGCGCTCCCGGCGACACCCCGCCGCCCATCCGGGCCAACGACGGCATCGACCTGGACGTCCACCGCGGCGAGCTCTTCGGCATCCTCGGCCCCAACGGCGCCGGCAAGACCACCCTGGTCCGGCAGCTCACCGGACTGCTGCGCCCCGACGCGGGCAGCATCGAACTGCTCGGCCACGACCTCGTGCGCCACCCCGACCGGGCCGCCCGGCTGATCGGCTACCTCGGCCAGGAGTCCACCGCGCTGGACGAGCTGACGGTGGCGCTCGCGGTGGAGACCACCGCCCGGCTGCGTGGCCTGGACGTGCCCGCTGCCCGTGCCGCCCGGGACGCCGTCCTCGACGAGCTGGACCTGGCCCCGCTGGCCGGCCGGCCCCTCAAGCGCCTCTCCGGCGGCCAGCGGCGGCTCGCCTGCTTCGCCACCGCCCTCGTGGGCGAACGTTCCGTCCTCGTCCTCGACGAGCCCACCACCGGCATGGACCCGGTCGCCCGGCGCGCCGTGTGGGCCGCGGTCGACCGGCGCAGGACCGCCCACGGCACCACCGTGCTGCTGGTCACCCACAACGTCATCGAGGCGGAGACGGTGCTCGACCGCGTCGCCGTCCTGGACCACGGACGCGTCATCGCCTGCGACACGCCCGCCGCGCTGCGCGCCCTCGTGGCCGACGAGGTCCGGCTGGACCTCGTCTGGCGCTACGAGGCGCCGCTGGCCGTGCCCGCGGTCGCCGTGCTGGAGCCGCTCGCCGAGATCTCCGGCCGCCGCTGGACCCTGCGGCTGCCCCAGGACCGGGCCAGGGCCGCGGTGGCCGACATCACCGGCGGACCCGCGTTCGCCGCCCTCGACGACTTCACCCTGGCCGTGCCCAGCCTGGAGGACGTCTACCTGGCGCTCGGCGGGCGCGGCACGGGACTGGTGAAGGCATGAGCGTCGTCACACAGACGAGCCCCGAGCGGGCCGCCGCCGCGGCACCCCTGGCGCCTCGCGCCGGGCTGTGGCCCTCCCTGGCCGCCGTCTACCGCGCCCAGCTCTCCCGGGCCCGGGTCGCCCGCATCCCGCTGCTGTTCGTGGCCACCTTCCAGTCCGTCGGGATCATGGTCATGATGCGCGGCGTGGTCCACGCGGGTGACGGCGAGGCCGCCCGCTCGGTCGTCGCCGGTTCCAGCGTGCTGGTCGTCGCGTTCGTGGCGCTCAACCTGCTCGCCCAGTACTTCGGGCAGCTACGGGCGTCTGGCGGCCTGGACCACTACGCGACGCTGCCGGTGCCCCCCGCGTCCGTGGTGCTGGGCACCGCGGCCGCGTACGCGTCGTTCACCGTGCCCGGCACCCTGGTGACCGCGCTCACCGGATGCGTGCTGTTCCATCTCACGGTCTCCGGGCTTTGGGTGCTGCTCCTGGTCATCCCGCTCGCCGGGGCCGCGCTGTCGGGCCTCGGCGCCGCGCTGGGCCTGCTCGCGCCACGGCTGGAGATCGCCACCCTGCTCGGGCAGCTCGGCATGTCCGCGGCGCTGCTGCTCGGCGTGCTGCCCCCCTCGCACATGCCGGCGCCGGTCGGCTGGGTCCGGGACGTGCTGCCGTCCACGTACGGCGTGGAGGCCTTCGCACGGACGCTCGGCGGCCCGGGGGCCACCCACTGGCCGGCCGTCGCCGGCGACCTGTCCGTGTGCGCCGCCGTCGGCGTGCTCTCCCTGGCGCTCGCCACCCGCGCCTACCGCAGGGCCGCCTGCCGGTGACGCGGACGATGACGCGATTGACAGGCAGACCTGGCACGATGGGCAGGTGACCGCACCCCTGACTCCCCACGAGAACCCGCACTTCCCGCCGTACCCCGCCGACGGGTCCGGCGGAACCGGAGCCGAGAAGGAGTCCCCGCGGACCGAGATCGCCCGGGGCGTGCTGATCGCGCTGCTGGTCGCCGTCTGCGGTGTGGTGCTCGGGCTGCTCTGGCTGTGGCTGGCGCCGCGCATCCCCATGGTGTCCGACGGCCAGGCCGTCTACCTCAAGGACACCGAGGGGGAGGAGGCGATCGGCGCCGACGGCTGGTTCGCGCTGCTCGCCGCGGTGCTCGGGGTGGTGACCGCCGCCCTGGTCTTCTGGCGGTTCCGGCGCGGGGGCGTCGCGGTCGTCCTCGGGCTCGCCGTGGGCGGTGTGGCGGCCTCGGTGATCGGCTGGCGGGTCGGCGTGTGGCTCGGACCGCCGACGGACATCGTCGCCCACGCCAAGGCGGTCGGGCCCAAGAAGGTCTTCGACGGGCCGCTGGAGCTGCGGGCCAAGAGCGCCCTGGTGGCGTGGCCGGCCGCGGCGATGCTGGTCCATCTCTGCCTGACCTCGGCGTTCGGGCCGCGCGACCCCGAGCCCGTCCCCCCGCCCGCCGCGGGGCCCTGGGGCCCGCCGCCCCCGCCGCCGCCCGTGGCCCACTGATCGCCGGATCGGCCTGCTGAGCCTCAGCGCCGGGCGATCGGCGCACTGGTCGCGGAGGTCAGGCGGGTCAGCAGACCGGGGGCCAGCTCCACCTCCAGGCCGCGGCGGCCCGCCGAGACGAAGACCGTCTCGAAGCCCTCCGCGGACGCGTCGATCACGGTGGGCAGCGCCTTGCGCTGGCCGAGCGGGGAGATCCCGCCGAGCACATAGCCCGTGGTGCGCTCGGCCGCCGCCGGGTCGGCCATGGCCGCCTTTTTGCCGCCCGCAGCGGCCGCGAGGGCCTTCAGATCGAGGGTGGCGGAGACCGGCACCACCGCCACGGTCAGCGCGCCGTCGACCTCGGCCACCAGCGTCTTGAAGACCCGGTCGGGCGACGTGCCCATCGCCGCGGCCGCCTCCAGGCCGTAGGACAGCTCCGAGGCGGGGTCGTGCGCGTAGGAGTGCACGGTGAAGGCCGCGCCGGCCTTCTCCAGGGCGACGGTGGCCGGGGTGCCGCCGCCCGATCGGGACTTCTTCGCCATGCCGACTCGACCGGCCCCTTCAGATCGCGTTCGGTTCGCCTGCAGGTCGCGTTCAGTTGGCGCAGACCGGCTGCTGGATGAGCTCCACCGCCGGGAGCGACGGCAGCTTGTCGATGATGCTGGTCTCGTGGCGCAGCAGCCGCAGCTCCGAGGTGAGCCGGGAGGCCGCGTCCGGCGCCTCCAGCAGCCGCTGCTTCTCGGGCGTCGCGGCGATCACCGCGGCCGCGATCAGATAGGACAGCACCGTCGGGTCGTCGGGGAACTCCTGGCCGGCCAGCGACCGCTCGCGGGCGCCCGCGAGCCGCTTCTGGTAGGCGCCGAAAACCCGGACGACCTCGGGGACCAGGGCGCCCGCGCCCTCGCCGGGAGCGTCCGGCACCTCTTCGATCTCCGCGGTCAGATACGGGCCCGAGGCGTCCACGGACATCAGCCGGAACCGCATGATGCCGGTCGCGACCAGCTCGTAGCCGCCGCCCTCCTGCTCGGCGATCCCCGCCGCGTCGGCGACGCAGCCGTAGCCGTACAGGGCGTCCATCGGGTCGTCGCCCAGCCCCGCCAGGGGACCGGTGTCCAGTCCGTCCTGGCCGGTGGGCGAGACCTCATGGCCGTGCCGGATCGCCACCACGGCGAACCGGCGCGGCGTGCTCTCCGGCAGGGCCAGCAGATCCCCGACGAGGGCGCGGTACCGCTCCTCGAAGACGTTCAGCGGCAGCACCAGCCCCGGGAACAGCGCCGAACTGAGCGGGAACAGCGGAAGGCGATCGGTCACAGTGAGCCAGGGTACGGGCAGCGTGCCCCCCTTCGTCACCCACTGTGCGCACGAGGGACCGTCTGTCCGGCGGGGAGGCCGCCAGGTCAGGCCCCGCGGGGCGCCGGCCGCCGGTGCTCAGGAGCCCCGGCGCAGCAGCCGGGACGCGCCCGCGGCGGCCGTGGTGGCCAGCATCCAGCCGAGCAGGGTCAGCGCCGACGCCACCCACTGGCTGAGCCCCACTTCCCGCCAGGCGTTGTCCTGCCCGAGGTCGATCACCGGCAGCAGCAGGTCCAGCGCGTACAGCGCCGGGCTCCAGTGCGGGACGTACCCGCTGTCCGACGGGGCCGGACGATGGTGCAGGGCGAAGTACACCGCGCCCACCGCCCACAGCACCGCCATCCACACCGCGGCCCGGCCCGGCCGGTAGCCGTACCCCACCGTGACGTCCTGCAGCCACCCCCACACGCGGCCCGCCGGCGGCAGCGACTCCCGGCGCCGCCGCTGCCGGGCGAGCTGCACCTCGCGCGCCTCGGCGTCCTCGCCGCTCGCCCGCAGCGCCGCCGCGAGCCGCTCGTACGGCTCGGGGCTGAACTCGGGCGTGGCCGCGTGCAGCCAGGCGATCCTGGCCTTCAGCGGGAAGTCCTCCGGCGGGGTCAGCCCGTCGTACTGGAAGCCCCGCAGGGACAGCCGGCCCGCCTCCGGCCAGCTCGCCGGGGTGTCGGCGAGCTTGCCGACCCGCGCGCCGGACAGCGACACCAGGCCGCCGGCCGGCGGCCGCCCCGGGGTGAAGCGCAGTTCCGGGGTCTGGATCCGGCGCAGTGAGAGCTGCTGCTCGCCCTCCATCCGGAACTGCGCCCTGCTGATCACCACGGCGTTGCCGAACCGGCCGTCGTCCAGCCGCAGTCCGCCCTCGCACACGAAGTCCCGGGTGCGCACCCCGCTGGGCGGCGGGGTGTCGCCGGTGGTGCCGGTGGCCATCGCGTCCCAGCCGGCGCTCAGGTAGAGGGTGTGCTCGACCTGCACCCGGGCGGCGTTGAGGGCGTAGCGGTCGTAGGGGTTGCGCAGCAGCGCGCCGCGCAGGCTGAGCCGGCCGCCTATACGGGCGCTGCGCAGGCTCAACTCGCCCGTGACGTCCAGCAGTTCGGCGTCGACGTCCTGACCGACGAACAGTCCGTCGGCGGCGATCGCCCGGCTGTGCCGGTCGCGCAGCACCGTGAGCTGGTTGAGCAGCAGGTCGGTGCCGATCTGCGCGTCGGTCAGGCGTATCCCGCCCGGCACGAAGCACTGCGGGAGGTGGAGGTCGCCGGTGACCTGCAGCCGGGCCGCCTCCAGCCGGGGTATCAGACAGCGCACCAGACGCATGCTGCCGGCCCGGCACTCCTGCAGCATCAGCTGCTCGTCGAAGCGGCAGTCGTCCAGCTGCACGTACGGCGTGATGGTGCCGCCGGACAGCATCAGCCGCCCGCTGATCCGCACCCCGGCCAGCTTGAGCGCCGCCACCCGGCCGGGCTGCGGCGGCGGCGGATTGAGCAGCAGCTCGGCGACCGCCTGGGCGCGCACCGTGCGCTCCGGCCCCCAGGGGTCGGACGCGGCGGCGTCCGTGCCGAGCGGGCCGGGACTCTCCGCCGGGCGCCCGCCGGGCCGCAGGTCGCAGGTGCGGCCGGCGCGGAACGCCCGCCACATCCGGGCCTCCACCGCCGTCCAGCTCTCCGGCGGTGCGTGCTCCTCCTGCTGGCTCATCCTCGCCCTCCCCGTCGAAGCCCGCCGCTCGCCGTCGAAGCGGTGGTCCACCGCCGCACGGTGGCCGTCCACCGCCGCGCGGTGCCGGCCGTCGCCTTACCGTGGCCGCCCACCGCCGGTCCGGCCGCCGGACAACCGCCGCCCACCGCCGTTCGCCCCCCGCGCGCGGCGGGACGCGCCGAAGGCGCCGCGCATGTCAGATTCGTCACCATCGCCCGGGTACGCCGCTGACCCGGAAGATCGCCGCACCACGCTAGCGGGTGGCGGCCACGCGGCGTCCACGGCCCGTATCACGGAGTGGAACCGTGAACCGTCCCGCATGCCCGGGTCTCTACACTTGGCAGCGTGATCTCCCGAATCGATCTGCGCGGCGCCGCCTTCCCGGAGGGCGGGATCGACCGCGACCTGCTGCCCCGTGCCGAGTTCGACGTGGAAGCCGCCCTGGAGACGGTGCGGCCCATCTGCGACGACGTGCGCCATCGCGGCGGCGCTGCGGTGATCGGCTACGGCGAGAAGTTCGACGGCGTCCGGGTCGAGCGGCTCCGGGTGCCCGACAAGGCCCTGACCGAGGCGCTGGACGGTCTCGACCCGCAGGTGCGCGCCGCCCTGGAGGAGTCCATCCGGCGCGCCCGGATCGTCCACCGCGAGCAGCGCCGCACCGACGTGACCACGCAGGTCGTCGCCGGCGGCACCGTGACCGAACGCTGGGTGCCGGTCCGGCGGGTCGGGCTGTACGTGCCCGGCGGCCTCGCCGTCTACCCGTCGTCGGTCGTGATGAACGTGGTGCCCGCGCAGGAGGCCGGCGTCGGCGCCGTCGCCGTGGCCTCCCCGCCGCAGCGGGACTTCGGCGGCCTGCCGCACCCCACCATCCTGGCCGCGTGCGCCCTGCTCGGCGTCGACGAGGTGTACGCCACCGGCGGCGCCCAGGCCGTCGCGATGTTCGCCTACGGCACCGACGAGTGCCGCCCGGTCGACCTGGTCACCGGCCCCGGCAACATCTACGTGGCCGCCGCCAAGCGCCTGCTCAAGGGCCGCATCGGCATCGACGCCGAGGCCGGTCCGACGGAGATCGCCGTCCTCGCCGACGACTCCGCGGACCCCGGCTTCGTGGCGTCCGACCTCATCAGCCAGGCCGAGCACGACCCGCTGGCCGCCGCGGTGCTGGTCACCACCTCGCCCGAACTGGCCGACGCCGTCGACCGGGAGCTGGCGACCCGGGTGGCCGCCACCAAGCACCGGGAGCGGATCACCACCGCGCTGTCCGGCCGGCAGTCGGCGACCGTGCTCGTCGACACGCTCGACCAGGGCCTGGAGGTGGTCGACGCCTACGCCGCCGAGCACCTGGAGATCCAGACCCGCGACGCCGCCGCGGTCGCCGCCCGCGTGCACAACGCCGGCGCGATCTTCGTCGGCCCGCACGCCCCGGTCTCGCTCGGCGACTACTGCGCCGGCTCCAACCACGTGCTGCCCACCGGCGGCTGCGCCTGCCACTCCTCGGGCCTGTCGGTGCAGTCGTTCCTGCGCGGCATCCACGTCGTGGACTACTCCCGCGACGCGCTCGCGGACGTCGCCGACCACGTGGTGACCCTCGCCAACGCCGAGGACCTGCCCGCCCACGGCGAGGCCGTCGCCGCGCGGTTCGGAGGGGGACAGTGACCCACGTCGACGACCTTCCCCTGCGCGACGAACTGCGCGGCCAGTCCGCCTACGGCGCCCCCCAGCTCGACGTGCCGGTGCGGCTGAACACCAACGAGAACCCCTACCCGCTGCCCGAGCCGCTGGTCGCGCGGATCGCCGAGCGCGTCGCCGAGGCGGCCCGCGGGCTCAACCGCTACCCGGACCGGGACGCGGTCGAGCTGCGCACCCGGCTCGCCGAGTACCTGAGCCGGACCACCGGCCACGGCGTCGGCACCGACCAGGTGTGGGCGGCCAACGGCTCCAACGAGGTCATCCAGCAGCTGCTGCAGGCCTTCGGCGGCCCGGGCAGGACCGCGATCGGCTTCGAGCCGTCGTACTCCATGCACGCGCTGATCTCCCGCGGCACCGGCACCGGCTGGATCTCCGGGCCGCGCAACGCCGACTTCACCATCGACCTCGCCGCGGCGACCCGCGAGATCGCCGAGCGCCGCCCGCACGTGGTCTTCGTCTGCTCGCCGAACAACCCGACGGGTACCGCGGTGGCCGCCGAGACCGTCGCGGCGCTGTACGACGCCGCCCAGGCGGCCCGGCCCAGCCTGGTGGTGGTCGACGAGGCGTACGGCGAGTTCTCGCACCGCCCGTCGCTGCTGCCGCTCATCGAGGGCCGGCCGAACATGGTGCTGACCCGCACCATGTCGAAGGCGTTCGGCGCGGCCGGGCTGCGGCTCGGCTACCTGGCCGCCGACCCCGCGGTCGTCGAGGCCGTCCAGCTCGTCCGGCTGCCCTACCACCTGTCGTCCGTGACCCAGGCCACCGCGCTGGCGGCACTGGAGTACACCGACACGCTGCTCGGCTACGTCGACCAGCTCAAGCGGGAACGGGACCGGGTGGTGGAGGCGCTGCGCGCGACCGGCTACGAGGTGGTCGACTCCGACTCCAACTTCGTGCAGTTCGGCCGGTTCGCCGACAGCCACACCGCGTGGCAGGCGATCCTCGACCACGGAGTGCTGGTCCGCGACAACGGCGTGCCGGGCTGGCTGCGGGTCTCCGCCGGGACCCCGGAGGAGAACGACGCGTTCCTCGACGCGGCCGCGACCGTCCACAAGGCGTTCGACGCCGCCGGCGACATCACGCACGACAGCACGACCAAGGAGTCCGCATGACCCGCCTGGGGCGCGTGGAGCGCACCACCAAGGAGACGTCCGTCGTCGTCGAGATCGACCTCGACGGCACCGGCCAGGTCTCGGTGTCGACCGGTGTGGGCTTCTACGACCACATGCTCGACCAGCTCGGCCGCCACGGCCTCTTCGACCTGAACGTGAAGACCGAGGGCGACCTGCACATCGACACCCACCACACCATCGAGGACACCGCCCTCGCGCTGGGCGCCGCCTTCAAGCAGGCGCTCGGCGACAAGGTGGGCATCTACCGCTTCGGCAACTGCACCGTCCCGCTGGACGAGTCGCTGGCCCAGGTGACCGTCGACCTGTCCGGCCGGCCCTACCTGGTGCACACCGAGCCGGAGAACATGGCGCCGATGATCGGCACGTACGACACGACGATGACCCGCCACATCCTGGAGTCCTTCGTCGCGCAGGCGCAGATCGCGCTGCACGTCCACGTGCCGTACGGGCGCAACGCGCACCACATCGTGGAGTGCCAGTTCAAGGCGCTGGCACGGGCGCTGCGTTACGCGAGCGAGCGCGACCCGCGCGCCGCGGGAATCCTGCCGTCGACGAAGGGCGCGCTGTAGCCGTGAACAAGGCATCCTCCCTCTTCCTCCTGCTGGGACTGTTCCTGGCGGGAGGGGTCTACTCCTTCTGGAAGCAGAAGCAGTCCAAGAGCCTCATCGCGATCCTCGCCATCGGTTCGCTGATGTCGCTGGCCGCCGGGCTGCTCCAGCTGTGAGGAGGCGCGCATGAGCACGACCAGGCCCGCCAAGGACGTCGTCGTCCTCGACTACGGCTTCGGCAACGTGCGGTCCGCGGAGCGCGCGCTGGCCCGGGCCGGCGCGAACGTGGAGATCACCGCCGACTACGACCGCGCGATGGCGGCCGACGGGCTGCTGGTGCCCGGCGTCGGCGCGTTCGCCGCCTGCATGGCCGGACTCAAGGGCGTGCGGGGCGACTGGATCATCGGCCGCCGGCTGTCCGGTGGCCGGCCGGTGATGGGCATCTGCGTCGGCATGCAGATCCTCTTCGCCCGCGGCATCGAGCACGGCGTGGAGACCGACGGCCTGGACGAGTGGCCGGGCACGGTGGAGCCGCTGCGCGCGCCCGTCGTCCCGCACATGGGCTGGAACACGGTCAAGGCCCCGGAGGACTCCGTGCAGTTCGCCGGACTGGACGAGGACGCCCGGTTCTACTTCGTGCACTCCTACGCGGTGCGCGACTGGGAACTGGAGACGTTCAACGGCGCCATCCGCGCCCCGAAGGTCGCCTGGACCACCCACGGCGAGCCCTTCGTGGCCGCGGTCGAGAACGGCCCCCTGTGGGCCACCCAGTTCCATCCGGAGAAGTCCGGGGACGCCGGTGCGCAGCTGCTGACCAACTGGCTCGGCACGCTGTAGCCCGGCGGGCCGGCCGCGTCGACCGGTCCGGCCGCCCGCCGCGGGCCCGGCCGGACCGGTCGACGCGGCCGGCACCGCGGCCCCGCCGCAACGCCCCGCCAGAACCGCCCCGCCAGAACCGACCCGCCCGAACCGCCCAGCCCCTACCGACCCCGAGGACCGCATCCCGATGAGCACGCTCGAACTCCTCCCCGCCGTCGACGTCCGCGACGGCCAGGCCGTCCGCCTGGTGCACGGCGAGTCCGGCTCCGAGACCTCGTACGGCGACCCGCTGGCCGCCGCCATGGCGTGGCAGGAGTCCGGTGCGGAGTGGCTGCATCTGGTCGACCTCGACGCGGCCTTCGGCACCGGCGACAACCGCGCGCTGATCGGCGAGGTCGCCCGCAGCATGGACATCAAGGTGGAGCTGTCCGGCGGCATCCGCGACGACGACACGCTCGCCGCGGCGCTGGCCACCGGCTGCACCCGCGTCAACCTCGGCACCGCCGCGCTGGAGACCCCCGAGTGGGTCGCCAAGGTCATCGCCGAGTACGGCGACCGGATCGCCGTCGGCCTGGACGTGCGCGGCACCACCCTGCGCGGCCGCGGCTGGACCCGTGACGGCGGCGACCTGTACGAGACGCTCGCCCGTCTCGACTCCGAAGGCTGCGCCCGCTACGTGGTGACCGACATCGCCAAGGACGGCACCCTGCAGGGTCCCAACCTGGAACTGCTGCGCAACGTCTGCGCCGCCACCGACCGCCCGGTGGTCGCCTCCGGCGGTGTTTCCAGCCTCGACGACCTGCGGGCGCTGGCCACTCTGGTGCCGCTGGGTGTGGAGGGCGCCATTGTCGGAAAGGCGCTCTACGCGAAGGCGTTCACCCTCGAAGAGGCCTTGGAGGCAGTGTCGCGATGACCGAGACCCCCGCCGCCGTGCGGCGCACGCAGACCGACAGCAGCCAGTGGGAGGAGAGCATCGGTTTCGCCCGTGCCGTCGAGGCCGGGGACCTGGTGCTGGTGTCCGGCACCCTGCCGCTGGCCGGCGGGGTGGTGAGCGCGGAGGGCAGCCCGTACGAGCAGACGCTGCTGGCCTTCCGCAACGCGCTGGCCGCGCTGGAGCCGTTCGGGCTCGGCGCGGAGAACGTGGTCCGCACCCGCATGTACCTCAGCCACGTCCGCGACGTCGAGGACGTCGGCCGGGCGCACCGCGAGCTGTTCCGGGAGATCCGGCCCGCGACGACGATGGTCGTGGTGGCCGGTTTCACCGACTCGCGGGTGCTGGTCGAGGTGGAGCTCGAGGCCTACCGGTCGGCGGACCGATCAGCAGAACGGGGCGCGAGCCCGGAGAACCTCCGAGGAGACACCGCATGACCCTCGCGGTCCGAGTCATCCCCTGCCTGGACGTGGACGCCGGACGGGTCGTCAAGGGCGTCAACTTCCAGAACCTGCGCGACGCGGGGGACCCGGTCGAGATGGCCCGGCTCTACGACGCCGAGGGCGCCGACGAGTTGACGTTCCTGGACATCACCGCCTCCTCCGGTGACCGGGAGACCACCTACGACGTCGTCCGCCGGACCGCGGAGCAGGTCTTCATCCCGCTGACCGTCGGCGGCGGGGTGCGCAGCGCCGACGACGTCGACAAGCTGCTGCGGGCGGGCGCGGACAAGGTCGGGGTGAACACCGCGGCGATCGCCCGGCCCGAGCTGATCCGGGAGATCGCCGAACGCTTCGGGCGCCAGGTGCTGGTGCTGTCCGTGGACGCCCGCCGCACGCCGGCCGGCGGCTTCGAGGTCACCACGCACGGCGGCCGCCGCGGCACCGGCATCGACGCGGTCGAGTGGGCGCACCGGGCCGCCGAGCTCGGCGCCGGTGAGATCCTGCTCAACTCCATGGACGCCGACGGCACCAAGGACGGCTACGACACCGAGATGATCACCGCGGTGCGCAAGCACGTCACTGTGCCGGTGATCGCCTCGGGCGGCGCGGGCGCCCTGGACCACTTCCCGCCC
The DNA here is from genome assembly GCF_019890725.1 of Actinacidiphila acidipaludis. GTDB lineage: Bacteria > Actinomycetota > Actinomycetes > Streptomycetales > Streptomycetaceae > Actinacidiphila > Actinacidiphila acidipaludis. The sequence continues at coordinate 288,274 of NZ_JAINZZ010000002.1, forward strand.
GCCGTCGCCGCCGGAGCCGACGCGGTCCTCGCCGCGTCCGTCTTCCACTTCGGCGACCTGCGCATCGGCGCCGTGAAGTCCACCCTCCGCGAGGCCGGCCACCCGGTCCGCTGACCCACCTCTGACGTCCACGTCGGCATGGTGCTGCTGTGCCGGGACCGCGGCTGGGGCTCGTCCGGATGCGGCTGGATCGTCGGGGCGTTCGGCGCCGGCTGCGCGGCCGGCGCGCTGCTGCTGACCACGCGCGGCTGGCTGCCCCGGGCCGGCGCGGTCCAGATCGGGACGCTCTTCCTCAGCTCGCTGACCATCGGGGCGGTCCCACTGGCCGGATCGGCCGCCGCGGCGGCGGCCGTGGCACTGATGGCCGGGCTGACGGGCGGGGTCTGCGGCGGGCCGGCGATCGCCCTGACCCAGGCCGCGGTGGACCCGTCCTACCTCGGCCGGGTCACCGCGGTGATGAGCCTGACCGGGTTCGGGCTCGCGCCTCTGGTCTATCCGGTGTTCGGCCTCGCCGTCGCCGCGTGGGGGCCGACGCCGGTGTTCCTGGCCGCGGCCGCCTTCGCGTGCCTCGGCGGTGTCGTCGGCCTCACCTCGCCCGCGGTGCGGCGCGCCGAACTGAGCCGGCCGGGCGGTCGGTGACCGGCCGGCTCCCGTACGCACGGCGGTCGCGGGCGGCGTCGGACGCCGGGGGAGCCGCGGACGGGGTCAGGCCGAGCCGATGCCGAGGGACGCGTTCTGGGCGGCGGTCACGGCGCTCTCCTCGCCCGCGGCCTCGACCTTCGCCACGGACTGGCGGCCGAAGGCGTACAGCGTCAGCTCGGCCGGCTCACCGGTGACGGTGACGACCGGCGAGCCGCGGTGGGCCACCACCGTCTGGCCGTCGGGGCGGCGCAGAACCAGGCCGACGGGGGAGCGGCGGCCCAGCACGCGGCCCATGCGCTCCAGACGGCTCCACAGCGCGTCCGCGAAGACCGGGTCGATGGTGCGCGGAGACCAGTCCTCTGCGGCCCGCCGCACGTCCTCGGCGTGGACGAAGAACTCGACGGTGTTGGCCGCCTCGTCCACCTGCTTGAGGCTGAACGGGGACAGCCGCGGCGGCCCGGTCCTGATCAGCCGGATCAGCTCCTCGTAGGGCCGGGCCGCGTACTCCTGCCGGACGCGGTCGAGGCGGTCGGAGAGCTGCGGGATGACCAGGCCGGCCGCCGCGTCGCCGCGGCGCTCACGCACCACGACGTGGGCGGCCAGATCGCGGGTCCGCCACCCCGAGCACAGCGTCGGGGCGTCGGGACCCGCCTGCTCCAGCAGGTCGGCGAGAAGCAGGCGTTCACGCTGCGCATGGGTCGACATACCGTCAGGCTAGGCCCCCGCCGCCGGTTTTCCACGGTGTCGCACCGCGTCCCGCCGCGAACCGCGCGCCGGTTAGCCCAGTTTGCTGTACAGCTTCACGCCGTTGTGGCCGTTGTTCCGGGTCAGCGAGCAGGTGACGGTCTTGCGGTTCTGGAGCTGGTAGGTGACCAGCTTGGGGAAGAGCGCGTACGGGTAGTACGTGCGCCCGTCGGCCGGCAGGTGCTTGCGGGCGTCGGTCTCGCACAGCGACAGCGCCTTGTTCTGGATCTCCAGGTCGCTGGTGAAGCTGCCCGACAGCGTCTCGTTGGCGACCACCTGGGCGTCGTGCGCGGAACCGCACGAGCGGGTCGTGACCTTCGAGACCGACGGCGTCAGCGTCGGCGCGTCGAAGCACTTGCCGGGGGAGAGCACCACGTAGGGCACGAGCTTCTCGGTCGGCGTGGGCGCGACCGTCTCGGTCGGCTCGTCCGACGGCAGGTCGAGCGTGGGGTCGTCGGACGGCAGCGTGAAGCTGGGCGTCGGCAGGGTGATCGACGGCATGCCCGACGGCAGCGCCGTCAGCGACGCCTTGGGCTTGGCGTCGTCCTTCTTCTTGTCGTCGCCGCTGTTGGAGGCCACCAGGATGCCGCCGACGATCGCGCCGGCCGCCACGATGCAGCCGATGGCGATCCACATGTTGCGCTTGCCGTTGTCCGGCGGCGGGGGCGGCGGATAACCGCCGGGACCCCCGGGTCCACCGGGCGGGTACCCACCGGGTCCGCCGGCCGGGAAGCCGTAGCCGCCGCCGGGCGGGGCCGGCGGCCCGGGCGGCGAGGGCGGGCCGTAGCCACCGCCCTGCTGCGGGTAGCCGTAGGGGTCACCGCCGCCCTGCTGCGGATAGCCGTACCCACCGCCGGGAGGGGGCGGAGGCGGCGGGCCGAAACCCTGCGGAGGGCCGAACCCGCCGCCCGGGTCGGGGGGCGGCGTCGGACCGTTCGGCGGCGGAGGAGGAAAACCCATGGACGCAGGATGCCCCATACGGGTGACAACGGCGACCGACTACCGGATCGCGGACAACTCCGGTGCCTGCTTTGCCAGTTCTTGTGGCTTTTCTCATTGCGGGGTGATCGGCGGCAGAATGGTGCCATGCCCGCCACCTCGCTCGACCCCGCCATCGCCGCCCGCCTCAAGCGCACCGCCGACGGCCTGGTCCCGGCCATCGCCCAGCAGTACGACACCGGGGAGGTGCTGATGCTCGGCTGGATGGACGCCGAGGCGCTGCACCGCACGCTGACCACCGGCCGCTGCACCTACTGGAGCCGCAGCCGCGGTGAGTACTGGGTCAAGGGCGACACCTCCGGGCACGTCCAGCACGTGAAGTCGGTCGCCCTGGACTGCGACGGCGACACCGTGCTGGTCAAGGTCGACCAGGTCGGCGCGGCCTGCCACACCGGCGACCGCACCTGCTTCGACGCGGACCTCTTGCTGCCAGCGCCGGGCGCGTAGCCCCGCGCGGCCAGTAGGGTCAACGGCCATGGACGCAGTGGATCTCGACACCTTCCGCAAGCTCGCGGTCGACCGCCGGGTCATCCCGGTCAGCCGCCGGCTCCTCGCGGACGGGGACACCCCCATCGGCCTGTACCGCAAGCTCGCCGGCGAGCGCACGGGCACCTTCCTGCTGGAGTCCGCGGACAGCGGGGGACGGTCCTGGTCGCGTTACTCCTTCGTGGGCGTGCGCTCGGCCGCCACCTTGACCGTGCGCGACGGGCAGGCGCACTGGCTCGGCGCCCCGCCGGTCGGCGTGCCGGTGGACGGCGACCCGCTGCAGGCCCTGCGCGCCACCGTCGAGGCGCTGCACACCCCGCGCGATCTGACCGCCGGGATGCCGCCCTTCACCGGCGGCATGGTCGGCTACCTCGGCTACGACATCGTGCGCCGGCTGGAGCGCATCGGCGAGCACGGGCAGGACGCCCTGCGGCTGCCCGAACTGACGATGCTGCTCACCTCCGACCTGGCCGTGCTGGACCACTGGGACGGCACTGTGCTGCTGATCGCCAACGCGATCAACCACAACGACCGGGAGACCGGCGTGGACGAGGCGTACGCCGACGCGGTGGCGCGCCTGGACGCCATGGAGGCCGACCTCGCCAAACCGCTGCACACCCGGCCGGCCGCCCTCCCGCAGGGCGTGGAGCCCGAGTTCACCATGCAGTGGGGCGGCGAGTCGTTCATGGCCGCCGTCGAGGACGTCAAGGAGCGCATCCGGGCCGGCGAGGCGTTCCAGGTGGTGCCCTCGCAGCGCTTCGAGACGCCGTGCGAGGCGAGCGCGCTCGACGTCTACCGGATGCTGCGGGCCACCAACCCCAGCCCGTACATGTACCTGCTGCGGTTCCCGGCGCCGGACGGCGGGTCCGAGGGCTTCGACGTGGTCGGCTCCAGCCCGGAGGCCCTGGTGAAGGTCGAGGACGGCCAGGCGATGGTGCACCCCATCGCGGGCACCCGGCCGCGCGGCGCCACGCCGCAGGCCGACACCGCGCTGGCCGAGGAGCTGCTCGCCGACCCCAAGGAGCGGGCCGAGCACCTGATGCTGGTCGACCTCGGGCGCAACGACCTCGGCCGGGTCTGCGAACCGGGCAGCGTCGAGGTGGTCGACTTCATGTCCGTCGAGCGCTACTCGCACGTGATGCACATCGTCTCCACGGTCACCGGACGCGTGGCCGAGGGCCGCACGGCCTTCGATGTGCTCACCGCCTGCTTCCCCGCGGGCACCCTGTCCGGCGCCCCCAAGCCGCGGGCCATGCAGATCATCGAGGAGCTGGAGCCGACCCGCCGGGGCCTGTACGGCGGGTGTGTCGGCTATCTGGACTTCGCCGGCGACTCCGACACCGCGATCGCCATCCGCACCGCGCTGCTGCGCGACGGCATGGCGTACGTGCAGGCGGGCGCCGGCATCGTCGCGGACTCCGACCCGCAAGCCGAGGACACCGAGTGCCGCAACAAGGCGGCGGCCGTGCTGCGCGCGGTGGCCGCCGCCAACCGGCTGTCCGGGGCCTGAGCCCCGCTGGGCGCGCGCTGTCCGGTGGGCGCCCGGGGCTCCGACACGCACGCGTGCCCCCCGCCGGGACCGGCGGGGGGCACGCGCTGTCGTGCGGTGGGTCGGACGACCCGGTCGGGTCAGCCGTGGAAGGCGGTCACGCCGTTCGGGGTGCCGAGCCCGGTCGGACCGTCGTAGCCGCTCTTCGCGGTGCACAGGTACGAGCCGGAGCAGGACCCGTTCGAGCCGCTGACCACGTCGTTGAGCGAGCCGGTGTGCGCGTACGGGAAGGACGCCGGGGTCGAGCCCGAGGACGGCGTGCCGGCCAGCGCGTACACCGAGGCGATGATCGGCGAGGAGGCGCTGGTGCCGCCGAACACCTCCCAGCCGGTGTCGCCGCCGTAGGTGTCGTAGACCGCGACACCGGTGGCCGGGTCGGCGACCGCGGACACGTCGGCGATGGTCCGCCGGCTGCAGCCGGTGTCCTTCTGCCAGCTCTGCTTGGCGTCGTACGCCGAGCAGCCGGAGCCGGTGCCGTTCCACACGGTGTCGGTCCAGCCGCGGGTGGTGGACGACTTCTTCAGCGAGGTGCCGCCGACCGCGGTGACGTACCGCGAGGCCGCCGGGTACTCGGCGCCGTAGCCGCTGTCACCCGCGCTGACGGTGATCGCCACGCCCGGGTGGTTGAAGTACGAGCTGTCGTACGAGGTGTCCGAGGACGACTCGCCGCCGCCGTAGCTGTTGGACACGTACTTGGCGCCCAGCGACACCGCGGTGTTGACCGACTTGCCCAGGTTGGCCATGGACGCGGAGCTCGCCTCGACCAGCAGGATGTGGCAGCTCGGGCAGGTGGCGCTGACCATGTCCAGGTCGAGGGATATCTCCTCGGCCCAGCCGGCGTCGGCGCTGGGCAGCGACGACGTGCCGCTCTGGCCCACCTTCTTGAAGCACCCGTTGGCGGTGGTGCACGCCGCGAGTCCGTACTGCGACCGGTACTTCCCCAGGTCCGCCTCGGCGTTCGGGTCGTCGTAGGCGTCGACGATCGCCACCGTGGCCCCCGATCCGCCGGTGGACGGCAGGCCGTAGGCGCTGTGCAGGTCGGAGGGACCGTAGCCGGACGGGGTCGCCGCCGGGTTGACCGAACGGGCGGACATGGCCAGCGAGTTGACACCGCTGGTGACCTTCAGCGCCTTGCAGGCCATCACACCGGGGTGGGTGCTCACAGCACAGGAACGGGCGGTCGTCAGGCTGTGTACGGCCGGTGCGGCGCCCGCGGCGGGGGACAGGGCGAATCCGGTGACGGCCAGGCCGGCCGCCGCGGTGAGGGCGAGGCCGGCGCGGCGGGCCGCTGCCGGGGTGGGGGTCGATCGCAAGCTGATGCCTCCTGCTGTGGGGTAAGGGCATGGGGCGTGCGGTGTGTGTGATGTCCGAGCTGCGCAGAGTGAGCGCAGAGACGAGTGGGACGGTAGGGCTGACGAGCGCACGTCAACAAGACGGAGTCGGGAATCTATACCTCTGCTTTACTCACGGGTAGATCCGCGCCATGCGTTTTCGGTGCCGTGAACGCCCAGGCGGACACGTGTAGATGGGTGCTCCACCGAACGTCTGTGCAGATCCTGTGAGCGGCCGTCAGCGCATTCGCCGCCGCCCATTCCGCACCCCGGGCGCGGGCCCCGGCGGGCGGCAGGGGATAGTGGTGGGGTGAGTGCAGTACCGCCGCCGCGCGCGGAAGAGGAAGCCGAAGCCGCCGCCGGGGCGGGCGGCACAGCCGCCGACCGGCCGGACGGGACGGCCGCCGGCGAACACGACGGCACGGCCGCCGCGGCACCGTCCGCCGCCCGCCGTACCGCGATGCGGGCGCTGGCCGCCGCGCTCCCGCTCGGCGCCCTCGGCGCCGCCCTCGTACTCCTGGGGTCCGGCAAGACCTGGAGCACCGGCCTCGCCGAGTTCGCCGGCACCGGCCTGCACGTCCGCGCGTCCGGCACCTCCACCACCGCCCTGCCCGGCGCGCTCGCGCTGGTCGGCCTGGCCTCCCTGGTCGCCGTGTTCGCCGTGCGCCGCGCCGGCCGCTACGTGGTCACCGGACTGCTCGCGCTCAGCGGTCTCGGGGTGGTCGTCACCACGCTCACCCATCGCGGCGACCGGCACGCCCTCGACGCGGCCGCCGCCGGCGCCACCGGCCTGCGGCACGCCACCGCCACCCACACCGGCACCACCGCCTGGCCGCTGGTCGTCGTCGCGGGCGGCGTCCTGCTGCTCCTCGCCGGACTGCTGGCGCTGCGCTACGGCCGTCACTGGCCCGCCATGTCCAGCCGGTACGACCGCAAGAACGGCAAGGCGCCCGCCCGGCGCCCCAGCGCGCCCCCGCCCGTGGACCCGGACCGGGCCGAGGACCTGTGGAAGGCCCTCGACCGGGGCGAGGACCCGACGCAGTCCGCGGACTGACCCCGGCCGCCGCGCCCGGGCCGGGGGCCGTTTCACCGGCCCCCGTGCACGGCCGTCCCCGGGGCGCGCAACAATGGACCTGAAGCGGACGCCCCACGTGGCGCCCCCGACCCACCCGACCGCGAACCTCTAGAGGGAGCACTCATGGCGGCACAGCACGACCACGGACACACCCCCGCCGCCTGGACCGGCGTGATCATCGCCTTCGTCGGCTTCATCGTGGGCGGTATCTGCATGGTCGCGGCCCAGCCGGTCGGCTTCTGGGTGGGTATCGGGATCATCCTGCTGGGCCCGGTCGTCGGCGGCATCATGCGCCTCATGGGTCTGGGCAAGGCGGACGAGCCCATCGCCATGGTGCCCGCGACGACCAGCGAGGACCAGGCGCGCGTTCACGCGAACGCGTGAACCCCCGCAGCTGAACGACGTCCGCCCCTGAGCGGCCGGAAACGGCCCCCGCGGGCACGGACACCCCAGGCGCAGTCACCGGACCCCACGGTCCGCGGGCTGCGCCTGCGCGCGTCCCGGCGCAGACTCGACGCGTGAGCCTGCAGCGTGCGGACGTCCCCGGATCCCCCGCCCACCCCGGCGCGCCCGCGCGACCCGTACCGGCGGCCCTGCGCCGCGCCGCGGTGCCCCTCGCGGTGCTCGGCGGCGTGGGCGCGGCCTTCGGCTACGTCGCCGCCGTCGACCCCAACAGCCCCGGCCACTACCCGGTCTGCCCGCTGCTCCACTACACCGGCCTCTACTGCCCCGGCTGCGGCGGTCTGCGCGGCGCCTACGCCCTGGCCCACGGGCACCTCGGCACCGCGCTGGAGTGCAACGCGCCGGCCGTCGCCGGATACGCGGTCTTCGCCGTCGTCTGGACGGCGTGGCTGGTCGCGGCGCTGCGCGGCCGCCCCTTCGAGCCCGCCCTCACCCGCGCCCACCGCTGGGCCTTCTGGACGCTGCTGATCGGCTTCGGGGTTGTCCGGAACCTGCCGTTCGGTGCGGCCCTCGCGCCGTGACGGCGCCCTGCCTGTGACAGCATCTGTCCAGGTCGTGGGACTGCGCAGCGCCTGATTCGGGTCGGCCGCCCACCGCCCGATACCATCGGGAGTGCCGGCAGCCGACGCTGGTGGCTTGATCATTTCGCTGTTCGTCCCGGCCGGAAGGGGAGTTCTCGCGTGAGTGTGCTCGACGAGATCATCGACGGAGTCCGGGCTGACCTCGCCGAGCGACAGGCCCGGGTCTCCCTCGACGAGCTCAAGGAGCGGGCCGCGCGGGCGCGCGAGGCCCAGGACGGCGTCGCCGCGCTGAGCGGGGACAGCGTCAAGGTGATCTGCGAGGTCAAGCGCTCCAGCCCGTCCAAGGGCGCGCTGGCCGCCATCGCGGACCCCGCGGGGCTGGCCGCCGACTACGAGACGGGCGGCGCCGCCGCGATCAGCGTGCTCACCGAGCAGCGCCGGTTCGGCGGGTCGCTGGCCGACCTGGAGGCGGTCCGCGCCAAGGTCGACATCCCCGTCCTGCGCAAGGACTTCATCGTCACCGCGTACCAGTTGTGGGAGGCCCGCGCCTACGGTGCGGACATCGCGCTGCTGATCGTGGCCGCCCTGGAGCAGCCGGCCCTGGAGTCGCTCATCGAGCGCGCCGTGTCGATCGGGCTCACCCCGCTCGTGGAGGTCCACGACGAGGAAGAGGCGCAGCGGGCGGTCGACGCCGGGGCGCGGGTCATCGGCGTCAACGCGCGCAACCTCAAGACGCTCGAGGTGGACCGCGGTACGTTCGCCCGGCTCGCGCCGGAGATCCCGGACCACATCGTCAAGGTCGCCGAGTCGGGTGTGCGCGGGCCGCACGATCTGATCGCGTACGCGAACGACGGGGCGAACGCGGTGCTGGTGGGGGAGTCGCTGGTGACCGGGAAGGACCCCAAGGGGGCCGTCGCCGATCTGGTCGCGGCGGGGGCGCATCCCGCGCTCCGGTTCGGCCGCAACTGATCTCCTCCGGAGTACCCGCGCCCTCTCCTTGCCGCACTCCGTCCCGCCCCGGGAAGGGCGACACCTCGCCCTTCCCGGGCGTAGCCTGGGGGCCCCGCGCCCCTGATCAGTCGCCCTCTGCCCGTTGAGGGAGCAGCCGCAGCCTGGGTGATGGCTGACCTGGCCCGTTGACGCGAACCGTAGGCCGCGGAGGCGGGGGTGGCAGGGGGAGGTCAGTTGGTTGCCGCGCAAGGCGGGGGACCCCGTAGACTCGGGCCATGCCCGTCGCGTCCCGCCTCGCCCCCGGTTGCCGCCCCCGCGGCTGCCGCGCGCCCGCGCGCCGCGTCCTGGGCCGTCGCGTCCGGTACGTGATCGGCTGCGAGCCCGGCCAGGTGAACGGCAGGCGATGGCGTCGCGGCTGAACCGCGATCACCACCTGCCGCCGGCGGAACCGGCACGTCCCCCTCGGGGCTGACCCCGCCCCGGCAGCAGGTGCAGCACGTCCTCAGCCGTACCCACACACCTGCCAGGGGCACCCCATGTCAGAAAAACCCGAGTTCTTCCTGCCCGACCCGGACGGCGTCGTGCCGAGCCCGGAGGGCTACTTCGGCGCGTTCGGCGGCAAGTTCATCCCGGAGGCGCTGGTCGCCGCCGTCGACGAGGTCGCCGCGGAGTACGAGAAGGCCAAGGCCGACCCCGCCTTCGCCGCCGAGCTCAACGACCTGATGGTCAACTACACCGGCCGACCCAGCGCCCTCACCGAGGTGCCGCGGTTCGCCGAGTCCGCGGGGGGCGCCCGCGTCTTCCTCAAGCGCGAGGACCTCAACCACACCGGCTCGCACAAGATCAACAATGTGCTCGGCCAGGCCCTGCTCACCAAGCGGATGGGCAAGACCCGCGTCATCGCCGAGACCGGCGCCGGCCAGCACGGCGTCGCCACCGCCACCGCGTGCGCCCTGTTCGGCCTGGAGTGCACGATCTACATGGGCGAGGTCGACACCGAGCGGCAGGCCCTGAACGTGGCCCGGATGCGCATGCTGGGCGCCGAGGTCGTGGCCGTGACCTCCGGCAGCCGCACCCTCAAGGACGCCATCAACGAGGCGTTCCGCGACTGGGTCGCGAACGTCGACCGCACCCACTACCTGTTCGGCACCGTGGCGGGCCCGCACCCGTTCCCCGCCCTGGTCCGCGACTTCCACCGGGTGATCGGCGTCGAGGCGCGGCGGCAGCTCCTGGAGCGCACCGGGCGCCTGCCGGACGTCGCGGTGGCGTGCGTCGGCGGCGGCTCGAACGCGATGGGGCTGTTCCACGCGTTCCTGCCCGACCAGGACGTGCGGCTGGTGGGCTGCGAGCCGGCCGGCCACGGCGTGGAGACCGGCGAGCACGCCGCGACCCTGACCGCCGGGGAGCCCGGCATCCTGCACGGCTCCCGTTCGTACGTCCTCCAGGACGACGAGGGCCAGATCACCGAGCCCTACTCGATCTCGGCCGGCCTGGACTACCCGGGCGTCGGCCCGGAGCACTCCTTCCTCAAGGACAGCGGCCGCGCCGAGTACCGCGCGGTCACCGACGACGCGGCCATGCAGGCGCTGCGCCTGCTGTCCCGCACCGAGGGCATCATCCCGGCCATCGAGAGCGCCCACGCGCTGGCCGGCGCGCTGGAGATCGGCCGCGAGCTCGGCCCCGAGGGCCTGGTCCTGGTCAACCTCTCGGGACGCGGCGACAAGGACATGGACACCGCCGCCCGCTACTTCGGGCTGTACGACGACGGGGCCGCCGAGGGCGCGGCCGCTACCAGCACGGGCGCGGGAGCGGGGGACGGGCAGTGAGCGGGAACATCGCACTTCTGGAACAGGCCATCGCGGGCGCCAGGGCCGAGAACCGGGCCGCGCTCGTCGCCTACCTGCCGGCCGGTTTCCCGACGGTCGACGGCGGCATCGCGGCGATCACCGCGGCCTTCGAGGGCGGCGCCGACGTCGTCGAGGTCGGTCTGCCGCACAGCGACCCGGTGCTCGACGGCCCGGTCATCCAGACCGCGGACGACATCGCCCTCAAGAACGGCGTGCGGATCGCCGACGTGCTGCGGACCGTCCGCGAGGCGCATGCCGCCACCGGCAAGCCGGTGCTGGTCATGACGTACTGGAACCCCGTCGACCGCTACGGCGCCGAGCGGTTCGCCGCCGACCTGGCCGAGGCGGGCGGCGCCGGCTGCATCCTGCCGGACCTGCCGGTCGAGGAGTCCGAGGCCTGGCGCAAGGCGGCCGAGCAGCACGGTCTGGCCACCGTGTTCGTTGTCGCGCCCTCCAGCCGGGACGAGCGGCTCGCCAAGATCACCGCGGCCGGCAGCGGCTTCGTCTACGCCGCGTCCCTGATGGGCGTCACCGGCACGCGCGTGAGCGTCGGAGCGCAGGCCGCCGACCTGGTGCGGCGCACCCGGGCGACCACCGAGCTGCCGGTCTGCGTCGGCCTCGGCGTCTCCAACGCCGAGCAGGCCGCCGAGGTCGCCGGGTTCGCCGACGGGGTGATCGTCGGCTCGGCCTTCGTCAAGCGTCTGCTGGACCACGGCGACTCCCTGGACGAGGGCCTGGCCGCGGTCCGCGAGCTCGCCGCCGACCTGGCGCAGGGCGTCCGCAAGCGCTGACCCCGCCGGGCATCGCGCGCCCGGGCCGCCCTCGCGGTCCGGGCGCGTCGCCGTTCCCGGGCTTCTCCGGAGCGCACCCCCGGAGCCGTCCCCCCGAAGCCGTCCCGGTGTCATCCATTCCGGCGAATTTCCGCGCGTCGAGGGTCCGCGGGCCCGGGCCGGGCGTTGTTCAGGGATGTGAGCAATCGGAATCGTGACGGGAAGCAGAGCGCGCGCGAGGCGCTCAGGGAACAGCGCGCCAGAGAGGCGGCGCGGGCCAAGCGGAAGCGGACCGCGGTGGTCGCGGGGGCGGTGGTCGGCGTGCTGGCGGTCGGCACCGGGATCGGCCTGGCCGTCGCCAACAGCGGCAGCAGCGGCGGCAGCAGTTCCGCCTCCGGCTCCGTGGTCCCGCCGAAGGGCGCGATCGGGAAGAACAGCCTGGTCATCCCGGTCGGCGCGGCGAACGCGCCCTCGACGCTGACCATCTACGAGGACTTCCGCTGCCCGGCGTGCGACGCCTTCGAGAAGGCCTTCACGCCGACCATCCACCAGCTCGAGGACACCGGCCAGATCCGCACCGAGTACCACCTGGTGACGCTGATCGACGGCAACCTCGGCGGCACCGGCTCGCTGAACGCCGCGAACGCCGCCGCCTGCGCGCAGGACGCGGGCAGGTTCCGGGCGTACCACGACGTGATCTACAACAACCAGCCCGACGAGCGGGACGACAAGTTCGCCGACAAGAACACCCTGCTGCAGCTCGCGGACAAGGTCCCGGGCCTCAAGACGCCCGCCTTCACGAGCTGTGTGACGAACGGCACGCACGACAGCTGGGTGAAGAAGTCCAATGACGACTTCAACGCCTCGGGCTTCAACTCCACCCCCACCGTCCTGCTGAACGGCAAGAGCATCTACGGCGGGTCGAACAACCTGACCCCGGCCTCGCTGACGCAGATGGTGCAGGCGGCGAACAAGGGGAAGCCCGCCGGGACGGTCACCGCGACCCCGCCGTCCTGAGCCCGGACGTTATCCAGCCGTAGCCGGGTGGGTTGCCGTATCACCCGCCCGGCACGGTAGCGTCGGTGATGCCATGGACCTCGCATACATTCCCAGCCCGTCGCACGGTGTCGTCCATCTCGGACCCGTGCCGCTGCGCGGCTACGCCTTCTGCATCATCATCGGTGTCTTCGTGGCCGTCTGGCTCGGAAACAAGCGGTGGATCGCCCGTGGCGGCACCGCGGGCACGGTGGCGGACATCGCCGTGTGGGCGGTGCCCTTCGGCCTGATCGGTGGCCGGCTCTACCACGTCATCACCGATTACGAGCTGTACTTCACCCACGGCAAGGACTGGGTCAACGCCTTCAAGATCTGGGAGGGCGGGCTCGGCATCTGGGGCGCGATCGCGCTGGGCGCGCTCGGCGCGTGGATCGGCGCGCGCAGGCGGGGCATCGCACTGCCGGCCTACGCCGACGCCATCGCCCCCGGCATCGCCTTCGCCCAGGCCATCGGCCGGTGGGGCAACTGGTTCAACCAGGAGCTGTACGGCAACCCGACGAAGCTGCCGTGGGGCCTGAAGATCACCAGCTCGGCCGGCGACCGGGTCCCCGGCGTGTACCAGCCGACGTTCCTGTACGAGTCGCTGTGGTGCGTGGGCGTGGCGCTGCTGGTGATGTGGGCGGACCGCCGCTTCAAGCTGGGCCATGGCCGCGCCTTCGCCCTGTACGTGGCCGCGTACTGCACGGGCCGCTTCTGGATCGAGCACATGCGGTCCGACTACGCGCACCACATTCTGGGACTGCGTCTCAACGACTGGACGGCGATCATCGTCTTCCTGGCGGCCGTGGCCTACATCGTGCTGTCCGCGAAGCTGCGGCCCGGCCGCGAGGCCGTCGTCGAGCCGAACGCGGCGGGTGCGGCCGAGACCGCCGGTGGGGCGGACGGGACGGCCGAGGGCGACGAGGCCGGGGCGGCTCCGTCCGCCGAGACCTCCGGGTCCGCTGAGTCCTCGGAATCCTCCGGGTCCTCCGGGGCCGGCGCGCCCGTCGAGGACGCCGAGGCGGCCGCCGGGACCGCCCGCGAGGAGTCCTCGCCCGCGGCCCAGCAGGGCTGACGCGACGCCCGGCGGGCCGCACGACCCCCGCCCGAGGCGCTGTCTTCCCAGGTCAGGGCAGCCTTTCCTTGCTGGCAGCGCCTCGCGTTCCCGCGTACGGTGGCTGACGTTTCCTGAGTAGTACGGGCGCGGTGTGCCCGGGGAGGGGTCAGCATGAGCACGGTAGTCGCGGGCGGTACCGAGGCCGCGGAGGCGGCCGGAACCGCCGAGGCACCCGCAGCCCAGCACGTGTCCCACCACTCGCACCGCGACGTCAGCGGCGGCTGGCTGCGGCCCGCGGTGTTCGGCGCGATGGACGGCCTGGTGTCCAACCTGGCCCTGATGACGGGTGTGGCCGGCGGCGAGGTCGGCTCGCACACGCTGGTCGTGACCGGTCTGGCGGGCCTGGCGGCCGGGGCGTTCTCCATGGCGGCCGGCGAGTACACCTCCGTGGCCTCCCAGCGTGAGCTGGTCGAGGCGGAGCTGGCCGTCGAGCGGATCGAGCTGGACCGCAACCCCGAGGACGAGCTGCGCGAGCTGGCGTCGCTGTACGTGGCCCGCGGCGTCGAGCCCGAGCTGGCCCACGAGGTGGCCCGCCAGCTGTCCGCCGACCCGGAGCAGGCGCTGGAGATCCACGCGCGCGAGGAGCTGGGGGTCGATCCGACCGACCTGCCCTCCCCGGTGGTGGCGGCCGCGTCCTCGTTCGTCTCCTTCGCGCTGGGCGCGCTGCTTCCCGTGCTGCCGTACCTGCTGGGTGCGAGTGTGCTGTGGCCGGCCGTGCTGCTGGCCCTGCTCGGGCTGTTCGGCTGCGGGGCGGCGGTGGCCAGGGTCACCGCGCGGTCGTGGTGGTTCAGCGGGGTGCGGCAGCTGGTGCTGGGCGGGGCGGCCGCGGCGGTGACGTTCGGTATCGGTACGGCTATCGGCTCCGCCGTCGGATAGGGCCGGTCCGCCCCGGGCCCGGGCTCGACCCTCGGCACCTCCGGGGTGCCCCCGGGCCGCCGTTGCCGACTGCTGCGCCGTCGTGGCTTGTCGCGCTGCGGCATCTCCCGGACGAAGTCTGGGGGACCTCACGCCCCTGTCATCGCTTGCCGTGCGTCGAACCGGCCGAGCCCCGGTAAACGGGTTGTTTCAGCGACGGGGCGACCGGGCATCACTCGTGAACGCGCCGGGCAAAGTCGCCATGCCGCGTACCTCCTCGCAGACCACACCCCCGGATACCGGCAGCGCGCTGGCCAGAACTGATCGCTCAACCCCCTGGTGTGTCCACATGCTGGAATCACATATCCGAGTCTCGAACATCCGGTCATCATGTAACCTGCACGAAATCGCAGAGGGCCAACGTCGTCCCTGTTGCGCATGCCGATGACAAGGCGATGCATACCAGCCACAGACGACGACGGGAGAGCCATGCGTTCGCGTTCCGCGTTCATGGACGGGCACCCCGCCCCGCAGGGGATGTACGACCCCCGCAATGAGCACGACGCCTGCGGCGTCGGCTTTGTCGCCACCCTCACCGGCGAGGCGAGCCATGGGCTCGTGGAGCAGGCGCTGACCGTCCTGCGCAACCTGGAGCACCGCGGCGCGACCGGCGCCGAGCCCGACTCGGGCGACGGCGCGGGCATCCTCGTCCAGATCCCGGACAGCTTCCTGCGGGCGGTCACCGGCTTCCCGCTGCCCGACCCCGGGTTCTACGCGGCCGGCGTGGCCTTCCTGCCCGTCGAGCACGAGGACCGCACCAAGGCCGTCGACGCCATCGAGCGGATCGCCGCCGAGGAGGGCCTGACGGTCCTGGGCTGGCGCGAGGTCCCGATCGGCCCCGACCTGCTGGGCGCCACCTCCCGCTCGACCATGCCGTTCTTCTCGCAGCTCTTCGTCGCCGACAGCGAGGGCGTCCGCTCCGGCATCGCGCTGGACCGTCCCGCGTTCGTGCTGCGCAAGCGCGCCGAGCGCGAGGCCGACGTGTACTTCCCGTCGCTGTCCGCGCGGACCATCGTCTACAAGGGCATGCTGACCACCGGGCAGCTGGAGCCGTTCTTCCCGGACCTGTCCGACGAGCGGTTCGCCACCGCGATCGCGCTGGTCCACTCGCGGTTCTCCACCAACACCTTCCCGAGCTGGCCGCTGGCCCACCCGTACCGGTTCGTCGCGCACAACGGCGAGATCAACACGGTCAAGGGCAACCGCAACTGGATGCGGGCCCGCGAGTCGCAGCTGGCCAGCGAGCTGTTCGCCGGCGACCTCGAGCGGATCTTCCCGGTCTGCACCCCCGGCGCCTCCGACACCGCGTCCTTCGACGAGGTGCTGGAGCTGCTGCACCTCGGCGGCCGCTCGCTGCCGCACAGCGTGCTGATGATGATCCCGGAGGCCTGGGAGAACCACGCCTCGATGGACCCCGCGCGGCGCGCCTTCTACCAGTACCACTCCACGCTGATGGAGCCCTGGGACGGCCCGGCCTGCGTCACCTTCACCGACGGCTCGGTCGTCGGCGCGGTGCTGGACCGCAACGGACTGCGTCCCGGCCGCTACTGGGTCACCGACGACGGCCTGGTCGTGCTCGCCTCCGAGTCCGGCGTGCTGGACATCGCCCCGGAGAAGATCGTCCGCAAGGGCCGGCTGCAGCCGGGCCGGATGTTCCTGGTCGACACCGTCTCGCACCGGATCGTCGAGGACGACGAGATCAAGGCCGAGATGGCCGCGCAGCACCCGTACGGGGAGTGGCTGGACGCCGGCCTGATCGACCTGGCCGACCTGCCCGAGCGCGAGCACATCGTGCACACCCACGCCTCGGTCACCCGCCGCCAGCAGACCTTCGGCTACACCGAGGAGGAGCTGCGGGTCATCCTCGCGCCGATGGCCAGGACCGGCGGCGAGCCGCTCGGCTCGATGGGCACCGACTCGCCGATCGCCGCGCTGTCCGAGCGCCCCCGGCTGCTCTTCGACTACTTCACCCAGCTCTTCGCGCAGGTCACCAACCCGCCGCTGGACGCCATCCGCGAGGAGCTCGTCACCTCGCTGATCTCCACCATCGGCCCGTCCGGCAACCTGCTGGAGCCGAGCCCGGCGTCCTGCCGCAACATCACCCTGCCGTTCCCGGTGATCGACAACGACGAGCTGGCCAAGCTCATCCACGTCAACGCCGACGGCGACATGCCCGGCCTGAAGGCCGCCACGCTCTCCGGCCTGTACCGGGTCACCGGCGGCGGCAAGGCCCTGGCCGCGCGGCTCGCCGAGATCTGCGCCGAGGCCGACGCGGCCATAGAGGACGGCGCCCGGCTGATCGTGCTCTCCGACCGGCACTCCGACGCCGAGCACGCCCCGATCCCGTCGCTGCTGCTGACCTCGGCGGTGCACCACCACCTGATCCGCACCAAGCAGCGCACCCAGGTCGGTCTGCTGGTCGAGGCCGGCGACGTCCGCGAGGTCCACCACGTCGCGCTGCTCATCGGCTACGGCGCCGCCGCGGTCAACCCGTACCTGGCCATGGAGTCCGTCGAGGACCTGGTCCGGGCCGGCACCTTCCTGCCCGGCGTCGAGTCCGAGACCGCGATCCGCAACCTGATCAAGGCCCTCGGCAAGGGCGTCCTCAAGGTCATGTCCAAGATGGGCATCTCGACCGTGGCGTCCTACCGCGGCGCGCAGGTCTTCGAGGCCATCGGCCTGGACGGCGACTTCGTCGACACCTACTTCCACCTCACCGACAGCAAGATCGGCGGGGCGGGCATCGACGTCATCGCCGCCGAGGTCGCCGCCCGGCACGCCAAGGCCTACCCGGCCTCCGGCATCCCGGCCGCGCACCGCAGGCTGGAGATCGGCGGCGAGTACCAGTGGCGCCGCGAGGGCGAGCCGCACCTGTTCGACCCCGACACGGTCTTCCGGCTGCAGCACGCCACGCGCACCCGCCGCTACGACATCTTCAAGCAGTACACCGACCGCGTGAACCAGCAGTCCGAGCGGCTGATGACGCTGCGCGGCCTGTTCGGCTTCACCTCCGGCCGCCCGTCGATCCCGGTCGAGGAGGTCGAGCCGGTCAGCGAGATCGTCAAGCGGTTCTCCACCGGCGCCATGTCGTACGGCTCGATCTCCCGCGAGGCGCACGAGACGCTGGCGATCGCCATGAACCAGCTCGGCGGCAAGTCCAACACCGGCGAGGGCGGCGAGGACCCGGAGCGGCTGTACGACCCGGCCCGCCGTTCGGCGATCAAGCAGGTCGCCTCCGGCCGCTTCGGCGTCACCTCGGAGTACCTGGTCAACGCCGACGACATCCAGATCAAGATGGCGCAGGGCGCCAAGCCCGGCGAGGGCGGCCAGCTGCCCGGCCACAAGGTCTACCCGTGGGTCGCCGGCACCCGGCACTCCACCCCCGGCGTGGGCCTGATCTCGCCGCCGCCGCACCACGACATCTACTCCATCGAGGACCTCGCCCAGCTCATCCACGACCTGAAGAACGCCAACCCCCGGGCGCGCGTCCACGTCAAGCTGGTCTCCGAGGTCGGCGTCGGCACCGTCGCCGCGGGCGTCTCCAAGGCGCACGCCGACGTGGTGCTGATCTCCGGCCACGACGGCGGCACCGGCGCCTCCCCGCTCACCTCGCTCAAGCACGCGGGCGGCCCCTGGGAGCTGGGCCTGGCCGAGACGCAGCAGACGCTGCTGCTCAACGGCCTGCGCGACCGCATCGTCGTGCAGACCGACGGTCAGCTCAAGACCGGCCGCGACGTGGTGATCGCCGCGCTGCTCGGCGCCGAGGAGTTCGGTTTCGCCACCGCGCCGCTGGTCGTCTCCGGCTGCGTGATGATGCGGGTGTGCCACCTGGACACCTGCCCGGTCGGCGTCGCCACCCAGAACCCCGTGCTGCGTGAGCGCTTCACCGGCAAGCCGGAGTTCGTGGTGAACTTCTTCGAGTTCATCGCCGAGGAGGTCCGCGAGATCCTCGCCGAGCTCGGCTTCCGCACCATCGAGGAGGCCGTCGGCCACGCCGAGGTCATCGACGCCGGACGCGCCATCGACCACTGGAAGGCGCAGGGCCTGGACCTGGCCCCGCTGCTGTACGTGCCGGAACTGCCCGAGGGCGCGGTGCTGCACCGCACCACCGAGCAGGACCACGGCCTGGACAAGGCCCTCGACAACGAGCTGATCCGGCTCGCCGCCGAGGCCCTGGAGTCCGGCGCCCCGGTCCGCGCGCAGGTGGGCGTCCGCAACGTCAACCGGACCGTCGGCACCATGCTCGGCCACGAGGTGACCAAGAAGTACGGCGGCGCCGGCCTGCCCGACGACACCGTCGACATCACCCTCACCGGTTCCGCCGGCCAGTCCTTCGGCGCGTTCCTGCCCCGCGGCATCACGCTGCGGCTGGAGGGCGACGCCAACGACTACGTCGGCAAGGGCCTGTCCGGCGGCCGCGTCATCGTCCGCCCGGACCGCGGCGCGGACCACCTCGCCGAGTACTCGACCATCGCGGGCAACACCATCGCCTACGGCGCCACCGGCGGCGAGCTGTTCCTGCGCGGCCGCACCGGCGAGCGGTTCTGCGTCCGCAACTCCGGTGCCACCGTGGTCTCCGAGGGTGTCGGCGACCACGGCTGCGAGTACATGACCGGCGGCCGCGCGGTCGTCCTCGGCGCCACCGGCCGGAACTTCGCGGCCGGCATGTCCGGCGGTATCGCGTACGTCCTCGACCTCGTCGCGGAGAACGTCAACACCGGCATGGTCGGGATCGAGGCGCTCGACGCCGACGACATCACGTGGCTGCACGACGTGGTGCGCCGCCACTTCGAGGAGACCGGCTCCACCGTCGCCGAGCGGCTGCTCGCCGACTGGGGCGGCGCCCTCACCCGCTTCGGCAAGGTCATGCCGAGGGACTACAAGGCAGTGCTCGCCGCCAAGAACGCCGCCGAGCAGGCCGGACTCTCCGAGTCCGAGACCACCGCGAAGATGATGGAGGCGGCAAATGGCTGACCCCAAGGGCTTCCTCACCACCGGCCGTGAGACCTCCCCGACCCGCCCGGTCGAGGAGCGCAAGCAGGACTGGAACGAGGTCTACGTCCCCGGTGGCCTGCTGCCGATCATCAGCAAGCAGGCCGGCCGCTGCATGGACTGCGGCATCCCGTTCTGCCACAACGGCTGCCCGCTGGGGAACCTGATCCCCGAGTGGAACGACTACGCCTACCGCGAGGACTGGCAGGCCGCCTCGGAGCGGCTGCACGCCACCAACAACTTCCCGGAGTTCACCGGGCGGCTGTGCCCGGCGCCCTGCGAGTCGGCGTGCGTGCTCGGCATCAACCAGCCGCCCGTCACCATCAAGAACGTCGAAGTCACCATCATCGACAAGGCGTGGGACAGCGGGGACGTCACCCCGCAGCCGCCGGAGCGCCTGTCCGGCAAGACCGTCGCGGTGATCGGGTCCGGCCCGGCCGGGCTGGCCGCCGCCCAGCAGCTCACCCGGGCCGGCCACACCGTGGCCGTCTACGAGCGGGCCGACCGCATCGGCGGGCTGCTGCGCTACGGCATCCCCGAGTTCAAGATGGAGAAGCGGCACATCAACCGGCGCATCGAGCAGATGCGTGCGGAGGGCACCAAGTTCCGCACCGGCGTGCAGATCGGCACCGACCTGGACGCGGCCAAGCTGGCCAAGCGGTACGACGCGGTGGTCATCGCGGCCGGCGCCACCCAGTGGCGGGACCTGCCCGTCGAGGGCCGCGAACTGACCGGTATCCACCAGGCGATGGAGTACCTGCCGCTCTCCAACAAGGTGCAGGAGGGCGACTTCGTGGCGCCGCCGATCACCGCGGAGGGCAAGCACGTCGTGGTCATCGGCGGCGGCGACACCGGCGCGGACTGCGTCGGCACCGCGCACCGCCAGGGCGCGCTGTCCGTCACCCAGCTGGAGATCATGCCGCGGCCGTCGGACGACCGGCCCGCGCACCAGCCGTGGCCGACGATGCCGATGGTCTACAAGGTCACCTCCGCGCACGAGGAGGGCGGCGAGCGGGTCTACGCCGTCAACACCGTCCGCTTCACCGGCGACGAGCAGGGCAACGTCCGCGAACTGCACCTGGTCGAGGTGGTGTTCGACAACGGCGCGTTCGTCCCGCAGGAGGGCACCGAGCGGATCATCCCCGCCGACCTGGTCACCCTGGCCATGGGCTTCACCGGCACCGACCAGTCCAACGGCATGATCGACCAGCTCGGTCTGGCCCTGGACGCCCGCGGCAACATCGCCCGCGACGCGGACTACGCGACCAACGTCGACGGCGTCTTCGTCGCCGGCGACGCGGGCCGCGGGCAGTCCCTGATCGTGTGGGCGATCGCCGAGGGACGCTCGGCCGCGCGGGCCGTGGACGCCTACCTCACCGGACTGCCGTCCGCGCTGCCCGCGCCGATCAGGCCGACGGACCGGCCGCTCGCGGTCTGACCCGTCACCGTCCCCGCGACGGACCCAGGATGTCCCGCACAACGGCGTGCGGAACGCGGTAACACCAGCGGCGCCCGCCACTCCCCGACCAAGGAGGCGGGCGCCGCTGCCGTGTTCGTCCGGTGACCGGCAACGACCGCGGGAGCCGGCCGCCCGCGGGACCGGCACCGGGTCAGGTGTCGCAGTCCAGCACGCTCTGGCACAGGGTGCAGCGCGCCCGCAGCCGGCCCCGGCTGGGAAGCCGTATCCGCTGGTGGCAGGTCGGGCACGGGAACGACACCCGCGGCGCCGACGGCGGTCCGTCGAACGTGTAGTCCGCACCCGGGGCCAGCGCCCGGCGGTCCTTGGCGTAGCGGCGCCGCGCCGCCCAGCCCGCCGCGGCCAGCGGCGGCCGGTGCAGGTCCTGGCGCGCCCGGGCCAGCCCCGCCCGGTAGGCGTCCCGCGCCTGCGCGCTGCGGAACCACGGCTCGATGTCGTCGCCGAACGCCAGCGCCCGCTTGGCCAGCACGTACCCGAACTCCTCGGGCGTGAGATACCCCAGTTTGTACGCCGACATCATCAGCCGCTCGCCGCGGATCGCGGCCTCCTCCCGGTAGGCGTCCAGCAGCAGCCAGCCCGCGCCGAGGTAGGCCGTCGCGGTGTCGGTGAGGATCTCGTTGTCGCGGGTGCCGGGGAACTCCAGCCCCAGGCGGTGCAGATAGACGTGCATCACCTCGTGCGCCAGCGCCGCGCCCACGTCCCGGCGGTCGGTGCGGAACCGCGCGTGCAGCTCGATGAAGTACTCGGGTCCCGCGGCCAGTTCGACGTTCCCGGCGTGCACCATGTCGCGGAAGCCCACCACCATCCGGGCGTCCGGCAGCCGGAAGTGCTGGACCATCACGCGGGCCACGCGCTGCGCCCCGAGGTAGAGGTCCTCGTCGTCGGGGAAGTCCACGAGTTCCGGGTGGACGCTGGTCGCGAACCGGGCCACGCCGTCCGCGGACAGCCGCCGGTAGACCGCGGTCAGGGCGGACTGGATGGTCCCCAGGTGCGGGAAACCGTGCACGATCGGCTCGCTCGCGGCGGTGGACGCCCCGGGCTCGGCTGGCTCGGCCATGAACACCTCCCCTGACGATCGAGCCTACGCGTCGCACCGAGCCGTTGTCGCCGTCCCCGGAGCCCCGTCACCCGCCCTGCTTCCGCCGCTGTTCCGCCGCTGCTTCCGCCCGTGGACGTGCCCGACCCCCGCTTCCGCCGGCCGGCACACGCTCACGAACGGCCGGACCCGCCCACCGGCAGCGGGCCCGGGTCGACCGGGGCGTTCGCCTGCCAGGCGGCGAGCAGCGGCACCTCGCCGGCGGCCGGCAGCACCACGACACCGAAGGGCCGGTCGAAGGCGATGTGCAGCGGATCGGTCCGCCCGGCCGCGAGGGACCTGGTCATCATCACCGTGGTCACCGCGGCGGCCTCCACTCCCTGTTCCGCGACGCGCAGCAGGCACTCCTGCGCCACCTGGGAGACCCTCAGCCGCTCCTCGGACAGCAGGGAGAAGTCCGCCGCGCCGCTGGTGGCCGACCGCACGCCCAGAGCGGGGAGATGGGGGGTGACGTCCGTACCGGCGCGCAACGACAGCCGCGGCAGCGCCACGGTGACCCGTTCGGCCCGCACCGGCACCGGCTTCCCCGACCACGCCTCGGGCAGCACCTGCCCGGCCGGCGCGTCCGGCGCGCCGAGCAGGAACCGCACGCGGGCGCCGGGCGCCCCGTCCGGCGCCGCCGCACACGGCAGTTCGACCACCGTGGCGCCGCCGGGCGTGGCCCACACCGCGTGCGACGGGACCGGGCCGTGCATCGTCGGCACCTGACGGACGACGCCGTCGGCATCCCGGAAGTCCCGCGGACGGGTTCGGTCCGGAGCGAACGGCCGCGCCCAACGGGCCTTCAGCGCAAGCGCGTTGACCAGCACCAGAAGCGCGCTCCCCGGCGCCCGCAACGGCAGGGCGGCGATCAGGCCGCCGGTCGCCGCCCGCACCCAGGCGTCCAGCGCCTCCTGGTCCCCGAGCGGCCCGGCCGCCACGTCGGGCAGCGCCGCCCGGTACGGCGCGAGCAGCGGCGCCCGCGTCCACAGACTCGTCGCCACGGCCAGCGCGTCGGTGCCGGCCAGGGCCCGCGCCACCTCGGTAGTCGCCTCGCCCGCCGCCGGGCCCGCCGTGCCGAGGAGTGCCCGCAGTTCCGCGGCGGTCTCCCGCGCCGCACCGGCCGCGACGGCGGCCAGCGCCAGCCACAGCCCGGCGGGGGAGCAGACCAGGTTCCCGCCCCGCGCCGCGGCGTCCCCGGCCACCACCGGCACCCAGCGCCCGGCGAGGGACCGGATCGCCGCCGCCGGCGCGCTGCTCATGTCGGTCATGGTCTCCCCTGCGCCGGTTCACCCTGCCAGGCCGCGCCCGTGAGCCGTGCCCTGTGTCACGGTAGCCACAGGGGCACGGAAGCGGGCACGGACGCCTACGCCGACACGGACGCCTACGCCGACACCGTACAAGTGGCCGCCAACGGGACGGTTCGGTCACCGGGAGCCGCCGGCCGGCGACCCAGGAGCGGCACCGCGGGCCGCCACGCCCGGAAAATCGCACGACTGACCGGGAAATCCGTATCCAGCGGCTCGCAGGTGAGGCAGCATGAGCCGCATGCCAGCTCTGACCCGCGCGGAAGCCGAGACCCGCGCCCGCGACCTGTCCGTCCAGCGCTACGCGATCGACCTCGACCTCACCAGGGGCGAGGAGATCTTCGGATCGACCACGGTGATCCGGTTCACGGCGCTCCAGGACTGCGACACCTTCGTCGAACTCAGACCCGCCGCGCTGCACCGCGCCGAACTCGACGGCAGGGCACTGGACCCCGGGCTGCTCGACGACAACCGGCTGTCGCTGACCGGGCTGACCGCGGGCGAACACGAACTGCGGGTCGAGGCCGACATGCGCTACTCGCGCACCGGCGAGGGCATGCACCGCTTCACCGACCCCGCCGACGGCGAGGCCTACGTCTACACCCAGCTCTTCATGGACGACGTGCAGCGGGTCGCCGCCGCCTTCGACCAGCCGGACCTCAAGGCGGTGTTCGACGTCGAGGTGACCGCGCCCGAGGAGTGGACGGTGCTCGGCAACGGGCTCGCCACCCGTACCGCGCCCGGCCGCTGGCGGCTGGCCACCACACCGCCGCTCGCCACGTACTTCCTGTGTGTGGTCGCCGGCCCCTACCACTCGGTGCGCACCGAGCACGCCGGCATCCCCTTCGGCCTGCACTGCCGCCGCTCGCTCGCCCCCTACCTGGACCGCGACGCCGGCGAACTCCTCGACATCACCCGCAAGTGCTTCGACCGGTACCACGAACTCTTCGACGAGCCCTACCCGTTCGACTCCTACGACCAGGCGTTCGTGCCCGAGTTCAACGCCGGCGCGATGGAGAACCCGGGGCTGGTCACCTTCCGCGACGAGTACGTCAGCCGCTCCGCGGTGACCCCCGCCGAAGCGCAGTTCCGCGCGGTCGTCGTCGCCCACGAGATGGCCCACATGTGGTTCGGTGACCTGGTCACCCTGCGCTGGTGGGACGACATCTGGCTCAACGAGTCGTTCGCCGAGTACATGGGCTACCAGGTGATCAGCGAGGCCACCGCCTTCACCGGCGCGTGGAACGACTTCGCCGTCGTCCGCAAGGCGTGGGGCACCGACGCCGACCAGCGGCCCTCCACCCACCCCGTCGCCCCGGAACCCGACGCCGTCCCCGACACCGCCTCCGCGCTCACCAACTTCGACGGCATCTCCTACGCCAAGGGCGCGTCCGCGCTGCGCCAGCTCGTCGCCTGGCTCGGCCGCAAGGAGTTCCTGGCCGGCATCAACGAGCACTTCGCCCGGCACCGCTTCGGCAACGCCACCCTCGCCGACTTCATCGACTCGCTGTCCTCCGCCACCGACCGCGACGTGCCCGCGTGGGCCGACGCGTGGCTGCGCACCAGCGGACTCGACACCCTCACCCCGGCCGCCTCGCCCGCGCCCAACGGCTGGCGCCTGGAGGTCCAGCACGCCGGCAGCCGCCCGCACCGCATCGGCGTCGGCCTGTACGACCGGGCCGTGACCGACCCCGGGCAGCTCGTCGAACGCGCCCGCACCACCTTCGACATCACCGCCACCTCGGTGGTGGAGAAGCGGGAACTGTCCGGGCCGCGGCCCGACCTGATCCTGCTCAACGACGGCGACCTGACCTTCGCCAAGGTCCGGTTCGACGAGCGCTCCTGGGAGACGCTCGCCGACACCCTCGGCAGCCTGCCGGACCCGCTCAGCCGCGCCGTCGCCTGGAACGCCGCCCGCGACCTGGTCCGCGACGGGCGCATCACGCCCGCCGACCACCTCGCGCTGGCCTGCCGCCACCTGCCGGTCGAGACCGACCCGTACCTCGTCGAGGGCGTGCTCACCTTCACCCGCACGACCGTCGTCGACCGCTACCTGGCGCCGGACCTGCGCACCGACGCGCTCGCCTCCCTCGCCGAGACCAGCCGCGCGCTGCTGGACACCGGACGCGAGGGCAGTCTGCTGTCGGCCACCCGCGCCCTCATCGACTGCGCGGTCACCGAGGAGGACGCGGCGCGGCTGCGCACCTGGTACGAGGACGGGGCGATCCCCGGAGCGCCCGAGCTCGACCCGGAACTGCGGTGGCGGCTGCTGCTGCGGCTGTGCGTGCTGGGGGCGGCCGGGGCCGCGGAGATCGACGCGGAACTGGCGCGGGACACCAGCGCCAAGGGGCTCGAAGGGGCCGCCCGCTGCCGGGCGGCACTGCCCGAGGCGGCGGCCAAGGAAGCGGCGTGGGCGTCGATGTTCCACGACGACGCCCTGTCGAACTACCTGTTCACCGCGACCGCGCAGGGTTTCTGGCACCCCGAGCAGCGGGACCTGCTCGCGCCGTACGCCGAGCGGTACTTCCCCGACGCGACGGCGCTGGCCGCTCGGCGCGGGCCCGCGATCGCGGAGGCGGCCGGGCGGTACGCGTTCCCCTTCACGGCGATCGACCCCGCGACCCTGGCGTCGGGGCGGGCCGCCCTGACCGACCCCGAGCTGACCCCCGCGCTCCACCGCGCCCTCACCGACCGCCTCGACGACCTCACCCGCACCCTCCGCCTCCGCCCCTGAGCCCAAGCCCGCGCCCACCCGGGATGCCTCAGCCCCTGGTGCCGCCGGTGCCCCGCAGGGGCGCGGGGAACCGCGCGGCCGGCCGTCGCGGTGCCGCACTCCGCCACCGGCCCGCGGGGGCTCTTCGTGCCGGCACCGGCCGACCGGCGGCCCCCCTGCCTGGGCAGGGCAGGCCACGGCGTGCCCGGGGACGCGGACGGCAGGGGCGGAACGGGTCCGGGCGAGCCCGGGGGAGCGGGCAGTCCGGGGGAAGGGCGAAGGGCAGCGGGGGAACCGCGCCGGAGGCGATTGCGTGCCTTGGCGGCCCGATGATCGTTGGACAAGACGCTCGTCGGACACCAACTGCCCAGTGAGGGACCGCACATGCCGATGCCCGGACTCGCCGGCGGCCGCCACGGCGCGGAGGAGCTGCGGCCGCTCGTGGAGACCGTGTACACCGCGCTCGCCGACGGTGCCCGCGACCGGGGCGGCGCGATGCCCGCGGGCGGCCCGGAGGGCGTCGCGGCCCGGCTCGCCCAGGCGGTGGGCGACGTCCTGCCCCGCGGCGGCACCGGCGAGCGCGAAGCCCTGTACACGCTGACGCACGCCCTCGCCGAGGGCTCCGCCGACCCCGCAGAACCGCTCTGCGCAGCCCACCTGCACTGCCCGCCGCTGGCCCTGGCCGCCGCCGCGGACCTCGCCGCCTCCGCGCTGAACCCGTCGATGGACTCCTGGGACCAGGCCCCCGCGGCCAGCGAACTGGAGGCGCGGCTCACCACGGCGCTGGCCGCCCTCGTCTTCCCCGACCTGCCGGCCCCCGACGCCCTGGTCACCACCGGCGGCACCGAGTCCAACCAGCTCGCCCTGCTGCTGGCCAGGGAACGCGCCGCCGGCGGCCCCCGCGTGCAGACCGTCTGCGGCGCCAACGCGCACCACAGCGTGCTGCGCGCCGCGTGGCTGCTGGGCCTGCCCAGTCCCGTCGTGCTGGACACCCCCGCCGGCGTCCTGGACCCCGCCGTCCTGGACGCCGCCCTGGACGAACTGCCGAGCCGCGCCCTGATCGTGGCCACCGCCGGCACCACCGACGCCGGCGCGATCGACCCGCTGCCGGAGGTCGCCAAGGTCGCCGCCCGGCACCGGGCGGAGCTGCACGTGGATGCCGCCTACGGAGGCCCGCTGCTGTTCAGCCGCCGGGAGGCGGCCAAGCTCGACGGCCTGCAGTCGGCGGTGTCCGTCACCCTCGACCTGCACAAGCTCGGCTGGCAGCCGGTCGCCGCGGGCCTGCTCGCGGTGCCCGACGGCACCGCCCTGCGCCCGCTCGACCACCGGGCCGACTACCTCAACGCCCAGGACGACACCGACGCCGGGATGCCCGACCTGCTCGGCCGCTCGCTGCGCACCACCCGCCGCCCCGACATCCTCAAGATCGCCGTCACGCTGCGCGCCCTGGGCCGCGACGGGATGGCCGCGCTCGTGGACGCGGTCTGCGACCTGGCGGCGGTGCTGGCCGCCAAGGTCGACCAGCACCCGCGGCTGACGCTGTACGGGCCGCCGGCCATCAGCACCGTGCTGTTCCGCCCGGCCGGCGCCACCGACGAGGACGTCGCCGAACTGCGCCGCCGCCTGATGTACGAGGGCCGCGCGGTGCTCGGGCGGGCACGCGCCGGCGGCCGGCTGTGGCTCAAGGCCACCCTGCTCAACCCCCGCCTGCGGCCCGAGGACCTCGACGCCCTGCTCGCACTCGCCGCCGGGCCCCCGCACACCACCGGCACCACGGAAGGCAGCACCGCGTCATGACCTCCGTCCCGACGCCCGATCCGGGCCCCGGCCGGCAGAGCCGGCCCGCGCCGCACGACCAGCGGAGCCGTCCCGTCCCCCGGCCCCGGCCCCCCGGCCCCGCCGACGAGCCCTTCGACCTGCTGGGCATCGGCATCGGCCCGTTCAACCTGTCGCTGGCCGCACTCGCCGACGGCGTGCCGGGCCTGGCCGCCGCGTTCTACGACCAGCGGCCCGACTTCCGCTGGCACCCCGGTCTGCTCATCGACGGCGCCACGCTGCAGGTGCCGTTCCTCGCCGACCTGGTGACGCTCGCCGACCCGGCCAGCCACTGGACGTTCCTGAACTACCTCAAGCACCGGGAGCGGCTGTTCCCGTTCTACTTCGCCGAGCGCTTCCACGTGCACCGCGCGGAGTACGACGCCTACTGCCGCTGGGTCGCCGAGTCGCTCCCCAGCACGCACTTCGGGCAGCAGGCCGACACCGTGCGCTGGAACGCCGCCCGCGGGCTGTTCGAGGTCGACCACACCCACCTTGACGAGCACGGCGAGGCGGAGGCCCTGGACCGCACCTACGCCCGCCATCTGGTGCTGGGCATCGGCACCGAGCCGTACGTGCCCGAGCCGCTGCGTCCGCTGGCCGACGCACCGGCCGTGCCGGTGGTGCACTCCGCGCAGTACACCGAGAACCGGGAACGGCTGCTGGCCGCCGAGCACATCACCGTGATCGGCTCCGGCCAGTCCGGCGCCGAGGTCTTCCTGGACCTGCTGCGGGCCCGGCCCGCCGGGTACGAGCGGATCACCTGGCTGGCCCGCACACCGGCCTTCGCGCCGATGGAGTACAGCAAACTCGGCCTGGAGCACTTCACCCCGGACTACACGCGCTACTTCCACGCACTGCCCGAGCAGGTCCGCGACCGGCTGGTGCCGCAGCAGTGGCAGCTCCACAAGGGCATCGACACCGAGACGATCACCGCGATCCACGACGAGCTGTACCGCCGCACCCTGGACGGCGGCTGGCCGGACGCGGTGCTCACGCCGGGGGTGTCGGTGCGCACCGCCGGCCGGCTGGGCAGCCGGGAGGTCGAACTCCACCTGGAGCACGCCGAACAGGGCACCCGCTCCCGGCTGGTGACCAGCGCCGTGGTGCTGGCCACCGGGTACCGGGAGCGGCCGCTGGACCGCCTGCTGGCCCCGCTCGGCCCGGCGCTGCGCACCGACGCCGCCGGCCGCCCGGCCGTCGACGCCCTGCACCGCCTGGAGCTGGACCGCTCGGTCACCGGCCGCGTCTACGTCCAGAACGCCGAACGCCACACGCACGGCGTCGGCGCCCCGGACCTGGGTCTGGCCGCCTGGCGGTCCGCGGTGATCCTCAACGACCTGACCGCGCTCCTGACCGGCGAGGAGCACTACCCCCTGCCGGTCAGGACCGCCTTCACCACCTTCGGCCTCGGCGGGCCGCCGCCCGCCGCCACCGGGACCGCTACGCGAACAGCGGCACTCCGGCACGGGTGAGCCGCCACTGGTCGCCGCCGAACGCCGCCGGGTCGATCGTGCCGTTGGCCTGCACCCAGGCGATGATCGTGTTGCGGATCTCGTCGGAGTTCGACCACACCGACTGCGCGGCCGCCACGTGCGGGTAGTTGCTGCCGCCGCTGGAGCGGTAGTTGTTCACCGCCAGAACGAACTGCGCGGCCGGGTCGATCGGCGCGCCCTGGAACGTCAGGTCGACGATCCGCGAACCGGCCGGCTGCGCGATGTCGATGTCGTAGGACACCCCGCTGAGCACGTCGTAGCTGTAGTCCGGCGTGTTGTTGGCGTTGGTGATCTTGGTGACGTCGACCGGGGCGTCCGGCGCGGTCTGCACGTAGTACGTCGCGGACCACTCCAGGTAGTCCTTGACCTGCGCGCCGGTGAGGATCTTGGCGTCCAGGGTGTTCTCGTAGACGTACAGGCCCGCCACGTCGCGCAGCGACACGTCGCCGGCCGGGATGGCGGCCGTGCGGGAGAACGGCGACGCCTCCGAGAGCACCGGCAGCGACGCGTACGCGGTGCCGGCCAGCGCCTTCTTGACCGTGTCGGCCTGTACCAGGTTGATGAAGTCGATGATCGGGGTGTCCTTGTACGTGGACTCCGCCGCCGACATCGCCTCCTTGCAGGTGCCGATGACCTGGTTGACGTACGCCACGACCTTCTGGTGCTCGTCCTTCACCAGCTGCGCGACGACCGGGTCCTCGGCGACGGTGTTGGCGTTGCGGACCTCGGCGGTCACCGAGGTGACGTGCCAGCGGCCGCGGTCGAACTCCAGGTCGATGTCGAAGACGCTGAGCCGCTCGCCCCAGCACAGCGGCTCGGACAGCACGACGGACTTGCCCGTCTCCTGGTTGACCACGGTCCGGGAGGCCACCTCGCGGTGGGTGTGCCCGACCAGGATCGCGTCGATGCCGGGCACCTGCGCGGCCACCAGCGAGGAGGCGTTCTCCGGGTACGGCACGGAGTCGCCGTAGGAGGTGGCGCCGTCCAGGCCGGAGTGGTCGGTGAGGATCACCACGTCGCAGCCGAGCGCGCGCAGCTTGGGCACGTAGATCTTCGCCTGCTCGACCAGGCCGGGGAAGGCCATCTTCCCCTGGACGTTGGCCTTGTCCCAGATCGCGATGCCGGGATTGGTCAGGCCCAGGATGCCGACCTTGATCCGCGGGCCGCCGTGCACCTCGATCTCCTTGACCAGGTACGGCGGGAAGGCGGGCTTGAGCGTGGTGGCGTCGACGGCGTTGGCGGCCAGCAGCGGGAAGTCGCACTGCTCCTGGAAGGCGCGCAGCAGCGGGATGCCGTAGTTGAACTCGTGGTTGCCGAGAGCGGCCGCGTCGTAGCGCATGTGGTTCATGGCCAGCGCCATCGGGTGCCGGGGGCCGCCGCGGGCGCCGGTGATCGGCTCGACGCGGGCGTAGTAGTAGGACAGTTGGGTGCCCTGGATGATGTCGCCCGCGTCGATCAGCAGGGTGCGGTCGTGGCCCTTCTCGGTCCGCGCCTGCGCGACGAGCGTGGCGACCTTGGCCAGGCCGACGTCGTTGTGGGCGGCGTCGTCGTACTCCGCGTTGGTGAAGTAGTCCCAGTTCAGCGCGTGGCCGTGCAGGTCGGTGGTGCCCAGCACACGCAGGCTGAACGTCTTCGGGGGGCAGCCGTGGCCGGCCTGCCCGTCGGCCGCCTGAGCTGCGGGGGCCGCCACCGCGCCGGCCGCGCCGGCGAGCGCGACGCCCGCGCCGGTGGCGGCCGAGCGGTTGATGAAGTCCCTGCGGTTGAGCGCCATCTGGTCTCCCTGTGGTCCTGCGCACGGCAATCGGTGGAACAACGCGCGTAGATTCTGGACCACGGGACCGCCGGGGCGACACCCCCCTTCCACGACCGGCGTGTGTACGTCACGCAACCGGCCACGGAGGGTTACCGAAGCGCTCATCCGAGCGGACCCCTGCACAGTTCGATACTTGTCAACAAGCTTTAATCCAACAGTCGTTGGACTGTTGCCGGCGTCGCGTTCCCTACCAACGAGTAAGTCATACGCTCGACACATGCGCCGAGCCAAAATTGTCTGCACCCTGGGTCCGTCCACCGACTCTTACGACCAGATCAAGGCACTGGTCGAGGCCGGCATGGACGTCGCCCGCCTGAACCTCAGCCACGGCAGCTACGCCGAGCACGAGGACCGCTACCGACGAGTCCGCAAGGCGGCCGACGAGACCGGCCGCAGCGTGGGCATCCTGGTGGACCTTCAGGGCCCGAAGATCAGGCTCGGCCGTTTCCGTGAGGGCCCGGTACTCCTTGAACGCGGTGACGAGTTCACCATCACTGTCGATGACATCGAGGGTGACCACTCGATCTGCGGCACCACCTACAAGGGGCTGGCCGCCGACGTCGCCCGCGGTGAGCGCATCCTCGTCGACGACGGCCGCGTCACCCTGGAGGTGACCGACGTCGAGGGGCCGCGCGTTCACACCATGTGCATCGAGGGCGGCATGATCTCCGACCACAAGGGCCTCAACCTGCCCGGTGTCGCGGTCTCGGTGCCCGCCCTGTCGGAGAAGGACATCCGCGACCTGCGCTGGGGCCTGCGGGTCGGCGCCGACATCGTCGCGCTGTCCTTCGTCCGCTCCGGCCGCGACGTCGACGACGTGCTGCGCGTGATGGAGGAGGAGGGCCGCCGCGTCCCCGTCATCGCCAAGATCGAGAAGCCGCAGGCGGTGGAGAACCTCGAAGGGATCGTCGACGCCTTCGACGGCATCATGGTCGCCCGCGGCGACCTGGGCGTCGAGATGCCGCTGGAAGCCGTCCCGCTGGTCCAGAAGCGCGCGGTCAAACTCGCCAAGCGCAACGCCAAGCCGGTCATCGTCGCCACCCAGATGCTGGACTCGATGATCGACAACTCCCGGCCGACGCGCGCCGAGGCCAGCGACGTGGCCAACGCGGTCATCGACGGCACCGACGCGGTGATGCTCTCCGGCGAGACCAGCGTCGGCAAGTACCCCGTCGAGACCGTCAAGGTCATGTCCCGCATCGTCTCCGCCGCCGAGCACGACATCCTCGCCGCCGGCCTGCCGCCGCTGACCGAGCGGAGCAAGCCCCGCACCCAGGGCGGCGCCGTGGCCCGCGCGGCCGCCGAGATGGGCGACTTCCTCGGCGCCCGCTTCCTGGTCGCCTTCACCCAGTCCGGCGACACCGTCCGCCGGCTGTCCCGCTACCGCTCGCCCATCCCGGTGCTCGCCTTCACCCCCGAACCGGCCACCCGCTCCCAGCTCAGCCTGACCTGGGGCGTGGAGACGTTCCTCGGCCCGACCGTGCAGACCACCGACGAGATGGTCCAGCAGGTCGACGAGGAACTGCTGCGGATCGGCCGCTGCGCGAAGGGCGACGTCGTCGTGATCACCGCCGGCTCGCCCCCCGGTATGCCCGGAACCACCAACATGGTCCGCGTCCACCACATCGGTGAGGACGACTCCCCGAAGGCGTAATGCGCATAGGGAATTTTGGTACTGACGCAAACATCGTCCCCGTTCGGCGCCGCCGGGCGGGGACGTTCCATTCGTAATCCCGGGACCCGGCAATTAACGCTGTGTAACGCGCACGCAATACAGGCCCAAAGGGGCCCGCCCGGGCGGGCCCCACCCCGGCGACTTCCCGCTATTCCCGCATCCGCCGAACCTGCCGGTCCCTTGCCCCCGGCCCCTTCCGTCACTCCCGCACGCCATGGCGGAAGTGCGGGTTCTCATCATGCGGACGGCGGCGCAAAGCGCCCAAAGGGCGTCCGTAACCTCAGCGGAACCTCAAGAGTTTCCGTTCGGCATAACAAGACAGTCACACTCTTCCCACCCCTCTGCCTGATGTGACACGACGCGCCTAGAGTCACGGCCAGTCACCGCGCCACCGGATTTGTCAGTTCGGCAGCCAGCGCGCGACTCGGCCTCTCATCAGAGACGGCCGCGCCAGGGGAAAGGACTGATCGTGCGACACCGTTCCTTGCTGATTCTGACCTCCGTCCTCGCCACCGGAGCCCTCACCCTCACCGCGTGCGGCTCGCGTAGCGACGACAGCAAGAAGGGCGGAGACAACAGCAGCGGCGGCTCCAAGACCACCGTCGTCATCGGCGTCGACGCGCCGCTGACGGGCGCCAACTCCGCCACCGGCCTGGGCATCCAGTACGGCGTGCAGATCGCGGTCGACGACGCCAACGCCAAGAACCTCGTCCCCGGCGTCACCTTCAAGGTCAAGGCCCTGGACGACAAGGCGCAGCCGGCCACCGGCCAGACCAACGCCACCGCGCTGGTCCAGGAGAGCGACGTCATCGCCGCCGTCGGCCCGCTGAACTCCGGCGTCGCGCAGTCGATGCAGCAGGTCTTCGAGTCCGCCAAGATGGTCGAGATCTCGCCGTCGAACACCAACCCCGCCCTGACCCAGGGCAAGGACTGGGCGACCGGCACCAAGACCCGCCCGTTCACCACCTACTTCCGCACCGCCACCACCGACGCCAACCAGGGCAACTTCGCCGCCGACTACGCGGTCAACACCCTGAAGAAGAAGTCCGCCTTCGTCGTCGACGACAAGCAGACCTACGGCGCCGGCCTCGCGGGCATCTTCCAGGGCAAGTTCAAGTCCCTCGGCGGCAAGATCGCCGGCACCGACCACGTCAACACCGGTGACACCGACTTCTCCGCCCTCGTCACCAAGATCAAGAACTCGCACGCCGACATGGTCTACTACGGCGGCCAGTACGACGAGTCCGAGCTGGTCACCAAGCAGCTCAAGGCCGCCGGCGTGCACATCCCGCTCATGGGCGGCGACGGCATGTACTCCGACACCTACATCAAGACCGCCGGCCAGGCCGCCGAGGGCGACCTCGCCACCTCCGTCGGCGTGCCGGTCGAGACCCTCCCGGCCGCGAAGACCTTCATCGACACCTACAAGTCGAAGGGCTACCCCGGCGACTACGGCACCTACGGCGGCTACTCCTACGACGCCGCCACCGCCATCATCAAGGCCGTCAAGACCGTGATGGACGCCAACGGCGGCAAGCTGCCCAGCGACGCCCGCGCCAAGCTCGTCGACGCCGTCCAGAAGACCGACTTCGACGGCATCGCCGGCCACGTCTCCTTCGACCAGTACGGCGACACCACCAACAAGCAGCTGACCGTGTACCAGGTCAAGGGCGGCAAGTGGACCGCCGTCAAGACCGGCGTCTACAACGGCTGACCCAGCCCAGCACACCCCAGGCCGCGCGGCCGGTCAGCACCGACCGCGCGGCCGCTGCTTCACCCGCACCACCCACCGCACCACCGCAACCCGAGAACCATCGACACCACCCCCGTCACCCGATCACCTGCTCCCCAGCGACATGGAGGCCATGCGGTGCACACCCTGCCGCAACAGCTGGCCAACGGGCTGTTCCTCGGCTCGATGTACGGGCTCATCGCCATCGGCTACACGATGGTGTACGGCATCGTCCAGCTCATCAACTTCGCCCACGGTGAGATCTTCATGACCGGCGCCTTCGGCGCACTCGCGGTCTACACCAATCTCCCGAGCAGCATGTCCATATGGGCCGCGCTCCCGCTGATGCTCGTCGGCGGCGCCATCGTGTCCGTGCTCATCGCCGTCGGCGCCGAACGCTTCGCCTACCGGCCCCTGCGCAACGCCCCACGGCTGGCACCCCTCATCACCGCCATCGGCCTCTCCCTCGCGCTGCAGCAGGCAGTCTTCAACTGGTACCCGCACGCCACCGCGGGCAAGCACTTCCCGCAACTGCCCGGCGGCCCCTTCCACATCGGCTCCGTCGACGTCCAGAGCGGCGACCTCTTCCTGCTCGGCGCAGCCATCGTCTGCATGATCGCCCTCGGCGTCTTCGTCCGCTCCAGCCGCACCGGCCGCGCCATGCAGGCCACCGCCCAGGACCCCGACACCGCCAAGCTCATGGGCGTCGACACCAACCGCATCATCATCATCGCCTTCGCGATCGGCGGCCTGTTCGCCGCCGTCGCCGGCGTCGCCTACGGCCTCAAATACGGCCAGGTCAAGTACGACATCGGCTTCCAGGCCGGCCTCAAGGCGTTCACCGCCGCCGTCCTCGGCGGCATCGGCAACATCTACGGCGCCATGCTCGGCGGCCTCGTCCTCGGCATCGCCGAAGCCTGCGCCACCGCCTACATCGCCAACGTCCCCGGCATGGAACAGTTCGGCGGTGGAGCCTGGGCCCAGGTCTGGGCCTTCGTCCTCCTCATCGTCGTCCTCCTCGTCCGGCCCCAGGGCCTCCTCGGCGAGCGCGTCGCGGACAGGGCGTGATCACGACATGACCGACCTCCCCATCGCCGCAGCCGAAGAAGCCGTCGCCGCCACCGCCACCCACGGCAACCGGCGCACCGCCCCCTTCATCCCCCTGCCGCTCACCGCCGCCCGGGCCACCACCCTCGCCGGCGCCGTGATCACCATCGCCTCCACGTTCATGTCGTGGACCTACACCACCGACTTCCCCGGCGACCTCACCGTCAGCGGTTATCCCGGCGGCCTCCAGATCATGACCCTCATCGGCGCCATCCTCACCGGCGTCGTCGCCCTCGGCACCTTCGGCCTCACCGGCCTGCGCTGGCTCACCCCCAGCCGCACCAACAACGGCGTACTGCTGCTGGCCCTCGCCACCCTCGGCACCACCTGGTACACCGTCATCGACATCGCCGCGAAACTCGGCGGCCTCGCCAACCTCGACCCCGGCGGCTTCGTCGCCTTCATCGGCGCACTCGTCCTCTTCGCCGGCGCCCTCGCCCTGCCCCTCGACCGGCACCCCGAAGAACCCGCCGACGCCGAGTACTACGAACTCGGCCGGGCCGAAGGCATCAGCGCCGTCGTCCGCGGCTACGCCTGGCTGCGCGAAGCCCGCCTGCACCACAGCGAACTGCGCGTCCCCGACGCCCGCAAACTCAACCGCTGGCTGCAACGCCTCGTCATCGTCGTCGTCTACGCCCTCGGCCTGAAAATCCTCACCTTCGGCCTGGCCACCGACTACAGCGACATCTTCATCGGCTACCTCATCGTCCTCGCCGTCGGCGTGTGGGGCCTGAGCGCCGGCGGACTGCTCAAGCAGTTCCAGCAACTCACCCAGCACAACAAGAAGTTCTCCTCCACCGTCGGCGTCCTCACCGCCATCGCCTACCCCTTCGCCCAGAACAACGAACTCTGGGCCAACCTCGGCGCCAGCGTCCTCATCGTCGGCACCGTCGCCCTCGGCCTCAACATCGTCGTCGGCCTCACCGGCCTGCTCGACCTCGGCTACGTCGCCTTCCTCGGCGTCGGCGCCTACACCGCGGCCCTGGTCTCCGGCTCCCCCTTCTCCATCTGGTCCGGCACCCAGTTCCCCTTCTGGGCCGCCGCCCTCGCCGGCATGGGCGCCGCCTGCGTCTTCGGCGTCCTCATCGGCGCCCCCACCCTCCGCCTGCGCGGCGACTACCTCGCCATCGTCACCCTCGGTTTCGGAGAGATCTTCCGCATCATCGTCCGCAACCTCGACGGCGTCAGCGGACCCAAGGTCACCAACGGCCCCAACGGCATCGCACAGATCCCCGACCTGTCCATCTTCGGGTACAACCTCGGCGACACCCACTCCGTCGGATCCTTCACCCTCGGCCGGTTCGCCAACTACTACCTGCTGATGCTCGTCATCACGATCATCGTCGTCCTCGTCTTCACCCGCGCCGCCGACTCCCGCATCGGCCGCTCCTGGATCGCCATCCGCGAAGACGAGACCGCTGCCACCGCCATGGGCATCAACGGCTTCCGCGTCAAACTCGTCGCCTTCGCCCTCGGCGCCTCCCTCGCCGGCCTCGCCGGCACCGTCTTCGCCCACGTCACCAACAGCGTCGTCCCCGACCCCTACGTCTTCTCCGGCTCCGTACCGCCCAACTCCGCCTTCCTGCTCGCCGCCGTCGTCCTCGGCGGCATGGGCACGGTCAGCGGACCCATCCTCGGCGCGGCGCTCCTCTACGTCATCCCGCAGAAGCTCAGCTTCCTGTCCCAGTACGAACTCTTCGCGTTCGGCATCGCCCTCATCCTCATCATGCGATTCCGGCCCGAAGGCATCATCCCCAACCGCCGCCGCCAGCTCGAGTTCCACGAGGACGAGACCCCGGCACCCGGCAACCGTCCGATGGGCGACGACACCGTCCCCGCCACCACGGCAGGGGCGTGAGGCACACCATGACCACCACCATCCCCCAGCAGCCCACCCCCGCCGACGCGGCGGCCGGCGGAACCCTGCTCCAAGCCCGCGGCGTCATCATGCGCTTCGGCGGCCTCACCGCCGTCCGCAACGTCGACCTCACCGTCAACAGCGGCGAGATCGTCGGCCTCATCGGCCCCAACGGCGCCGGCAAGACCACCTTCTTCAACTGCCTCACCGGCCTGTACGTGCCCACCGAAGGCACCGTCAGCTACCGCGGCACCGTCCTCCCCCCCAAACCCCACCTCGTCACCAAAGCCGGCATCGCCCGCACCTTCCAGAACATCCGGCTCTTCGCCAACATGACCGTCCTGGAAAACGTGCTCGTCGGCCGCCACACCCGCACCCGCGAAGGACTGTTCTCCGCCATCGTCCGCGGCCCCGGATTCCACAAAGCCGAACGCGCCAGCCGCGAACGCGCCATGGAACTCCTCGCCTTCACCGGCCTCGCCGACAAAGCCGAACACCTCGCACGCAACCTCCCCTACGGCGAACAGCGCAAGCTCGAAATCGCCCGCGCCCTCGCCAGCGAACCCGGCCTCCTGCTCCTCGACGAGCCCACCGCCGGCATGAACCCCCAGGAAACCCGCGCCACCGAAGAACTCGTCTTCGCCATCCGGGACCAGGGCATCGCCGTCCTCGTCATCGAGCACGACATGCGGTTCATCTTCAACCTCTGCGACCGCGTCGCCGTCCTCGTCCAAGGCGAAAAACTCGTCGAAGGCACCTCCGAAGTCGTCCAGAACGACGAACGCGTCATCGCCGCCTACCTCGGCGAACCCTTCGAAGGCGCCCCCGCCGACGAAGACGGCACCCCGGCCGCCACGGCCGACGACGCGAGCACCACCAGCGAGCAGGAGAACGACCGATGACCGCACTCCTGGAAGTCGAGGACCTCCGCGTCGCCTACGGCAAGATCGAAGCCGTCAAAGGCATCTCGTTCTCCGTCGAAGCCGGCCAAGTCGTCACCCTCATCGGCACCAACGGCGCCGGCAAGACCACCACCCTGCGCACCCTCAGCGGACTCCTCAAACCCATCGGCGGCCGCGTCCGCTTCGACGGCAAAGTCCTCACCCGGGTCCCCGCACACAAGATCGTCGCCCTCGGACTCGCCCACTCACCCGAAGGCCGCCACATCTTCCCCCGCCTCACCATCGAGGAAAACCTCAAACTCGGCGCCTACCTCCGCAAAGACACCACCGGCATCACCAAGGACATCAACCGCGCCTACGACCTCTTCCCCATCCTCGGCGAACGCCGCAAACAAGC
The DNA here is from genome assembly GCF_019890725.1 of Actinacidiphila acidipaludis. Classification (GTDB taxonomy): domain Bacteria; phylum Actinomycetota; class Actinomycetes; order Streptomycetales; family Streptomycetaceae; genus Actinacidiphila; species Actinacidiphila acidipaludis. The sequence goes on from NZ_JAINZZ010000002.1 coordinate 327,077, forward strand.
CGCAGGCACCCTCTCCGGCGGCGAACAGCAAATGCTCGCCATGGGCCGCGCCCTGATGTCCCAGCCCAAACTGCTCATGCTCGACGAACCCTCCATGGGCCTGTCACCGATCATGATGCAGAAGATCATGGCCACCATCGTCGAACTCAAGGCCCAAGGCACCACCATCCTGCTCGTCGAACAGAACGCCCAAGCCGCGCTCTCCCTCGCCGACCAGGCCCACGTCATGGAAATCGGCACCATCAAACTCTCCGGCACCGGCCAGGACCTCCTCCACGACGAAGGCGTCCGCAAGACCTACCTCGGCGAGGACTGACCACCCCCACCACCAACACGAAGGGCCCCGGCACACCAAAAGCGCCGGGGCCCTTCGCCACACCGCGGACCTACTTCTCCGCGACCTCGTCGATCACCGCCTGCGCCACCGCCTGCATCGACATCCGCCGATCCATCGACGTCTTCTGAATCCACCGGAACGCCGCCGGCTCCGACAACCCGTACCGCGTCTGCAGCACACTCTTCGCCCGGTCCACCAGCTTCCGCGTCTCCAGCCGCTGCGCCAGATCCGCGACCTCCGCCTCCAGCGCCCGCAACTCCTGGAACCGGCTCACCGCCATCTCGATCGACGGCACCAGATCACTCTTCGTGAACGGCTTCACCAGATACGCCATCGCCCCGGCATCCCGCGCCCGCTCCACCAGCTCCCGCTGCGAGAACGCCGTCAGCATCAGCACCGGAGCCAACTTCGCCCCCGCGATCCGCTCCGCCGCCGAGATCCCGTCCAGCACCGGCATCTTCACATCCAGGATCACCAGATCCGGCCGCAGCTCCTCCGTGAGCTGCACCGCCGTCTCCCCGTCCCCCGCCTCACCGACGACGGAATACCCCTCCTCCTCCAGCATCTCCTTCAGATCAAGCCGGATCAGCGCCTCGTCCTCCGCGATGACGACCCGCGTCGTCGTCGGAGGCACGTGCGACTGCTCGCCCTGAGCCTGCTCATCCTGGGGCGTCGGGGACTCTTCGGGGGCGCTCACGATGCTCCTTGTGCTCCTCGGCTGGTGGAGGGGTACTGCACCCTGAGCCTACCTAGCTCCGGTAGAGTTTGAGTGCGGGGGATGTAGGCTATCCTCTGTTTCGATGGAGCCCCGGTACTCCAACTGGTTAGAGAGGCGGCTCTCAAACAGCCGACAGTGTGGGTTCGAATCCCACCCGGGGTACATAGCCTTCAAATCGAAGATCACCGCACCTTTTGCAGGGTCACTGAACAGGGTGAACTTGTGGGCGATTCGCGCCATTCGCCGCAGGATTCGCACAGAGTTGCGGCATGTACGACCTCGACACCCGCCACGCGGCCCTGCTCCTGATCGCATCCGGCCGCAGCGTCAACAGTGTGAGCCGTGAGACCGGCATATCCCGTTGGGCGCTCCGCCAGTGGCGCACCCACGGCATCGAACCGGTCAGCGCCGGCGCCCAGCCCCTGCGGACCGACGGTCCCGCCTATCCCTATCTCCTCGGCCTCTACCTGGGCGACGGCTGCATCAGCGCGCACCGCCGCGGCGTGTACGTCCTGCGCATCGCCTGCGCCGACTCCTGGCCGGGCCTGGCGGATGCCTGTGAGAAGGCCATCCGCGAGGTGCGCCCCGGCGGTGCCGTCTGCCGGGTGCGGCAACAGGGGTGCGCCCAGATCACGTCGACGAGCAAGCAGTGGCCGGTCGTCTTCCCGCAGCACGGCCCCGGGAAGAAGCACGAGCGGACGATCGCGCTGGAGCCATGGCAGCAGGAAATCGTCGGCGCGCATCCGTGGGAGTTCGTCAAGGGGCTGATCGACTCCGACGGGTGCCGGATCACCAACTGGACCGAGCGGACGGTCGCGGGTGTCCGCAAGCGCTACGAGTATCCGCGGTACTTCTTCACGAACACCTCGGCCGACATCCGGCGGCTCTTCACGGACACGCTGGACTCACTCGGAGTGGCGTGGACGGAGACCCGGCGGCGAGGCGGCGCGTACAACGTCTCCGTGGCCCGGCGGGCCTCCGTCGCCGAGATGGACCGGCACGTCGGGCCGAAGAGCTGACGCCGCGGGGGGGATTCAGGCGCCGGTGCCGTTGGTGGAGGTGCTGGGGGTGGCGGGCCGCAGCATGCAGGTGAGGCGGGCGGTGCAGACGCGTTTGCCGGTGGTGTCGTCGGTGATGGCGATCTCGTAGGTGGCGGAGGAGCGGCCGCGGTGGACGGGGGTGGCGGTGCCGGTGACGGTGCCGCTGCGGAGGCCGCGGTGGTGGGTGGCGTTGAGGTCGACGCCGACGGCGACCTTGGAGGGGCCGCCGTGGAGCATGGCGCCGATGGAGCCGAGGGTTTCGGCGAGGACGGCGGAGGCGCCGCCGTGGAGGAGTCCGTAGGGCTGGGTGTTGCCTTCGACGGGCATGACGCCGACCACCTTGTCGGGTGCTGCTTCCAGGATCCGGATGCCCATGCGTTCGCCGAGGTGTCCGGCGGAGAAGAGGGCGGGCAGGTCGATGCCGAGGCCGGCGTACTGCTCGAGGATCTCCGGGGGGAAGTAGGTGGTGGTGGTCTGGTCGCCCATGGAGCGGGACTCCGTTCGTGCTGGTCTGGTGGTGGGGGTCAGTGGCGTTCGAGGCGGATGACGACGGATTTGGCGGCGGGGGTGTTGCTGGTGTCGGCGGTGTGGTCGAGCGGGATGAGGACGTTGGTCTCGGGGTAGTAGGCGGCGGCGCAGCCTCGGGGGGTGGGGTAGTGGACGACGCGGAAGCCTTCGGCGCGGCGTTCGGTGCCGTCGGTCCATTCGCTGACGAGGTCGGTGTAGTCGCCGTCGGTGAGGCCTGCGGCGGTTGCGTCGTCGGGGTGGACGAGGACGACGCGGCGGCCGTTCTTGATGCCGCGGTAGCGGTCGTCGAGGCCGTAGATGGTGGTGTTGTACTGGTCGTGGGAGCGGAGGGTCTGCAGGAGCAGGCGGCCTTCGGGGACGGTGGGGTATTCGAGGGGTGCGGCGGTGAAGTTGGCTTTGCCGGTGGCGGTGGGGAAGGTGCGGGTGTCGCGGGGGGCGTGGGGGAGGGTGAAGCCGCCGGGGTGCCGGACGCGGGTGTTGAAGTCGTCGAAGCCGGGGACGACGCGGGCGATGCGGTCGCGGATGAGGTCGTAGTCGTTCTCGAAGTCGGCCCAGGGGGTGGTGGTGTGGGGGCCGAGGGTGGCGCGGGCGAGGCGGCTGATGATGGCGGGTTCGGAGAGCAGGTGGGGTGAGGCGGGGGTGAGGTTCCCGTGGGAGGCGTGGACCATGCCCATGGAGTCCTCGACGGTGACGAACTGGTCGCCGGTGGCCTGGTGGTCCTTCTCGGTGCGGCCGAGGGTGGGGAGGATGAGGGCGCGTGCTCCGGTGACGGCGTGGGAGCGGTTGAGTTTGGTGGAGACGTGCACGGTCAGCCGGGCTTTGCGGACGGCGGCTTCGGTGACGGTGCTGTCGGGGGTGGCGGCGACGAAGTTGCCGCCCATGGCGAAGAAGACCTTGGCGGTGCCGTCGCGGAGGGCGCGGATGGCGCGGACGACGTCGAGGCCGTGGTGGCGTGGGGGTTCGAAGCCGAATTCGTCGCGGAGTGCGTCGAGGAAGGCGGTGGTGGGGCGTTCGAAGATGCCCATGGTGCGGTCGCCCTGGACGTTGGAGTGTCCGCGGACGGGGCAGACGCCGGCGCCGGCGCGGCCGATGTTGCCCTGGAGGAGGAGGACGTTGACGACTTCGCGGATGGTGGGGACGGAGTGTTTGTGCTGGGTGAGTCCCATGGCCCAGCAGACGATGGTGCTGCGGGAGTCGCGCAGGAGGGTGTGGAGTTCTTCGATCTGGGTGCGGGTGAGGCCGGTGGCGGTCTCGACGTCGTTCCAGTCGGTGGCGCGTGCGGTGGCGGCGTAGTCGTCGTAGCCGTGGGTGTGCTGGTCGACGAAGTCGTGGTCGACGTGGTCGTTCTCGATGAGGAGGCGGCCGAGGGCGCGGAAGAGTGCTTGGTCTCCGCCGAGGCGTATGGGCAGGTGGAGGTCGCTGAGGCGGGTGCCGCGGCCGGCGAGTCCGTTGGCGGTCTGGGGGTTCTTGAAGCGTTCGAGTCCGGCTTCGGGCAGGGGGTTGACGCTGACGATGGTGGCGCCGGCGTGCTTGGCCTGTTCGAGGGCGGAGAGCATGCGGGGGTGGTTGGTGCCGGGGTTCTGGCCGGCGACGATGATGAGGTCGGCGCGGTGGAGGTCGTCGAGGAGGACGCTGCCTTTGCCGACGCCGAGGGTTTCGGTGAGGGCGCTGCCGGACGACTCGTGGCACATGTTGGAGCAGTCGGGCAGGTTGTTGGTGCCGTATTCGCGGGCGAAGAGCTGGAGGAGGAAGGCTGCTTCGTTGCTGGTGCGGCCTGAGGTGTAGAAGACGGCTTCGTCGGGGGTGTCGAGGGCGGTGAGTTCCTCGGCGACGAGAGCGAGGGCGCGTTCCCAGGGGATGGGTTCGTAGTGGTCGGCGCCTTCGGGGAGGTACATGGGCTGGGTGATGCGGCCCTGCTGGCCGAGCCAGTAGCCGCTGCGCCCGGCGAGGTCGGAGACGGGGTGGGCGGCGAAGAAGTCGGGGGTGACGCGGCGGAGGGTGGCTTCTTCCGCGACGGCTTTGGCGCCGTTCTCGCAGAACTCGAAGGTGTGGCGTTTGCCGCCCTCGGGCCAGGCGCATCCGGGGCAGTCGAAGCCGTTCTTCTGGTTCACCTTGAGGAGGGTGAGGGTGGCGCGGCGGGCTCCCATCTGGGCGCCGGCGACCTTCATGGTGTGTCCGATGGCGGGCAGGCCGGCGGCGGACTGCTTGGGCACGGTGACGTGGGGTGCGTCCTGGACGGGGTCTCCGGCGGGGGGCTTCGTTGCCATACCCACGATCCTGCCACTGTTCCGCGGGGTGGTGGCCGGTGGGGAGGGGACGGCTTGGGGCGCGGTCGTGCGGGCGTCGGGGGTTGTCGGTGCTGCGTGGGAGGATCGGGGCTGTGGCAGAGAAAGCGACGAAGACGACGACCGACCGCCCCCGGCTGATGCTGCTGGACGGGCATTCGCTGGCGTACCGGGCGTTCTATGCGCTGCCGGTGGAGAATTTCAGTACGGCCACCGGTCAGCCGACGAATGCCATTTACGGTTTCACGTCGATGCTGTCGAACACGTTGCGTGACGAGCAGCCGACGCATCTGGCGGTGGCGTTCGACGTGTCGCGCAAGACGTGGCGGTTCGACGAGTATCCGGAGTACAAGGCGACGCGGTCGAAGACGCCGGACGAGTTCCGCAGTCAGGTGGCTCTGATCGGGGAGCTGCTGGACGCGATGCGGGTGAGCCGTTTCGCGGTGGAGGGGTTCGAGGCGGACGACATCATCGCGACGCTGGCCACGCAGGCGGAGGCGCTGGGGTACGAGGTGCTGATCGTCACGGGTGACCGGGACGCCTTCCAGCTGGTGTCGGATCATGTGACGGTGCTGTATCCGACGAAGGGTGTGTCGGAGCTGACGCGGTACACGCCGGCGAAGGTGGAGGAGCGGTACGGGCTGACGCCGGCGCAGTATCCGGACTTCGCGGCGTTGCGGGGTGATCCGTCGGACAATCTGCCGGGTATTCCGGGGGTGGGGGAGAAGACCGCCGCCAAGTGGATCACGCAGTTCGGTTCGTTCCGTGAGTTGTGCGAGCGGGTCGACGAGGTGAAGGGCAAGGCGGGGGAGAATCTCCGGGCGCATCTGGAGGCGGTGAAGCTGAACCGCCGCCTGACGGAGATGGTCAGGGACGTGGCGCTGGACGCGGGGCCGGCGGAGCTGGAGCGGCCGGCGTACGACCGGGAGACGCTCGGGGGTGTGCTGGACGCGCTGGAGTTCCGTAATCCGAATTTCCGGGAGCGGTTGTTCGCGGCGGATCCGGGTGCGGCGGAGGAGGAGGCGGCGGTCGCCGCGGGTGTGGCGGTCGACGGTGTGGTGCTGGCGGCGGGGGAGCTGCCGGGCTGGCTGGAGGGTCGGGCGGGGGAGCTGCTGGGCCTGTCGAGTGTGGACACGTGGTCGCTGGGCAGCGGTGGTGTCTCGCAGATCGCGCTGGCCGGTGCGGAGGGCGCGGCGTGGTTCGATCCGGCGCGGCTGGACGAGGCCGACGAGCGGGCGTTCGCGGGGTGGCTGGCCGATCCGGACCGGCCGAAGGTGGTGCACAACGCGAAGAACGTGGCGCGGGTGTTCGCCGAGCACGGCTGGCAGGTGGCGGGTGTCACGATGGACACGGCGCTCGCGGCGTATCTGATCAAGCCGGGGCGCCGGTCGTTCGCGCTGGATGTGCTGTCGGTGGAGTATCTGGGCCGGGAGCTGGCGCCCGCGGAGGGCGGTAGTGGGCAGCTGGCGTTCGGTGAGGAGGACGACGGCGAGGCGGCCGCGGCCGAGGCGCTGATGGTGCAGGCCCGTACGGTGCTGGATCTGGGGGAGGTGTTCGGGCAGCGGCTGCCGGAGGTGGGTGCCGCGGAGCTGCTGCAGGACGTGGAGCTGCCGATCTCGGCGTTGCTGGCGCGGATGGAGCGGGCGGGGATCGCCGCCGACCGGGCTCATCTGGAGGGGCTGGAGCAGCAGTTCGCGGCGGCGGTGCAGCACGCGGTGTCGGAGGCGCACGCGGCGGTGGGGCACGAGTTCAATCTGGGGTCGCCGAAGCAGCTGCAGGAGGTGCTGTTCGGGGAGCTGGGTCTGCCGAAGACGAAGAAGACGAAGACGGGTTACACCACGGACGCGGACGCGTTGGCGTGGCTGGCGGCGCAGACCGAGCACGAGCTGCCGGTGATCATGCTGCGCCATCGTGAGCAGGCGAAGCTGCGGGTGACGGTGGAGGGTCTGGTGAAGACCGTCGCGCCGGACGGGCGGATCCACACGACGTTCAGCCAGATCGTGGCGGCGACGGGCCGGCTGTCGTCGACGGATCCGAATCTGCAGAACGTTCCGGTGCGGACGGACGAGGGCCGGGCGATCCGCCGTGGGTTCGTGGTGGGTGAGGGTTATGAGTCGCTGCTGACGGCGGACTACAGTCAGATCGAGCTGCGGGTGATGGCTCATCTGTCGGAGGACGAGGGTCTGATCGCGGCGTTCACCTCGGGTGAGGATCTGCACAGTACGGTCGGCTCGCATGTGTTCTCGGTGGAGCGGGACCGGGTCGACGCGGAGATGCGCCGCAAGATCAAGGCGATGTCGTACGGGCTGGCGTACGGGTTGTCGGCGTTCGGGTTGTCGCAGCAGCTGGCGATCGAGGCGGCTGAGGCGCGGGCGTTGATGGAGACGTACTTCGAGCGGTTCGGCGGGGTGCGGGACTATCTGCACCGGGTGGTGGAGGAGGCCCGGATCACCGGGTACACCGAGACGCTGCTGGGGCGCCGCCGTTATCTGCCGGATCTGACGAGCGACAACCGGCAGCGCCGGGAGATGGCCGAGCGGATGGCGTTGAACGCGCCGATCCAGGGGTCGGCGGCGGATATCGTGAAGATCGCGATGCTGCGGGTCGACGAGGCCCTGGCGAAGGAGCAGTTGGCGTCGCGGCTGCTGCTGCAGGTGCACGACGAGATCGTGGTCGAGGTGGCGCCGGGGGAGCGGGAGGCGGTGGAGGAGCTGGTGCGCCGGGAGATGGCGGGCGCGTATCCGCTGCGGGCGCCGCTGGATGTGTCGGTGGGCTGGGGCCGGGATTGGGAGTCCGCGGCGCACTGAGTGGTCGGCGGGGGCTGGTGCGGTCCGGCGGCCCGGGCGGGTTGCCGGGCCGGCCGGGCCCACGCGGGTCTGCCGGGCCCGGCTGGGTCTGCCGGGTTCGGCCGGGGGGTGAACGGGCCGGGTCTCCTCGGTGAAGGGACTGCCGAGGAGCGGCGGCGGCGCGGTGAATTGCGCGGATTCGTCCCCTGTGGATTGCTGTCGGCCTGTGGTCCAGGGGCTGAAGTTGCCGTAGGGTCAGTCGGGTTGTGGCGCCGGAGCGGCGCCCACGTCGTCTGTGGGAGGGGACCGCGATGGCAGCGCGGCGGTACGGCCGGAGGCTTCGCAGGGGTGCGGCAGGGACGGCGGTGGCCGCCGCGGCGATGGCGGCGCTGAGCGCGTCGCAGGCGCCCGGGCTGCTCGGCATCGCCCATGCGGCGACGCAGGGTTCGCAGGCCGGGCAGCAGTCGGACACGCCCCCGCCCGGCCCGCAGATCGACGGTGGTTCGCCCTACATCACCGACGTGCCGCCGCTGAAGACCCCCACCGGCCCGGTGGCGCCGACGCCCGGCGGTGGGCCCGTGGTGAGCATTCCGTCGGGCGCGAGCCTGCCGACGACGGTGCTGGCCGCCTACGAGCGGGCGCAGGCGTCCCTGGCGCAGTCCCAGCCCGGCTGTCATCTGCCGTGGCAACTCCTGGCCGGCATCGGGCAGGTGGAGTCCGGTCAGGCCCGGGGCGGCGCCGTCGACGCGAACGGCACGACGCTGTCGCCGATCCTCGGCCCGGTCCTCAACGGCAAGGGCTTCGCGAACATCCCGGACACCGACGGCGGCCGCTGGGACGGCGACCCGGTGCACGACCGCGCGGTCGGCCCGATGCAGTTCATCCCCTCCACCTGGCAGACGTGGGGCGCGGACGGCAACGGTGACGGGGTGAAGGACCCCAACAACGTGTACGACGCGGCGCTCGCGGCCGGCGACTACCTGTGCGCCGACGGCCGTGACCTGGCGGTGCCGCACGACATGGACCGGGCGATCCTCGGCTACAACCACTCGCAGGCCTATCTGAACCTGGTGCGGGCCTGGTACGAGCACTTCATGCAGGGCGGCCCGGTGGCGGTTCCGGACCGCAAGGGCACCCCCGGTCCCGCGGTCACCCCGGAGCCCAACCCGTCGACGTCTCCGGTGTCGTCGCCGTCGGCTCCCGCGGGCACCCCGCCGCACCCGGGCGTCACCATCGGCGGTGTCGTCAGCCCGGCGCCGCCGAACGGGCTGCCGCACCCGAGCACCAGCCCCACGGGTTCGCCGACGACGCCGCCCACCACGCCGCCGACGACCCCGCCCACCACGCCGCCGACGACGACGCCGCCCACGACTCCGCCGACCACGCCGCCCACGGGCTGCCCGACGCAGACGCCGACGCCGACGGAGACCCCGACGCCGACGGAGACGCCCACGCCGACCGGCAGCAGCACCCCGGACCCGTGCGCGACGCCCACGCCGAGCCCTTCGGGCGCGGCCACCGGCGCGGCCCTCGCCTCGCCCAGCGCGACGAAGTGACGGTCTGACACCGGTTCCTGCCCGACGGCCGGCCCCCGCCCGACGACGGCGGGAGCCGGCCGTTCGCGGCTCCCGGACCCGGCCGGCGCATCCCGCCGGCCCCGCGGGCCGACCCGCTCAGCCCTTGCGGGGGTTGGTGCGGCGGGTGGCCGCCGCGGTCGACGGGTCCTCCGGCCAGGGGTGCCGGGGATAGCGGCCGCGCAGCTCCGCGCGCACCGCGCGGTAGCCCTCCTGCCAGAACGACGCCAGGTCCGCGGTGACCGCGGCGGGACGCCCGGCGGGCGACAGCAGATGCACCAGCACCGGCACGCCCGCCACCCGCGGGGTCTCCCGCAGCCCGAACAACTCCTGGAGTTTGACGGCCAGGACCGGCTGCTCGCCGCTGTAGTCGAGGCGGACGCGGGAGCCGCTGGGCACCTCCAGCCGCTCCGGAGCCAGCTCGGCGAACCGCGCCGCCTGGCCGCTCGCCCACGGCAGCAGCCGCGGCAGCACCTCGCCGGCCTCCACCCGCGCCAGGTCCGCCCGGCGCCGGGCCCGCCCCAGCTCCGGGCCCAGCCATTCCTCGGCGCGTTCCAGCAGGGCGTCCTCGGACACGTCCGGCCAGGGCTCACCCAGCACACGGTGCAGGAACGCCACGCGCTGCCGCGTCTCGCCGGCCTCCCGCGACCACCGCAGCAGTCCGGTGCCCTCGGCCCGCAGCCCCGCCAGCAGCGCCCCGCGCACCGCGGCCGGATCCGGACCGCTCAGCGGCGCCGCGGCCAGCTCCACCGCGCCGAGCCGCTCCACGCGCCGGGCCACGACGTCGCCGCCGCTCCAGCGCACCTCCTCGTACGTCTCCAGCAGGCCGCCCGCGGCGAGCCGCGCCGTCTCCTCGTCGGTCACCGCGGCCAGCCGCACCCGCGCGTCCGTCGTGCCCGCGCCGCGTTCGGCCACCGCGACGGCCAGCCACTCGGCCTCGCCCAGCGCGCCGCCGACCACGGCGGCCGTACCGCCGGCCATCAGATGGCCGCCGCCGGGCCGCCGGCGCGCCACGCGCTCCGGGAACGCCAGTGCCGCCACCAGCCCGGCCGCGTCCTCGTCGCCCCACCGCGCGCGACGCGCCCCGGCCTGCTGCCCCGGCCGGCCCGTGCCGGCCGCGGCAGCCACGGTTCCCTCTGTGCCTTCGGGGTCTTCGGGGTCTTCGGGCAGCCTCCCCGCGTCGCCGGCGGACAGGGCCGAGCGCAGGCGGCGGGACTCGGTGTGCCAGCGGGCGGTGAAGGCGTCACCGCCGCGGCGGGCGGTGTGCCAGGCGGCCGCGAGATCGGGCCCGTATGCGGACGGCACCTCCTCCGAGAGCAGGGCCGTGATGCCGGCCGCCCGGTCCGCGCCGATCAGTGGCGCCGCGTCCAGCAGGGCGCGGGCCAGCCGCGGTTGCAGGCCGAGCAGCGCCAGGGCGCGCCCGCGCGCGGTGGCCCGGCCCGCGGAGTCGACCGCGGCTAGATCGTGCAGGACCGTGCGGGCCGCGGCGAGCGCGCCCGGCGGCGGGGCGTCGAGCAGCGCCAGGCCGGCGGCGTCCGGGTCACCCCAGCAGGCGGCCCGCAGCGCGAACGCGGTCAGGTCGGCCAGGGCGATCTCGGGCGCGGGACGGGCCGGGAGCCGGGCGTGCTCCGCCTCGGCCCAGCAGCGGTAGACGGTGCCGGGGGCCTCGCGGCCGGCCCGGCCCGCGCGCTGCTCGGCGGCGGCCCGCGACGCGCGGACCGTCGTCAGCGCGCCCAGGCCCCGGGCGTGGTCGGTGCGCGGCTCGCGGGCCAGCCCGCAGTCGACGACCACCCGCACGCCGGGCACGGTCAGGCTCGACTCGGCGACCGAGGTGGCCAGCAGCACCCGCCGCCCCTCGCCGGGCGCGAGCGCCGCGTCCTGGACGGCGGCCGGGGCCCGCCCGTGGAGCTGCAGCACCTCCGTGCCGGCCAGGCCCGTCAGCAGGCCGGCGACCCGGCCGATCTCGCCGACGCCGGGCAGGAAGCACAGCACGTCGCCGTCGTGCTCGCGCAGCGCCCGCCGTACCGTCGCCGCCACGTGCTCCAGCAGCGCGGGGTCCACCCGCATGCCGTGCGGGGGCCGCACCGGCCGCGGCGGCGGCGCCCATGTGACGGCGACCGGGTGCAGGACGCCCGCGGCCTCCACCACGGGCCCGCCCAGCAGCCGCGACCAGGCGGCGGTGTCCGTCGTCGCGGACGCGGCCACCACCTTCAGCCCCGGCCGCAGCACGGCCCGCACGTCCAGCAGGAACGCCATCGCGGTGTCCGCGTCCAGGTGCCGCTCGTGGCACTCGTCGAGCATCACCGTGCCGACGCCCGGCAGCTCCTGGTCGCGCTGCAGCCGCTGCAGCAGCACACCGGTGGTGACCACCTCGATCATCGTGCGCGCCGAGACCCGCCGCTCCCCGCGGACGGTGTAGCCGACGGTCCCGCCGAGCCGCTCGCCCAGCAGCCACGCCATCCGCCGCGCCGCGGCCCGCACCGCCATCCGCCGCGGCTCGGCCACCAGCACCCGGCCGCCGTCGCCGAACGCCTCGGCCAGCAGCAGCGGCACCAGCGTGGTCTTCCCGGTGCCCGGCGGCGCCGCCAGCACCGCGCAGCCGCCTCCGCGCAGCGCGGCCAGCAGGCCGGGGACGACGGAGGCGACCGGCAGCGCCAGGCCCTCGGGACGGATCGGCCCCGGCGCCGGCGTCATTCCGCGACGCACACGAAGATCGCCGTGCCCGGCAGCAGGCGGCCCCGCAGCGGCGACCAGCCGCCCCACTCCTGGGTGTTCCACTGCGGCCACTCCGGCTCCACGAGATCCACCAGCCGCAGGCCGGCCGCGGTGATCTCCCGGACCCGGTCGCCGAGCGTGCGGTGGTGCTCCACGTACACCGCCAGGCCCCGGTCGTCCTGCTCCACGTACGGGGTGCGGTCGAAGTAGGAGGCGGCGGCCGTCAGGCCCTCGGGGCCCGGCTCGTCGGGGAAGGCCCAGCGCACGGGGTGGGTGACCGAGAAGACCCAGCGGCCGCCGGGCCGCAGCACCCGCCGCACCTCCCGCTGCACCCGCGCGGAGTCCGCCACGAACGGCAGCGCCCCGTACGCCGAGCAGGCCAGGTCGAAGGAGGCGTCGGCGAACGGCAGCCGGCCCGCGTCGGCCTGCACCAGCGCGATCCGCCCGCCGACCGCGGCGTCGTCGGCGTTCCCGCCGCCGGAGGGCAGGGCCGCCTCGTCGATGCGCCGCGCGTGCTGGAGCTGCCGGCGGGAGAGGTCGAGCGCCACCGGCCGGGCGCCCTGGGCGGCCAGCCAGCGCGAGCACTGCGCCGCGCCCGCGCCGATCTCCAGGACCGCCTTGTCCTTCAGTTCCGCCGCCGGGCCCAGCAGTCCGGCCTCCGCCTCGTCGAGCCCCTCCGGGCCCCACACGAAGCGGGCGTCGCCGAGGAAGTCGCCGTGCTCGAGCTGGTACTCGTCCGCGTTCCGGTCCCACCAGTGGCGGCTGGCCCTGCTGCTCTCCGTGCCACCGGCAATACGACGGGTAGCTTCGGGTTCAGGTCCTTGGATCATCGCGGCAGTCGTCGTACTCTCTGGTGAGACCTGCGGGGTGGGCGAGTTGCTCCGGTTCGGTCCGATACGCGCGTGGTGCGCTCTTCGTGCATTGACCGTGCCCGGCTGCCCCCGTATGCTACAAGTTGCGCTGCGAGCCTGCGCGCCTCAGACGGAGCAGGTCACGCTCGACACTGTCGCAGTCCCCTTGGCCCAGCGGTCCTCGGCCTCCGAGGCCCGGCCGCACTGGACCACAAGGGGCCGGCAGGACGAAAAAGGCTTCCGGCGTAGCAGTACCTACGACTTACTGTCCGTACCGGAGTCCTTTCCCTAATGACGAGCAGCACCGAGGCCCCTCGTACCACCCCGCAGGTGGCGGTCAACGACATCGGCAACGAGGAAGCCTTCCTCGCCGCGATCGACGAGACGATCAAGTACTTCAATGACGGCGACATCGTCGACGGCGTCATCGTGAAGGTCGACCGGGACGAGGTCCTGCTCGACATCGGTTACAAGACCGAAGGTGTCATCCCCTCCCGCGAGCTCTCCATCAAGCACGACGTCGACCCGAACGAGGTCGTCGCCGTGGGTGACGAGATCGAGGCCCTGGTTCTCCAGAAGGAGGACAAGGAAGGCCGGCTGATCCTCTCGAAGAAGCGCGCGCAGTACGAGCGTGCGTGGGGCACCATCGAGAAGATCAAGGAAGAGGACGGCATCGTCACCGGTACCGTCATCGAGGTCGTCAAGGGCGGTCTCATCCTCGACATCGGCCTGCGCGGCTTCCTGCCCGCGTCCCTCGTCGAGATGCGCCGCGTCCGCGACCTGCAGCCCTACGTGGGCAAGGAGCTCGAGGCCAAGATCATCGAGCTGGACAAGAACCGCAACAACGTGGTCCTGTCCCGCCGTGCCTGGCTGGAGCAGACCCAGAGCGAGGTCCGCCAGACCTTCCTCACCACCCTGCAGAAGGGCCAGGTGCGCTCCGGCGTCGTCTCCTCCATCGTCAACTTCGGTGCGTTCGTGGACCTCGGCGGTGTCGACGGTCTGGTGCACGTCTCGGAGCTGTCCTGGAAGCACATCGACCACCCCTCCGAGGTCGTCGAGGTCGGCCAGGAGGTCACGGTCGAGGTCCTGGACGTCGACATGGACCGCGAGCGCGTCTCCCTGTCGCTGAAGGCGACCCAGGAAGACCCGTGGCAGCAGTTCGCCCGCACCCACCAGATCGGCCAGGTCGTCCCCGGCAAGGTCACCAAGCTGGTTCCGTTCGGTGCGTTCGTCCGCGTGGACGAGGGCATCGAGGGTCTGGTCCACATCTCCGAGCTGGCCGAGCGCCACGTGGAGATCCCCGAGCAGGTCGTCCAGGTCAACGACGAGATCTTCGTCAAGGTCATCGACATCGACCTGGAGCGCCGCCGGATCTCGCTCTCCCTCAAGCAGGCGAACGAGTCCTTCGGTGCCGACCCGGCCTCGGTCGAGTTCGACCCGACCCTGTACGGCATGGCCGCGTCCTACGACGACCAGGGCAACTACATCTACCCCGAGGGCTTCGACCCCGAGACCAACGACTGGCTGCCGGGCTACGAGAAGCAGCGCGAGGAGTGGGAGGGCCAGTACGCCACGGCCCAGTCCCGCTTCGAGCAGCACCAGGCGCAGGTCATCAAGTCCCGCGAGGCCGACGAGCAGGCGGCCGCCGAGGCCGGCAACGCGGCGCCGTCCGCGGGCACCGGCGGTGGCGGTTCCTACTCCTCGGAGTCGGACGACAACTCCGGCGCCCTGGCGTCGGACGAGGCGCTCGCCGCGCTCCGCGAGAAGCTGGCCGGCGGCCAGAGCTGACCTTCCCCCGAGGAAGCAGCCGCAGCCGCACGGCAGGCCACTGAACGGTGGGCCCGCACCCCTCAGGGGGTGCGGGCCCACCGCCGTTTCTCCGTACGTTCCCGACCCGCGGCCGGCGCGCCGAGGCACGCGATCCCGCCATCCCCGGGTCGCCCTCCCCGCCGGGAATGGCCCGCCGATTCCGTTCGTTGAAGGTCACAGAGAGCGAGGAGGACACCGTGCTGGATCCCCAGGGACTGTACGAGTACGTGCCGGGCGGAGCCGAGGCCGTCGACGAGGCGGTGGGCGACGCAGGTCCGGTGCTGCTGTACCACTTCGAGGGGTACATGGACGCCGGCGAGACCGGCGAGCAGATCGCCCAGCAACTGCTGGACCGCCTCGACAACCAGCTCATCGCCAGCTTCGACGCCGACCGGCTGGTCGACTACCGGGCCCGGCGTCCGCTGATGACCTTCGAGCGCGACCACTGGACTTCCTACGAGGCGCCCGCGATCGACCTCTACCTGGTCCGCGACACCACCGGCACGCCGTTCCTGCTGCTCACCGGCCAGGAGCCGGACGTGGAGTGGGAACGCTTCAGCGCCGCGGTGCTCCAGGTGATCGAACGCCTCGGCGTGCGCCTGGCCATCAACTTCCACGGCATCCCCATGGGCGTGCCGCACACCCGCCCGGTCGGCGTGACCCCGCACGGCAACCGCGTCGACCTCATGCCGGGCCACCGCGCCTGGTTCGAGGAGGCCCAGGTGCCGGGCAGCGCCGCCTCGCTGATCGAGCTGCGCCTGGCCGAGGCCGGACGGGACGTCCTGGGCGTCGCCGCCCACGTGCCGCACTACCTCGCCCGCTCGCCCTACCCCGACGCGGCCCTCGCCGTCCTGGAGACGATCACCGCCGCCACCGGCCTGGTGCTGCCGGAGATCGCCCACGCCCTGCGCAACGAGGCGCACACCGTCCGCGTCGAGATCGACCGGCAGGTGGCCGAGGGCGACGGCGAACTGGTGTCCGTGGTCCGCGGTCTGGAGAGCCAGTACGACGCGGTCGCCGGATCGCAGACCCGCGAGAACCTCATCGCCGAGCCCGTCGACCTGCCCTCGGCCGACGACCTCGCCGCCGAGTTCGAGCGATTCCTCGCCGACCGCGAGGACGACGGACGGTAGCCCCCTCCCTGGATGTCCCTCGGTATCCGCCGGTGTCCGCCGGTGTCCCTCGAAGTCCGCCGGTGCCGTCGATGCCGCCGGTGTCCGGTCGCCGCTACCCGGTCGCCGCGGCTCGTTCGGTGAGCCGGCGCCAGGCCGCCTCGACCTGGGGCTCCAGCTCGGCGAGCGGGCCGTCGTTGGCGATGACGAGGTCCGCGACGGCCAGGCGCTGCTCGCGCGTCGCCTGCGCGCTCATCCGGGCGCGGGCCTCCTCCTCGGTCATGCCCCGCAGCCGCACCAGCCGGTCCAGTTGCGTCTCCGGCGCCGCGTCGACCACGATCACCAGGTCGTACAGCGGCGCCAGCCCGTTCTCCGTCAGCAGCGGCACGTCGTGCACCACGATCGCGTCGGGACCCGCGGCCGCCTGCAGCTTTGCGGAGCGCTCGCGCACCAGCGGGTGCACGATCGCGTTGAGCGCCTTCCGCCGCTCCTCGTCGGCGAAGACGATCGCTCCCAGCCGGGCCCGGTCCAGACTCCCGTCGGCCGCCAGCACCTGCGGGCCGAACTCGGCCACCACCGCGGCCAGTCCCTTCGTGCCGGGCTCCACGACCTCGCGGGCGATCCGGTCGGAGTCCACCAGCACCGCCCCGTAAGACGTCAGCAGTCGTGCCACCTCGCTCTTGCCGGCGCCGATACCGCCGGTCAGCCCCACTGTCAGCATGGGCGACAGCCTAGGCGGTGCCGGGCCGCCCGCCCCCAGGCCAGGCCGCCGCCGGCACGGGAATGGGGTTGCCGGGCGGGGCGTTGGGTATGTCTGACCAGACGATCAGTCGTCACCCGTGCCCATCTCTGGGAGGCGGCCTTGCCCGAGCGAACCCCCGAGACCCACATCATCGACTACCGCGCGGCGGAGCAGTTGCTCGCCGCGCGTGACCCGCGCGGAGCCGTCAAGCTTCTCGACTCCGTCATCGCGGCCCACCCGGAGAACACCGCGGCCCGCCTGCTGCGCGCCCGGGCGTTCTTCGCCGCGGCCCAGCTGCGCCCGGCCGAGCTGGAGTTCCAGATCGTCCTGGAGCGCGAGCCGGACAACGCCTTCGCCCACTTCGCGCTGGCCCGCACGCTGGAGCGCGCCAACCGGGCCGACGAGGCCCAGCGGCACTTCCGGCTCGCCGCCGCCCTCGACCCGCGCCCGGACTACGTCGCCGCGGCCCGCTTCGACTCCGACTGACGCCGCCGCGCACCGGTTCCCGGACCCGTGGAACCGGCGCCCGCGCACGAAGCGTCAAACTCCCGTCAAGGAAACCGCGGTCGCGGTGCGGTAGCGGCGTCCCGCCGCTACGTTCACACCCTTGTCATCGAAGGGGAGCGGGACAATGGAAGTCGTCGTGGTGCTGCTGGTCCTCCTCGCCGTGGTCGGCGTGATCGCGCTGTCCTCCACCGTGCGGGTCGTCAAGCAGTACGAGCGCGGGGTGGTCTACCGGTTCGGACGGGTCAGCGCGCTGCCCAAGCAGCCCGGCCCGCGCATGCTCGTGCCGTTCGTCGACCGGATGACCAAGGTCAACATGCAGGTCGTCACCATGCCGGTGCCGTCGCAGGAGGGCATCACCAAGGACAACGTCTCCGTGCGGGTCGACGCGGTGCTCTACTTCCGCGTCGTCGACCCCGTCCGGGCCACCGTCGACGTGCAGAACTACCAGTTCGCGATGCTGCAGGTCGCGCAGACCTCGCTGCGGTCGATCATCGGCAAGAGCGAACTGGACGACCTGCTGTCCGGGCGCGAGCAGCTCCACGAGGGGCTGGAGCTGATGCTCGCCACCCCGGCCGCCGGCTGGGGCGTGCACATCGACCGCGTCGAGATCAAGGACGTCGCCCTGCCGGAGTCCATGAAGCGGTCCATGGCCCGCCAGGCCGAGGCCGACCGCGAGCGGCGGGCCCGGATCATCACCGCCGACGGTGAGCTGCAGGCGTCGCAGAAGCTGTCGGAGGCGGCGCGGACGATGGACGCCAACCCCTCGGCGCTGCAGCTCAGGATGCTGCAGACGGTCGTCGAGGTCGCCGCGGAGAAGAACTCCACCCTCGTCATGCCGTTCCCGGTGGAGATGCTGCGGTTCTTCGAGCGGGCCGGAGCAGGCCCCGCGAGCCCGGCGGCCACCCCGCCCGCCGAGGCGCCGCCCGCCACCGGGGCCGCCCCCGCCACTCCCGCGGTCGACGCCGCCGACGACCGCGCCGAACTGCCCCGGGCGACCGGCCCGCAGATACCGGACCCGCGCACCCCGGAGGAGTGAGGCAGCGGCGGCGGCCGGCATGACGGAGGGCGGCGGCGGACAGGGGCTCGGGGGTTCAGGCGGTCAGGGGGTCAGAACAGCGGGGCGGGCAGGACGCCCTCCAGCGCCAGCAGCCGCCGCTTGATCTCCAGGCCGCCGCCGAAGCCGCCTATGCCGCCGTCGCTCTCGATCACCCGGTGGCACGGCACGACCACCGGCAGCGGGTTCGCGCCCATCGCCGTGCCGACCGCCCGGGCCGCGCCGGGCTCGCCGACCCGGTCGGCCAGGTCCTGGTACCCCACCACCGTACCGAAGGGGACACCCGAGGCCAGCTCACGCAGGACCCGCCGGGCGAACCCGGTGACCAGCGACCAGTCCAGCGGCACGTCGAAGGCGCGGAGCGTCCCGGCGAAGTAGGCGTCGAGCTGCGACGTCACCGCCTCCAGCCGGCCGGCGTCCGCCACGACGGGCCGCCCCAGCCGGCGGCCGAGCGCGCCGAGCGCCCGCTCGACGTATGCGGGCTCGGCGCGGAAGCCCACCAGCACCAGGCCCTCCGCCGTCCCCGCCACCAGCAACGGCCCGATCGGCGCGTCCACCACGGTCCAAGCCACCTCAGTCACGCCCCCCAGGCTAGGGCGGGGGTCCGACAACGCGCCCGGACCCGCGTGGGACGGGCCTCACCCCCGGGCCGGGGCCGATTGTCAGTGGCGGGCCGTACCGTTGAACCATGCGGCCCGTTTCAGACATCGAACGCAGTGTGGCGCCCTTCGAGGTCGTCAGCCCCTACCAGCCCAGCGGAGACCAGCCCACCGCCATCGACGACCTGGAGCGGCGGATCCGCGCGGGCGAGCAGGACGTCGTCCTGCTCGGCGCGACCGGTACCGGAAAGTCGGCCACCACTGCCTGGATGATCGAGCGGGTCCAGCGCCCCACCCTGGTCATGGCGCCCAACAAGACGCTGGCCGCCCAGCTCGCCAACGAGTTCCGCGAGCTGCTGCCGAACAACGCCGTCGAGTACTTCGTGTCGTACTACGACTACTACCAGCCCGAGGCGTACGTCCCGCAGACGGACACCTACATCGAGAAGGACTCCTCGATCAACGAGGAGGTCGAGCGGCTGCGCCACTCCGCCACGAACTCGCTGCTCACCCGGCGTGACGTCGTGGTGGTCGCCTCGGTGTCCTGCATCTACGGCCTGGGCACCCCGCAGGAGTACATCGACCGGATGGTCCGGCTCAACGTCGGGGACGTCATCGACCGCGACCAGCTCCTGCGCAAGTTCGTCGACATCCAGTACACGCGCAACGACCTGGCCTTCACCCGCGGCACCTTCCGGGTGCGCGGCGACACCGTGGAGATCTTCCCGGTGTACGAGGAGCTCGCGGTCCGCATCGAGATGTTCGGCGACGAGATCGAGGCCCTCTACACCCTGCACCCGCTCACCGGCGAGGTGATCACCGAGGACCAGCAGATCTACGTCTTCCCCGCCACCCACTACGTCGCCGGCCCCGAGCGGATGGAACGCGCCATCGCCGGCATCGAGAGGGAGCTGGCGGAGCAGCTCGCCGTGCTGGAGAAGCAGGGCAAGCTGCTGGAGGCCCAGCGGCTGCGGATGCGCACCACGTACGACATCGAGATGATGCGCCAGATCGGCACCTGCTCGGGCATCGAGAACTACTCGCGGCACATCGACGGCCGTGGCCAGGGCTCGGCGCCGGACACCCTGATCGACTACTTCCCCGAGGACTTCCTGCTCGTCATCGACGAGTCCCATGTGACCGTGCCGCAGATCGGCGCGATGTACGAGGGTGACGCCTCCCGCAAGCGCACCCTGGTCGACCACGGCTTCCGGCTGCCGTCCGCCCTCGACAACCGCCCGCTGAAGTGGGAGGAGTTCCTCAAGCGGGTCGGCCAGACCGTCTACCTGTCGGCGACGCCCGGCACCTACGAGCTGTCCCGCGGCGAGGGCGTGGTCGAGCAGATCATCCGCCCGACCGGCCTGGTCGACCCCCAGGTCATCGTCAAGCCGACCGAGGGCCAGATCGACGACCTGGTGCACGAGATCCGGCTGCGCACCGAGAAGGACGAGCGCGTCCTGGTCACCACCCTCACCAAGAAGATGGCCGAGGACCTCACCGACTACCTGCTCGAACTCGGCATCCAGGTCCGGTACCTGCACAGCGACATCGACACCCTGCGCCGGGTCGAGCTGCTGCAGGAACTGCGCGCCGGCGAGTTCGACGT
Organism: Actinacidiphila acidipaludis; assembly: GCF_019890725.1. Lineage (GTDB taxonomy): Bacteria > Actinomycetota > Actinomycetes > Streptomycetales > Streptomycetaceae > Actinacidiphila > Actinacidiphila acidipaludis. Next base: position 347,340 of record NZ_JAINZZ010000002.1, read on the forward strand.
GCTCGTCGGCATCAACCTGCTGCGCGAGGGCCTGGACCTGCCCGAGGTGTCGCTGGTGGCGATCCTCGACGCCGACAAGGAGGGCTTCCTGCGCTCCGGCACCTCCCTGATCCAGACCATCGGCCGTGCCGCGCGCAACGTCTCCGGCCAGGTCCACATGTACGCCGACCGCGTCACCGCGGCGATGGAGAAGGCCATCGACGAGACCAACCGCCGGCGCGAGAAGCAGATCGCGTACAACACCGAGAACGGCATCGACCCGCAGCCGCTGCGCAAGAAGATCGCCGGCATCCTCGACTCCTTCGCCCGGGAGGACGCCGACACCGAGGAGCTGCTGGGCTCCGGCCGTCAGCGCTCGCGCGGCAAGGCGCCGGTGCCGGGCCTGTCCGCCAAGAGCGGCGGCAAGCGGGACACCGCTGCGCTGCCGGCCGCCGAACTCGCCGACCTCATCGGTCAGCTGACCGAGCAGATGCACTCCGCCGCCGCCGAGCTGCAGTTCGAGGTCGCCGCCCGGCTGCGTGACGAAGTGGGCGAACTGAAGAAGGAGTTGCGCCAGATGCGTGAGGCCGGGATCGCCTAGGCGGAGCGGAAAACTCCCCCCGGCGAACCGGGATGCCCTTCGCCCGCGTCTTGTTAGGGTGCGGGACACAACCGCACACGTAGTGACGGGTGAGAGGGGACAGCGCGTGACGGTCAACATGACCAAGGGCCAGAAGATCAGCCTGAGCAAGGCGGACGGGGGATCGCTGACCGCGGTCAGGATGGGGCTGGGCTGGCAGGCCGCACCGCGCCGCGGGCTGTTCGGCAGCCGCACCCGGGAGATCGACCTCGACGCGTCCGCTGTGCTCTTCGCCGACAAGCAGCCGGTCGACGTGGTGTTCTTCCGCCACCTGACCAGCGACGACGGATCGGTCCGGCACACCGGCGACAACCTGGTCGGCGGCGCGGGACAGGGCGGCGACGACGAGTCCATCCTGGTCGACCTGGCCCGCGTGCCGGTGCACGTCGACCAGATCGTCTTCACCGTGAACTCCTTCACCGGGCAGACCTTCGCCGAGGTGCAGAACGCCTTCTGCCGGCTGGTCGACGAGACCAACGGCCAGGAACTGGCGCGCTACACGCTGACCGGCGGCGGTCCCTACACCGCGCAGATCATGGCCAAGGTGCAGCGCGGCGCGGGTGGCTGGTCGATGACGGCCATCGGCGCGCCGGCCAACGGCCGCACCTTCCAGGACCTCATCCCGGCCATCGTGCCCGAGCTGTAGCCGGGCCGGCGGGTACCGGCCGGCACGCGTGACGCGCCGGCCGGTACCCGCCGCGTGACAGACCACCAGGAGAAGACGGGAACGGGGGCGGCGGTCATGACGGCCGAACTGGTCCGCGGGCAGAACCATCCGCTGCCCGGCAACCGGCTGGAGATCCGGGTGTCGGCGGGCACCCCGCTGGTGGCCGCGGTCACCCTCGGGGACGAACAGGGCAGGGTCGCCGGCGACGGCGGCTGGCTGGCCCACCCGGGCGAGCCGCATCTGCCCGGGGTGGAGGTGCCCCGGCAGGCCGCGACCCAGCACCGGCTGGCCGTCGACCTCGGCGCGATGCCGGACGGCGTCCACCGGGTGCACGTCCTGCTCGCGCTGCCCGGCGGCCGCCCCGACGCCCCCGCCGACTTCGGCGCCATGGCCGCCCCGCAGCTGGCCGTCACCACCCCCGAAGGCGCGGAGATCGCCGGCTTCACCATCACCGGCCTCGGCGCGGAGACGGCACTGCTGGCCGCGGAGCTCTACCGGCGCCAGGGGGCGTGGAAGATCCGGGCGGTCGGTCAGGGCTACGCCGGTGGCCTGCCCGCCCTCTTCGCCGACCAGGGGGTGCCGGAACCGGCCACCGTCGCCGGGCAGATCCAGTACGCCGTGGAGCGCGAACGCGCCCGCTCGGTCGCCCCGCCCCCGCCCGCTCCCGCCCCGCCGCAGCCCGGCCCGCGCGCCGGAGCGGCGCCAGCCGCCCGGGCCGCCGGCGCCGGTCCGGGGACGGACGCGAGCAGCGACACGAGTACCGACACGAGTGTCGACGGGGACACCGACGCGAGCGACAACGCGAGCGCCGGCATCGACTACCGCCACCCGCGACGGCGGCCCACCCGCGCGCCGGCGGCCGCACAGCACTCCCGGCCCGACGCGCGGGCCGACGCGTCCGCCACGTCCGCCGAGCCCGCCACGCTGAACGGCGGCCCCACCCCGCCGCCCACCGTCCCCGGCCAGGCGCCGCCCCCGCAGGACCCCGCCGGACGGCCCGCGCCCACCGGGCCGCCCGAGCCCTTCGCCGGCGACGCCGCCGGCTGGTCGATGGAGGAGCGGCTGCACAACCAGATCTGGGGCATGTTCGAGGACCTGGCCAGGACCGTCGCGGCCTACCGCAGCGCCGAGGACTTCGCCCGGTCCCGTTACGAGCAGGAGCTCGACCGGCTGCTCGCCGACCCCCGCACCCGCGGCGGCGCCGCGGCGGACGCGGCCCGTGACGCGGCCGAGCTCAAGCAGGTCGCGCTGGTGGACCAGGCGCGTGCCGTGCTCGACCGGGACCTCGCGCAGCTCACCGTCGAGGCCGAGGTCGTCGACCCCGCGCTGCCGCCCGCGTACGCCGGGTGGGAGAACCCCTGCTGGCACGCCTACCAGGTGCCCGCCGAGCCCCCGCTGGCCGTCCGGCTCGGCAGCCTGACCCTGCCCGAGGCGCCGGAGCTGCGGATCCCGCTGCTGGCCCGCATGCCGCTCAACCGCGGGTTGTGGATCGACAGCGCGGACGACCGCCGGCTCGCCCTGGACACCGCGGTGGCGATCGCCGCCCGCCTGCTCGCCTCCCACCCGGCCGGGGCGTTCGCCGTCCACGCCCTGGACCCCGCCGGGTCCGCCACGCAGGCGCTGGCCCCCCTGCAGGCGAGCGGCGCGCTGGTCCTGCCGACGGCTGCAGCGGGCGCCGCGGGCGTCGGCGAGGTGCTGGGACGGCTCACCGAACGGGTGGACCTGCTGCAGATGGCGATGCGCGGGGGAGCGGCGGACGCGCTGCCGCCCGGCCTCGACACCGCCGAGCACCTGCTGATCGTCCACGAGTTCCCGTACGCCTTCGACGACCGGGCGGTGAACCAGCTCCGCTACCTCGCCGACGAGGGCCCGGGCGCGGGCGTCCATCTGCTCCTGGTCGCCGACCGCGAGGACGCCGCCGCGTACGGGCCCGTGCTGGACCCGCTGTGGCGGTCGATGCTGCGGCTGACGCCGCTGCCCAGCGACCACCTCGCCGACCCGTGGGTCGGGCACGCGTGGACCTACGAGCCCGCGCTGGTCCCGCCGGGCAGCCAGGTGCTCACCGAGGTCCTGCGCCGGCTCGCCGCCGCCCGACCGGCGTACGGACCCTGAACCACCAGGGCACTTGGGGATACCTTTACCTTTCCTTGGGGATTCGTGTACCGTTTTCGGACGGACCGAATCTGCCGGAGGATCTGTGGACGTCTCCCTCACCCTCTGGGCGCTCACCATCGCAGGACTGTGTGCCCTGATCGCCGCCGACTTCGTCGTCGGCCGTACTCCGCACGAGGTGTCCCTGCGCGAGGCCGGGATCTGGACCGGGGTCTGGGTGGCTCTCGCCGCCCTGTTCGGCCTGGGGCTGTGGGTCTTCGGCGGCGGCCAGCCGGCCGGTGAGTTCTTCGCCGGGTACATCACCGAGAAGTCGCTCAGCGTCGACAACCTCTTCGTCTTCGTGCTGATCATGGCGAAGTTCGCGGTGCCCGCGGTCTACCAGCAGCGGGTGCTGCTGGTCGGGGTGCTGATCGCGCTGGTGCTGCGCGCGGTGTTCATCGCAGCCGGCGCCACCGTCATCGCCAGCTTCAGCTGGGTCTTCTTCATCTTCGGCGCCTTCCTCATCTGGACCGCCTGGAAGCTGGTCCGCGAGGCGCTGCGCGACGAGGAGGAGTCGGAGTTCGAGGAGAACCGGCTGCTCAAGGCGGTCGAGCGGCGGGTGCCGTCCACCGAGCGGTACCACGGCACCCGGCTGTTCGTCCGGGAGAACGGCCGCCGCCTGATGACGCCCATGCTGGTGGTGATGCTCGCCATCGGCACCACCGACGTGCTGTTCGCCCTGGACTCGATCCCGGCGATCTTCGGCCTCACCCAGGACCCGTACATCGTCTTCACCGCCAACGCCTTCGCGCTGATGGGTCTGCGGCAGCTGTACTTCCTCATCGGCGGGCTGCTGAAGAAGCTGGTCCACCTCTCCTACGGGCTGTCGGTGATCCTCGGCTTCATCGGCGTCAAGCTCGTCCTGCACGCCCTGCACGAGACCGGCGTGCACGTCCCGGAGATCTCCATCCCGGTCTCGCTGGGCGTCATCGTCGGCGTTCTGGCCGTCACCACCGCCACCAGCCTGGTCGCCGCGCGCCGCCAGGAGGCGGGCGCCGAGCACGAACCGCAGCGGCAGACCATAGACGTCTGACCGGCCCGAACCGCCAGGGACCGGCGGGCACGCGGCCCCCGGGGGCGCCCGGCTCCCGCGACGCGCGCCCCCCTGCTGTCCCGCCCTGCGCGCGGACCGCCGCCGCCAGGGGGCTACCGTGGCCCCCGGTAGTGGACGGTTCACGTGGAAAGGTGCGGATGTGCCGAGCACCCTGGCTCTGCCCGAGCTGACCGGAGACCGGTACGTCACCGCCTGGCAGCTGGACGTCCCCGCCCTCACGGTCGTCGTCCTGCTCGGCGCCTGCTACGCGTACGGCGTGCGGCGCAGGCGCCGCGAGGGCCAGGCGTGGCCGCTGTGGCGCACGGCCGCCTTCTACGTCGTCGGCCTGGGCATGCTGGTGCTCGCCACCATGTCCTCGCTGGCGGTGTACGACAAGGTGCTCTTCTGGCCGGCCGCCGTCCAGAACATCCTGCTCGACCTGTTCGCCCCGCTCGGGCTGGCCCTCGGCGATCCGCTCGCCCTCGCCGCCCCCGGCGGGCGGCTGCGGCGGGCCTTCGCCTCGCGGCCGGTGCGCGTGCTCACCTTCCCGCTGGTCAGCTCGGTGCTGGTGCTCGCCTCCGAGCTGACCATCTACTTCACGCCGTACTTCGCGACCGCGCTCGGCAACGGGTTCGTGCTGCAGCTGATGCACCTCCAACTGGTGCTCACCGGCTGCCTGTTCGTGCTGCCGATGCTCAGCCGGCAGGAGCTGCTGCCGCGCTGGTGCACGCACCCCGTCCGTGCCGCCCTGGTCTTCTTCGACGGCCTCTTCGACTCGGTCCCGGGCATCGTCGTCATGACCAGCGGCACGCTGGTGGCCGGCCACTGGTACGCGGCACACCCGCGCACCTGGGGACCGTCGCTGCAGCACGACCAGATGCTCGGCGGCGGGCTGATGCTCACCCTCGCCGAACTCGTCGCCCTGCCGTTCATACTGCTGGTCTTCGTCGAATGGGTCCGGGCCGAGCGGGCCAGGACCGCGGAGCTCGACGCACGGCTCGACCGCGAGGCCGGGCTGGCCATGGCGGCCGGGTCCGGATCCTTGTCCGTCCCCGCCCCCGCGGGCCCGTCCCCGTCCCCGTCCTCCTCCCCGTCGCCGTCGCCGTCTCCGTCCCCCGCTCCGTCGGAGTCCGCCGTGCCCGCCCCGGTCACGGCTGCGGCCCCCGTCGCCCAGGCCGATGCCGCGCGGAAGCCCGCCCCCGCCGGCCCGGACGCGGCCGAGGCCGCCGAGGGTGCGGACGCCGACGAGCCGTCGCTGGCGCCCGGCATGAGCCGCCCGTGGTGGGAGACCGACCAGGGCGAAGTCGGCATGCGGATGCGCCGCCGCCGCTGACCGTGCGCCGGGCGCCCCGACGCCGCCGCCGCTGACCGTGCACCGGGTGCCCGACGCTCCGACGCCCCGACCCGCTGGGCTTCGCGCGCGGCCGCGCTACCCCGCGCCGTAGACGGCAGCCAGCGCGGCAGCCGTCGCCGCCAGCCGCTCGCGCAGCTCGGGCGGTCCCAGCACCTCGGCCTCCGCACCCATCGCGAGGAAGGCGGCGTGCGCCTGCTCCAGGGACTCGACCGGCAGCGTCGCCCGCGTCCAGCCGCCCGGCTCCGGCTCACCGGTCGCCGCCAGGGCACGCGCCGCCGCTCCGGTCAGGCGTCCGGCCGCGGCCGGGGACAGCCGCACCACCGCCTCGCCCTTGTGCAGCCGCGACAGGAAGTCGGCCTCGTACCGGCGCCAGTGCGCGGCCAGGTCGAAGTCCTCCGGTGGCTCGAACCGCTCGTCGGTGACGGTCAGTTCGAGGATCTGGTCGACCCGGTAGGTGCGTGGCCCCGGCGCGGCGACCGCGTACCAGCGGCCGGCCTTGAGTACCAGCCCGTAGGGTTCCAGCCGGCGGTCGACGTCCGTCGGCTCCTTCCAGCGCCGGTACCGCACCCGCAGCACCTTGCTGTGCCACACCGCGTCCGCGACCCGCTCCAGGTGCGGCACCGGGTCCTCCTCGGCGTACCAGCCGGGAGCCTGGAGGTGGAAGCGGGAACGGATCCGGTCGGCCTGGGCGCGCAGCGGCGGCGGCAGGGCGGCGGTCACCTTGAGCTGCGCGGCGGCCAGCGCCGGGCCCAGACCGAGTTCCGCGGCCGGACCCGGGACCCCGGACAGGAACAGCGCCTCGGCCTCCCCGCCGGTCAGGCCCGTCAGCCGCGTGCGGTAGCCGGCCAGCAGCTGGTAGCCGCCGCGATGCCCGGCGTCCCCGTACAGCGGCACGCCCGCGGCGTGCAGCGCCTCCACGTCCCGGTAGACCGTGCGGACCGAGACCTCCAGCTCGCCGGCGAGCTGACCGGCGGTCATCCGGCCGCGGGTCTGGAGCAGCAGCAGGATCGACAGCAGACGGCTGGACTTCACTGACACAGGTTGTCAGGGAAGCGGTCGTAGCGTCCAGCCATGCCCTTCGCGGAGAAGTTCCTGACGGCGCCGCCACCGATGGAGGTGGCCGGGCGCCACATCAAGCGCTACCACGTCACCGCCGACCCGGCCGGCATCGAGCCGGCCGTGGAGAAGGCGGCGTACGCGATCCTGCCCGAGCTGCTGCCCGAGCCGGACGGCACGCCGCCGGCCGGCTTCGTCGTCCTCCACCGGGGAGGGGACGACGGCGCCTACCTCAACGCCTACACCTGGGCCTGGGACAACGCCCTGCACTTCCGCGGCGCCGCGGCCGGGCAGCCCGTCCTGGGCTGCCCCGACCGCGACCCGGCGCACTTCGTGGCGCTGGAGCCGCGTCTCATCGGCTGCGTCTGGGAACTGCCGCCGCTCCTGCACGAACGCGACGCCTGGGTACGGCACATGCTCGCCCCCGGTCGCCCCGACCTGCCCGCCTATCTCACCGACTCCCTTCCCGACGGCACCACCGGAGACCGCGCATGAACGACTTCGACTTCCTCACCGGCACCTGGGACGTCGCCAACCGCTGGCGCACCGACTTCCTCGACGAGGCCAGCGCCTGGGAGGAGTTCCCGGGCCTGAGCCACGCGTCGACGCACTTCGGCGGCGGCGCGAGCTTCGACGAGATCGACTTCCCCACCAAGGGCTTCACCGGCCTGACGCTGCGGCTGTTCGACCGCGAGCGCGAGGAGTGGTCGCTGTACTGGGCCAGCCGGCGCACGGGCACCCTCTTCCCGCCGGTCACCGGCCGTTTCACCGACGGGCGCGGGGAGTTCCACGGCGACGACACGCACGACGGCAAGCCGATCCGGGCGCGGTTCATCTGGTCCGGCATCACCCCGGACACCGCTCACTGGGAGCAGGCGTTCTCCCAGGACGGCGGCACCACCTGGGTCACCAACTGGACGATGGACTTCACCCGCCGGTGACTTGCGCTCACCACGGCACCGTCCGGCCCTGGTAGTCCAGGTACTCGAGCCCGGGCCGGCCGGCCTTCGCCAGCAGGACGTCCACGATCCGCGGCACGTTCTCCTCCAGGGTGAACGGCGCGTCCGGCCCGCCCAGTTCGGTGCGGATCCAGCCGGGGGCCATGAGGACGAAGGCGCGCCGTCCCCCGGAGTGCCGGGCCGCGAAGCCGCGCATGAACATGTTCAGCGCGGCCTTGCTGCCGCGGTAGAGCTCGCGCAGCCCGGTCGTGTTGTTGGTGATGCTGCCCTGCCCCGAGGACATCGCCCCGATCAGCCCGGCCGGCGCCACGAGGTCCTCCAGGGCCTCGACGACCCGCATCGGGCCGAGCGCGTTGGTCAGCATCACCTCGACGAAGTCGGCGGCCGGCACCGCGCCGATGGGGGTGTCCGCCTGCCGGGTGGTTCCGGCGTTGACGAAGAGCACGTCCAGTTCGGTCCGTGCGAGACGCTCGCGCAACCGGGTGAGCTGGGCGGGCTCGTTGACGTCGAGCTGTTCGACGGACACGCGTCCGGGGGCGCGGTCGGCGAGCTCGTGCAGGAGTGTGCGGGTCTCGATGTCGCGGACGGTGCCGACGACCTTCCATCCCCGGTCGGCGAACTCGGCCGCGAGCGCGTGGCCGAGGCCGCGGGACGCGCCGACGATCAGGGCGGTCGGGGCGGTCGGGCGGTGCCCGGCGGTTTCTGCGGACGTCATGGGCGTCATCTCCTGGTGGGGTCGATGCGGGGTGGCCGTGGTTCCGAGTCTGGCCGCACCGCGGCCGTCGGCGGGCTGCGAGCGGGCAGGTTTGTAGGATCGCCCTCATGACTGGCTCTCCCCTGGCGGAATCCGCCGTTCTGCAGGCCGACGACGTGCGTCTCGTCCGCGCACTCCAGATCGCACCGCGGGCCTCGTTCGCCTCGATCGCGACCGCCCTCGGCATGGGCGAGGGCGCCGTCGCCCGCCGCTACCGGCGGCTGCGGGCCGAGGGCGTCGTCCGGGTCGCCGGTGTCGTCGACCCGGGGGCGCTGGGCCAGAGCAAGTGGCTGGTGCGGCTGCGCTGCCGCCCCGGCAGCGTCGCGGCGATCGCCGACGCCCTCGCCGAGCGCGACGACGTGAGCTGGGTGGCGCTGTGCGCCGCGGGCTCCGAGATCACCTGCGCGGTCCGGTCGCGGAGCCGCGAGGAACGCGACGAACTCCTCGGCCGGCGTCTGCCGCGCACCGCCGCCGTGATCGACGTGAACGCCTCCGCGATGCTCCGTCAGTTCGTCGGCGGGCGCGGTCACTACTGGGCGGCGCTGCGCGGCACGCTCACACCGGAGCAGGAGGCCGCGCTCGGCAGTGAGGGGACGCCGTTCACCGAGGCCCCCGTCGTCGCCCGCGAGCCGGTACGGCTCACCGCCGAGGACGAACGGATGCTCGGCCTTCTCGCCACGGACGGCCGGGCCGGCCTGGTCGACCTCGCCGCGGCGGCGGACCTGACGCCCGGGCGTGCCGCACGCCGGCTCGAAGCGCTGCTTGAGCGGCGCGTCGTGCACATCGACGTCGAGATCGCGGCGGCGGCGCTGGGCTACCACGCGCGGGCGAACCTGTGGCTCCGTGTGCACCCGTCGGCGGTCAAGAGCGTCGGGCGCACCCTCGCGCGGGAACCCGAGATCGCCTTCGCCGCCGCCGTGACCGGGCCCTGCAACCTGCACGCCGTCGCGCACTGCCGGGACCTCGACGAGCTCTTCACGTTCACCTCGGACCGGATCGGCTCCCTGCCCGGGCTCCAGAGCCTGGAGGTCTCGCCCCTGCTGCGGCACGTCAAGCAGGCCGGCACCCTGCTGTCCGGCGACCGCCTTGCCCCGCCCCGGTAACAGCTCGGTCGCATCGGCTCGCCGGCGCCGGCGGCTGCGCCAGGATGCCGCGCATGGACGCGACGGTGGCGGCGGGCTGGATCGGTGGGCTGGCGGGACTGGGCGGGGCGATCGTGGGGGCCGGGGGTGCGATCGTGGCGGGCTGGATCCAGCAGGCGAAGCAGGCCGAGGTCGCCAGAGCCGAACGGCTGGAGTCCCGCGGGTACACCGCGGCCCAGCGGGCGCTGAGCGAACTGCTCGCGGCGCGCGAGGTGCTGGCGGCCTACACCCGGGAGCCGGGATCGGCGCCGAACCCGTACCGCCCGGCCCGGGACGCGGTGCGCAGGGCGGAGGCCGAGGTGCTGGTCATCCCGAACGGGCGGGAGCTCCGGCACCGGATGCGGGAGATCTTCAGCGTCTACCGCGCCGACCGCTGGCCGGAGTCCAGCACCCGGAACGACCGCACGAAGTGGCGCACCCGCGTCATCGTCGAGGGCATCACCGTCCTCAGCTGCTATCTGCGCGGCGACGCCCTTCCCGGCCCCTCCGACGGCTACGTCAGGACCACGTCCCTGATGGTCCCCGAAGAGCCCGCCTGAGCCCGCCTGAGCCCGCCTGAGTCTGCCTGAGTCCTTCTGACCTGCGGCGACGGGTGCGCCCGGGGTCTTGGCGCGGGCCCGATCGTGCCGGAGGTCCGGCCTTCTGCCCGCGGTCGCCTGCGCAGGACGGCGATTCGGGGCACGCTGAGGGCATGGAACAGTCACGGGCGCCTGTGGTGGTCGAGTCGGTCGTGGGTTCGGGGCGGCGGGTGAGGGTCGACGGCGAGGTCCTGGGCGTGGCCTACGCCCCTGCGGACGTCCTCGAGTTCCTCCGAAGGGCGGGCCTCGACCCCGACCAGGTGCGGCTCGACGACCCCGCATTGATCGACTGGCGCGGCGGCGGCCCCGACGTCTGGGCCTGAACCGGCCGGTCCGGCCCGGGGAATGAAGACGCCGACGCCGGGAGGCCCCCGGCACGGTCGCCGGGGGCCTCCTGGGAGACGCGGAAGGTGCGGGCTACCAGCCGCGCTCGCGCCACTCCTTCAGGTGGGGGCGCTCGGTGCCGAGGCTGGTGTCCTTGCCGTGGCCTGGGTAGACCCAGGTCTCGTCGGGGAGCACGTCGAACAGGCGGGTGGTGACGTCGTTCAGCAGGGACGTGAAGGCCGCCGCGTCGTGGTGGGTGTTGCCCACGCCGCCGGGGAAGAGGCAGTCGCCGGTGAAGACGTGCGGGTGGCCGTGCGGGTCGTCGTAGACCAGCGCGATGCTGCCCGGCGTGTGGCCGACGAGGTGGCGCGCGGTGAGCCGGATCCGGCCGAAGGTGATGGTGTCCTCGTCCTCCACCAGGACGTCGGTCGGCACCGGGATGCCCTCGGCGTCCAGGCGGCCCGCGTAGGTGCGGGCGCCGGTCGCGCCGACGACCTCGCCCAGCGCCTGCCAGTGGTCGCCGTGCCGGTGCGTGGTGACGACGCCCGCGAGCCCGTCGTCGCCGACCACCTCCAGCAGGGTCGCGGGCTCGCTGGCCGCGTCGATCAGCAGCTGCTGGTCCGTCGCCCGGCAACGCAGCACGTACGCGTTGTTGTCCATCGGGCCGACCGCCACCTTGGTGATGATGAGCTCGCCCAGTTCGTGCACGTCGGGCGTACCGCCGACGGTGACCTCTCCCGTGTACGCCATGCCGTCAGCCTAGCGGCGGCAGCACCGGCAGCGGGCGATCCGGGCTCACCGACAGGCCACCGCCGTCACCCCGGCCGGACACCCAGGCCAGCAGTGCCGCGGTGCCGCCGCTCACGGTGATGTCGGGTTCCGCCGCGGCGCCGATCGTCCACTTCTGACCCGCGGAGGTGTCGTGCAGCCGCACCGCCGCGATGCCCTCGTGCCCGGTGAGGCCGTCCACGATCCAGGCCAGCTCGCGGGCCGCGAAGTCCTCGGGCAGGTCGTCGCAGCCGGTGCCGATGCCGAGGTCGACGTGGTGCAGCCGCAGCTCGACCAGCCGCCGCCACGGGATCTCGGCGGCGGCGACCACCCGCCCGGTGCGCATCACCACCTGGGCCGCCCAGCCCGCGGGCGGGAGCTGCGCGACGGCCTCGGTGAACCGCGCGCCGGACTCGCGCAGCGCGGCCATGTGCTCCTCCCGGGAGCGGCCGGCGCCCTCCTCGATGGCCCGTTCGCGGGCGTCGCCCGGGCCGTACATCGCGGTCTCCTCGCCGGTGCGGGCCCAGGTGAGCAGATTCACCAGGCCGTCCGCGTTCCCCACGAGGTGGGCGAGCACGTGGCCGCGGGACCAGCCGGGCAGCAGCGAGGGCTCGGCGAGGGCGTCGTCGGGCAGGGCCGCGACGGCTTCCAGCAGTTCCGCGGTGGCGTCCGCCACGGCGGCGGTGTCGCGCTCGGGGTCGGGTCGTTGAACGGTCACGGGACCTCCCGGGGTGCGTTCTGGACGGCGACACGGGCTGTCTGCCCGGCGTCCCTGGTGAGGATGCTGGCGCGCCGCACCTCGACGCTAGCGCGCGCACACGATCGGGTGAACCTGGCGACAGGACTCCGTAAATCGAATGCGCGTGCTATACGCTCGGTGGTGCCGCCGAAGACGGGTCCGCGCGGCCCGGGACGGCGACCGGCTACCCGAACAGGAAGAAATGCCGAGGGCACCCCGTTTACGCTTTCTGGGGGGTGCTGCCCGACCCGTCGGGCTCCTGTGACAGACCCACCCCGCTCTCTATGAAAGGTGCGCACTGGCGTGGCCGATCGACTCACCGTCCGTGGCGCTCGCGAGCACAACCTGAAGAACGTGTCGCTCGACCTGCCCCGGGACTCGCTCATCGTGTTCACCGGGCTGTCCGGTTCCGGCAAGTCCTCTCTGGCGTTCGACACGATCTTCGCCGAGGGCCAGCGCCGCTACGTGGAGTCGCTCTCCTCTTACGCCCGGCAGTTCCTGGGCCAGATGGACAAGCCCGACGTGGACTTCATCGAGGGCCTGTCGCCGGCCGTCTCGATCGACCAGAAGTCCACCTCGCGCAACCCCCGGTCCACCGTCGGCACCATCACCGAGGTCTACGACTACCTCCGGCTGCTCTTCGCCCGGATCGGCAAGCCGCACTGCCCCCAGTGCGGGCGGCCCATCTCCCGGCAGTCGCCGCAGGCCATCGTGGACAAGGTGCTGGAGCTGGAGGAGGGCAGCCGCTTCCAGGTGCTGTCGCCGCTGGTGCGCGAGCGCAAGGGCGAGTTCGTCGACCTCTTCGGCGACCTGCAGACCAAGGGCTACAGCCGTGCCCGGGTGGACGGCGCCACAATCCAGCTCACCGATCCGCCGAAGCTGAAGAAGCAGGAGAAGCACACGATCGAGGTGGTCGTCGACCGCCTCACCGTGAAGGACTCCGCCAAGCGCCGGCTCACCGACTCGGTGGAGACCGCGCTCGGCCTGTCCGGCGGCATGGTCATCCTGGACTTCGTCGACCTGCCCGAGGACGACCCGCAGCGCGAGCGGATGTTCTCCGAGCACCTGTACTGCCCGTACGACGACCTGTCCTTCGAGGAGCTGGAGCCCCGCTCCTTCTCCTTCAACTCGCCGTTCGGCGCCTGCCCCGAGTGCACCGGCATCGGCTCCCGGATGGAGGTCGACCCCGAGCTGGTCGTCCCGGACGAGGAGAAGTCGCTGGCGGAGGGCGCCATCGCGCCCTGGACCGGCGGCATGTCCAAGGGCTACTTCGACCGGCTCGTCGACGGACTGGCCTCCGAGCTCGGCTTCCGCACCGACATCCCGTTCGCCGGACTGCCGGCCCGGGCGAAGAAGGCGCTGCTCTACGGGCACAAGTCCGAGGTCCGAGTCGCCTACAAGAACCGCTACGGCCGCGAGCGGGTCTACAACGCGCACTTCGAGGGCGCGATCCCGTTCGTCAAGCGCCGCCACCAGGACTCCGAGAGCGACTCCAGCCGGGAGCGCTTCGAGGGGTACATGCGCGAGGTGCCCTGCCCGACGTGCCACGGCGCGCGGCTGAAGCCCGTGGTGCTGGCCGTCACGGTCCAGGACCGGTCCATCGCCGACGTCTCCGCGATGTCGATCAGCGACTGCGCGGACTTCCTGGGCGCGATGAAGCTGGACGCCCGTGACCGGAAGATCGCCGAGCGGGTGCTGAAGGAGGTCAACGAGCGGCTGCGCTTCCTGGTCGACGTCGGCCTGGACTACCTCTCGCTGAACCGCGCAGCGGGCACCCTGTCCGGCGGTGAGGCCCAGCGCATCCGGCTGGCCACCCAGATCGGCTCCGGTCTGGTCGGTGTGCTGTACGTGCTGGACGAGCCGTCCATCGGCCTGCACCAGCGCGACAACCACCGGCTGATCGAGACGCTGGTGCGGCTGCGCGACCTCGGCAACACGCTGATCGTCGTCGAGCACGACGAGGACACCATCAAGACCGCCGACTGGGTCGTCGACATCGGCCCGGGCGCCGGCGAGCACGGCGGCAAGGTCGTGCACTCCGGCTCCCTCAAGGAGCTGCTGGCCAACGACGAGTCGCTCACCGGCCAGTACCTGGCGGGAAAGCGGTCCATCCCCACGCCGGAGATCCGGCGTCCGGTGGACCGCAAGCGGCGGCTGACCGTGCACGGCGCCCGCGAGCACAACCTGCAGGACATCGACGTGTCGTTCCCGCTCGGGGTGCTCACGGCCGTCACCGGCGTCTCGGGATCCGGCAAGTCCACGCTGGTCAACGACATCCTCTACACCCACCTGGCGCGCGAGCTGAACGGCGCCAGGAGCGTCCCGGGCCGCCACACCCGGGTGGACGGGGACGACCTCGTCGACAAGGTCGTGCACGTCGACCAGTCGCCGATCGGCCGCACCCCGCGGTCCAACCCGGCGACGTACACCGGTGTCTTCGACAACATCCGCAAGCTGTTCGCGGAGACCATGGAGGCCAAGGTCCGCGGGTACCTGCCCGGGCGCTTCTCCTTCAACGTCAAGGGCGGCCGCTGCGAGAACTGCTCCGGCGACGGCACCATCAAGATCGAGATGAACTTCCTGCCGGACGTCTACGTCCCGTGCGAGGTGTGCCACGGCGCCCGGTACAACCGGGAGACGCTGGAGGTGCACTACAAGGGCAAGTCCATCGCCGAGGTGCTGGACATGCCGATCGAGGAGGCGCTGGACTTCTTCGAGGCGGTGCCCACCATCGCCCGCCATCTGCGGACCCTCAACGAGGTGGGCCTGGGCTACGTCCGGCTCGGCCAGTCCGCGCCGACGCTGTCCGGCGGCGAGGCGCAGCGCGTCAAGCTCTCCTCCGAGCTGCAGAAGCGGTCGACCGGCCGCACGGTGTACGTGCTCGACGAGCCGACCACCGGTCTGCACTTCGAGGACATCAGCAAGCTCATCAAGGTGCTGTCCGGCCTGGTGGACAAGGGCAACTCGGTGATCGTCATCGAGCACAACCTCGACGTCATCAAGACCGCCGACTGGGTCATCGACATGGGCCCGGAGGGCGGCAACGGGGGCGGCCTGGTGGTCGCCGAGGGCACCCCGGAGCAGATCGCGGGCATCCCGGCGAGCCACACCGGGAAGTTCCTGCGGGACATCCTCAGCCCCGACGCGGTCAGCGACGCGGCGGTGCCCGCGCCCAGGAAGCGGGCCACCAGCGGTGGCGCGGCGAAGACCGCGGCCAGGACGGCGGGCAAGGCCGGGACCGGGACCACCGCGAAGAAGGCGGCGCCCCGGAAGCGGGCGGCCGGCCGGGCCTGAGTGCGGTTCCGGGCGGGACCCGTGCCGTTTTCCGTGCCGTTTTCCCTGCCGTTTTCCGGGCAGGGGCCCGCGCCGGGGGGTGACCTCCGGCGCGGGCCCCGCTCAGAGCCCGCGGACAGGCGGAAGCCGTACAGTCGATCCGCACGATCGTCGCGGGCCGGCTGTCGGCGGCGGCTGCGGGCCGGCGCCCGCGCGGCCCGCCCCACCCTGGAGCGTCCATGTCCACCGAACCTTCCGCCCGCCGCCGTACCGTCCTGTGCGGGGCGGCACTGGCCGGAGCCGCAGGCGCCGGCCTGACCGCCTGCGGCGGCAAGCACGGCTCGTCCGCGGGCCCGACCGCCGCCGCCGACCTCGGTTCCGCGACGGCCGTGCCGGTGGGCGGCGCCAAGCTGTACCGGGACGACAAGGTGCTGGTCTCCCAGCCGTCCCAGGGCACCTTCAAGGCGTTCAGCGCGGTCTGCACGCACCAGGGCTGCGTGCTGGACACCGTGGACGGCACCACGGCCTCGTGCCCGTGCCACGGCAGCAAGTTCAACGCCGAGACCGGGGCGGTGGTCCAGGGCCCGGCGACCCGGCCGCTGCCCTCCGTGCCCGTCACCGAGTCCGGCGGCAAGCTCACCACGGGCCCCGCCGCGTCCTGAGCCCCGACGGCCCGCGGACGGCCCGCGCCGGCGTCCGAGCGGCCTCTCGGCGGCGTCTGGGCAGCGTTCGAGCGGCCTCTGGGCGGCGTCTGAGCGGGCTCGTCGCGGCCCGGCCCGGCCCGCCCGGGGCGCTCCGCCCGCGTCCCGCGCCGGAGGCAGGATTGTCACGCCCCGCCAGTAGGGTGGGAGGCATGGCAGACCCCAGCAGCTACCGACCGAAGCCGGGCCAGATTCCCGACTCTCCCGGGGTCTACAAGTTCCGGGACGAGCACCGCCGCGTGATCTACGTGGGCAAGGCGAAGAGCCTGCGCGCGCGGCTGTCCTCCTACTTCCAGGACATCACCAACCTGCACCACCGCACCGCCACCATGGTCACCACCGCGGCGTCCGTGGAGTGGACCGTCGTGTCCACCGAGGTAGAGGCGCTGCAGCTCGAGTACTCCTGGATCAAGGAGTACGACCCCCGGTTCAACGTCAAGTACCGCGACGACAAGAGCTATCCGTCGCTGGCGGTGACGATGAACGAGGAGTTCCCCCGGGTCCAGGTGATGCGCGGCCCCAAGCGCAAGGGTGTGCGCTACTTCGGGCCGTACGCCCACGCCTGGGCCATCCGCGAGACCGTCGACCTGCTGTTGCGGGTCTTCCCCGTCCGCACCTGCTCCGCCGGGGTGTTCAAGCGCTCCGCGCAGATCGGCCGCCCCTGTCTGCTGGGGTACATCGGCAAGTGCTCGGCGCCCTGCGTCGGCCGGATCAGCGCCGAGGACCACCGTGAACTCGCCGAGGAGTTCAGCGACTTCATGGCCGGTCACGCCGGCACCTATCTGCGCCGCCTGGAACAGCGGATGAAGGACGCGGCCGCGGCGATGGAGTACGAGCAGGCGGCCCGGCTGCGGGACGACCTGGAGGCGCTGCGCCGCGCCATGGAGAAGAACGCGGTAGTGCTCGCGGACGCCACCGACGCCGACCTCATCGCGGTCGCCGAGGACGAACTCGAGGCCGCCGTGCAGATCTTCCACGTCCGCGGCGGCCGGGTGCGCGGCCAGCGCGGCTGGGTAACCGACAAGGTCGAGGCGGTCGACACCGCCGATCTCGTCGAGCACGCCCTGCAGCAGCTCTACGGTGACGAGTCCGGCGACGCCGAGCAGTCCGGCGGCAGCGGCGGCGTGCCCAAGGAGGTGCTGGTGCCCGCGCTCCCCGAGCCCGTGGAACCGCTCGTCCAGTGGCTGTCGCAGCGGCGCGGCTCGCAGGTGAGCCTGCGCGTGCCGCAACGCGGTGACAAGAAGGACCTGATGGCCACCGTTCAGCGCAACGCCCAGCAGGCGCTGGCCCTGCACAAGACCAAGCGCGCCTCGGACCTGACGACCCGTTCGCGGGCGCTGGAGGAGATCGCCACCGCCCTCGACCTGGACACCGCGCCGCTGCGCATCGAGTGCTACGACATCAGCCATCTGCAGGGCGACGACGTCGTGGCGTCCATGGTGGTCTTCGAGGACGGCCTGGCCCGCAAGAGCGAGTACCGCCGGTTCCAGATCAAGTCCTTCGCCGGGCAGGACGACGTGCGCTCGATGCACGAGGTCATCTCCCGCCGCTTCCGCCGCTATCTGCAGGAGAAGCAGCGCACCGGCGAGTGGGAGGAGGAGCTGCCCGACGGCTCCTCGGCGGCCCCGAACGGCGACGTGCCCGTGGTGCTCCCGGCCGTGGACTCCGCGGACGGCCCGGAGGCGGGGAACGGCGTGGCGGGCGGCCCGATCGACCCCGACACCGGGCGGCCGCGCAAGTTCGCCTACCCGCCGCAGCTGGTGGTGGTCGACGGCGGGCAGCCGCAGGTGGCCGCGGCGTGCAAGGCCCTGGAGGAGCTGGGCATAGACGACGTCGCCGTGTGCGGCCTGGCCAAGCGGCTGGAGGAGGTCTGGCTGCCCGGCGAGGACGACCCGGTGATCCTGCCGCGCAGCAGCGAGGGCCTGTACCTGCTGCAGCGCGTGCGTGACGAGGCCCACCGCTTCGCCATCACCTACCAGCGGAGCAAGCGCTCCAAGTCGATGAAGGCGGGCGCGCTGGACTCCGTGCCCGGCCTCGGCGAGACGCGCCGGCAGGCGCTGCTGAAGCACTTCGGTTCCCTGAAGCGGCTGCGGGCGGCGACCATCGACGAGATCTGCCAGGTGCCGGGGGTCGGCCGCCGTACCGCGGAGACGGTCGCCGCGGCGCTGGCGTCCGCGGCCCCGGCCGCACCGGCGGTGAACACCGCCACGGGCGAGATCATCGAGGACGAGCCCGCCGCGGCGCCGGCGCCCGCCGACGGCCCGGCGGCACCCGCGGCGGGCCCGGCGCCCGCCTCGGCACCGGCCGCGGCACCGGCACCGGACCCGGCGCCCGCCGACACGGGCAGCGCACCGGGCGCCGGGAGCGAACCCGCCGTCGAGACCGCGAACGGCGAGATCATCGAGGACAGTGACGGGGCGCCGCGCACCGCGGTCCCGTCCGACCATCGGGGGAACGGCACATGAGCGAGCAGGACACGGCGGACATGGAACACGGACACGAAACCACCCATCGGACCGGCGCGAGCCATCCCACCGGCACCGGGCCGGGCGAACCGCTGGCGCCGATCCCCGAACTCGTGATCATCTCCGGGATGTCGGGGGCCGGCCGCAGCACCGCGGCCAAGTGCCTGGAGGACCTCGGCTGGTTCGTGGTCGACAACCTGCCGCCCGCGCTCATCCCGACCATGGTCGATCTGGGGGCCCGCTCGCAGGGGAACGTGGCGCGGATCGCCGTCGTGGTGGACGTCCGCGGCCGCCAGTTCTTCGACAACCTGCGCGAGTCGCTCGCGGACCTCGCCACCCGCAACGTCAAGCGGCGGGTGATCTTCCTGGAGGCGTCGGACGACGCGCTGGTCCGCCGGTTCGAGTCGGTCCGCCGCCCGCACCCGCTGCAGGGCTCCGGCCGGATCGTCGACGGCATCGCCGCCGAGCGCGACCTGCTGCGGGAACTGCGCGGCGACGCCGACCTGGTGATCGACACCTCCAGCCTCAACGTGCACGAACTGCGGGCCAAGCTCGACGCGCAGTTCGCCGGTGAGGAGGAGCCGGAACTCCGGGCCACCGTCATGTCGTTCGGATTCAAGTACGGGCTGCCCGTCGACGCCGACCTGGTGGTGGACTGCCGCTTCCTGCCGAACCCGCACTGGGTGCCGGAGCTGCGGCCCTTCACCGGGCTCAACGACGAGGTGGCCACGTATGTGTTCAACCAGCCCGGCGCCAAGGAGTTCCTCGACCGGTACGCCGAGCTGCTGCACATCATCGCGGCGGGCTACCGGCGCGAGGGCAAGAGGTACGTGACCATCGCGGTGGGCTGCACGGGCGGCAAGCACCGCAGCGTGGCGATGTCGGAACGGCTCGCGGCGCGACTGGCGGCGGACGGAGTGGAGACGGTGACGGTGCACAGGGACATGGGGCGCGAGTGATCAAGACGGGTCGGCGGCTGCGTCGTTCCAGCCGCACGACGGCGGGCGGCCGGCGCTCCGGGGTGCCGCCGAAGGTGGTCGCCCTCGGCGGCGGCCACGGGCTGTCCGCCTCGCTGTCCGCGCTGCGCCGCATCACCGGCGACCTGACCGCGGTGGTCACGGTCGCCGACGACGGCGGTTCCAGCGGACGGCTGCGCACGGAGATGGGCGTGCTGCCCCCCGGCGACCTCAGAAAGGCCCTCGCCGCGCTGTGCGGGGACGACGAGTGGGGCAGGACCTGGGCCAAGGTCGTCCAGCACCGCTTCGTCAGCGGTGGGGACCTGCACGGCCACGCCGTCGGCAACCTGCTGATCGTCGCGCTGTGGGAGCAGCTCAACGACGAGGTGGCGGCGCTGGAGTGGGTCGGGCGGCTGCTCGGCGCGCACGGCCGGGTGCTGCCGATGTCCGCGGTGCCGCTGGACCTGCACGCCGTGGTGCGCGGCCACGACCCGGACCGGCCGGAGGAGATCTCGACGGTCCGCGGGCAGGCCACCGTCGCGCTGACGCCCGGTGAGGTGCAGGAGGTCCAGCTGGTGCCCGCCGACCCGCCGGCGGTGCCCGAGGCGGTGCAGGCCGTGATGGACGCCGACTGGGTGGTGCTCGGGCCGGGCTCCTGGTTCTCCTCGGTGATCCCGCATCTGCTGGTGCCGGAACTGGCCGAGGCGCTCATGACCACCCGGGCCCGGCGGGTGCTCACCCTCAACCTCGCGCCGCAGCCCGGAGAGACCGAAGGATTTTCTCCGCAGCGTCACTTGGAGGTTTTGGGGCGACACGCCCCTAAACTCACCATCGACGTGGTTCTGGCCGACGAAGCCGCCGCCCCCGACCGCGACAGTCTCGCCGAGGCTGCCGAGCGACTGGGGGGCACGGTCGAACTGGCCCCGGTTGCCGCCCCTGACGGGCCGCGGCACGACCCGGAGCTGTTGGCCGCCGCGTATGACCGGATTTTTCGTATGCGTGGAAGGATCGGCCCATGGCGATGACGGCAGCGGTGAAGGACGAGATCTCCCGGCTTCCCGTCACCCGGACCTGCTGCCGCAAGGCGGAGGTCTCGTCGATCCTGCGCTTCGCGGGCGGACTCCACCTGGTCAGCGGGCGGATCGTCATCGAGGCGGAGCTGGACACCGGGATCGCGGCGCGGCGGCTGCGCAAGGACATCCTGGAGATCTTCGGGCACGCCTCCGACCTGGTGGTGATGGCTCCCGGCGGGCTGCGCCGCGGCAGCCGGTACGTGGTGCGGGTGGTGGCCGGCGGCGACCAGCTCGCCCGGCAGACCGGCCTGGTCGACGGGCGCGGCCGGCCGATCCGCGGCCTGCCGCCGCAGGTCGTGTCCGGGGCCACCTGTGACGCGGAGGCCGCGTGGCGCGGCGCGTTCCTGGCGCACGGCTCGCTCACCGAGCCGGGCCGGTCGTCGTCCCTGGAGGTGACCTGCCCGGGTCCCGAGGCGGCGCTGGCCCTGGT